>JANRID010000042.1:0-91768 GCA_033765305.1 Bacteroidia bacterium
CGGGGGTCCACCTCTTCCCATCCCGAACAGAGAAGTTAAGCCCCGTAACGCCGATGGTACTGCGGTAGAACGTGGAAGAGTAGGTAGACGCCGGTCTTCAGCAGCGCCCCCTCCCGGGGCGCTGCGCTTTTTTGCACCCCCGCCCTTACACCCGAACCCCCCATCCCCGCACACCCGGACGCGGCTCCGCAAGGGCCTCAGCACCCCAATCCCAATACCCCCCACGCTGCAAGCAGCGTCAGCGCATTCGCCAGCACATTTACTCCGTCATTGCTGATCCATCGGATACCCCCGGCCTGTACATATCCAGGTGCTTCGGTATCAGCCTCTTCGCCGCTCTGCGGATCCCGGTAGCGCACCTGCACCCAGGCGCCCAGCAGGCTGTCGGCCAGCATGCCGCCAAAGCCGGCCGCAGCGACAGCCGCAGCCAGGTCTGCTTTCAGCGTGCCATGCAGCATCAGACTGGCGAGGCAGGCGATCACCGCTGCACCCATCAGCCCGCCCAGGCTGCCTGCCGCACTGATGCCGCCCGAAATCCCCGGCGCCGTCCGCCGCATCCGCCGCAGATCGAGCGTGGCGCCCCGGACGTACATGCCCAGTTCGGATGCCCAGGTATCGGCGGTGCTGACGGCTATCGATATGCTCATCAGGATATAGATCTGTTGGCCGGCGCCGGCCCCAGCGGCCAGCAGCCCGTACAGCCCGCCGTTGCACAGCACCTGGATGTAGTCCCGTGCCTGGCCGTGCTTTCGGTCTGAGCGGGTGCCGGAGGTGCGGGGCAGCCGGCCCAGCAGCACGCTGCCGGCAAAAAATACGATCAGCGGAATGAGCCATGCCGCGCCGGCATTGTGCAGGACCCCCAGGCCCAGCAGGCCCGTCATGACTGCGCCGTCGGGCGTCAGGCTCCGGCGGCGAACCGTCCAGAGGCCGAAGAGGCAGGCGGCTGCCATTCCGGCGATCAGCACCCAGTCCGGCTGCGCCTGATCGCGGGGGTACAGCAGCCAGGCGGCAGCCAGCGGAACCCACAAATTGTCGAAGCCCCGCGAACCCATTGCCTCAACCGCGGCCACCATGACTGCGATCCAGAGCCATCCGGCGGGCCCTATGCTGGCTGCGCCGTGCGCTTCCAGATATGGGGCCAGCCATGCGAGCAGCCCGGCGGCGCTCAGCACGAACGCCAGGCTTCCGGCCCAGGACTTGCGGTCGCCTGTCAGCACAAAAAAGTGCCGGGCCAGCAGTTTGCCGCTGACTGCGGCAGCGGCATCGCACAAGGCCAGCATGGCCATCGGCGCGACAATGAGGCCGCGCCGGTCCGGGAAGGCCAGCAGCAGCAGCAGGTATGCCACCGGGAAGAGGGCGATGCCCCAGCTCCGGCGGCCTTCCTCTTCGGCAAACAGGCGGTTGGTGCCTACCAGATAGATCAGCAGCAGCTCCGCAGCTGCCGTCAGCCAGATCAGGCTGTCGAGGCGTTCGAGCAGGGCCGGAGCCGCGGCGCAGGCGCCAATGGCGCCCAGATGCAGCAGCTTGCGCGCCAGCCATTGCGGCAGGAGCCGCTGCCGGGCGCTGTATTCCGTGGCAAGGGCCAGCAGCAGCACAGCTGCGCCCAGGATGGCTAACAGAAGCTGGTCCGATGGCACGGGAAGGCGGGTTGGAAGAAATCGGAGAAAACAGGCCGGGGCGCTCCGGCGCTTTGCCGGAAGCGCCCCGGTTCGGATGGCATCTGGGCGGTTACCGGTCGCGGTCGGTGATTTCCGGGAGCAGCACAAAGGCGGCCAGCGATGCCGCTTTCAGATGCTGCTTCGCCGCGGACTGGATATCGGCGGCGGAAATCGCCTCGATCCGTTCGGCGCTTTGCAGCAGGCGGGCCGGGTCGGTGCCGTACTGGTACGCGCTGTTGAGCTGCGACATCCACCAACGGTTTTCCTTCATGCCCACTTCCAGATCCTTGCGGAGCAGCTCCTTGACCTTCTGGAGGTTTTTTTCCGAGGGGCCTTCATTGGCAAGGGTTTCCGCCTCGCGGACGGCGGTGCCGATGAGGCGCTCGGCATTCTCCGGTGCGCACACGAAGCCGATGTTCACCGTATAGCGGGGCTTGGGATCGCGGACGGTGCTGACGCCGGACTGGACGCCGTACACGCCGCCCTGGTCCTCGCGCATCGATTCGCGCATCATGATGTTGAGCACCTGAAGCGCAGCATTCAGATTGAAGCGGTTTTCCGGCGTCCATTCAAAGCTGCCGTGGTACTGCATGCTGACGACGCTCTTAGGCTCCTTGCCTTTGCGGAAAATCTGCTTCAGCGCGCTGTCCGGGGGCATGACGCCGATGTCGCGCCATGATTCGGTGCGGCGGTTGCCGGGCAGGCTGCCCAGGTAGGCTGCGAGGAGCGGCTTGACGGCAGCAGGGTCGAAGCTGCCGACGAGCACGAAGGTGAAATCGCCTGCATCGGCAAAGCGGTCGCGGAATACCTCATAGGCAGTCTCCAGATTTACCCGGCCAAGCTCCTCCGGCTGCGGGAAGAGCTGCTTGCGGGGGTGGCCGCCGGTCATGACCGTGTTGACCTCCTTGCGGAACCAGTTTTCGGGGTTGGAAAGCGCATTGCCGGCCAGTGCTTTTTCGCGTGCCATGAACGAGGCAAAGGCATCCGGATCTTTGCGCGGCTGGGTGCAGTAGAGGTGGATCAGCTGCAGCATGATCTCAAAGTCCTTGATGGAGCTGGCGCCGTTGAAGCCTTCCTGCAGTTCGGAGATATACGGATAGGCTTCAGCAGACTTGTCCGACAGGTATTTTTCCAGCTGAACGTTGTTGTAGGGCCCTACGCCGGACGAAGAGACAATCGCCGCGGCGTACGATGCAGAAAGCGCCTGGTCATCGGGATAGAGGGAATGGCCGCCGGGGCTGAAGGCCGTCAGCTGAATTTCGTCGTTCTGGAAATCGGTCGGTTTCAGGATGACCCGCACCCCGTTGGCATAGCGGAGCTCGGTGACATCGAGGGCGTCGATGCGGGATTCGCTCAGCAGCTCGCCGGGCTTCGGCATGGAGGCCATCAGCGGCTGGTCGGCGGCCTGATCCTGGTACGGTTCGAGCTGCATGGCCTGCACCTGGCCGATCGTCTGACGCACTTCGGCTTCGGTGGGCATGACGACGCCATCTTTCCGGGGTCCGGTGCAGATGATCAGCCGGTTTTCGGGGTGGATGAGGTCTTTGACTGCGGCGTTGACCTCATCGAGGCTGATTCCTGGCAGAAGTTCCTGGTAGAGCTTCAGTTCATTGCCGATGCCGGGCACAGGCTTCTGCGAGAGGAAATGCGCGACATAGGCCATGGCGAGGGTACGGGACTCGGTTTTTTCGCGCTCATTGTACGACTGTTCGGCACGGGTGAGCAGGGTCTTGCGGGCGCGGTCGAGTTCGGACTGGGTAAATCCGAACCGGGAAGCGCGCTCGTTTTCCACCAGCAAGGCCTGCAGCCCTTTGAGGTGGCCGCCGGGCGGCACGATGGCCAGGCTGTTGAACGCGGCTTTGACGCGGCCGAGGGTGCCGGTGCCGGCGAGTGCTAGGTTGAAGGGGGCATCGGCCTGCTGGCTCAGTTCGGAAAGCCGGGCATTGAGCATGTCGGCGGCCAGGGTTTCGAGCAGGTCGCGGCGGTAATCGCTGACGCTCAGCAGGGGCTTGAGCGGGTGCTTGTAGGTGATGCGGATCTGGCTGTTGGGCGTCTCCTCATCCGACTCGATGGCGATGAGGGTTTCGCTGTGGTCCGGAACCGGGGCGATTTCGCGGGGCTTGGGGCTGCTGGCGGCAGGGATTTGGGAGAATTGCGATACAATCATCCGTTCCACCGAATCCTGGTTGAAGTCGCCCACGGCAATGATGGCCATCAGGTCCGGGCGGTACCAGTCGCGGTAGAACTGGCGCAGCGTTTCGTGGGGGAAGGTCTCCAGGATTTCGCGCTGGCCAATGGGCAAGCGGTCGGCATAGCGGGACTGGTAGAAGGTCTTGGGCAGGATGCGCTGGTTCATCCGGTTGGCGGCGCCGAGGCGGGTGCGCCATTCTTCGATGACGACGCCGCGCTCCTTTTCGATTTCTTCGCCTTCAAACGACACGTTGTGCGCCCAGTCCTCGAGAATCTGGAGTCCGGTGCGGAACTTCTGCGGGTCGTCTGTAGGGATGCGGAGCATGTACACCGTTTCATCGAAGCTGGTGTAGGCGTTCAGGTGGGCGCCGAAGCGGGTGCCGATGGATTCGAGGTAGTCCACCAGGGCGCTTTTGGGGAAATTGGCGGTGCCATTGAAGCACATGTGCTCCACAAAGTGGGCCAGGCCCTGCTGGTCGTCGGCTTCCTGCAGCGACCCGGCATTGAGGGCGAGGCGGAATTCGGCATAGCGTTCGGGCTTGCCGTTTTTGCGGATGTAGTAGCGCATGCCGTTGGGCAGGGTGCCCTGGCGTACTTCGGGGTCGAAGGGGATGCTGGCAGCAGCGGGCTCCGGCACCGGCTGCGCAGCCATCGGCTTCCGGGCCTGACAAGCGGAAAGCACGGCTGCCGCCAGCAGTGCAGCCAGCGGCAGATACCATCGGGGATTAGACATAGGACGGATCAGTTGAGACTCGGATGGGCGGGAGCAGTACATCATACGGTTCAGAACCTGAATCGGTGCTGCTTGTTTGGCAGGGATTACGCTGAGCAGTCGTAGCTGGCCTTATCGATGAGGAGCAGGTACCAGGCGCCGCCGATTTCGCCGAAATAGAATGCGATCTCGTTTTCCGTATCGAGCACCACCATGCTGATCAGCGCTTCCAACTGCCGGGCCTTTTCGATTTCCGGTGCGGAGTAGCTGCTCATATCGGCCTGGTTGAGATCCTGCATGAGGGTGGAAATGCGGTGGAAGCCGACCGGGCAGGGAGCGATGAAGCATCCGCTGCGGGCGAACCCGTTGTCGCAGTCGAAGTCGGGCAGGGGTTCGGCGGCGGGCGTCTGGCAGAGGGTACGGATGCCGCTGCTCATCCAGGGCGCGGTTTTGAACACCTCGCGGAGGTTGGTGTAGAAATTGGGGATGTCCATCACGCCGGGGTGGGTGAGGAAGCAGAACCCTTGCTCCGGATGCACGAGGGAGAGGCTGCGGTTGAGGGTGCCGGTGCGGAACTCGCCCAGGACGATGGCTGCGGCGCGGCGGGCCGAGCCGAGGGCCTCGCTTTCGCCGGCCTGGCGGCTGTTGTCGAGGGTTTCGTAGGCGGTGATCAGGAAGCCGGCGTCGAAGGTGACGCGGTTGCGGAAAAGCGCAGCGGTTTCGTCCCCTTCCGGGCGGGCGTATCCGGAAAACTCGGCCACAAAGCCGCCCGGAATCTCCGTCACGGTGAGCGAAGCCGGGTCCAGGGTCACAATACGGCGGCCGGGCGCGGCAAATCCGTTGCGGAGGCTTTCGCCGGCCTTCTCCCGCGGCAGGTTTTCGGAGCTGAAAAACCGCGTGAGCACCGGCGCAAAATAGCGGGCCACGTCGATCTGTTCGTTGGAAAGATCCTGATAGTAAGCCTGCAGGACGGCTGTGATCTGCTGGCGGCTGTCGGGCTGCTGCGGGGCAGGCGCCGAAGCGGCCGGCGCAGCAGGCTGGCTGGGCGTGCCGGAACCGCAGCCCCAGCCGTACACCAGGACCGCCAGAGCCAGAAATCCAGAGAGGCGAGCGTTCATTGCGTGTCGTTTGAGGAAGGCTAAGGTATCGAAGATGGGGCGATTACCCAAATATTCATTTTTTTTGTGACGGTCAAACAAAAGCCGCCAGGCACAGGTTATTCAACAATGGGATGCTTATGTATAGTTCTTTCGCTATATTTGAGCAGTCAGCTGGAACACACCTTATTTAATCTATACTACGTTGGGCCGCTATTCAATCAAAGATCTTGAGCAGCTTTCGGGCATCAAGGCGCACACGCTCCGGGTGTGGGAGCAGCGGTATGAAATTATCGCGCCCAAACGGACTCCCACCAAAATCCGTTACTACGATGACGCTGATCTTCAGCTCATTCTGAATATTTCCTTCCTCAATCGGAACGGCGAGAAGATCTCCCGCATTGCCAAGATGAGCCCCGAGGAGATCCGCCAGCTGGTGACGCGCATCTCGGATTCCAACCTCGAATTCCCCAACCAGGTCAATGCCCTCGTGATCGCGATGGTGAACCTGGACGAGGAGCGCTTCGAGAAGATCATTTCGACCAATACGCTGCAGTTCGGCTTCGAGAACACGATGATGAACATCGTGTATCCCTTCCTCGGCAAGATCGGCATCCTCTGGCAGACCGGCAGCATCAATCCTGCCCACGAGCATTTCATTACCAGCCTCGTGCGCCAGAAGCTGATCGTCGCCATCGACGGGCAGGTGACCTCGCAGAATCCCAACGCACGCCGCTACCTGCTCTTCCTGCCCGAAGGCGAGCTGCACGAGCTGAGCCTGCTTTTTTCGGCCTACATCATCAAATCGCGCTACAACCGCGTGATTTACCTGGGGCAGAGCCTGCCGCTCAAGGACCTGGCCCTCATCAACGACGTGTACGATCCCGATTATATCCTGACCATCATCACCAGCTATCCGTCGCGCGACGAAGCGCCTGCCTACCTGCAGGAGCTCCGCCGCAAATGCCCCCGCCCCACGATCCTCGTGGCGGGCCAGCAGGTCATGTCGCAGCGGATGGCCCTTCCCGAACGGGTCAGGGTCATGGAGAATATTCCGGATCTGGTCCGGTTTGTGGACGAGCACAGCGAACGGCCCTTCGGTCAGAACGGCATGGCCCGCACGGCCTGACCGGCACCGCAGCCCGCAGGCTTGCAGTGTTGGGAAAGCTGCGGAATCCAGCTAGTTTTGCAGGCAGACCGGCCCGGCTTGCCTCCCGCAGCCGCCGGCTTCTTGAGCATCTCAACGGACAGGCGTACGTGCATCCAGTATTTCTCTCAGATCAGGAGTTACAGCGGCGCGAGGAGCTGCGGCAGTTGCAGGAACTGGGGATAGACCCGTTTCCGGCGGCGGCATTCGAGGTCAGCATGACCTGCGGACAGATTGCGGACGGCTTCGGGCCGGATGTGCCAGGCTTCGAGTCGGTCTCGCTGGCCGGCCGGGTGACGAACAAGCGCATCATGGGCAAGGCATCCTTTGCCGAGCTGCAGGACGATACAGGCGTCGTGCAGCTGTACCTCAACCGCGACGACCTGTGCCCCGGCGAAGACAAGACGCTGTACAATGAGATCTTCAAAAAGCTGATCTCGCCCGGCGACATCATCGGGGTGCGCGGGTATGCCTTCATGACGCAGACCGGCGAAAAAACGGTGCACGTGCAGCAGCTTCAGCTGCTCTCCAAAACGCTGCGCCCGATTCCCTTTGCCAAGGATACCGGCGAGAAGCTCTACGAGACCTTCCACGACCAGGAGCAGCGCTCGCGCATGCGCTACCTGGACCTGATTGTGCATCCCCAGGTGCGGGAGCGCTTCCGCAAGCGCAGCCAGATGATCCGGGCCATGCGCAATTTCCTGGACGGGCAGGGCTACCTGGAAGTGGAGACCCCGGTGCTGCAGCCGATCTATGGCGGCGCTTCGGCCCGGCCCTTCAAGACCCACCACAATACGCTGGATATGACCCTGTATCTGCGTATTGCCAATGAGCTGTATCTCAAACGCCTGATCGTAGGCGGCTATACCGGCGTGTACGAGTTTGCCAAGGACTTCCGCAACGAAGGCATGAGCCCGTACCACAATCCGGAGTTTACGATGATGGAGCTCTACGTCGCCTACAAGGACTACGAATGGATGATGAACCTGGTCGAGGAAATGATCGAGCAGGTGGCCATTGCCGTGGCGGGCAGCACGGTGGTGCAGGTAGGCGAGAATCAGATCGATTTCCGCAGGCCCTGGAAGCGGTACACGATGTACGAATCGATTCAGGTGTTCACGGGCGTGGACGTATCGGAGCTGGACGAGGCCGGCATGCGCGCAGCGGCGCAGCAGATGGGCATCGCGGTAGACAGCAGCATGGGCCGGGGCAAGCTGATCGACGAGATCTTCGGCGCCCGGGTGGAGCCCCAGCTGATCCAGCCCACCTTCATCACGGATTATCCGGTGGAGATGAGCCCGCTGGCCAAGAAGCACCGCTCGAAGCCGGGGCTGGTGGAGCGTTTCGAAGCGATCTGCAACCGCAAGGAGATCTGCAATGCCTTTTCGGAGCTCAACGACCCCCTGGATCAGCGGGAGCGGTTCGAAGCGCAGCTCAAGCTGGGCCTGCGCGGCGACGAAGAAGCGATGATGCTTGACGAGGACTTCCTGCGCGCGCTCGAATACGGCATGCCGCCGACGGCGGGGCTGGGCATCGGCATCGACCGGCTGGCGATGATCATGACCAACGCCAGCCACATCCGGGAAGTGCTTTTCTTTCCGCACATGCGCCCGGAAGACCCGCCGGCGCCCTTCGATGCGGCGGGCTTTGCCGCCCGGGGCGTGCCCGAGGCCTTTCATCCCCTGCTCGAAAAGCTCGGCATACACAGCCTCGAAGCCCTCGACGGATCCAATCCCAACAAACTGCACCAGCAACTCTGCGACCTTAATAAGCGCTACAGGCTCGGCCTGGACAATCCCGCCCGCGAAGCGGTAGCGGCCTGGCTGGCAGACGTGCCCTGAGCGGCTGCTCCTGCGAGAATGTGGCGTAGTTTTGAAAATAATTCCTTTATTTGCGTCTGAATTCAATAGGTGTCCCCAATGCTGCCCGAGAACGAGACCCCGGAAATGCTGAATGAGGAAGTACAACAGGAGGCGACCCCGGCGTCTGACCCTTCCGAGCCCGAAACGGTGATGGAAGTCCCCGAATCTGTCCTGTCCGAGGAAACGGCGAAGCCCGCCGAGCCTGAAACGCCTGCCGAGGAGCCCGAAGCGCCTGCCGATGAAGCGTCTGCCGGGGAGCCTGAAGCGCCTGCCGACGAAGCAGCTGCTGAAATGCCCGACGAAGACGGGCTGGTGCCGGCGGCCGAGCTGTTTGCCGAGCCGGCGGAGGAGCCGGTGCCGGAAACCGCAGCCGAAGCGCAGGAGGCCGAGGAAATCCAGGAGGCAGATAGCCCCGTGGCCGAGATCGTGGTAGAGGAAGGGGTCGCGCATATCTCGGTGGCGCCCGAACCGGCTCCGGAGGTGGAGCTGGAGCCGCTCAACGAAGAGCTGCCGGGCATGATCGATGATATTCTGGCACGCCAGGACAGTGCCCAAGCCATTATTCCTGCCGCTTCCGTCAGCGATCTGATCCAGCTCCTGGAGCAGTACACGGCTGCCGAGTCGGTGCTGCCGCTTTCGCAGCGGGTAGGCCTGCTCAAGCGCACATTCGATGCGCTCGACGGCCAGGGCGGCGTGGAAGAAGCCTATAAAGCCCGCTTCCTCCATGCGCTGCACGCCTTCAACCGCAAGCGCAGCGAGCAGCAGAAGGAAGCCGATGTGCTCCGCCGCGAAAACTCCGTCCGCAAGCGCGAGCTGCTCGATACCCTCAAGCAGGTCGTGGAAGCCAAGGATCCCACCCGCATTCAGGAAATCCGGGATGTCCAGGCCAAATGGAAATCCATCGGCCAGGTGCTGAAGGAAGACATGGAGCCGCTGTACAGCCAGTACCGCGCCCTGCTCGACGACTTCTACAACCAGCGCTCGATGTATTTCGAGATGGTGGAATACGACCGCAAGCACAACCTCCAGGAAAAAGAACGGCTCATCCAGGATGTGCTGAAGCTGATTCCGGAAGAGGAGCTGCGCGGAGATGCCGACATCTGGCGGGAGCGCACCGACCTGCTCAATGAAATGCAGCAGGAATGGCGCTCGATCGGGCATGTGCCCCGCGAAGAGATGGAGCGCGTCAACAACGAGTACCGCGCAGCGGTGGACTCGTTCTTCGAGGTGCGCCGCAGCTTCATGGAGCTGCAGGACCAGCAGCGCCAGGAAAACGGCGCCAAGAAGCAGGCCATTATCGAGATGATGGAAGTGTTCGCGGCCTTCGAGGCAGAAAAGCCCAAGGACTGGAACGATGCCACGGTGGAGCTGCGCAAGCTGCAGGAGGCCTGGAAGGGCATCGGCAATGCGCCCCAGGGCGTCAACAGCGAACTCTGGCATAAATACCGCGAGATCTGCAACGGATTTTTCTCCCGCAAGAGCAAGTTCTTCGAGGACTTCGACGAAGTGCGGGCCGAAAACCTGGCCAAGAAGCGCGCCATCTGCGAGCGGGCCGAGCAGCTTTCGACGAGCGAGGAGTGGGATAAGGCAACCCAGGAGCTCAAGCGCCTCCAGAATGACTGGCGCGCTGTAGGCCCCGTGCCGGAGCGCCACTCCAACCGCCTCTGGACCCGCTTCCGCACGGCCTGCGATACGTTCTTCGAGCGCCGCCGCACCCATTACCGGGATGTGCATTCGGAAGAAGACACCAACCTGGCTGCCAAGCGTGCCCTGATCGAGGAAGTGCGGGAGATTGCCGCAAGCGCCAATCCGACTGCCGAAGCCTCCGTGCAGCGCGTCCGCGATATCCAGGCACGCTGGAAGGAAATCGGCAAGGTGCCCTTCAAAGAGAAGGAGAGCATCTGGGAAGAATTCAAAGGCGAAGTGGATGCCTACTTCAAGTCGCTGCGCGGCCGCCGCGAAGGCGGGCGCGACAGCTACCGCGAAGGCGGGCGCGACCGCGGAGACCGGGATGGAGGCCGCCGCGAGCGCGAGCCGCGCCGCGAACGCGAGCATACGCACCAGCAGGAGGATGAGCATGCCGGACACCCGATCAAGGTCAGCATCGCCCAGACCCGCCGCCGCATCCAGGAACTCCAGGCCGAGATCGAGCAGTACGAGTCCAACCTGATGATGATTGCCAAAGGCAAATCGGGCGACGCCCTGCGCCAGCAGATTCTGCCGCGGATCGAAAAGAATAAGCAGCTCATCGCCGAGCACAAGGACCAGCTCAAAAAGCTTAATGAGCAGTGGAAGCAGGCGGAAGCAGAAGCCGCCGCTGCCCTCGCATCCGCAGAGACCCAGGCCGCTGCGGAGCCCGAAGCCGAGGCTGAAGCATAACACGCCGCAATCCGGCATTAAAACCTGCCTCCGGGCAGGTTTTTTTTCGTTTTGCAGGATTATGCGTCGCTTTCAGGGTATCGGAAGCCGCCTTTGGCCGAAAATACACGTCCTTATATGGGCTGGAATTCGTTTTCGCCTCGTTTTTCCTCGCAACTCTGTATCTTTACATACGCGTATTTTTTGCTTAACCTGTTTGTACCTCTTCTTACCAACGTTAGTTTAACCGAACCCTTATGCGTTTAGCCAGACTCTTCTCCGGATTGGCCGCAGCCCTGATCGGCATTCAGCTGTCGGCGCAGACCGTCCAGCCTTCTCTGAATGTGAACCTGGTCAACGACCTCGACCGCCCGGCAGGGCGTCAGGCGGGCATGGTCACCCGTGCCGCCGTCTGCGGCCCCGATACCCTGACATACGGGTATTTCAAGGAGATTTTCTACATAGATACCGCCCGCTTCTCGGCCTTCGGCATCCGCAACAACGGCCAGCTCAGCGGCTTCGGCCAGCGCTACAATGTGCCCGTCAACCAGACGGTGACCCTGAACGGCACTTCTTTCTACGCCTGGTCAGGTGCCAATACGGCCTTCTCCTGCTCGGTGCTCGTTGAAGTGTTCAACGTCTCTCCGACCGGGGTTCCGACCGGCGCAGCACTCGCCTCCGCTACGACGCTCGTCGATACCACCTTCGGCAACGGCCTCTTCAGCGCACTTCGCCGCAATGTGAACTTCGCTACGCCGGTGACCGTCAGCGCAGACTTTATCATCACCGTGCGCAACCTCTCCGATACCACGATGGGCATTGTCGGCAACAACTATGTGGAAGATGCCGGCAAAGGCGAGCGCCTCTCGGTCGCCCGGTTCAACAACAACTGGATCAGCGCCTTCAACCTGTCCAACTCGGCTGGCAACCTCGACATGGACCTCATGATCGAGCCCTTCGTGACCTACAACATCAACGCGCTCTTCGCGCCCAATGCCGCCTGCATCGTGTACGGCAAGCCCATCAGCTTCACCAACCAGTCCAGCGACGGCTTCGTGCGCAGCAAATTCTTCAACCTGGAAGCCTTCTTCGCCAACTTCGACAGCGTGGCGCTTGACTCCGTCTATTTCTGGGATCTGGGCAACGGCACGGCTTCGTTTGCCGACAACCCGACTGTGACCTATCCTACAAGCCCAGCTACTGCATTCGATGTAGAGCTGTTTACGAGCATCTTCCAGAACAACTTCAACCTCTGCGCAGACTCTGTCACCATCAGCCTGCCGGCCTCCGGCCCGGTGGACGGCTCGTTTACGTACTCCGTGACGAACAACCTGCAGGTCAGCTTCACCAGCACGGTGCAGAATTCCGCTTCGCTGCAGTGGGTCTTCGGCGACGGCACCACCTCCAACCTGCCGAACCCGACCAAGGTCTATACCACCGGCGGCCAGTACACGGTGCTGCTGATCACGACCGGCTGCGACGGCGGCCGCGACACGGCCCGCGACGTGCTCAACCTGTTCAATGTGGGTATCGAAGACCAGCTCGGCACCCAGGTGAGCCTGTATCCCAACCCGGTCCGCGACCTGCTGGAAGTTGCGCTTGAACTGGAAGAGGCTGCTCAGGTGCAGATTCGGATCACGGACCTGACGGGCCGCACCCTGCTGACCCTGGCGCCCGGCCGCATGCAAACCGGCAAGGTAAGCGCCGATGTGGCTGCGCTGCCGCGCGGCTTCTACCTGGTGCGCATCCAGGCCGACGACCGCCAGTCGGTGCGCCGGATCTGGGTGGAATAAGCATCAGATTACATCTGCCGCATACGCCGGGCCTGCAAGGGTCCGGCGTATGCATTTAGGGCCCGATGCCGGGCCTGCGGGCCGCATCAGGCGGCAGCGGACGCCCGAAGAAATCAGCTGCAGCAGGCGGCAGCACCGCCGAATAGTCCGGCGCATCGCCATAGAGCGGCAGCAGGGCTGCGGTCCGCAGCGGCAGGGTATGCAGCTGCGCCGGGTCTGTAATCTGCCAGCCAGCCGGGAGCTCCGGATACAGGCTGGCCTGCTGGCCGGCAAAGCGTCCGTCTTGCCATTCCTGGCCGGCGGCCTTGGCCCAGGCTTCCGCAGTCCGGTAGCGCCCGATGCGGAAACCGCCATCGGCAGTGCCCCATACATTGCCGGCGAAGCGCTCGCCGTGCAGCTCCGGAGGCATGAGCAGCGGGCCTGCAGTCTGGAAAATGTTGCGGAAGAACACGAATCCGCTGCTGTGATAGCTGCCGGAAACATAGGCCAGCGCAGGAGCCCTGCGGTTGATAATCAGGTTATTGTGGATCCAGCAGCGGCGGAAGGTGCTGCTGTCGCGGTCGCCGTTCCACCAGGCGATGCCGGCGCCGTCGGGTGCGGTATGGCCGTCGTCGATGCTCACGTTGTAGCGGAATGCGTTGCTGTGCCAGGGTGTGGCACCGGGATACTGGAAGATGCCGAAGCCGGCGCCTTCGTTTTCCCAGGAAAGGTTGTACTGCACAATCGAATACGTCACCCCGCCGTCGAGGTCGAAGCCGCCGCCGTCGCGCGCGCCCGGAGCGGTGCGGTTGCGGTAGGCGATGCAATGCTGGATGACGACGGAATCGCATTCCCACACCCAGATGCCCACCGGGCCGTTGCCGCGCCAGGGCATGCTGCCGCCATTTTCCGCCGCTACGCAGGAGTCGATCAGCACCTGGCGCGCCAGTCCGACCACGATGCCGTTTCCGCTGTGGTTGTCGCGCACTGCCGGATTGCCAGGATTGCGCTCGGCGCGGCAGCCGGTCAGGGTGAGGGCGTAATTATCCCGCAGCGGGTACTGCAGGCCGGCGGCCTCGATGCCCGCCCCGCCGTTGCGGTGCGCATGCACCCGCCGCAGGGTCACGTGCTGCGCCGATTCGATGAGCACACCTGCCCGCTGGAAGCCGCAGGCTTCCAGATCCGATACTTCGACATGCTGCGACTGGCTGATGATCAGGCCGGAAGCGGTATTGCCGCTGTCCAGCCCGGCCCCCCGCAGCACGAGATCGCGGATCTGAACATGCGCAGTACCGCTGAGCACGACGGCAGGCCCATGGCCGCCGTCCAGGATGGCGCGCCCTTCGCCGTAGGCGCCGATGCGCAGGGGCTGAGCCTCGCTGCCCCGGGCTGCCGAATCGATCCGCAGGGTTCCTTCAAAGCGCTGCCCGCCCTCGAAGCGGATCTGCACGCCGGGGCCCAGCGGCAGGGCCTGAAGCCGGGCCAGGCTGCGGATAGGCCGCTCCCGGGTGCCAGGGAAGGCATCGTCGCCGGAGGGGCTGACAAAAATGGTGCGGCTTTCAGCCTGCGGATTCCAGACAGATGGCATGCAGGCGTGGAGGATCAGCGGGAATACATGCGCATACCAGGGCAGCATAGGTCGCAGCGGCTAGGCTTGAGGCCAGTGAATCATGCGGAGGATGCGGATAATGGCTTCGAGCCCTTCCGCGTCGGCGCTGGAAAAATCATTCAGCTCGGTGCTGTCCACATCGAGCACCAGCTCCGTGCGCCCGCCGGCAACCAGCGGCACGACGATCTCGGAGCGCGACAGGCTGCTGCAGGCGATATGCCCTGGAAACTGATCCACATCCGGCACGATCAGCGTGGACTGCTGCACCGCTGCGGCACCGCATACGCCTTTGCCGAGCGCGATCCGGGTGCAGGCCAGCGGACCCTGGAAGGGCCCCAGCACCAGTTCGCCGTCTGTATGCAGGTAAAACCCGACCCAGAAAAAGCCGAAGGCTTCCCTGAGCATGGCTGCAGTATTGGCCAGGTTGGCAATGAGATCGGTCTCGCCGGCCAGCACCGATTCCACCTGGGGCAGCAGTTCGGCGTAGCGCTCGGTGCGGGAGAGATTGGGACTGATAATCAGGGATTCGGCCATGATATGCAGGATAAGGGCATGAACGGTTCAGGGCAGGCGGCTGGGGGCGAGGACTGCTGCTGCGGCAGCTTCGGCGCACCGTTCGCCGTCGATGGCAGCGGACATGATGCCGCCGGCGTAGCCGGCGCCTTCGCCGCAGGGGTAGAGGCCTGCAAGTCCGGGATGCATGAGGGTTTCCGGATCGCGGGGAATGCGGACCGGGGACGAGGTGCGGGATTCGGTGGCTACGACGAGGGCTTCATGCGTCAGATAGCCCCGGAGCTGCTTGCCGAACTGCCGGAAGCCCTGCTGCAGGCGGCGGTGGATAAAGTCCGGCAGCACTGCCCGCAGATCGGCAGGCACCACGCCCGGAATGTAGGAGCAGGCAGGCAGGTCGGCAGATAGGCGGCCTGCGGCAAAATCGGTCAGGCGCAGCGCCGGCGCCTGCTGCTGTCCGCCGCCGGCCTCGCAGGCGGCCTGTTCGATGCGCTGCTGAAACCGCAGCCCGGCCAGCGGATCATCCGCCGCACCGGGAAAATCGCTGAGTTCCAACTGCACCACCATCCCCGAATTGGCGTAGGGGGAATTGCGCCGGGAAGGCGACCAGCCGTTGACCACCACCTCGCCTTCGGCAGTAGCAGCGGGGCAGATGATGCCGCCCGGGCACATGCAGAAGGAGTAGACCCCGCGCCCTTCTGCCTGATGCACCAGGGAATAGGCTGCCGCAGGCAGGGCCTCATCGCGGGTGCCCGCGCAGTGGTACTGGATCTGGTCGATGAGCGCCTGCGGATGCTCCACCCGCACGCCCAGGGCAAAGGGCTTGGCCTCGATGCGGATACCCTGGCGGTGCAGGAGCTCGAAAATGTCGCGGGCTGAATGGCCTGTAGCGAGGATCAGGGCCTGTGCCTGCACGCGCAGGCCGTCCTGCAGCACGAGCCCCCGCAGCTGCCCGCCCTGCATCTCCAGTCCGGAGAGGCGATGGCCGAAGTGAATCGCGCCGCCGCAGGCGCGGATCTGGCTGCGGATGGCTTCAATGATGCCGGGAAGCTTGTTGGTGCCGATATGCGGATGCGCATCGATCAGGATATCGTCTGCTGCGCCGAAGTAGTGCAGCAGATCGAGGATGCGGCGCACGTCGCCGCGCTTGGTGGCGCGGGTGTAGAGCTTGCCGTCGGAGAAGGTGCCTGCGCCGCCCTCGCCGAAGCAGTAGTTGCTGTCGGGGTGCACGATGCCCTCGCGGGTCAGGCGTGCGAGGTCGCGGCGGCGGTCGCGGACCGCCTTGCCGCGCTCGATGATCACGGGCTTGAGTCCCAGCTCGATGAGCCGGAGCGCAGCGAAGAGCCCGGCGGGTCCGCTGCCGGCGATATGCACCTCCGGTGCCTGGCTCACATCTCGCAGCAGCGGTGCGAAAGGCGCCGCAGGCGGCGGCGGCTCGTCGGCCCAGACTTCAAGCTTCAGGACGATTTTAGGCGCTTTGCCGCGGGCATCTACAGAACGGCGCACGACCGAGCAGTGCCGGATGCGCGAAGCGGAAATCCCCAGCGCACGCGCAGCCGCCTGGCTGATGCGGGCGGTGTCGGCAGCTTCGGCGGGCAGCAGGCTGATCTGGCAACTGAGCGGCATGGGGCAAAGGTACACATTCTGCGGCAGTGTGCCGCAAGCGGTCCGGGCGGCGCTACCAGACCACCGTAGCCAGCGTGTGAGCGGGCAGCGCTGCGTGCAGGTCCTGCCCGCCGCCTCGGACGGCAATGCGGCGCGGCTCCGCCTCGTCGTTGAGGAGGATCAGCACCGTCTGGCCGGCGGGCGTCCGGTAGGCGGTGTGCAGCAGCGTTCCGCTGCCGCCGCTGCTGCCGATGCGCACGCTGCCGGGCCGCACGAAGCGGGCTGCATGCGCCAGGGCATAATATTCCTCGTTCCGCTGGATCTTTCCCGAATCAGGATTCACCGTGATCACGCCCCGGCAGTCGGAGCAGCCCCGGTTGGTGGGGCCATGCGCCGGGTCCAGGGCCAGATTCCAGAAAAGTACCGTCCGGCTCCAGTGGTTCGGAGCGCCGATGATCAGGTTGCGGGCATACCAGCGCAGGTTGTCGCCGTAGTTGGGTGCCCAGCTTCCGCCCGATTGCTCGGTAAAATACAGCCCTTTGTCCGGGTGCGCCTCGTGCACCGTGCGCATGGCGGAAATATCGCCCCCGTAGAGGTGAAACGCAGACCCGGCCACGAAGGCCTTTGCTGCGGGATCACCCAGAATCGCCAGCGGATAGCCGGGCTGGTCGCAGTTGTGGTCGTACACGATGATCTTCGTGTCCAGTCCGGCTGCCTGAAAGGCCGGCCCCAGGTGGTCCCGCACGAATACGCGCTGCTCCTCCGCCGTCATGAGCATGCAGGGGTAGGCGGCGCTGCCGTGGAGAGGTTCGTTTTGAGGCGTAATGGTTTGAATATGAATGCCTTCAGCCTGCATTTCCTGCACATACCGCACCAGGTAGCGGGCATAGGTGCTGTACCATTCCGGCTTCAGGCTGCCGCCGGCCATGCGGCCGCTGGTCTTCATCCAGGCAGGCGGCGACCAGGGCGTAGCCATGAGGTTCAGATCCGGCGCCAGGGCCAGGATTTCCTTCAGCACGGGAATCACATCCTGCGCGTCCTTCGCCAGGCTGAACTGCGCCAGCTCCGGGTCGGTCTGGCCCGGCGGCAGGTCGTTGTAGGTGTAGTCGCCTTGCGCCGAGAAGTCGGAAGCGCCGATGCAAAGTCTGAGATAGCTGATGCCCAGCCCATTGCTGTCCGGGACAAACAGCTCCCGCAGCAGCGCCTGCCGCCGGGCAGGCTCCATCTGCATCAGCAGCCAGGCGCTGGAGCCCGTCAGCGCTGCACCGAAGCCTTCGATGGGCTGGTACACGGCTGTGGTATCTACGGCAATGACCGCGTCTGTATGGGCGGTATCCGCCGCACCCGGTTGCAGGGGTATGCGGGCAAATTGATGCCGGGCGCCATGCTGCTCGTAGGCAGTGGACAGCCAGAGTGAAGCGCCGGCGGCGTGGGCCTGAGCCGGGGGCTGCGGGCGGCAGGCGCTGATGGCAGCAGTTGCTAAGAATACAGCATGGAGCGGCAGGCGCATCGGGCAGGAATCAGGGGATGGGCAGGCTTATTCAGGAATTTCCAGTTCGAACCGCAGCAGGTGGCTGGAGAAGTTTTTGCCCAGCGTATCCATGCGCAGCGAGCGCGAGCCGCCGCCGTCGAGGGCGCCGTGGCAGACGAAATTGAGCGCTTCGAGCAGGGGCAGCTCGTAGCGGAGCACTTCGCCCTGAATGAGGGGCCCGAAGTGCGCCTTGACCCGCTCCGGAGTCAGGTGCTCGCGGAGCAGCTCATAGGCCTCCGGCGAGCGGGCCAGCACGCCGATGTTGCACACGTCGTTTTTGTCGCCCGAGCGGGCGGCAGCCAGTTCGATGATCCGGATGCGTTTCATAAGCCTTCGGCGGGTTGAAGGTCGGCGGGGCTCATCCAGTCGATGCGCTCCTGCACGAAGCTGCGGGGAATGAGTGCCGGCCACAGGCTGAGCTGCTCGCGGGCGGCATGGCCCCAGCCCGGCACGGATACGAGGCCCGGCGGGCCGTTGAGGGCCAGACAGGTGATTGCCTGGAGGGCGGTCTTGCCGGCGCGCTCGTCGCGGTGCTGGATCGCCACGCGCACGCCGATTTCATTCAGCTCGGCCAGCCAGGCTGCATCGGGCACCGGGGCGGCTGCCCCGTGCATGGCGTTGACGCCGATCAGGCTAAACTCGGTCCGGTCGAGGCGGATGGGCAGGCGTTTCCAGATTTCCTGCGCTGCCTGGATAAATTTCTGTGCCTTTTCGTAGGCGTAGGGCCAGCTGAAGAAGAAAAACTGGTCGGTCAGGTAGCCTTCCATGCGGCCGAGGGTCAGCTTCAGGCGTTCCGGCCGCGCGCGCCCGCGTGCGCCCTGCACGCGCACCCGGTTGGGTGCGAGGTCCTCCATCGTCACACCAGTGAAATCGGCCGTGACATCCGGGGTGATATAGGCTGCCGGATCGTGGATTTCATAGAGCAGCTGCTCGCGCAGGGTGTTGCGGCTCATTTTGCCGCCCTGCCCGTCGAGGATAGAAAATACGGCGCTGCCGTCGGACGATACGCTGGCGATGGGGTAGCCGAGGTTGCTGATGGAGTAGGGCATGGGCCATTCCGCATAGGAATTGCCGCCTGACGCCTGCCCGCCGCATTCGAGGAGATGCCCGATGAGGATGCCGCTGCCGAGCCGGTCCAGGTCGGCCTGGCTGAGGCCCTCCGGCCCGAGTTTCCATCCGAATTCATGCAGCAGAATGCCCAGGGTCAGGCAGGGGTCGGCGATGCGCCCGGCCAGCACCAGATCGGCGCCCTGGTCCAGGGCCTGCGCCAC
Source organism: Bacteroidia bacterium (assembly GCA_033765305.1). GTDB lineage: Bacteria > Bacteroidota > Bacteroidia > J057 > J057 > RDXT01. The sequence goes on from JANRID010000042.1 coordinate 19,323, forward strand.
GGAGGCTGCCCCGGTGTACACATTGGCGTGGGTAATGGGATAGGCGTCAGGGTTCAGGGGTTCGCCGGTATCGAGGTTGGCGGCAGGCTCGCCTGCGGCGAGGAGCTCCGGGATGCGGTCCCGGACATCGTCGCCGGTGATGCAGGCGATGCGGATCTGTTTCAGGCCCTTGCTGCGGAGAATGCCCGCTACCTTGCGGGCGGCGCCGGCGGGGTTGAGCCCGCCGGAGCTGGCCACGATTTTCATGCCTTTGGAGAAGGCAATGGGCATCACGTGCTGGGCCAGGATGTCCAGGTCGCGGGCATAGCCGGCATCGGGATGGCGCTGGCGGTCTTTCTGGAGAATGGACAGCGTCAGCTCGGCGAGGGCGTCGTGCACGAGGTAATCGGCGGCGCCTGCCAGGGCCACGGCCAGCGCGCCCATCGGGCTGTCGCCGTAAAAGCCTTGCACGCCGGCAATGCGGACTTGTTTAGGTTCCATGGAGGAAGATCAGGGTTCGACCGCTTCGGGCTGCGTGCGGGGCTCCTCTTCTGCTGCCAGCGGTCCGTGCGGCAGCGAGAAAAAGAAGGTGGTGCCTTTGCCGGAGCTGGAGGTAAACCAGAGCCGGCCGCCGTGGTTGTCCACAATCTTTTTGCTGATGGCAAGGCTGAGGTCGGCAGTTTCGCCCTCGGTGCCGGCCCGTTTCTGGAACAGGCGGAAGATCTTGTCGTAGTCGGCCGGGTCGATGCCGGTGCCGTTGTCCTCCACGGCGAAGATGTATTCGCCCCGCTCGAAGTTTTCGCTGGCGGAGATGTGGATGACGGGCATATCCTTGCTGCGGTAGCGGAGCGCATGCTCGATGAGGCTGCGGAAGAGGCGGATCATCTGAATGCGGTCGGCCTGCACGGAGGGCAGGGCTTCGTAGCGCAGGCTGATGTGGTGCTGCTGAATGAGCGAGGCCATGCCGCTGCGTACCTCGTCCATGATTTCGCCGAGGTCTACTTTCCGGCGGCGGGTGTGGCGGGCGCCGCTGGCGGCATAGAGCAGCAGGGCTTCGAGCAGGTCCTTCATCCGCCGGGTGCTGGCGGCGATTTCGTCCAGATGCGGCCCGGCATGCGGGTCTACCGAAGCGAGCCGCTTCATCCGGGCCACATGGCTCAGGATTCCGTCGAGCGGTTCGCTGAGGTCCTTGCCGATGCTGCCGGCAAACTGCTCCAGCTCTTCCGTTTTGAGGGCGAGCTCCTGCTGGGTCAGCTCCATGTCGCGCCGGGCGCGGTCGCGCTCCATTTCGAGCGTTTTGCGGATCGTAATATCCACCACCACCGCGGTGGAACCGGTGATGGCCCCTTCTTCGCTGACGGTCGGGGTGGCGCTGATCTGGGTCCAGAGAATGCCGCCGCCCTTGCGGACCATGCGGATTTCGTAGCGGTCGTTTTTGCCCTGCTGCCGCTCGGCTTCCTTCTGCTGAAGCAGCGCCTGGTCGTCCTGCGAAATGAGGCTGCGCACATACACCCCGCTGAGCAGCTCCTCGCGGGAGTAGCCCAGCATGGCGCAGAAGCGCTCGTTGACCACCTCGATCCGGCCTGAGCTGTCGATCTGCAGAATGCCTTCGTTGAGCCGCTCGATCAGCTCCTTGTAGCGCAGGTCCTGGCCAAATAGCTTCTCGATCGTGCCCAGGCGGTTGCCGATCAGGATAAAAAGAAGCAGCTCGATGACGCCGTACTGGAGAAGAAAATTAGCGGCCAGCGGGCTGCGGTCCGGGGTGATGAAATACACCAGCACCAGCATGCTGTAGAGGGCGATGAGATAGAGCAGCAGGTCGCGGCGGCTGCGGATAAACCAGGTGGTGATGAAGGTAAACACCAGCAGCCCGGACATGACCTCGTCCCCGAAGCGGAAGAGGTACAGGTTGTGGAACGAATCTGCGCCATGCAGGCAGAACATGGCGACCATGTAGTAGTAAAAATTCCGGGTGACGGGCGCTACGAAGTAGCTGGCAATGAGGGCCGCTGCACTGAAGCCTATGATAGCGGCGGTGATGAGGTCGCTCAGGAAGGGCAGCTCGCCGCGGTGCGGGTCGGTGAGCCGCGCAACGGTGACGAGGAAAGGCGAAAGCAGGGCAAGGAGGCGGCCGGTATTCAGGCTGAATTCGGCAGCCGAGGAGAGGGAGGGGCGTAAAACGCGCAGCATGCAGGAGAATGGATCGGCAAAATGCTAGCAGGGCGGAAGATGCGAATAAAATCCAGGATTTGCAACAGGGCGCTGCCGGGCGCAGGACATAGATTGGTTTGTATGCAGATAAATAATCTATCTAAGTTAGTATACGCAAAACCGTTCCCCACAAACGTGCAGCCACGATTTGCAAACCTGGATATACAGGTTCCGGATTTCTGCTTGTATATTCAGCTGCGTAACCGAACCGATGCATATGATGGCTGTTATACGCGCGTTCGCGCTGATCTGCTGCCTGGCGGCCCTGCCGCTGCGGTCCCAGAAGCTTACCCTGCTGCCGTTCCAGGGCGAGGTGGAAATGTATGGCATGCAGGAGCTGGCGATCCGGCTCGACCGGCTGCCGCCGGGCGTGAACCCCTTTACGGATGCGTCGCTGGAGGCGGTTGTCGCCCTGCCCGGCAGCAAGCCGGACACCCTGCAGGGCTTCTGCGATTCGCAGGACGGGCTGCGCTTTGCGGTCCGGCACATGCCGGCGCAGCCCGGCAGGTATCAGGCAGTCCTCCGGTTCACGCTGGGCGGCGCGGTGCAGACGCGCACGGCAGCCTACACGGTGCTGCCCTCCGGGCAGGACGGCCCCTTGCGGGCGGATCCGGAGCATCCCTGGCACTTCATCTATGAAAACAGCGGGCGGCATTTTTTCTGGAACAGCACTACTGCCTACTGGCTGATGGGCTGGAAAGACGAGCAGGTCATCCGGGAGGCCATCGACCGGCTGGCGTATTTCCAGATCAACCGCATCCGGGTGGCGATCAACGGGCGCGCCCACGGCGGCAGCCGCTGGTCGGAGCCGGCAGTCGTGGAGTCGCCGGGCTTTACCTTCAAGCTGAATCCCTGGCTGGCCGAACGGCCTGAGGATCTGGATGATCCGGGGTTCGATGTAACCCGTTTCAATGTCCCGTACTGGCAGAAGCTGGACCGCCTCGTCGCGCATGCGCGCGACCGGGGCATCATCGTATCGCTGATTTTCTATGTGGACGGGCTGGACCACGGCTGCGATCCCTTCAAGCGCGAGCGGATGGGCAATGCCGACGAACAGCGCTATTACCGCTATGCGGCCGCCCGTTATTCCGCCTTCCCCAACATCATGTGGGATGTCACCAACGAGTACCACCTCTTCCGAAGCGAAGCCTGGGTGGAGCAGATGGGCACCCTGCTCAAAGCAGCGGACCCGCACCGCCACCTCATCTCGGTGCATGGCCACGCCGATTTTCCCTTCCGCACCTCGCCCTGGGTGGATGTGGTGCTCTATCAGTCCTGGGATGAATGCGGCGGATACGCCTTTATGAGCGCCTGCCGCGAAAAGCAGGCCGCCACAGGCCGGATTCTGCCGCAGATCAACGAAGAGTACGGCTACGAAGGCCATTACTCGCCCTGGGGCTGCGGCGCCACGGCCGCGAAGCTGCCGCATGGGCGCTCCGCCGAAAACCGCGCCCGGCTGGCCTGGGAGATCTGCATGGCTGGCGGCTACCAGACCACCGGCGAGACCGCCCAGTACGGCACCGGGGCAGGGGAGGATACCGGCGGCGGCTGGATCAACGGGCGGGGCAATTACAAGATGACCATGCTCAAGTATTACGGAATCATGCGGGAAATCTTCAGCCAGACCGAATACTGGAAGCTCCAGCCGGATAATGCCTCGGTCAATTACGGCAACTTCTGCCTCTCCGACCCCGGCCGCCAGTACCTGGTGTACAGCCGGCTGCCCCGCTGCCGCGTGGCACTGCCCCGGGACGGCGTATTCTCCGTCACGATGCACAACCCGCGCACCGGCGAGGCCGTAGCCCTGCCCGACTGCGACGGGCGGGACAATGGCGCCTGGAACTACCCCCGCGAGCTGGAGGAGGACTGGGTCTTCATATTGCGGAGAAAATAACGGAAAAACGGCCCGGAATCGGGCTGATTTGAGCCCCGCAGGCCGGCAGCGGGCTTGCCTGTTCCGGAAAATCTGCGTTACTCGTGCAAAATATCCCGTCTATGCGCTTCGTGCTTCTGATTTGGATGATCCTGCCTGCGCTCCATGCGGCTGCCCAGCAGCGCTATCTGTTTGTCGGCACCTACACGGCACGGGGCAGCGAGGGGATCTACGTGTACCGTTTTGATCCTGCCACGGGCGCCCTCGCGCAGGTGAGTGCGGCGGGCGGGATTGAGAATCCGTCGTTTCTGGCCCTGGCGCCCGGCGGGAAGCATCTGTATGCGGTGGAGGAAAACGACCCCGGCCATGTGGCCGCCTTCCGTTTCGACGAGGCGGCGGGCACGCTGGTCCGGATCGGCCGGCAGCCGGCGGAAGGCGTGTGGCCCTGCCACCTGGCCGTGGATGCGGGCGGGCGCTGGTGCATCGCCGGCAACTACGGCAGCGGCAGCCTGGCTGTGCTGCCCATTCTGCCCGATGGTTCGCTGGGTCCGGCAGTGCAGACCATCCGCCACAGCGGCAGCGGCCCGAATGCGGAGCGCCAGGAAGGGCCGCATGTGCATTCGGTGAATTTTTCGCCTGACGGGCGGCAGATCTTCGTAGCGGATCTGGGCACGGATGAGCTCCGGGTGTACCAGTTCGATGCGGCATCCGGGCGGCTGACGCCCGGCGATCCGCCTGCGGTGCGGACGGCACCCGGCGGCGGGCCCCGGCATTTTGCCTTTCATCCCGGCGGGTCCTTCGCCTACGCCGTGCTCGAGCTCACGAGCCAGGTGGCGGCGTTCCGCTACGAAAACGGCACCCTGTCTCCCATCCAGACGGAGCGCATGCTGCCGGCCGGATTCAGCGGCCCCAATACCTGCGCCGATCTGCACGTATCGCCCGACGGGCGCTTTCTCTACGGCTCGAACCGCGGCCACAACAGCATCGCCGTATTCGCCATCCACCCCCGCACCGGGCGCCTGACCCCTAAGGGCCACCAGCCGACCCTCGGCAGCACGCCGCGCAATTTTGCCATCGACCCCACCGGGCGCTACCTGCTGGCCGCCAATCAGGAGAGCGGCGATATTCAGGTGTTCCGGCGCAATCCCCGCAGCGGAAAGCTGACCCCCGCCGGGCAGTCGGCGAAGGTGAGCATGCCGGTCTGCCTGCTGTTCAGGTAGGCGGGATCTGCCGCTCCGGACGGCAGAGCGCAGCGTACCGGGTGGAAAGTACGCCTGCTGCGCCGGATTCCGTAGCGGAATTGCATCATATCCGGCTTCTTTTACATATATTACTGCATGCACATGCATCTGACGGCTCTCTGGATGGCGGCACTGCTTGCCGCTGCGTCCCTCTGCGCCCAGCCGGATTCCCGGCGGCTGGTGTGGCTCGATGCCGATACCGGCAACGAAATGGATGACCTCTACGCCATTGCCCGCCTCGTGCTGGATACTTCGGTGCGCCTTGCCGGCCTGAGTTCGGCGCATTTCAACAACGCAGATCTGAATGTGTTCGAGCGGTGGAACGGCTACGCTGCGGCGGGCCTGGTGACGGTGGAGGAGAGCCAGCGGCTCAATGCGCAGCTACTCGCAGCGCTGGGCCGTACGGATATTCCCCATCCGCTGGGCGCCGACCGCCAGACCGGCCGGGCCTGGGGGCAGTCTGATCCGCGCGACTCGCCGGCTGCGCAGGCGCTGATTGCGGCTGTGCGCAGCCTGCCGCCGGGCCGGCAGCTGGATGTGGTCACCCTGGGGCCGCTGACCAATGCTGCCTCCGCCCTGCAGCTGGCGCCGGATATCCTGCCGCACATCCGCATCTATGCCCTCGGCGCCCGGTATGATCCCCGGACCCGTGTCTGGAACAAAAGCGAATTCAATATCCGCAACGACCTCAATGCTTTCGACTATGTGCTGAATCTGGAAGGCCTGGACCTGACGGTCATGCCGCTGGAAGCCGCCTTTCCCCTGCAATTCCGCCGCGAAGACACCTATGCGCGCCTCGATGAGCGGATCGGAATCGAGCGGATTCTGGAGGACCGGTGGCGGGAGCACAATCCCCAGGACGAAATGCGGATCATGTGGGATCTGGCGCTGGTGGAGGCCTACCTGAACCCGGCGCAGGCAGAGATCCGGACGGTGCGCACGCCGCCGGAGAATACCCGGCGCCGCATCCGCGCCTATGTGGAGATCGACGCGGCTGCGCTGGCAGCCGATTTCTGGAAGGTACTGAAATCCAATTCCAACTGAGAAATGGCTGCTGTGCTGGTGATCGGCAGTGCCAATACGGACATGGTGATCCGGAGCAGCCGGTTTCCGGCGCCTGGAGAAACGCTGCTGGGCGGCACATTTTTCATGTTTCCGGGCGGCAAAGGCGCCAATCAGGCCGTTGCGGCGGCGCGTCTGGGAGCAGACGTGCGGCTGATCTGCAAGCTGGGCGACGACCTGTTCGGGCGGCAGGCCCTTGAAGGGTTCCGGTCGGACGGCATCCGGACGGAGTACTGCACGGCGGATCCCTCGGCGGCGTCGGGCGTGGCAGTAATTCTGGTCGACAGCAGCGGCGAGAACCAGATTGTCGTGGCGCCTGGCGCCAATATGCGCCTGCTTCCCGCAGATCTGGATCATGCGGAGGAGGCATTCCGCCAGGCATCCGTGGTGCTGCTCCAGCTGGAGATTCCGCTGGAGACCGCAGCGAATGCCATCCGGCTGGGGCAGCTGCATCGAAAGCGGGTGATCCTCAATCCGGCGCCTGCGCAGGAACTGCCGCCGCAGGTGTACCAGGATCTGTTTCTCATCACCCCGAACGAGACCGAAGCGGCTTTTCTGACGGGTATTCCCGTGACTGGTCCGGAGACTGCCGCGCAGGCAGCAGCCCGGCTGCTCAGCAGGGGGGTGCAGCAGGTGCTCATTACCCTGGGAGCCAAAGGCGCGTGGTTTCAGGATGCGGCGGGCGGATACCTGACGGAGCCGCCGCCTGTGCAGGCGGTGGATACGACTGCTGCCGGAGATGTCTTCAACGGCGCGCTGGCCGTTGCGCTGGCCGAAGGCCAGCCCTGGCCCGCAGCACTGCGCTTCGCCCACCAGGCCGCTGCCCTTTCCGTGACCCGGATGGGTGCGCAGGCATCGGCGCCCTTCCGCCGCGAGCTGCCCTAGGCACCCGCGCTGTCAGGCTTGATTCCGTTCCCCGTAATCTGCTTCCCCTATGTTTATCGTCGAAACCTACCCCCTGGCCGTAGCTTTCTGCATCATCACGATGCTGTGCTGGGGTTCCTGGGCCAATACCCAGAAGCTGGCAGCGGCCTCCTGGCGCTTTGAGCTGTTCTACTGGGACTATGTGCTCGGCATCGTGCTGTTTGCGCTGCTGGCTGCCCTGACGCTGGGCAGCTTCGGCGCGGAGGGCCGCAGCTTCCTCCCGGATCTGCGGCAGGCCGGAAGCGGTGCCGCAGGATCGGCGCTGCTGGGCGGGGTGCTGTTCAATGCAGCCAATATTCTCCTGGGAGCGGCGATTGCCGTGGCCGGCATGTCGGTGGCCTTTCCGGTGGGCATCGGGCTGGCGCTTGTGATCGGGGTAGGGGTCAACTACCTGGACGCGCCGCTCGGCAGCCGGGGGCTGCTCGGCGTCGGGGTGCTGCTGATTGCCGCAGCGATCCTGCTCAATGCTTCGGCGTACCGGCGCACCTCGGCCCGGAGCGGAGGCGTATCGCGCCAGGGGCTGCTGCTCTCGGTAATGGCTGGCCTGCTGATGGGATTCTTCTATAAATACGTCGCACAGGCCATGTTTCCGGATTTCCGCCAGCCGCTCGACGGCAAACTCAGCCCCTACACGGCTGTGGTGCTCTTTTCCGCAGGGATTCTGCTGAGCAATTTCCTCTTCAATACCCTGCTGATGCGGCGGCCCGTGACCGGGGCACCGCTTCGCTATGCAGATTATGCTGCGGGAAGTTTCCGCACGCATCTGGTGGGGGTGCTCGGCGGCGCCATCTGGTGTGCCGGGATGCTGTGCAGCGTGCTGGCCTCCGGCGAAGCCGGTCCGGCCATTTCCTACGGGCTGGGCCAGGGTGCTACGGTTGTAGCGGCCCTTTGGGGCATGCTGATCTGGAAAGAATTCGACGGCGCGCCGAAGGAGGTGCCCTGGCTGCTGGGGCTCATGCTGCTGCTGTATGCGGCAGGCTTGGCGCTGCTGGTGGCGGCCCGCTGAAAGCGCTGTGTCTGCTGCTCCGGACTGCCTTTCCGCTTGGGCCGGGGCGGATTTTTTCCGTAAGTTGCCGCCCGAATGCGTCAACCTCCTGTTTCTATGTCCCCTGCCTCCCTGTCCTCCGCCATGCCTACCCTCCGCGAGATCCGCCGCGCCCAGTCGCGCATCGGCGGCCGCGTGATCGAAACTCCCGTGCTCCGCTGGGAATCCCCCGAAAAAGACCTGCTGCTGGGCGAGGAAACGGAGGTCTGGGTCAAAATGGAGGTGTTTCAGCACGGCGGAAGCTTCAAGCCGAGAGGCGCACTGATGGTGATGCTCGAGCTCGAAGACGACGAGCTGGCCCGCGGGGTGACGGCCGTCAGCGCCGGCAACCATGCCATCGCCGTAGCCTATGCCGCCCGTTCGCTGGAGACGACTGCCAAGGTCGTCATGCCGCGCACGGCCAATCCCTTCCGCATTGCCCGCTGCCGCGACCTGGGTGCGGAAGTGGTGCTCGTAGATACGGTAAATCAGGCCTTTGAAGAAGCGGAGCGCATCCAGGAAGAGGAAGGCCGCTACTTTGTGCATCCCTTCGAAGGGCCGCAGACCATGCTCGGCACGGCTACCGTAGGCCTGGAATACTGCACGCAGGTGCCGGATCTGGAAGCCGTCATTATTCCGGTGGGCGGCGGCGGCCTGGCCGGCGGCATGAGCATGGCCATCCATCTCATGAATCCGGCCTGCCTGGTGTACGGCGTGGAGCCCTACGGCGCCGATGTGATGTACCGCAGCCTGAAATCCGGCAAGCCCGAGTCGCTTGCCTCCATCGATACCATTGCCGACAGCCTGGGCGCGCCGTTTGCGCTGCCGTACAGCTTTGCGCTGTGCAAGGCCTTTCTGGAAGAGGTCGTGCGCGTGCAGGACGACGAGCTCCGCGCAGCCATGCGGCTGATGTTTACGGAGATGAAAATCGCCGCAGAGCCTGCCTGCGCAGCTTCCCTCGCAGCGCTGCTCGGGCCCCTGAAAGCGCAGCTCCGCGGCCGCCGTGTGGGCCTGATCGCCTGCGGCAGCAATATCGACCCCGATACCTTTTTCAGCCTCATCCGTCCGCAAGCCTGAGGCTTTTTCCAGCGCAGCCTTTGCATGTGATCCGGAAAATCGTAGTTTACCGCAAATCCCGACAATGGCTGCCTGGACCCTGATCGTAAATCCCATAGCTGGCGGAGGCAAGGCGGCCCGCCTGTCCCCGAAGCTGGCCCGCCTGATGGACCAGGCAGGGATCGACCATGCGATCTTCCAGACCGAAGGGCCTGGCCATGCGGCCGAGCTGGCCCGGCAGGCGGTGGACAACGGCGCCCGCCGCCTCCTGAGCGTCGGCGGCGACGGCACTGCGCATGAAGTGGCCGCCGGCGTGCTCCAGCGCACGCTGGAGAGCGGGCTGGAGGTGGGCCTTGCCACCCTGCCCGCCGGCACCGCCGGCGACTGGGCCAAAATGTTTGGCCTGCCCCGGACCCCCGAAGCGCTCGTGCCCCTGCTGCATCAGCCCCGCTTTGCCATTCAGGATGCCGGCCGCATGCTGCACCGCACCGAAGCCGGCGAAACCGCGCGGTTTTTTATCAACGTCGCCGGCATGGGCTTCGACGGATTCGTCGTGGAGCAGACCCGCCACCAGTCCAAGGCCGGCCTGCGCGGGCAGATTTTTTACCTCCTCGGCCTGGTGCAGTGCGTGTCCCGCTACAAAGCCCAGCAGGTGCAGGTCCGCGCCGAAGGCTTCGAGTGGGAAGGACGCCCGACCATTATCAATGCCGGTGTCTGCCGCTACAGCGGCAACGGCATGCAGCTCGTGCCCCGCGCCATTGCCAACGACGGCCTGCTCGATATGACCGTCGTCGAAGATCTGGGGCCGCTGGGCATCCTGAGCAATGTGTACCGCCTCTATAACGGGTCGCTGTACGAGCATCCCAAGGCTCATCACCGGCGCACGCGCTGGATCGAGGTCAGCGCCGCCGGCGGTGTCGCCACCGAGCTGGACGGCGAATGGATCGGGTATATCAACACCCGTTTCGAGACTGTGCCGGGCGGCCTGCGGGTACTGGATGCGCAAGCCTCCGCGCCGGTATGACCGTCAGGCCGTTGGCCCGGCAGGATCTGGAGCTGGTCTGCGGATGGGTGGAGAGCGAAGCGCTGCTGTTCCAGTGCAGTGCCGATACCTTTCAGTTTCCGCTGAACCCCCAGGACCTGCTGGCCTACCATGCTGCGCATCCGCACCGGCTGCCCTATCTGCTGATGCATCCTGGGCTGGGGCCGGCAGGAGTCGGCGAGATCATTCCGGAGCCGCCGGATGCGCCCCGGCTGGCGCGGCTGCTCATCGCACCCGGCATGCGCGGGCGGGGAATGGGAGAGCAGCTTGTGCGGCTGCTGTCGGCGGAATGCCAGGCCCGCTTTCCGGGCTGCCGCGTGACGCTGTTTGTGCTCGAAACCAACCATCAGGCCATTGCCTGCTACCAGAAAGCGGGGTTCGGATGGTCGGATGAGCCGGGCAGGACGCTGCAGTTCAACGGCCAGGCGCTGCAGGCGCTGAAAATGCAGCTCCGCTGAAACTTGCGGCTTTCTTTTCCGGGCGGATTGGCTAATTTTCCCGCCAGAACCGGCAGGTGCCGGCTGTGTAATTTCATTTCCGGCATGATTGATCGTTTTACCAAGGTCGCCGTCATCGGCGCAGGCACCATGGGCAACGGCATTGCGCACGTTTTTGCCCAGTCGGGCTACGCCGTCAACCTGATCGACGTTTCCGAAGCCGCGCTGGGCCGCGGCCTGCAGGCGATTTCGCAGAACATGGACCGCCAGATCAAGCGCGGCATCCTGGACGAGGCGGGAAAGGCAGCGGCTTTCGGGCGCATCCAGCCCTTCAGCCAGCTGGCCGCCGGGCTCGCGGACCGGGATTTTGCCGTGGAGGCCGCCACTGAACGTATTGATCTGAAAATCAATATTTTCAAGGAAATGGACCAGGCTGCGCCCGCCCATGCCATCCTGGCGAGCAATACCTCTTCGATTTCCATTACCCGCCTCGCCGCCGCCACGAAGCGCAGCGCCCAGGTGATCGGGATGCATTTCATGAATCCGGTGCCGGTGATGAAGCTGGTGGAAGTCATTTCGGGCTACGACACCTCCGAAGATACGCTGAACGGGGTGCTCGGGCTTTCCCGCGATCTGGGCAAGATTCCCGTGCCGGCGCGGGATTATCCCGGATTTGTCTCCAACCGCATCCTCATGCCCATGATCAACGAGGCCATATACACCCACTTCGAAGGTGTGGCCGGGGTGGAGGAAATCGACCAGATCATGAAGCTGGGCATGGCGCATCCGATGGGGCCGCTGGAGCTGGCCGATTTTATCGGGCTGGATGTGTGCCTGGCGATTCTGGAGGTGCTGCACGAGGGCTTCGGCAATCCGAAATACGCGCCCTGCCCCCTGCTGCGCAACATGGTCGCTGCCGGCCACCTGGGCAAGAAGTCCGGAAAGGGCTTTTACACCTATCCGCGACCGGCCTGATCCCCGGCGTGTCAGGCTGGGGGCGGTTTTGCACGGGAATAACCAGCTGAGCAGGCGACCTTTATGCCGTACCAATTCAACAGGCTATGGCCGCCTTGCTCAACGTATACCGCTTCGGATTGCTCTGCCTGGCGATGCTGCTGCTCAGCCAGTGCGCCCCGCCGCCGCCGGACCAGACCCTGGCCGGCACCTGGCGCCTCCGCTGCTTCGAGTCTGCCGATGGAAGCTGGATGTCCTGCGAGCCGGACCATATCGCCCGGCCCGTGGTAATCGCCTTCGATGACCGGGGACGCGGCGGGCATTTCGACGGAGAAACCGTAACCAATTACCTCCGCGGCACCTACCGGATCACCGGCCCCGGCCGCGTCGAAATCCGCTCGCTGGACGGCTCGCTCCAGGGCGAGCCGGTGTGGAGCAGCCAGCTTTGGGAGGCGCTGCGGACCACGGGCGGATTTGCCCGGAGCAGCCGCACGATGGAACTGCGCTACCAGCAGGACTCGCTGCGCATGATCTGGGAGCTGCAATAGGCTGCAGATTCAGGAAACCGGGCAGATCCGCGGGATCAGGTATCTGTTGGCCTGAATCCTGCGTACCTTCGGGGGCAGTCCGGCATGCCTTTATCCCGAACTTATGTCCCCGCCTCCGCAGCCTCCCACCTTCTCCGAAGCCCTCCGGTTCTGGCTCAAGCTCGGCTTCATCAGCTTCGGCGGGCCCGCCGGGCAGATTGCCATCATGCACGAGCACCTCGTGGAAAAAAAGAAATGGATCAGCGACCGCAAATTCCTGCACGCGCTGAACTACTGCATGATCCTGCCGGGGCCGGAGGCGCAGCAGCTCGCCACCTACACGGGCTGGCTGCTGCACGGCTTCCGGGGCGGGCTGGCCGCAGGGCTGCTCTTTGTGCTGCCGTCCATGTTCATCCTGCTGGGGCTGAGCATCGTGTACGTCTCCTTCGGGCAGGTGCCCTGGGTCTATGCCCTGTTCGACGGGCTGAAGCCGGCGGTCATTGCAATCGTGATCCTGGCGCTGATCAAAATCGGCAAAAAGTCGCTGGCGACGCCGTTCCATTATCTGGTAGCTGCTGCGGCGTTCATCTGTATATTTTTTTTAAACATTCCCTTTCCGCTCATCATCCTCGGCGCCATCGTCACAGCGGCACTGGCCCGGCGGTTTTTGCCCCGGCTGTTCCGGCAGCATCCCGGCAAGGCGGAAAAACAGGAAGCAGACGAGGCAAGCTATCTGCTGAACCTGCACACCTCCGTGCCCGGCACGGGCTTCAGCGCTGCCCGGCTGGCCCGGCAGGCGCTGACGGCCCTGGTGCTGTGGGGGCTGCCCTTCGGGCTGTTTTATGTGTTCGCGCGGGATTTTACGTTCTGGAAAACGCTGTCGCTGTTTTTCACGCAGGCAGCGCTGGTCACTTTCGGCGGGGCATATGCGGTGCTGCCCTACGTGGCGCAGGTCAGCGTGGAGAAGCTGAACTGGCTGAGCAGCCTGCAGATGGTGGACGGGCTGGCCCTGGGCGAAACGACCCCCGGGCCGCTTATCATGGTGCTGGCATTTGTGGGCTTCATGGCGGGCTACAACCACTTCGGCGGATCGCTCTGGATGGGCGCCCTGGGGCTGGTGACGACCACGTTTTTCACCTTTCTGCCCTGTTTTCTGTTCATCTTCGCCGGTGCGCCCATCATCGAAAAGACCCATGAAAACCGGCAGATCAAAGAAGCCCTGGGATTGGTGACGGCGGCAGTGGTGGGGGTGGTGCTCAACCTGACCCTGTACCTCGGCAACGCGGTTCTCTTCCCGGCAGGGCTGTCGTTTGCGGGGATCGACTGGATCGCGCTCGGCTGGATGGCCGTGTCCTTCGCGGCGATGTACCGCTTCAAGGCGGGCATGCTGACGTGGATCGGGGTGAGTGCGCTCTTTGGACTGGCTGAATATCTGCTGGCCCGCTGAGCCGGCTCCAGCGGGAAGCTTGCATCTTTCTGCCTGAAAATGCGTACCTTCAGGCGCGCTTCAATCCGGAAGCGTGATGATAGGACGACGATACCCCTTTTGCAATGCCCAGAAACCAGAACCCCGGGAAACGTAAGCCATCCGGCAAAAACAAGCGCAGCAAGACGCCCAACACCCGCCAGGAGCACCAGATTCAGACCTTCCTGGTCAATTTCTTCCGCGAGCACCGCAACCACAGCTTTACCGTCCGGCAGATCGCAGCCCTCACCGGGCTCTACAGCAGCACGTCCAACAGCGAGCTGCTGGGCATTCTCGACAAGCTGGCCAAGGCCGGCAAGCTGCAGTACCTTGACCAGGGCCGGTACCAGTATCTGGATACGGCACCTGTGCTGGAGGGCCGCCTCCAGGTGACCCGCAGCGGCGCCGGCTTCCTGATCGTCGCGGACGGGCGCGATGTGTATATTGCCGCGGATGCGCTCGGCAAAGCCCTCAACGGCGATACGGTCCGGGTACGCATCTCCGGCCGCCGCCGCAGCAGCGAAGGCCGCCGCGAAGGCGAGGTCGTGGAGGTGCTCCAGCGCGCCCGCACCGAATTTGTCGGCGTGCTCGAAGCAGGCAACGAAGGCGTGCTCTTCCTGATCCCGGACGACGAGACGACGCATGTCGATTTCTATATCCCTGCCGATAAAACCCTCAATGCCAAGGCGGGGGAAAAAGCCCTTGTGCGCCTGACCGGCTGGGAGCGCCGCTCCCCGGAAGCCGAGGTGATCGCCGTGCTCGGCATGGCGGGCGCGCATGAGACCGAAATGCATGCCATTCTGCTGCAGTACGGCTTCCGCATCGGCTTTCCCGATGCAGTGGAGCGGGAGGTTGAAACCATTCCGGCGGAGATTGCGCCGGATGAGATCGCCCGCCGCCGCGACTTCCGCGGCGTGACGACTTTCACCATCGACCCCTTCGATGCCAAGGACTTCGACGACGCGCTGTCCCTGCGCATCCTGGGCCCGGATCATTACGAGATCGGGGTGCACATCGCCGACGTGTCGCACTACGTGCTGCCCGGCACCGAACTCGACCGCGAGGCCATCCGCCGCGCTACCTCGGTCTATCTCGTGGACCGCACCGTGCCGATGCTGCCCGAAAAGCTCTCCAATTTCCTCTGCAGCCTCCGGCCCCATGAAGACAAGCTCTGCTATTCTGCCGTATTCGAGATCGACGGGCAGGCCAAGGTGCTGAATTACTGGATCGGGCGCACCATCATCCACTCCGACTACCGGTTTTACTACGAGGAAGCCCAGGAAGTGCTCGACGGCAAGCGCGACGGGCCCTTCCCGGAAGAGCTGCGCATCCTAGACGGCCTGGCCAAGCAGCTCCGCAGCCGCCGCATGGGCAGCGGCAGCATCGAGTTTGAGAGCAATGAAGTCAAATTCGAGCTCGACGAGCAGGACCGCCCTGTGCGCGTCATCCGCAAGCAGATCCAGGATACCAACCGCCTGATCGAAGACTTCATGCTCCTCGCCAACCGCACCGTGGCCGAGCACATCTTCCGCCTGTTCAAGGAAAATCCGCTGCCCTCCGTGTACCGCATCCACGACCTTCCGGACCCGGACAAGCTCGGCAACCTCCAGAACTTTGCCAAGCAGTTCGGCTATGAGTCCGATCTGCAAAGCCGGGACGGCATCTCCGAGCGGCTCAACGCCCTGCTGCGCCAGGTGCACGGGTCGCCGGAGCAGAATGTCATCGAAAGCGTCGCCATCCGCTCGATGGCCAAGGCGGTCTATTCCACGAAAAACATCGGCCACTTCGGCCTCGGCTTCGCCTATTACACCCATTTCACCAGCCCCATCCGCCGCTACCCCGACCTGATGGTGCACCGCCTGCTGGCCCAGTACGGCGCCGGCGACTACCGCGCCAACCAGCCCGTCATGGAGGAGCAATGCAAGCACTGCTCGGACAAGGAGCGGGAAGCCGCCGAGGCCGAACGCGCCTCCATCAAATACAAGCAGGTCGAGTTTCTGCAGGATAAAATCGGCAAGCCCTTCACCGGCCTGATTTCCGGCGTAATCGAGGCAGGCTTTTTTGTGGAACTGGAGGAAATGCTGGCCGAAGGCTTCGTACCCATCCGGAGCATGGAGGACGACTATTATTTCTTCGACGAAAAGAACTTCGCGATGGTAGGCCGCACCACCGAGCGGGTGCTGCGCCTGGGCGACCGCGTGGAGGTGACCGTTGCCTCCACCGACCTGCGCCGCCGCCGGGTAGATATGCTCTTCGTCCGCCAGCTTCCCCACGTCAAGCCAGCCTCATGAGCAGCGGGATCGAAGCGGTCCGCACCGCCGACGGATCCATGACGCTCTACGCCCCGGCTTTCGGCGAGCACTACCACTCCATCCACGGGGCTTTGCAGGAATCGCAGCATGTGTTCATGCAGGCCGGCTGGCAGCAGGTGCAGGCCGATCCGGTCTCGGTGTTTGAAATGGGCTTCGGCACCGGGCTCAACGCCCTGCTGACGCTGCTCGCTGCCGGCGGGCGCACAGTGCAGTACACCGCCGTGGAGGCATTTCCGCTGGCCGGAGACCAGTGGCGCAGCCTCAACTATGCCGGGCTGCTGGGCCCTGCGGGCGCGGCCGGACTGGAGGCGCTGCATCAGGCGCCCTGGGGCCAGGCAACGGAGATCCGGCCTGGGTTCACCCTGCACAAGGCCGCCTGCCGGCTGGAGGATTTTGAGCCGGCCGCACAGTTCGATCTGGTGTATTACGATGCCTTTGCGCCGGGATCGCAGCCCGAATTGTGGACCGAAGCGGTCATGGCCCGGATCGCAGCCTGGATGCGCCCTGGCGCCTGCTTTGTGACCTACTGCGCCAAAGGCAGCGTGCGCCGGGCCCTGCTGGCTGCCGGCCTGCAGGCCGAACGCCTGCCGGGCCCGCCCGGCAAGCGGGAAATGCTCCGCGCCTGGAAGCGCTGATTTTCTTCAGATTATGATGCCATCTGTGCCATCAGGGCGCGGATGTCCGCGTCGCGGATGAGCGGCGTGGCGCCCGCATAGGTAGCCACCAGCGCACCCGTAGCAGCAGCATAGCGCAGCCGCTCCTGCGCGGGCGTGCCCGCGAGGGTCTGCGCCAGAAAGGCCGCCAGGAAGGAATCCCCGCATCCGATGGTGTCCTGCACCTGCACCTCGATGCCCGGCTGGAAGTAATACTGCCCGTCTTCCAGCAGGGCAGCTCCCTTGCCGCCATGCGTCACGATCACGGACCGCAGCCCGAACTGCCGGCTCAGCTGCTGCAGTTGCTCCGGCTCGTCGCCCTCGAGCCCAAACCAGTCGGAGAGCTGTGCCAGCTCCTCGTCATTGAGCTTGGCCAGGTGGCAGCGCTCCAGAAAATCCGCGATCCGGTCGCGGGTGTAGTGCGGTTTGCGGAGGTTGATATCGAAGACCCGGAGCTTTGCCGCGTCGATCAGGCGGGAAATGGCCAGAAACGACGCTTCGCTGCGCGAAGCCAGGCTGCCGAACACCAGCATATCGGCCGCCGCCACCAGCTCCGACAGGGCCTCGGTCCATTGGATCGCATCCCAGGCCGAGGGGTATTCGATGGTGTACACCACATGGGCCGGGTTGCGCATGTCGGCCTGCACGAGCCCGGTAGGCAGTGCATCGTCGGTCTGCACCCAGTCGGCAGGCACGCCTTTGGAGGCGAGGTAGGCCAGCAGGTCCTCGCCCCAGCGGTCGCGTCCGATGCGGGAGATCAGCGCGGCAGGCGCGCCGAGGTTGCTGGCATGAACGGCTACGTTCATGGGCGCGCCGCCGGGCAGCGCGCCGCCGGGCAGCACATCCCACAGAATTTCACCGGCGCAGACAATGGCAGGTCGGGTTTGCATAGATCGGTCAGGGCTTTCGGGTGAGCTGAGCTTCAAGCTGTTCGAGCGACTGGCCCTTCGTCTCGGGCATCATGCGCCAGACGTAGACCAGCTGGAGCGCCATCATGGCCGTAAAGAAAAGAAAGATGGTGCCAGGGCCGAACTGGTTGAGCGCGAGGGGAAACGTATTGGCGATCAGGGCGGCGAAGATCCAGTGGGTGAAGCTGCCGAAGGACTGGCCCCAGGCGCGGACCTCGTTGGGGAAGATTTCGGAGATAAACACCCAGATTACGGCGCCCTGCGACAGCGCAAAGCAGGCGATATAGGCAAACAGCAGCAGGGGCACATGCCCCAGCGCGGCCTGCAGCTGATCCGGCGCGGCATCCAGCGGAGGCGCCTGGAAAAAGGCCAGCGCAATGAGCCCCAGCGTGGCAATCAGCCCGGCGCTGCCGGCAAACATCAGCGTGCGCCGCCCGAAACGGTCGATCAGCAGCAGCCCCAGCATCGTGAAGACCAGGTTCACCAGCCCCACGCCGACCGAAGACGCCAGCGCAGCCGTAGCTCCCTGGCCGGTCAGCTCGAAAATGCGCTTGGTGTAGTAGATAATGGCGTTGATGCCCGATACCTGGTTGAAAAAGGCGAAGAGAAAAGCCAGCAGAATGGGAAAGCGGAAGCGTGCGCTGAAGAAATGCGCCAGATCCACGCGCACCGGCTGGTGCGAAGCCTTGATGGCAGCAATCTCGGACTCCACCGTCTCCGGGTCTATCATCTCCAGCACGCGGCGCGCCTCGGCTTCGTCATTCCGGCGGATGAGCAGCCAGCGCGGGCTGCGCGGCACGAAGAGGATCAGGATGCAGAAGGCCAGCGAGGGAACCGCTACGACCCCCAGCATAAGCCGCCAGTCATGAGCCCCGCCGATCTGGTACCGGGCGATGAGGTAGTTGGACAGGTAGGCTATCAGGATGCCGAAGACGATGTTGAACTGAAACAGGCCCACCATCCAGCCTCGCTTGCGGGCAGGCGCCGTTTCGGAGATGTACATCGGCGCTGCCACCGACGAAGCGCCTACGCCCAGCCCGCCGATGAAGCGGAAGAACATGAACGAAATAATCTCCGGCGCCAGGGCGGAGCCTACGGCAGAGACGAAGTACAGCACCCCCACCCAGAAGAGTGTGGCCTTGCGCCCGATGCGGTCGGCGGGAATGCCGCCGAAGAGCGCGCCGAGTACGGTGCCGTAGAGCGCCATGGCTACTGCCAGGCCGAGGGTGGCGGCATCGAGCTGCCAGAGCTGCTGGATGTCCTGCTCGGCGCCGGAAATCACAGCCGTATCGAATCCAAATAGAAAGCCCCCCAGCGATACGGTGAGGGCCCAGCGGGTAACTCGGTTCATGCGCAGCAGATCGGGTAGCAGGGTGTAAGTCCGGACGAATATATGCGCTGCGCGTGAGCTTTCCGAATCCGGCGCAGCCGGTTTTTCCGTCCGGGGAAGCAACGGATTTCCGTATCTTGGCCCAGCTATTTCCGCTGCATGCCGCGAAACCGAATTTTCTTCATTTCCGACTTTCACCTCGGCGCCCCCGACCCGGAGCGGAGCCTGCTGCGGGAGCGCCATGTGGCCCGCTGGATCCGCGAGGTAGCCTGCGAAGCCTCGGACCTGTATCTGCTCGGGGATATTTTCGATTTCTGGTTTGAATACCGGCATGCGGTGCCCAAGGGCTACACCCGGCTGCTGGGCGAGCTGGCCCGCTTTGCCGACGAAGGCGGCCGGATTCACCTCTTTCCCGGCAATCACGACCTCTGGTACCGCGACTATTTCACCCGCCAGTTCGGGGCGGTGTATTATCCCGGGCCTATTGTGCGCGAATTCTTCGGGCGGCACTACTTCATCGCCCATGGCGACGGCCTCGGGCCTGGCGACAGCGGCTACAAGCTCATGCGGCGCGTTGTCACCCATCCGGTCAGCAAGCGCCTCTTCCGCCTGCTGCACCCCGATCTGGGGATCGGGCTGGCCCTCTGGCTCTCCCGAAAAGGCGGCAACCACGTCTATCACGCCGACCACGAGGAGCAGCACCGGGGCGCGGAAGCGGAGTTTCTCTACCAGCATGCCATTGCCCACCGCCGCCTGCATCCGGAGATCTGCGCCTACGTGCATGGCCACCGCCATCTGCTGATCGACGACGAGCTGGAAACCGGCGAGCGGATTGTGCTCATCGGCGACTGGGAGCGGTATTATTCGTATCTTGAAATCCATGAAACCGGGCATGAACTTCGGGTCTTTCCTCCGGAAGGCGGCTTTGGCAGCCTGCTGTAGCCTGCTGCTTCCGGCAGCGGCGCAGCCGATGGCGGGGCTCGATTCGCTTCGCCCGGCGCGGGTCTGGGCCGCCGCCGGCGACCGCATCGAGGCCGATGCCGAGGGCAATGTCTACGTGCTGCAGGCCTCCCCGCCGCTGCTGGTGAAGTACCTGGCGGCCAGCCGCTACGACTCGGCGGTGTCGCTCGGCGGCAAGGCCGCCCGCCAGGAGGGCTTTTTCCGCCCCGGCGCCGCAGCCCTGCGCAACCGCCAGCAGCTCTACCTGCTGGACGAGGCCCAGCGGCGGCTGGCCGTGCTCAACACCAACCTCAAGGTGGAGGGCGCCCTCGACTTCCTCGGCCTGCAGGGCGAGCCTGTGGAGCCGCTGGCCTTCGACATCGGCCCGGCAGGCGAAGCCTACGTGCTCAACGGCTGGGACAATACCATCCTGAAGTACAGCGCCGACGGGCGCCTGGAGCTTCGTTTCGGCGGGCTGGACTACGGCCCGGGCGTGCTCCGGCAGCCTGTGCAGATCGCCGTAAGCGATCAGAATCTGGTGCTGGCCGCCGATACCGCTGCGCAGCGGATCACCGTTTTCGACCTCTTCGGCACCTACCGCTACACCCTGATGCCGGAGGCCTCCTTCCGCTGGCAGCGGATCCGGCTCTACGGGCGCTATCTGTTCTGCTACAGCCCGGACCGCCTGTGGATGCGCGACCTCGGCGGCGGCATCCCGGCCGAGCAGGCCTTTCCCGGCGGCATGCGCATCCGCGATCTGGCCCTGAGCCGGGAAGCGCTGTACATCCTCACGGAAAATGCGGTACATTTGTACCCTTGGTAGCAGACAGCCCTGCGCAGCCGCCTATGCTGGAGAAAATCGCGAAACTTGAAGCCCGCTTCGAGGAGGTCAGCCAGGACATCCTGGACCCTGCCGTCATATCGGACATGAAGCGCTACAAAGCGCTCAACATCGAATACCGGCAACTGGAGAAGATCATCGCCCAGGGGAGGATCTACCGGGAAATTGTCGAAGGCATCCGTGCCGACCGCGATATTCTGGAGCAGGAGAGCGATCCCGATCTGCGCGAGCTGGCCAAAGAAGACCTGTCCCAGCTCAACGCACGCCTTCCGGCGGCTGAAGAGGCGCTCAAGATCCTGCTGATCCCCCAGGACCCCAACGATGCGCGCAACTGCGTGCTGGAAATCAACGCCGGCACCGGCGGGGATGAAGCCTGCCTCTTCGCCGGCGATCTGCTGCGCATGTACCAGCGCTACTGCGAGCGCCGGGGCTGGCGCTTCGAGATCAGCAGCGCCAGCGCAGGGGCCCAGGGCGGCTACCGGGAGGCCGTGGCCACCGTCTCCGGCGAAGATGCCTACGGCGTGCTCAAATACGAGGGCGGCGTGCACCGCGTGCAGCGCGTGCCCCGCACCGAAACCCAGGGCCGCATCCATACTTCGGCCGCCACCGTGGCGGTAATGCCCGAGGCAGAGGACTTTGACGTGGAGCTGAACGAGCAGGATGTGGTCAAGGAAATCACCACCTCGCAGGGGCCCGGCGGCCAGTCCGTCAACACGACCTATTCTGCCGTCAAGCTCACGCACAAGCCTACCGGCATCCGGGTATCCATGCAGGACGAAAAATCGCAGCACAAAAACCTCGAAAAAGCCTACCGCATCCTGCGGGCCCGGATCTACCAGCACGAGCTGGAAAAGCGCAAGCAGGCTGAAGACCAGCTCCGCCGGTCGATGGTGGGCAGCGGCGACCGCAGCGAGAAAATCCGCACCTACAATTTTCCCCAGAGCCGTGTCACGGACCACCGCATCGGCCTGACCCTGTACAACCTTCCGGTCATCCTCGACGGCGACCTGGATCCGGTGCTGGAGCCCCTGCGCCTGAGCGATACCGCACGGAAGCTTGAAGAAGGCGGACTGTGAGCGGCCGCTACAGGCTGATGCAGAAACGGGTGCCCAGTTTGCCGTTGATCCCCTGAATCCGCTGCCGGATAAAGACCTTGTGGACTTCCCAGCCCTGCCCGGAGGGGCGCAGCCGCATCCAGCCGCGCAGATTCCGGTCGTAGGTGAACGACAGCGAGGCCGTCTCCGCACGGAGGCGGAAGCGCTTGATATGCAGCAGGTACCGCGCTTTGCGGTCCTGGCTGCCGCTGAGTACGGGCAGCGGCTGGCCGTCGAGCTGCACGTCGGTATAGCTCGAAATGCGGTTGCCGGCCGCAATGCCGGCCAGCCGCAGGCGGCCGGAAGGATCTCGGTGCATGAACTCGCGGAAGCAGGGGTAGCCGATGGCGGCTTCCAGCACAGGGGCTGCGGCCTCCTGGGCGCAGAGTGCAGAGGTGAAACAGCAGCAGAGCAGCAGCAGCATTCGCATGGCCGGGTAGCAGTTTAGAGCCAGATGCACAGCAGCCGCTCAAGGTTGCATGGAGAAATCAGCTGGCCCGGCAGGAATTGTGAGGTGATTTTTGTTATTTGAGCGGAAAGCGGCATCCGCGTACTTCCCGCTTTCCGAACGAGCCCCGTATGCAAACCCGTTATGCCCCGATCTACGTAGCCGCTACGAGCCAGCACGTAGGCAAAACCACCTCCACCCTCGGCCTGGTGCATACCCTGCGCGCCCAAGGCTTCAATGTCGGCTACTGCAAGCCGGTAGGCCAGCAGTTTATCGATGTGGGGCCCAGCCGGGCCGATAAGGATGCCCTGCTCTTTGCCTCGTCGATGGGCTTCGAGCTGGTGCCCGAACTGCACAGCCCGGTCATTCTGGGCGCAGGCGCCACCCAGGCCTATCTGGACAACCCCCGCCAGTATAATTACGCCAACAAAGTCCTCAAAGCCTCCAAGATCCTTCAGGCAAACCACGAGATCGTCGTGTACGAAGGCACCGGGCACCCCGGCGTGGGCAGCGTGGTGCACCTCTCCAACGCGCGGGTGGCGCAGATGCTCGGCGCCGGCCTGATCATGGTCGTGGAGGCCGGAATCGGCAATACCATCGACCGGCTGGACCTGAACCTGTCCGTATTCGAGCAGAAAAATATCCCCATTCTCGGCGTGATCCTGAACAAGGCGATTCCAGGCAAGATCGATAAGATCCGCCACTACGTGGGCAAGGTGCTCGACGAGCGCGGCATCCGCCTGCTGGGCATCATGCCCTACGAGGAAGAGCTTGGGTTTCCAGTCATGTACACCATCGGCCAGGAGGTCAAGGCCCAGGTGCTCTACAACGAGGATATGCTGGACAACAAGGTCAAAGGCATTGTCGCGGGGTCGCTCATCGACCTCAACGAGCTGAAATCCTTCAACAACCAGCTCCTCGTGGTGTCCATCAACCGCCTGGACGAGGCCCTGCGCAAGCTGGATGAGGTCACACGGCTGATGCATACCGATGTCAGCCCGCTCTCGGGCATCATCCTCACCGGGCGCGGCGATCCCAAGGAGGAGCATGTGGAATACTTCCTCCAGCACCGGATCCCCGTGCTGCGCTGCCACATGGATACCTATGAGATTGTGATCAAAATCAGCCGCATCGAGGTCAAGATCAACCTCCGCACCCCCTGGAAGGTTAAGAAGGCGGTAGAACTCTTCCGCGAGCATATCGACCTGGCTCCTGTGGTGGACCATCTGAAGCGCTATGCCGTAGCAGGGTCCTGAATGGCAGAAAGCCGCCTGAATCAGGCGGCGGAGCTCAGGCCAGGCCTGGCAGGATCAGTCTTCCCAGCGGGTCGACAGGCTGTCTTCGACTTCGGCAGAGCGTTCGCGGCGGTCCGGGGCAGCGCCGTAGCCGTCCTGCTCGTCGTAGTCGTCGTAGTCGCGCTCGCGGTGGTCAAACTCGTCGTAGTCGTAGTCGGGCATCAGCTCCGTTTTCACGTGCTCGACGGTTTTGTTCAGCGTGGCCAGAAACTTGTTGAAATCCTCCTTGTAGAGGAAGATTTTATGTTTGTCGTACCCCCGGCCGTTGAGGCGTTTCTTGCTTTCGGTGATTGTGATGTAGAAATCATTGGCCCGTGTAGAACGGACGTCGAAGAAATATGTGCGTTTGCCGGCCTTGATCTTCTCAGAGTAGACCTCGTCTCTCCCATCCATACAACAAGAGATTAATTCTGATGTGGGTGTCCGAAAACAAAACTAGCAAAAAATACGGAATACCTCGTGAAGAATTTCGTTACTTTCGGACTAATCCGGTGTACGGGCCGGATTGGACCCGGAAACGGTGCCTGCATCCTTCAACAAACCCCGCCGGTTGTGATGACCTACTACGGATTGCACGGAAGCCTGACGGCCAGCGGCGGCAATGGCCCCCTGCTGGCGCAGTATCTGCTCGAAGCGGCTGCCATGCTCCGGGAAGCGCCCGGCTGCCGGCTGTACTACATCGGCCTGGAGCCCGGCCTGCCTGATACGGTCTGGATCAGCGAGGTCTGGGACAGCAAAGCCGCGCATGACGCCTCCCTCCAGGACGAGCGCGTGCGCGCCCTCATCCGCCGGGCCATGCCCCTGCTCGCCGGCCCGCCCGCCCCCGGCCGGCAGCTCGATATCCTCGGCGGCGCCGGCCTGCCCGATCCCGGAACGGCCATGCCCGCCTGACCGCCTGCCTCTCTCTGCTCCGCCGAATTCCGCATGATCCTCAGCACCAGCATCCGACCCCATAGCCCCGCCTGGCAGCAGAACCTCGCCGCCAATCAGCGCCTGATCGCCACCCTGCAGCAGAAGCTGGAGGAAAGCCGCTTCCAGGGGCAGGAAAAATACCTCCAGCGCGCCCGCGAAGCCGGCAAGCTCCTGGCCCGCGACCGCATCGAGTGGCTCCTCGATCCGGATTCGCCTTTCCTGGAGCTGCTCCCCCTGGCCGGCGCCGGCCGGAAGGGCAATATCGCCACCGGCGGCACCCTCGTAGGCGGCATCGGGGTCGTGAGCGGCGTCCTGTGCATGGTCACGGCCAACGTCGGCACCATCAAGGGCGGTGCTGTGGATGTGACCACCCTCCAGAAAGGATTCCGCCTCAACGAGATTGCCTTCGAAAACCGCCTGCCCGTTGTCAATCTGGTCGAGTCCGCCGGCGCCAACCTGCCCGAGCAGGCCCAGATCTTCAACTACGGCGGACGCAATTTCCGCGACATCACCCGGCGCTCTGCCGCAGGCCTGCCGACCGTTTCGGTCGTGTTCGGCAACAGCACCGCCGGCGGCGCCTACGTGCCCGGCATGTCGGATTACAGCATCCTCGTCAAGGACCAGGCCAAGGTCTTCCTGGCCGGCCCGCCGCTGGTGTACATGGCTACCCAGGAGGTCGTGGACGATGAGTCGCTCGGCGGCGCCGCCATGCACAGCCGGGTATCGGGAGTTGCAGATTATCTGGCTGAAAATGAACTGGATGCAATCCGGATGGCGCGCGGCGTCCTGACCCACTGGCAGCAGGTGTTCCCCGTCCGTCCGGCTCCCTTTCCGGTGCAGCCGCCCCGCCACGATCCGGAAGACCTGCTCGGCGTGATCTCCGCCGACCTGCGCACGCCTTTCGACGCGCTCGAAGTCATCGCCCGCATTGCCGACGGCTCGGACTTCGAGCCCTTCAAGCCGGAATACGGCAGCACCCTCGTCTGCGGCTATGCCCGCATCCACGGCTATCCGGTGGGCATCCTGGCCAACAACGGCGTGCTCTTTTCCGAATCCGCCCAGAAAGGCGCGCATTTCATCCAGCTCTGCAACCGCTCGAATACGCCCCTGATTTTTCTGCAGAACATCACCGGCTTCATGGTGGGGCGCAAATATGAGGAGGGCGGCATCATCAAGCACGGCGCACAGCTGATCAACGCTGTTTCCAACAGCACGGTGCCGGCCATCACGATCCTGATGGGGGCCTCCTTCGGCGCCGGCAATTACGCCATGATGGGCCGCGCCTATGCGCCGCGCTTTCTCTTTTCCTGGCCCAACGCCCGCATTGCCGTCATGGGACCGGAGCAGCTGGCCGGCGTGATGGAGCTGATCCAGCGGGAAGCGGCCGAAAAATCGGGCAAGCCCGCCGACCCGCAGCAGGCTGCCAACCTGCGCACCTTCCTGCAGATGCAGGTAGAGCAGGAATCGAACGCATTCTATGCCACAGGCCAGCTCTGGGACGACGGCATCATCGATCCGCGCGAGACCCGGCATGTGCTGGGCTTCTGCCTGGCCGCCGTCTGGAATCAGCCGGTGCAGGGCGCCTCGTCGTACGGCGTCTTCCGGTTCTGAGGATCAGGCCTCCGGGAAGAGCGGCAGGGCTTCTGCGACCACGAAGGTGCTGCCGCCGATGAAAATCAGGTCTTCGGGGCCGGCGGCGGCCTGTGCGGCTGCAATTCCATCTGCCACGCTGCCATGCGCATCGCCGTGCAGGCCGGCTCCGGCGGCTTTGTCCCGCAGCACGCCGGCATCCAGCCCGCGCGGCACATCGGGCCGCACAAAGTAGTACCGCGCCGCCTGCGGCAGCATCCGCAGGATCCGGGCGTGGTCTTTGTCGCTTGCCATGCCCCAGACCAGGTGCTGCTGCCGGCAGGGAATCTCCCGGAGCTGCTCCAGCACGGCGGCGATGCCGGCCTCGTTGTGGCCGGTGTCGCAGAGGATGAGGGGCGACTCGCCCAGCGGCTCCATGCGCCCGCGCAGGCCCGCATAGGCACGCACGTGCAGCA
Organism: Bacteroidia bacterium; assembly: GCA_033765305.1. Classification (GTDB taxonomy): domain Bacteria; phylum Bacteroidota; class Bacteroidia; order J057; family J057; genus RDXT01. Next base: position 45,895 of record JANRID010000042.1, read on the forward strand.
GCCCGTCGCGCAGCGCCTCATCGGGGATGCTCCAGCCGTCTTCCCGCAGCTGGGCGACCGCTGCGAGCACTGTGCGGAGATTTTCGGCCTGGTAAAGCCCGGCCAGGCTGAGGCCGTAGGTGCCGGCGGGCTCCGGGTCTGCGAGCGGCTCCACGCGGAACTGCTGGCCGCGCCAGCTGCCGCCCAGCCGCTCCACGCGGAAGCAGTCTTCCGCAAAGCGGACCGGCGCCTCCAGCTCGGCTGCCTTGCGCAGGAACACCTCCTCCGTCTCCGGGTGCCGCTGGCCGATGACCACCGGGGTAAAGCGCTTGATGATGCCGGCCTTCTCGCCTGCGATCAGCGCCAGCGTATCGCCCAGCAGGTCCATGTGGTCCCAGGAGATGTTGGTGATGATGCTCAGCTCAGGCCGGATGAGGTTGGTCGAGTCGAGGCGCCCGCCCAGGCCGGTTTCGATGACAGCCACATCCACCTCCGACCGGGCAAAATAGTCGAAGGCCATGGCCACGGTCGTCTCGAAAAAGCTGGGCTGGATGCGCTCCAGCGCGGAGCGGCAGCGGTCCACAAACGCCACGACGGCCTCCTGCTGGATGGCGGCGCCGCCGATGCGGATGCGCTCGGTAAAATCTGCCAGATGCGGCGAAGTGTAGAGGCCGGTGCGGAAGCCGGCTGCATGCAGCACGGCGGCGAGCATGGAGGATACCGAGCCCTTGCCGTTGGTGCCGGCAATATGGAGGCTCCGGAAGCGCCATTGCGGCAGGCCGAGGGACCAGCATAGCTCGCGGATATTGCCGAGCCCCGGCTTCAGGGCTGCCGGGCCGATGCGCTGGTACATCGGCAGCTGCTGGTAGAGGTAGTCCAGGGTATCGCGGTACCGGTCGTGCTTCATGTGGGGCGTACAATCCGGCCTGGCGGCAGGCCGGTTCAGGGATTGGGCTCGATGACCCGGCAAAGGCTGTTGATGACGGCTTTGATCATGTTGCTGCGCTCCACGGGGCGGGCCTTGTCCCGGCGGAGGTTTTCGTAGAAATTGGAGCCCTCGATCAGGGCTACGACCTGCTCGGCAAACATGCGGGGGCTCTCCGCCTCGATGACGCCGTGCCGGGCGGCATATTCCGTTTCCTGAGCGATGCTCTGGATCAGGCGCTCGTAGAGCGCCTCGAAGCGGTTGCTGATCTTGGGGTCGCGCAGGCTCAGGGTGTAGCAGTTGTAAAACACCACTTCGTTCATGAACTGGACCCAGCGCAGCTTCGAGAGCACATCCACGACGTCGTCCCAGCGTTCGCGCGGGGTGGCGGCGCCGGAAAAATCCGGCAGCAGATGGCTCGAATAGGTGTCGAGAATGTAGTCGATGAGGCCTTCGACCATGGCCTCCTTGGTGGTGAAATAATGAATCAGCAAGCTCGGGTTCACGCCCATACGTTTGGCCACCTTCGCAATGGAGGCGCCTTCCAGCCCTTCTTCGATGATGACCTGGTAGAAGTGCGACAGTATTTCTGGCTTTCGGACCTGTGCTTTGCTTTTTCTGCCCATATACATCTGGCGTTTGGGAGATTCCAACCGCGTACGCACCGCAATATACGCATCTCATGGATATACCCATGAAATATTTGAAAGCCGAAGTATTGCGGGGCGGCAATGCTGCGGGTTTCTGGGTGAATATGCGATTCTTTTCCGTGAACGTCGGGGTTTTTTCTATATTTGATCTGCTCAATCCCCGCATATGATCCGACTGCTGCTCTCCCTGCTCCTGCTGGCTGCCGCTGCATTGCGTGCGCAGGCCCAGTTCACCCCCGGAACCGATATCCGGAAAGCGCTTCAGAATCAGCTGATTATGGCTGAGCCAGGCGATACGGTCACCCTGCCGCCCGGTACCTTTTTTGCCAATGGCAGCCTCTCCCTCGATGAAAAAGAACATGTCGTCATCCGGGGCGCAGGCATCGGGCGCACTATCCTTTCGTTCAAAAATCAGACCGACGGCGCCGAAGGCATCCGCATCAGCAACTGCCGCAATATCCGCATCGAAGGCATGACCGTGCAGGATGCCAAGGGCGACTGCATCAAAGCCCAGAACACCGACGGCATCGTATTTTATGAGGTGAAGGTGGAATGGACCGGCAAACCCAAGGAAAGCAACGGCGCCTACGGCCTCTACCCGGTGCAGTGCACCAATGTCCTCATCGACCGCTGCGAAGCGGTGGGCGCTTCCGATGCCGGCATCTACGTGGGCCAGTCCCACAACATCATCGTCCGGAACAGCCGCGCTTACCACAATGTCGCCGGCATCGAGATCGAAAATTCCACCCTCGCCGATGTGCACCACTGCGAAGCAACCGGCAATACCGGCGGCATTCTGGTCTTCGACCTGCCGGATCTGCCCAAGAAAAAAGGCGGCAACGTGCGTGTGTTCTCCAACAAGGTCTGGGAAAACAACTACCGCAACTTCGCCCCCAAGGGCAATACCGTCGCGACCGTGCCGCCCGGCACCGGCGTCATGGTGCTGGCTACCAGCGACGTGGAGGTGTATGACAACGACATCACCAACAACATCACCGCCGGCCTGGCCATCATCAGCTACTTCGTTACCGAAAACGAAATCAAGGATGCGGCCTATGATCCCTATCCGACCGGTATCTACGTCCACCACAACCGCTTCAGCCGCGAAGCGGTGAAGCCGACGCTCAAAAACAAAATCGGCATCAAGCTGGCCCTCGAATTCGGCAGAAACGTGCCCGACATCCTCTGGGACGGCATCACGCGCAGCGGCACCACCGGCCCGGACGGGCGGCTGCTGGACCCGTACCGGATCTGCATCCGTGAAAACGGCGATGCCGGCTACGCCAACCTCGACATCGGCAACAATTTCAAGGCCATCAGCCGCGACCTGGCGCCCCACGACTGCGAGCGCGGCGCGCTGCATGCGCCCGAAGACATGGCCTCGAACCGATAAGCGATCTGCTCACATGGCTGGATGGACGAAATATGCAGCTGCGGTGTCCCTGGCGCTTGCTGCCCTGCTGGCGCCGGGCTTTCTGGAACCGCCGGCAGCGGGCTACCCGGACCGGCTCTCGGCCTTCGGGTTCTTTGAAGGTGCGCTGGCCGACCAGCGCCCGGCGCCCGGTGTGATGCCCTACGCGCTCAATACGCCGCTCTTTACCGATTATGCCGAGAAGCTTCGCTTCGTCAAGCTTCCGCCCGGCGCTTCGGTTGCCTACAACGGAGCGCAGGTGCTCGATTTCCCGGAAGGAACCGCGATCATCAAGACCTTTTACTACCCCGTAGATGCACGGAAGCCGGAAAAAGGCCGCCGCCTGATGGAAACCCGCCTCCTCATCCGGGAAGCCGCTGGCTGGAAGGCCCTGGCCTACCACTGGACCGACGACCAGCAGGATGCGGTTCTCGAGCTGGCCGGCGATGAGAAAGAGGTGGCCTGGACCGATGCGGCCGGGAAAAAGCAGCGGGTGCTCTATGCCTTTCCCAACGTGAACCAGTGCAAGGGATGCCACAGCTGGGACGGGGCCATGCAGCCCATCGGCCCCTCGGCGCGCCAGCTCAACGGCAGCTTCCAATATCCGGAAGGAGCTGAAAACCAGCTCGCCCATTGGCAGGCTGCCGGCATGCTGAGCGGCCTGCCCGCAGATCCGGCCCGGATCCCCCGCCTCGCCGTCTGGAATGACCCCGCTACCGGCAGCCTCGACGACCGCGCCCGCGCCTGGCTGGAGATCAACTGCGCCCACTGCCACAATCCCCACGGGCCGGCGAGCACCTCCGGCTTTTTCCTCGACATTCACCAGACCGACCGCACGGTGCTGGGGGTGTATAAGCATCCCGTAGCCGCAGGCCGCGGGGCAGGGGAGGGGACCTGGGACATCGAGCCCGGCAATCCGGACAAGTCCATCCTCTACTACCGCATGGTCTCCACCGATCCCGGCATCATGATGCCCGAACTCGGGCGCAGGCTCGTGCATGCCGAGGGGGCCGCCCTGATCCGCGAGTGGATCGCGCAGATGCCCAGGTGACAGACCCGCAGGACTTGCGTATCTTGCCGCGATGAATCCGGACCTGCTCTACGAGGACAACCATGTGCTGGCCCTCAACAAGCCCTTCGGCATGCCTTCGCAGGGCGACGAAACGGGCGACCTGAATGCCTTCGACTGGATCAAGGAATATATCCGCGTGCAGTACCAGAAGCCAGGCAATGTCTATCTGGCCCTGCTGCACCGCCTGGACCGCCCCGCAGGTGGTATTCTGCTGATGGCCAAGACCTCCAAAGCGGCGGCCCGCCTCTCCGAAGACTTTCAGCAGCGGCGCATCCGCAAGCGCTACCTGGCCGTGACGGAGCGGATTCCGGAGCCGCCGGCCGGCGAGCTGGTTCATTACGTGAAAAAAATTGCCGATAAAAACCAGGTGCAGGCCTACCGCAACCCGGTCCACGCCGCGCAGCTTGCCCAGCTGATCTACGAGGTGCGCCAGACCAGCGGCAGCCGAGCGCTGGTCGAGGTAGAGCTCATCACCGGGCGCCGGCACCAGATCCGGGCCCAGCTGGGCGCCATCGGCTGCCCCATCTGCGGCGATGTCAAATATGGCCGTACGAGCTTCCTGCCCGACCAGTCCATCGCCCTGCTCGCCCGCGAGCTGACCTTTACGCATCCGACCACCAAACAGCCGGTTACGGTGCGTGCGCCCTGGCCGTCCGGGGAGGTCTGGAGCCTGTGGCAGGAGCCCTGAGGCGCTTGGGGTTTACCACTGAGGCACTGAGGACACTGAGATGCACGGAGAAAGTCCAGCTTAGTGTCCCTCAGTGTACTTGCTTTCTTAGTGGTGAATCTTTGCGCCAGGGTTTACCACTGAGGCACGGAGGGCACTGAGATGCACAGAGAAAGTCCAGCTTAGTGTCCCTCAGTGTACTTACTTTCTTAGTGGTGAACCTGTGCGCCAGGGTTTACCACTGAGGCACTGAGGGCACTGAGATGCACGGAGAAAGTCCAGCTTAGCGTCTCTCAGTGTACGTACTTTCTTAGTGGTGAACCTGTGCGCCTCGGTTTGCCAGGGAAGCATGGAGAAGGCGCGCCAACCCCCAGCTTTTCGGCTCCCTTCACAGAAAGAAATCCGGCATCAGGGGTTTGCCGGGGTTCACGGCGTAGCCGCTCAGGTCGGTGATGCCTGCGTCTGCCAGCACCTCGTCATCGATGAAGAAATGGCCGGAGCATTCGCGGCTGGGGCGCTGGAGGATATGCCAGGCTGCGTCGGCCATGATCTCGGGCTTGCGCGACTGCTGCATCATCTGCTCGCCGCCGAGCATCTCGATGGCAGCTGTGGCGATTGCCGTGCGCGGCCAGAGGCTGTTGACCGCCAGGCCCTGCGCCTTGAACTCCTCCGACATTGCGTAGGTGCAGAAGCTCATGCCGTACTTGGCGAGGGTATAGGCCAGATGCGGCGCAAACCAGCGCTTTTCGATGTTGAGGGGCGGCGACAGGTTGAGAATGTGCGGATTGGACGACTTGAGCAGATGCGGGATGCAGCGCTGGGACAGCAGGTAGGTGCCGCGGTAGTTGACCTCGTGCATCAGGTCGAAGCGCTTCATGGGCGTCTGCAGGGTGCCGCTGAGCTGAATGGCGCTGGCATTGTTGATCAGGATATCGATCCCGCCGAAGGTCTCGACGGTTTTCTGCACGGCATAGTCCACCATGGCCTCCTGGCGCACATCCACGATGAGGGGCAGGGTTTTGCCGCCGGCGGCCTCCATCTCGTCGGCTGCGGTGTAGACGGTGCCGGTGAGCTTGGGATGCGGCTCGCCGGTTTTGGCGGCGATGACGATATTGGCGCCTTCTTGCGCGAGGCGCAGGCCGATGGCCTTGCCGATGCCCCGGCTTGCGCCGGTGATGAATACAGTTTTTCCCTTGAAGGTCGACATACGCGGGCAGTAACAGGGTATGGCGCAAATTAGGATGCATGCATCACAGTTCCAAGCAGCCCCTGCGCTGCCGAACAACTCTTTCCCGCATCAGTTATAGAATGTGTTCATAACCTCCGATTCCCATGCAGATGTCTCTGATCCGGCTGACCATGCTTGCAGTGCTGCTCTCGGCAGTCCAGTTCCTTTCCGCACAATCCGCTCTCGACCAGGCCCGCGCACAGGTGTACCGTGCCTATCTCAACAGCGACAAAGCCGCCTGGGAAGGCGGGGTGGCCCGGCTTTCCCAGCTCTACCAGCAGACCGGCGACCTCAACACCCTCTACGAGCTGGCCCTGGCCGAATACGGCCTGGTAGCTTATTGCGTAGGCTCCAACGCCTGCCCCGATGTGGACAGCCGCATTGCCCGCACAGAGGGCTATCTGGAGACCCTGCTGAGCCGCAACAGCGCCCATGCCCCCGGAAATGCCCTGCTGGGCGCCCTGCTGGCCATGAAAATCGGCCTGAGCCCCGCCAAAAGCGTGTACCTCGGGCCCCGCAGCAGCAATTACATCTCCAAATCCGTCTCGCTCGACGGCTCCCACCCCGCAGGCTGGGTGGAAATGGGCAATATGAAGTACCATGCCCCGGCGATCTTCGGCGGCAATATGGACGAGGCGATCAGCAGCTTCCGCAAAGCCGTGGACCTCTTCGACGCCCGCCCCGATCTGCGCCGCTACAACTGGCTGTACCTCCATGCCTGCACCTGGCTGGGCAAGGCCTATGAATCCAAAGGCCGCTACTACGAAGCCCGCGACATCTACAGCAAGGTGCTGGCCTACGAGCCAGGCTTCACCTGGGTCAAAAATGAACTCCTGCCTGCGGCAGCGTCGCGGGTGCGCTGAGCAGCAGCACAACGCGTGAAATGTCGGCTGCGGAAATATTGTACGATCATCGTACTAACAAGGGGCTGATACAGAAATTATTGTAAGATCTCCGGGAAACCTGCATGCTTCAACCGCACAGCTGGTTGAAATATTCATTTTTGCCGTATTTTTGCGGCGGTAACCCAGACTGCATGGCCCGGACTGCGGACAAGCTGCACGAGCTGATCCATTCGATGAGCATGTCGGAGAAGCGGTATTTCCGCCTCTTTGCCAACCGTTACGAATCGGACAGCGGCAAGAACTACCTGGTGCTGTTCGACCTGCTCGAAGCCATGCCGGTGTACGACGCCGACCAGCTGAGCCGCCGGCTGGAGAAGGCAGGTTTGCCGACCCGCCACACCGCATCGGATAAAAACTACCTCTACCACCTGATTCTCAGGGGACTGAGTGCATTTTACGCGGGCCGTACCCTGACGCAGCGCATCAAGGAGGCCCTGCACCAGGTGGAGATTCTCTACGAACGGGGCATGCACCGGCAGGGGCTGGCCCTGCTGCGCAAGATCAAGCCCCAGGCGGCTTATTACAGCCTATATCCCCTTCTGCTGGAAATTCTGGCCTGGGAGCAGAAGGCCCTGGCGCTGGAGGACGATCCTGCGGCGATGCTCGAATCGCTGGAGGAATCGGTGCAGGCGCTGGCCAAAATGGACAATCTTTCCGCCTTTACCCGCCTGTACTACCAGATGCTGCAGCTGCGCCGGGAAGCGCCCTGCGTGCGCTCGGCGCAGGATGCCGAAGCCTACGGCGACCTGTTCGGCCACCCGTTCATGGCGCGGGCCGAGGTGGCGATGTCGTTTCAGGCCGAACTGCTGTATCAGCGGATCCGGGCCATGTACTTTGCCGGCATGCGGCAGGAGCAGGAGGAGCTGCGCGAGCTGCTGGCGCTGCTCCGGCTGATGCGCCAGGACCCGGAGCAGTACGAGCAGGAGTTTCCGCTGGAAGTCGCCCAGACCCTGGGGCGCATCCTCTGGCTGCGGCGCCGGGAGCCGGAGGCGGAGTTCCGGAAGGAGCTCGACGGCTTCCAGGCCTTTCCGGAGCGGGTCCGGAAATCGCGGCGCGACGTGGCGCTGCAGGTGCTCATCGACAGCCATGCGGCGGAGATGGCGCGTGCCCTGGACCTGGGCCAGGCCGATGCGGTGCGGCAGCAGGCAGCAGGCCTTTCGGCCCTGCTCGACGATCCGCGCCTGCCTGCCGGCGATCTCCGGCGGAGCTATCTGCAGTACCAGCTGGCAGCGGCCTGGCTCAGCCTCGGCGAGCCGCGCAGCGCGCTTCCGTTCCTCAATGCGCTGCTCAACAGCGGATTGGGAGACACCCATCCGCACCGCTTCCGCTTTGCCCGCCTGCTCAACCTGGCCGCCCATTACGCGCTGGGCAATCTGGATCTGGTCCGGTACGAGGCAGATTCGCTCTTCCGCGCCCTGCGGGCGCAGCCGCGCCCGTACTGCGCGGAGCGTGCCCTCGCGGCGATGTTCCGCAAGCTGGCCCGCGCCCCGGTCAGCGCTGCCGATGTGCTGCAGAACGGGCTTGCCGGGCTGCGCAGCTGCCTCCAGGACCCCTTCGAGCAGGAGCTGGCGGATCAGTTTGGCTGGGACCGCTGGATCCGGGCGCAGCTGGCACAAGGTCCCATGCTGGAGCTGCGCGGGTAGCTGCACATGCCCGAAGGCTTGGCTGTCAGGCTTTTCCCACAATCTGCCGGATCTGGTCCAGCTGGTTGGTCAGCAGGGCGGCCTCGCCTTCCCGCTTGGGCGGCAGCAGGTTGATCGCCTTCTGCGCCAGCTTTTTATCAATCGCCAGCCGGAGCACCTCCTCCATTTCCGATACGTAGCGGATCTCCAGGCCGCGCAGGTATTCAGGCTTGATTTCGCTCACATCCTTCTCATTTTCTGCGGACATGATGACCGTTTTGATCCCGGCCCGCACGGCAGCCAGCACCTTCTCCTGGATGCCGCCGACGGGCAGCACCTTGCCCCGCAGGGTGATCTCGCCGGTCATGGCCAGGGAGGGCGTGGTGAGCCGCTGCGAGAAGATGGAGGCCAGCGAGGTGAGCATGGCGACGCCGGCCGAAGGGCCGTCTTTGGGAATAGCGCCAGCAGGAATATGGAGGTGCACATCCCAGCGGGTGAATACCTCGTGCGGAATGCCGAGGCGCTCGCAGTTGGCACGCAGGTAAATGAAGGCCAGGGTAGCCGATTCCTTCATCACATCGCCCAGCTGGCCGGTCATGCTGAGCTTGCCGCTGCCGGGCGTGAGGGTGGACTCGATGAAGAGGATATCGCCGCCTACGGGCGTCCAGGCCAGCCCGATGGCAACGCCCGGCGCCTGGATCTGCTGGTACTGCTCGTTTTCGAAGCGGGAGATGCCCAGAAAGTCGCGGAGATTCTTCTCCGTCACGCTGATGCGCTGCTGGCGGTCGAGCACGATTTTGCGGGCGGCCTTGCGGCAGATCGCAGCAAGCTGCTGGTCGAGGCTGCGCACGCCCGACTCGCGGGTGTACTGCTCGATGATGCGCTGCATGGCTTTGGGAGTAATGGAAAGCTGCGCTGCCAGCAGGCCGTGGTCCTTGCGGATTTTGGGCAGCAGGTGGCGCTTGGCGATTTCCATTTTTTCCTCCTGCGAATAGCCGTTGATCTCGATGATCTCCATCCGGTCGCGCAGGGCGGGGTGGATGGTGGAGAGGGTATTGGCGGTGCAGATGAACATGACCCGCGAGAGGTCGTACTCCACTTCTAGGAAGTTGTCGCGGAAGGAATTGTTCTGCTCCGGATCGAGGACCTCCAGCAGGGCGGCGGCGGGGTCGCCGCGGAAATCGCTGCCGATCTTGTCGATCTCGTCGAGCATAAAGACCGGGTTGCTGGTGGTGGCTTTTTTGAGCCCCTGGATGATGCGGCCGGGCATGGCGCCGATGTAGGTGCGGCGGTGGCCGCGGATTTCGGCCTCGTCATGGGCGCCGCCGAGGGAAATGCGGATAAATTCCTTGCCCATCGCACGGGCGATGGACTTGCCGAGGGAGGTTTTGCCTACGCCGGGCGGGCCGTAAAAGCAGATGATTGGCGATTTTTTATCCGTCTTGAGCTGCAGCACGGCCAGGTGCTCCAGGATCCGCTCCTTGACCTTTTCCAGCCCGTAGTGGTCGTCGTCGAGGATGGACTGCACGCGGGAGAAGTCAGCCTGATCGCCGGCGTAGCGGCGCCAGGGCAGGTCCAGCAGCCATTCGAGGTAGTTCATCACCACCGCGTAGTCGGGCATGGCGGGGGTGAGGCGGGAGAGGCGGGTGAGTTCTTTGAAGAATACGCGGGCGACTTCGTCGGGCCAGTCTTTGGCTGCGGCACGGGCGCGCAGGTCTTCGAGGTCGGATTCGCCGCCGCCTTCGCCCAGCTCGTCCTGGATGGTTCGGATCTGCTGGCGGAGGATGTACTCGCGCTGCTGCTTGTCGAGGTCGAGTTTGACCTTGGTCTGGATTTCTTCGCTCAGTTCGAGGACTTTCAGTTCGTTGCCCAGGTGCTGCAGCACCAGCTTGCCTTTTTCCAGCAGGCTGTCGGTTTCGAGGATCTGCTGCTTGTCCTCCACCTCCAGGTTGAGGTTGGAGGCGATGAAATGGGTGAGAAAGCTGAGGCTTTCAATATTGTCGAGTGCAATGCGGGCTTCGTTGGGGATGTTGGGCGAAAGCTCGATGATGCGGCCGGCCTCCTCCTTGAGGCTGTACATCAGGGCACGGGCCTCGTCCTGGCTGGGGTACAGCTCGGAAGCCTTGGTGATGCGGGCGAGGAAGTAGGGCTCCTCCGCAGTAAACTCATCGATGCGGAACTTGCTGCGGCCCTGAATGACGATGGTGATGCTGCCGTCGGGCATTTTGAGCAGCTTGAGGATGCGCGCTACAGCACCGCAGGTGAAGAGATCCTCCGCACGGGGCTGCTCGATCTCCATGTTGCGCTGGGTGACGACACCCAGCAGCCGCTCGGGGCTGCGGTATACCTCGCGGACGAGCTGGATCGATTTATCCCGGCCCACCGTGATCGGGATAATGATCCCCGGATACAGCACGGTATTTTTCAGCGGCAGAATCCCGATGACCTCCGGAAGCTGCTCCTCGGCCATGCGCTCCTCTTCCACGCTGGTGATTACCGGAAATTCTTCGTCCAGAAACCCCACAGAGTCCAGGTTCATATATGTCATCATGTCTGGTTCGGTCATACCTAAGGTGCCAGGTTGTCTGACAGGCAGGTGTTTGTGCTTGAAAATCAGCTATATACAGCCATATAGCGCAAAGCCTGTGCCTGAGCGTGCAAAGTTCGCTATTTTAGGCCGGATTTAATATTTTTGCCCGCTGATTCCAAACCGTGATATATGAGCGTATCGATCAAAGATGTGGTTTCCATGACCGGGGCTCCGGGCCTGTACCGGATTCTGAAAGCCGACGACAAGGCCATTGTCATCGAGTCCATGGACGACAAGAAGAAGCGCCAGCTGGTGAAGGGCAGCATGATGGTCTCCAAGCTGATCGATGTCAGCATCTATACGGATACTGAAAGCGAGCCGCTGGCCCTGGTGCTCAAATCGATCCGCGAGAAGTACGGCGACCAGCTGCCGGTGACCAAGGAAAGCGGGAAAGATGAGCTCTACGGCTTCCTGGGCGAGGTGCTGCCCACCTTCGACCGGGAGCGTGTGTATCCCTCCAACATCAAGAAGCTGGTGAGCTGGTACCAGATCCTGGTGGAAAACGGCGTGGAGTTCGACTGGGAGCCGGAGGCGGAAACGGCAGACGCGGAGTCCGAAGAAGCTGAATCCGAGGAGGCCGAAGCCGAATCTGCCGAAGCCTGACCGATGCCGGCCCATCCCTTTTCGGTGCATTTTCCGGTGGCGCTGCTGCTGATCGCAGCGGCAGCGTATCTCATCGGCCTGTTCCGGATGGGGATCGTCTTCATCCCCGCAGCCATGATCGCCCACGGGCTCGGCGTGCTGGGGCTGATCGCTGCCATCCTCACGGGCCGCGCTGCGCAGGCCTACGTGACGCGCACGCCTGCGCTGGAGCCGCTCCTGGAGCGGCACGAGCTGCTGGCCTACCTCACGACCTGGGTGTATCTGCTGCTCGGCGTGTGGATGTATCTGCGCAAGGGCAAGACCTCCCAAGCCGAGCAGGCGCTCTTTACCCTGTGCTTCGTGGCCGTGACGGCCCTCATGGCCTGGAGCGCGCACCTGGGCGGCGTGATGGTGTACCAGCACGGGGCCGGGGTACAGCTGGTTCCTTGATTTTCAATCTATTGCCTATGAAGCGTGCCCATTTTTCCGCCCTTGCCGCCCTGGCCCTCGCCCTGATGCTGGCCGGCTGCAAGCAGGCGCAGACCCGGTTTTTCGCCGAAGGCAGCTGCCCCGAATGCCAGGCCCTCATCGAGGCCGCGCTGGAGGATGCGCCGGGGGTGGTCTCCGCATCCTGGGACCCTGCGAGCAGCCTGGCGACGGTGAGCTACCGGCCGGGCCGCAGTTCCGAAGAAGCGCTCCAGCAGGCGCTGGCGCAGGCCGGTTTTGCCACCGGCTACTACGAGCCCGACTCCGCGGCCCGCAGCCGCCTGCCCGAATGCTGCCGCACGCCCATCACCCGCAAGCTGGAGCGGCCCGGCGAGGCAGGGCATCCCTGAGCGCCCGCCGCCTGGCGCGTCTGCCCCATGTATTCCGGCTGAATCCCCTGCAAGACTTATTGCCCTTCCGGCTGGCCCGTTTCAAGCCAGGCCTTCAGCCGCTGGAATGCAGCCGCATGTGCTGCAGTGCCCATGCGGTAGCTCATGCCCATCAGCAGCGCCGGGGCCCGCAGCGTCATGCGCTCCGTCACGAGGGTGCCGCCGCCGTCCTGCCGGATGCGGATCTCGTTGGATACGAATACGTTCGGCTGCTGGAGCGCTTCGGAGCGGATGGCTCCGCCGCCCAGCAGCGCAGTCCGGGCAAGGTAGCGGATGGAGATGCGGAACGGGCCGAACGGAATCAGGTCGGTGATCCGGTACTGATAGCCCGTGCGGCGTGCCTCTTCCGGCGGCAGGGCCTCGATCTGCTGCACCAGCGGATTGAGCCGGGCCGCCTGCCGGAAATCGGATAAGATTGCATAGACCGCATCCGGAGCCGCTGCGATCCGGATCTGATGTTCGAAAATCCGCTCTTGCATAGCGCACAAGCCTGAAATTGGAGGCCGTTCGCTGGCGGCTTTCCGGGGTGATACAGATACGGCGGAGAGTACGACGGCTCAATAGTACGAAAAATCTGATTATTCCGGACGTGTGCCGGAAGATTTTTCCAGGAGCTGCATCCAGCGGGCCCAGACGGCATCCGGCACCCGGAAGCGGGATGCGCAGGCTGCCGCGGCCTCGGGGCTCCAGCCCCAGCGGAAGCGTCCGTACAGGGCGATGCAGGCGCTGACGCGGTAATTGGCGGCGCAGTGCACGAAGCTGTGCAGGCCTTCGGCTTCCCAGGCGCGGAGCGCCGCCTCGAATGCAGCGTAATGCGCAGGCTCGGGCGCATCGAAGGGAATGGGCAGATTCAGATAGCGCATGCCGAGTGTGCGGCACCGCGTTTCCTCCTCCGGCAGGGCATAGGGCGCATCCGGCAGGCCCAGATTCAGCACGGCCTGCACCCCGGCCCCGGCCAGGGCGGCAAGCTGCGCAGCCGAAGGCTGCCCGCCGGTCCAGATCCGCGGGCTGGCCGGGTAAAAATTCCGGATGGCGGCGATGTCCGGAGGAATCACAGGTGGAGAAATTTCTGGATGCCGTTCATCAGCATTTCCACGGACACAGTCACCAGCACCATGCCCATCAGGCGCTCGATGGCGATGAGGCCCTTTTCGCCCAGGTACTTGTTGAGCCCGGTCGAGAAGAGCAGGATAATCCCTGTGGCGAGCCAGGCCAGCAGCAGGGCGGCCAGCCATTCGGGCCAGCGGCCGGGCTCCTGGCTCATCAGCAGCAGTTCGGTTGCCATGGCCGAGGGGCCGGCCACGTAGGGGATGGCCAGCGGCACGATGAAGGGCTCGCTGCCTTCCACCTGCTCGCGCAGCGGCTTGTCGGGTGCAGGGAAAATCATCCGCAGCGCGATCAGCAGCAGGATGATGCCGCCGCCCATGGTCAGGGCCGGCTCGGAGATGTGCAGGGCCTTGAGCGCATACTGGCCGGAGAACAGGAAAAATACCAGCACCCCGAGGGCAATGAGCAGCTCGCGGATGACCACCTTGCGGCGCCGTTCCGGCGCCACGGGCTTGAGCGCAGCGACAAAAAAGGCAATATTGCCCAGCGGGTCCATTACCAGAAACAGCAGCAGGGCGGCGGAGGTGAGGGTCATAGCGGCAGGCGGTCAGGTGCGCTGCAAAGGTACCTGCTGCGGGGAGATTTGCCAACCAGCCCGGAATGGTTGATCCGGTCGCACATTTTCACTATCTCGCAGCTTGTACTCCGCAGCAAATCCCCTCCATGCGTGTCCCGCAGGCCCATACGCTGAATGAAGTCATCGAACGGCTGGATGAGATCATCCGCTACGCGCAGGTGCGCAGCAGCCGGCTGGGATATTTTCCTGCGCTGTACAAGAAAGTGACGATTGCGGTGCAGGAGGGCATTGCGCGGGGCGCGTTCGACGACGGCCCGCGGATGGAGGAGCTCGATGTGATTTTCGCCAACCGCTACCTCGAAGCCTTCGATGCATGGGTCAACGGGCGGCCTTGCACGGCATCGTGGCGGTTGGCCTTCGAAGCCAGCCAGGAGCGCCATCTGATCATCCTGCAGCACCTGATGCTGGGGATGAATGCCCACATCAACCTGGATCTGGGGATTGCAGCCGCACATACGGCGCCGGGGCAGGCCATCAGCGGGCTGAAAGCCGATTTTTACCGCATCAATCTGGTGCTGGCGGCTCTGGTGGACCAGGTGCAGGACGAAATCGGCGGCGTATCGCCGGCGGTCCGGGTGCTGGACCGCATGGCGGGGCGGCTGGACGAGCATGCCGCCGAGCAGGGACTGAAGCTTTTCCGCAACCTGGCCTGGCGGCACGCCAGGCGCTTTGCCGGTACGCCGCCCCGTGAACAGGAGGCCGAACTCTTCCGCCTGGACCGCTATGTCAGCCTGCTGGGGCGCAAGCTGCGCTCGCCCGGCCGGCTGGCCGGCCTGGCCCTCCGCTTTACCCGCCTCGGCGAGCAGGCCGACCCTGCTGCAGTGATCCGGGGGCTGGACCACCTGCCTTCGCCCAAACCCGCCCTGCTGCTGCCGAACGGCTGGGAGCAGGAAATGGAGGCCTGATGCGGCAGCGCTGCACCAGATTTAACGGTCCCGTGTTGATCTGTTAACACAGGAATTGCTACCTTCATCCTCTCACCGCAATTCCCTGCTATGTCCTATTACCGCCGGATTCAGGGCGTGCGTTACGCCGCCGACCTGCTCGATGCCGCCGACCGCTTCACCCGGGGCCGGGGCGAAAGCCGCATTTCGCTCGAAGAAATTCAGGAGCTCTACCGGATGGCCCTCGATGGCCGCAAGGTGACCGATGTGGAGCGCCGCACCCTGCTCTACATTGCGAAGCAGTATCCCTTCACCGAAAAAGCCCGTACCTGGCTGCAGGACCGCATGCAGGTGCCTCCGGAAGATGAGGACACGACCGGCGCAACGGCTGCCCGGGTGCTGCGCGGCGAATACGAACTCGGCGGCATCACCTGGCAGATCGATCCGGCAGAGGTGCGGCGCCAGGAAGCGCGCGGCGGCACGCGCCTGTTGGGCGAAGCGCTTCGGGGGGCCATGGAGGCATTTCTGCACTACAACCAGGGCCAGCTCAGCTTTTCCGCTTTTATCTCCCGGCGCGATCTCGCCCTGCCATATTACACCAACCCCGCCGACCTGTTCAAGGGATACCTCAACCGCAGCCACCTGTTCCTGATCCCGGAGCCTGCCGAAGCCCGCGAAGCGCTCGGCTATGATTTGCCGGAGGTGCTGGATTTCGAGCACTTCTGGCTTTTCGGGCTGGTATCGCCCGATTTTCCGCACGTGCAGTTCATTGCATACATACACCGCAGCCAGTCCTACCAGTACAGCAAGGGGTATTTTTCACGCGCATCCAGCATCGGCGACCTGACCTTTGCCGCAATCAAACCGTATGCGGGCTTTCTTAATCTGGAATGGGAGATCGATCCCGCGGAGGTCGAGCGTCAGTTGGCCCTGGTGCCTGAACAGAATTTCGGCAACTCCCTCTTTGCAGCCCTGCACGGCGGAATTTTCAACGGGGAGAGCAGCTTCTCGTTCCGGGATTTCATCCAGCAGGAGATCTGGCGGGATCCGGAGCTGCCGCTGAGCCACTACATGCGCCAGTACATCGACCGGGGCACCCTGCATCTGATTCCGCTGGATTACCGGGAGCAGGCTGCTGCGGGCACTGCGTCGTTCGCGCTGCCGGAGCAGCTTTCGCCCTGGTTTGAGGGCGACTGGGTATTCGGGCTGGAGATGCCGCGCAGCACGCATGTGCGCTTCATCATCACGACGCCCCGCGAAAACAGCGACGGCGAAACCGGCTGGAACGACGGCTTCCTCCTCGATCCGCTCCCGCTGCAGGAGCGCCTGGCCTACGTGGTGCAGGAAGAATTCAACCTCGACGGCCTGACGCTGATCTGGAGCGAGGATGAATATACCGACCAGCGCCAGCAGTTCGGCCCGGACTGGCATCATCTGCCGGGCCTCTTCCGCAAAGCGGTCAACACGGTGCTGAATGATTATATCACCCCAACATCCGTATTCAACCGGGTGGCCCAGGCAAATCTGGCTGATGTAAACCCGGCGCATTTCGACGATCCGCAGGAATACCGCGCGGCCATCCGCCACCTGATCCGCCCGTTCCTGAAAACCGGTTCGATCGGGCTGCTGCCCATCGAGTTGCCCGACAACAACCCCGTCAACGGGGAGCCGGTGCAGGACAGCTGGCTGTTCTTCGTGCACCTGCCGGATCTTTCCCTGCAAGGCTACTGGGTGATCATCCCGCGCTGGCCGGACGACGGGCAGCAGTCCTACGTGTACGGCGACTGGTGAGCCAGTTCTCCGGCGGCTGTTGCTGCCGGTCTCTGATACGTCTGCATCCCCCGGTGCGGTCCGGGGGATGTTTTGCATGGGACCGTCACAGTTTCAGCACGCGCATTTCCACGCGGCGGTTTTTGGCACGGTTGGTCTCGGTATCATTTGGGGAAACCGGGCGTTCCTCGCCGTATCCGACGGTCAGGATGCGGCCCTCGTCGATGCCGGCCTGGACCAGAAACGTCTTGCAGCTCTGTACCCGCTTGAGGGAGAGGGCTTTATTCTGGGCGTCGTCGCCATCGCTGGAGGTGTGGCCGGAGAGCTCGATCTCGGCGGAGGGATTGGCGCTGAGGAAGTCGCGGATTTTATTGAGCTCGGTTTTGGCGTCGGGGCGGATGGCGGCGCTGCCGAGGTCGAACTGGATATTGTAGATTTGTACTGATTCGCCTTCGCGGAGGTCGCGTCCGTTGTAGGAGGCCGATTTGGAAGCGGGATCGAGGTAGATGAGCACCTCTTCTTCTCCGCCGGGCCAGACATCGGCGGCCCCGGTTCCGCTGTTGTATCCGCTGGCATAGGCAGTGAGCGGATGCAGGCCTGAGGGCAGGCTGTCGATGCGGAAGCGCCCTTGCGCATCGGTGCGGACCTGGCCATAGCCCATCAGCTCGACGGTTGCCTGCGCGATGGGGGTTTCGGTGTCGCGCTCGAGCACGCGCCCGGCAGCGCTGCCGCGGCAGCCGTAGGTGGCTTTGGGGTTGATGAGCAGCTTGGCGAAGTCGATGGCGAAGCCGTCGCCGGCCCCGGTCACGGGATCGTCGATGCGGATGGTCAGCCGCTCGCCTTTGAGCAGCTCCAGCATATCGGGCGGCAGGGGAAAGGAAACCACCTTGCCGATGGGGCCGGTCTGGCGGAGGGCATTGAGCTTGCGCTCGCCTTCCACGAAGCGCTTGTCATTGAGCCATAGCTGGAAGCGGGAGCAGAGATCCGGGGCCTGAAAATCATCCAGAAACAGCTGCAGGACTGCGCGGTGCACGATCGCACCTTTGATAAAGGAGAGGGACATGGAGACCGGAACCGGGCGGGCGTCGCCCTGCCAGTCGGAGTAGCCGTCGTGGCTGCAGGGCGCCTGGGCTCCGCCTTTGAAGCTGCTGGGCATCATGATATAGTCGGTGCCGGGCGCATTGCCGGGCACCGGGTCCCAGGGGTAGTAGTGGGCCTCGGTGGCGCGCTCGCAGAAGGGATCGAACCCTTCCGGGAAGCCGAAGCCCAGGTTGTCGATATCGCCGACGCGGATCATATAATCGGCTTCCGGCGTATTGCGGAGGGTAACGTACTGAATGGTCCAGTCGCCGTCGGCGGGGGTTTGGGTCTGGGCCTGGAGGCGGGGAAATGCAGCGAGCAGCAGGGCTGCAGTGCAGAGGAGGGAGCGGAGCATGGGAAATGCGGTTGGAATGAATCTCTTCACCAAATACGTCCATAGATGCGTACGCGGCAAGGAAATTTGACGGATGCAGTAACACTGGCATCCGGCTTATGCTGGTTGTGCTGCGGCAAGCGCTTTCCGCGCCGGCATTTCATCCCAGGTTCTGCCTTCCAACTGCCTGCCGGTGCGTTTCTTGTTTACGCCTCCCCATTGCTTGAAGAAAAAAGGAATCCCTGCGGCAATACACTGGTTTTTGATATCGACTACCCATTCTTCGCGCATCGGCCTGGCGCCGGGCCCTGACTCTCCTCCGACAATGACCCAGTCCATGCCGGACAAGTCCAGGCCAGGCAATGGCCCAATCAGCGGCTCCAGGGAAAGAAACTTAACCGCTGCCTGGGTTTGCCTCAAATGCCCGATTCTGTGCATCACCTTCACATCCTCTACCGATACGCCCATCCAGATATGTCCCGGCCAAGGCAGAAACGGGCTGAAAGACGCCAGGATATCGGCCCGCTTGGTCAGTACCTGAAAGATGTGCTGCGGACAGTCTTGCATGACTTGAAACACCTGCTGGACAAAATCCAAGGTAATTTCCTCATGAAAAAGATCACTCATCGAGTTGACAAACACCGTTTTGGGAGATTTCCAGGTGTATGGAATGCGCAAGGCGGACTCATGGGCACGGAAGCGGAACCCGTCCCGATACTTTTCCAGACCCATCGCTTCCAGCCTTCGGGTCATGACTTCCGCATAGCAAAACTTACATCCAGATGAAATTTTGCTGCATCCGGTAGTAGGGTTCCATGTCATCTGGGTCCATTCGATGCTTGACTGTGCCATAGCGCGCTTATGCAGATTGGCCGAGTTCCTTTCCGATGATATCGTTCCCGATTTTCAGCCCGTTCGCGTTTTGGGTAGCGAGCAGGAAATGATACATTACACTTCCAGTTGCATTTGCCATAGGGAAGGGCTTCGATACAAAATTAAAAATCTTCTTCAGCTGCCCGGCATAGCGTTCGGCAATGCGCTGAATGATCTGATCTTTTTTATCGGTCACCTCTTCCGGTCCAAACAGGGTCAGATGTGTTTTCGTTTCGTAAAAATACGCCATAATTTCGGACCGCTGAAGTCCCCAGAACCGTTCAAGCTTTGCCAGCCATGCCTCCGAAATCCGGCCATTCTTCGTGAGCATCCTATTGACGCCAATCCCGGTCGGCACCAGCAGCCAAATATCCACACCCAGCCCGTTCAACGCTTCCAATGACGCCCAGTCCAGCGACATGCCGAAGGGATCGATGAAGCACAGGGCTCTCGCATATTTCTCCCGCTGGAGATATACTGCCATATCCTGGAGTTTTTTATTGCAATCGGCCTCAACAACTGTAACCCCCGGAATAGCCGGAAACTTTGTATCCAGCAGGTCCCTAAGCGCCTGTGCCTTCTGCGGATCCTTCTCCACCATATAATAGTAGTCGAACCGCTTGGGATGATTCATCCCAAGCACCTGCACGGCTACGCTTTCCAGCAATCCCTTCTCTGTCTCCTGTCCAGGCTTTTGGATGGTGCCACATCCGGCAAATCCATCGAAGTAAATCAGCTTGAACCGCTGATGTTTCATAATCTCCAAGTATGCGTACAGATACTTGAGAAAGATCTCAATCTTTTTTTCGGTCCACCAGCCGCCAAAGGTATTGGGATGAGATTCCATAGTTGGGTAATTTGGGTAAAAATACTGCTAATATTTTGAGAATAGCAATAAAAAAAAGAAAATTGCTAAAAAATAATCTAAGCGGCTCCCCTTGCCTCTTCCGCCTCAGGTCCGTACTTTACAGAGCTGAAGCCTCGCGGAACCTGCATGCGTATCTGCCGGATTGGGATCTTGATCGGATGGTGCTGCGCGATGGCCGCAGCCCGCGGGCAGACCTTGCCGCGCAGCGGGTACCAGTTTGTACACCTCGACGGCAGCAAAGGCCTCTCCAGCAATACCGTGCACGACGTGATCGAAGACCGGCTGGGCTTTATCTGGATCGCGACCCGCTACGGGCTCAACCGCTTCGACGGCTATGCCTGCATCGACTACCGGCCTGCAGCGCTCGCGCAGGCGGCCGCCGGCAACCGCGTGTACGCCTTGCACGAGGACCCGCACGGCCGGATCTGGACCGCCTACCGCGACGGCGGCATCTGGATTCTCGATCCGCGCAGCGATACCTTCAGCCTCTACCGCTCCGCCGCCCTGCCTGAATTCGACTGGGAGCACCTGACGGCCCGATGCTTCTACCAGGACCGCCAGGGCAGGCTCTGGATCGGCACCAACGGACACGGTGCCATGGTGCTGGACCCGCAGCAGGAGCTGGCTTTCCGCCTCGGCAACTGGGAAGCGCCGCAGCGGCAGCTGAGCAACAATTTCGTCCTCGACTTCGCCGAAGATGCCGATGGCAATATCTGGATCGCAACCGCCGGCCCCGGCCTGAATGTATGGCAGGCCGCCTCCGGACAGACCCGCCAGATCCACGCGCCGGATCCCCGCATGCGGGATCTGGAAAGCTTCGGCAAATCGCTCTGCTGGGATCCCGGAGGCTGGCTCTGGATCGGCACCGAAGGCAACGGGCTCTTCAGGTATCATCCGGAGTCCCGGCATTTCACCCACTACCCATACCCCGGCGGCCCCCTCAGCAGCGCCCTGATCACCGGCCTGCTGCGCATGCCCGACAGCACCCTCTGGATCTCGACCGACGGCGGAGGGCTGAATGTGCTGGATCCCCGGACCGGCCGCTGCGAATGGGTCCAGCATCAGCCCGGATCGGATCAAAGCCTGAATACCAATGCGTTGTACACCCTGTTTCAGGACCGGCGGGGACGCATCTGGATCGGCACCTTCAATGGCGGCCTCAATCTGCTCACCGGGCAGCGGCCCGCTATCCGCCACCTGAAGCCCCGCAATCCGGAGCAGCCGGCCGGCTCCCGCTCCATCCTCTCGCTCGCCCGGCAGGACGCGGAGCGGATCTGGGCCGGCACCGACGGCGGCGGCCTCCTCAGCCTGCACCTCGGCTCCGGCGAGGCCGCCTATTACACCACCCGCAACAGCGGCATCGGCGGCGATGTCATCACCAGCATCCAGCCCGCCGGGGACGGCTCCCTGTGGCTGGGCACCTTCGCCAGCGGGCTGGCCCGCTTCAGCCCGCAGCGCCGGAGCGGCAGCGTCTTCCGCCATGACCCCAGCCGGCCCGAAACCCTGCTCAGCAATCACGTATGGGACATGCTGCCCGATCCGGATGGCGGGCTCTGGCTCGCCATGCTGGGCGGCGGCCTGCATTACCTGCCGCCTGGCAGCAGCAGCGTCCGGCGCTTCATTCCCCAGCCCTCCCAGCCCAATTCAGTGCCCGACTGGAACCTCATGGACCTGCTCCGCACCCGCGACGGGCAGATCTGGATCGCGGCGGAAACCCAGGGCCTGTGCAGCTATGATCCTCATACAGATCGGTTTACGCGCTACCGGCATGACCCGGCCGACCCGGCCAGCCTCGGCAGCGACCACCTGCGCTGCCTCTTCGAAGACCGCGAAGGGCGGCTCTGGATCGGGACGGAGGGCAAGGGCCTGAGCTGCCTGCTGCCCGGCGAATCCCGTTTCCGCCACCTGACGCCTGCGGACGGGCTGCCCTCCGGCCTCATCGAGGCGATCCAGCAGGACCTGAGCGGCAGGATCTGGGTCAGTACCCACCGGGGAGTCGCCTGCATCGGATCGCCGGAGGGGCCGGTCCGCGCATTCACGCAGGAGGACGGCCTGCCAGGCAGCCCGTTCAACCCCAAGGCGGCCCTGCGCCTCGGTACCGGGCTGCTGCTCTTCGGCGGCGTGGACGGCATCACAGTCATCGACCCGGAGCGCACGGAACCCGCGCCGCCTCTGCCGCCGGTGGTGCTCACCGGCTTCCGGATTTTCAGCGAGCAGGCAGCCGGCGGCCGGTATCAGGGCAGGCAGATCTGGAGCGGATCCCTCAACGACAGCAGCACGGTAGTCGAAATCACCTACCGCGAGAATGCGTTTTCATTCGAGTTCAGCGGCATCGACCCGGCTGCGCCCGGAAGCCTCCGCTATGCCTGGCGGCTGCGGGGCTTCAGCGACCAGTGGCAGCACACCGGCGCTTCGCAGCGCAGCGCGTCTTTTACCAATCTGGAGCCGGGCCTGTACCGCTTCGAGGTGCGGGCGGCCCATGCCTACGGAAGCTGGAGCCCGGTGCGGAGCATCGGCCTGCGGATCTGGCCGCCCTTCTGGAAGACCGTCTGGTTCCAGGCGCTGATGACGCTGCTGGCCCTGGGGGCCGTCCTCGGCGCGGTGCGCTATCTGCTCTACCGCCAGGCAGAACGTAGCCGCAAGCGGCTCGATGCCGCCGAGCGCGAAATCCTGCGGCTGACCAACGAAAAACTGGCCCAGGAAATCGCAGGCAAGCAGGAGCGCCTGAGCGCGCTGCTGCTTCAGACCGCACATAAAAATGAATTGCTCAACCGCATGCGGGAGACCATCCTGGGCAGCAGCGGATTTGCCGAACTCCGCCACAAACTGCTGAGCGCCATCCAGCTCGAACTGCGCGAGGCCGATTACTGGGACCAGTTTCAGCTCAGCTTCGACGAAAGCCACCAGGAGTTTATCCGCCTGCTGCGCCAGCGCCATCCGGGGCTGAGCGCCGGCGAAATCCGCCTGGCCTGCTTCATCCGCATGCGCCTCGGCAACCGGGAGATCGCTTCGGTGCTCAACATCACCCTCAGCGGGGTGGAAAAAGGCAAGGTGCGCCTCAAGCACAAGCTGGGCCTGCCGCGCGAAGCGGACCTGAATGCGTATCTGATTGATATGCAGGCCGATGGATAACAAGCCCGGCAGCCCGCAGGCAGCAAATCCGGGCATGTCCAGTGTTTGTCCAGCGGGCAAACGGATCAGAACCGGAGAATTTGTGCGATGCTTGTACGGTGCGGCAGGTGCTGCACAGATCCTCGACCTTACTGCTATTACCCGTATGAAACCTGTACAACACTTGATTGCCATCGGGCTGCTGGCCCTGCTCGCCGGCGTCCGGCCCCTGGCCGCCCAGGGCTTCCTGCATGCCTCGGGCAGGGAAATTGTGGACGGGGCCGGCAATCCCGTGCTGCTGCGCGGCATGGGCCTCGGCGGCTGGATGCTCCAGGAGGGCTACATGATGGGCACGGCCAGTGTGGCCAATACCCAGCACCAGCTGATCGAACGGCTGACGGCGCTCATCGGCTCTGCCAACACCAATGCCTTCTATGAAGCCTGGCGCGCCAACCATGTCACCAAGCGCGACATCGACTCGCTTGCCGCCTGGGGCTTCAATTCGGTCCGCCTGCCGATGCATTACAACCTCTTCACCCTGCCCATCCAGGCCGAGCCGGTCTTCGGCCAGCAGACCTGGCTCAATACCGGCTTCGTGCTCGTGGACAGCCTGCTGTCCTGGTGCGAGCAAAACCAGATCTACCTGATTCTGGATCTGCATGCCGCACCCGGCGGCCAGGGCATGGATGCCGCCATTTCCGACTACGACTCCGATTTGCCCTCCCTCTGGGAAAGTGCTGCCAATCAAGCTAAAACTGTGGCCCTCTGGGCCCGCATCGCCGACCGCTACAAAAACGAGCCCTGGATCGGCGGCTATGACCTGATCAACGAGGTCAACTGGAACCTGCCCGGCAATACTGCCCTGCGCAATCTCTATGGCCAGATCACCCAGGCCATCCGGCAGGTGGATCAGAACCACCTCATTATCATCGAAGGAAACTGGTTCGCCAACGACTTCACCGGCCTCACGCCCCCCTGGGACAACAACATGGCCTACAGCTTCCACCGCTACTGGGCCTACAACACCCAGGAAACCATCCAGGGCTACCTCAATATGCGGCAGACCTACAACGTGCCGCTCTGGATGGGCGAAGCAGGCGAAAACTCCAACGTCTGGTTCCGCGACTGCATCCGCCTCCTCGAATCCAACAACATCGGCTGGGCCTGGTGGCCGATGAAGAAGACCGACAATATTTCCAGCCCCTACTCGATCACCCGCAATCAGGGCTATCAGGACATCATCCGCTACTGGAGCGGCCAGGGCCCGCAGCCGGACGCCGGCCTGGCCCATCTGGCCATGATGCAGCTCGCCACGGATGCCAACATCGCCAACTGCCGCTTCCACCCGGATGTGCTGGACGCGATGTTCCGCCAGGTGGCTGCCGATACCGCCAAGCCCTTCCGCACCCAGGCGATTCCCGGCACGGTGCTGTCTGCCTACTATGACTTCGGCCCCAACGGCGTCGCGTACTACGATAGCGATGATGCCAACTACCAGGTTTCGACGGGCAGCTTCCGCCCATGGAACAGCGGCTACAGCTACCGCAACGACGGCGTGGACCTGGAGCGGACCCAGGATGCCCAGAACAGCAGCGGCCACTGCGTGGGCTGGACCTCCGACAACGAATGGCTGCAGTATGAGGTGCAGATTGCCACGCCGGGCGCGTATCAGGTTCAGGTCCGGGCCGGAGCCCCGGCACCCGGCGGCGAATGCCACCTCGAACTCGACGGGGCCGATGTCAGCCCCCGGATCCAGATCGGCGCTACCGGCGGCTACCAAAGCTGGCAGAACTTCGGCCAGTCCGGCGTGATTCTCGACTCCGGGCGGCACAAGCTCCGCATCTTCATCAACGAGAGCGGCTTCAACCTGAGCAGCGTGAGCTTTGCCTTCAGCGGCCCCAGCAGCAGCGTGCCGGCGGCCTTCCTCTCGGCCCGCACGCTGGAGTACCAGCTCATCGAGGTGAATCTCAACAAGCCGATGCAGTCCGTCACGGCGGCGCAGGATTTCAAGGTGTTTGTGAACAATGCCGAGATTGCGCTCAGCAGCGTGGCCACCGACAGCCTGAATCCGCGCCTGCTGCGCATCCGGACTGCCGTGCAGCTCCGGGCCGGGCAGCAGATCCGGGTGTCGTACACCGGCGCCTCGGCCCTGGCGCAGGACGGCACGGCCCTGCAAGGCTTTGCGCAGCAGCCGGTGGCCAATACCCTGCTGGCGCTCCAGGCCATTCCCGGCAAGATCGAAGCGGAAGCCTACATTTTCCAGCAGGGCATTCAGCTGGAATTCACCACCGATGCGGGCGCCGGGCAGAATATCGGCTACTGCGATCCGGGCGACTACTGGGACTACAACGTGGAGGTGGCCCAGGCCGGCAACTACCAGGCCATTTTCCGGGTCGCCTCCACGGCCACCAGCGGGACCTTTGCCATCCAGCTGCTGGACAAGGCCACCGGCACCTACCAGACGCTGAACAATGTGCTGGTGCCCAATACCGGCGGCTGGCAGACCTGGACGAATGTGGCGCGCAGCGTGCAGCTGCCGGCCGGGGTGCAGCGGCTCCGCCTGCTGGTCACCGGCCCGCTTTTCAACCTCAACTGGATCGAATTCACCTTCCTGACCCGCATCCGCGACCTGGACGAGGACCAGACACTGCAGCTCTATCCCAATCCGTCGGGCGGGCTGCTGCAGCTGGAGCTGCCGGGCGTTCAGGGGCAATCCGTAGGGCTGGAGGTGCTCGATGCTGCCGGCCGGCAGGTATGGGGCCATGAGGCGCGGATGAGCGCTGCCGCCGAACCCCTCGACCTGCGTCACCTGCCGGGCGGCTGGTACCTGCTGCGCGTGCGCATGCCCGACGGCGGCATCCGGGTCCGCTCTTTTGTGCTGCGGATGTAGTCCGGTCATCGGGAACCGGGGCAGGTCCTGCGGGGCCTGCCCCGGATTTTTGTTAGAAAATCTGGCTGGAAGCCAGCCTGTTACGCAGCCGCCGGCAGGCGGCGGACGGAGGGGATTTCGTCAGGGTGCAGGCCGCCCGTCTTTCCCTTGCTTCTGCCCGCAAATTGCCGCATCTTTCGGGATACCTGCCTCACCCCGCCCCGATGAAGCTCACCGATGCGCACCGCCTGCGCCTGCTGTATGCGCTGGTATTTTCCTGCACAGCTTCCTGGCTGCCGATTTTCGCCGACTACCTCCGGGACCGGGGGCTGAGCGGCATCCAGACGGGGATCGTGCTGAGCGTGACGCCGGTCATGATGCTGCTGGTGCAGCCCTTCTACGGTGCCCTGGCCGACCGGATCGGCTACCGGCGCTGCCTCGCTGCCTCGGCGCTGCTGGCGGCCCTGAGCTATGCCGGCTACCTCTCGGAGGGCGGCTTCGCGTTCCTGATGCTGCTCACGGTGGCGATGTCCCTGTTTTACAATACCCTCCAGCCGCTGCTCGATACCCTTGCGCTGCGCTGGGTGCAGGCCCATCCGGAGGAGTCCTACGGCACGATGCGCCTCGCAGGCGCTGCCGGCTGGGCGCTCACGGGCATCACCGTGGGGCAGTACATCGATGCCCTGAGCACGGAGGTCATCTTCCTCTTTGCAGGCGGCAGCATGGTGCTCACGGCCCTGGTGGCGGGTTTCCTGGCGGCGGACCGCAGCCTGGAGGCGCAGCCCGCAGATGCGTCCTGGGCCTACCTGCGCGAGGCTCTCGGCAGCCGGGAGCTGCTGTTTCTGCTGGGCTGCGTGTTTCTGGTCTCTGCCGGGGCCACTACGATCTGGAATTTTTATTCCCTCTACCTGAAGGAAAACGGCGCTTCGGCCTCGCTGGTCGGCTTCGGCCTGTCCTTCCAGGGCCTCTGCGAGCTGCCGCTCTTCTACCTGTCTGCCCGCATCATCCGGCGGCTGGGCATCAAGCGCACCCTGCTGCTGACCATCGCGGCTACGACGCTGCGCCTGGTGCTGTACGGGGTGGTGAAGGACCCGCGCGCTGCCATCGCCATCGAGCTGCTGCACGGTGTTTCGTGGTCGCTCTTCTGGGTGGTGTGCGTGGAATACGTAAACAGCCTGATCCCGGAGGCCTGGCGTGCGACGGGGCAGTCGCTGCTGTATGCGGCGTACTTCGGGGCGGGGGCCATCGCCGGCAACCTGTGGACGGGCTGGCTCTACGATGCGCAGCTGAAGCTGGCGCTCATTTTCCTGCTCAACGCGGGAATTGTGGGCGCTACGGGGCTGGCGGTCTGGATCTGGATGCGGCCGCGTCCTGAGGGGGAGGATGCACCACTAAGACCCTGGGGGCACTCAGAAGACCTAGCTTAGTGTCTCTCAGTGAACTTACCTTCTTAATGGTGAACCTTCGCTTGGGTTTACCACTCAGGCACTGAGGGCACTAAGAGGCACTCAGAAGACCCAGCTTAGTGCCGCTCAGTGAACTTACCTTCTTAGTGGTGAACCTTCGCGTGGGTTTACCACTCAGGCACTGAGGGCACTAAGAGGCACTCAGAAGACCTAGCTTAGTGTTTCTCAGTGAACTTACCTTCTTAGTGGTGAACCTTCGCTTGGGTTTACCACTCAGGCACTGAGGGCACTAAGAGACACTCAGAAGACCCAGCTTAGTGTTTCTCAGTGTACGTACTTTCTGAGTGGTAAATCTGTGTGCCTAGTGCATTGCTCAGGGCAGGCGGTCGGCATGCTTCAGGCCCAGGGCCAGCTTGCGCAGCGTCACGGCAATCCGGTCCACGCGGGTATCTTCGCGCCTGGCCGCCTGGATCCAGTCGCAGAAGGCCTTCTGCTCGCCTTCGCTGCAGCTGTCGAACCTGCGCCTGGCAACCGGATCGTCCGCCAGGCAGAGCCGCAGATCTTCCGGAATTTCGAGCGGCGTATCATCCGCATACAGGATGACGTGCACCGTATCGCCGGCTTCCTTGCCGATCTTCCGGCGGATTTCCGCTTTTACCGGCAGAAACAGCTGCCCGTTGCCCATGGGCATCAGGTGGTACTGGCGGATGGGCACGCCATCGATGCTGCCGCGCACCCGCACCCAGCCGAAATGCGCATGCGGGTCCTGGAGCACTTCAGGAATCCGGGCAAAGGTCCAGCCGCCTTTGCCGGGGAATTTTTCAAGCAGGTAGGACTGGTCGGTGAGGGGGGACATCGCGGAACAGGAAAAGGAAAAGGGTTCGTGCATCCAGATACGGCAGCAGGCCGCACGGGGTTTACGGCTTGATCCGCAGCAGCCGGTCCATCTGCCGTTCCGCCACGGTGCCGGGCGCTGCGCGGAGCAGGGCATTGCGCAGGGGGGCCAGCCAGCCGCCGTAGTTGCTCACCTGCCCCAGCATCCAGGAGGTACGGACCACATAGTCCACCTTGGGGCGGCGGAGCCGGGCAAATTCCGGGAAAGCCAGCGCCGGATCGGGCTGGCGGCGGAGCAGCTGGGCCAGCGTCCATGCGTCTTCCACCGCCTGGCATCCGCCCTGGCCGAGATTGGGGGTGGTCGCATGCGCGGCATCGCCCAGCAGCAGCACCCGTCCGCGGTGCCAGGCCGGAATGGGCTTGAGGTCGCTGAGGTCGCCGTGGTGGAGGGCCTCCGGCCGGCAGGCGCCGGCCAGCTCGCCGTACCACGCGGGAAACTCCTGCAGCTGCGCCCGCAGCATCGCCGGAGCCTGCGCAGGATCATGCCGCAGGCCGGGCTGGGACTTCAGCGTGAAATACATATACACTTGTTCCGCATTCACCTGAATCATCGCCACCCGCTTGCCGCCGGTGCTGCCCCAGAGCTCCACCGCACGCGAAGGGTCTTCGAGCCGGTGGTCCAGGATAGCCCGCCAGCAGGTCTGGCCCGAATAGCGGAGCGGCGTATCGCCGAAGAGCGCCTGGCGGACCGCCGAGCGCAGGCCGTCTGCCCCGATCAGTATATCGCTTTGGACCGTGCTGCCATCGGCAAAGCGGACCTCTACCCCGGAGGCATCATGGCGCCCGAGTGCTTCAAAGCGGCGGCCTGTGTGCACCGTGCCGGGACGCAGCTGCCGCAGCAGCACCTGCTGGAGCGCCCCCCGGTGGATGGCAATGCTCGGCGCGCCGTACCGCCGCGCGATGGCGCCGATGTCCGTCACCTGCATCGGGCGTCCGTGCCGGTCGGCTACGCCAAACCAGGCCAGCGGATTGCCGGCGGCCAGCAGTTCCTCGTAATAGTCCAGCCGCTGCGCGATCTGGGCAGCATTGGCCGCCATGATGATGCCTGCGCCGACCGGGCGGAGTTCAGGCGCCGCTTCGAACACCTGAACCTCAAATCCTGCCTGCTGGAGGGCGATGGCGGCATGGAGGCCGCCAATGCCTGCGCCGATGATGCTGACGGTAGGGAGCATAGAAATGAATTTAGGACAAATGTACTAAATTTTCCGAATTAGTACATTTGTCCTATAAAATTTGCATGTTGCAGCGGATGAAAACGAAAGAGCTGATTCTGGACCGTGCGAGGATCCTGTTCAACGAACGGGGCAGCGGCGACATCACGGTGCGGGACCTGGCGCATGCGGCGGGCATCAGCCCCGGCAACCTGGGGTATCATTTCCCCACGCTGGACGCAGTGACGGAGGCCCTGTATTACCGGCTGGTGGCAGCGCTGGACGCGCAGGTGGCGTCGGCAGCGGCGCTGCCGGCGGTGGAGCTTAGTCCGCTGCGGGCGTATGCGTATGCGCGCGAGTCATTTGCCGTACTGTACGCGTACCGCTTTCTGATGCTGGATTTTGTGCGGATCATGCGGCGGCTGCCGGGCGTGCGGGCGCATTTCCGGGAACTGATGGAGCGGCGGCGGGTGCAGTTTACGGGCCTGCTGGACGTGCTGGCGGCAGGCGGCTGGCTGGAGCCGCCCCGGTATCCGGGCCAGTACGAAGACTGGGTGGCGCAGGCGGGGCTGATCGGCGATTTCTGGATCGCTTCAGCAGAAATCCTGACTGACGGGGGCGAAGCGGAGCGCATTGCGCAGTACAGCCGCCTGTTTCTCGCCACGCTGGCGCCCTTGCTGACGGAGCGGGGCCTGGCGGAAATCAGGCCCCTGCTGGCGGGGGGCTGAGGCAGGCCTTAGGGCCCCGGACAGGGCGGAGGTTCGCATTGGTACGGGCCGGGAAACGGATTGCGCACAGATAATTGGCGTTTCAGCCGGATGATGCTGTATATTTGAGTACACGCTCTATATTGCAGCTGCAATAACCCGATTTCCGCATGCACCGCAGATGGCTGTTGCCGGCATTGGCCCTGATATGGCTGTCGCTCCTGCAAGGAGCTGGCTTGCCGTGGGCTGCTCCGGCCTCTGCATGGCTGTCGGCGCCGGTGATCACGGAAGCCCATCGGCCTGTGCAGGGCTTCCCGCTGCTGGCGCTGCCCGAAGTGCCGGGCGCAGTAGAAATTTGTGAAACGGAGGAAGAGCCCGAATCCGGCGGCCACCTCCTGTTTGCCTGTACATTATCCCGGATGCACCAGGAGCAGGCCGTGCGGGCGCTGCCCTTGCATCTGCATGCGGATGAGCTGCGCCCTGGCGCGCCCTTGTTCATCCGTCACCGCATTCTTCGGCTATAAGCAGGTATTTTCCGTCCTGGCGGGACTGGCGGCTGCGCCTGGCCCGCATTGCGCATGGCCCCGTGCCGCGTAAGGTTCCGGGGCCCCGATTCCGCTCAGGTGCAGCAGCGCTTGCCTGTGTGAGACTGGCGCTGCGCCCTGGCGGGCATGTGCTGCCTGCTTAATTCACCCCATTATACCTTGCTGAACGCCTTACTTATGAGCGTCGAAATACATCATGTCCCTCCGGCTGCGCCCCGGGATGGGATAGCCGGCCTGCGCGCGCACGGCCTGCAGGATGCGGCCGCCGGCCTGACGGTGGTGCTGCTGGCGCTGCCGCTGAGCCTGGGGATTGCCAAGGCATCTGATTTTCCGCCGGTGATGGGCCTGCTGACGGCCATTCTCGGCGGGCTGCTGGCCGGTGCGCTTTCGGGCGCGCGGCTGACCATCAAAGGCCCGGCTGCGGGCCTGATCGTAATTGTGGCAGGTGCGGTTGCCGAATTCGGCGGCGGAGAAGCCGGATGGCGGCTGTCTCTGGCAGCGGTCGCTGCCGCCGGCATTGTGCAGATCCTCTTCGGGGCCTTCCGGCTCGGGAAGTGGGTGGACTTCTTTCCGCTCTCGGCCATCCACGGCATGCTGGCGGCAATCGGCCTGACGATCATTGCGAAGCAGATTCCGGTGCTGCTGGATATTGATCCGGCGCTGACGAAAGGCAAGCCCGTATTCGAGCTGATCGCCTCGACGCCGGCATACCTTGCGCACCTGGACCCCAGGGCGACCCTCATCGGCGTGATCAGCCTGGCCGTCATGGCAGGCTGGCCGCTGATCCGAATGCCGCTGCTGCGGAGCGTGCCAGCGCCGGTGGTGGTGCTGCTCATCGCGGTGCCGGCAGAGCTGCTGATGGACTTTCAGCATACAGAACCGCCGTATGCGCTGGTGCATATCGGACCGCTGGCAGATAACCTCGGGCTGCAGGCCGATTTCAGCGCGCTGGCCCGGACAGGTCTATTTGTAAAATATACCGTCATGTTTGCCCTGGTAGGCAGCCTGGAGTCGCTGCTGACGGTGCGGGCGGTAGATTTGCTGGACCCCTGGCGGCGGCGCTCCGATCCGAACCGGGATCTCATTGCAGTAGGCACCGGCAATCTGGCAGCAGGCCTGCTGGGCGGGCTTCCGATGATCTCGGAAGTGGCCCGGAGTTCGGCGAATGTGTCGGCGGGGGCGCGCACGAAGTGGGCCAACGTGTTTCACGGTGCCATGATGCTGCTGTTTGTGGGGCTGGGTGCGCCGCTGATCGAGCTGATCCCCAATACCGCCCTGGCTGCGATGCTGATCACGGTCGGGGTGCGGCTTGCGCACCCGCGGGAGTTTATCCAGACCTTCCGGATCGGGTGGGAGCAGCTGGCGATCTTTCTGACGACCATCGCCGTGACCCTGGCCGAGGATCTGCTCGTCGGCATTCTGGCAGGGATTGCGCTGAAGCTGATCATTCACCTCTTTCACGGGGCACCGGTCGCTGCGCTGTTTAAAAGCCAGGCCGAGGTTTCGTTTGAGGGAAATGCCTATCTGGTCCGGCTGAGCCACGCGGCGGTATTCTCCAACTTTCTGGGAATCAAGGACAAGCTGGAGTCCATTCCGCCCGGGTTCCACATTACGGTCGATCTGCAGCATACCCGGCTGGTGGATCATTCAGTGATGGAAAGCCTGCACCGCTTCGCGCACGCGTACGAGGCTCAGGGCGGCACTGTCCGGATCACGGGCCTGGACCGGCACCGGCCGGTATCCCGCCACCAGTTTGCCACGCACCGCATGGTGCGGCGCGCGCGCTAAGCGGCTGCGCCGGGCTGCGGCATGCATTGCCCGTGCCCGGTGCGGCCTATGTAGCCAAAATCAGGGCCCGCATGGGCTTAGATCATTCAGCCTTCCTGTTTTATACGCCTAATTCGCATAGATTCGATGGAACCGACGTCGACCGGGGAACATATCCCGGAACGAACCTCTGAAACTGCCGCTATGATTGCCGATGCCTCCGTTTTTCATGAGCACGAGGTGTTGCACGAGCTGAAGCACTATCTGCCTGCGCAGGCGCCGCTGAAGGATTTTATTCACCACAACTCGCTGCACGCCTTCCAGCATATGCCGTTTTTCGATGCGGTGCGGACGGCTGCCAAGTGGTTTGGATACAAATCGACGCTGAGCCTGGAGGAATACCGCAGCCTCTATGCGCAGGGGCGCATTCCGAAGGAGGTCCTGATGCGCAGCATCCGGGCGCATACGGGCGAGGCGGATGCAGATGCCTGGTATGAGAAAGCGGTGCATTGGAATTACGAGGATCCCAAGCCGGGGCGCATTGGCGGGCTGCGGGCGGCCTGGAAGCAGCATTATCAGACCGATCTGGATTCGCTGGTGCATCCGCTGCTCTTCCGCACGCTGTGCAGCTACCTGGACCAGGGCGTTTCGATCTGGGATTTTCCGCTGCGGGACCAGCCCTTTCTGGCGGTGCTCCGGGAGCTGGAGCGCGACAGTGTGGTGAGCCTGTTCCGTTCCCGGCAGGCCCGCGAGCTGCTGCTGAGCGGCCACTGCGCCATCGGCAGCCTGCTGGAGCGCCTGGTGGGCGATCCGGCGCTGTTCCGGCAGTATCTCTTCGACCAGCAGTTTGCGCATCAGGGCTGGTCGGGCATGGTGGCGATGATCGAAAGCCAGCCGGGCAGCCTGTTGGACCCCCGGCAGATCTCGCTGCACGACCTGATCGTATTCGAGCTGCTGCTGGAGCTCGACGCGCTCTTCGACCGCTTTGGCCTGTTCTGGCCGCCGCTGGCCCAGCGGCTTACGGCGCCGCCGCCGGCCCTGTTTGCCGAAGTGCCTGAATCGGAGAAGGACCGCCTGATCCGGATCTGGCAGGAGGCGCTGGAGTGGAGTTATTTCGACCAGATGCTCGGCGGCATGTACCTGGACAATCCAGCCAAGCGGGAGATCAAGTACAAGAGCTTTCAGGCGCTCTGCTGCATCGACGACCGCTACTGCTCGTTCCGCCGCTATCTCGAAAAATTCGACCCCGACTGCGAAACCTTCGGCACGCCGGGCTTTTTCGGGGTGGATGCCTATTATCAGCCGAACGAGGGCAAATTCTTCACCAAAATCTGCCCGGCGCCTGTCAAGCCCCGCTACCTGATCAAGGAATACGGGGTGCTCAACACCCGCCGCGAGTCGGATGTGCATTTTTCCAAGCATACCCACTCGATCCACAGCGGCTGGCTCATTTCGCAGACCCTTGGCTTCTGGTCGGCGCTGCGCCTTTTTCTCCAGATTTTCATGCCGTCGATGAGCCCGGCCACAGCCAGTTCCCTCAAGCACATGTACAAGGAGGGCCGGCTGACGGTGGAAAACCAGCATGCGCGGGACCTCGAAAGCGGCCTGCAGATCGGGTACACGGTGGCGGAAATGGCCGAACGGGTGGATATGGTGCTCAAGAGCATCGGGCTGGTGAAGTCCTTCGCGCCGCTGGTGTATGTCTTCGGGCACGGCTCCAGCAGCGTAAACAACCCCCACTACGCGGCCTACGACTGCGGCGCCTGCTCAGGCCGGGCCGGCTCGGTGAATGCGCGGGCCTTCGCCACGATGGCCAACCACCCCAGGGTGCGCGCCCTGCTCCGGACGCAGGGCATCGAAATTCCGGACAGCACCTGGTTTATCGGCGCGCTGCACGACACGACGCGGGATGAGCTCGTCTTTTTCGATGAGGAGCTGCTCACGCCTGCCCAGCACGAGCGGCACGAGCGCAACCTGGTGGTGTTTCAGAAAATGCTGATGTACAACGCCAAAGAGCGTGCGCGGCGCTTCCCCTCGATCAATATCCGCAAGCGGCTCGAAACGGTGCACCGCCGCGTGATGCGGCGCTCGGTGTCGCTCTTCGAGCCGAGGCCGGAGCTCAACCACGCCCGCAACTGCATGTGCATCGTGGGCCGCCGCGAGATCAGCAAGGCGCTCTTCATGGACCGCCGGTCCTTTCTCAACTCCTACGACTACCGCATCGACCCGGAGGGCCGGTATCTCGAAGGCATTCTGAATGCGGCTGCGCCGGTGTGCGGCGGCATCAACCTGGAGTATTATTTCTCCCGCGTGGACAACCAGAAGCTGGGCGCCGGCTCCAAGCTGCCGCACAACGTGATGGGGCTCTTCGGGGTGGCCAACGGCATCGACGGCGATCTGCGGCCCGGCCTGCCCAGCCAGATGATCGAGGTGCACGACCCGCTGCGCCTGCTGATGGTCGTGGAGCATTACCCGGAAGTGGTGCTCGATACCATCCGCCGCACCCCCTCCACCTGCGAGTGGTTTGCGAATCAGTGGGTGCTGCTGGTGGTGCTGCATCCGGAGGAGCGGACGCTCTTCCGCTTTGACGGCGAAGGGTTTCAGCCCTACGTGCCCCTGACGCGCGAGCTGCCCCTGATCGGCGACCTGAATACGCTGATCGAGTCGGATGAATCCCATTTCCCCGTGTACCGCATCGCCTGACCGCCTATGTCGACGTTCATCCTGGCATTCATCCTGATCCCGCTGCTGGGCTATCTGCTGAATCTGGTGCTCCCGGCGCGCCGGGAGCCGCTCATTTCCCGCGCAGCCCAGCTGACTGTGCTGATCCAGCTCAATACCGCCATCGGATTCCTGCTGTACTGGCTCTTCCACGGTGCTCCGGTCCTCGACGCCCGCGAGCTGCGGCTTTACGAGGACGGCGAGCATCACGTGTATATCGACCTGTATTTCGACAAGATCGGTGCCGTGTACCTGATCGTGGGCGCGCTGCTGACCTTTCTGGTGGCCGAATACAGCCGCACCTACATGCACCGGGAAGCCGGCTTCAAGCGCTTCTTCAATACCATTCTGTTCTTTTACCTCGGATACAACCTCGCCATCCTGGCCGGCAACCTCGAAACGCTCTTCATCGGCTGGGAAGTGCTGGGCATTTCCTCGTTTCTGCTGATTGTCTTTTACCGCGACCGCTATCTGCCGGTGAAAAACGCGGTCAAGGTGTTTTCGATCTACCGGATCGGGGATGTGGGGCTGCTGCTGGCGATCTGGATGAGCCATCATCTCTGGCATGACAATGTGACCTTCCAGCACCTGAACCAGGCCGAACTGGTGAGCCAGCATCTGGAGCACCATACACTGGTCGGGGTCTTCGTGTCGGTGATGCTGCTGGTGACGGCGGCGGCGAAATCGGCGCAGCTGCCCTTTTCCTCCTGGCTGCCTCGGGCCATGGAAGGGCCCACGCCGTCGAGCGCGATTTTTTACGGGTCACTCTCGGTGCACATGGGGGTATTTCTGCTGCTGCGCACGCGCCCCTTCTGGGAGCATCAGCCGACGGTGCGCATTGCCATTGTGCTGCTGGGCGCAGCCACCGCCCTCATCGCAACCGGCATTGCGCGGGTGCAGTCGTCGGTGAAGAGCCAGGTGGCGTATGCGTCCATTGCCCAGATCGGGCTGATGTTCATCGAGCTGGGGCTGGGCTTCGAGGATCTGGTGCTGGTGCACTTTGCCGGCAATGCCTTCCTTCGGACCTATCAGCTGCTGGTATCGCCCTCCGTGGTGAGCTACCTGATCCGGGAGCAGTTTTACCATTTCACCCCCAGCAACCAGTCGCTGGAGGACCGGCTGCCGGCCCGCCTCCGCTACAGCCTCTATCTGCTCTGCATCAAGGAGTGGAATCTCGACTCGATGATGTACCGGTATCTGTGGATTCCGCTGAAATGGGCAGGCAGCAAGCTCAATTTCCTCAATCTGCGGCGCGTGATCCTGATTTTTGCCCCGGCCTACGGCATTGCCCTGCTGCTGTACTTCAACCGGTCCGGCATTCCGCCCCAGATCGCGGCCTATCTGCCGGTCTTCTTCGCATTTCTGGCCCTGGTGACGGTGCTGAAGTCCTTTTCGGAGCGCCTGCTGCTGCGGATGAGCTGGATGCTGATCCTGATGAACCACTTGTGGATTGCCCTGGCTATTTCCTTCAACGAGGAATTCCCCTTCACCCATATTCTCCTGTATCTCAGCGGCGTGGTTGCGGCGTCGGGCATCGGGCTGCTGTGCCTCAACTGGATGAAGGCCCACGAGCGCAGCATCACCCTCAACCGTTTCCAGGGCCAGGCCTACGAGCACCCGCGGGCGGCGCTGATCTTCCTGCTCTGCTGCCTGGGCATGACGGGTTTTCCGCTGACGCCGACCTTCATCGGCGAGGACCTGATGTTCGGGCATATCCACGCCAACCAGGTGGTGCTGGCCTCATGTGTGGCACTGAGCTTCATCCTGAGCGGGCTTTCGAGCATCCGGATTTATGCGCGGGTCTTTCTGGGGCCGCATGTGAAGACCTACCACGAAGTGGCGTACCGGTCTTCGTAGGGATGAAACAAACAGCCCGCCCCGGATGGCGGGGCGGGCTGCTTTAGGACATTTCTCGCTGATTACCAGGTAAATACATACGTGCCTGATCCTGCATCCACCCGCAGGGCCTGGTCTTCGCGGCCTTTGACGGCCAGCTCGCGCACCCCGCCGACCGGCAGGCCGCTTTCAAGCACGGCGGCGCCTTCGGGGGCCGGAATCCAGATGCTGGCCTGGGTGTTGGCGGGAATTTCCACCTCCAGGCGGTAGCGCCCGCCTTCTGCCGACCACTTCGAGCGGATCTTGCCGTAGGGGCTCAGCAGCTCGCCGCCGGCATAGCTCAGCTTGCCGCCCGGCAGCGGGCGGATCCGGATGCGGCGGTAGCCGGGCTCCGCCTCGTCCGGGCTGATGCCAGCTACGGCACGGTACATCCACTCGCCGATGGCACCATAGGCATAATGGTTGAAGGAGTTCATGCCGGGGGTCTGGAAGCTGCTGTCGGGCTTCTGGCCGTCCCAGCGCTCCCAGATGGTGGTAGCGCCCATTTTCACCGGATAGAGCCAGGAGGGGTAGCTGTCCTGAAGCAGCAGCTCATACGCCAGATCCGCATAGCCGAAGCGCGTGAGCACATGGCAGAGGTAGGGCGTGCCAAGGAAGCCGGTGGTCAGGTGGGTGCTGTAGCTGCGGATGTTGTCGGCCAGGCGCGCAGCCGCCTGCGCGCGCAGGTCTTCGGGCAGCATATCGAACTGCAGCGCCAGCACATAGGCCGTCTGCGTGCCCGAAACCAGCCTGCCGCTGGGCGTCACGTATTCCCGCAGGAAGGCAGCCCGGATGTCTTCGAGCAGCTTCGAATAGGCTTCGGCCTCGCCGGTTTTGCCCAGGACGGCAGCGGTTTTGATCAGCAGCTGGGTGGAATAGGCGTAAAAGCACTGCGCAATGAGGTATTTGTCCGTCACGGCGGCACGGCCGTCGTTGTCGTCGGCGGGGCGGTAAAACAGCCAGTCGCCGAAGTGGAAGCCGGTATTCCAGAGGTGGTTTGTGCTCTTGCTCCGCATGTATTCCACCCAGGCTTTCATGCTGGCATACTGCTGCTCCAGCATGCGGGCATCGCCGAAGGCCACGTAGATATTCCACGGAATGATGGTGGCGGCATCGGCCCAGCCGGCGGAGGCCATCGCGTTGGTGCCCAGCACATTGGGTACGACGAAGGGCACGGCGCCATCGGCGCGCTGGTCGGCGGCGAGGTCGCGGAGCCACTTGGCGAAGAAGGCATACACATCCATGTTGTAGGCGGCGGTGGCGGCAAACACCTGCGCATCGCCGGTCCAGCCGAGGCGTTCGTCGCGCTGCGGGCAGTCGGTGGGCACATCGAGGAAATTGCCCTTCTGCCCCCACTGGATGTTGTGCTGGAGCTGATTGAGCAGGGGATTGGAGCACTCGAAGGAGCCGGTGGGCCGCATATCGGAGTACAATGCCACGGCCTGGAAGGATTCGGGCTTGAGCTCGCCCGGATAGCCTTCCACTTTTACATAGCGGAAGCCGTGGAAGGTGAATTTCGGCTCGAAGGTCTCGGTGCCGCTGCCGCTGAGGATGAATACGTCCTGCGATTTGGCTGCCCGGAGGTTTTCGGTGTAAAAATTCCCTGCTTTGTCCAGCACTTCGGCGTGGGACAGGGTAATGCGGTCGCCGGCCTTGCCCTGGGCCTGCATGACGACCCAGCCGACGAGATTTTGCCCGAAGTCGATGACCTGCTCGCCTGCCGGGGTTTTGAAGATCCGCAGCGGGGCGAAGGTTTCCTGCTTGCGGATGGGCTCGTTGGAGCTGGCAACCAGCAGCTGGCCGGGGAAGCTGGCGGTCTGGACGCCGCTCCAGTCCGCATCGTTGTAGCCCGGCAGGGACCAGCCCTGGCGGATCAGGCGGGCATCCTGGGTCTCGCCGTTGTAGAGCTCGGAGCCGAGGATTTCACCGGTGGCGGATTTCCAGCCGGGGCCGCTGAGCACCAGCTGCTTGCTGCCGTCGGTGAAGGTGATTTCGAGCTGCAGGAGCAGGGAGATGTCGGAGCCGTAGTTGTCGTTTTTATCCTGAAATCCTACATAGCCGCGGTGCCAGCCGTTTCCGAGCATCACGCCGATGGCATTGGGTCCTTTGCGGAGCAGGGAGGCCACCTCGTAGGTCTGGTAGGCAAGGCGATGCTGGTAGGCGGTCCATCCGGGGGTGAGATAGGCGTCGCCTGCGCGGGTGCCGTTGAGCTGGGCCTCGTACAGGCCGCGGGCGGTCACGTACAGCGTAGCCGAACGCACAGGCTTGGCGAGCTGAAACTCGGTTCGGAACATCGGGCTGGGCCGTCCGGCGGGTTCGGCGTAGCCGGGCTGGATCCAGACGGCCTTCCAGTCCTGGGGATTCAGCAGGGCCATCTGCCAGCGGGCAGGCTCGCTCCAGGGCGATACCTGGCCGTGGCTGTCCCATACGCGCACCTGCCAGAAGCAGCGCTGGCCCGACTCCAGGGCAGGCCCGCCGTAGGGAACGCCCGCGGAGACGGGTGAATTCACCTTGCCGGAGGCCCAGAGCAGCTTGCGGCCCTTGAGCAGCGCTTCCGGGCTGCCCGCAACGCGGATTTCATAGGCTGTTTGCAGTGTATTGCGCCGGGCAGCCGTCAGCTGCCAGCTCAGGTAGGGGGCTGGAGCATCCAGCCCGACGGGGTTTTCGAGGTGCTCGCATCGGAGCTGGCTCACAGTGAGCTGGGCCTGGGCCGCATGCGCGGCAAGCAGCAGGAAGAGGGTAAGCAGTTGCAGGGGTTTCATACGGGCAGGGTAGCAGGGTCCAAGGCGGAAAGCGAGTAATCAAATAAGCAGCCGGACCACCGGCTTCGCTATGGCATCTTTGCTTAATCGGCTGCACTTTTTGATATTTGCTCCACGCTCACCTGCAACCCCTTTCGCCCATGCATTCCCCCCTGCTTGCCCCGGCCCTGATGGCCTATGCCCATCACCTCGCCGCCTTTGTGCTGATGATCGCGCTGTGCATCGAGCTGGTGCTCTACTCCCGGCAGCCCAGCCTGCGCGAAGCCCGGATTCTGCAGCGTGCAGACCTCTGGTACGGTCTTTCGGCCATGGCGGTGATCGCCCTTGGCCTGCTGCGGGCCCTGTATTTCGAGAAAGGCTGGGCTTTTTACAGCCAGAATGGCTTCTTCTGGACGAAGCTGATCCTGCTGGGGGCGGTGGCGCTCCTGTCCATTTATCCGACGGTCCGCTTCCTGAAATGGAACGCGCGTCTGCGGGAGGGGCTTGCGCCGGAGATTTCCGAGCGCGAGTTCCGGCTGACGCGGATGCTGATCGGGGCGGAGGTGCTGCTGATGGTGCTGGTGCTGCTGGCTGCGCCGCTGATGAGCCGGGGGCTGTGGATGTGGGGGATTGGGTAGTGGGTAGTGGGTAGTGGGTAGTGAGTAGTGAGTAGTGAGTAGAAAGTATTAAGTATCAAGTAGAAAGATGGCTGGGTATTGGTCCGTAGAGACGGCCTGCGGCCGTCTCCCAAGCCCGGTATTGATTCCATCCTCGCCTGCGGCCGTCTCCAGATCCCGGTATTGATCCCGCCTGTCCGGCATCACCCCACAAACCCCGGTATTGGTCCGTAGAGACGGCCTGCGGGCCGTCTCTGAAGCCCCGGTATTGATTCCATCCTCGCCTGCGGCCGCCTCCAGATCCCGGTATTGATCCCGCCTGTCCGGCATCACCCCACAAACCCCGGTATTGGTCCGTAGAGACGGCCTGCGGGCCGTCTCTGAAGCTTTCACCTGCTGCCGTCTCCCAATCCCGCCTCAGGCAATCGGATTGAGCGTCACGGAAAAGACCGTGTACTGGTCGCGGTCGCGGCCGTGGTAGAATTTATCCAGCACCTCGTAGAGATCCCGCGCCCGGAAATACGACGTGTGAAACTCGCCGCTGCCTTTCTGCGCCCATTGCACCGTGTAGCTCTGCTCCTTGCGGAAGTTGAGCGTGAGGTATTCCAGCATCTGCTCCAGCGCCGCAATCTTCGTCGGCGCGTCCACAGTATGGAAGAGGAAGGACTGGTCGTGGCGGGGATTGATGGTGATCAGCTCGAAACGCACGCCGGTCTGATGCTGGAGGTAGTTGAACACCAGCTTGTCCATGGGGAGGTCGAGCTTGCGGCTGATATCTTTCTGAAGCCGGGCAATTTCGATGTTCGGATCTGCTGAATACATAACCTTCGGTGGATAAAGCGTCTGAATGCCGGGGGCAGGGCTTCAGGGAAGTTTGTCGAGGTCGGCCTGGCGGATGACGGCGGTCCAGATGCTGGTGCGGCCGCCGTCCATGCGGGTCCAGATGGGATGGATGCGCCCGCGGTAGGCAGCGATATTGGAGTAATCGCCGAAAAACTGGGCGCCATCGGGCTTGAAGGGCTTGTCGCTGATGCGCACATTCCGGAAGCTGGCCCCGCCGTCGGCGGACCAGGCGAGGCAGACATCCGTCTGCTCGTCGTCGTACGCGCGGCGGTCGTAATAGACGCAGTACAGGTAGCCGGTAGCCGGGTCCACGGTGAGCCAGGACAGAAACTGCTGCTTGCCGGGCGGATCGTCGTTGATGCGCAGGGGGGCAGACCAGGTCATGCCGCCGTCGGCGGATTTGCTCAGCCAGAGGTCGGTATCGTCTGCGCCGTTGCGCTGGTCGGCCCAATGGACATAGACTGTGCCGCGGTGCGGCCCTGTGCTGAGATCGCAGACCGTGACGGGCAGGCCGTTGCAGCGGAAGATGCCGGGGATGTCGAAGGTCCAGCCGCCGGGCTGGCTGGATACGGTGCGGTCTTCGTCGAGCCAGGTTTTGCCGCCGTCGAGGGAGCGGTCGAAATAAATCTGCCCGTTGAGCGACCAGGCCACGTAGACCTCGCCGTTGGGGCCTACAGCCGGCACGGCGCCTTCGGCGGTGCTGTCGTTGTCGAGGCAGTCGCCGCTGAACTGGTTGATCTGCACGGCCTTGCTCCATTTCTTGCCGCCGTTTTTGGACATGGAGAAGAGGATATTGCTGCGGTCGCCGGGCTCGCGGCTTTCATACAGGTCAAACTGCGTCCAGGTCGTATAGAGGCGGTTGCTGCGGGGATCGGCAGCCATCCATTCCTTGTCCTGATCCTTGGGGTGGTGCATGCCCATGTAGCCGCCATTGGTCCAGGTCTTGCCGCCGTCGCTGCTGCGCTGCGCCACGATGCGGTCCAGCAGGCGGTCGCCTTCCCAGCCGAGGCCGGAGGGATCGGCCAGGTGGAGGTAATAGACATTTCCCTGATAATCAGACACCAGGCAGGGGTCGCCGAAGACACCGTAGGTCGATTCAAGGCGGCTTTTGGTCCAGGTGCGCCCCCCGTCGTGGGAGTAGTACACCTTGTCCAGAATAGCCCCCGCCACGATGGTATCGGGATGGGCGATATTGATGGCGATGCTGGGCTCGCAGGGCGCGTAGCCGCCGGTGCCTGCATCGAGCTGGAGATTGGGAAAGCGGAGCGCTGGCTGCGCTGCCAGGGGCTGCGCCAGGATCAGCCCCATCAGGAGCCCGCGCAGGACATACAGAAGCCTCATCTGCATCGGCAATTGGGTCACATGCATAACAGATAGGGCAAGGTAGCGATTTCCCGCCAGATTCGTATACCTGTACGGATCTTGTCTATCTTTGCGCAATGAAACTGCTGCCTTCCGGCCCCTGGACCCTCAACCGCATTCTCAGCCTGCCGCTGCTGCTGCTGGTGCGGCTGTACCAGGTCTTCATTTCCCCGTTTCAGATTCCGTCCTGCCGCTTCACGCCCTCCTGCTCGCACTATGCTGCCGAGGCGCTGCAGAAGCATGGCCCCATCCGGGGGCTGTGGCTGGCGGTACGGCGGGTGCTGCGCTGCCATCCCTGGGGCGGCAGCGGGTACGATCCGGTGCCCTGAAGGCAGCGGCAGCAAGGGGGGCAAAAGAACTGTTGCAATGATGCAAGACACCCTGCTCCGGCAAGCCATGATGGACTTGCTTGAAAATCCAAGCGGGCAGAACAGCTTCTGGCTGACTCGGGCCATGGAACTGCTGGCTGCATACCGGGATGCTGGGGGGACGCAGCAGGCAGCCATGCAGTTGCTGGAATCGCTTCGGCACATACAGGGCGAAGACTGGGAGAATCGGGTGTTGGAAGTATTGGACATTGCCTGCGGGTTTTGCAGACCGGAGCTTCGGGTTTGGTGAAATCCAGTCTTCCAGCTTGCTGCTGCGTAATACATGTACTTGCTGCTTGTATTTCAGCTGCAAGGGGCGCAATGGGTGCTTTCCAGTCTTGCGACTTGCGGGTATGGCCGGGGCTTCGGCTCCGCTCAGCCGCCGGCCTTTTGTCAACCGCAAGAAGGCGCAAAGCGCGCCTGTTAGTCTTCCGACTTGATACTTGCTACTGTTTTCCAACCGCAAGGGGCGCAAGGAGGCGCAAAGTGCGCTTTTTAGTCTTGCGACTTGATACTTGCTGCTGTTTTCAAACCGCAAGGAACGCAAAGGGCCGCAAAGCGTGCTTTTTAGTCTTGCGACTTGATACTTGCTGCTGTTTTCAAACCGCAAGGAACGCAAAGGAACGCAAAGCGTGCTTTTTAGTCTTCCGACTTGATACTTGATACTTCCTACTCCCACAAGCCCCGGCGCAGCCTGTCCACCCCCAACCCCCTCAAGGGGGCTCTTACTCAATACACACTACTCAATACCCCCCAGAGCCAGTCTTCCGGCTTGCTGCTTAATACTTCCTACCCCAAAGCACAATGCATTTACCTCCAAGCACAATGCATTTACCTCCAAGCACAATGCATTTACCTCAGAGGTAAAGGCATATTAGCTCCAGGGTAAATGCATTTACCCCTGGAGGTAGGGGGGGGTACCTCAAAGGTAAATGCATTTACCCTCAGGGGTAGGGGGGGGGTACCCCGGAAGGTACATGCATTTAGCTCAAAGGGAATATGATATCAGCTCAGAGGTAAATGCATTTACCTCCAGGGGTGGGTACCCCTACCTCAAAGCACAATGCATTGAGCTTTGAGGTAAATCGATTTACCTTTTAGGGTGGGTACCCCCACCTATATAGGTAGGGGGGGTACCTATAGGGGTACCCATTACGGGTAGAAACAGACGATGTGGTCCTGTTTTGTCAGATGGCGAAAGCGGCAATCTGCGTCTTGAGGTCAAGTTTTTTGCAGAGAATGCAGCATACCTACAGGCGATACTTAACGTACTTAACTCACTATTTTTATTATCTTATCCTGATGAGCGGAAATCGACGTGACAGCACCACCTCAACCACGCGGCATGGCGTCTTGGCTGTGCGCAGAGTCATTAACCCGAATAACATGTTTTTTCTTAAGCGTTTGCTGCTAAATTCCAGTATTTTTTTCTTCTTACGGTTTTTAAGTATTTTTTTGTGTATGGGCGTTCCCCCTGCAGGCTTTTGTTTTTGGTCTAGATATCCAGCTTTTGCAGGTCATATATTTTTGCTTTTATGGATTTGGGGCAAGGAGCACCTTGATTCCCGCATACTATTCCCTATTGGCTGGAGTGCTTTTGGTTTGATGCTGGCCACTATGTTGTACATGGCTTGGTTTGTGAATATATTTGTTGTTTTTCCAAT
Organism: Bacteroidia bacterium; assembly: GCA_033765305.1. Lineage (GTDB taxonomy): Bacteria > Bacteroidota > Bacteroidia > J057 > J057 > RDXT01. Next base: position 90,535 of record JANRID010000042.1, read on the forward strand.
TCTTTTCTGCATTTTCTTTTTCATCATTAGAGGCCGAAGATACAAAGCATCGAAGCAATTCGCGGTCATTGCAGGTGTTTTTGTGGTGTTTTTTGTGTTGAGGGAATTACGCATCTTGCCTTTTACGTACCTGTTTGGATAGTTTATGCAATGTGCTCCGGGTACTGAAATGCCTCCTGTGATGTTATTTTGATACCTACTAGTATGAATTCCAATGAAAACAGTCCGTAGCATTTTGGCAAGTATATTTTTGATACTCAGCTGGGTATTTAGCTCATGCAGTAGTATGATCTATATAGAAAATTTCGCATATAGACTCTGGAATAACAACAGGTGCTTTGATAATGATTCAGAGCGAGCTATTGCAGCACATATTCTGCATGAAAAATATACCCGCAAGCATGTTTTTTATTCCATAGACCCATGGGTTGTATCTGAAAAAGGTTGTGCAGGTCTATACTATTTTGAAGGTGTTGTCTTTCATAAAGATGATGCAGTTCTCTTGTGTCCAAGGCGGATTACCCCGATTCTCAAGTTTAAAAATACGTATAAGATCTTTAGTAAAGATTCTGCGGAAAACAGGCAGGCGCTGCATGCGTTTTATACGCAGCATGGCCATCAGTTTGAAGATTCAGTATTGGCGTATATCACATATAGATTTATGCAAGGCACAACCTTCTATGATCGGCTGCTTATAGAAGAAGCAGACTAAAGCGCTGATTGGGGACAATGAAAAGCGCTGTATCTTGTACGTAGTTAAGAACTTAGCCGCCGATCTTGTTCTGCTGATGGCCCAGGTCCGGATCCGAAGCATCCAAAGACCTGAACCAGCGTTTTTTCAACCGCAAGGAACGCAAAGGGCCGCAAAGCGTGCTTTTTAGTCTTCCGACTTGATACTTGATACTTGCTACTCCCCAAGCCCCGGCGCAGCCCGTCCCACTACCCAATACCCACTACCCAATACCCCCAAAGCCAGTCTTGCGACTTGATACTTGATACTTCCTACTCCCACAAGCCCCAGCGCAGCCCGTCCCACTACACAATACCCACTACTCAATACCCACTACTCAATACCCACTACGCAATACCCCCAAAGCCAGTCTTCCGACTTGCTACTACGCACTTCCTGCTTGCTACTCACCCCCCTTTTCAGTAGGATTGCATATCCGCCCGCGTGCCGGGTCCGGTCAGCATATCTGTGCGCCCATGGAATCATTCGCATCCGAAGCCAACC
>JANRID010000070.1:0-67050 GCA_033765305.1 Bacteroidia bacterium
TCCATCGGCTTCATGCGCCGCATGCTGCGGGGGCAGCGGGGGTCATTCCTTTACGATCTGCCGCGTTACCTTGCCCTGCGCGTCGCTCAGGGTCACGGTGTAGCGGCCCGCCGGCAGGCGGCTGAGGTCCAGGCGCTGCTGCCACGAGGCTGTCAGACCCGACTGCGCCTCCTGCAGCAGGCGGCCCGAGGCGTCATGCAGCATCAGCTGATACTTTCCGGGCCGGGGGGCGGTCAGCGTCACCTGCACATAGTCCTGCGCCGGGTTCGGGCCGAGCTGCACGGAGGCCTCCAGCTCCCGGCGGCCAAACAGGCCCAGCAGCGGGCTGCCCGCGTAGGTGTACATGCGCATCTGCCGGCCCGTCTGCTGCCATTCCCCCGCGAAGCCCGTCTCCGCATCCACAAAATCCGCCCAGCCGGCATTGTCGCCGGTGCCGATCTCCTGCCAGCTCTGGCCCAGGTCGCTGCTGATCCAGGTTTTGAAGGGGCCTGTCAGGTTATTGTTGCGCAGCACGAGCACGATGACCCGCGTCTCCGGCACGATCTCGATGCTCGTCGGCAGGTAGGCGCTGTCTGCGGGCGTGATGTCCGCCCAGGTCGCGCCGCCGTCCTGCGTAAGGAAGAGGCCTACGGAGTTGTTGAAGAAGTCGAAGCCTCCGAAGACGCCTACCGCCGTATCGGCAAACTGGATGGTGCCGGTATTGGCGAAGTAGCCCGTCTCGAACGACTCCCAGGTCAGCCCCCGGTCATTGGAGCGGAAAACCCGCCCAATGGACGACATAAACCAGATCCGGTTGCCGGCGGTTTCATACACATTGAACAGGCCGTACTCGTTCGGCTGGCCTGCGAGCGCCTGCGAAAACGGCACGCGGGCCCAGGTAATGCCGCCGTTGGCGGTGCGGTACAGCTCGAAGAACTTCGTGGTGTCGGCGGGGCTCGAAGCCGGGTCGCCCATGGCGATGCCCTCCTGCTCGTTCCAGAAGTGAATGTTGTTCAGGAAGCTCGTCGGCTGGGCAAACACCGTATCGAGCACCGGCTGCCAGCTTGCGCCGCCGTCGGAGGTCTGGAAGGCGAAGGGGGCGAAGGTGCTGAAATCCGCCCCGCAGACCCAGGCGTGGGACGAGTCGACGGCCGAAATGGAGCTCAGGAAAGGCACGCCGGGTACGGGCAGGGTGTCGTAGGTCCAGGTCTGGCCGCCATCGGTGCTGCGCAGCCACCAGACCGCCGGCGACCCGGCGAAGAAATACAGGCTGTCGCCCGGGGTGAATTTCTGGCCCAGGGCCCAGACGACCGTGCCACTGACGGCCTCCACATCCTGGCAGCCTACCGTGTCGGGAAGATTGGGCGTGGTGTTGTTCCACGCAGACTGCGCGGCAGCAGATGCCATCAGCAGGATCATTGATAACGTACACAAAATCGCTCTCATATGCAATACAGGGTTAATAGGTTACGTGCTGCAGGGAAACCGTGTATCAACGGAAGCCAAAATTACAGATACTGCCAGGCCGCTGCATTGTATAAATCCGCAGGGCCCTCCTCAGATTTCGGGATGCTCCGCGCTGGTGCCGAACAGACCAGGGTCGTTCATGTGCAGCATCTGCTCCGTGCGGCCATGATTGCTGAAGTGGCGGACTGGCGCGCTGCCGGTGTACTGCCGGAATTCGCGGATCAGGTGCGACTGGTCGGTGTAGCCGAAGCGCTCCACCAGATCGAGCCAGGAGCAGCCCGGATGATGCACCCAGTAGCTCGCTGCGGCCCGGAAGCGCAGCAGGCAGAGCCAGCTCTTGGGCGACAGGCCCGTCTGATGGGCAAACTGCTCCTGCAGCCAGCGCTCCGATCGGCCGGTCTGGTCTGCGAGCCCGCCGACGTCCGTCCGTCCGGCAGAGGCGGTCATCAGATAGCGCGAGGCATCCTCCAGGCCGTTGAGGCGCGGCGGGTGTTTCCGGGTGAAATAGCGGATCAGGTACTGCTCGATCAGCTGGCAGGCAGCCAGGCTGTCCGCCGCCCGCCAGAGCCGCTCCTGCAGCTCGCGGAACATCGGGTCCAGACCGTAGAAATCCAGCAGATTAACCTGATTCGCCATGCCTTTGACGCTGCATCGCAGCAGGTGATAGGCAGCCGTCATCTGGAGGATGACCATCACGAAGTTCACCTGCCCCTGAAAGTAGGTCTGGGCAAAGACGCTGTTGGCAGTCAGCAGCGCCGGGCTGTCCAGCATCCGGCTGGGATAGCGGCTCCCATCGCGGCCGTGCAGGAAGCCGGTGTCGGAAGGGGCTTTGAAGGGAAACATCAGCATCGGCACCCCGCGGGCGCTGACGATGTGGTGCTCCAGGTTTTCGAAGCGGGCGCTGGCGGCAGCATAGCAGATGACATACGGGCGCAGCGGCGGTGCAGGGCGGATGAGAGCAATCATGGCAGGTCGGGCTGAAGCGTACAGGCAATCGGCAGTGAAACCGTCAGCCAGATCTGCCCCTGCGGGACACAGGCAGCACATACCCCGCCCGGACCGGGCGGCCCGTGCCTGAACGGATTCCGAAAACATCCGCTGCTGCTACGTTTTTCCGCAGCACCGTACCGAATCGTTCAGATCCTGCACAAGTCGGGCATCCCGGACCATCGGAAGCACAATGTATTACCTGAGCTGACAATTTCAATACAAAGTAATCTTCCGGAACGCGGTTTCGCAATACTGCAAATGAGGTAGATTTCTGGAGTAGTGAGTAGTGAGTAGTGAGTAGTGAGTAGGAAGTAGGAAGACTCGCCCGGTATTGATTACGTAGGGGCGGTCCGGCAGGCCGCCCCGCTGGCGCAGCGCAGCCAGATCACCCCTTGCGCCCCCTTGCGCCCCCTGCGGTTCCATCCATCGCCGCAGCGCAGCCAGATCACCCCTTTGCGCCCCCTTGCGCCCCTTGCGGTTCATCCATCGCCGCAGCGCAGCCAGATCACCCCTTTGCGACCCCTTGCGCCCCTTGCGGTTCCATCCATCGCCGCAGCGCAGCCAGATCACCCGGGCCTGCGCTAGCCCGCTGCAGCCTCCTGCCCCAGCGGCAGCAGCACCCGGATGCATGTGCCCGTCCCCGGGTGGGACTCCAGCGCCCAGTCCGCGCCGATCCAGCCAGCCCGCATCCGCATCCCCGGCATGCCGCGGCCCGGCAGTTCCCCGGAAGGCCGCAGCCCCGCTCCCCCCCGGCCATTGTCCTCCACTTCCAGCGCCAGCACCCCTGCTTCGAGCGCCAGCCGCACCCGGACCGCTTCGGCGCCGCTGTGCTTCACCGCATTGTGGAGCGCCTCGTTGAAGATCCGCATGAGCTGCCATTGCTGCCTGAAGGAAATCAGCTGCCCGGGCGTGCCGGAGGGCGGAAACTCGAGCTGCAGGCGGACCGGCTCGTGATCGCAGATGCCGGAAGCATGCTGCCGGCAGCGGGCCTGCAGGTCCGCAAACGAAATCGGCCCCTGCGCAGCCAGCTCGATGAATTCCCGCAGGAAACGGTTCGCATTGCGGGCTTCCTTGGCGATGTCCTCCAGGAGCTCCGGCGCAGACTGCACCTGCTGCGGCCTTTCGGCAATCCGCACAATCCGGTTCAGGCTGTTGCCCGTCTCATCGTGAATATCCAGGACAATAGCACTGCGCTGCTGCTCCAGCGCCAGTTCCTGCCCGGCCTGCATGCGCTGGTTTTCGAGCAGCAGACGGCTGCGCTCCCGCCGCAGCTCGCGGTTGCGGAAGGCGATGCCCAGCGTGAAGAGCAGCACATCCAGCATGGCCGCATACGACGAAAGCTCCGAGGCCGGGTGGTCCGGCAGCACGGTCGCAAACCCTTCCCCAAGCGTCAGGGCCGAGGCCGCAGTCAGAATCAGGCGGTTCAGCGGCTCCTGCCAGGCCTGCCGCCAGATCCGGACGAGCAGCAGCATGCTGAACAGGACGAATATGCTTCGGAACACCACATACAGCACCCAGCTCCACCTCGTCAAACCCAGCAGCAGCAGCACGGAATCTGCGCCCAGCATCAGCAGGCAGAACGGCGCCACCCAGCGCATCCACCCCCGCAGCCCGAAGCGGTCCGTCCCCACAAAATGCCGGAAGAACCCGAAGTAGCCGATCACCAGCGCCGAGGAGAACAGCATCTTCGTCTCGGTCCAGCTTATCCACTGAAAGGTCAGCCACAGGTACGGGAAGGTCCGCTCCAGGTCGCGCCAGGACATCAGCAGCAACGCGCTGCAGAAGAGCACATACCAGAGCACCATCGGCTGCCGGTACAGCAGGTAGCTCGTCAGGCAGTACAGGAGAATGGCAATCAGAATCCCTGAAAACAGAGCGGAAGCCAGCGTTTTCAGGGCCCGGGCCTTGAGGTACAGGCCTGCAAAGCTCCGGGCGTCGCTCAGCCGGGGCAGGAAATCCCGTGGCTGGCGGTAGCCCTGGATGCTGCACAGCACCGAGTCGGAAGCGCCGGGCGGCAGCCGCAGCACCACCCCGCTGTACACCGGGAAGGGCACCACCTCCGCGCTGTCGCTGTGCTTGGGATACAAGCTGACCGGGTATTCGGCCCAGCCCGCTTCGTGCCGCTGGTACACGGCCTGGCTTGCCAGACCGGGACCGCGCAGCAGCGCGAATGCCGTGTCGGGATTCGGATTGTGCAGGCGGAGCAGCACCCAGTTGGTGTACAGAAAATGCCAGGCCGGGGAGGGCATGGTATCGCGGTAGATCTCCCATCCGATCATCCGGCCCTGGCGCGCGGCGTTCAGGACCGTTTCCAGGCCCAGGCTTCCGGCAGGCGCATGCATGACCCGGACTGCGCCGTGCAGGGGCTGATCATAGGCTCCGCTGCGCAGCACGAACGGCACCAGCGTATCCTGGCCTATCAGGACTACAGCAGCAGCAGCCTGCCAGCAGCAGACGCACATCAGCCGCAAAATCATCCTTTTGTAGTATTGACTGGACAGGCCCGGGCGGATTATATTACAAGAGAATTCAATCCTTTAGCCAATGTACATAAAAGTATGGCAATCCGCATAATTGTTGTAGAAGATGACGACGTAGTCCGCAAATCGACCGTAAGCCTGCTCAATGCCTTCGGCGATCTCGAATGTGTGGCCGCTGCGGCATCCGCCGAGGAATTTGCCCGGCTGGCCCCCGCCGTGGATGCCGATCTGGCCCTGATGGACATCGGCCTGCCGGGGCAGAACGGCATCGAATGTGTCCGGAGCATGCGCCCGCAGCACCCGAATCTGCTGTTTATGATGTTTACCTCCCACAACAGCTGGGAGGAGGTATTTCAGGCGCTCATCGCCGGCGCCAAGGGCTATGTGCTGAAGGACGATCCGCCGGCGCGGCTGCGGCAGGATATCCTGGACGTGACCCAGAGACGCTCGCCCATGTCGGGCCAGATTGCGGCGCTGGTCCTGGAATTCATCGCACGGGCCGAAGCCGCCATGAGCAGCTCCAGCATCGACAACCTGCCCGGGGTCTGGCTGCTGACCCCCCGGGAGCGGGAAGTGGCCCAGTACCTGCGGGAAGGGCTCACAGACAAGGAAATCGCGGTGCGCCTCAACATCGCGCACAATACCGTGCGCACCCACGTGCGCAACATCTACGACAAGCTCGAAGGGTACAGGCGCCCCCGCTTATGAGCCCCTACTCTACCCGGAGGGTGAAATCCGGCGTAGGGTTCAGCGGGCAGGAATAGCGGTATTCGCCGGCGCCCAGCTCCACAATGCCGGTGCGGGCAGTCTGCCCGTCCGTAATATGCCCCATGGCTTCCGTGCCGGGAAGCCCGGCCTCGTCCGCAGCGCTGCGGAGGTAAAAGCCCACCTCGTGCCCGATGCCCTGATTGGTCATTTCGAAAATATAGCGGCCCGGCTTCAGGCTCAGGGCCGTGTCGGTGAAGCGGCCCGGCACCTGCACCAGCCGGATGACCTGCACGGTATCGGCAGCGGGAAGCGGGCCCGCGGCCGGCGCAGCCGGACGGGAAGAGCAGGCAGCGAGCAGCGCGGAAAACAGCAGCACAGCAGTACGCATAGGAAACAGATCGGAAAAGAGGTGTCTGGCCCGGAATTGGGCCCTTGCCTTCATACGGCGCATCGGCGCCGGAGATGCGGGCATGTCGGCTGGCTGTCATCCGCAGGGGCCGCAGTCCGCAGGCCCGGTTTTATCCCCTCCGCAAACCTCTGTATATTGCGGCGCGTTGAGGGGAATATATGGAATTGACACAGATCGACCTGATGGGCGTCCGGGTATTGGAGCCCGTAACTTCGCTTACCGACCTGATCACTGCCACGGTAAGCTACTATGCGTTTTTCCGCCTGCGGCAGCTCAGGCGCCCGGAGCCGGTTCATCACTACTTCAAGGCCTATTTTCTCCTGATGGGGATTTCGATGACCTTCGCCGGACTGATCGGGCATGCCTTTCTGTATCTGGTCGACGAAAGCTGGAAGGCCATCGGCTGGACGTTCAGCGCGCTATCGATTGCCATGCTCGGATGGGGCGCCGCGCTGGCCCTGCGGCCGGTGCTGGGCGAACGCTGGATCACCGGCATCCGGATCTGGCTGATCCTGCAGTTTCTGATCTTCATGGCTTCGATTCTCAACCCTGACACCCGCAGCTTCGACAATGTCAAGATCAATTCTGCGGTCGGAATGGTCGGCATCGTGCTCCCGCTGACCTGGTACGCCTGGCGGCGCTCGCCGCTGCGCGGCCGCTGGATCAAGATGGCCGGCATTGTCCTCGGCCTGCTGCCCTCGATCACCTACAACCTGGAGATCTCGCTGCACAAATGGTTCAACTATCACGACATCAGCCACGTGCTGATGGCGACATGCATGTATGTCATCTACCTGGGGGCCCGCAGCCTGGCCGAAACCGGCCCCGACTGCGTGCTGCAGCCCCCGCAACCTGAGGTTTCCCATGCGTAAATACCGGATGCTGCGCCTGCTGCTCGCTGCGGCGCTGATGGTGCCCGCCCTGCTGCGGGGCCAGGGATATATGCTGCTGGTAGGCGGCGGCAGCGAACAGGACGGCGGCTGGAGCGATGCCCCGTACCGCTGGGCCGTGCAGCACGCTGCCAACAGGCGCGCCGCCGTCATCAGCTTCGGCGAAGCCACCAACTGGATTCCGGACTACTTCCGCAGCCTGGGCGCCGTCCATGCGAAAAACTACCGCATCAGCACCCGCCAGCAGGCCCAGAGCCAGGCGCTCTACGATTCGCTGATGGCCTGCGACCTCTGGTTTATCAAAGGCGGCGACCAGTGGAACTACTACGAGACCTACCGGGGCACCCTGGTGGACTCGGCGCTGCGCCTCAAATACGCCCAGGGCGGCGTGCTGGCAGGCACCTCCGCCGGCATGGCCATGCTTTCCGGCGTGATGTTCACCGCCGAGCACGGCACCGTGTATCCGGACGATGCCCTGGCCAGCGTGCTGGACAGCACCATTGCCCTCGCCGGAAATTTCGTCCTGCTCAAGCCGGGCATGCTCTTCGATACGCACGTGGCCGAACGCGGCCGCATCGCCCGGCTCCCGGTATTCCAGGTCCGCTGGAGCCTGGACGGCAGCCCGCTGCCCGTCGGCATCGGCGTGGACGACCGTACAGCCCTGGCCCTGTATCCGGACAACCGCGCGCGGGTGTTCGGCACCGGCGCGGTGCAGGTCCTGCTGCCGCAGCCCGATGCCCGGGCCGCCGTCCAGGGCAGCCGCCCCGTGCTGCACGGCATGCGCCTGATCCAGGCCGTGCAGGGCGACTCGCTCAGCATTCCCGCAGGCCAGGTCTGGGGCATGAGCGGCTGGGTGCAGCCGCCCCCGCCTGCGCTGCCCGCCGGAACCCTGCTGCTGGGCGCCAGCGATGTGCTCGCCGAACAGCAGGCCCTGCTTGCGCACCTCGTGCAGGAGGAAGGCACGCCGGCAGATACCGTGCTGGTGCTGGCCGGCAGCAGCACCCGCGCCGCCCTGCTGCGCAATGCCCTCCAAAACGCCGGCGCCCCGCAGGTGGTCACGCTCCTCGCGCGCACCGGCGCACAGCCTGCCAGCGCCCTCGCATGGGCAGGCCAGGCCCGCAAGGTGGTGGTCTCCGGCACAGTCCCCGATTCCCTGAATGCCTTTTTCAGCGGAACCGCCGCAGGCCGCCGCCTGCTCGAACGCCTGCGCGCAGGCGGGCCCGTATCCGCCTGGCTCGGCCCCGATGCCCGGATGGCGGGCGCCCGCTACCTGACCGACTACCGCAGCGCAGACGCCTCGTACAACGGCCTGCTGTCCACCTCGCCCGGCCTGGGGCTGATGCCCGCCGCCATAGTCCAGCCCGAAGCCTTCACCGACCCGGACTGGTACGAAAACACCGCCACCGGCGTGCCCTGGGCCATGATCCGCGACAGCCTGCGGCACGGCTGGCTGCTTACCGGCGCCAGCTGGGCGCGGGTCTGGACCGCGCAGGACTCCAGCTGGATCGAGGTGCATGGCAGCCATTCCGGGCTGCTGTTCCGTCATGAAGGCGGGCCTTCGGGCCGGGCGGCTGCATTTTCCGGCCAGCGCCGCAGCATCGCAGCCGCTGCGCAGCTTTCGCTGAGCCTCTGCGCCGGCAGCCCCCTGCTGCTCGAAACCCTCCCTGGCAGCACCAGCCGGCCTGCCGATTTGGAGCTGCCACTTTGGCAGGCATTCCCCAACCCCGCCGTACAGGAGCTCACCCTCCGCTACGGGCGCCTGCCCGCCGGCGGACGCATGGCCCTCCTCGACCCGCAAGGCCGTGCCCTGCTCGAAATGCCCCTCCTCCCCTGCCCCGGAGCCTGCACCTATGCCCTGTCCGCCGCACATCTTCCGCCCGGGCTGTACTTCGCCGTGCTGGAAGCTGCCGGCCGCCGCTTCAGCCTGCCCATCCAGCTCCGCCCCCGCTGAACTGCAAACTCCGGGTTTATCTCCGCCATTCCGAACCAATCCGGCAGTTTCGCCGTTTAGGTATCACATGCTTCATATACCGGAAACCGGCAGATATGGCAGGTGCCCATGGAACGGAATGCGCTTTGTGCCTGCATATTTGGGGGATCGGCAAGATTCCCATATTTTTAGCTGTTTTACCGCTCGTCTGCTTACGCTAAACCGAAGAGAACCTTGGCTATGACCGAGAACAAGGATCGAAGAACCCCCAGGAACGGCAACAATATGTACTGGATTTATCTGGTCGTGCTTGCCTTTGTGTTTCTGGGCATCTCTGTATTGAACCGCCAGCCTGGTGCCAAATCCATAACCTTTCAGGAATTCGAGTCGCTCCGCAAGCGCGGCCACCTCGACCATGTGCTCGTGGTCAACGGGACTGAACTGCGGATCTACCTCAATAAAGATGGCATCGACTCGCTGAAACAGTCCAAAGCACGGGTCGCCGAGATCGGACCGCAGTTCACCATGGTGCGATCGTCGGCTGAAACCACCGAGAACTTCCTGATTCAGAACAACATCGCCCACGATGTCACCAAGGAGACGGACTGGACGGCGGTGATCAACTTCATGATTCCGATCATCATCGTGATCGCGCTCTGGTTCTTCTTCATGCGCCGCGTGGGCGCAGGGGGGCCCGGAGGCCAGATCTTCAACATCGGCAAGAGCCGCGCCAGCCTTTACGACAAGGAAAATAAGGTCAATGTGACCTTCGACGATGTCGCAGGCCTGGAGGAAGCGAAGGAAGAGGTGCAGGAGGTCGTCGAATTCCTCAAAAACCCTCAGAAGTTCACCCGCCTGGGCGGCCATATCCCCAAAGGCGTGCTGCTCGTAGGCCCGCCCGGCACGGGCAAAACCCTGCTGGCCAAGGCAGTAGCGGGCGAGGCCAAGGTGCCGTTCTTCTCCCTCAGCGGATCGGATTTCGTGGAAATGTTCGTCGGCGTAGGTGCCGCACGGGTGCGCGACCTCTTCAAACAGGCCAAGGAAAAAGCACCCTGCATCATCTTCATCGATGAAATCGACGCCGTAGGCCGCAGCCGGGGCCGCATGAATGTCACCGGCGCCAACGACGAGCGCGAAAACACCCTCAACCAGCTCCTCGTGGAGATGGACGGCTTCGGCAGCGATACCGGCGTCATCATCATGGCCGCCACCAACCGCCCCGATGTGCTCGACCCCGCCCTGCTGCGTGCCGGCCGCTTCGACCGCCAGATCGGCGTGGACCGCCCCGACATCAAGGGCCGCGAAGCCATTTTCAAAGTCCACCTCAAAGGCCTCACCCTCGATGAGCAGGTGGATGTGAACAAACTCGCCTCCCAGACGCCCGGCTTCGTCGGTGCCGACATCATGAATGTCTGCAACGAGGCCGCCCTGATCGCTGCCCGGAAGAACAAGAAAGCCGTCGGCATGGATGACTTCCAGGACGCGGTGGACCGGGTCATCGGCGGTCTGGAGAAAAAGACCAAGATCATTTCGCCCGAGGAGAAAAAGATCGTGGCCTACCACGAGGCAGGCCACGCCGTAACCGCCTGGTTTCTGGAGCACGCCTCGCCGCTGGTCAAGGTCTCCATCGTGCCGCGCGGCATCGCTGCGCTTGGCTACGCCCAGTACCTGCCCAAGGAGCAGTACCTCTATACCTACAACCAGCTGATGGACTTCATGTGCACCACCCTCGGCGGGCGCGCAGCCGAAGACATCATCTTCGGCGAGGTGTCTACCGGTGCGCAGAATGACCTGGAGCGGATCACGGAGAGTGCCTACGCGATTGTCACCCGCTTCGGGATGAACACCGTAGTCGGCCAGGTGTCGTTCCGGATTGATGGCGAGTACAACTTCACGAAGCCCTATTCCGAGGATACGGCCCGCATCATCGATGAAGAAGTGAAGAAAATCATCGACCAGGCCTATGACCGGACGAAAAAGCTGCTCGTCGAAAAGCGCGAAGCGCTGGAAGCGGTGGCGCAGGAGCTCCTGAAGAAAGAAGTGCTGTTCAAGGAGGACGTCGTGCGCCTCGCCGGCGAGCGCCCCTTCCCCGAGCATACCCATACCCCGCAGGTTGTAGACCCCCAGCCCGCCGGCGAATCGGCGGCGACGGTGGAGGATAATACATCCGTCTGATCTGCACTGCGTCTCATCCTGCAAGCCCCGTTTCCATGCCCGGAGACGGGGCTTTCCCATGATGCAAAACACAAAACCCGCCTGAATATCAGGCGGGCCCGTGCCGGAAAGAAGTCCTCAAAAGTCCTGATTTACGGGTCAGAAATTCATTACGGGTGCTGAGCCGACAGCGTGGGGGATGGAATCTGATAGGCAGGGGAGTATGCAGGGCTCAGCGTGCGGATCGAAGTCAGGGTCAGGGTGCCGGCCTGGAGGCCTGCGTAGCGGAAGGCGCCGCCGGGCAGCGGAATCCAGGCGTATCGCTGGTCGCAGGAGCGGCCCGGATCGGCGAGCGGCTGCCAGGCGCCCGGTTTGCCGGCTGCGTCGAGGCTGGAGATGACCGGTGCGCGGTCGCGGAGGCCGAGCAGCCATACGGTGCCGTCCGGAGCAATGTGGAGGTCGGTGGCGTACTCCAGGCCGCCGAGGTCGGTGCTGCCGAAGCCTGCGGGGCCGTGGCTGCGCACCGGCTGCCCTTCGCTGCTGAGGCGCAGCGTCAGCCAGTCGAATCCGGCAGGGCCTGCGCCGGCCTGGTGGTGGGCGAAAGCGTACACCGAGCCGTCGGGGCCTGCGGCAATGGCCTGCACCAGGCGGCTATGGCTTTGATAGTCAGGCTTATAGATACCGTTCCGCGCAAAAGCCGGGTCCAGGCGGCCATCCGGCAGCAGCCGGATCAGGGCCATGTCCTGAAAGGCGCCGCTCAGGTGCTGGGCCGCCAGCAGAATCCGGCCCTGGCTGTCGGCGGCGATATCGCGCACCTGGTCGTAGGCTCCGATGTTGATCTTCTGGAATCCGCGGACGCCGAAGTCCGGGTCGGGCTGGCCGCCGGGCGTCAGGCGCACGAGCAGCAGGTCGCGGTCGGCCCACTGGTGCCGCCAGGTGTGGGCAGCCAGGAGCACCTGGCCGTCCGGGAGCAGGAGCAGGCGGACCGCTTCCTCGTTGCCGGGGCTGGGCAGCACGGCCATGCCCCGCGTACCGAAGCCCGCATCGGGCGATCCGTCGGGCAGCAGGCTCATGACGGCCAGATCTGCCCCGGTCGAGGCCGGGATGTGGCCGGCCAGCAGAATCCGCCCGTCGGGGCGGACCGCCAGGGCATTCCAGGCCGCGCGGAACGGCACATTCAGGGTGCGGAACGGCTGGGACAGGTCGGAAGGGGCAGCCAGCAGCCGGTCGGGCAGCGTGTCGGCGGCAGGGGCCAGCAGCCAGAGCTGCTCAGGCGTGAGAAGCATTGCCCGCACCTCGGAGGCCGGGGCTGGAATCCGGAGCTGTTCGGTCCGCAGTTCCGGCAGCGCAGGCGCTTTCCGGGCCGCAGGCTGGGCAGACAGCGATACATCGATACAGAAGCCGATGAGCAAAGTCAGAAGGAATCGTCCGGCATCTTTCATATCCTGGAGATCAGCAGATGCTGCATAACAGCGTGTTTACGAGCAGATTTACGCATGAAAGTTATGCCGGGTAACCGTATCAAAATTAAAATAATACACTACATGTATTTTTTATTACATAAACAGACTGTGCGGCGGCCTGGCCGGGGCTGCGGGGGGCAGGCAGCGTCTCCGGGTATTGGCACAGTTCTTGAAGCAGGTACTGCATCCTGCAACCTTTACGCCGGTCTGGCGTATACAGAGAGCAGAAGCGGGAGACAGAAATTATCGTTCTTTAAAATAACCTGCTCCTGTGTTAAGAGAAATGAAAATTACACCGGATTTTGGTTCAAAATTTGCAATTTTCAACTCAATTGCAGATCTTTGAATCAGAAAGTCGAGGTAAGAATACGATCGCTTTCGGTTGGAACGTTATAGAAGCAAGTCCGATCTTTGGGACATGCAATACAGACTGGTGGGGCCTGCGCGAGCAGGGTCCGGCGCGGGAAACCGCAGAGGTTCGAATCCTTTCCCCAGCACTTGCGAGTAGTAGTAGTAGTAGTCCTTTTCGATGTCCCCGGTGTACTCCACCGGGGATCTTTTTTTGCCCGCCCCGCAGCCGGAGGATATAGCGGATTGCAGATTCGTTATACAAGTGTTAAGTCCACCGGCCCGGCGGTAATAGTTTCATATTTTTTTAACTTTTTTCTACAAAATTTGCAAAACCCAATCCCGCAGATTATATTTGTCTTATCCTTTCAGGAGGATACGTTCTTCAGCATACCGGAAGCGCCCTTCGGGGCAGATTCCGCCAAACTGCAGGGTGATGAAATGGCAGCCATACCCTTTTGTCTCGGGGGCGAGGGTTTGGGATAAAGCCCCCCTCCTCTGTGAGGGGGGCCTAACCACCTTGTGCAGGTTCGATTCCTGCCCCTGCAGCACGCGAGTAGTAGTAGTCCTTTTTTAACCGATCCCCGGGAGCGCACGTTCCGGGGATTTTTTTGTAGGTTGCTGAAAGACAATTCATTATTCATCTTTCAGTCAGTCCCATGTCCTCCTGCCTGCGTTTTTCCGCCTGCCTGGCGGCAGCCTTGCTGCTGGGTGCCGCCTGCTCCCCCCGCCTGATCCAGCTCCAGGAAACCGTCCCGACCGTTGCGTACCGGGGCGTAGCCTTCGACCAGATTCAGGCCGAAGACCCCAGCCGCATCACCCTGCGGATGCATCTGAAATTTGCGTTCCGTAATCCCTTCGGCCGGCCGCTGCCCATCCCGGAGCACAGCTTCAGCCTCCAGCTCAACGGCGCCGAGGTGCCGGTGGCCCTGCCTCCGCATCCGGCGTTTACCGTGCCGGCCCGGGGCCAGCAGACGGAGACATACCCGGTAACCCTGAACCTCGACCCGCAGGGCCCGCTCAAAGCCCGGAACCTGCTGGGCCGCGACAACCAGCTTTCCTTCACCTTGCGCATCCGGCTGAATCTGAGCGAGTTCATGCAGGAGTTCGGCAGCGGCTACGGCCTGGTCCTGCCCGAAACGGAGCTGACGCAGGCGCTCGGCGCCCAGGAGCGCCTCCGCCAGTATCTGGGCAGCTATACCCTGGAGCTGACCCATGAGGACAGCATCCGGCTGCCTTTGCTGCCTGTGGTGCTGCCGGCAGCAGGGCCCGGCCGGGTGCGCTTCCTCGGGGAGATGGACACCTTCCGGCTGAGCGTATTTCAGGATGCGTTTACGCCCCTCATCGATCCCCTGCTGGACCTCCAATACCCCGCCAACCTGCGTGCCCCGTTTATCCAGCAGCTGCAGGAGCGCCAGTGCCCCTCCGGCTTCAACAAGACCCGGCCCTGTCTGGACCTGTTTTCCGACGCAGTCACCGGATTCATCGACCTGAGCTGGCCGGGGGACAAAGGCGCCATGAAATCAGAGTGGAATACGCTGAAAAACACCCTCGTATCCCCGCCCGGCCAGGGCGCCGGCGTGCTGGACCATCTCACTTCCACCGTCATGCAAGGCTATGGCGATGAACTCTCGCTGCTCCGCAGCCAGTGGGAGGGCTTCAAACAGGCAGCGCCAATGGTGGTATTCCCGGGAGACGGGATCGAGGGCGTTCAGCTGGAGATCCCGCTGACGGTCCAAAACCCCAACCAGTTTCCCATCGAGCTGCCCTATCTGGCCTCGGGCCTCGAATGGCAGCAGGGCGGGCAGCTGTACCGGCCTGCTGCCATGCTCGTCGAGCCGCAGGGCGGCCAGACGCTGCTGGGGCCGGGGCAGTCCCGGACCCTCGTGCTGCGCACAGAGCTGATCTGGAAGGATGCCGGCGGCCTCTCCGCACTGATCCAGGGCGGATCGCTGAGCCCGGCGCTGCGGGGCGAGACCCGCGTGGATCTGGGCTATGGCCCGCTGAAGCTGAAATTCAATCTGCAGGGCGTTCCCCTCCGTCTGGGCCAGTAAAACACCCGGGCCCCTGCGCCATGCTGCACAGGGGCCCGGAATGGCATGCCGGCAGGCGCCTTACTCGCGGATCACGCGGAGCGCTGCCGTCTGCTCGCCGTCGCGGAGGCGGAGCAGGTACGCGCCTGCGGGCAGGCGGCTGGTTTCGAGGGTGTAGCGCAGGCTGCCGGCCTGATGCTCCAGCACCGCCACCTGGCGGCCCATCAGGTCGTAGAGCGCGCCTTCGAGCCTGCTGCCCGGAGCCGGGCTGTATTCCACAGTGAGCTGGCCTCGGAAGGGGTTGGGAAATACGAGCGCCTGCAGCTGCTGCGCAGCCGGGTCCTCGTTGCTCACGTTCAGGTTGCGCGTGCCGGTGGAGTACCACACGCCCCATTTGCCCAGATCGATCAGCAGCGAGGCATTGCCGGTGGAGTTGATCTTGTCGGCCTGCAGGTTGATCGACCCGATCACCTCGTTGCCGGCTGTGGATTTGACGTTGAAAATGATCTTGTTGTCCAGCTTGGAATAGCAGGGATAGCCGAGCAGCTGGTTGGCGGAGTTGTCGAAGATGGCACCTACGTCGCCCCGCTCGATGTTGGAGGCGAGGATGAAGTAGTCCACCCCGGAGGCGGTCTCCTCGATGTAGTCGAAGGCGATGACCGACGGGGAATTTTTGGAGAACACCGGGTTTCCGATGCTGACGCCTTCCGGCAGGTAGGAGAAGAGCGGCGTGATGGTGCCGTCGCCGAAGGTATTGGCGGAGCGGTTCCAGGCGCGCAGGAAGTTTACGTCCCAGTACTCGATGTCGGTGCCGGTGGAGTTGGTGATGCGGTTGAAGGCATCGTACATCAGGTATTCGCCGGTGTAATCCCACTCGATGGCGTCGGCGTAGAGCACGCCGCCCGCATTGAGGCCGCCGGGGGCCGTGGTGGGGTTGTAGAGGCGGTATTTGACGCCGGTGATGGGATTGGCGGCGAGGTTGAAGATATAGATCGAGGTGTCCACGCTGTTGGATACGGCTGCGAGGCGGTTGCCATCCTTGGAGATCGCCACGTTGTCCCATTCGGGCTGATTGCTCACCTGCACCTGGCCGGGGTTGGAGGGATTCATGAACAGGCCGTAGATGTGGTTGTTCGTCCCCACGAAGTATCCCACCTGGCCGTTGTCCGTGACGCTCATCTTGTTGCGCGGCTGCGTATTGGAGAGCGCCTGGAAGTTGGTGCCGGTGGTGCTGGAGATATAATGGTAGGTCGAGGTGCCGGGGGTCAGGTCCATGCTCACGATAAAATCCTGGCCGGGATTGACCGGCAGCTGGAACTCGTAGTTGCCGCCGCTGCCGTCGAGGATGCCGACCTGATCGTAGGCGGATTTGCAGGCATTGACTTCGGCGGAATTGGCGCCGTGGAGGTCGGATGCAGCGCGCACCACTGCGAGACGGCAGTCGATGAACTGGGAGGAGCGGGTCAGGTAGAGCGTCAGGGCGCGGTAGTAGATCTGCTCGGCCTTGTCCTTGCCGATGGCGGTGGCGACTTTGAAAAAGGCGAAATTGTTGATGCCGCTGTTGATATGCACGCCGCCGTTGTCCTGGGTGCCGGTGTACTTCTCGTTCATGTGGCGGGGCTGCCAGCCGTTGTCGTTCAGGCTGGAGCCGCCGTTGTGCGGGTCCTGCATGCTGCGCAGGGCACCGGAAGGAAAGGCGGCAAGCTTGACCACCTCTTCGCCCAGCAGCCAGTCGTCGCGGTCGATCATGACGCCGAAAATATCCGCAAAGGACTCGTTGAGCGCGCCCGACTCGCCCTGGTATTCCAGGTTGGAGGTCGTTTCCACCACCCCGTGCGTCATTTCATGGCCTGCCACATCGAGCGACCGCGCCAGCGGCGTGAATGCGGTGCGGCCGTTGCCGTAGAACATCGCGCGGCCGTTCCAGAAGGCATTGTCCAGCCCGCCGCCGTCGTCGTCGGGCACGTTGATCATCGAGATCATGTCGCCGCCCTGGTTGTTGATGGAGTTGCGGTTGAAGGTGCTCTTGAAATAATCGTAGGACAGGCCGGCGTTGAAATGCGCCGAAACCGCCTTGTTATTCCAGGCATTGACGTTGTTGGAGGTAATATAGGTAATCGTCGGGTTCTGGAGGCTGCTGTTGTTCATATCCAGCGTAGCGATGATGCCTTTGCCGAAGTCGGGCAGGGCATTCGACGGGCCGGTGTACATGTTCTTCGAAGCATCGATGAGGTAGTTGGTGCCGTTGGCATTGAAGAGGCGCAGCTGGCGGACGGTGCCGCCGAGATCGGTGCCGGAGCCGGTGACCGGGCCCAGGGCGCAGGTATGGTCGATATGCTGGAGCACCTCGCCGGTCTGGGCGTCCACGATATACTCATAGCGCCGCAGCAGGTTGGGATACAGGACGATATACCAGGCAAGACGGGGTTCCGGCTGGCCTTTGGGGAAAAACGCCACGAGGGTGCTGCGGGGCTCGGAGCTGCCGAGCAGGGCATCGACGGCGGGATCGGCGGGCTGCACATGGGTATGCTGCGCAGCATCCTGGAGCGCGAGCTGCACGGCCTGGGCGGCCTGGAGGGCGGGCTGCACGGAAGCCAGGACCGGCGATGGGCGCCAGCGCCCGTTGAGCAGGACCTCGCCGCCGGGGGCGAAGTGCACCACGATTTCGGCGCCGTACACCTCCACGCCCTGCGCATACTGGCGCAGGCGCACGTGCCGGTGCCCCAGCGCATCGGTCTCCGTGCGGACAGCCGCAAACTCCTCGGCAGGCTGGCGCACGCGCATGAGCGCGCGCACGTCGCCGAGGTATTCAAAGACTGCGGCATGGAGCTGCGCTTCCGTATCCACTGCACGGGCGGCGGCGGCCACGCCGGTGGAGCGGATCATCAGCGCCTCGCCCGTAGCCGGGTCCTGCTGCACCTCGTGCATGCCTGCGGGCTGCAGCTGCGGGCGGACGAGCGTCATCGGGCGGTAGGCTGGCTGCTGGAAGACCGGCGGCGCATCGAAGCGCATATCGGCCGGCACCGGATTGAGGGCCGGCATGCCGCTGCGGGCGGGGGCAGGAGCTGTTTTCTGCTTGGAAGGCAGCGCAGCGGCAGGCTGCTGGGCGGCCAGGAAAGAGCCGGAAAGGAGCAGGGCGCTCAGGGCCAGGGAGTAACGGAAAGACATACGTATACGGGTTGGGAATGAAACACCAGACAATGGCCTGTGCAGGGCCATACCACCATAACGAAGCTGCGCGCCGCCTATTGGCTGACGCTCGTGAGGGCCATCAGCGCGCTGTACAGGCTGCGGGCTGCCTCAGGCAGCTTGTCGTCGCCGGAAGCCCAGGCAATGCGGTTCGGGCCGGATTCGCCGGGCAGTTCGAGGAAGCTGTACATGTTGCCGGGGCGGTTGAAGGAGAGGCCGGCAAGCTCGGGAGCAGCAGCCTGGGCGATCAGGGCCCTGGCCGTCTTTTTGGACACCGTCTGCACAGGCTCGTACGCGCCTTCGGGGCTGCGCTTCACGAACACCTGGCCGTTGTCCAGGAGGCAGTACTCGGTGACCGCGCCGGTAAATCCGCCGCCGGAGCCGAATCTGAGCAGGGTTTTTTCATACGTAGCCGGATCGGCCAGACGGGCTTTGCAGCCGGCCGCTGCGATTACGATCAGGGCCGGCAGCAGCCAGAGGCGGAGTTGCTGATTCATCGACAGGAGGGTTGGGAATGGATGAGAGACAGGCTTGCGGTCTCAATATTATAAAAAATCCATGTGTGAATTCCGGCCGCCTCCCGGCACAGGCAAAAAAATTACCGCGCTACTCCACCGAACGCGACGCCAGAAAGGCCTGAAACTGGCTGCGGTAGCTCTCCGCAATGGGAATCTGCACCCGGTCGAACAGAATCCGGCTGCGCTCCACGGTATGCACCCGGTCGAGGTTGACGATATAGGAGCGGTGCACGCGCATAAACTGCCCCTGCGGCAGCCGGTCTTCGAGCGATTTGAGGCTCATGAGCGTCAGCACCGGCCGGTCCTGGCTGCGGAGGTAGATTTTGACATAGTCCTTCAGCCCTTCCACATAGAGCACATCGGCCAGCACGATCCGCACCAGCTTGTACTCCGACTTGACGAAGATGCTGCCCGGCACAGGCTCCGGAGCCGGAGCCGGGGCCGGGGTCTGCTGCGATTTTTCCTTCAGCTCGAACCAGTTGAGCGCCTTCTGCGCTGCCCGGAGAAACTCCTCGTAGTTAAAAGGCTTGAGCAGGTAGTCCACCGCATCCACCTTGTAGCTTTCCAGCGCATACTGCTCGAAGGCGGTCGTGAAAATGATGCGCGGGCCCTGGGACAGCATGCGCGAGAAGGCGATGCCCGACAGTTCCGGCATCTGCACATCCAGAAACAGCAGATCGGCGGGCGTTTCGCGCAGGAATTCCATCGCCTGGATGGCGGAGGTGCAGCGGCCTGCCAGCTGCAGAAACGGCGTTTTGTTCACATAGCCCTCCAGCAGATCCAGCGCGAGGGGTTCATCGTCCACAATCAGGCAGCGGATCGGGGTCATGGCGGGAGCAGATTAGAGCTGAACGGACAACTCGGCGCGGTACAGGCCCTCCGGGGTCAGGCCGGCGGTGAACTGGTGCCGGCCGGGATACAGCAGGTTCAGGCGGCGCCGGAGGTTGTCCAGCCCGATGCCGGAGCCGCTCTGGTCCGCCGCAACTTTGGGGAAATGGGTATTTTCGGACACGCAGACCAGCAGGCCGGCCTGCTCGCGCAGGGAGATGCGGATCGCCGAAGGCTCCGTAGCGCTGACCCCATGCTTGAAGGCATTCTCGATGAGCGAAATGAAGAGCAGCGGCGCGACTTCCCGCTGCGGCGAGGCCACGTCGAAGGCTGCGCTCACGTCCACGTTCGCAGCGGTCCGCAGCTTCATCAGGTCGATGTATTTCTGGAGAAACATCACCTCGCCGGAAAGCGGCACCGTTTCCGAATTGGTCTCATAGAGCATGTAGCGCATGAGCTTGCTCAGGCCGTGAATGGAGGCCTGCGCACGCGAGGGGTTCTGCTCGACGAGCGCGTAGATGTTGTTCAGGGTATTGAAAAGGAAATGCGGGTGCAGCTGGTGCTTGAGGTGGTTGATTTCCGAGCGCAGGCGCTCGTTTTCCAGGCTGCGGCGCTCCGACTCGGTCTTGTACCAGCGGTCGGTCATGCGGATCGCCACGCTGACCCCGGCTGTGAGGGCGGTGTAGATTCCGTTTCGGACGACGAAATACGTCTTGCCCAGGCTGCTGATCGGGTGCTTGTGGGTATTGAAGGGCACCAGCTCATAGACCAGCTCGATGATGCCGAGTCCTGCGGCGGTGATGAGCAGGTTGGCCACGAGAAACTGGGGAAGCCGGTCGCGGAAGAGCAGCCGGTCGATCAGCCAGAGGTAATTGAGGTAAAAGACCAGGGCCGAGAGGAGCCAGGGGCTCCAGAAGCGGAGCATTCCCCATGCATCTCCCTGATTTTCAACCGTAAAGAAAATCAGCGGCATGCTCAGCAGCCCCCAAACCAGCAGGTGCAGGGAAACGCCCCGGCTGATGGCCGCCGGGCGGGCTGTGCCCGGTCTGGGCAGGGACAGGACGGCTGGAAGTGCGGATTCAGTCACAAACAGGCATTAGACAGGTGAATATACGGAGAATGTGCGCTTCGCAGACGGCCCGGGTAGAAGAATGGCCGGATTCCGTAGAAGAACGGGGGGAATGTCTATACGCAGCCGGGAAGCGCGGCAGGTCCGGAAGAACTGCGGGAAATCATTGCACTTCATGCGCGGAGGGCCTACATTTGCGCCTCGGTACCCTGCTCCGCAACTCCTGCACCTATGCGATACGGAATCCTCCTGCTGCTGACCGGCCTGCTGCTGGCCGTCCTGACTGCGTGCAACACGCCTGGCGGCCAGCAGGCCGCTGCGCAAGCCGACTATACCCGCGCCGGCGACGATCCTGAAATTCACCGCCAGCTGGTATTCGGCCTGACGGAGGTCATCATCTACGACATCTTTTCCCCGCCGGTCGCATCGCGGATTTATGCCTACACCTCGGTCGCGGCCTATGAGGCCCTGGTGCCCGGCTATCCCGAATACCGCAGCCTGGCGGGCCAGCTCCGCGAATTTGCCGCACCGCCTGCCCCGCCCGCCCAGGCGTCCATCTGCTACCCCCTCGCTTCTGCCGAGGCCTATCTGACTGTCAGCAAGGCCCTGACCTTCTCCGCCGACAAAACCCAGGAGCTGCAGGACTCGATCCACGCCCGCTTCCGCCGCGCCGGCATTCCGGATGCGGTATTTGCAGCCTCCGCAGCCTACGGCAAAGCCGTCGGCGATCATGTGATCGCCTGGGCCGGCAAGGACAACTACAAGGAGACCCGCACCTTCCCCAAGTTCGATGTGAAAAACGAGCCGGGCCGCTGGGTCCCTACGCCGCCCATGTACACCGACGCCATGGAGCCGCACTGGAACAAGATCCGCCCCCTGACGCTGGACTCCGCCGCGCAGTTCAAGCCTGCCCGCCCCTACCCCTACGACCTCGGCAAGCGCAGCCCGTTTTACAAGGACCTGATGGAGGTCTATCAGATCGGCGCGAAGCCCGACTCCGGGCAGCAAAGCATCGCCTACTTCTGGGACGACAATGCCTTCGTCTCCAACGTGACGGGCCATATGACCTTCGCCTCCAAGAAGATGACCCCCGGCGGGCACTGGATGGCCATTGCCACCGTGGCTACCCGGCAGGCGAAAACCGGCCTGCCCGGCACCGTCGAGGCGCATACGCGCACGGCCATCGCGCTGTTCGACGGATTCATCAGCTGCTGGGATGAAAAATACCGCTCCAATGTGGTGCGTCCGGAAACGGTCATCAACCAGCACCTGGACGAAGACTGGGCGCCCTTCCTCCAGACCCCGCCGTTCCCTGAATACACCAGCGGCCACAGCGTGATCTCGGCTTCTGCCGCCACGGTGCTCACGGAGCTCTTTGGCGACAGCTTTGCCTTCACCGATACCACGGAAAACCTCTACGGCCGCACCGAGCGCAGGTTTGCCTCGTTCTACCAGGCGTCCGACGAAGCTTCCATCAGCCGGCTCTACGGAGGCATCCACTACCGGGCAGGCCTGGAAAATGGCGCTTTGCAGGGCCGCAATGTCGGCCGGCACGTGACAGCCCGGCTCGAAACACGCCGCCGGGCCCAGGCAGCGGCGCAGCCCTGATCCTGCGCCGCTTACCCGCCCGCCCGATGCGCAGCTACACCCTTCCCATCGCCCTGTTCTGCCTGCTGTACTTTCTGGCGGGCTTCATCGCCAGCCAGAACGACATCCTGAACCCGCTCCTCAAAGACCTCTTCGGGCTTGCGTACCGGGAGGCGGCGCTGGTGCATTTCTCGTTTTTTCTGGCCTTTGCGCTGCTGGCGCTGCCTGCGGGCCTGCTGGCCGACCGCTACGGGCCGCGCAGGGCCGTGGAGGCCGGGCTGCTGCTCTCGGCCCTGGGCGCGGCAGGCTTCTGGCCGGCAGCGGCCAGCGGGAGCTACTGGGCCTTCCTGCCGGCAAATTTCGTGCTGGCGGCAGGCATGGCCATCCTGATGGTGGTCGCCAATTCTGCGATGACCTACCTGGGGCCGCAGGCCTCGGCCACCGGCCGGCTGAACCTCGGCAACGCATTCAACTCGGTGGGCGCTTCGCTGGGCCCGCTGGCAGGGAGCCTGCTGCTCGCCGGCGGCGGACTGGCGCGCATCTGGCCGCCTTACCTCGTCATGGCCGGGCTGCTGCTGGCGCTGGCATTCGGGGCCGCGCAGATTCAGCTGCCGCATCCGGAACGCAGCGCCGGCACGCAGCCGGCTCCGCTCGGCAGCCTGCTCCGCCAGCCCCGGATCGCGTTCGGCGTGCTGGCCATCTTCTGCTACGGCGGGATCGAAATCGGGGCGGGAAGTCTGATTGTCAAGTACTTGGGCATGCCGCATATCGCCGGGATGGCCCCGGAGGAAGCAGGCCGCTACGTATCGCTTTACTGGGGCGGCTCCATGGCAGGCCGTTTTGCGGGCGGGCTGCTTTTCCGCAATACCTCGCCGCGCCTGCTGCTGAGCCGCTTCGGCACGGCAGGGGTGCTCTGCTCGCTGGTGGTGATCCTGGGCTCCGGCGCCTGGGCGCAGTGGAGCCTGATCGCCCTGGGCCTGTGCAACAGCGTGCTGTTTGCCAGCGTCTTCACCTACGCACTGCAAGGGCTTGGTGCGGATACCCAGCGGGCCGGGGGGCTGCTGATGACCGGGGTGCTGGGCAGCTCGGTGCTGCCGGTGCTCCAGGGTGCCATCGCCGATGCCGCCGGCCTGCAGCCGTCGTTTATCCTGACGATGCTCTGCTACGGGTATCTGGTGTTCTATGGGCTGCGGAAGTGGAGGGCGGGGTGAATACCTGGGTTTACCACTCAGGCACTGAGGCACCCGGAAAACCTTACTTCGTGTTTCCCAGCGCACCTGCTTGCTGAGTGGTAGACCTTCGCTTGGGTTTTACCACTCAGGCACTGAGGGCACTAAGACGCACTCAGAAGACCTAGCTTAGTGTCTCTCCGTGAACTTACCTTCCTAGTGGCGGACCAGTACCCCTTCCCGCATGCGGGCGATGTACCAGTCCAAAAATTTCGCTACATCCAGCTCCGCCGGCGCGTAGGGCCCCGGCTGGTAGGCGCTCGACTCCACGCCGCGGAAGTTGTTTTCGCAGAGCTTCCAGTCCTGCTCGCCGGTGATGCGCCAGAACTCGGTGAGGCGCTCCACAGTGTAGTCCCGGCCCTCCACCGCCTTCGGGTCCACAAGCCAGGCCAGCTCGATCTCCGTGCGGTCCGCCGCCTGCGGCGTCACGCGCATGGTCCAGATGTAGTCGCTGACTGCATCCATCCAGAAGCCGGGCAGCACCACCAGGCCCAGCACGCCCGCATCGTAGCCGGCATGGCTGCCCATCGGAACCGACACGGCCTGGCCGTCGGTGCTGTAGCTGAGCACGCCCGGGCGCAGCGGATAGCGGACTGCAAAATGGGAGCTGTCAGGCTGAAACTCGACGGTATCCACCGCGAGGCCCTGGGCCTGCCAGGCTGCCTGCCGCTCGCTGAGCACCTCCGCCGCGGACTCCCGGAGGTTGGCGCCGATCACGGCGCTGCAGTACTCCGGATGGGCAGGGCCGCAGTGGTAGCATTCGCGGAAGTTTTCGGCCACCAGCTTCCAGTTGGTGCGCAGCACATAGCGCTGGCGGTGCGCCACCTTGGCCTCCGGGATGCGGAAAGGCCGCAGAAAGGGCGCATAGTCCGCCCGGATGCGGCTGAAAGGCGGCGCATCGTCCGACAGGCAGATGAAGATCAGCCCCTCTGCCACCTCCGCCCGCACCGGATGCAGGCCGTGCGATCCGGCGTCGAAGTCCTCGGGCATCAGGCGCGCGCGGAACAGCGAGCCGTCTTTGTTGTACACCCACTGGTGATAGGGGCAGACCAGCCGGGGGGCATGGCCGCGCTCCTGCAGGCAGATGAGCGAGCCCCGGTGGCGGCAGGAATTGTGATGGGCGAAGACCTCGCCCTGGTCGCCCCGGATGACGAGAACGGAATCGGAGCCTGCGGTGCAGGTGATATAGTTGCCCGGCTGGGGAATATCGGCGAGGGTGCCGGCAAATAGCCATTGTTTCCGCCAGATATGCGCCCATTCGAGGGCAAAGAGGTCCGGATCGGTGTAGAAGGGCTGCTCCAGGCTCCAGCCGGAAGCATAGCGGCGGAGCAGCGGCTCCAGAATACGGGAAGCGGCAGTCATTGCGGCGAGGGTAGCAGGCTAGGAGGGAAAGATACGCATTTTCCGGGAACCGCATCATGGCGTGCAGGCTGATTGCCGCCGAAATTCGCGATCTTGCATGCAAAACGCTGTCATGACTGCGAATCCCGAAGGGAGCATATTGGGCCCCCGAATTCATCAGGAACTGATTGCGAGGCTGATCTATGGGCTCAGCCGGCTGCACTACGAGCAGCGCAGCGGGCTGTTTCCCGATCCCGAGACGATGATCGATGAAGGCCAGACCAGCCCGGTCCCCGACATCATGCTGATCGACAAGGCCTCCGGCCTGACCCAGGTGATCATTGAAATTGCCCATACCCAGGGAGTTAAAAAAGACAGCCGCAAGCTGCAGGAGCTGATGGCCGATTACGAAGTTCCGGAGGGATTTGTGTACGATTACAAACAGAACCGCTGGCTGAACAGCACCTGCAGGAAAACCCCTCCGATTCCGCCTGGCGCGACGCCCTGGGCATAGACCTTGCCGCCCTGCTGCAGGCTGCATGATCCGTACCTGCCGTGCAGCATTCCTTTGCCGATGCACGTCTTGCGGAATATCTCCCCTGCCATGCGCACCGCACATACCGCAGGCCTGCTGGCCCTGCTCCTGCTGCTGGCATCTGCCCTGCATCAGGCCGCGGCACAGCCTTCCTGGCCTGCCGAGGGCATTTCCCTCCACGCCTCCATCAACGGCGTTGTAGCGCCTTTCGTGCTGAACTACGAGCGCTACCTGCACCGGGAGGTATTTCATTTTGGCCTGGGGCTCGGCGCATTCTTCGCCCCGACCCTGATAGACGACAGTATCTGGCCTTCGACTGCCGGGCCGCATGCCACCGCTTCCATCTGGCTGGGGCGGGCCAGCAGCCACTTAGAGCTGAAGCTCGGCGCAGGATTCGGCTATATTGTATCGAATGTACGGGGGCCGGGACGATTCCCCAAATGGAAAGCCATTCCGGTCGCTACCCTTGGATACCGCTACCAGGCACCGGGAGAGCCCATTTTCTTCCGGGCAGATCTGGGAACAGGCGGCCTGGGCCTGGGCGTTGGGATTACGCCAGGGTTTTGGAATCAATAAGGCCGGCGCCCGCCACTACCGGACCGCCAGCCGGGCCCGCCGGGCAGGCGATGAGGCGCCGCCGCGTCCCCACACCTGCACGTCGTACAGGCCCGCAGGCCACTGGCGCGTATCGAGGTGCAGCGCGCCCGGCGCAGATTCCCAGGTCTGCTCCCACACCGGCTGCCCCAGCTGATTGAGCACGCGGAGGCTGCGGTCGCCCGGCTCCAGCGGGATTCGTACTGCGCCTGAAGCCGGATTGGGATACATCAGGAGCCGCTCCGGCGCCGGGTCCGCACGCAGGGTTGCCAGAGACAGCGCGCGGTGGGCATTGATCCGCCCGTGGCCGAAATAATCATCGTAGCCCGGCGCGTCCTCGAAGGAAGGCCCGACTTCGTCGTCGGCGGTCGTGGTGAGGATCGTGCGCACCGCATCCGGGGTACGGGCCGGGTCCTGGGCCAGCAGCAAGGCCGCCAGGCCTGCCACATGCGGCGCAGCCTGCGAGGTGCCGCCCCAGTAGGTGTAGTAGTCGGTGTTCGACTGGTAATTCAGCCCGTAGATGTAATTGCCGGGAGCCACCACATCGATGTGGTCGCCGTAATTGCTGCCGCTGGAGGCATTCCAGAAAAACGGCACCGCACGGGTATCGGCGGGGCTGGTAGCACCCACGGCAATCACCGTCGGAAATGCGGCAGGATAATACGGCAGCTGGGTATTCTGGTTCATCATGCAGGCCACGACGATCACGCCCTGGCTGTGGGCATAGGCCACCGCATCCCGCAGCAGCGCAGAGAAAGAATCGCCGCCCACCGACATGTTGATCACGCGGGCGCCTTGGCGGACGGCGTAGTAAATCGCGTCGGCCCACCAGGTATAATAGCCGATATTGTTGTTGTTCAGGATCTTGCAAGCCATGACCTTGCAGTTCCAGTCCACACCGGCATATCCGATCTGGTTCGATCCGCTGGCGCAGGCGATGCCTGCCACATTGGTTCCATGCCCGTGGTCATCGGAGGGGTTGTTGTCGCCATTGGCAAAATCCCAGCCGCGCAGGTCATCCGCGTAGCCGTTGCCGTCGTCGTCGGCGCCGTTCTGGGTTTCATCGGTATTGCGCCAGATCCGTCCGCTGAATTCGGGGTGGTCCAGCTTGATGCCCGAGTCGAGGATCGCCAGCACAATGGACGAATCGCCCTGCTCGATATCCCAGGCGAGGGGCATGTCGATGTCTGCGCCGGCGGTTGCCGGCGCAAGCGGAAAGGCGCCGGTATTGTGGAGCCCCCACTGGAGGTAAAAGAAGCCGTCGTTGGGCAGGGTCTGCAGCGGGCCGCGCTGCCCGCCGCCTTCGCCCTGGTAGTTGGGCTCGGCGAATTCCAAAAATCCGGTCTGCAGGTAGGCTGCCGCCAGAGCCGGAACATCCTGATGCTGCAGGAATTCGAGCAGATAGGCCAGCCGCGTGTACGGGTTGCCGGTCGGGCTGATGCGCCGCAGGCCGTGGCGGGCGCCGAGCGAATCCAGCACAGGATGCCCGAAGCGCTGCAGCGCGAGGCATTGCTCAAGCTGGACGGGCGCGCCCGGCTTGAACTGCACGATCAGCGCATCGGGCTGAAACACAGCCGCCGGCTGGGCCGACAGGATTGGGCAGCAGCACAGGGCGCATGCCAGGAGCAGGGTGAAGGAGATACGCATGCAGGGCAATCAGGGAGGTGAACCAGGGAGGATGCCGATTGTACTCCCAAGATAGCATTTTTCCGCAACCGGACGCTCACGAAATCAGATCCAGCTGCGCCCGCAGCCGTTCCTGCAGCTCCGCCTCCCATTCCCCGCGCAGGATGCTCAGCACGATGCTGTCCCGCCGCCCGGAGGGCGCCGCGCAGTTGCTGCGCAGGATGCCCTCCACCGTGCAGCCGAGGGCTTTCATCGCCCGGATGCTGCGCTCGTTCCGCGCATCGGCCCGGAACTCCACCCGCTCCAGGCCCATCTGCCCGAAGGCGAAGCTGAGCAGCAGGTATTTGCAGTGCTTGTTGAGCCTGGTGCCCTGAAAGTCGCGCCCATACCAGGTATAGCCGAGCTGAGTGCTCTGGTGCTGCGGCTGAAGGTCATACAGGCGGGTGCTGCCGGCCCAGGCCTGCGCATGTTTGTCGTACACGGCGAAGGGATAGGCATGGCCTGCGGCCCGGCCTGCAAGGGCATCGGCTATATAGCGCTCCAGGTCTGCCGTGTGCTGCACGCGGGAGAGGGCGTAGCGCCACAGCTCCGGCTCCTGCTCCGCAAAGTGCCCCAGCAGCTGCGCATCGCCGGCAAGCAGGGGCCGCAGCAGGGCCCTGTTATCTTCAAGCACATAGTCCTGGCGGGGATCAAAGGCAGGCATCGGACAGTCGGATGGGATCTTCGCGCTATACGCCTGCGGGGCCCGGGAGGTTCGGAGGCGGGGGGAAGCATGAATTAAGCCCGTAATTGTAAAATGTACTTTTATATTTACGGGAATATTGAATGCTATGATCCCCAGGCAGCTTGAATCCGACCTGCTCTATAATCTGCGGCACCTGCCCGCTGTGGCGCTGCTGGGGCCGCGCCAGGTAGGAAAAACGACCCTGGTTCAGGCCATCCGGCCCCGGCTGGAGCGGGAGTCGGTGTATCTGGATCTCGAAAACCCCGCAGACCGGGCCAGCATCAGGGACCGGGCCCTGTTTCTGGAGATCCACCAAGACCATACCGTTATCCTCGACGAGGTGCACAAGCTGCCGGATCTGTTTTTCCGGAGCTTCGCGGGCTGATCGACCGGCACCGCGTGCCGGGGCGCTTTCTGCTGCTTGGATCGGCCTCCTACGACTTGCTCCGAAACACGGCCCAATCTCTCGCCGGGCGCATTGTCTATCAGGAGCTGGGCCCTTTTTTGCTGGCGGAGCTGCCGGATGCGGACTGGAGCGCGCACTGGTTCCGGGGCGGATTTCCGCAGTCCTGGCTGGCGGAGGAGGAACGCTACCGGCAGATCTGGATGGGCAGTTTTCTGACTACCTACCTTGAAAAAGACCTGCCGCAGCTGGGGTTGCCGGCCTCCCCGGCCCTGGTGGAGCGCCTGCTCACCATGCTGGCCTATGCGCAGGGCGGGCTGGCCAATTTTCACAGCCTGGCCCGTTCGCTGGGGGTTTCCGCTCCTACCCTCTCATCGTATATCGATTTTCTGGAGCGGGCCTTGTTTCTGCGCCGCCTGCAGCCGTATTTCTCCAATGCCGCCAAGCGTCTGGTCAAATCGCCTAAGCTCTACCTGCGCGACAGCGGGGTAGTTCATTACCTCCTGCGGATCCCTGATGTGCCGAGGCTGCTGGGGCATCCGGCTG
Organism: Bacteroidia bacterium; assembly: GCA_033765305.1. GTDB lineage: Bacteria > Bacteroidota > Bacteroidia > J057 > J057 > RDXT01. Next base: position 29,041 of record JANRID010000070.1, read on the forward strand.
CCGGCGGTTCCTGGGAGGGATACGTGATCGAGCAGGCCCTGGCCGTGCTGGAACCGCATGAGCGCGCGTATTTTTACCGCACCGCCGACGGCGCCGAGCTGGATCTGGTGATCGAATCGGCGCTTCAGATCCGGGCAGCCCTTAAAATCAAGCTCAGCAGCAGCCCGAAGCTCGGCCGGGGCGCAAGCATTGCGCTGGCCGATCTGGGCCATCCCCCGCTGCTGGTGGTGACGCCTGCCGCAGCAGATGCCCCGATCCGTGAAGGCTGGGTCTGCAGTGCCCGGACCTTGCCCGGCCACCTCCGCCGCCTGCTCCGGGAGGCTCCGCCTCACTCCACCGCATAAGGGTCCTCCAGGGTCCGGGCTTCGAAGCGGATCTCCGAAAAGGTCACCTCGCAGGACTCGCCCGTGGGCGACTGCGCCAGAAACCCGACGCTGAATCCCGGCTTGGCATCGAACTGGAAGTGGCGCACCAGAAACCAGCGCCTGCCGTTGGCGGAATAGTAGAGCGTGATGCGGCTGCCGGCGCGCGCCAGCTTGTAATAGACCTGCTTGCCCTTGAGGGCCACGGAGTTGCAGTCGTCGGAGAGGCCGCGTGTCACGACGCTCACCACGCGGCGGGCGCTGGTGTAGTCCTTTTCGTAGCAGAATTTCACCCAGTTGAGGCTGTCGCTGCGCAGCACCAGGGCACCGCCGTCCCATTTGTTCGCGAAGCGGTGCCCGATGGCGGCCGTCAGGATGAAGTCGCCCTCCGGGCGGAACATGAGCTTCGGCGCGTTGTCCGTGTTGTAGGTGACATTCGGATCGCGGAACATATCCGTCTTGGGTCCGGCGGTGAGCGTCAGGGTGCTGCCGCTGCCGGAGGCCGCCAGCGGGACCTGGTCCCAGAACATCGGATAGGGAATGGCGGAAAGCTGCGGCGCTGCAGGCTGGGCGGCCAGGTGCAGGCAGGCGAGGAGGGAAAGCAGGAAGAGGCAGCGCATGGGATGGAATTGCTGGATATGCAAATGAAAGCGGTTATCGGCACAAACTTGTCGGCATGAAAATGCGTAAAATCAAAATATTACACCAACTAAAATGTGTACGATTGAATTTCTTTTGCGTCTTTGAAATCCGACATATTTACAGTGCACAAATACTGCATATTATGCGCAATCATGATCGATACGATTTCAACGTCAAACACCCGGTTTCCTTTTGGCTCATACCTCTTTAGAAAGCTCAAAAAATAATTAATACTCACACTCGTATGACACAGAACCGGAATTTCATTCAATATTTCTGAAATTACCATGTGTATTTCTTCATATGAGTACTTCAGTTTGCTCATCACAGCTGCACACTCAGCTATATTTTTTGAAGTTGTAAACAAATTTAGAGTTGGATCAACAAATATAGATCTGCATTTGCTGTTAAAAACCGATGATTTATCGTACGCATACAAAAAAATATTTGTATCAAGTACCAGATCAACTTTCGTAGGCATAATCCCGAAGATTAGGAATTGCGTTGATTGCGCCTTGAGAATCGCCAGCACCCATGAAGCTGAACCGCCGCCGGGGGGCCGGCACTGCTGGTTCGTTGGGCGCAGAATCCCGGTATCGCTGCATCAAAAACTCCGCATAATGCAATACTTCTGCCTGTAAATGCTCAGGCATTCGTTCTAAATGGATATACAATTGATCTAAGGCATGCATATCGGACATCGGTTATAGTTGCAATATACCCAATCCCCCGCAGGCACGCAAGCCCCTCCGGCTCCCTTCACGCCATCGGCTGCCGGATGACCGTCTTCCAGGCTTCGGGCGCGGCGCGGCGGATGTCGCTGAGGTAGATCTCGTGGTGCTTGCCCCGGAGGCTGCCCCGTCCGCCGATGAATGCATGCACCCGTCCGATCGTGGGGCCCTCTGCGGAAAAGGGTCCGATGTGCAGCGTCTGGGCGCAGCGCCCCTCTTCGAAAACCTCGAAGCGGAGGCGGTCCAGGCCCGGCAGGGGCTTTTTCCGGCGCAGCGCCTCCAGGGTTTCGGCTACGAGCGGCTCCGTGACCGCCTCCGGCTGATGGATCATCATCGTCCAGCGCCACTGCGAGCGGTCGCCGGTTTCGTAGGCGGCCAGGTCGTCCGCCCACCAGAGCCCTTCGAGCGGCATCACGGCGTAGTCCAGGGCCAGCGGGCCCTGCCTGACCTTGAACTTCAGCGCGTACGACAGCGAGAAGAGCGCCTCCACCGCTTCGGCGTAGGCCGGGGACGTGTTGGGATCGCCCTGGCCGTCGGCCATCAGAAAGGCGAATTCGGGCACCTCCACCTCCTCCACGCGGGCGGCGGAGGGCCTGTAGAGATGCCGGTAGACGGTTTTCAGATCGAGTTTGGACATAGCGAAGATCCAGGATTGCAACATAGCACGGGCTTTCCGTCCCGGCAATGCCGGAGGTCAGCGGGCGTCCGCAAAGTTTTTCCGGCTGCGGGTTTGGTAATCCCCCGATCATCCGTATCTTTGCATCCGCTTTTTTTCACAGTCAGATTTGTGGTTATATGCCAGTAAAATTAAGACTGCGCCGCCAGGGCCGCAAGAACGCCGCACACTACGGGATCGTAGTGGCCGACTCGCGCTCGCCCCGTGATGGCCGCTTTATCGAGAAGATCGGGCACTACAACCCGCTCTCCCAGCCCGCCCGCGTGTACGTGGACCACGATGCCGCACTCCGCTGGCTCAAAAACGGCGCCCAGCCGACCAACACCGTCCGCTCGCTGCTGAGCCATGCCGGTGTGATCCTGAAGTTTGCGCTCATGACCCAGGGCAAGTCGCCCGAAGAGACGGACCGCATCTTCGGCAAATGGCGCGAGCAGAAGGACAACAAGCCGAAGAAGAAGGTGATCTCCGTGGATGTGAACAACCAGCCGCTCGAACCCATCCCCGGCTCCAAGACGAAAGTGGTGAAGCCCGCGGCTGCTCCGGCTCCTGCGCCGGAAGTGCATGCTCCGGTGGCTGAAGCCCCCGCTCCGGTGGCCGAAGCGCCTGCTCCCGCCGACGAAGCGCCCGCTGCCGATCCCGGCACGCCCGATACCCCGGCAGTTTCCGGCGAACATACGGAAGCCTGAGCCGGCGGATACCAGAACAACGTGCCGGACGTGCTGCGTCTGGCACGTTTCCGTTTACCCCAATCCGAATTCCATGGACCGCGAAGCCTGCGTCGAACTGGGATACATTTCCCGCCCCCACGGCCTGAAGGGCGAAGTCAAGGCTGTGTTCGATGTGCACGACCTGCGCGAATACCTCCGCGTCCGCACGCTCTACCTGGCCAAGGCCGGCCAGCCGCTGGCGCCTTTCCAGGTCAAGCGCATCACCCCGCAGTCGGCCAGCCTGGCTATCGTGCAGCTGGCTGAGGCTCAGACCCGCGAAGCCGCCGAGGCCCTGGCCGGCAGCGTCATCTATTTCCCGGCGGAGCTGCTGCCCAAGCTGGAGCCCGGGCGCTTTTATTACTACGAAATTTTCGGCTATGCCGTGCAGGATGCCGCCCTGGGCCCCGTCGGCACCGTCAAAGACGTGCTCGACGGCACCGCGCAGGATCTGCTGGTCATCAGCCACGAGGGGCGCGAGATTCTGGCCCCGGTCACGGACGAGTTTGTGCTGCGCGCCGACCACGAGGCGCGGGTGCTGCACACGGCGCTGCCGGCAGGCCTGGTGGATTTGTATCTGGGCCGCGACAGCGGCGAGGACGAGGGGGAATAAGCCTCAGGCTTCATCCAGCAGCTGCTGGCGGATCTGCGCCAGCACGTCGCGGCGGGCGCCGTCCACCTCCGGGTAGTGCATGTCCAGCGCCTGGAGCGAGGTGAGCACCGCCTGCGCAATGATCAGGCGGGCATTCTGCTTGTCGTCGGCGGGAACCGCGTACCAAGGCGCATGGGGCGCAGCCGTGGCATTGATGCAGTCCTCGTAGGCCTGCATGTACTGCGGCCAGAAGGCACGCTCCTTCACGTCGCCTTCGGCGAATTTCCAGTTCTTGTCCGGCTCCTCGATGCGGTCCAGGAAGCGCTGGCGCTGCTCTTCCTTGCTGAGGTGCAGGTAAAACTTCAGGATAACGAAGCCGTTGCGGTGCAGGTAGCTCTCCAGCTGGGCGATATCGGCGTAGCGCTGCTGCCAGACCTGCTCCGGATCGGCGGTGAATTCCGGCGGGATGCGCTGCGATTCCGTAAGGATCTTCGGATGCACCCGCACCACGAGCACCTCTTCGTAGTAGGAGCGGTTGAAAATGGCGATGCTGCCGCGTTCGGGCAGGTGGGGGTAAATCCGCCAGAGGTAGTCGTGCTCCAGCTCGGTTTCGGAGGGGCGCTTGAAGGACGTCACTTTCACCCCGTGCGGATTGATGCCGGACATTACGGCTCCGATGGCGCCATCCTTGCCGGCGGCGTCCATGGCCTGGAAGATCAGCAGCATGCCATAGCGGTTGTGGGCATACATCAGCGACTGCAGCGCATCGATCTCCTCGCGGTATTCCTCCATCAGCTCCTTGTACGCCTTCTTGTCCTCGTACAGATCGGGAATGCGGGTAGGCGCCGAGGCGGTGCTGAAGCGGCGGGAGCCGTCGTAGCGGAAGGGAGAGAGATCGAGATCGAGGTGCATGGCAGGGAAGAAAGTAGGTGAAACCGGAAATATACGCATCGGGCGGTCCGGGCGCAAGGCCGCCTCAGGTTTTACCACTAAGGCACTGAGGACACTGAGAGGCACTCAGAAGACCTAACCTTAGTGCACCTCAGTGTGCTTACTTTCTTAGTGGTGAAACCTGCGCCTTGGGTTTACCACTAAGGCACTGAGGACACTGAGAAGACCTGGCTGAGTGTTTCTCAGTGAACTTACCTTCTTAGTGGTGAAACTTGCGCCTCAGGCATACCCTGCCTCACTTGTCCACGATCGCCTCTTCGCGGATCACGAGCTGGCCCGGGCCGGTGAGGCGGATATAAAACCGCGCACCGGGGCCTTCGTTGTGCTCGAAGGAATAGGTGTAGCGCTTGGGCCCCGGATTGAGGACGGCAATATCGTAGAGGATGCGCTTGAGGCGGCCCTTGCTGTCGTAAATCGCCAGCCGCAGGCCGCGCTGCACGCTGTCCTGCCGGAAGGCAAATTCGCCCTGTACCCGGCGGACCGGATAGACCTGCGGCGCCCTGGCATCCGGATCCAGCACAGTTTCGGCCAGCACCTGCCCGCCGGATACCACCCGTACATAATAGGTCTGGCCCGGCGGCAGGTCTTTGCCGATGAGGTACTGGCTGCGGTGCAGGCCCTTCGGGATATAGAAGCGGCTGGCAAGCAGAAAATAGAGGCGGCCTTGCGCATCGTACACGCCGGCGCGCCCGCTGAGATCGCGGTCGGCCTCGTAGATCAGCACGGCTTCGCTGTCGTAGCGCTGGAGGCGCGCTACGGTATCGGACGCCAGCACCGGGCGCTCGGCGATGACCCGCCCGCCCGCCGTCAGGCGGAGAAAGAGCCTGGCCGATGCGCCGAGCGTATGGCTGGCGCCCAGCCGCCAGGCCTGAAACCCGGGCTCCAGGCTGCGCCCGGTAAAATAGCTGCGGATCTGCCTGCCGGCAGAGTCATAGAGGCCCAGGGCTGCCCCGCTCAGGGCCTCTTCGGTCAGGCATTCAAAGCTGGTGCGGATCGTGGTGATGCTGTGGGGACGGGGCGTGAGGATAAACTGCGACATGGGGGTGCCGGTGGCTTCGCTGAGCGTACGGGCCAGCTGCCGCACCATGCTGGTGTCCTCCCCGTACACGAATCCGGTGGATTCGCGGTTGGTGAGGGTCCAGACGGCGGACTGCGCGGTGCTGTTCTGGTAGCCGCCCTCCGCGATCTGGCGGGCGAGCTTCAGCAGCGGCCCCTCCGCTGCGCCGCCGAAGGAGTAGCCCTCGCCTTTGGCCGGGCCTGCGTTGGAGGACTGGATGCACATGGTGAACAGGTCGGCCTGGCGCGTCTGGCCGGGCTGCAGGGCCAGCAGCTCGGAAGAGGTGCTCATCAGGTTCTGCACGGAGGAGTCCCGGCTGTCGAAGATCAGCCCGGCGCCGGCCTCCACCCGCAGGGCTTCAGCGGTCAGGTTGCGGACGAGCAGCCGGATGCACCGGCCCTGGTAGCCGCCCAGGCCTTCGATGGCCACCTGCACCCGGCGGCTGCGGAGGGCGTCGGACAGGCTCATGACAGGCTGCGCGGAAAGGCGGGCAGCGCCCAGCAGCATCAGCAGGAAAACGGTATGGATCGCGCGGAGGGACATGGGGAAACCGGTTGGATTTCCCAGTAATGCAGCAGCGCGCAAAAGATACAGCCGGGATTCAGTATCCTTCCGCCGGCTCCCAGAATTCAAGGCGGTTGCCTTCCGGATCGGTGGCCCATCCGAAGCGCCCGTACTCCTCGGATGCGACCTTGTCATCCACAGCTACGCCTGCATCCCGCAGCGCCTGAAGCAGGCCATCGAGGTCGCGGACGCGGTAGTTGATCATAAACTGCCGGCCGGGATTGCCGAAATAGCTCGTCTTTCCGTCGAAAATCGACCAGACGGTTCCGCCGGGCAGCTCAGGGTTGCCGCTGTGGAGCCAGTGGAAGCTGGTGCCGCCCCAGGATTCGATGGGGATGCCCAGGTGCTGGCGGTACCAGTCGCGGAGGGCCGGGGCGTCCTCGCCTTTGAAGAAGATGCCGCCGATGCCGGTGATGTGGGATTGAAGGTCCATTGGGAGGGGTTGAGGAGGGGTGGAAAGTGTTTGCATATAATTAAACATCGGAACAAGAGGATTTATGCTGGGAGATGTAAAATAAAGTTGAATATATGGGAAACATCTAATAAGTTAGCTTTTGTTAAGAATAGCTTTGAGACAAGCAAAGAATATGAAGAGCTATTCCATTTTTGGGTTGTCTAAATTGCTAATATGCAAAGCGTTGTACACAAATTTTTGCAAAAAGTCTTGTTTGTGCTGCTAAGTGCTGCTGTTTTTCTGGATGCATATGCTCAGCCAGGTTCAGTAGACTTAGCATTCAATCCCTCAGACGCTGGCCGTGATCAGGGGTTCGGATTTGGCGGATCGTTGAATGACGTGCAGGCCATTGTGATCCAGCCAGACGGGAAGGTGATTGCAGGCGGCCTGTTCGAATCATATAACGGACAGTTGGCAAACAGGATCATTCGGCTACAAGCAGACGGACTGCGGGATACCACGTTTGATGCAGGCTTAGGATTCGAGGGATTTGATCCATATTTTACACGTATAAATGCAATTGCCCTGTTGCCGGATGGTAAAATTTTGGCAGGAGGCGATTTTTTGAGTTTCAATCAGGTAGCTGCTACCCGGATAGTCCGTCTAAGTCCTGAAGGTGTACTAGATACCGCATTTCAGCCTTCAGGATTCGGCGGAATGATTATGGATATTTTGCCGTTGGGAGACGGTAAAATTTTAATTGGAGGCGGGCTGAATCTGGCCAATTCAACAGATGGTTTAGGCCTGATCCGTCTGCTTCCTAATGGAAGCGTTGACACCACATTTCAGCTCCAAGGCTTGACGGACGGATCTGTCCGTGCAGTCCGGCTTCAACCAGACGGAAAAATTCTGGTCGCAGGCGATTTTTCGGTGTTTGGCGGAATCTTACGAAAAAAGATTGCACGGCTGCATCCCGACGGAACATTAGACTCCTCATTTAATCCTGCAAATGCGGGGCCTGATGGTCAGATCCATTGCATGGAGCTCATGGAAAATGGGAATATAATCGTAGGAGGCGAATTTACGGTATATGGATCATTTGCCAGAAAAGACATTGTGATGCTTAACCCAAATGGAAGCCCGCTCTCAGTATTCGCCTCTCAGGGTTCCGATTATACGGTTTTTAGTATTGCTATCCAACCAGATGGAAGTATTTTAATAGGGGGATCTTTTAGTAACTTTTTTAATACTCCATCAAGCGGAATTGTCCGACTGTTGCCGGGTTCTTACAGTATTGATCCTAGCTTTCAGGTTGGGAATGGGTTCGCAGGCTGGGCCGTACACGATATTGCCCTCCAGAATAATGGACGCATCCTCGTCGGCGGAGACTTTGTCGTCTATCAGGGGATGCTGCGCAATGGGATTGTGCGCCTGAATCCCAATGCCAGCCTGGATGACTTTAACAAAGGAACAGGGTTTACGGGGGAAGCTGTGCATACACTTGCCAGACTGCCCGACGGCCGGATACTTGCAGGAGGAGCATTCAGAGGATATAATCATCGGCCGGGCTCAGGTATTGCACGCATGATGCCGGATGGACGCGCAGACAGTTCATTTACCATGGATCCCAGAGTCCATTGGACAGACCTGAATGCTCTCATCCCGGCAGAAGATGGCAAAATTCTGGGTGCTGGCTCACTTATGGAACTGGATGGCCAGTATGTGAATTGCATGGCCCGGTTTCATGCGGATGGAACTTTGGACACTGCATTCTCGATAGGCTCAGGATTTGATGGCGCTGTCAATACATTGGTAAGACTGCCTGACGGCAAGATTCTTGCCGGCGGCGATTTTTCCTCCTACCAAGGCGCTCTGCTTTGGGGTATTGTGCGGTTGCATCCGGATGGTACGCGTGATCAGTCATTCAACATCGGAACAGGGCTTGCCTACTCAGTAAAGTGCATCGCAGTTCAGTCTGATGGCTATATTTTGGCTGGTGGCGATTTCACGCAGTACAATGATGTTCCGGCTCAATATCTCTCAAGACTTAGACCAGATGGAACATTAGACACTTTGTTTCATCCCGACTCAATACTTGCCCCTATAAGCGCCCTCCGGATACAACCAGACGGGAAAATCCTGGCTGCTTACGCGATTCTTCAGAATGGCTTCTTTAGATCTCGTCTGGTACGGCTGATGCCGGATGGATCATGGGACAGTACGTTTGCAGCGACGAGAGCCCTATACGCCGATATAGACGAATCGAGCTTGGCCGCTATTTATTCCATTGAGATTGTGGGTGATAGCACGATTGTGGTTGGCGGAAATTTTACACTCTTCGATAGCCTGCCTATCACCAATTGCGTTTTCTTGCACTCTAGTGGACGCATCGATACTACGTATCAAACAGCTTTTGGAGTAGACAGGACTGTCTATACCCTGCTTCCCGATACAGACGGATCGATTTTGGTGGGCGGGGCATTCACCATATTCAATGCCATTGGACGAAACAAGCTGGTGAAGCTGCAGGGCAAACCTACTGCCTCCGGTAATGAAGCATGGCAACCCCTTTCATTGCGCTGCTATCCGAATCCGGGCGAAAGCACCTTGCATCTGGAGATTCCCCGTGCTCATGGAGGCTTATTTACTGTTGAGATTCTGGATATGCAAGGCAGGAAATATCTGCTCCCATTCACAGCCAGTACCGATGGCACACGGCTTACATTATTAGTTGAAGCGCTTCCGAATGGAGTGTATGAGGTTATCTATAACGACCGGATGCATGGTGTATATGGGCATAGCCGCTGGATAAAACGCAAATAGGTACCTGATACGAATGATAGAAACCTAAGTCTGATCTTACGGGGTTCTCCCCGCATATCCGCATTCTTCGTAACTTGCCTGCATCAATGCCGCAGGGCCCTTCCCATGAACGACGAATCGCGCATCGAGATCCTTTCCCCGGCTGCCGTGGCTGCCAAGCTCAAGCGCATGGCCATCCAGATCTACGAGCATAACTACCTCGAAGCGCAGCTGACGGTGCTGGGGGTCGATGTCCGCGGGGGCTGGGTGGCCGAGCAGCTCTGCGGCCACCTCCGGCAGGTAAGCCCGCAGGCGGTCCACTACGCAGGCTTTGTGCTGGACCGCGAGGCCCTGGCCGAGGGCAGCCTGGGGCTGGAGATTCCGCAGGAACTCATCGAGGACCGGACGGTAATCGTGGTAGACGATGTGCTCTATACCGGCTTCACGCTGCTGCGGGTCCTGGCGCAGCTGATCGCGAATCGGCCCCGCTCCCTGCAGACCGCCGTGCTCATCGACCGGGGCCACCGGATGGCGCCCGTCGGCGCCGATGTGGTGGGCATGGTCCTGGCCACCACCCTCCAGCAGCATGTCTCGGTCGAGATCCCGGCCCAGGGAACCGAAGCCAGCGTCTGGCTTTCCTGAAGCGGTTCAGCGGCGCAGCCGCGCTTCCAGCGCCGCTGCCAGCTCCGCCGGAGCCGGCAGCTGGCCCCAGAGGATGCCATCTCCGATGACCGCTCGTATCACCGCCGGGTCCTGAGAGGGCAGTGCCGTGCCTGCGGCCTCCGCATGCCGGCGCATGCGGTCCAGCAGATGCGGTGGCTCCTGCAAGCCCGGCGCATCGGGGCTGTCGAGCGTGCGGCGCAGCAGCGCAGCCCACACTTCCAGCATCCGCAGCGGCCAGCGGCCGGTGTCCGCATGCCGCTGCACCAGCGCCGGCAGCAGCCGCGTCCGGAACTTGACAAGCGAATTCGCCGCAATCTGCTCCAGCCGGTGGCTGACAGCCGGGTTGCTGAACCGCTCCAGCACCGCATCCGCATAGGCGCGCAGCGATTCCGGGGCCTGGTCCGGAATGGAGGGCAGCAGCTCCTCCGAGATCAGCACCCGCAGCCAGGGGCCCAGCACGGGATGCGCCGCCGCTTCGCGCACGGTGCCGATGCCCGCAGGCAGCCCCATGAGCGCCAGCGCCGTATGCGCGCCGTTCAGGATGCGGACCTTGCGCGTCTGATACGGTCGGATGTCCGGAGCGAAGAGCACTTCATACCCGCTGAGCTGCGCCGGAAAGCGCGCCTGCACCTGCGCATCGCCCTCGATGGCCCAGAACAGCCAGGGCTCGGCGGCGGTCAGCAGCGCATCCCGGCAGCCGAGCTCCTGCCAGCAGGCTTCGGCATCTGCCGGGAAGCCCGGCACAATCCGGTCCACGAGGGTATTGCAGAAGGTGTTGCGATGCAGCACCCAATCCGCGAACGCATCTCCCAGCCCCCAGTCGGCGGCGTGCCGCAGGATGCATGCGCGGAGCAGGCTGCCATTTTCCTCCACCAGCTCGCAGGGCAGGAAGATCAGGCCTGATTCCGGGCTTCCCTGGAAGGCGGTGAAGCGGCGGTGGAGGAAAGCAGCGATCCGGGCGGGAAAGGCCGCAGGCGGCGGATCTTCCGTCAGGGGGCCGGGCACATACCGCAGGCCGGCTTCGGTAGTATTGGAGATGCAGATCTGGAGATCCGGATGAGCAGCCAGCGCCAGGAACTGCCGGTAGTCGCGGGCAGCGCTGCCCTGAGGCCGCAGGCAGCGGATGCGCTCATAGCTGCGGATGATCTGACCCTGCCGGATACCGGCAGTCAGGACAGTAAAGCAGCCGCCCTGCTGCGCCAGGAGGTCGATGTTTGCCGTGCCATTGGGCTGAAACACAGCGGCTTCGCAGGGCCAGATGCCCCGGTCGTTCAGAGCCTGGAGGACCGGGCCGGCAAATGCGCGCAGAAAGGCGCCTTCGCCGTATAGCAGGACGCGCAGCGGGGCCGGGGCTGCGGGGGGCGGGCAGTGGAGCAGAGGCAGCAAAGCAGATACCGGCTATGCAGGGCCTGCAGGATGCAGGCCTGCAAGATAGGCACCAGCCGGCAGCGGGAAAAGCGGCGGATCGCGCATCGGCGGGCGGGCTTCTCCATCCGGTATTTTCTCCGTAGTATTGGCCTGATGGAATGGCATACGTTGTTTGAGCCGCCGGAGGCGGCGGCACCGGCTGCGGCAGGCACGCTGGGAGCCTCTGTGCTGCCGCCGGAGGACTGGGAGTCGGCGGATGTGATCCTGTACGGCTGCCCGGAGCAGGAAGCGGAAGCCGCAGGCGCCGGCGAAGCAATCCGCCGCTGCCTGATGGCACTCGCCGCGCCTGCCGGGGAGCTGAAGATCTGCGACCTGGGCAGCATGCGTCCGGGCAGCAGCCCGGAAGCCGACGAGGAGCGCCTGGCGCTGGCCGCTGCCCGCCTGGCAGCAGCGGGCAAGATCCAGCTTCCTATCGGCGGCAGCTCCGCCCAGCTGTTCGGGCTGTTTCTGGCCTTCGAGGACCTGGGCCAGCCGCTCGACTACGTCCATGCCGACCGGAGCCTCGGGCTGTACCCGCCCGGAGAAGCGCCCGCGCGCGAAACGGTCAACCACCGGATCCTGCACTACGGGGGCCGCAGCCTGCAGGGATTTACGCAGCTGGGCTGCCAGCGCTATTTTGCGCCGGAGGCCCAGCTTCAGCTGCTGCGGGGCCGCCACTTTGCGGCGCTGCGCTACGGCGAGCTGGCCGCACATCCCGAGTCTGCCGAAGCCTGGCTTCGCATGGCCGATCTGTGCGCGATTTCGCTGCGCAGCGTGCGCTTCGGCGATGCGCCCGGAAGCGCAGGGCCGGCGCCGGCCGGATTCACCGCCGCCGAAATCTGCCGCATTGCCCGATATGCAGGCCTGGGATTCCAGTGCCGCTGCCTGATGGTCGCGGACTACTGGCCCGCAGCCGACCTGCGGGAACAGACGGCGCTGCTCAGCGCGATGATACTCTGGCATTTCCTTGAAGGGCTTGCCATCCGCCAGCCCGAGTTTCCCGGCACGGAAGCAGAACGCAGCCGCTACCGCCGCTATTCCGTGCACCTCCGGGCCGGCACCGGCTCGATCGAGTTTTTCGAGCATCCCATCTCCGGCCGCTGGTGGATGGAGGTCCCCTGGCCCGATACCCTGGGCGGCCCGGCGCCTGCCTTCCGCCTCGTGCCCTGCACGCAGGAAGACTGCCTGACTGCGCAGCAGGACGAGATCCCGGAGCGCTGGTGGCTCTATTTCAACCGCATGCAACAATCGCCCGGCACATGATCGAGTTTCAGGGCGTCGGCAAATCCTTCGGAGGCCAGCAGGTGCTCCGCGAGGTATCCTGCATCATCCCCGACGGCGCGAAAGCGTGCATCATCGGCGGGAGCGGATCAGGCAAATCGGTGATGATGAAGCTGCTGCTGGGGCTGGAGCACCCGGATGCCGGCAGCATCCGGATCGACGGTGCCGATACCAGCACCTTCCGCCCTGCGGAATGGCAGGCCATGCTGGCGCAGTTCGGGGTGGTATTCCAGGGCGCAGCGCTGTTCGATTCGCTGACGGTCCTCGAAAACGTCGGCATCCGGCTGTATGAAGCCGGCGGCACGCCGCCGCAGGCGATCCGCGCAGCGGTGCTGGACGCGCTGGAGCGGGTAGGGCTGGGCGAGGCCCAGCTGCACAAATACCCCTCGGAGCTGTCGGGCGGCATGCGCAAGCGCGTGGGCATTGCACGGGCCATCCTGCAGCGCCCCCGCTACCTGGTGTACGACGAGCCTACCACCGGGCTGGACCCTGTCAGCTCGCTCCTCATCGACAGCCTGATGCAGGAGCTCGCCCGCGAGCCGCACCGCACGTCGATCATCATCACGCACGACATGGCGACGGTGGAGCTGCTTGCCGATCTGGTGATCATGGTGGCCCACCAGCGCCTGCATTTCACCGGGCCGCCGGAGGCGTTTTTCGCCTCAGACGACCCGGCGGTCCGGAATTTCCTCGCGCGCGGACGGCACACCGGGCTTACTTCCAGCGCTGAAACTGAATAGCCGCTTCCGGCAGCGCCAGAAACGCCGTGTGCTCCAGCCCGATCCGCTGCGGAACCAGCGCCACGATCTTGAAGTCCGTCTGCTCGTAGAGCCGGCAGACCGCGTCGAAGTCATAGGACGGAATGAGGCGGAAGTCGCGGCCCGGCTGCTTGCGGCGCAGGTAGTCGCGCACCTTCTCGAAATCCACGGCATTGGCTGTCAGCCCTTCGGGGTCGAGCGGCAATGCGATTTCGAAGAACGAGCCCAGCTCGCTGATGCTCGGCTCGAAATGGTCGCAGATCCACCCGACCTTGTTCAGGTTGATGTGCAGCGACTTGAGGTTGTTGAACTCGATCAGGCCGCGCTTGATCCGCGAGCCGCTCCGCATGGCCTGCATGCAGGAGTACATCATCAGGTAATAGCCCAGGTTTTTGCCTTTCAGCTCCTCGGAAACGGCCAGCCGCAGGGTAAAGGACGTTTTTTCGGGTGTATCGTAGCCCTCCTCGAAGATCGTGCCCTGCACCTCGCCTGCTGCATCCTCCAGCACGACGCCGTGGCCGTAGGTGCGGAAGCGGTAGAGGTCGAAGGCGCAGATCTCGTCGGCGAGGCGGGGCGGATAGCGCCGGTGCAGGAACCGCCGGATCGCCGGGGTGTCTTTGTCCTCGATCAGCTTGACCCGCAGCTGATGCTGCTGCACGATCACGTGAATCGCGCCGCACCACCGGTCGGCAAACTCCAGCTTGTCCCGCCACGAGACCGGGAGGGTCTTGACGGCGGGATTGCAGATTTCCGGGGGTTTGCGGAAGAGCAAGGGAGCGCCTTCGCCGGGCGGGCGGTAGGATTCGTTCTTGATCTTGCGGAGGAACGAATTCATCTGAAACGAAAGGAAGGGGTAGTACTTATCCGGTTCCGGTACTGCCTGCGCCATCATATTCCCTGGTAGATTATCGGTGTTTCCCTATGTATGCTCCGTGAATTTACACGCGGAGGATAATTTTCCAAATGACGCAATCCGCTGCGGCAGCGGTACCGGGGCCATTACAGGGCAGCCGGGATGTAATAGAAGCAGGCAAAGTGGCGCAAAAATCTGCGCAGCGGAGGCCGGGCAGGCAGACATCCGCCCGGAGAGGCCGCATTCCGGACGGGGCCGGAGCATCCGGGCGCCGGAACAGCCGGGGCGTCCGAAAGATCCGCAGGACAGAAATACCCGCGCTTTTCATGGAAACTGGCCGGGCCGGAAAGCTGGCAAACGTTTGATCAGACCCGGCATTCATTGCCGGAAGCTGCATAATCCGCAGGGATTGCAGCAAAATCGGCGATTAAACAGATGTGTTTTTGAATTATTGATAAATTTTTAGATCAAAATTTGATTTTATCAAAATCTATCCCCTCATTTGTATCATATTTAACTACAAGGCCTATGATTGACAGAAAACTCTCCATCATCCCTTTTGCAGTACTCATCCTGATCAATGTCCTGGCGCTTGTACTGACCGCTAATCCTGCATCTTTTTCTACTGCAGAGATTAATGCGGGCGATACAGCCTGGATGCTCGCTGCAAGCGGGCTGGTACTGCTTATGACCCCCGGGCTTGCCTTCTTTTATGGCGGCATGGTCAACGCAAAGAACGTCATCTCCACGATGTTCCAAAGTTTCATGGCGATGGCCGTGGTCAGCGTGCTCTGGGTGGTCGTCGGATTCAGCCTTGCTTTCGGCGATTCGATCGGAGGCTTTGTAGGCAATCCGCTCACATTCCCTTTCTTTAACGGCGTCATGGACGGCGCGCCCTGGTCGCTGGCACCTACGGTTCCGCTGATGCTCTTCGCGGTGTTCCAGCTGAAATTCGGGATCATCACCCCCGCGCTGATCACCGGCGCCTTTGCGGAGCGGATCAAATTTGTCTCCTATACCCTCTTCATCGTCCTCTGGAGCCTGCTGATCTACGCGCCCCTGGCGCACTGGACCTGGCATCCGGACGGTTTCCTCTTCAAGCTGGGCGTGCTGGACTTCGCCGGCGGCACGGTGGTGCACATGTCGGCAGGCTGGGCTGCCCTGGCCAGCGCCATGTACCTGAAGCAGCGCAAGACCTACCAGGAGCAGATCGTGCATCCGCCGGCCAACGTGCCCTATGTGCTGCTCGGCACGGGCCTGCTCTGGTTCGGCTGGTTTGGCTTCAACGCCGGCTCCGCCTTCGGCGCCAACGGCCTCGCCGCCTCCGCCTTCGCCACGACCAACACCGCCTCCGCTGCTGCGGGCCTGGCCTGGATCCTGTTTGATGCCGTCAAAGGGAAAAAGCCCTCCGCGCTCGGATTCTGCATCGGCGCGGTGGTGGGCCTGGTGGCCATTACGCCTGCCGCAGGCTTTGTCACGCTCCCTGCCAGCATTTTCATCGGCACGGCTGCCGGCCTGGTCAGCAACTTCGTCGCACATCTGCGCTCCAAGACCAATCTGGACGATACCCTCGACGTATTCCCCTGCCACGGGGTGGGCGGCATGGTGGGCATGCTGATGACCGGCATCTTCGCTACGCCGGCAGTCAATGCAGCCCTGGCTCCGGAAGGCGCCGAGCCCATCAAAGGGCTCTTCTACGGCGGGGTGGGCCTTTTCGTAAGCCACCTCATCGCGCTGGTCGCCGTATCGGCCTTCGCATTCCTGGGCTCCTTCGCCATCCTCAAGCTCACCGACCTGATCTCCCCGCTGCGGGTGCCCGCCTCGGAGGAAACCGACGGCCTGGACCTGAGCCAGCACGACGAAAGCATCGTCTACAATACCCTCGTGGAGGAAAAGACTCCTGTATAATTCCATCTCAGCAAATCCCGACTATCTGACAGGCGGCCTTCAGGGCCGCCTGTTTTGGTATAGGGAAATCTGCTAGCTTCGGGGCATGGACCGCCGTCTGTTTCTGGGCATCGCCCCTGACGAAGCCACTTCGCAGCAGCTTCGGCGCTATGCCGCACTGGCGCAGGAGCGCGTGGAGGCCAGCTGGATTCCCGAGGAATCCTGGCATATCACCCAGTACTTCTTCGGTGCCGTGCAGGAGGAGGTGCTGCCCAACCTGCGAGCGATGCTTCGGCTGATTATCAGGCCTTTCCAGCCTTTCGGCCTGGAGTTCGAAGCCTTTGCCCTTGCGCCGCCGGGCCGCGCGCCGCGCATGGTCTGGGCGCAGTACCGCAAGCAGCCGGACTTCCGGCTGCTGTCCAGCCGCATCGATGAAGCGTACCGGCCCATCCAGCCCCTGCACCAGGCATGGCGCAGCCCGCTGCCCCACCTGACGCTGGCCCGCCTGCAGGCGCCGCCTGCGCGTCCCCTCCCCTACCCCGAAGCCGGCGGACGGCCCGGCCGGCTTCCCGTCCGGGAGCTGATTCTCTGGGAATCGGAACTGCGGCCCGAAGGGTCCGTGTACACCCCCCTGGACCGGTATCGGCTCGGCTGATTACCAGGAAGGTATGACCAGCCTGAGGCTCGCGCTGCGTCCGGCGGCATCTTCGGCCCGGAGCACGTAGAGCCCCGGAGCCAGTGCCTGCGCATCCCATTCCCAGGCGCCGGCAGATGCCTCCACCGACGCTTCCCGCAGCAGCCGGCCCGAGAGGTCCAGGAGGCGCAGGCGCAGGCGGCCGCCTGCCGGATGATCCCAGCGCAGCGCGAGCCGGGAGCCGGAGGCTGGCTCCGGGGCCCAGATCCGGAATGCCGGCAGCATCTCCGCCGCCGGCGTCGCCCCGGACGCCTGCAGGCTCACCACCACCGGCAGGTGGTCGGAGGTGCGGCGGAGGTTGATGCAGACGGTGGAAGGTACGGTGGAATTGCCGGTGCAGGGAAGCTCGCTGTCGTAGCTGGTGCCGGGATTGCCAAGGGCGCGGTAGGTGCCGGGCACGATGCCGAAGCCGTCCTCGCCGTTCATGAAGGCCCGGCTCGCGAGGATAAAGTCGAAACGGTCGTCCATGCCGCCAGCGGAGCCGCAGTCGGTGGAGCTGCTGCGGGTGGACTGGGTATGCACTGCCGCATGGGCGGGGCCGGTCCAGCCGGAAGCCTTGCCGGCCGGATCGCGGAAGCGCAGGGCGGTATCCGGATGGAACACCAGCGTCTGAAATGCGGCCTCGCTGGCCGCGCCGACGTTGAGATCGCCGAAGAGGAGCACATGCTTGCCGGCATGGGCGGCCATCCAGTTCATGACGGCCTGCGCGGAGAAGTTGCGGTCGCTGACGTCCGAAGCGTTGTCGCCGGCTTTAAGGTGGGCCAGCAGACAGGTAAAAAACAGCGTATCCGCACCGGGCCGCCGCTCCGGCCGGATATACAGGGTGTAAGCCGTAATATCGCGGATGCCGCTGTTGGGCAGCACCTGCACGCGTTTGAGGCCGAAGAGCGCGGTATTGTAGAAGAGCTGATTGACCCGGTCGGAGCCTGCGCTGTTGGTAAACCCGGCGGCAGCCATCTGGGTGGTATAGGTGCCGAAGGACAGCTGGCGGATGCCGTTGGTATAGCCAAGTTCGGGCGCCAGTTCGTTGACAGCCAGCAGATCCGGGCGGTAATGGTCGAGGATGCTGCCGAGCCAGCCGTACTTGTCGAGGATGTTGACCGAGCCGCAGGGCAGGCCGAAGGCCAGCAGGTTGTACTGCATGGCTTTGATCGTAAGGGTCTGGGCGGGCGAAACCTGCAGCCCGGCGAATAAGGCGGAGATACACAGCAACCAGCGCATCGGCAAGGGTTTAGGCGGTAAATTCAGCCTTTCCGGCATGATCAACAAATTTCGCGCGGATTAAGTTACATACCAGCGGGCAGGGTTCTGCCCATTTCAGACAACAGCCGAAGTCATGACCTCTTCACTCAACTCCATCGGACTGGACGCCCAAGGCTCCAGGGTCCTGGCAAGCAAGCTCAATCAGCTGCTGGCCAACTATCAGGTGTTCTACATGAATGTGCGCGGGTTTCACTGGAACATCCGCGGGGAGAAGTTCTTCGAGCTGCACGCCAAGTTCGAGGAGCTGTACAACAACCTGCTGCTCAAGGTGGACGAAGTCGCCGAGCGGGTGCTGACGCTGCAGCAGACGCCGCTGCACGCCTACACGGACTATCTGGCGCAGTCGGCGGTGAAGGAAGTCCGCGATGTGAACAGCGGCCGCGAAGCGATCGCCCATATCCTGGATGCGTTCCGCGAGGTGCTGGTGCTGCAGCGCGAGCTGCTGGCGCTCTCGGCCGGGACCGGCGACGAGGGCACCAATGCGCTCATGAGCGACTACATCCGCGAGCAGGAGAAGCTGGTGTGGATGTATTCGGCGTATCTGCAGTGAGATTGTGTCCGCCTGGCGCAGCGCAGGCCCTGACAGGCGGCGCTGCGCCAGGACTGGCCCCCCCAACTTATCCACAGCCCCAATATCCCGCCCTGGCCTGCGTTCAACAGGTTCGGTTTCCGGCCGCAGGCCCGCACACGTGGAAAAATTCCCCTTGGCGGCTTGCCGAAAACCTGTATCTTTTACCTTGAAACGCACGCTGGAGAATCTGTATGGACCCCACCCTCCCCGCTCGCAAAATATATGTCCTGGACACCTCGGTTCTGCTCCATGACAGCCACGCGATCGACCACTTTCAGGAGCACGACGTGGCGATCCCCATCACCGTCCTCGAAGAGATCGACACCTTCAAGCAGGGCAATGCCCATATCAGCTTCGAGGCCCGCGAATTCCTGCGGCTGATGGATCAGGTCGCAGGCGAATCGAACCTCCACGACTGGATTCCCATCGCCGGCGAAAACCGGGGCCGCCTCCGGGTCATCATGCCCCGGACCCCGCAGCGCATCGATGCCATCCGGGTCTTCAATGAAGACAAGCCCGACCACAAAATCCTCAACTCCGCCATCGCCCTCCAGGAAGAGGAACCCGATGCACGGGTGGCGCTCGTCTCCAAAGACATCAACCTGCGGCTGAAGGCCAAAGCCCTGCTGCTGCCTGCCGAAGACTACCTCACCGGCAAGGTCAAAAATGTCGAATCCCTCTACACGGGCATGACCCGCCTTGCCAATATCGAGTCCGGCATCATCAACCAGATCTTCGAAGCGGGCTCCGTCGACCTCGGAACAGTCCTCCCGCAGCGGCCGCCGGATAATCATTTCTTCATCCTCAAAAACGGCACCCACTCCACCCTCGCCGCGTTCAATCCCGCCAGCAACAAGCTCGAGCGCGTCGAACGCTCCACCGCCTACGGCATCAAGCCCCGCAACGCGGAGCAGGCCTTCGCCCTGCACGCCATCTTCAACCCCGAAATCCGCCTCGTCACCATCCGCGGCGGCGCCGGCACCGGCAAAACCCTGCTTGCCCTGGCCGGCGCCATCGAGCAGCGCCGCGATTTCCGCCAGATCCTCATCGCCCGGCCTGTGGTGCCCCTCAGCAACAAGGACATCGGCTACCTGCCCGGCGATATCAAGGACAAGCTCGATCCCTACATGGAGCCGCTCTGGGACAACCTGAAGTTCATCAAAAACCAGTTCGGCATGAACGACAAGGGCTACAAGCAGATCGAGGAAATGGTCCAGCAGGAGAAAATCATGATCACGCCCCTGGCCTATATCCGCGGGCGCAGCCTCTCCCGCGTCATCTTCATCGTGGATGAAGCCCAGAACCTGACGCCCCACGAGATCAAGACCATCATCACCCGCGCCGGCGAGGGCACCAAGCTCATTTTCACCGGCGATATCCACCAGATCGATACGCCTTACCTCGACTCGCAGAGCAATGGCCTCTCCTATGTGATCGACCGGATGAAAGGGCAGCGTATCTATGCCCATATTACCCTCGAAAAAGGCGAACGCTCCGAGCTGGCCAATCTGGCCAGCGAGCTGCTTTGATGCAATGCCCTGATTTTCAGACTTATGCACGCCAGCTCCCGCTGGCGTGCAACATTTTCCGGCCGGACGGGTCAATACAGGCAGGATTCGCCCGTTGATATGGAGCCAATCCGCCGGATTGCGCAATCTGTCAGCTGATCAGCAAAACGGCTTCCCGACACCTGTTAACCTGTCCGTATGCATTCATTCCGCACCCTTGCCATTCTGCTCTGCGCCGCCGCCCTTGCCGGGCTGAGCGCCTGCGACGCCCTGCTGCTGAACACCGTGGAGGTGGACGAAAGCGAAGCAGTTCTGCTGGTGATCGATGAGGAAAGCATCGACAACGGCAATGAACCCAACAATTTCTCCGAAACGGATGTCAACGACCAGCTGGCCGACGTGGGGCTGCGCGACCCGCTGGCCTTCTTTGAAGCCAATGCCGGCAAAACCATCGACCTCTACACGGGCGAGGTGGGCGACGAAGGCTGGTTTGCCTTGTCTGCGATCCCGCAAAGCTGGACCGATGCAGGCCCGCGCGACAACGGCGCCATCAACTACCTGACCCCCGGCCCGGGCCTCGGCGCCGGCGACCCGGACGACGACCGCGAGATCCTGCTGGACAAGGTGCCCGATGTAACGCCCCTGCGCGCCGAGGGCCTGAGCATGCTCGTCGGCAAAACGGTGCTGGCGGTGGTATATGACAGCGATGTATCCATCAATTATTCCCCGCTGCTGGGCAATCTGCAGGGCGCCAACCTGGGCCTCGTGGCGTTTGAGGTGCTGCGGGCCGTGGAGCGGCGCGACGGATCCACCGGCTCGCTGCCGCGTGTGACGGTCCGCATCCGGAGCGTAGAGGACATTTCCGCGCTGCCGCTGACGCTTTTCCGCAATGCGCCCGTGCCGTCTTCCTCGTCCGAGCCCTACGACACGGTACCGCCGGACAGCATTCCGGCCATCGAGACCGTGCCCGCCAACTGAGCGGCGCTCAGCTGCCCAGTGCTTCGAGCTGCACGCCTACGGCTTCCCATGCCTGCATGGCTTCCTGCAGTTCGCGGCCCAGCCGCTCGTACTCGATCTGGGCGGCGTGCAGCCGGGCATAATTGCCGGATGCAGCGGCCTCCGTCATCTGCTTTTCCGCCTCTGCCTGGACGGCCTCGAGCTGCGCAATGTGCAGTTCGAGGCTTTCCTGCTCTTTCTGCAGCTTGCGCAGGCGGTTTTTCTGCTGCTTCTGGGCCTGGGAATCCTGCTGCTGAGGCTGCTGCTTTTGCGGCATTCGCGGTGCCGGCACCGCACGCTGGGCTTCGCGCAGCGCCTCCTGGCGGCGCGCATTCCACTCCTCCCACTCGGCATAGGAGCCGGGGTACTCGCGCAGCTGGCGGTCTTCGATGTACCAGACCTTGTTCGATACCTCGCGGAGGAAAAACCGGTCGTGGGAAACCACCACATACGTGCCCTCGTAGGCGCGCAGGGCCTCGGTGAGCACCTGGATACTGCTGATATCCAAGTGGTTGGTAGGCTCGTCCAGCAGGAGGAAATTGGCTTCGGACAGCAGCGCTTTCACCAGCGCCACCCTCGATTTTTCCCCGCCGGAGAGCACCCGGATGTGCTTGAAGACATCCTCGCCCGAAAACATGAAGCTTCCCAGCATGCCCCGCAGCTCGCCTTCGGTGCGGTCGGGCGCCGACTGCTGCACCTCGTCGAGGATGCTGAGGCCCAGGTTCAGGGCTTCGAGCTGGTGCTGGGCAAAAAAGCTGGCGTGCACATGGTAGCCTTCGGTGCGGCGGCCCTCGAAGGGCTCCCGGTCTGCCAGGATGCGCAGCAGGGTCGATTTGCCGAGGCCGTTGGCGCCGATGAGGGCGATCTTGTCGCCCCGGTTGACGATGGCCGAGGAATCGTGCAGGATCACGTTGTCGCCGTAGGCTTTGGAAATCTGGCTTACCGTCAGCACCTCCTTGCCCGGCTGCTGCCGGACCTTGAAGCGGATCTTCAGGTCGAAGCTTTCCTCCTCCGGCGCCTCGATGCGCTCCACCTTGTCCAGCTGCTTGATCTTGCTCTGCACCTGGGTGGCCTTGCTGGCCTTGGCACGGAAGCGGTTGATGAATTTCTCCTGCTCGGCGAGGTATTTCTGCTGGCCCTCGAAGGCGCGCTGATGCTGCTCCTTGCGGAGGGCCTTTTCGGCCAGGTAGTAGCCGTAATTGCCGTTGTACACGTGGAGCTGGGACAACGAGAGCTCTACGATTTTCTCCGCGACGCGGTCCATGAAAAACCGGTCGTGGGAGACGAGGATGCAGGCACCGCGGAAGGTCTTGAGGTAATTTTCAAGCCACTGGATCGAGGGGAGGTCCAGGTGGTTGGTAGGTTCGTCGAGGAGGAGGACCTCCGGCTCCATGAGCAGCATGCGGGCCAGCAGCACGCGCATGCGCCAGCCGCCGGAAAAGGTATGGTAGGGCCGGCTGTGCTCGTGGGCAGCGAACCCCAGCCCGTCGAGCATGGCATGCACCTCGGCATCGACGCGGCTGCCGCCGCGGGTCTCGAATTCGTCCTGGAGCGTTGCCAGGCGGTCCCAGTCGTCGGGGGCGCCGCCCTCCGTCTCGATAAAGCCGATCAGGCGGTCGATCTCGGCCTGCATGGCCAGCAGCGGGGCGAAGGCCTCGCGGGCTACCTCGAAGATCGGCTGCTCGGTGTGGAAGCTCAGCAGATCCTGGTTGAAGAATGCCACGCGCGCATGCGCGGGTTTGGTCACCTGCCCTTCGGTGGGGGTGATTTCTCCGGCCATGATGCGCAGCAGGGTCGATTTGCCTGCGCCGTTGCGGCCCAGCAAGCCCACGCGCTCGCCCGGCAGAAACTGGTAGCGCACATTGCGGAACAGCCAGCGTTCGCCGAAGGCCAGCCCGATTTGATCCAGCGTAATCATTGCGGGGGCAAAGATAAGGGAAAATTCCGGTGGCGCGGCCCCGGCGGGCAAGGCCCCGCAAGCCCCTGCCCGCCGGGCGGTTCAGCGCTTCGCTACCACCAAGGCCAGCCCGCGCCCGTGGCCCTGCATGATGGCGAGGTTGATCCAGGCCAGGGCGAACTGCTCCAGCAGCTCCGCCTTGTCGTCGCCGCCGAAATCCCAGCAGGCTCCGAAGCCCAGGTCGGCGGCCAGCTGCTGCGCCACGGCTTTGGCCCCGGCATGGCTGCCCGCTGCAAACATATCGATGCCTTTACCGCCGTACACCGGGTTGGCCATGTTCTCGAAGCCCGTGGAGTTGAAGCACTTCACCACCTGTTCGAGCCCGCATTCGGCCTTGAGGTAGTGCAGCACCGTAGGATGCGGCTCCGGACGGCGGCGGATGGAGTTGGTGGTGTCGATGACGGTTTTGTCCCGCGCAAACCGGCTGAGGAGGTCCTTCATCTGCACGACAGCCTCCGGCGGTGTAGCCAGCACCACGGCGTCGGCTTCCGCCATGGCAGTTTCAGGCAGGACGAAGCTGTCCTCGCCGAGCACGGCGGCCAGCTTCCGGGATTTTTCAGACAGGGGAAACTGCGCACCGATCCGCACCGTGTGCCCGGCGCGGCGGAACCCTTGGGCGAGCGCGCCGCCTACATTGCCCCCGCCGATGATGGCGATGTTCATATGTCGAAGATCAATCACGTAACCTTGCAATATACCCATTCCGCAGGATGCTGCCGCACAAACATGCGGGGCAGCAGATGCCCCCGGCTGCGGGCCGTTCCGGAGCGCGGTACGGCCTAGGCCAGAAACCCCCTGGCAGGCAGCACGCTGGCAGGCAGGTCCAGCCCGGCCATTTCCTTCAGATCGCGCTCGATGGTATTGCACAGGGCAGTCATCGGCACGTCGGTGATGCGGTTCTCGAAGGGGTCTTCGTTTACCTCCCCTACCCGGCCCATGACGCCGAATACAAAGGAAATCAGCACCGAAACCGGCACCATCAGCGAAGCTGCGCCCATGCGGGCAAAGTCGCCGATGAGGCTGAACGGCAGCACGGCCATGAACACCAGCAGAAACAGCTTGGTAAAAAAGTGGTACTGCCGCAGCAGCGGGGTGTTTTTGATGCGCTCGCAGCCGCCCTGGAAGGTACTGAAGCTGGCCAGCGTGGGCTCCAGGCTGATGTTGTCGAAGGCGCCGAGGATGCCGAGGCGCACGCCTTCCTTGATGCGCATGCCCTGGGCGAAGAGCAGGGCGTTGGGGATGTTCTGGCTGGCGGCGGCGCGTTCGAATTCGCCGGGCGGCAGCAGCGGGCGCAGCGCTTCGGCATCTGCCTCGCGGCGCAGGTGCAGGCGCAGCGCATGCGCAAAGGCGATCTGCCGCAGCACCAGCTCGCGGGCATAGGCATCGGCCTGCTCCTGCGGAACCTTTCCGGTCGCTGCGGCATCCGCCGCATTGGCGATCACCTGCCGGGCAAAGATCCGGCTGCTGTTGACAATGCTGCCCCAGAGCGTGCGGGCTTCCCACCAGCGCCCGTAGGCGTTGTTGTTGCGGAAAGCGATGAAGATCGCCAGGGCGCTGCCCAGAATGGCCGCCACCGAAAAGGGCAGGCTTGCCTTTTCGAGGTGCCTGCTGTAGTAGAGGTACCACACGCCCGCCGACAGCAGCAGGGACGCGGCCAGCTCGGCCCGCATGTAGCGGATCACGGCGACGGGATTGAAGATTTTGCGGAGAATCATGTCGTTTCCAGCGGTTTAAGGTTCTGCCCTGATCCGGTTGGCGGCGGGGCTGCCGGGCCGTCTGCGGATGCGCCCGGCAGCCCGTGCGCCGTCAGAATTCATGCCTGATAAAGAGGCCGGCGTTGCTGAAGAAGCTCCAGGCGCTGCCTGTTTCGGTCTGCGAAAAATCCGCCCCCAGGCCATACTGCCAATGCCCGGTTTTGAGGCCTGCGCGGCCCCGCTGCACGAGGCTCAGGCTGCCGTCTGCCTGGGCAGGAACTGCCGCCAGCGACTCCAGCTGAAAAAAGCCGCCCAGCCGGGCTGTAAAAGCAGGCGTGCAGCGCACCAGCGCAAACACATCCACCACAGGACGCGCGTTCAGCTCGCTCACGGCCCAGCCGAAAACGGTCCAGCGCCTGCCCAGATGCGCGTACTGCAGCCCGGCCTTGGCAAATACGCCCCGGCTGAGAATCTGCGCTACGGCCACCGGGGCAACGCCCTTCAGCGATGCGCGGTTCCAGGAAACCGCCCCGGTAAAGCCGAACTGCGGCGGGCTGGCGGCGGCTGTCTGCCGGTACTCCACGGCGGCGCGGCTTCGGCTGAAAAAGAGCCATTCCGAAGGCTGCCCCTCGCGGTTCTGGAAAAACCGGAAGAACATGATGTCCACCGTCGTGCGCTGGTGCCCAGCCAGCACCTCCACCGGGATCTGGGCTGCGGCGGGCCGGGCAGCCGCCAGCAGGAGCGCCAGGAGGAAGCGCGCGCTCATATGCCCAGGGCCTCGATCATCAGGCGGGCGGCGGCAGCCCCGCTGAACTGCTGCTGGCCGGTGATCAGGTTGCCGTCGCGCACGGCAAACGCCTTGAACATGCCGCCGGTGATGAAGTTGGTCCCGGCAATTTTCTTTGCCTCGGTTTCGATCCAGAACGGCTGGATGCGCTGGCCTACAAAGCTGTCGGCGAAGGCCTCTTCAGCGTCGGCAAAGCCGGTCCAGGTTTTGCCGTCCACCAGCAGCTTGCCGTCGGAGCTGCGGGCGTGGAGCAGCACGCAGGTGGCGTGGCATACGATGCCTACGGCCTTGCGGGCTTCGTAGAATTGCACCACCAGCTCGTGCAGCGCGCGGTTGTCCACAAAGGTGTACATCGGGCTTTGGCCGCCGGTGAGGAAGATCCCATCGTAGTCCTCCAGGCGGATTTCGCTGATGGGGCGGGTAGCCTCCACCAGGGCCGCATGGGCGGGCGAACGCTTGAAGCCGAGCGAGATCAGGTCGTGGGCCGAGTATCCGCTGGCATCTTCGGGGTCGGAATAGCCGTCAGCGGCGAGCTTGCCGCCTTCGGGCGAAAAGAGGTCCACCGTATAGCCGCGTTCGGTAAATTCCCAGTAGGGATGGGTCAGTTCGGCCCACCAGAAGCCGATGGGCCAGCCGGTCTGCTGCGAAACAGCGGCATTGGCTGCGATCAGGGCGATGCGCTTGGGTGCGCCGGGGTTCAGTACGTTGAGAGATGCGCTCATAGGAGACTGGTTGAAGATTCAGGTTGGCAAAGTTACGGATGTATGCTACTTTTGTGCTTGTACATACCTAATTTACAGGTACTGCTATTTTAGATAGTTATTAGTTATCAATGAATTATGCCAGACTTTCGGTACAACAACAAGATCTACTACAACCCGGTGGAGTTTGCCATGGACCGCATCGGGGGCACGTGGAAGATGCCCATTCTATGGCGGCTCAAGGGCCGCGTGTTCCGCTTCAGCGAACTGAAAAAGGACATTCCCCACATCACCGACCGGGTGCTGACCACCCAGCTCCGCGAGCTGGAGGCCGACGGGCTGATCAGCCGCACGGTCTTCCCGGTGGTGCCGCCCCACGTGGAGTATGCCATCACCGAAAGCGGGCTGCGGGTCATTCCGGTGGTGCAGGCCATCCGCACCCTCGGCCTGGACATGATGCGGGCGGCGGGGATCGACATGCAAGGGTACGAGCCCTGAATCGGGCGCAGCAGGCCTCTCCGCTTCAGTCCGCCTTCGCAAATTCCGCGCAAAAGCCCTATCTTTACCCCAAAGCAGAGCGGTATGGCGCTTGAGGACAAATACATCAACCCCTTCACCGACTACGGCTTCAAGAAGCTGTTCGGGAGCGAGCCGAACAAGGAGCTGCTGATCGACTTCCTCAACCAGGTGCTGCCCGAGCGGCACCAGGTGCAGTCGCTTTCCTATACCCCTACCGAGCAGCTCGGCGCAACGGAGCTTGACCGCAAGGCCATCTTTGACCTCTACTGCACCAGCCCCAGCGGCGAGCGCTTCATTGTGGAAATTCAGAAAGCCAAGCAGAATTTCTTCAAGGACCGCAGCGTCTATTATTCGACCTTCCCCATCCAGGAGCAGGCCAAAAAAGGCGAATGGGACTTCCGCCTCGCAGCGGTGTACACCGTCGGCATTCTCGACTTCGTCTTCGACGAGGATAAGCAGGACAGCGAGGTGCGCCACGAGGTCAAGCTGAAAGACCAGCACTGCCAGGTCTTCTACGACAAGCTCACCTTCATCTACTTGGAGATGCCGAAGTTTCAGAAGACCGAGGCCGAGCTGGAAACCAACTTCGACAAGTGGATGTACGTGCTCAAGCACCTGCACAACCTCCAAAACCGGCCTGCGGCCCTGCAGGAGCGGGTGTTTCAGAAACTGTTCGAGGCCGCTGAAATCGCCCGCTTCCAGCCCGAAGAAAAAGCCCGCTACGAAGCCAGCCTCAAATACTACCGCGACCTCAAGAATGTGGTGGACACCTCGTTCATGGAAGGCAAGGCGGAAAAAGAAACCGACATCATCCTCCGGGCGCATGCCATAGGCCTGGCCCTGGAGGTCATCAGCCAGCTTACCGGAAAATCCGTCGAGGAGGTTCAGGCAATCCTCCGCAAAGCCGGGCGCTGAAGGCTGGGCATGTATGCATATAATCCTATGCCAACACCGAAAACCATGGCACATCAGGCCCCATCCCTTCGCACAGGCAGCAGCTTCCAGCAGTTGTCCCAGGCCGCTGAAATTACCCGTTTCCGGCTTGAAGAAAAAGCCCGCCATGCAGCCAGGCTCAAATACCACCGCGATCTGAAAAACGTAACAGACCCTTCGTTCATGGAAGGGTTCGTGGAAGGGTTCGTGGAAGGGTTTATGAAAGGGGTCATGGAAGCAAAAACCGACATGATCCTCCGGGCCCACGGCACAGGCCTGGCCCTGGAGGTCATCAGCCAGATTGCCGGGAAATCCGTCGAAGAAATCCAGGCGGTACTCCGCAAGGCGGGCCGCTGAGCGCACGATCACCCCCTGCCCTATGCTCGATTTGTATCACGCCCGCGTCCGGCAGGCAATCGCCAACAAAACCGCCGCGGCGCAGACCCTCCTCGATGCCTGCCTCGAACAGATCGGGGCGGCCATGCAGGCCCTGCCGCCCGAAGCAGCCGAAACCCTGGCCGCTATCGCCCGCACCCGCCGTGTGGAAAAGGGGGAGTTTCTCCTGCGCGAAGGCGAAGTCTGCACCGCAGGCTACTGGGTGGAGTCCGGCATCCTGCGAAAATATACCCTCAGCCCCTCAGGCAAGGAGATTACCAGCGAACTCTGCCTTCCGCATGATATGGCCATCTCCCTGCAAAGCTACACCCTCCAGCTCCCCAGCCGGGAGTATATCCAGGCCGTGACCGCAGGCAGCGTCTCCCTCATCCAGCACCGGGACTATGAGCCGCTCAAGCGGCAGTTTCCCGCCCTCCAGGCCCTCGATATGATGCTCACCGAGTACTATGCCCTCTGGCTGGAGGAGCGTCTCTGGCAGTTTCACACCCTCGACGCCACGGCGCGCTACCGCCTGCTCGCGGAGCAGCAGCCCCAGCTCCTGCGCGAAGTGCCCCTGACCCACATCGCCTCCTTCCTGGGCATTACCCTGGAGACGCTCAGCCGCATCCGCGCCCGCTACGAATAGCCTCAGCCCCGGCGCTCCAGCCGGATCTCGCGGCTGCGCGCCCGCGCCTGGCAGGCCAGGATATAGCCCGCCTGCCGCTCGGCTTCGCTCAGGGCCGGCGCTTCGGGCATCTCCACCATGCCCGATGCGCAATAGAGCTTGCAGGTGCCGCAGCGGCCCCGGCGGCAGGCATGCGGCAGCGGAATCTGCTGATCGAGCGCGGCTTGCAGGATCGTCTCGCCTTCCCCCGCCGAAAAGCGGTAGTCTGCCCCATGCACCTGCGCATAGATCTGCGCCGGACCTGCTGCTTCAGCAGCACTTGCCTGATTTTCAGTCGTATGCGGGGCCTTTTCCCGCTCGAAGATCTGCCGGTGCCGGCTTTCGTAGTCTTTAAACTCGGTGCCCATCCACTTGTCCCACCAGGTGAAATACAGCCCGTAGTTGCCGTCGAACAACTGGTGGTGCATGTTGTGGTGGGTCGAGGCGGTCTTGTACTTCAGCAGCGGCCAGCGCGTCCAGCCCTGGGGGTACAGCTCGTAGCCGAGGTGCGCCAGCACGTTGTTGAGCATGTCGAAGACCTGCACCGCGATGACCACGCCGATGTGCACCGGCATGACGAAGGGCAGCAAAAAGGTTACCAGCCCTTCCAGGATGGCCTCCGAAGGGTGGAAGGCGAAGGAGGTGAGCGGCGAAGGATCCGTGCTTTCGTGGTGCACCCGGTGGAAAAACCGGTACAGCCGCGGGTGGTGCATGGCGCGGTGCGACCAGTAGAAGAAGGTATCGTTGAGCAGCAGGGCAATGATGAAGCTGAGGATCAGCCAGCCCCAGCCGTATTCGCCCGCATCCTGGTAAAGGCGGGTGTAGCCCAGCGAATCGAGGTAGAGCAGCGTCACGTCCATGAGGGCGAAGATCCCGATGGTGACGCCGGAGTGCAGCAGGTCGTGGCGGAAGTGATGCCCGCTGGCCTGCCGGGTCTCCTGGATGCGGATGCGCTGGAAGCGCTTTTTCCAGATCACCCAGAACGCGAGGAACAGGGGCAGGCTGAAAATCAGGTAGGTAAGCAGGCCCTCCAGCAGGGAGGCGGGCAGATGGCTGGCGAAAAACGGAAGCGTCATAGCAGATGCGGCGTGATAGGATGACTCCGCAAACTTGCGGCGCCCGGCCGGAGCATCATTTGATGCAGATCAAATAATTCCGCCCGGCCAGGCCGGAGATTTGCAGCATCCACCTGATTCCATCCGCATGCAGACCCGTATTCCCGGCTTCGACCTCGCCCGCGCCTATGCCATCTGGGGCATGTTCATCGTCAATTTCAACGTCGCCTTCGGCGATCCGGCCGATGCCTCGCCGCTGGGGCGCTTCC
Organism: Bacteroidia bacterium; assembly: GCA_033765305.1. Taxonomy (GTDB): domain Bacteria; phylum Bacteroidota; class Bacteroidia; order J057; family J057; genus RDXT01. Next base: position 59,351 of record JANRID010000070.1, read on the forward strand.
TGGCCTTCTTCAACGGCAACTCCAGCACGCTGTTCGTGATGCTGGCGGGCATGGGCCTGTCCATCCTGGCCCGCAGCAAGGCCGATGCCGCTGCCCGCCGCGCACTCCGGGGGGTGATCCTCCGGCGGGCGCTCTTTCTCTTCGGGACGGGCCTGCTGCTCCAGCTCTGGTGGCCCGCCGACATCCTGCATTTCTACGGCGTGTACATGCTCCTCGCAGCCGGGCTGCTCTTTGCGCCGCAGGCGGCTTATCTCTGGGGCGCCCTGGGCGCCGTGCTGCTATTTCACCTGGGGCTGCTGCTCATCCCCTTCGAAACCGGCTGGGACCTGGCCCGGCTCCAGTACCCCGATTTCTGGACGCCCGTCGGCTTCCTGCGCAACACCTTCTACAACGGCTGGAATCCCGTCTTTCCCTGGCTGGCCTTTTTCCTCGCGGGCATGTACCTGGGCCGCCTCGACTGGAGCCGCCCGCAGCTGAAACGGCGCATCTTCCTGCTGGGCGCCGCCGGCTGGCTGGCTATGCTGCTGCTGCAAGGCTGGGCCGAAGGTGCCCTGCCGCCCGGCCCCTGGCGCGATTATGTGCTCGCCGATTACCTGCCGCCGGCCCTGCCCTTCATGACCGGCACGGCGTCGTTTTCGCTCATGGTGCTGGCCCTCTGCGTCTATGCCGGCGAAGCCTGGGGACAGACCCGCCCTGCCCAGGCCCTGGCCGCCACCGGACGCATGACCCTCACGCACTACGTGATGCACGTGACCCTCGGCATGATCCTCCTCGCGGTCCTTACGGGCAACACGGACGTACATGCCCTGCCCGCCCTGCCTCCGGAGCCGCCGGCGCTGATCCTGGGCTTTTCGACAGGCCTCTACGCGCTGAGCGTGGTCTTCAGCAGCCGCTGGTCGCGGCGCTTCCAGCACGGGCCGCTGGAGGGGGTGATGCGGCGGGTGGGGTGATGCATCAAACGGCTCCTGGTGCCGACTTGCCGCCGGGCATCCATAAGCCGCTGCCAGACGCTCGTCAGGGCAACGCGTCAGAGTGGCTTGGGTTTCTGCTGCTGGCCTGCCCAAAAAGCAATTTCATCTATGCGTTTTTGCCGGGTTTCGGGCCGCCGGGCCAGCACCAGGGAGGTTAACATGATTTTTCTGTCTGACTTGCTCAGGCTTACAAAATAGTCCCGGGCCCCTTCGTATCGCTCAAACGCTTTTTCCAGGTCGTCCGGGATGAGCAGCGCCTCTGCCGCATCCAGCAATTCCCACGAGCCATTTTGCTTGGCGATGGCAATGGCGTCAAGCCCTGCCGGGGCCATCAGCCCCTGATCCATAAGCTGCTGCACTTTTTCTTTGTTGATTTTCGACCAGGTACTTTTGGGTTTTCGCCTGCTGAAAAACTGGCGGGAAGTTTCGGCGTCGATTTTGACTTTTTTGCTGTCTATCCAGCCAAAACACAGGGCCACATCCACGGCCTCGCTCCAGCTGAGGGATGCCCTTCCCGACTTTTTGCTATAAAAAACAAGCCAGACCGCTTGTTTAGCCTGGTGGTGGTGTTCCAGCCATTCCCTCCAGTCTGCCTGGCTTGCCGGATAAAAAATATCTGTTTCGTGCATGCTTGCTTCACCACCGTGGCTTTCCATTCTACAGCCAAAGTAGCTAAAAGTCCTTGCCCTGCCAACGGGGATGCAGGGAAAAAACGACGGGGTGGCACAGCCTGTCCCGTGCAGGGGGCTGGGGCGTGGCTGGGAGGCACGCTTCGATGGGGCAAAGCTCCGAAAAATCGGGCGCAGCGAGCATGCTGGGGAAATGTTGCAGGCATGCAGCTGCGAGGAGGGCGCAAAGCACCGGCCCCAGCGGTATGCAGCTCCCCGCCGCCCTCACCAGCGAAGCGGATCTGAATGTCTTGGCTTTCCCGGCAGGCCTCTACGCGCAGAGCGTGCTATGCAGCAGCCTGTGGATGAGGCAGGTGGGTAGGGGATTTTGACAGGAGCGGATGCGAGCAGCTGCGGAACCTGGATGAGTCTGAAACGCAGCAGGGGAAATTCTCCTATTCAGCGGTCGCGGCGTAGGGGAAGAGGACATTTCCACACGCACAAAAGCCAATAGAATAGTTCAAGTTAGCACGTCTGCCCGCCTTGCCACAAATGCAATGTTGGGCGTTTGTTGTTCTTTTTTATCGCACTACAATAACTTTAACATTAAAAGTCTTTCCTTGTATAGTCTGTTCGCCTTCCAATTCATTAAAGTTATTGATGTCCTGAATAGCATTTGGTGCATAAATGAAAAATATAATTTCTGTTAGAACATTTACAACGTGATAGGATTGTAAATCTTCTTTCATCTGTTTAGTATATTTTTTATCGTCTGCCTTATCAATATGCTTAACTTCAATGATAATTCCTTCATTTTTCAAATAAAAATCTAATCTTTTGGCACTTCCACCATAGTTACTTGTGTCGTCTTCGTACTTGATTTCAGGAAATACAGATTTTAGACTGAAATAGAGTAAATCTTGAACGTCATACTCGTCTTTGATTGCGATTAAATTTCTGTTTTGCTTATCTTTTCCATATCGCAAGGTCAAATCAGTGATTTTTTTTACTGCATTTTCAAAATTCTCTAAAATATCAATTATTAAATCTTTCGCAGAAAGGTTGATATATGTTGTTTTCGCAACTGCTTGCTTACTGAGATGACTTTGAAGTTCCGTTAGTATAATCAAATCAATAGTTTCTAATTCTTTTCTGCTTAACTCAGTAACGAAACTGTCTATTTCTGTTTCAAATTGATTTTGAAAAATATACTTCAAAATTTTAGTAGATACTTCATTTGAGTTTTCAGTTTTTAACTTATCCAAAAAACTTTGATGAAATTCAGGAAAGAATTTTTGCACTAAGAAAGTTTCTTTTGCTGATGCTTGTTTAACGAAAGTTTCAAGATGTTTATATGCCTGACTATTTTTATCCGAAGTTAAAGATATGCCAATAAGTTTATACTTATCTTGTTTATAGTGTGCTACTCTTTTATTTTCAGGTTTGTTAATTATTGATAACTCTTCACTATTGGGTGCTATTCCTTTAAACCCTTTGGCGGCTAATGTTTCTTCTTCACCTTGTAAATTCTCTATGCTTTTAGATTGTAATTGATTTTCGTCAATAATACGCAGATAACAAAACTCTTGAATAGTAGGGTACTCAAAAATCCTGTTTGTATTCTGCTGTATTATATCGTTTATCCAAGTCATAACTAAATGAACCAAAGTTTATCAGTAATTTTCTCAGCACGCATTTTATCCCAATCATCAATCTCACGAAGTTTATCCAAAAGTCCCGACATAATAGAAGGGTACAAAATTGTAACCGTTTTCTTAGAGGGTAAGAATGTTCTGTGAGAAAGATGAGAAAACCAAAAAATTTGTGTTGAAAGATAGCGTAAGTCTTCAAAGGTTGAACGTTTGTCTATTTCAATTTCTAATGGTATTGTGCTTTCTTGAACAAAATGTACTAATGAACGGTGTTTTGAAAGTTCTATGTAAGTGCCTTTGGGGGTAACATTCACTTTTTGCTCTTTTCCAAATACTTTTATTGTTTCATTGTTAATTCCGTCGTTTGAGATTAACCTAAAATTATGCCCATAAGCAAGATGGACAAAAGCATACTTGAAAGTTAATCTTTCATTTTGGAATTTTTTAATCACATTTTCAACGGCTTTTATTTCATATTCTTTACTTGCCGACTTGAAAAGGTGAAATACTAAACGAAACTCCGAGTTTTTATTGATAATTTCTTGACTGATTATTTTTGATAAAGAATTGTAAAGATGCTTTTCCAAGTTTTCTGCGTAATTATCAAAATTTGATAGTGGCGAACAGTCTCCTACCAAGTATCTACCATCGGAATGAAATATTTGGGCTATACCTAAAATTCTTTTTCCGTCTTTGTTCAAAGATGAACCAATGCCAATGACTAATTCTTCCTTTCGTTTTTCAATATTTTGAATAGTCCAGCCAATCCCGCCAATCTTTGCATAGACGTTAAGAGCAAGATTATTCATTACAAATTGATTAATTTTTTTAAGGTGTTTTTCTTGTACGTCTTGTGTAGGGATACCCTGTCCAAGTAATTTTGCTTTGCAAACAAAATACGGACTTTGCTTAACATCCGTAATTTTTAAATGTTGTTCATTAAGGACAATAATACAAAGGTGTGATGACGAAACCTGCTCTTCGTAAACTGCATTTGTGTATGTTTCCGTTTTGGTATCCAACAAAAATAGTGTTATAAAAACAGGTTTTATATGAAACAAACTTTTTAAGCGTGTTTCAATTTGGTTTATAAAACCTTCTAAAACGCCTTCGTTGAACTTTGGGCAAATAATTGTAATCTTAATTTCTTGATTTTCAAAAAACTTAAAACTGTATGGTTTTAGTTTTGAAATCGCGTCATTGTAATAACCTTTTTCCGTCCTATTTTCAAAATAGTATCTAATTGGGTCTTCCAATTTATCTGCTTGAACTTTATCATTTTCAAGCGGTAAATATTTCATTGAAAACTCAGTGAATTTATTTCCACAAGGCAAGTAAATATTATTTCTGTTGTTTTCAAGCCAATTATAGGTTTGTTTAATTACTTTGAAATTTGCTTGATTATGTTCTAACTCTTGCATTTGTGCATCAAAGTTGCCTTGCTGTCCTGTAGCTGATAAAAAACGTTTAACAGACTGTTTATTAGCAAAAATGATATTATCTCTACCCTTTAAATCACTGCACACTATGCCTTTTTTCTCAAAATCACTTTTTCCAATTGAAAATTTCATATTGATACTTCCTGAAAGCACAAAAAAGAACGAAATAATCCCGCTATATGAATTAAAGAAAGTGTTAAAGTGAATTTGATTGTAGGCATTTAGTCCATTTATATTTTCTAAGAGATTTTTTGATGATAAGATAGTCCAAAAGTGTTCTTCTCTTTTTTTGAAAACTTTAAATGCTCTGTTATTTTGGAACTGTTGTAAAATGCAACTCTCTATAATTTTGCTGACAATTTTCGGATTGCTTTGAATATTAACTGTTTCTTTTGTCCCCTTAACAGTTGTTGTAGGGCTTGATTTCTTGTTCCAAAAATAGATGCGTCTTTCTATTTGTCCGTTTTCAAGTTTTACGTCATACTTATAAAATTCATAATCAGAGTTTTCTGTACGAAGTTTTTTATATGCTTCTATCGTAGCATATTTTTCATAAGATAGGTATTGTAAGTCAAAATAGTCTTTTTCAAACTTACACTCAAATATGTTTAGAAATAGTCCTGTCATCAATCTGGTTTATGTTTTTTGTTTTGTTTCTACAATAACGCCCAACGTGGGCATGGACGCTGTGCTGCCCTGCGTTGGCTTTGAGCGTTGGGCTTGGGCAGCATAGCCGTTCCATGCATTGTTGTCAGATTTATTTACTTTCGTCATTTGAATTTTCATCAACTATGCGCTTCTCTTCTTCGACCATTTCTCGTGTGACTTGTGATTTAACTGCTTTCATTGCTGCCGATAACTTATTTGTAAGTTGAACGCTTCTTTTGCGGTTTACTCTCTCTTTGAACTCCTGGGACAACCAATCATTCATAAAGGCTTCTTCCTTGTGGAATACGCCATAATCTGTATCTCGGCTGACTATCATCACACTTGAATTTTCTCTCTTAGCGCAATGAATAATCCACTCCCAATTTATTGCATCACCAATTGACGTATCATTTTTTTTCCTTGGCGGGTATCCTAAAAAGTATCGTTTTTGAGCAAGTTCTCTTATTTCTTTTCTCAATTCAAGTTCACGATGAAGATTATTAGGGTTATTAGTATTTTTGAATAACCTTTGTAAGGTTTTATATACTTGGTCGTTGGTTGTTGGGTTTTTAAGGGTTTTAAGCATTCTTTCAATTACCTTTCTATGTTGCTTTTCAACATCCTTTTTCTTGTCTCCTATTATTTTAACGGGTTCTGAGGCTGCTAAAAATGCAGGCACATTTAATCCGCCAAAATCTGGTGATTTTAGCCCATTAACACTTTCTAAAATGACTTCTTGACGATGCTTTTTGAACTCCATTTCAATCTGACTGCCAGTTAAAATAACGTTATTTTGTTGGTCAATCCAATCTAAATACTTCATACTCACGTCAGACCTTCTTATTCTGTAAAAATCCAAATAGATATTCGTGTCTATAAAAATTAGCATAAGAAATGTTTTAAGGGTTGAGCCACTCACGGTCAGGTTTAGCCAATAGTCGAGCATTATTATATGCTTGGTCAAGGCTTAGAATAGTGTGGGCTTCATAAATATTTTCGTTTTTGTTGACTACCAATGCGCCAAGAGCCTCTGCCTTATTTGCACGAAAACAAAGAGGCAATAAGAACTGTATTCTTTCGTCGTAAAAATGCGGGATTGCCGTTTTATAGTTTCTCTTTATTCTCTTTTTGGCTAATTCAATAGCGTCTCTGATTTCTTCAATAAAAGCCTCATCATCTAAATTTTTTATCCTGTCCGAAGCAATACGTCCTTTACGTTTCAGCAAATGGTCACGGTCAGGAATAATAGGAGTACGGATGTCAAAAATTAAGTCGGCAATTTCTGCCTCTGTGAAATACGTTGCAATTTCTGGAACGGAGACAAAATATCTACGATAAACAGATTGCTCGGTATTAAACTCGATAAATCTCCACTCCGGAATTTGTACACCCCAACCCGTAAGCGGTGTGAATTTTTTATTTTTTGCGAAAAAAGCAAAAATCTCGTCTTGTTGCGGCGTAACCAACCCTGTATTAAAATACGCATATTCTCGATTATCCCGTGAGGAAAGACCCTTTACAACCTTGTTTTGCGTTACAACCCTTTTGCAAGTTTGATTGGCATAACTAAAAAGTACGGGTACGCCACGAGTAGGATTTTTTAGGTAATCCCAGTTTTCGGGTTCAGCAAGTTGTTTGAGAGTTAACAGACTTTGCCTTAAATCTTCAAACTCTGCAAATTCTTCAATGAAGTACCTTTTATCAATTTTAAGAATGTCGACTGCACATTTCCCTCTATCATTTGAGCCGATTGAAAACACTACTGGCTCATCCTGTTCAATTCTTTCAAATCTATCTGCCTGCTTTTTCAAGATTGCCGAGTAGTGAAAAAACACCTTCTCCTTGGTGTGGAAATCCTCAATATTCCCAATTCCTCGCTCTTGATCGTATGTTTTTACAAATCCAACCCGTCTTTTAGTCAAATCCAGTTTGATATTTATTGCCTCCTTTTCGCCTGCTCGACGTTCGCTGTCGGCAATTTCGAAGGTAATGGGTTCATCTTTGTAACGGTCGAAGTCAATCAGGAAGTTGATTTCACCGATGCAGTTTCGGAGGTTAAAATAAACGTCTCTCGATTGACCTTCTACGTCAATCTTGCCCCAGCCTTCATTCGTTTTGCAAAATTTTATATATCCGTTCATGGATTTTATATTTTTTTGATTTTAGTTTCTGACAACATCTGTATTGCCGCAACTCCCAACACACCCCCAATATACGTCAATATTTCCCCTGTACGCAAGAAACATGCGTCAATTTCGTGCATGTCGGCTGTATTGACGCAACACAGCAATTCAGTTCGTCAAGGGGTGCGGCAGGCATGGGTGATATAGCAAAGAACATGTCACGTTGTTTACGGCTCCGCCGCACGCACTCCCATCCCGG
>JANRID010000053.1:0-53103 GCA_033765305.1 Bacteroidia bacterium
CCCCTCCGCCATCGCCGTCCTCGGAACCGATGAAATGATCGTCGAAGCCGCCGGCGCCGGCAACGCTGGCCCCTTCTCCGCCAACACCTACAAGCTCAACTTCGAGCTCGGAACCGCCGCCGCACGCGCCGTATCCGGACTCCCCGCCCTGCTCCAGCAGAACATCGTCCCCGCTACCTACTCCGCCGTCGTTACCCTCACCGCTACCGCTGTGTTCTGAGGCACGCGGCACAAGATTCATACAGGGCTTTTTTTAGGCAGGCCGCTCCGAAAGGGGCGGCCTTCGCCGTTGGAGGCGGGGCTGCGCCGGCAGGCGCTGCGGATCTCCCCGTCCTGTCTATACAGGATTTTTCCCAAAGCCAGGTTTACGTAAACGTTTTCACGTGCCCCAATTGCGGAAATCCTGTACCTTTCGCAATAGGACTATTAATACATATTCTCGCATGGACTACCGAACGCTTCTGGCTGCTGCCGTTTCCCTTGCTGTGCTGACTCCGGCTGCGGCGCATGCACAGGCCTGGGACCGTGAAAAAATGGACCCCGCTGCAACTGAAATCTGGGAGCCGGTTCCGCTCAAAGTCACGCCGGGCGCCGGCACCTCCGCACCTTCGGATGCCATCATCCTCTTCGACGGCCAGGATCTCTCGAAATGGCGGGGCGAGAAAGGCGCTGCCCAGTGGACTGTCAAGGACGGTGCCATGACGGTGGCTGCCGGCAAAGGCGGCATCCGCACCAAGCAGTCCTTCGGCGACTGCCAGCTGCACATCGAATGGCGCGCGCCGGAGGTGATCGAAGGCGAAGGCCAGGGCCGGGGCAACAGCGGCATTTTCTTCATGGGCCAGTACGAGGTGCAGGTGCTCGACTCCTACGAGAGCCGCACCTACTCCAACGGCCAGGCCGGCAGTGTGTACAAGCAGCACGCCCCGCTCGTCAATGCCTGCAAGGCTCCGGGCGAATGGCAGACCTACGACATCATCTTCATGGCACCCGTCTTCGCCGAAGACGGCTCCCTGCGCCGCCCTGCCACCGTCACCGTGATCCACAACGGCGTGCTCGTGCAGAACCACGTGACCCTGCTCGGCGGTACCCAGTACCGGGGCCTGCCGGAATACAAAGCCCATCCGGGCAAGCTGCCGCTGGGCCTTCAGGACCACGACAATCCCGTCAGCTACCGCAACATCTGGATCCGGGAGCTCTGATCCCGCATCTGTCATCCCTTTACCGCATTGCGCATGAAACCCTTGATCTATGCCCTGCTGGGGCTCGCTGCGCTGATCTGCCCGCAGATCCTGCGTGCCCAGGAGACCTACAAGCTCACAGCCGAATCGGTGTTTTACGTCGATGGCAGCTCCAACATCCACGACTGGACCTCGACCTCCCGCACCGTGGAAGGCCAGGTGGTATTCGGCAAAAACTTCGGCAAGAAGGCGGTGCCGGCCAAGGGTGCCACGGTGGACCGCGTGTACGTGAAGATTCCGGTCAATACCATCGACGGGGGCCGGGGGCCGGTGATGAACCAGCGCACGGTGGAAGCCCTCAAAGGCGACCAGCATCCGCATGTGGTCTTCGAACTGGACCAGGGGCTGGTGACGGGCATCAAGGATGAGGCCCAGGGCATCTTCTGGCTGTATGTCAAAGGCCGCCTGAGCATCGCCGGCGTCACAAAGCCCATCGACATGACGCTCGACGCCCGCCGCCGGGCGGACGGCAAGTACCAGTTCACCGGCAGCAAGGCCATGAAGATGACCGACTTCGGCGTCACGCCGCCGACAGCCATGTTCGGCCAGATCGAAACCGGCGACGACATCACGGTCCGCTTCGACGTCGTGGCCGGGCTGTAGCCCTGCCGCCATTTCCTAATGCATTCCACATGAACCGACTGCTTATTCTGACTGTGCTGCTGCTGGGCAGCCATGCGCTCCGCGCCCAGCAAGCCATTGCCTCGTACCGCGAGCGCATTCCGGGCACGGACCAGGGCTTCGAGATGGCCCTGATTCCCGGAGGCGTGTTTCTGCTCGGAAGCCCGGAAGGCGAAGCCGGGCGGGAAGCCGACGAAGGCCCGCAGCGCACGGTCCGCATCGATTCCTTCTGGATGGGGCGCTACGAGGTGACCTACGAATTGTACGACCTCTTCCGCAAGCGCGAGAAGGACAGCGACTCCAGCCGCAATGCTTCCGGTTTCAGGGCCGATGCCATTGCCCGCCCCAGCCCGCCGTATGAAGACCCCACCTTCGGCATGGGCACCACCGGCTATCCGGCGGTGAGCATGACCCAGTATGCGGCGCTGAAGTTCTGCAAGTGGCTTTGGGAAAAAACCGGGGTCTTTTACCGGCTGCCCACCGAGGCGGAATGGGAATACGCCTGCCGCGCCGGCACCACGACCGCCTACAGCTTCGGCGACGATGCCGCCAAGCTCGACGACTACGCCTGGCATTACGGCAACAGCAGCGAGGCCTACCACCCCGTAGGAACCAAGCTGCCCAATCCCTGGGGCCTCTACGACATGCACGGCAATGCTGCCGAATGGACGCTGGACCAGTATCAGGCAGGGTTTTACGCCACCCTCGCCGCCGGCGAGCCGCAGAACCCCTGGTCGGTGCCGGTCAAGCTGCACCCGCGCACGGTGCGCGGCGGCTCCTGGGACGACGACGCAGCCGTGCTCCGCTCCGCCAGCCGCATCCAGTCCAGCCTCGAATGGAAACGCCGCGACCCCCAGATCCCCAAAAGCTTCTGGTGGAACACGGATTCGCCCTTCGTCGGATTCCGCGTCGTGCGCCCTGCCCGCCAGCCTTCGGAAGAGGAAGTGAAGAAGTTCTGGAAAATGACCCTGGACGAATAAGCAGACATCCGTCTTCATCTGCTGTCTGTCTTTATCCGCTGTCTGTCTTTATCTGCTGTCTGTCTTCATCTGCTATCTGTCTTCATCTGCTATCTGTCTTACTACTTGCTACTTACTACTTGATACTATCACCATGCAAGAGTCCAATCAATTCACCCGGCGGGAGTTCATGCGCAACTCCGCCATCCTCGCAGGCGGACTCGTCGCCGCGCCGCTGGCTTCCCAGGCCACCGGCTGGCTGGATGGCTCCGACGCGATCCGCGTAGGCCTGATCGGCTGCGGCGGACGGGGCGCAGGCGCCGCCCTGCAGGCCCTCAGCACGGCTCAGAACGTGAAGCTGGTCGCCATGGCCGACGCCTTCCGCGACCGCCTGGACGAAACCTACCGCAACCTCACCGACCCCAATTACGCCGACTGGTCCGGCTCCGAAGGCGGGGTAAAAGACCGCGTCGATGTGCCGGAGGAACGGAAATTCACCGGATTCGATGCGTATCTGAAGGTGATCCCGCTGGTGGATGTAGTGATTCTCGCTACCCCGCCCGGCTTCCGCCCGGCCCATTTCGAGGCGTGCATCAAAGCCGGCAAGCATGTCTTCATGGAAAAACCCGTCGCCGTCGACGCGCCCGGCGTGCGCCAGGTGCTGGCTGCTGCCGAAGAAGCCAGGAAGAAAAAACTGAACGTCGTCGTAGGCCTGCAGCGCCGGTACCAGACCGTGTACCGCGAGTGGGTCAAGCGCCTCCACGACCGCAGCATCGGCGACATCGTCACCTCACATGTGTACTGGAACGACGAAGGCGTCTGGGTGAAAGACCGCCTGGCAGGCATGACGGAAATGGAGTACCAGATGCGGAACTGGTACTATTTCAACTGGCTCTGCGGCGACCATATCCTGGAGCAGCATATCCACAATATCGACGTGTCGAACTGGGTCAAGCAGGCCTATCCGGTGCGTGCGCACGGCATGGGCGGCCGTCAGGTCCGCAACGGCAAGGAGCACGGCGAGATTTTCGACCACCACTTCGTGGAGTTTGAATACGCCGACGGCAGCCGCATGTTCAGCCAGTGCCGCCACATCAAAGGCTGCATGAAGCGGGTATCGGAGTCCTTCCAGGGCACCAACGGCTCTGCGCCTCAGCCCGGCCTCATCAAGGACGCCGCAGGCAAGGTCGTATGGGAGCACAAAGGCCGCAAGGACCCCAACCCCTACCAGGTGGAGCACGACGAGCTGTTTGACGCCATTGCCAAGGGCGAATACCGCTTCATGGACGCCGAAAATGCCGCCAAAAGCTCCATGACGGCCATCCTGGGCCGCATGGCGACCTATTCGGGCCAGCTGGTGGAATGGGACAAGGCCCTGAAGTCGGACATCAGCCTGATGCCCGAACGGCTGGCCTGGGATGCCAATCCGCGCGTCATGCCGGATGCGAGCGGCTACTACCCCATTGCCGTGCCCGGCGTCACCCAGGTGATCTGACCGATGCGCAGAATCCGGGCAGCCGGATGGCTGATGAGCTGGCTTTGCGGCCTGTGCATGCACGGGCTGCAAAGCCAGCCGCTTTCCCGGATGGTGTGGGAGCACCGCCAGATGGGCACCACCTTCCGGATCGTGCTCTACAGCGATGACAGCCTGCGGGCAGCGGCGGCCGTGCAGGCCGCCTTTGCGCGGGTGGACACCCTGAACGCCATCCTGAGCGACTACCTGCCCGGCAGCGAGCTCAACCGGCTCTGCGCCCAGGCCGGCAGCGGCAGCTGGACGCCTGTAAGCCGCGACCTTTGGCGCGTGCTGCGCGCCAGCCAGGAGATTGCCGCGCGCAGCGGCGGCGCCTTCGACCTGAGCATCGGGCCGCTGAGCCGCCTGTGGCGGCGCGGCATCCGGCGGCAGGAGCTCCCCGACTCCCAGCAGATCGAAGCGGCCAGGCAGCTCGTGGACTACCGCCAGATCCGGCTGCGCCGGGGGCGCCAGGCGCAGCTCGGCCTGCCCGGCATGCAGCTCGATCCCGGCGGGATCGGCCAGGGCTATGCCGCCGACGAGGCCTGGAAGGTGCTGCGGAAGGCAGGCTACGCCGCCTCGCTCGTGGATGCCGGCGGCGACATCTTCGCCGGCGCGCCGCCGCCCGGCCGCCCCGGCTGGGAGGTGGAAGTGACCGCCCTCGACAGCCTCGGCCAGCCCTGGCAGCGCAGCCTCTTCGTCCGCAACTGCGGCATTACCACGTCCGGCGACACCTACCGCTATGTGGAGTACCAGGGCCGCCGCTATTCGCACATCATCGACCCGCGCAGCGGCCTGGGAGCAGAGCGGCAGCGCAAAGCCACCGTGCTGGCACCCGACTGCACCCGCGCCGATGTCCTGGCCACCACCCTCTGCATCCTGGGCCCCGAATCCGGCTTCCGGGTGCTGGACCGCATGCTGCGCCGCGGCCCCCGCGCCGCTACCCTCATCGAAACGGACGGCCCCCGGCTCCGGCAGTACAGCTGGCGCAGCTTCCCCGCCTCCGGCAGCGAATGACCCCGATTGTACCCCTCATTTCCCCGCATATGAACAGACGGAATTTTGTGCACCAAACCCTGGCAGGCGCAGCCGGCATCGGGCTGGCAGGCGGCGCCATCGGCGAAGCTGCGGCAGCCCCGCAGCCGCCCGCCCCGGGATTCAAGCTCAAGTATGCCCCGCATTTCGGCATGTTCGAGCACAGCGCCGGCAAGGACGAGACCGACCAGCTGAAATTCATGGCTGAACGCGGCTTCAAAGCCTTGGAAGACAATGGCATGATGGGGCGCCCGGTGGCCCAGCAGGAAAAGATCGCGAAGGAGATGGCGCGGCTCGGCATCGAAATGGGGGTGTTTGTCGTAAACCTCGACATTGCCTGGATGCCTTCCCTCACCACCGGCAAGGCGGAGGTCCTGGACAAATGGATCAAAGCCTGCCAGCTGGCCGTGGAAACGGCCAAGCGCGTGAATGCCAAATGGATGACGGTGGTGCCGGGCTATTTCCAGCGGGATCTGCCGATGGGGATCCAGACTGCGAATGTCATCGAAGCGCTGCGCCGCGGCGCTGAAATCTTCGAGCCGCACGGCCTGGTGATGGTGCTGGAGCCGCTGAGCGACAATGCCGATCTCTTCCTGCGGTTTTCCGATCAGACCTACATGATCTGCAAAGCCGTAAACAGCCCCTCGTGCAAGATCCTCTTCGACATGTACCACATGCAGCGCAACGAGGGCAACGTGATCCGGAACATCGACCTGACCTGGGACGAGATCCCCTATTTCCAGATCGGCGACAATCCCGGCCGCAAGGAGCCTACGAGCGGCGAGATGAACTACCTCAATATCTTCAGGCATATCCACGCCAAGGGCTTCACAGGCATTCTCGGCATGGAGCACGGCAATGCCCAGCCCGGCAAGGCCGGCGAAGAAGCGCTGATCCAAGCCTACCAGGCCTCGGACGCGTTCTGAAACGCGGGTATCCGCGGTATTCAGCCCGCAGGGCGGCATCTGCCGCGCTGCGGGCTGCTGCGTTGAGCGGTCTCCTGCTGCTCAGCGCCCGGACCTGCTGCGCCGTCCGCGCAGAAAGTTCCGTTCGCCCGTAGATTTCCCGGTTCAGGAGCATTTTATCCGCGTTCGTGCACGCCGGATGCAGATCCCGCAACCCGTGCTGCATCTTAGCAGTATAGACACCCAACGACGCCAGACAAATGAAACCATTCGTACTCCTCCTCCTTGCTCTGCTGACCGCAACCGCAGCCTTTGCCCAGCGCACGTTCTACACCACCGGGCTGGGATCCGGCGAATGGAGCGACCCCGCGGCCTGGAGCCTTCACCCCGATCAGCCGCAGTCTGGCGGCGTCCCTGCAGCAACCGACCATGTAGTCATCCGCCATTACCTCACCCACCGCTGCGGCGAAGCGTATCTGCACCGCGGCAATGTGCACATCAGCGCAGGCGGTGTGTACGAGATTCTGAGCGGCTTCGATTCCGGCGCGCCGTATGCATTCACCGGCCAGGCCTTCGACATTGCCGGCGCCCTCATCACCACCGGCGATTTCCGCCTCCAGGAGGCCTCCGCTGCCGCCGGCAGCACCCTGACCCTGCGCAATTCCGCCCAGGTCTTCATCGGCGGCAGCCTCGTGCTCAACGGCAGCAGCCAGGTAACCCTGCAGGAGCCGGCCTGCGGTGCCGTCCAAACCCTCGGCCAGGTCGATTTCCGGAGCGAGCAGGCCTTTATCTGCGGAACCGGCGGCATCGTAGCAGCCAAAGGGGTGGCCGTATGGGACCGCCAGGGCACGCGGATCGCCGATTCGCTCAAGGCAGCCCTCGCAGCCGCCGACCGCATGTGCCAGGATGCAGCCATTTTTGCCAGCGGCGAGGCCTGCGAATCCCGCACCGCCCTCGCAGCCGGCAAGCCGCTCAGCAGCCCCTCCGGGCCGGTGCTCAGCATCTTCCCCAATCCCGCCGCAGCCTCCCAGGTGTATGCCGTCGCCGAGGGGTTTGCAGCCGCCGAGCCGGTCCGCGCCGAAGTGCGCAGCCTCACCGGCCAGCTGCTGTACGAACTGGCCCTCACCGCAGATCCCGATGGCCGCGTGCGGATGCGCAATGCCCTGCCGCTGCAGTCCGGCGCCTATGTCCTGACCTTCCGCAGCGGGCACACTGCAGCCTCCGGCAAGCTGGTGATTCTCTGATCCCGGCTTACACCTTCAGCCGGAAGCGCTCCTCGGCCAGTTTGGCCACGTCTTCCCCGATGGCAAGGCCTGCCGTAGCTGCCGGCGAGGGTGCATTGAGGATGTGAATCGAGCTGCCGCTGTATTCGATCTTGAAATCGTCGATCATGTTGCCGTCCGGGCCCAGGGCCATCGCGCGCACGCCTGCGCGGCCCGGCTTCAGGTCCGTCATCGTGAGCGAGGGCACCAGGCGGCGCAGACGGCTGAGGAAGAGCCGCTTGGAGAAGGCCCGGCGGTATTCGTCCAGCCCGAACTGCCAGTGCTTGGCAAACAGTTTCCAGGTTCCGCCGAAGCTCAGCGCCTCCCAGGTATCGCGCAGATCGAAATCCGTTTTTCCGTAGCCCTCCCGCTTGAAGGTAAAGACCGCATTGGGGCCGCATTCCACCCCGCCGTGAATCATGCGCGTGAAGTGCACCCCCAGGAAGGGAAACTGCGGATTGGGCACGGGGTAGATCAGGTTGCGGACTTTGTGCTCGGCTTCGGGGGTGAGGTCGTAATAATCGCCCCGGAACCCGACGATATGCGCCTCGGTGGCTACGCCGTCCATGCGCGCAAGCCGGTCCGACTGCAGGCCGCCGCAGTAAATGGTCTCCCGTGTGCGGAAGCTGCCGGTGCGCGTGATCACCTTCGTCTCGGACTCGCCGCGTTCCACCCCGATTACCTCCTGCCCGGTGAGAATCCGGCTGGCAGGCTGCATCCCGGCCACCAGCTCGGCCAGCTTGAACACCACGCCGGGGAAGTCCACGATGCCGGTGACCGGCACGTGAATGCCCGCGATGCCCACACAGTGCGGCTCGATTTCGCGGATTTCATCCGCATTGATTTTCCGGATGCCTTCGATGCCGTTGGCCTGGCCGTTCAGGAAGATTTTGTCGAGGTAGGGCAGCTCGGCCCGGTCGGTCGCGACGACCACCTTGCCGCACACATCGTGCGCCACGCCGTAGGTCCTGCAGAATGCGACGAGCTCCTTGCGGCCCCGGACGCAGTTCTCTGCCTTCAGCGAGCCGGGCTTGTAGTACAGGCCGCTGTGGATGACGCCGGAGTTGTTGCCGGTCTGATGCGCGGAGAGCTTGTCCTCTTTTTCGAGAACCAGGATTTTCAGGTCCGGATTGCGGAGCTGAAGCTTATACGCCGTTCCCAGGCCGACGATGCCGCCGCCTACAATGGTGAGATCGAAAAGGGATTCCTGAGGATTCATAGCGAAAGCGGTCATACAGGCCGGCAGACCGGGATCAGGGAAGGGGCTGCCAGCCCAGGTGTTGACGGAGAAAAGCGGTGAGTTCCTGTGCGTTGCGTTCGTGCTGGTCCACATTGGGATGCCCATCGCAGCCCATGCGTTCCGGGGTTTGGGGGCTGAGGTCGAAGCGGAGCACGAGCGGGTCGCCCTCCGCATGGCGGAGCGCCGCCACGGCATCGAGCCACGATTTCAAGGTGCTGAGCGGTCTGCGCGGAGATTCGTCGGTCAGCATCGGGCCGGTGAGGCAAACGATCCGGGCCTCCGGGTAGCGCATCCGCAAGGTACGCAGCAGAATGGCGTAGGCATCGGCGAATTCGGTGCTGTCGGGGTTCTCATGCGCAAAATCATTCGTGCCGAGGTTGATCACCACGGCATCGGGAATATAGCGGGCCGGATCCCAGCGGGACTCTTCGGCATCGGGCAGGATGCGTTCGTAGAGCTGCGGCATGGTGCCGGTGCGGCTGCGGCTGTAGTTCTGCACGACGCCGCGGCCGGAGTAGCAGACCGCCTGAAACTGCGCCTCCAGGGCGCGGGCGGTGAGGGCGGCATAGGAGAGCCAGCCGTTTTCCTGCTCGGGGCGGAAGGGGCAGCCGGCGCTGCGGCCTTCGTTGCCGTAGCCGCAGGTGATGGAGTTGCCGATGAACTCCAGGCGCCGTGCCGGCGCCGGCGGCGGATCGAGCAGGCGCTTGCCGGGCGCCAGCCCGATGCCGAGCAGCGTGAGCACGCCCACCTCGGCCTCGGTGCGCTTGAACAGCGTCAGCGTATGGGGGCCTTCGCCCAGATGGCTGGCGACGGCATAGATGCTGTCTTCATTGCGGGCGCGCAGCACCATCGGATCGTCGCCGTCGATGAGGATGTTCAGGTAATTGGACCATCCGTCGCGCGAGGCATTGCGCAGCTTGAGGCAGACCGCCGGCCCTTCGAAGCGGATGGTGAATCCGGTGCCGGTCCAGGCCATGGCGGCCTGGCCGCCGCTGGTGTCCACGCGCCCTTCGTAGCGGATGTGCGGATGCGATGGAGCCGACCAGTCATAAGCCGACTCGTCGGCGGAGCCGGAAACGCCGCAGCCTGCCGCCCCCATCAGTGCCCATCCCGCTGCCGCAAACCGTATCAACTTGCTGACTGCCATTGCTGACTTCACCAGATGCCCCCTCCACCCTGTTTTCCGAGGCCGGCGGCAAATATAGTGATTTTCCCTACTTTTGTCCGCCTCAACACTAGGGTACTCATGGACGAAACCCGCTGGATTCTTATCGACTTTGACCACGCCTTTCTGCATACCGATGTCCTGAACGAATGGGCAGCGGTCAGCCTGAAGCGGGATCCGGAGCGGAATGCCCGCCTGGCCGCCCTGGAGGCGCTGCGCCAGCCGGCGCCGGACGCCGGAACCTATTTCCGCGAAGCCCTGCGCCTTATCGGCGCGGAGCGCAGCCACCTGCCTGCCCTCATCCGCCGGCTGAAAAAAGCCGTCTCGCCCTCCGTATCGCGCAACCGCGAGTTTTTCAAGCGCTACCGGGGCCGGATCTACCTGTTTTCCACCAGTTTCCGGGAGCTGATCGAGCCCATCGCCCAGGCCTTCTTCATCGACCCCGCCTTCGTCCTGGCCAATACCCTGCAGTTTGATGAGCATGGACGCGCCCTGGGCGCCGATCCGGACCACCCGCTCCTGCACCCCGGCGGCAAGGCCGCCCTCGTATCCCGCCTCGGCCTGCGCGGCGAGGTGATCGCCCTCGGCGGACCCGCCTTCGAAGCTGCCATGCAGCAGTCGGGCGTGGAGCATACCTTCTATGCGTTCGGCGAACAGGTCCTCCGCAGCGATCTTCAGGGCACCGCACCTGAGCGGATGGTGCCCAGTTTCGATGAATTTCTGTATGTAAACCAGCTCCCGATGGCGATCTCGTATCCCAAAAACCGCATCCGGGTGCTGCTGCTCGAAAATATCCACCCCAAAGGGCTGGAATTGTTCGCCGCCGAAGGCTATCAGGTCGAAACCCTCCCCCGCGCACTCTCCGAAGCCGAACTTTGCGAACGCATCAAGGGCGTCTCCATCCTCGGCATCCGCTCCAAGACCCAGATCACCCCCGCCGTGCTCGCCAACGCCAACCGCCTGCTGGCCGTCGGCACCTTCAGCATCGGCACCAACCAAATCGATCTCGATGCCTGCACCCAGCAGGGCGTGATCGCATTCAACGCCCCCTACAGCAATACCCGCTCGGTGGTGGAGCTGGTGATCGGGGAAATGATCCTCCTCATGCGCCGCATTCCGTATGTGAATGCGCAGATGCACCAGGGCGTCTGGGTCAAATCGGCCAAGCACAGCCGCGAGGTGCGGGGCAAAAAACTCGGCATCATCGGCTACGGCAACATCGGCTCCCAGCTCTCTGTGATCGCCGAGGCCCTGGGCATGCAGGTGATCTACTACGATCTCGTGGAGCGCCTGGCCCTGGGCAATGCCGTCAAAGCCCCCGCGCTGCGCGATCTGCTGCGCAAATCCGACGTCGTGACCCTGCATGTGGACGGACGGCAGGACAATGCCAACCTCTTCGGCGAAAAAGAATTCCGCATGATGAAGCCCGGCGCGATTTTCCTCAACCTCAGCCGGGGACATGTGGTGGACATCGCCGCACTGTACCGAAGCCTGAAAAGCGGCCACCTCGGCGGCGCCGCCATCGATGTGTTTCCGTACGAGCCGGCCTCCAACGACGAGCCCTTCGTCTCCGAGCTGCAGCGGCTCGACAATGTGATCCTGACCTCGCATATCGGGGGCAGCACCGAGGAAGCCCAGCAGAACATCGCCGAGTACGTGCCTGCGCGCGTGATCGAATACATCAACACCGGCTCGACCTTCGGCAGCGTCAATTTCCCCAATCTCCAGCTGCCGGCGCAGCACAAGGTGCACCGCCTGATCCACATCCACCGCAATGTGCCCGGCATCCTCGCCCAGATCAACCAGGTGCTGGCCCGCCACCGCATCAACATTGAAGGCCAGTATCTGAAGACCAGCGATCAGATCGGCTATGCCATCACCGACATCAATACGGCCTACCGCCCCGAAGTGCTGGAAGACCTGAAAGGCATCGAGCACACGATCAAGTTCCGCGTGCTTTATTGAAAATGAGCCGGCTGTATGCAGCCGGCTCAAACACACCACCAAAAGACAAACTCTTACCGGTCAGGGCCGGCCCGGCCGGCCGGAGCTGCTGCTGCCGGAGGGCCTGCTGCCCGAAGACGGCTGAGCCGAAGGCCGGGCGCTGGGCGACGGAGCCGAGGGCCGCTCGTAGCTGGGCGAAGCAGGCCTGCTGGGCGACGGGCTGCTGTTCACGCGGGGCGACGGAGCCGAAGGCCGCTCGTAGCTGGGCGAAGACGGGCGCGGGCTGGGTGCCGGCGTGCTGTTCACACGGGGTGCCGGAGCCGAAGGCCGCTCGTAGCTGGGCGGAGACGGGCGCGGGCTGGGCACCGGCGTGCTGTTCACGCGGGGTGCCGGAGCCGAAGGCCGCTCGTAGCTGGGCGCATTGGGCCGGGGGGCGCCGGGGGCATTGCGCTCGAACACGTCTTCATTCAGGCCGGGGCGGGTGCCGGGCGTCACGCGGGTGCCGGACTGCGCCGGGCGCTCATACGTGGAGCCGGGGCGGGTCACCGGAGCGGGCGTCTCCTGGATGCGGTTCACGCGGCTGTCGGGCTGGGCCGGGATGGGGCGTCCGCCGGGCGTCTGGGCATTGCCGGGGGTTTCGGACAGGGTACGTCCGCCGGTTCCGGGGCTCGAAGGCAGGGGCCGCGTGGTGGACGGGGCGCTGGGGCGCACCGGGCGCTCGGTCAGCGTACCGTTGTCGATCGGGCGGTCGAGGCGGTTGCCCGGCACGGCAGGCTCGATCTGGCGCACATCGTTGCGGGTATTGGAGATGCTGTTGCGGTCGATGGCGGTGCGGGGCGAATAGCCCGGCTGGGTATTCTGGTAGCTGCCGGCCTGGTTGCGGCGGGTCCAGTAGTCGTTGGAGTAGCTGCCGGCGCCGCGGGTGACGCCGTTGCTGTAGCCGTTGTAATATCCGTCGCAGTACCCGGCATTGAAGCCGTCGCGGTATCCGCGGCGGTAGCCGTTGTTGTAGCCGCGGTTCCAGCCCCGGTTGTAGCCGGAGTTCCAGTTGTTCCAGCCCCAGCTGTTCCAGCCGCCGTAGTAGTTGTAGGTATTGTACACCACGACCGGCGCGTAGAAGGCATCGTACCAGTTGTCATAATAGAACACATCGGCATAGCCCCAGGGATTCCAGCCGGTGGCATGGACCTGCACGGTATTGAAGCTGCCCCACCACCAGAAGCGGCTGTAGGAGAACGCTGCCGTGCGGTAGCGCCAGGGGTTGTAGAGATCGGCCCAGCGGTTCCAGTAGGGGGTGCCGATGACGAAGTAGATATCGTTGGTGAAATACGGATCGTAATACTGCCAGGCACGGCGGGCCTGCCGGGGCGCGTGGAAGCGGCGGAGGCGGCGGGAATAGTAGAAATCGTCGTCGTAGTCTTCGTAGAAGGGGTCGCCTTCGAGGTCGGAAACGACTGAAGCGGGCGCGGCAGGCTGATGCGCTGCCGGAACCGGCGGATCGGCCCGGCCGATGAGCCAGGCGGATGCAGCAAGGGTGAGTAACAGCAAGCGTTTCATCGTATGTCCGGATTAGCGGGTTTTCTTCTTTGTTCTCTGTATACCCCAAATTGGGGGGTGCCGTTCGATTTTCCCACAACAGAATATCAGCCGTGCACATTTCTGCGCCAAACGTGTTATTATCCGGAGTTCTGTACGTACCTTTGTGCAACACCTTCCATGGGAATGCGTTGTAAGTCATAGCATGAGCGCAGACAATCCTGTACGATTTTCCGATTTTGATCTCCATCCGGATGTGATGGATGCGATCGATTCCCTGGGCTACGAATTTCCGACCCCGATCCAGGCCAAGGCCATTCCGGTAGCGCTTGCAGGCCGGGATATCATCGGATGCGCCCAGACCGGCACCGGCAAAACGGCCGCCTACCTGATCCCGACCCTGGACTGGCTGAGCGACGGCACTGCCGAATACCCCCGTGTCCTGATCCTGGCCCCTACCCGCGAGCTGGCCGAGCAGATCGACCAGAACATCGAAGGCCTCGGCTACTATGCCGGTATTTCTTCGATTGCGATCTACGGCGGCAAAGCCTCCGAAAACTGGGACCGCCAGAAAATGGCCCTGACCACCGGCGCCGATATCATCGTGGCGACGCCCGGCCGGCTGATGACCCACATGGCCCTGGGCTATGTGAAATTCGACCAGATCCGGACGGTCATCCTGGACGAGGCCGACAAGATGCTGGACATGGGGTTCTACCCGGACATCATGACCATCATCAAGGAAACGCCCACGGAGCGCCAGACCCTGATGTTCTCGGCCACCATGCCGCCCAAGATCCGCAAGCTGGCCCAGGAGATCCTCCGCGACCCCGTGGAGATCAACCTCAACATCGCCAAGCCTGCCGCCGGCATCACGCAGCTGGCCTACATGATCGACGACGACCGCAAGATCCCCCTCCTGGAGCATATTCTCCGCACCCGCGAGGTGGACAGCATGATCATCTTCGCCTCCAGCAAGCTGAGTGTGGACCGCATCCATGCCAAGCTCCAGAAGCTCAACTACAATGTCCGGGCCATGCACTCGGACAAGGAGCAGGACGAGCGGCAGGAAACCCTCCGCCAGTTCAAAAACAAGCAGTTTCCCATCCTGGTGGGCACCGATGTGCTTTCGCGGGGCATCGACATCGACAACCTGAGCCACGTCGTGAACTACGACGTGCCCCTGGATGCCGAGGACTACGTGCACCGCGTGGGCCGCACAGCGCGTGCGAATACCACGGGCGAAGCGCATACGCTGGTGAATTACAAGGACTTGCAGCGGTTTGCGCGGATCGAGAAGCTCATCGAATCGCAGATTCCGAGGGGCGAGATTCCCGATTCGCTGGGTCCGCCGCCGGACTTCGGTTCGGGCGGCGAGGTGCGCGAGCGCAGGGACGGGCGCGGCGGCCGCGATGGCCGCGGCAGCAGCGGCAGCCGCGACGGGCGGCCGCGCGGCGGAAAGGGAAGCAGCTCAAGCCGCCCCAAAGGACCGCGCAGCGATGCGCAGCCCCGTCCGCCACGGCCTGAACCTCAGGCTCCTGCACCGCCCGCAGCTGCCGGCCCCGACGGCACCCCCGCAGCCAAGCGCCGCCGCCGGGGCGGCAAACGCCGCAAACGCCCCAACGCCGCAGGCGGCAGCCCCCAGCCCCAGTCTGCCCCCGCAGGCGAATAAGCATGGCTGATTAAACTCATCCTGCCCGCTGACCCGCATCATGTGTTCTGCCCGGCTGGTGCCGCATCTTGCTTCCAGATCAACCGGATATAGCAGATACGAGATAGGGATTCATAACAGGATTTAGTATTCGGATTACATGGACCCGGCCCGCTGCCCCCAGCGGGCCGCCTTGTATCCCAGCCCTAAAAAAATATCGCCCGGCTGTTGCGCCGCATGCGCAAGCCTGCTACTTTTGCCGGACCAATGCCTTCACAGGCGGGGCCTGAACGGGAATTTAGCTCAGTTGGTTCAGAGCATCTGTCTTACAAACAGAGGGTCACTGGTTCGAATCCAGTAATTCCCACAAAATCAACCAGTTACAGCCTGCACCTGTGCAGGCTGTTTCAGTTACCGAGCGAGCCGTGAACGTATCCGATCTCAATTCCCGCCGCAACAGCGCCTACCTCGTGATCGCCGTCGGCGTGGTATTTATCGCCGTCATCCTCTTCCGCCAGCTGGCCTCCGCCCCTACCCAGTACGAGCGCAAGATTGCCCAGCTGCGCGACCAGACGGACTTCCGCTTCAAGCACGACCCCCAGAGCCCCATCCCCGCCAGCGAGCGCGAAGCCTTCCAGGGCCTTCGCTATTTCCCCGCAGATCCGGGCTACGCCGTGCCGGCCTCCCTGACTCCGGAAACCCGCCCCGATACCATGCGGCTCATGACCACCCAGGGCAGCGATTACCTCGTGGTGCGCGCCGGCGTGCTGAATTTCGAGCTGCAAGGCCGCCCCTATGCCCTGGCTGCCTACCGCTACCTCGAAACGGAAGGCAAATCCGGGCTCTTTGTGCCCTTCCGCGACCTCACGGCAGGCTATTCCACCTACCAGGGCGGGCGCTACCTCGATGTGCCGGAGGCTGATCCGCTGATGCTCGACTTCAACCAGGCCTACAACCCCTACTGCGTGTACAACGACGTGTACATCTGCCCCCTGCCGCCGCCCGAAAACCGCCTGCCGGTGGAAATTTTTGCCGGGGAACAGCTGCCGCAGCAATAAGGGGAATTGCCTATATTGGCATGAAACCTCCTACTGCTCGCGTATGCGCTCCTGTGTCCTGCTGATTGCCGCCCTCGCCCTCCTGATGCCCTCCGCCTGCCAGGAGCATGAGACGCCGTTTTACGGCGGCCGCCTCGGTCTCCAGCTTTACAGCCTCCGCCATACCCTGCCGGACGATGTGCCCGGCGGCCTGCGGTGGATTCACGGGCAGGGCCTGCACCATGTGGAAGGGGGCAATTACTACGGCAAAACCGCCGCCGCTTTCCGCCGCCAGCTCGACGAGGCGGGCCTGCAATGCCCCAGCGTGATGTACGGATACGAGCGCTACGGCGAGGAGCTGGATTCCATCGCGGCTGAGGCGAAGATCCTCGGCGCTTCCTACGCGGGCATTGCCTGGATTCCCCACGACAGCAGCTTCCGCGAAAGCCACCTGCTGCAGGCGGTCCAGGATTTCAATGCCTGGGGCAAGGCCCTGAAGGCCAAAGGCCTGACCTTCTTCTACCACCCCCACGGCTACGAGTTTCAGCCGTACGGGAGCGGCACGATGTTCGATTATCTGGTGGCCAACACCGATCCGGATGCGGTCAAATTCGAGCTGGATGTATTCTGGGCCGCGCACGGCGGCGCCGATCCGGCCGCTTTGCTGCGCGCATATCCGGACCGCTTTGTGCTGATGCATGTCAAGGACCTGAAGCAGGGCGCCGCAGGCGACTTCACCGGCCATGCCCCGGACGAATGGAGCGTGACCGTCGGCGCCGGCCAGATCCGCTGGAAAGAGGTGCTCGAAGCCGCGCAGGCCGCCGGGGTAAAATACTACTTCATCGAAGACGAGGCCAAAGAAGCTGCCGAGCAGATTCCCAACAGCCTTGCATACCTCAGAGGGCTATGAACCCGGCGGGGCCGCACCGCTATTTCATCGTGTACAAGCCCTACGGGGTGCTCTGCCAGTTTACGCCGGAGCAGCCCGGCCAGACGACGCTGGCCGACGTATTCGACCTGCCGCCGGGGGTCTATCCGCTGGGCCGCCTCGACCAGGACAGCGAGGGCCTGCTGCTGCTGAGCGACGACCCCGCGCTCAACCACCGCCTGCTGAACCCGAAATACTGGCACCGGCGCAGCTATTGGGTGCAGGTGGAAGGCATTCCGGATGAAACGGCGCTCCGGAAGCTCCGGGAGGGGGTCGAAATTTCGGTGCAGGGCGCGCGCTACCGGACGCTGCCGGCCCAGGCAGACCTGCTCGGGGCTCCGCCGCCGCTGCCGGAGCGGCATCCGCCGGTGCGCTTCCGCCGGGCAATTCCCACCGCATGGCTCCGGATCACCCTTACCGAGGGCAAAAACCGCCAGGTCCGGCGCATGTGCGCCGCCGCCGGCTACCCGGTGCTGCGCCTCGTGCGCCAGGCCATCGAAGCCCTCGAACTGGGAGACCTGCAGCCGGGCGGGCTGCGGGAAACCGGCTATCCGGAGCTGCGCAAGCTGCTCCGCCTCTGAAGCCCAATGCCGCCGTGCACAGATGCGCACGCTTGCCCTCCCATCCGTCACGCTTGCTCATTTCCTGCCCCTTCCTCATCTGTTTTCAGGGAAACTCTGCGCAGATTCCGGTTATCATTCAAATCTGCAACCGTTCCCCCTATGCGAACCGCTACCTGCCTGCTGGGATTCCTGATTTGCTCGGCATCCCTCATTTCACAGCCGCTGACCCTGCACGTACGCACCAAGGAAAAAGTCGGCAAGTACCAGCCCGGCGACAGCCTGCACATCAGCACTGCCAAGCGGAATGCGACCAGCGGTGCCGTGCAGTATCAGATCACGGACAACGGCATGCTCCGCTTCATCGATGCGGACCGCTTCGAACCCATTGACGGCGGGCTGCCTTACTGGCTCAATACCTGGCTGGAATACCGCTCCCAGCCCATTTTCAACAGCGGCTGGCAGCACTACCGCCGCCGCCTGCTGCGCGAAGCCGCCGATGAATACCTGCTTTCCCTCGAAGAACAGTCGCTGCTGTTCAAGGATGCCTATCTGGAGGATTACCTGTTTTCCGTCGCCTCCCGGATTTTTCCCGAATACCAGCAGCTCGAATATCCGGGCCATCTGGGCGTGAAGATCCTCAACAGCACCCGTCCGGCTGCCTTCGCGCTGGCCAACGGAGTCGTGCTGCTCTCGACCGGCCTGCTGGCCCACCTCGAAAGCGAGGAGGAGCTGACGGCCATCATCGCCGTGCAGATTGCGCATCAGGTGCTGGATCACAACCTCATCAATTTCAACCGCGACATCCGCAACCTGAACATCCGCAACTTCATGGCCGGCGCCGCCACCCTGGCTGCCGCTGCTGCCATGACCTACAGCAACCTGGAATACGAGTCGGACTTCGACATCAGATCCGCTTCCCTCGTGGGCCGGGGGGTCTATGCCCTGGCCGATGCCGTCATGGCCGAAACCGGCGCCGGATTCACCGGCGAGCAGCTCCTGGCTGCGCAGGCGCTGGCGAAAGGGTATCTCAGCACCCGGCAGATCGACGGAGCGGCCCTGGACCGGATTACGGTCCGCATGCTGAAAGCTACCCGCCAGGAAGGGCCGCAGGCAGAGTCTGCTTCGCCTGTCAGTATGGCTGATTATCAGCCCCTTCCAACTGTCCGGATGAATGTGCCCGCCGATACGGAAATCGCCCGCGCGTTTGTCCGCCAGCTTGGCGCTGCGCTGAGCCACCACGCCTGGCAGCTCTACTACACCCGCCAGTACGAGCTGGCGCAGGACTTCACCGACCGGCTCATCGCCACCGGCGCCGCCACGGAAACCGACTATCTCCTCCGGGCGCGGCTCTGCCGCGTGCAGGCCAATACGCCGGAATCCAACCGCGAAGCACTGCGCTACCTGAGCTTTGCGCAGCAGACGGCAGGCAGGCCTTTCCCGGAAATCTGGGCGGAAGCGGGGCTGCTGCACCTGCGCCTCGGCGACCGGGTGCTGGCCAGGGAAGCCTTTCTGCACTACGCCTCGCTGCTGGAGGAGCTGCTCCGGATCAATCCCGCCGACACCTATCCCGGCGAAAAGCTCGACTGGTGCCGCCGGATGCTGCTGCAGTGTCAGTGATCCCGGGGATGAATCACGCCCGCCCGGATGGTGTAGATAAAGCTGCGGTCGCTGGCGGTCAGCTCGGCAGATAAGGCCGCGTCGGTCCGGATGCGGCTGCCCAGGCCGGGCGGCAGGTCCTGCACGGCCAGAAACTGCCGTTCGCAGAAGCGCGCGCCGGGCGCCGCCGCATGCAGCACGCCCGCCCAGATCCGGCGGTAGGGTTCCGGACCGGCATATGAGGCGAAGTCCGAGAGCGAAAATCCCTGCACCGAAGCAGGCGGCTGGCCAGGCAGCCAGTCCTCCAGCGAAGCGGTGACCGCCCGCAGCCGGGGCAGGCCCCGGCGGACAGCATCGAGCGATTCCGGGCGCAGGTGAAGCGGCAGCGCGTACTCCGGCTGGTACTGCCCCCAGAAGAGCAGCACCGCAAAATCGGACTCGCGCAGCAGGCAGCGCCGGGCGAAGTCGCCGAAGCGCCGGTGCAGAATAGCTGCCAGATCGGCGTCCGGCGGAATCAGGTCGATGCCGGGCTCGCGGAGGGCATAGCGCCACAGCCAGCGCTGGGCCAGGAAGCGCAGATAGGCCGTCCAGAGCGGGCCTTCCCACTCGCGCTCCCAGATGCGTGCCTGGGTGTCCAGGTCCGGCGCGTCGAAGAGGCGGCGGCGCAGGCTGCCGCGCAGAGCGCCGGCCTGCGCCATGAGGGCGAGGTAATGCTCCCAGATGCCGGCATACAGCACGCCGCGCCGCAGGTGGTGCGGGTGCCGGTCCCACCAGGCGGCGGTATCCGGCGGCAGGCTTGCGCGCAGGCGCCGGTAGGCGGCCATGCGGTCCGTGCCCCCGGCAATGCCCAGAAAACGGTGCAGCGCCGGCGCGTCGAGCTGGGCGATGGCGGCAGCTTTCAGGTGCAGCAGGCGGGTCTGGGCGGGATTGAGGTCGAGGGCGGTGAGCTCGCCGCCCGGCGCCGTGAGCAGGTCCAGCGGGCGGGCGCCGCTGCCGGTCAGGCAGAGGATGCGGTCCTGCGGCCCGGAATGCAGGGCGCGGAGTTCGCTGCGGCTGTCCTCGTTGGCAGCTGCATAGACGAGGGTGGAGAAGAAATCGGCAGGCATAGGGGCAGTTCAGCCGCAAAAGCTACGAGTTCCCGGCGAAAAACCCCGCATGCCTGCGGCGCTCAGGGCTGTCTGCTGAAGGCGATGCTCCACATGCCCCGCCATTCGCCGGCCTGGTATCCGGCGGCGCGGTCCTCGGGGTACAGTTCGCTGAGCAGGGGCGGCACCTCGGGAAGCAGGGTGCTGCCGGGCTGGCCGTGGCATTTCAGGCACAGGTCTGCGGTGAAAATGGGGCCGTACCAGCGCACTTCGCCGCCGGGCAGGCGCGCTACAGCCGGCGCCAGCGGGAGGCTGTCCCGGAGCTGCAGGGCGTAGCGCTCCAGCTGGGCGCGCTCGGAGGAGTCGGGCGCGTTGAGCGGATTGCGCACGCGGAGGCTGGTGCGGCGGACGGCGCAGCCGTACTGCGCCGCGATGCTGTCGGTCAGGGGCAGGGCTGCCAGATTGCAGTAGCGGATGGCGCCAGCGGCGCCCTCGGCCTGCAGCGACTGCTGCAGCCTGCCGCTCAGCGCGGCGAAAACCGCCGAGGCAGCTTCCTTGCCCTGGCGCAGCACAGTGGAGTCCGGTATGGAGCCGGCGGCCTGCCGGCCTGCCGGCGGATTGGAGCAGGCTGCACCCAGCAGGAGGGCCGGCATCAGCCAACGGAATACACGGTCTGTCATATGGGTCTGACTGTCAGCTTACCGGATCAGCAGGGCCTTGGTGTTTTCGATCGCTTCGAGCGCGTGCGGCGCCTCCGGCTCGATGGTCCAGCAGGCGCCCGAGGGCAGTTCCATCTGCATTTCGTCGTAGGTGAAGCGCAAGGTCCCTTCCAGGATCAGGAGAAATGCGGGAAAGGGTGTGGCATGCACAGGGATGTGCTGTCCGGCCTTCAGCGCCAGCAGCCGGATGCTGCCGCCCTTGCCGGTGAAGATGATGCGCTGTGCGAATTTATCATCCTGATACTGAATCTCATCCGTCAGAAAGGTGTACCGCATACGGGGCAGGGCTTCGCGCCGGAGCAAGTCCGGCAGTCATCCGGCAAGCAACAGGGCCCGGCGCGCAATCGCAGCGACTTTTGTCACCCTGCCGCACCTTTATTGCGTGCAGCGGCGCTGCCTTTCCGCATCTCCGCCAGTCTGCGGCAGTAGGACTCCACCGTAAAGACCGGTCCGCCGAGATCGCGCCAGAGCGCTTCCGCCGGTTCCTCCTGCACGTCTGCGGCGGCGGCCATCATCTTCAGTCCGGTGCGCAGCGGCGGGATGAAGCGCGCCATGCCGCGCAGCAGCCAGCCGGGAATCTGCACCTGCCGCACCTCCGGGGCTGCGATTCCGAAATACAGGCGGGCGGCTTCCTCCATCGGCAGCAGCTCCGGGCCGGCCACGGGATAGATGCGGTTGCGGGCGGCATCGCTCCGGTAGCTGGCGCAGACCCAGCGGGCGTAGTCCTCCGCCGCAATCCAATGAAAACTGGGGTTGAAGCCGCCGAAGGACACGGCGTAGCGCCCGCGGATGTACTTTCCGAAGGTATCGAGGAAGGAGGTGGGGCGGAAAATGGTGTATGCTGCGCCGCTGGCCATCAGATGCGCCTCGGCCTGCCGCTTGGCGCGGGCGGAGGCGTAGGCGGGGTCCTGCCCGGCGGCCTGTTCCGGCGTGAGGAAGGAAACCGCCATGCCGCTGGTCATGGATACGCGGCGCAGGCCCTGGCGGACGGCGGCGGCAGCCGCGAGCCGGGTGCCTTCCGCTTCGATCCGCTGGTACTCCGCTTCCGAAGGCCCGCCCTGCAGGCTCAGGTGCAGCGCGGTGCAGCCCTCCATGAGCCGCAGCAGGGCCGTTTCATCCCCGATGTCGCCGGCGACTTCCTGCACCTGCGGCCCGAAACAGGCGGCGGCCTTGCCGGGACGGGTGGTCAGCACCCGCACCTGCCAGCCTTCGGCCAGGAGGCGGCGCACCACCGGCTGGCCCAGCATGCCGGTTCCGCCGGCTACGGCAACAGTTCCCATCCGATTCGTTTTCAGCAGCTTGCGGGAAGCTCCGGCCCCTGCGGGTGCCTTTCAATGACCTTCGTCACCAGGATGGCTGCATAAATTCCTTGACCGGCGTCGGGCATGTAAGGCTTCGGGGGAAAACTGGCACGGCGCGCTGCCGCTCCGGGCTCTCCGTGGCAGATTTCGCCATGCATCAAGTATTCCGAATGTAAGGAAAAATCATACTTCGGCTGAATACTCCAGCGCTAAAACTACCCTTCTATCGTAGATTACAGTAGGAATTATCAGCAAGACCTGCCATTCATGTTCTGCTCAGCAACCGTCTGTTTCCTGCTCCTGTCGCTCTTTGCGCCGCCCGAAATCCCTGCGGTTCCGGCGGATCCAGCCCTGTATGCACACCCGGTACGGTCAGTGCCGGATACGGCCCTTGTAAGAGACTTGATTAAACAGTCGAAGGAGTCGATGGAGCGCAACCCGGAGGAGATGCGCCGCTGCGCCTCGGAGGCGCTGGAGCTGGCGGCAGCCCTGGAAGACCGCAAAGGCGCCGCCGTTGCGCAGCAGCTGCTGGGAATCTACTACGTGCGCCACGAGGCCTATCCCGAGGCCATCGGCTACTTCTTTGATGCGCTGGAAGGCTTCGAAGCGGTGGGATACGAGCGGGGCATCCGGACCTCGATGCACAACCTGGCCGGCATCTACTACGCCACCGGCCAGTACGAGGAGGCGCTGGAGCAGACCCGCCTGGCCATGGCGCTCAACCGGAAGCTGGGCCTGCGGGCGGAGGTGGCCGACGGCATGGTGGCGGAAGGCATGATTTACGAGGCGATGGGATGCCGGGAGGAAGCCCGGACGCATCTGCAGTCGGCGGCGGACTACAGTCTGGGCGAGGGCATCCATGCCCGGCTGAGCAGCATCTATACGGCGCTGGCCCGGATGCAGGCCGAAGACGGGCAGGCGCAGGAGGCCGCCCGGCTGTACGGGCTGGCGCAGGACTGGGCCCTCCGGGAGGGCCAGGACCGGGATCTGGCATTTGCGCAGCTGGGGCTGGCGAAGTCGCTGGCGGCTTCCGGCGATCCCGCTGCTGCCTATCCGATCGTCCGGAGCATCCTGAGCGACTCGGTGCTGCTGGCCCAGCCTGAGATTGCGACCGATGCCTGGTCGGTGATGGCGGAGGCTGCCGCGGCACGCGGGCGCTACCGCGAAGCCTTCGAGGCGGCCGAAGCCCGCGACCGGCTTCGGGTGAAGCAGGCCGAAGCATCGGCGCAGACGCTGCTGCAGGCCCGGCTCGACGAGCAGCGCGGCAGGCTGGAGCAGCAGGCGCTCGAAGCCCGGCAGACGCTCGAAGCCCGGCAGCGCGAAGAGCTGCGCCGCAGCCGGATCCAGATCGCTTGGATGGGCGGGCTGGCCGTGCTGGCCTCCGGCGCCGGCCTGTGGTTTCTGTACCGGAGCTGGCACCACCGCCGCAACAGCGCCCGCATCCGACGCACCAATGAGGACCTCCGCGCCCAGAACCAGGACCGCGACCTGCTGTTTTCGCTTATTTCCCACGACTTCCGCGCACCGCTTTCCTCCGTGCAGGCCGGCCTTTCGCTGATCTCCCACGAAGACCTGCCGCCGGGCCAGCGCAAGCAGCTCCTCAGCGACCTCGAAGCGAAGGTGCGCCACACCTCCGGCCTGCTCGACAACCTGCTCTACTGGGCGCAGACCCAGCGCCAGGGCATCACGCCCCGCATGGCTTCCGTGCCGCTGGGCCAGATCGCCGCCCAGGCCGAAGCGCTGCTGGCCGACCAGGCGCAGAATAAGCGCATCCGCCTGGAAATCAGCCTTCCCCCGGAGGCCGCCGTCTGGGGCGACCCGGACATGCTCTTCGTCGTTGTACGCAACCTGCTTTCCAACGCCCTCAAATTCACTCCGGAAGGCGGGGAGGTGCTCCTCTCCGCAGCCAGCACGCCGGCAGGCTGGGCCCTGCAGGTCCGCGATACGGGCATCGGGATAACGCCGGCGCAGGTTCAGGCGCTCTTCGAGGCGAAGCCGCTGCGCAGCACCCGCGGCACGGCGCGCGAAAAGGGGCTGGGGCTGGGCCTTTCGCTCTGCGCTACCTTTGTCCGTGCGATGGGCGGGCAGATCGGGGTCCAGAGCGAACCCGGCGCAGGCAGCACCTTCACGGTGCTGCTGCCGGCGCCCGAAGCGGCAGCCCTGCCGGAAGCGGAAGATTTTGCTGCCGCCGGGCAGGCGGCGTAGGCGCAGGCCGTACCTTGCAGCATGAATCTCCCCATGCTGCCCGAACCGCTGAGCACCGCTCAGCTCGCGGCCCTGGCCCTCTCCGGCCTGCTGATCGGCATGTCCAAAACCGGGCTTTCGGGCCTGTTCAACTGCATGATCCCCGTGCTGGCCTGGGCCTTCGGCGGCAAGCTGTCCAGCGGGCTGGTGCTGCCCATGCTCATCCTGGCCGATGTCTTCGGCGTGGGCTACTACCACCGCGGCGCCGACTGGAAGGCCCTGCGGCAGCTGATGCCCGGCGCGCTGCTGGGCATTGCGCTGGGCGCCTGGATCGGCTGGGTGGTGTCGGAGAGCGCTTTCAAGCTGCTGATGGCAGGGCTCATCCTCCTGGGGCTGGCGGTGATGTTCTGGACCGAGCGGCAGGGCATGGAGCGCATGCCCTCCCACCCCGCATTTGCCGCAGTCACTGGCCTGCTGGGCGGCATCGCCACGATGATCGGCAATGCGGCAGGGCCCATCATGTCGGTCTATCTGCTGGCGATGCGCCTGCCCAAGCAGGCCTTCATCGGCACCGGCGCCTGGTTTTTCATGATGGTCAATGTGTCCAAGGTCCCGTTTCACATCTGGCAGTGGCACACCATTACCCTGAACAGCGTCCTGCTCAACCTCGCCGCGCTGCCGCTCATCGCCGCAGGCGCCTGGGCAGGCATCCGCATCACGCGCCGCATCCCCGAACAGCCCTACCGGCGCTTTGTGCAGGCGACGACCTTCATCTCGGTGGGCCTGCTGCTGCTGTAATGCAGCCGGAAGTGTGTTTTGTCACTGGATGCGAGGCCGCAGCCCTGCATGTTTGCAGCGCTTTGATGTGCAGCGCCGGCGGCGTATCTTCCGGCATGCATGTTTCACCCTGAATCCTTACACAATGGAAGCAGCCTATTCAATGCCCCGCATCGGCGACAAAGCGCCGGACTTCGAAGCCCTCACCACGACGGGCCGCATCAAGTTTTCGGACTACAACAAAGGCAGCTGGGTGCTGCTCTTCTCCCACCCCGCCGATTTCACCCCGGTCTGCACGACGGAAATGTCGGCCTTCGCGATGGAGGAAGGCAAGTTCAATGCCCTGAATACCAAGCTCATGGGCCTGAGCATCGACAGCATCCACTCGCACATCGCCTGGGTGGAGAATGTGCGCCGCAACCTCGGCGTGACGATGAAATTCCCCATCATCGCCGATATCGACATGAAGGTAGCCAAGCTTTACGGCATGCTGCAGCCCGGCGAAAGCGAGACGGCTGCCGTGCGGGCGGTGTTTTTCATCGATCCCGAAGGCACGATCCGCCTGATCATGTACTACCCGCTGAACATCGGCCGCAACATGGACGAAATTCAGCGGGCCCTGCAGGCGCTGCAGACGGCCTCCACACACTCCGTTTCCTGCCCGCTCAACTGGCGGCCCGGCGACAAGGTGATCGTTCCGCCCCCGAAATCGGTGGAAGCCCTCGAAGAGCGCATCGCCAGCAGCCTGGAGATGGTGGACTTTTATCTGGCGAAAAAGCCGCTTTGAGCGGCTGTGTGACGGCAGTTACGGAAAACGGCCTGCGGCGCGCCCGATCTTTGCTCCTGTTATCCACACTTCAACTGAATGTTTCACTGATGGGAGCTTATCAAACCCTCTCCGCCCGCGACCTCGACGCGCTGCGTGCCCATACGGCCGGCCTGACCCTGATCGATGTGCGCACGCCCGAGGAGACCTGGGAAGGCGTGATCGACGGCGCGCTGCAGATCAATATCTACGACCCCGCCTTCGCCGACCAGATCGAGAAGCTGGACAAGTCGAAGCCCTATGCGGTGTACTGCCGCAGCGGCAGCCGGAGCGCAGCAGCCTGCGGGCTGATGGCCTCCCGCGGCTTCAAGCAGCTCTACAACCTGACGGGCGGCTACATGGGCTGGGCCATGGTGCACCGCTAAGCCATTGCATATGAACCGATTGATGGAATTGTTCCGCACGTGGCACTGGATGCGCTGGCTGCGGATGGGCATGGGCAGCATCGGCCTCTGGATGGCGGCGGACGAACAGGCGCCGGTGATCGGGGTGTTCGGCGCGCTGCTGATCGCGCAGGCGGTGCTCAACCTGGGCTGCGAACGCGGGGCCTGCACGCCGTCGGCGCGGCAGGCGCCTGCCGCCGGTCCCGAGGAGGTGATCTACGAGGAGGTGCGGTGAGGCTGGGCGTTTTGGGTTGGGGGTTGGGGGTTTTGGGTTTTGGCCGCTGAGCGCTTGCGGTGAGCCTGTCGAACTGGAGCCGAAGCAGGTCGCTGAGCGGAGCCGAAGCGGGTCGCTGAGCGGAGCCGAAGCGAGGGGTTGAATAAACCGGGGGAACTCGTAATTTTGGGCAAAATGCCCGGCCATGCAGACCACCACCGACCTGATCCGCTCCCATTTCCCGATGCTCCGCGAGCCGGAGCTGATCGCAGCCATCGAGCGGCACAGCACGTATAAATTCGTCCCGGCCGGGGAGCCTATCCTCGAGCCGGGATCGTATATTCATGCCATTCCCCTCCTGCTGACGGGCTCGATCAAGGTGCTGCGGGAGGACGACGACGGCAATGAGCTGCTGCTGTATTATTTCTATGCGGGCGAGAGCTGCGCGATGTCGCTGACCTGCTGCGTGGGCGAGGAGGTGAGCGCAGTGCGGGCCCTGGCCGAGGACGACTGCGAGCTGCTGATGATTCCGGCGCAGTATGTGGACAGCTGGATGACGCAGTACCGGAGCTGGAAGAGCTTCGTGATGCAGACGTACCGGCGGCGGCTGGAACAGATGCTCGAAACGCTGGACAGCATTGCCTTCCAGAAGCTGGACGAGCGGCTCTGGAAGTACCTCCGCGACCGCACAGGGGTGGCGGGCAATCCGGTGCTGCAGGCCACGCACCAGCAGATCGCCGACGACCTGCACACCTCGCGCGAGGTGGTATCGCGGCTGCTCAAGCAGCTGGAGCGCCGCAAGCAGGTGCGCCTGGGCCGGAACCGGGTGGAGGTGGTGGGGTGATCCCGACAGCTTATGCACTCAGGGCGGCCTGCCCCAGCGCGCCCAGGGCTGCAGGGGCTTGCGGATGCTGGGCACGCCGGGAGGAGGATGCCGGCAGCCTCGTTTCAGGTGTGCTTGCCGCTGGGATAGGCAACGATCACAGGCGATCCATGAATTCGTTGACCATCTGTACATCAGAATACACGGAAAAAGGTGTATATTCAAGCCAAAGACACCGCTATGCCTGGCTTGCCCATTACCATAGACCCCGAAATTGTGAGCGGAACGCCCGTTTTCACGGGCACACGGGTGCCTGTACGCACCCTGTTCGATTGGCTGGAAACGGAGACGCTGGATGCGTTTTTGGAAAATTTCCCAAGTGTGAGCCGTTCACAGGCGCTGGAAGTGCTGCAGGCGGCGGCAACTTGGGTGGAACAATTCAAGGCTCCCCGCTATGAAAATGCTGCTGGATGAGAACCTGCCCAAAAAGCTCAAAGCAGGGTTTGATGCTGCGCATGACGTATTCACGGTAGCAGACATGGGGTGGCAGGCCAAAAAGAATGGGGAGCTTCTCGGGCTGATGATTATGCATGGGTTTGAGGCGCTAGTCACCATGGATAAAAATCTGCAGTATCAGCAGAACATTGGAAAATTTCCGATCAAGCTGATTGTACTGGACGCACCCAATAATAAGCTCGAAACCTTACGCCCTATAATAGTTAAACTTCTGCACATGGTACAGGTCCATACCAGCGATCAGGTGATCGTCGTACAAGCAGATGATGAATAAAGGTATGCCAGGGCTTCTCTCTTCGGATCAGGAATACCCTTACCCGTCCTGGCTGATCACCGTCTTATGCGATGAAATCCAGATCGTTTTCAGGATGAATGACCGCAAAGGAAGCTTCCGGGTAGGCGGCCTGCTCACTTCCGCAGGGCTGTATTCTCCGAATTTAGCTAAATTCGGAGAATACACTCGCCGTATTTGGATTATATCAGCGGATGGGATGGAGGGGGAAGCTGATGCAGAATCTGGATGCAGGCAGGTGCGGCACTGACCGCCGATGCAGGCACATCCCCCAGCCCTTACTCGCCCAGCACAAAAGGCAGCCAGTTCTCCCGGTTGACGGTATGGAAAGCGGCGCCCGGGTACGTCGCCTGCCAGGCCGCCGGCGGACGGGCTTGTTTGGCTGCATACTTGAACCCGTAGCCTGTGAGCTGGCCTTCGGCTTCCTCCACATAGTCGATTTCAGCCCCGCTCTGCAGCCGCCAGAAGTACGGCTGAGCACGCTGCTGGCGGTTGTCGAGGTACTTGCGGCGCTCCACAAACAGAAAATTCTCCCACAGCGCCCCCTGATCCTCCCGCTGTTCCAGCGGCGCAAACCGCCCGATGAGGGCATTGCGGATCCCCAGGTCCCAGAAAAATATCTTCTGGCTGCGGGAGATTTCCTTGCGCAGGTTGCGGCTGTAGCCGCCGAGCCGCTGGATGACGAAAGCTTTTTCCAGCAAGTCCACATACCGCTGGACGGTCATCGTGTCCAGGCCCAGCCGGCGGCCCAGTTCATTGTAGGATACCTCCGACCCGATCTGAAACGCCAGCAGGCGCAGCAGGTCGCGCAGCTTGTCGCTGTGCCGGATGCCGCTCAGCTCCAGGACGTCTTTATACAGATAGGCTTGGGTGAGCTCCTCCAGAAAGCTTGCTTTCTGCGCCTGATTTTCCCACTCCAGCACCCCTGGATACA
Source organism: Bacteroidia bacterium (assembly GCA_033765305.1). GTDB lineage: Bacteria > Bacteroidota > Bacteroidia > J057 > J057 > RDXT01. Next base: position 29,245 of record JANRID010000053.1, read on the forward strand.
TGCCAAACCGCAGCCATTCCTCCAGCCGCCGGCGAAAATCCCAAACGCCGAAGTGCTGTGCCAGCTCGCCGGCGGAGAACGGATGCATCCGGAAGGTCCGGGTGCGTCCCGTCAGCGGCTCGCGCACCTGATTGGCCAGGTCCAGAGAAGAAGAGCCCGTGACGAGCAGCCGCAGCGCCGGAAACTGATCGTGCAGGATTTTCAGGTTGATTCCAATATCGGGCACCCGCTGCGCTTCATCGATCAGCACATAGTCGTATCCGCCAGTCAGCATCCGGAGCTGGGCCAGGTCGCGGGAGGACAGCACGGCGGTATCTGCGCTGAGGTCTGCATTGATCCGCAGCACCCGCTTATCCGCCAGCTGGTCCAGCACATGCTGGGTCAGGGTCGTTTTGCCTACTTGCCGCGGCCCGTACACCAGAATAATCTTGCGGGGGTCTGCTGTAAGGGCTTGCTGCAGGGCCTGGGAAATAGACCGGGAAATATAGGCTTGCATACCGGGCATCATCAAGTATGAGCCCAATATACACCTCTATTCGATAAAAACGCGCCGATTCATCGAATACGATCGATAAAAACGCGCTGTTTTATCGAATACACGCAGCAGCCCTGCCGAATCCGGCAGGGCTGCGACGGGAGATCCGGATGCAGGCGCTGCCGCAGGGCCAGCCGGCAGCGGCTCAGGGATTCCACTGCACCCCATTGAAGAAGTGCGTTCTGCGCTGGCTGGAGATGGTGATCCGCTGCCGGGATACGCCGGCCGTGTCCACTTCCAGCAGCCCGGACCACCCCGCAAGCAGCACCCGCGGCTCGCCGCCGGGCGCCCAGGCAGAGGCGAGGAACAACCCTGGACTCTGCTTTCCGGGACAGCAGCAGCACAGACTGCAAAACATGTCCGGAGCTATCCGCCGGTTTGGCAAATTATGCAGCAGCCCGCCGCTTCCGGAAGGAGCAGGCGGGCTGGCTGCTGTTTTCAGATATGGACCGCAGTCGCCGCATTATCTGTTTTTCACCGGAAAACTGTATCCAACCCCTACGCCCAGCCCGCCGATAAAGCCTGCAAAGCCCCGCACAAAAAAGCCGCTGGAAGGGCTCTGGCAGCGGTAGCCTACTTCGGCATAGGGAATAACCGGGTAAATAAATTCGAGAGGCGGAATAAAAAATTCCGGCCCCAGCGCAGCTTCGAAGTGGTGATTCTTGCGGCCCGTAAGCACGTAAGCGGCTACCGTACCCGTAAAACTGGGGACCAGCCGTCTATCCCCTAACAAGGGGTCTAATGTCCCATGATGCCCTAAGCCCAGCCGGAAACCCATAGAAACGCCTTTTTTAGGCCAATAGACAATCTCTTGCTCATATGAAACCCTTGACTGGTTCCAAAAGATTCCGGTTTCTACATTCAAACTCAGCGCTGTCTTGGCGCGAAACAGCTCCTGCGCTTGCACATGGGTGATTTGAATCCCCGCAAGCAGGAGGAGGAAAGAAATGAACGTTTTCATCATGCGATGGTTTTAGGTTACTGAGGCAGTTCGCCATTGGGATCGGAGGCTGCTGTAACGCTGAGGGTGGTGGTGAACACGCGGCCTGCGCCGCTTCCGGAAGGAGCAGGCGGGCTGGCTGCTTTCAGCGGATGGCCTCCTCACTGAAAGGCCAGCCCGAACCCCAGGCCCAGCCCGCTGGTGATGCCCGCAAAACTCCGCACAAACAAGACGCCGCCGGGCCGCTGGAAGCGGTAGCCCGCTTCGGCGTACGGCACGAGCGGAGGGCCGTATTCATTTCCGTCGATCCAGAACTCCGGCCCCAGCGCAGCCTCGAAGTGGTGATTCTTCCGGCCTGTACATACGTAAGCGGCGGCAACGACACTGGTGGTTTCAGTTTGGTCCCATGCCCAGCCGAAGTTAGCTGGCAACAAGCGGCCTGCGCCCAGCCGGAACCCCATCGCAACGCCTTTGCTCAGCCAGTACACCGCTTCCTGCTCGAAGCAAACACGGGGATGGCCCGTGCCATATATATGCACGCCCATGTTGACGGACAGTGCCGGTTTGGTGCGGAAGAAGAGCTTCTGAGCGCCGGCGGTCTGCACGCATGCAAGCAGGAGGAGGAAGGAAATGAACGTTTTCATCATGCGGTAGTTTTAGGTTACTGAGGCAGTTCGCCATTGGGATCGGAGGCTGCTGTAACGCTGAGGGTAGTGGTGAACACGCGGCCTGCCGCGGACGGGCCGGGGCCCAGGAGTTGCCCCTGAACCCGTCCGCTCGGCAGTACACTGAACCACAGGATGGACCGCAGTCGCCGCATTATCTGTTTTTCACCGGAAAACTGTATCCAACCCCTACGCCCAGCCCACTCACAGAGCCTATAAAGCCACGTACAAAAAAGCCACTGGAGGGTTTCTGAAAGCGGTAGCCTGCTTCAGCATAGGGAACAACCGGATAAAAAAATTCGGGACTCGGAATCAAGAGTTCCGGCCCCAGCGCAGCTTCGAAGTGGTGATTCTTGCGGCCGGTAAGTACGTAGGCTGTTGCAGTGCCCAGCAAAGTTCCACTCCAGGTATTTTCAATTCCAATGCTTAGATTTGCCCATTGCCACGCACTGCCTAAGCCCAGCCGGAAGCCCATTGAAACACCTCTTTTGGGCCAGTAGACCACTTCTTGCTCAAAGAAAACCCTGGATGGATATAAGCCGTCCAGGTAAACCCCTGTATTCACACTCAACGCTGTCTTGGCGCGAAACAGCTCCTGCGCTTGCACATGGGTGATTTGAATCCCTGCAAGCAGGAGAAGGAAAGGAATGAATGCTTTCATCATGCGGTAGTTTTGGGTTACTGAGGCAGTTCGCCATTGGGATCCGAGGCTGCTGTAACGCTGAGGGTGGTGGTGAACACGCGGCCTGCGCCGCCTGTTTCTGTTGCGGTCAGGGTGATGGGAAATGCGGATGCGCCGTTTGCGGGAACGGTAACGAACTGTATGTAAGTGGAATATCTGTTTCCTTGTTACAACCAAGGAAGAACAGAGAAGAGAAGAGAAGAGAATAGAAGACGCATAACGAGACTTTATTTTGTTTGAATTAAATGCACAAACATTATCTAAAAACAAATTGTTTCAATACAGAATTCACATACGCTTAATATACGACTTTTTCAATTTAAAATATGATATTTTTAATCTGTGTTGTAAATTTATTGAATCCGAAATGCCTTTTCTTATTCCGGCAAGCTGGGGTACAGCATATGACTTCTATATAACGCCCGCTATGCCAGCGGCGTTGCCAGTACGGCAGCACCTCATACCAGCTGACATAATACCAAGTCCTACAGAGCGGATGGCGTTATGCCGGCGGACGAGAGAGAATTTGCTCCTCCTTCTGGTAAATATAGCCAAGCATCCGGATATTTACGAACCGTCCCGGACAGACGGTCCTGATACCCGACTCCTATGCGCCTGAACCTCCGCCATTTGCTTCCGCTGCTTCCGCTGTGCCTCCTCGCCGCCTGCAAGCCGCCCGCGCCTGCTCCGCAGCCGGAACGGAACTTCTACACGCCCGCCCAGTTCGTGATGGGGGCGGACCTTTCCTATGTGAACCAGCTCGAAGACTACGGCGCGGTGTACCGCGACTCCGGCAAGGCCGGCGATCCCTTCGTCATCTTCCGCAACCGCGGCGCCAACCTCGTGCGCGTGCGCCTCTGGCACACCCCGCAGTGGGTGGCCGATCTGAACGGCGGCACCTTCTACAACGGCCTCGCCGATGTCACCGAAACCATCCGCCGCGCCAAGGCCGCCGGCATGGCCGTCAATCTGGATCTGCATTACTCCGACGAATGGGCCGATCCGGGCCGCCAGACAACCCCCGCCGCATGGGCAGGCCTCCCCTACCCCGTCCTGCAGGACTCTGTGTACCAGTACACCCTGAAAGTGCTGCAAGGGCTTGCTGCTCAAAATCTTACCCCTGAGTATATCCAGGTGGGCAACGAAACCAATCCCGGCATGCTGCATCCCGCCGGCCAGATCGAAAACAACAACTGGCAGCCCTTCGCCGGCCTGCTCAGCAGCGGCATCCGCGCCGTGCGCGATTTCTCCGCCGCCTCCCCCGTCAAGCCCCGCATCATCCTGCACGTCGCCCAGCTCCAGAACGCAGGCTGGTGGACCGACGGCGTCATCCGGAAAGGCGGGGTCACCGACTTCGACATCATCGGCATTTCCCATTACTTCAAATGGTCCACGGTCAATTCCATGCGCGCCATCACCGATACCCTTAAGCGCCTCAAATCGGCCTGGAACAAGGACCTGATGATCGTCGAGACCGCCTTCCCCTGGACCGAGGGCAATGCCGATTCCTACAACAATATCCTCTCGGGCGGCTACAACCCCGTGTACGGCTACTCCGCCACCCCCATCGGGCAGCTGCGCTACCTCACCGACCTCACGCAGGCCATCATCGCCGGCGGCGGCAGCGGCCTCATGTACTGGGAGCCGGCCTGGATCACCTCCGGCATGCGCGATCCCTGGGGCACCGGCTCCAGCTGGGACAACAATACCCTCTTCGATGCCGACGGCGATGCGCTGGAAGGCATGGACTTCATGACCAGACCCTATACCTTTTAGCCAAAAACCCAATTACAGCAGCATTCCGGGCAGATCCGGCGGCACAGCTTGCTTGTATCCAATTTTATTGGTAAGCTTGCCAGGCATACGGTTCAGCCAGCGGCCTTTCCCAGCATGTACGCCATCATCGACATCGAGACCTCGGGCGGCGATCCGGCCCGCGACCGCATCACCGAGATTGCGGTGTACCGGCACGACGGCACGCAGGTGGTGGACTCCTTCGTCAGCCTGGTCAATCCGCAGACACCGATCCCGGAGTTCATCACACGGATAACCGGCATCGACAACGAGATGGTGCGGGATGCGCCGAAGTTTTACGAAATCGCCCGCAGGGTTGTGGAAATGACCGCCGACGCGGTCTTCGTGGCGCACAACGTGCGCTTCGACTATGCCTTCATCCAGCGCGAATTCCGCGAGCTGGGCTACACCTACGCCCGCAAGCAGCTGTGCACGGTCAAGCTCAGCCGCAAGCTGTTTCCCGGCCTGGAGTCGTACAGCCTGGGCCGCATCTGCGACCGGCTGGGCATCCGGATCGAGGCGCGGCACCGCGCTGCCGGCGATGCCGCCGCGACGGTGCAGCTCTTCGAGCAGCTGATGGGCGTCGGCGCCCGCGAGATCAGCGGCCAGGTGCTCCGGCAGGAGATGTCGGAGGTGCGCCTGCCCTCCCATCTGCCGCGCAGCACCGTGGACGGGCTGCCGGAAGAAACGGGGGTGTACTATTTCCATGATGCGCGCGGCGAGGTGCTTTACGTGGGCAAAAGCACCAACATCCGCAAGCGCGTGCTTTCGCATTTCCAGGGCGCGCACAAGCAGAGCCGCACCCTGCAGCTCATGGAGCAGATCCACGACATCAGCTACGAGCTGTCCGGCAGCGAACTCATCGCGCTGCTGCGCGAAAACGAGGAAATCAAGCGCATCCAGCCCCCGCACAACCGCGCCCAGATGCGGCGCAGCTTCAAGCACGGCATTTACTCCGCCCCCAACGAGGCCGGCTACCTGACCCTGCACGTGGGCAAATACGACGAGCGCAAGCACCCGCACGCCGGCTACAGCGGCCAGGGCCATGCGGAAGCCGCGCTGGACCGCTTCGGGCGCCGCCACGAGCTCTGCCCCAAGCTCTACGGCGCCGAGTCCGGCCCCGGACGCTGCTTCCATGTGTACCTCCACCTCTGCCGCGGCGCCTGCACCGGCGAGGAATCGCCCGAATCCTACAACGAGCGCGTCATCCTGGCCCTCCACGAGCTGAGCTACGGCAAAAGCAGCGGCGAATCCTACCTCATCTCCGGCAAAGGTCGGCACTACGGCGAGCGCTCCGTCGTATGGGTCCATCAGGGCGTGTACCGCGGCTATGCCTACCTGGACAGCGACCTGAGCATCCGCTCGGCGGACGAACTCGCAGGCCTCATTCCCCGTAAACCCGAAGCGCCGGACGTGTACCGCATCCTGCGGCAGTATGTCCACAAGCATCCCAAAGAAGTAAAGCGGCTGGGCTGAGCCGGTGTCCGGCCGATCCGGTATATTCGCATTCCGAACCTCAGCCTACAGCCCTATGCGGAATCTGCTGTCCTGCGCCTGTTTTGTCCTGCTGGCTGGCCTGCAGCCCCGCTTTGCAGCCGCCCAGGTGTACAATGTGTCCCGCATCAGCACCAGCGACGGGCTCATCCAGTCGCAGGTCATGGCCCTCATGCAGGACCGCTTCGGATACCTGTGGATCGGCACCCACCGGGGGGTCAGCCGCTACGACGGCAACCGCTTTGCCGATTATGGCGCAGCGGAAGGGCTCCGGGGCAACTTCATCGCCGATCTGCTCGAAGACCGGAGCGGCGCCATCTGGATCGCCTCCGACAACGGGCTTACCCGCTATGACCGGGTTCAGTTCCAGGATTTTACGACTGCGCAAGGGCTTCCCGAAAACGACATCAAGGCCCTCGCGCAGGAGCCTGCCAGCGGCAGGCTCTGGATCGGCGGCAGGAGCAAGGGGCTGGCCTGGCTGGAAGGGGGCCAGATCCTGATTCCGGGCCTGCAGTGGGAAGGCGTTTCTGCCGAACAAAGCATCCAGGCGCTGCTGTTCCGCCGGGACACCCTCTGGATCGGCACGCTGAGCGGCCTGTTTTATCTGGCGCCGCAGGAGCCGCAGCGCGTGCGCCGGTTCCGCACCGAGCTGATGTACGAGGTCTATGACCTGCTGAACGCACGGGACGGAAGCCTCTGGGCAGGCGGCAATACCGGTGCCATCCGGATTGCGGGCGGATCGGCGCAGCTGATCTCGCCCCGGGATGCGGGCCTGCCCGATCCGGCGGTGTACTGCCTGGCGGAAGGGCGTGACGGGCGGATCTGGATCGGCACGGGCAACGGCATCCTGCATTGGGCTGGCGGCACGGCGCGCGCGCTCAACCGCAAAGACCGTTCGCTCGACTATACCATGCGGTCGGCGCTGGCAGATACCGAGGGCAATCTGTGGTTCGGCACCGACGGCGGGGGGCTGCGCAACATCACCGAGGGCATGTTCGAGGCCTACTCCATGCAGGACAGCCTGACGAGCAACATCGCCAAATCCTTCCTCGAAGATGCGCAGGGCCGGATCTGGGTGATCACCCGCGACCAGGGCATCAACCTGATCAGCAACGGCGCCGTGCGGCGCTACTACACCACCCGCGACGGCCTGGGCGGCAATGCGATCTGCTACAGCCTCCAGGACCGCAGCGGCCATTTCTGGCTCGCCTCGTACAACGGCACCCTGACCCGCTTCGCCGGCGGCGCCTTCCGCGTGTACAACGGCGTGGACGGCCTGCACTGCAACGCCGCCTACGCCGTCGCCGAAATGCCCGACGGCAGCCTGTGGGTCGGCACCGACAACGGCATCTTCGTGCGCGAGGGCGAGCGCTTCGTGCAGCGCTACCACACCGGCAACGGCCTGACCGACAATACCGTCTACGCCATCCGCCACGACCGCCAGGGCCGCATATGGGTGGGAGGCTCCCAGGGGCTGAGCGTGATCGAAGCCGGCGCCGCCCGGCGCTTCGAGGCGCCCGACTCCGTCATCGGCGCCAATGTCATCACCCTGCTCGAAGACAGCCGCGGGCGGTTCTGGATCGGATCGTCTGCCGGGCTGGCCTTTTTCGATGAAAACACGCCCCATGATCTGCACATCAGCGGCGCATCGGGCGCCAATACGGTGGTGGCCCTGGTCGAAGAGCCAGGCAAAGGCCTCTGGATCGGGACAGAAAACGGCGCCTACTGCCTGCCCTGGCCCGCATTCGACCGCTACCTGGCGCACGGCGGCTCCGAACGGGCTGATTTCGAGCACTATACCCAGCAGGATGGCCTGCCCGGCCTCGAATGCAATGCCAACGCCGCCTTCATCGACAGCCGCGGCAACCTCTGGCTGGGCGTCACGGAAGGCGCCGTCATGCGGCCTGCCAATGCGCAGGGGCAGCCCGTCGGCGGCAAAATCCCGGTGTATATCACCGGCGTCCGCGTAGGCACCGGATCGGAATGGTCCAGGCAAGGCTACCCGGTCGATGCCCTGGGCCTGCCGATCGGCCTCCGGCTGCCCCATACCACCACCCGCATCGACTTCGACTTCATCGGCATCAGCCTGCAAAGCCCCAAGCAGGTCGAATACCGCTACATGATGGAGGGCGTAGACCGCGACTGGCAGGAGCCGACCCGCCTCTACAGCGTGCCCTATCCGAATCTCAAGCCGGGCTGGTACACCTTTAAAGTGATTGCCAAAAAAGAAGCCGAGCCCTGGGATTTTTCCAGCCCGGCCACGTTTACCTTCCAGATCCGGCCTCCGTTCTGGCAGACCTGGTGGTTCGTGAGCCTCATGGTGCTGCTGCTGGCCGGCATCGGCTGGGGGATCTACCGCTTTTACGACGCCCGCCGCCGCCAGCAGCGCGAGCAGCTTTACATCCGCAATACCGCCGAGAAGCTGCGGCTGGAGCATCAGGCCCTGTACGCCATGATGAATCCGCATTTCACCTTCAATGCCCTGCAGTCGATCCAGTATTTCATTCACCGCCAGGACCGGGTATCGGCCAATAAATTCCTCTCCAATTTCGCCAAGCTGATCCGGATGAACCTCGAAAGCACCAAGAGCGACGTCATCAGCCTCGGCGAGGAGGTAGAGCGCCTGAAGCTGTACCTGGGGCTGGAGAAAATGCGGTTTCCGGAGAAATTCGACTACGAGGTGCGCGTGGATCCGGACGTGGACCAAAGCGGCACCCAGCTTCCGCCGATGCTCCTGCAGCCCTTCGTCGAAAACTCCATCAAGCACGGCATCATGCCGCTCGAAAAGGATGGCACGATCCGGGTATCGGTCTCGCAGGAGGGGCCGGATTATCTGCGGATTCTGATCGAGGACAACGGCATCGGGATCGAGGCCAGCAAGCGCAAGAAGGAAGGCCGCCCGGCCGATCACGTGTCGAAAGGCATGCAGATCACGATGGAGCGCATGGCGCTGTTTGCCCGGATGACAGGCAAGCAGCATTCCGTCAAGGTGGAAGATGTGGCAGGCCCAGACGGGCAGGTCACGGGCGCGCGCGTGCGCATGCTGCTGCCGGTGCAGCACAGCGAGGGCCTGCACGAAAACTGGTAAGTCAGTCCAGATACAGCACGATCCGGGACACGCGCAGGTTCAGGCGCTCGAGTTCCTCGATGTTCGAGTTGTAGACCTGATTGCCCTGGTACCGGGCCAGCACATCGCCGGGGGCGTTGGAAGCGGGAGACAGCACGGCGTAGAAGTGCTTTTCCCGCGGCGCGAAGGCGCCGCCGCGCCAGGAGCTGACGACCCCGCCGTAGGCCCATCCGAAGCCGTAGAAGGCCACGGGCCCCCGGTTGGCCTTGATCAGCTCGCCGAGGGGCATGCCGACGGTCAGGCCCTGCTGGGTGAACCAGGCGGAATTGGGCTTGTCGAAATACAGGGCTTTCACCTTCGTGCGGGCATCGTCGGCCCAGGTGATGCGGACCTCGTCGTTGTCGCCGGCGAAGAGCACGGTGCAGGGCTCCTCCTGCCCTTCGGGCAGCTTCACCGAAGCGCGCCCCACATGGGAGCCGCCATAGATCTGCACAAGGTCGGTTTCAGAGGTTTTGAGGCGGATGGCGCCGGCCTGCTTGCCGGGCACCAGGGTCCGGTCTTCGGCCGGGCTTGCTGCAGGTGCCGCAGCAGGGCCCCGCATCCGGGCGGCGGGGTCGCCGGCAGCAGGCTGCTGCTTGCCGACCATGTCCACAAAGCCCGGCTGCATGAAGCGTACACCGCCTTCATGCACCCAGCCCATGATGCCGTTCTGGGTCTTGATCAGAATCCACGGCTCGTAAAAGCGCTGGCCCCGGAGGGTAAACTCCGATTTGCGGATGGTGCGCTGATAGAGGTATTCCGCCGTTTCGCCTTCCTGCAGCGTGGCCACCTGCGGCATATCCTTGCCCGGCTGCACCTTGACGATCAGGTTGTCCACCCAAGCCTGCACCCGGTTGGGGCGCGAAAGCTCGTTGAATTCCGCCGAAATATCCTGAATGCCCTGGGCAATCTGCTCGGCGCCGGGCGCTGCTCCGCCGGGTGCTGTGCCGCCCTGGGGCGGCGGCTGGCAGCCCGCCGCCAGGATGATCAGACCTGCTGCAGCACGTAATAGGGTTCCTCTCATGTCCAAACGGCCGTTTCAGGCTCAAGTAACGCAATACCTACGTCCGTGCCATCGACAAGTTTCATCTTTTGTGCAGTCCGGACTGAAAAAAAATGGAAAAAGTTTAAGTTTTATGAAACTAATCTTAAACAAACCAGTTAATGAGTTGAATGTACTAATGAAAATTGTTTCATGAACGCTGCACAAATCGGGTGGTCTGTTTCCCAGATGGAGATGCTAACCCGCACCCTCAAAGCCATCGCCCATCCTGCCCGGCTTTCCATCATCGAGATGCTGGAAAATGGCAAGCGGCTCACGGTCACCGAAATATACACCCGTCTGAAAGCAGACCAGTCCGCCGTGTCCCACCACCTGAGCATTCTGCGGGACAAAGGCATCCTCGGCACGGAGCGGAAAGGAAAATTTATCTACTACTACCTGAAGAATACGGCCTTCCTCTCGCTCATCGACTGCCTGAACCAGATTCAGCAGGCCAAAGCAGCCTGACTTGGGCTCAGGGCTCCCGGTAGAACCGGTTGATCTTGCCGCCGCTGCCGCCTGCCTGGCCGATGGTCCAGCCCAGGCTCAGCTCATTGGCTGGCCCAAACAGGCTGCCCGACCGCTGATGCGGCGGCATCAGATCCGCCGTGTACAGGAAACTCAGCCGCTTGAGCTGCATTCCCGCCATCAGCGAGATCAGCCAGTCCGTGCGGTATGAAACCCCCGCGATGAGGCGGTCCTCCATAAAGTAAAATTTTACATTCCCCTCGATCTGAAATGGAGCGGCCTCCACCTGCTTCAGCAGTACGGAGGGCTCGACCGACACCTGCCCGTAGTGCAGGATCATGCCGGCCAGCCCGTAATAATGGCGGTAGAGCCGCCCGATGACGGGAGCCGACTGCCCGTTGTCGAGGGTGCTGCGCAGCAGATTGGGCGCCGAAAATCCGGCATAGAAGCGTTCGTTGTGCATATACAGCCCGAATGCCACATCGCCTGCCCAGGTATTGCCGGCCTGCGCAGCCACCAGCGGATCGCCAGCCTGCTGGAAGTAGATCCGCCCCCCGTCCAGTGCAAACTGCGTTACTTTGGCTGCCATGCCAAAGGACAGATAATTCTGGCCGTAGGCGCCCGGCTGCCCCAGCCCGAAGCGGAACGCGTAGCCGAGCTGGAGGCCGGTACGGCTTGCCGGACCCGCCGCATCGGCAAAAACCATCGCCCCGAAGCTGTTTTTTTCATCCGCTGCGCCGTTATACAGCCCGGTAAGGGTGCGCGGCGATCCCGGAAATGCCTGCCACTGAGACCGGTACAGGAGCCGGAACTCGTGCCCGCCTGCGGCGCCTGCCGCTGCCGGGTTGAGCGCAAACAGGTTGGTGCGGTACTGGGAGAACAAGGGGTCCTGCTGCCCGCGCATGGCCAGCACGGCTGCGAGCAGGATGGTCAGCATGAACGGTTTCATCGAAGCAGGGTAATGGTGCCTTTGACGAGGCGGCTTACACCGCCGTCCCGGATTTCGAGGGTATAGAAATATTCGCCGGCCGGCAGCGCCAGGCCGTTGCGGGTGCCGTTCCAGTCGTTGGCGTAGGGCGAAGCGGAGAAAATCAGCTGGCCCCAGCGGTTGTACACCTCCACGGCATTGTCCGGATATGCTTCCACGCAGGGCAGATGCCAGGCATCGTTGATGCCGTCGCCGTCCGGCGTGAAGCCGGTGTAGATCTCGTGGCACTGGGAGACCGAGACCTCGCGGAGGCGGAAGGCAGCCTCCGCTTCGCAGCCGCGCGCATCGGACACCATGAGCAGATGCTCGCCGTTGTCGAGGCCCAGGGCCACGCTGTCCGTTTCCCCATTCGACCACAGATAGGCATACGGCGGTGTGCCGCCCGATACCTGTGCCGCCACCTGCCAGCTTCCCATCGTCTCCTGCGCTTCTGCCCGCACTTCGAGCACGGAGGGTGCTGCCAGTTCATAGGATCCAGCGGCGCGGCAGCCGCCGGCATCGGTCACCTGCACGGCATAGGTGCCCGGCGCCAGCCCGGCGAGCGAGTCGCCCGCATAGCCGCCGGACCATGCCGCCTGGTACGGCGCCGTGCCGCCGCTGATCCGGAGGCGGATAGCCCCGTCGGATGCACCGGCGCAGGAGACCGGCGTCAGCTCCGGATCGATCTGCATCGGGAGCGGATCGGGCAGCACCACTTCGACGGATGCATCAGCCTGGTTTTGGTCCACGATCCGGACCGTATAGCTGCCGGCAGCGAGCCCTGCCGCCACTGCGCCGCTGCCGCCGGCGTGGTTCCATTCGATCTGGTAGGGCGGCACGCCGCCGCTGGCCGAGGCCAGGAGGATGCCGTCGCTGCGCCCGGGGCAGGAGGGCGATTTGACGACCGATACCGCAGCCATCAGCGGCGCCGGGGCCTGAATGGCAATCGAAGCCGATGCCGTGCAGGCAATGGCGTCGGTCACGGTGACGGTATAGCTGCCTGCCTGCAGGCCGCTGGCGGTCTGGGTGTACTGCGGGGGCTCGGAATTCCAGGCATAGGTGTACGGAGCAAATCCGCCGGACACATTTACCCGCACCATGCCGTCGGCAGCGCCGTGGCGGCTGACAGGAAAGCCGTTGTACTGCGAAAGCACCTCCGCATCCGCCTGCGGCTGATCGATCTCGACGCGGAGGAAGTTGTCCGACAGCACCAGGCAGCCGGAGGCCGAGACGGCTGTCAGCGGCAGGCCCGGCTGCGCATCGAGCTGGCCCGAATAGGATGCCCCGTACACGCGGTAGCGTGCGGGCGCGTAGGCGCTGAAGTCGATTGCCGAAGCTGCCGACCAGCCTTCGAGGGTGCCGGTGGTATCGCAGACGAGCCAGGCGTAGGAGGCCTGCACGGGGCCGCTGTGCGAAAACTGGCGGATCTGATTGCTGCCTGATGCGCAGATCCGCAGATCGCCGGGGCTGGATATGGAGGAGGCGGCCGCCTGGCATGCGACGGCTTCGTCGGTCACGCGGAAGGCATCGATCCCGATGTCGCCGGAAGCGCCGCCGCCCAGCCCGTCGAAGCGGACGCGGAAGCTGGCGCTGCGGAAAGCCGGCCCGATGGGCAGCTCGACTGTAGTCCAGGCCTGATAGATATCTGCGTCGAGGTACTGGAGGGCCCAGGTGGCGCCATTGTCGGCGGAGAAGAGGACCTGGACCCCGTCGGGGTCTGCGGCGCCCTGGCTGGCATTGATCAGGCAGAAGGAGAGGCGGAGATCTGCGCCTGCGGGGGCACCGGAGAGGTTGATGATCGGGGAGCGGAGGCTGGGCACATCGCCGAAGAGCAGCCCGGAGGTATGGCATCGGGCAAAAAACCCCGATCCATTACATCCTGCCGGCGCAGGGCTGCCGGATGCAGCAAAGGCATCGCTGCGGCGCCAGGTGCAGGCCGGGCCCGAACTGCAGCCGGCGGCAGCGGCAGCCGACCAGCCTGCCGGCGAAGCCGGAGACCCGGTCCAGAACTCGAATTCCTCTTCGTAATAGAGGGTTTGAGCCGCTGCGCGGGGCATCCATCCGCCGATCCAGCCGATCAGCAGGAGCAGTCTCCCGGTGCGAAGAACGATCTGATGCATGGTGTAAACGTACCTGTCTGGGTGGGTTCCAGTTCCGGAATCGGGACAATTGTTCCAGAATCCCTGCAAGATCGGGTCTGCGGGGTCATTCCGGTACGGGATTTGTGCAAACGGCGATTTTTCCTGCTTCAGCTTCAGGCAGTTGACAAAAAGCGAAACCGGCAGCCTGACGGGCTGCCGGTTTCAGGGAGCGGGGGCGGGCCTGCTCAGGCGAGGGCTGCGCGGACTTTTTCGGCGGCTTCGGCCAGGGTAATGGCGGAAGTAACCTTCAGCCCGGACTCGTCGATGATCTGGGCGGCAAGCTCGGCATTGGTGCCTTGCAGGCGCACGATGATCGGGACATTGATTTCGCCGATATTCTTGTAGGCTTCCACGACGCCGTTGGCTACGCGGTCGCAGCGCACGATGCCGCCGAAGATGTTGATGAGGATCGCTTTCACATTGGGATCCTTGAGGATGAGGCGCATGGCATTTTCGACGCGCTTGGCGTCGGCGGTGCCGCCCACATCGAGGAAGTTGGCGGGCTCGCCGCCGGAGAGCTTGATGACGTCCATGGTCGCCATGGCCAGGCCGGCGCCGTTGACCATGCAGCCCACGTTGCCGTCGAGCTTGACGAAGTTGAGGTCGTAGTGCTTGGCTTCGAGGTCCATGGGATCCTCCTCGGTCTCGTCGTTCATGGCGGCGAGGTCGAGGTGGCGGAAGAGGGCATTGTCATCCACGCTGAACTTGCAGTCCACGGCGATCACGCGGTTGTCGGAGGTTTTCAGCATGGGGTTGATTTCCAGCATGTCGGCATCCGACTCGCGGTAGGCTTTGTAGATGGCCACCATGAACTGAATGGCGCTGCTGAGGGCATCGCCGGCAAAGCCGAGCTGGAAGGCGATTTTGCGGGCCTGGAAGGCGCGGAAGCCCACGACGGGGTCCACCCATTCCTTGATGATTTTCTCCGGATGGTGCTCGGCGACCTCTTCGATGTCCATCCCGCCTTCGGTGGAGGCGATGATCACATCGCGGCTGCGTTCGCGGTCGAGGGTGATGGAGAAGTAGTATTCTTTGGGCTCGGTGGGGCCGGGGTAGTACACATCTTCGGCGACGAGGACCTTGTTGACCTTGCGGCCTTCGGGCCCGGTCTGGATGGTTACGAGGGTGCCTCCGAGGATGGCGGCAGCTTTCTCACGCACCTTGTCGATGCTGGAGGCGAAGACCACCCCGCGGGAGCCGGTTTCCTTGACGGTGCCCTTGCCGCGGCCGCCTGCATGGATCTGCGCCTTGATCACAACGCCTTTGCCGGCAGGATCGGGATAAATCTGACGGGCTGCCGACTCGGCTTCCTGCGGCGAGGAGGCAACCATGCCGCGCTGGATGGGCACACCGAATTTGCTGATGACGTCTTTCGCCTGGTATTCGTGGAGTTTCATCGGGGAGCTGGTGAGTTTGACCGGGGGTAAAAATACATGCCGGAGCCCGCTTTTCAAACATCTGCCCCAGAAAAGCAGGGCTGACTTTCGGGAAGGGCTGTAGGGTATTTTCCGCATTGATTGTACTACCTCCGAACAGCCGGACAGCTGCCGCTCCAATAAGCCGGGCACTTCCGCGTTTGATATACACCGGACCGGAAACGGTTCCTGCGATCCTGCCCGGGCAACTTCCGGATCGAATATTCAGTTATTGGAATATCAGCCCGGGTTTCGCACCTGTGCGGTCTCCCTGCAGCACACGCCACTGAAGACCAAGTATTTCCTTTTTGTTAGCCGCCTGATGGGAGAGGGATGCATCCGTGTCCTTCTCCTTTTTATATTTGCCTCTCCAGCCATCCTGCCATGCATACCACCAACTACCGCAGCACGTTCATCCGGATTGCCGACGACTGCCCGGTGCAGCAGGCGGAAGTTCCGCCCAGCCAGCCGGCATCCCCCTCCGTGGCCGCCCTGCAGTTCCAGATGCTCTGGGACCATCCCTATGCCTACACCTCGGACGAGGTGCTTTTTGGCGTATGGGCGCAGCGGCAGGGCATTCCCGCAGCAGAGCTGGAAGCGGCGCGGGCGCAGTTTTTCTCCAAGGGCCAGCCCTGCTTCCGCTCCTCTCCGCTCACCAAGCGCTACGGCTGGGGCGTGCACAGCGATGCGGAAGGCCGGGTCGCGATCTATGCGGCAGAATCGGAGGCCTACCGCCGCCTTGCGGAAGACCCCGCACTGGCGCAGGTCAAGGCGATGCGCTCGAAGCGGGCCTGAAGCCATTTGCATTCCCGGCGGCGGCTCGCTATCTTATCCCGCGATGAACCGCCGCCATTTCCTCCAAACCTCCGCCGCCCTGGGCGCCGCCTCGCTGCTCGGCAGTTGCGGAACCGATACGCCTATGAACACCGGATTCGGCATTCAGCTGTTTTCCCTGCCCCGCCTGCTGGAGCAGGACTTCCGGCAGGCCATCGCACTGCTGGCGTCGATGGGCTACCGGAGCGTGGAGCTCTACGGCCCCTACCCCTTCAGCGCCCCCGGCGCCATCGACCGCTGGAAGGCGGTCACGCCGGCCCTGGGCTTCAGCGGCAGCGGCTATTTCGGGCTGCAGCGCGAGGAAGTGGCAGGCATCCTGCGCGAGCACGGCCTCACGGCGCCCTCCATCCACACGGATCTCGACACCCTCGAAACCCGCATGGGCCCCCTGGCCGAGGCCGCCCACGCCCTGGGCCACCAGTACGTGGGCCTGCCGGCCATCCCGGACGAGCGCCGCACGACGCTCGACGGCTACAAGCGCACCGCAGATGCTTTCAATGCCATCGGCGAGGCCGCCAAACGCGAGGGCATCCGCTTTGCCTACCACAACCACGGCTACGGCCTGCAGGAGCTGGACGGCGAGCTGCCGCTCGATCTGCTGATCCGGCGCACCGATCCGGGGCTGGTCTTTCTGGAAATGGACATCTTCTGGATGACCGCCGGCGGCGGCGATCCGGTTGCCTACCTGCGCAGCTACCCCGGCCGCTACCGCCTGATGCACCTCAAGGATATGAAGGAGCGCAAGCGCTTCTCCGGCGACGGCGGCAATGCGATGCAGTGGATCGAGCTGTTTCCGTACATGACGACCGCCGGCAGCGGGGTGCTCGACCTGGCCGCCATCGTCGCTGCAGCCCGCGAAGCGGGCGTGGAGCACCTCATCGTGGAGCAGGATATGGTGGCCCAGCCGGAGATTGCCCTGCAGCAGAGCCTCGACTTTCTGAAGGGGGTGTGATCAGGGGGACGGCAACCAGCTTCCACTAGACTATGCTGGTTATCAGCCGTTTGCTGCCAGTTTCCCTCACCCCTTCACATGCAAACCCAGCTCGTCCAGCGCCTTCTGCGGCACGGGGCCGGGCGCATCCATCATGAGGTCGCGCCCGCCGGCGGATTTGGGGAAGGGGATCACGTCGCGGATGCTCGGCTCGCCGGCGAGCAGCATCACCCAGCGGTCCAGCCCGAAGGCGCAGCCGCCGTGCATGGGGGCGCCGTATTCGTAGGCCCGCAGCATGAAGCCGAATTTCTGCTCCTTCTCCGCCTCCGTCAGGCCGAGGATGTCGAAAATCTTGCTCTGCACGTCCGGACGGGTAATGCGGATGGAGCCGGACAGGATCTCGCTGCCGTTCATGACCATGTCATAGGTCTGGGCGTAGCAGTTTTCCGGATCGGTGTCGAGTTTTCCGAGGTCCTCTTCGCGGGGCATGCAGAAGGGGTGGTGGGCAAAAGTCAGCTCGCCGCTTTCCTCGTCGCGCTCGAAGAGCGGGAAATCCACGACCCAGAACACGGACCAGCTTCCGGGCTGGATCCAGTTTTCCTGCCGGGCCAGCTGCAGGCGCAGCGTCCCGAGCATTTTGCGGGCTTTGGACTTCAGCTTGTCGGCGAGGATGAGCAGCAGGTCGCCTTCGCCGGCGCCTGCCTGGGCCATGATGGCGCGGAGCTGGTCTTCGGCATAGAACTTATCCACGCTCGATTTGAGGCCGTCGGCGCCCCAGCGGATGTACATCAGGCCGGTAGCGCCGATCTGCGGCGATTTGACGAAGTCGGTCAGGGCGTCGAGCTGCTTGCGGGTGTAGCCCGCGCAGCCCTTGGCCACCAGGCCGCCCACGAGGCCGCCGGCCTCCAGCACGCTGTTGATCACGCCGAATTCCGAGCCGGTCATGACGCCGTTGAGTTCCTGGATCTCGCAGCCGAAGCGCAGGTCGGGCTTGTCGGTGCCGTATTTGCGCAGGCATTCCAGATAGGGAATGCGCTGAAAATCGGGCAGTTCCACGCCGATGGTCTTGCGGAAGACGTGCTTGGTGAGCCCTTCGAAGGTGCGGAAGATGTCCTCCTGGGTCACGAAGCTCATCTCGCAGTCCACCTGGGTGAACTCCGGCTGGCGGTCGCCGCGGAAGTCCTCGTCGCGGAAGCATTTGACGATCTGGTAGTAGCGGTCCATGCCGGCCACCATGAGCAGCTGCTTGAGGATCTGGGGCGACTGCGGCAGGGCGTAGAAAGTGCCGGGGTGGATGCGGGAAGGCACCAGAAAGTCGCGGGCGCCTTCGGGGGTGGACTTGATGAAGTTGGGGGTCTCGATCTCGCAGAAATCCTGAGCATCGAGGTATTCGCGCACGGCGCGGGCCACCTGGGCGCGCAGGAGCAGGTTGCGGGCCATGCGCGGGCGGCGGATGTCGAGGTAGCGGTAGGTCATGCGCAGCTCCTCGGACCCGTCGGTTTCGTCTTCGATGAGGAAGGGGGGCAGCTTGGCCTCGCTGACGAGGGTGACGGAGGTCGGGTTGAGCTCGATCTCGCCGGTGGGCAGCTTGGGATTTTTGCTTTCGCGCTCCATGACGACGCCGGTCGCCATGACCACCGATTCGCGGCCCCACTTGCGGGCCTGGGCGTAGAGTTCCGCCTGGGTATCGGACCTGAAAGAGAGCTGCGTGATGCCGTAGCGGTCGCGCAGGTCCACGAAGAGGATATAGCCCAGGTCGCGGCTGCGCTGGACCCAGCCGCCGAGGGTGACGATCTGGCCGGCGTGCTCAAGGCGGAGCTCGCCGCAGGTATGGGTACGGAGCGTGGTTTGCATAGGCGGAATCTATCGGACGGCAAAGATAGGCAAACCTGCGGGGAATGGAAGGGAACGGGGGATTTTTTGGCGGCATCGGCTGCCTGCCGGAGGCATGCATGCGGCTCAAACCGACAACCTGCGCCCGATTCCAGACCAACGGTGCCCCGGCGTACGCCGGGGCACCGTATCTTGCAGCCTTACCGGATCTGCCATGATGCTACGCCTGCTTTCCCCCCTGCGCCGCGCCTGCTGCGCCGCCGCCGCCCTGCTGATCGCCCTGCAGGCTGCCGCCCAGTCTGCCCCGGGCTCCTCCTCCCGCGAGGATGCGCCGCGCGTGTTTATCGACTGCCAGTTCGGCTGCGACCTGCAGTACGTCAAAAACGAGGTTTCCTTCGTCAACTTCGTCCGGGACCGCCGCCAGGCCCAGGTCTATGTGCTCCTGACGCTGATCGAAACCGGCGGAGGCGGAGGCCAGTTCACCCTGTTCTTCATCGGGCAGGAAACATTTGAAGGCCAGGCAGATACCCTGGTGTACAATGCACCCGCCGCCAGCACCGAAGGCATCGTGCGGGAGGCGCTGCTGGGCCTGCTCAAACGCGGCCTGCTGCCGTACCTGCTTCAGACGCCCCTTGCGGAGCGGCTCACCTACTCGCTCGACGGCGGCGACGGCAATGCGGCGCTGCAGCCCGACCAGGTCCGCGACCCCTGGCACAACTGGGTGTTTTCAGCCCGGCTCAATTTCAGCGCCGACGGCCAGGAGTCCAACCGAAGCCTGGATGTCAGCAGCTTCCTGCGCGCAGCGCAGGTGCTGCCGGCCTACAAGGTCAATGCCAGCGCCTATTTCAGCCGCTCCGCCAGCCAGTTTTTTGTCGACCAGGACACCTTCGTCAACCTGCAGCGGAGCTGGGGCGCCAACCTGCTCTATGTCAAAAGCCTGGGGCAGCACTGGTCGGCAGGCCTGTTTGCCGACTACAACAGCTCCCTGTTTCAGAACATCCGGGGCGGCTATACCCTGCTGCCGGCCCTGGAGTACGATCTGTACCCCTACGAAGAGGCGACCCGGCGGCAGCTCCGGTTTCTCTACCGCATCGGCCCGCGCTTCAACCAGTATGTGCAGGAAACCGTGTACGGATTCGAGGAGGAGCTCCGCTTCCGCCAGCATCTCGAAATCGGCTTCGAGCAGGTAGAGCCCTGGGGCAGCATCTCCATCGAACTGGATGCGTCCCATTATTTCCACGACGTCAACCTGCACAACCTGTCCATCAATCCGGAGATCGAGTGGAACCTGTTCAAGGGCTTCAACCTGAACTTCAACGCGTATGCGGAACTGAGCCGGGACCAGATCTTCCTGACCAAGGGCGACGCGACGCCGGAGGAGGTGCTGCTGCAGATCCGCCAGCTGAAGACGGGCTATTTTTACTTCCTGTACGGAGGCATCAGCTACACCTTCGGCTCGATCTACAACAACGTGGTCAACCCGCGCTTCGGGCGCTGATCAGCCGAAGAGCCGCCCGAGCCAGCCTTTTTTCGCGCTGCTGCTGTCCCGTGCGGTCTGCTCTTCCATCTGCTCCACCGAATCTTCGAGGGCGTGGAGCAGAAACTCGTCGGCGCCCTGCTGAGCGGCAGCCAGCGCCGCTTTAAATGCGGCCAGGGCTTCGGGATAGCGCTGCTGGTTCTGGCGGATGGCGCCCACCTGCTGCCAGACGGCCGCGAGGTCGGCGGCCTGGGCAGGCTCCGTAAGGGAGGCTGCGGCCTGCTCGTAGCACTCGGCCGCCGTATCGAGCGCGCCTTTGCGCTCGTAGAGCCGTCCGAGGATCTGCCAGACGCGGTCGGGGCTTTCGCCGGCGTGCAGTTCCTGGGCCCTGCGGAAATGGCGGATCGCCTGGTCGAATTCCTCGGCCTGACGGAGGAGCTCGGCCAGATAGCGGTGCGCTTCCGCCTGACGCTCAGGCAGTTCCTGAGCTTCAAAGGCTTCGATGGCGGCATGCAGATGCTCGCTGGCGCGGCCTGCCTCGCGCAGGGCGAAATAGGTCCTGCCCAGCTCGAAGTGCGCCTCCACCTGCGCGGGGGACTCCGGCGCTTCGAGCGCCTGCTCCAGCAGGCCGGCAGCCGGCACATATTTTCCGTAGGCGTACAGATGCCGGGCGATGGCCGTCAGCACGGCAGCCTGATCGGCCGAGGGGTCTTCGCGCCGGGCTGCGAGGGTGCGGATGGCCTCGTACACCGTTTCGCCGGAGGCAGGCCCGGCCTCCAGCTGCAGGGTATGGGTAAAACTGGCGTGCCAGTCCGGCGCCTGCTGCTCCAGCCGGGCTGCCGTAGCGGCATCGGTCCAGAGCACGAGGTGGCAGGGGTAGCGGTCGAGGATGACGGGCCACTCGGCAGCTACGGCGGGCAGCCAGACCTCGGTGCCGTCCAGAATCTCCTGAAAGGTGCTGGTTTCCAGGCCGGTAAGGTGGATGCAGTCGCGGATGCGCCGCAGGTTGGCGCCGGCGCTCACATCGGACAGGCGGGTTTCCATCTCCTCCAGCAGGGAGACGACCTGGCCCCGGCTCAGGTCGAGCGCCAGGTGGCGCAGGCTGTCGTGGGCGGCGGCGATCTGTTCGATGGCGGCATCGCGCTGGGCGGGCGCAGGCGTGATCATCAGGGCGCGCAGGGGCGTCTGCGGCGCGCCGAGGGCGGCATCCAGCGCGGGCCAGCCCGGAAGCAGGGTGAGATCAGGAGTCATGCTGCAATATTACTGCAATTCACGATGCCGTCAGCGGCTTTCAGGGCCGGAGGGCCGACCGCCGCTTCGGGCATGCCGCGCGCAATGCAGCATGCCGGATTTATTCTTCAACATAAAATCCTGATTATTAAATATTTAGTTATTTCTATGCCTAAAATTTGGAAAAACAGTCTTATTGACATTAGATTCGGATACTCAAATGCAGAGTTGGCGTGAGAATGAATTGCGGGCGCTGAAAAGGACATGACATCTGTCTGAGACTCCTGCCATAATTACCTCGAAGTTTACTCGGCATCTCCTGAAAGCCATTCAACAGCTGAAGCTGCAGCGGTTGGCTTACAGCCATGAGTGGATTTTATGACAATTTTTGGCCAAATTATTAAAATCAAACCTCCGATACAATGAACACGACGAAGACGCTCGCTGCCGCAGGATTAGCCGCTATGCTGATCCTCAGTTCTTTCACCATGGAAAAAAGACCGGTCCTGCATGCGGGGGCCGTATGCGCTGCGGATGCGGCAGCATCCGGCCCGGATCACGCAAGCCTTGCTGCACGCCCCTCCGCGCAGCAGGAGCACGCCGAACTATCCGGCGGGCCTTCAGCCGAGCCAGCTGTTCACATCAGCGCTGCATCGGGCCTGACCAGGCGCGCCGCCGCCGTGGCGGCTTCAGACGCCCGCAGCCAGCTTGTTCTGCCCGGGAAAGCCGCACCTGATGGGCTTTCGAAGACCGCAAACACAACAGATTCGGAGCAAGGACAAAAACCGGCATACAAGCCCCGGTCCGCAACAGGCGCAAAAACGGCCCCTGCCCCGGACGATACGCGCAAGTTTGAGGGCTTGGGCATCGCTGCGTTCATTCTCGGAATCGTAGGCTGGTTTATGCCCCTCGTATTGGGGCTGATCATGTTTATTCTTGCTATCGTATTTGGCGCCCTCAGCTTCAGCAAAATTACGCGCAGCCCCGACAAGTTTAAAGGCAAAGGGCTCGCACTGGCCGGTTTGATCCTCGGCATCGCAGGGGTTGGGATCCTGCTGCTGGCCGCATTGCTGATCTGAACATCCGATCATGCGTGAACTGGGCCATCCTGTACGGTCATGACGGGCACCAAGCCCTGCCTGCCATTCACGATGCAGCCAGCGGCTGAAATTCCGGATCGAGGCGGATCAGTGCGGCTTCCATGCGCGCGCGGACCTGTTCGAGGAGCCGCTGGGTGTCCTGCTGGGTCAGGCCCTGGGTGGGAATGGGCTCCAGGTAGGTGAAACGGGCCGTTCCGGGGTAAAAATCCAGGGTGCCTACCGGCTGCAGGCGGCGGATCTGCGTCATGACGATGGGCTGCACCGGGCGCTGCGCGGCGATGGCAAGCCGGAAAGCGCCGGTGTGGAAAGGGCCCAGGGGCTGTGCGGTCCGGTTGCGGGTGCCTTCGGGGAAAATGACGATGGAGAAGCCCTCGTTCATCGTGCTGACCATGCGGTCGAGGGAGCGCCTGCGGCTTTCGGGGCTGGAGCGGTCCACCATGATGGTCACCCAGGCGATAAACCAGCCGATCAGCGGCACCCGGCGGATTTCCCGCTTGGCCAGGGCTTTCCAGGGCGCCGGAATCCGGGCCGCTACCGCCAGCACGTCGAGGAGGTTGCAGTGGTTGACGACCAGCACAGCAGGCTGCCGCGGGTCGAACCAGTGCCGGTCCTGCGCTTCAAAGCGGATGCCGGTGAGCAGCTCCCAGCAGCGCACCCAGCACCGGTGGTAGGCGTAGATCCACTGGATCCGCAGGCGGCCGGGCAGCGGGGCCGAGAGCAGGTAGACCGGAATGGCCGGGATGGCCGGCAGCAGGAAGATCAGGATGACCCAGGCGGTGTACGGGATCCGGATCCAGGGGGCATGTGAACGCATGGCGCAGCGGGGAGGGGTTCCGTGCGGACCGGGCTGAGGTCCAGCGGGTCCATGTCAAAGATATGAAACTGGTACGAAAGTTCAAACTAGCGGGTAGTGAGACGGGCTGTGCTGGGCTTTTGGGGTAGAAAGTAGCAAGTATCAAGTCGGAAGACTGGAATGGGGGTAGTGGGTAGTGGGTAGTGAGTAGTGAGTAGTGGGTAGTGGGTAGTGAGACCGGCTGCGCTGGGCTTTTGGGGTAGAAAGTAGCAAGTATCAAGTCGTAAGACTGGAATGCGCCTGCGGCGCTGGATGAGGCCGGCGGCTGAGCGGAGCCGAAGCCCGGCCAAATGCGCAGCCGCAGGCGGCCAGCATTCCTTGCGCTCCTTGGCGCTCCTTGCGGTTGAAATGC
>JANRID010000071.1:0-50158 GCA_033765305.1 Bacteroidia bacterium
TACTCAATACTCAATACTCAATACTCAATACTCAATACTCAATACTCAATACTCAATACTCAATACTCAATACTCAATACTCAATACTCAATACTCAATACTCAATACTCAATACTCAATACTCAATACTCAATACCCAGACCCCAACACCCTCACATACAGCATCATAACATCAGAACCCATATGAAATTCCGGATTGTGTATCTCATGCTGCCGCTGCTGCTCTCGTGCGGCGACGAAGCCCAGGCGCCGGACGCCTACGGCATTTTCGAGGGCCGCGACGTGCTGGTCTCGTCGGAGCTGGCGGGCAAACTGGTCCGGCTGGATGTCATGGAGGGCCAATGGCTGCCGGCTGATACCTTGGTAGGCCTGGTCGATACCCAGCAGCTGTATCTGCGCAAGCGCCAGCTGCAGAGCTCGATTGCCGCTGTCATGAGCCGCCGCCAGGACCTGCCGGCCCAGCAGCGGGTGTACGACGAGCAGCTTGCCAACCTCCGGCGTGAGCAGGCCCGCTTCGAAAAACTGCTTGCCGAGGGGGCTGCCACCCAAAAGCAGCTCGACGACCTCAGCGGCCAGATCGAAGTGGTGGAAAGCCAGAAGCATGCAGGGCTGACGGTGCTGGCTACCACCAACCGGGGCCTCAGCAGCGAAACCGAGCCCCTGCTGCGCCAGATCGAGCAGGTCGACGACCAGATCCGCCGCAGCGTGCTCCGCAACCCCCGCGCCGGCCAGGTGCTGAGCGTGTATGCGGAAGCTGGCGAGATCGCCTCGCCCGGCCGGCCGCTGTACAAGCTGGCCGACACCCGCGAGCTCTACCTGCGCGCCTACGCGACGGCTTCGCAGCTGGCCAGCCTCAAGCTGGGCCAGCAGGTGACCGTACACCTCGACAACGGCCAGGGCGGGCTGGCTGCCCGCAGCGGCGAGATCAGCTGGATCTCCCAGCAGGCCGAGTTTACGCCCAAGGTCATCCAGACCCGGGAAGAACGCGTAAGCCAGGTGTATGCCATCAAAATCCGCGTCGCGAATGAGGACGGCCTCGCGAAAATCGGCATGCCCGGCGACGTGAGCTTTTCCGCCCCCAATCCCTGAGCCATGGCAGCAATTGTGGCAGAACGCCTCGAAAAGCGCTACGGCACCGTGCAGGCCCTGCGGGGCGTGTCGCTGGAGGTGGCCGAGGGCGAATGCTTCGGCCTGATCGGGCCGGACGGGGCCGGCAAGACCTCGCTCATCCGCATCCTGGCGACGCTCCTGCTGCCCGACCAGGGCCGGGCCGAGCTGCTGGGGCTGGATGCAGTGAAGGACTTCCGCAAGCTGCGCCTCATGCTGGGCTACATGCCGGGCCGTTTTTCCCTCTATCAGGATCTCAGCGTGGAGGAAAACCTCTGGCTTTTCGCCAGGCTGTTCGGCACGCGCGTCGATACCCACTACGACCTGATCCGCGACATCTACGTGCAGCTGGAGCCCTTCAAAACCCGCCGGGCGGGCGCCCTTTCGGGCGGGATGAAGCAAAAGCTGGCGCTCTGCTGCGCGCTGATCCACCGTCCGGAAATCCTGCTGCTCGACGAGCCGACGACCGGCGTGGATGCAGTATCGCGGCGCGAGTTCTGGGAAATGCTCGGGCGCCTGCGCCGGCACGGCATCACCATCCTGGTCTCGACGCCCTACATGGACGAGGCCGGCCGCTGCGACCGGGTCGCGCTGATCCAGGAAGGGCAGCTGCTGCGCGTGGACACGCCGCAGGCGATCGTGGACGGGTATCCCTGGCCGCTCTATGCCATCGGGGCACCGCAGATGCACCATCTGCTGCCGGTGCTGCGGGCCTATCCGCATGCCCGGTCGGTGTTCCCTTTCGGCGAGTCGCTGCACTACGCCGATACGCGCCCCGGCGATCATCAGCCTGAGCTGCAGGCCTATCTGCTGGAGGCCGGTTTTCCGGACGTGCAGATCCGGCCTGCGCAGGCAGGGATCGAGGACTGTTTCATGGACCTGCAGCGCACGCAGGCCGACCAGCTGCTGACCTGAACCGACAATCCCTCCGACATGCCTCCATCCATTCAGGTAGAAGAACTCACCCGGCGCTTCGGCAGCTTTACGGCGGTGGACCGCATCAGCTTCGAGGTGGCACAGGGGGAAATCTTCGGATTTCTCGGGGCGAATGGCGCCGGCAAAACCACCGCCATCCGCATCCTCTGCGGCCTGCTCTCGCCGACCTCCGGCCGCGCCGCGGTGGCAGGCTACGACATTGCCCGCCAGACGGATCAGGTCAAGCGCCGCATCGGCTACATGAGCCAGCGCTTTTCCCTCTACGACGACCTTACCGTGGAGGAGAACATCCTGTTTTACGGGGGAATTTACGGCCTGAAATTCAAAGACCTGCGGGTGAAATCGGATCAGCTGCTCGAACGGCTCAGCCTCGGCGAGCTGCGGAAGAGCTTCATCCGCGACCTGCCCCTGGGCTGGAAGCAGAAGCTGGCCTTCAGCGTGGCGCTGCTGCACCAGCCGGCCATCGTCTTTCTGGATGAGCCCACGGGCGGGGTGGACCCCATCACCCGGCGGCAGTTCTGGGAGATGATCTACGAAACCGCCGACGCCGGCACCACGGTATTCGTCACCACCCACTACATGGACGAGGCCGAGTACTGCAACCGCGTGTCGATCATGGTCGATGGCCGCATCGCGGCGATGGACACGCCGGGGGGGCTGAAGGCCAGCTTCCAGGCCGGCAGCATCGATGAAGTGTTTGTCCGGCTGGTGCGCCCGGCCGCCGGATCCTGAACCGTTTTTCCGCCCGCTTTCAACGCTGTTTCTATGCGCCGGTTTGTAGGATTCGTCCAAAAGGAACTCTACCACATTTTCCGGGATCCGCGCACGCTGCTGATCCTCTTCGGCATGCCGCTGGTGCAGATTCTGCTCTTCGGCTACGCCGTCACGAACGAGATCCGCGAGGTGCGGATCGCCGTGCTGGACCAGAGCAAAGATCTTGTCACCCAGCGGATTACGGAGCGGGTGCTGTCTTCGGAGTTTTTCGCGCTGGAGCAGACCCTCAGCGACGAGGCCGGGATCGAGCCGGCGTTCCGCTCCAACCGCATCAAGGCGGTGCTGCACTACGAGGCGGAGTTCGCGGAAAAGCTGCGCCGAGACGGCAGCGCCAGCATTCAGATTCTCCTCGACGCCACCGACCCCAACACGGCCCAGAGCGTACTGTCCTACCTCACGGGCCTCATCCAGCAGGATCTCGCGGAGCAGCGCATTGCTTCGGTGCCGCTCAGCATCCGCATCGAGCCCCGGATGCGCTACAATCCGGAGCTGAAGGGGGTGTTTCTCTTCGTTCCGGGCCTGATTACCATCATCCTCATGCTGGTGTCGGCCATGATGACCTCCATTTCCATTACCCGGGAAAAAGAGCTGGGCACGATGGAGGTGCTGCTGGTATCGCCGATGCGCCCGTTTCAGATCATTCTGGCCAAGGTGACGCCGTATGTGCTGCTGTCGCTCATCAACGCCTCGGGCATTCTGCTCATCGGGCGCAATGTGTTCGGCGTGCCCATTCAAGGCAGCCTGCTGCTGCTGATGGCCGAATGCGTGCTCTTCATCATCGCCACGCTGTCGCTGGGGATCCTGATCTCCACCGTCGCGCAGACGCAGCAGGTGGCGCTGATGCTCTCGCTGATGGGGCTGATGCTGCCCACCATTCTGCTTTCCGGCTTCATGTTTCCGATCGACAACATGCCCATTCCGCTGCAGGTGATCTCGAATATCATCCCGGCGCGCTGGTTTATTGTGATTGTCAAGGGCATCATGCTCAAAGGAGTGGGACTGGAGGCCGTGTGGAAGGAAACCCTCGTCCTGGCAGGCTTCGCCGCCGTATTTATTTCCCTGAGTATCCGCCGTTTCAAAGTCCGGCTCCAGTAGCCGCCCGACCCTCTGCGTCCTATGCGTACCATCCTGATTATTGTAGCGAAAGAATTCCGGCAGCTGTTCCGCAACCGCATGATGCTGCCCATTATCCTGGTGATGCCCTTTGTGCAGCTGGTGGTGCTGGCCTATGCGGCGGATTTCGAGATCAAGCGCCTGCGGCTCTGGGTCACGGATCTGGACCAGTCGGGCCTGTCGCAGCGGCTTGCGGCCAAGCTGGAGGCTTCGCCCAACTTTGTCGTCACAGGCGCCGGATATTCGCTGGCGGCTGCGGACCAGGCGATCGAGGCGGATCAGGCCGATCTGGCCGTGAGCATTCCGGCGGGCTTCGAGCGGACCCTGATCCGCGAGGAGGAGGCTTCGGTGCAGCTCATTGCCAATGCGATCGACGGCGTGCGGGGCAGCCTGGGGGCCTCGTATGCCTCGCAGATCATCGCCGACTTCAACCGCGAGGTGCGGGAAGCCTACGGCTCCAGCCTGGGGCTGGCCGGCCTGAGCAGCCCGGCAGGGACATACCAGCTGACGTGGTCGTACTGGTACAATCCGAAGATGGACTACAAAACCTTCATGGTGCCGGGCATTCTGGCGCTGCTGGTGACGATGGTCGGCGCGTTTCTGAGTTCGATGAATATCGTGCGGGAGCGGGAAATCGGCACCATCGAGCAGATCAACGTGACGCCGATCAGGAAGTACCAGTTTGTGATCGGCAAGCTGCTGCCGTTCTGGATCCTGGCCATTTTCGAGCTGTGCTTCGGGCTGGTGATCGGCCTGCTGCTGTACAAGATTCCTTTCCTGGGCAATTTCGGGGTGCTGCTCGGCTTCGCGGCGCTGTATCTGCTGCTGATCATGGGCATGGGCCTGCTCATTTCTACCCTGAGCGAAAACCAGCAGCAGGCGATGTTCCTGTCGTGGTTTTTCATGGTGATCTTCATTTTTCTGAGCGGGATGTTCACTGCGGTGGAGAATATGCCGGAATGGGCGCAGGCGATCACGCGGCTCAACCCGCTGCGCTATTTCATCGAGGCGGTGCGCATGATCATCCTCAAAGGCTCCGGGTTTGGGGATCTGACGCAGCATATGTGGATTCTGGCGCTGTATGCGGCTGTGATCAACGGCCTGGCGATTCTGCGGTACCGGAAGACGGTGTGAGGAACGGCAAGTAGGTAGCATGAAGCATGAAGCAGCAAGCCGGAAGACGGGCTGCGCCGGGGCTTTGGGGAGTAGGAAGTATCAAGTATCAAGTCGAAAGACTGGAAAGCGCGCTTTGCGCCCCTTTGCGCTCCTTGCGGTTGGAAAAAGGCCGGCCGCTGAGCGGAGCCGAAGCCCCGGCCGGATCGGCAAGCTGCCCGGCAGCCGGCGTTTTTGCGTTCCTCGCGGTTGGGGAAATACCCATTGGCCAGGTCCGGAATTTCCGCTATCTTGGCATCTGCAACCCAAGTTCCGCGCATGAAAAAGCAGCTCCAGGACCTCATTGCCGCCGGCAGAACTGCCCAGGCCCTCGAATTCCTCCGCAGCCTGAACCCCGCAGACCCGGATCTCGCTAACGAGATCCTCCAACTCTCTGCGCGACACGCTACCCTCACCCAAGAGGAGCGGCTTGGCACGATTGACCGTGCCGATGCGCAGGTCGAGCGCAACCAGATCACAGCCGCCCTGCTGGCGCTGATCGGGCAGCTGCCGGAACCTGCTGAAAATCAGACAGCTTCATCCGGAAACCCCGCCGGCGGCACCATCCAGCAGGCCGGCAAGATCTACAACATCGGCCATATCGACAACGCCAACTTCTCCTGATCATGGCGGATATGCCCGGCCAACAGCACGCGGACAAGCTCTACAACATCGGCTCGGTTGGCGAGGCGACCTTTGTCACCTATGCAGGCGGCAGGCAGATCCCCCGCCACCTCAGCCTTCCGCCCTTCCAGCCCGAGGTGTTCCTGGGAAGGGAAGACGACCTGCAGGCCATCCGCGAGCGCCTGTTTTCGCCGGGCGGGCACCTGCTCCTGCTCATGAACGGCGAGGGCGGCGTGGGCAAAACCTCGCTCGCGGCCCGCTACTACCATGCCTGCAGCCGCGAGTACCAGCACAGCGCCTGGGTGCTGAGCGAGCCGGATACCGCCACCGCGCTGCTGGCCCTGGCGGCTCCGCTGGGGCTGGAGTTCGAGAACACGATGCAGACCGGGGAGCGCCTGCACATGCTGCTGGAAGCCCTGGCCAACCTTTCCAGGCCCTGCCTGCTGGTCATCGACAACGCCAACGACCTGTCCGACCTGGAAGCCTGCTGCCCGCAGCTCCAGCGATGCTCCAATTTCCACGTCCTCTTTACCACCCGTATCGCCGAGTATGCGGCAGCGGAGTTTTACCGCATCAGGCCCTTGCCTGTGGAGACAGCCCTGAAGGCCTTCCGCACCCACTACACAGCCTTCGATCCTGCCGAGGAACCCATCTTCCGCGAGCTGTACGAAGCGGTGGGCGGCAATACCCTGGTGCTGGAGCTGTTCGCCAAAAACCTCGCCCACTTCAACACAAAGCTCAAAAAACGCTACCTGCTGGCCGAGCTCCGGCGGGATGTGGAAAAGAGCCTGCTGAACCTCAGCGCCAGCGAAGCGGTCAGCATCCGCTACCAGGCCCGGGAGGGCATCCGCAAAGCCCGGCCCGAAGACGTCATCGCCGCCATGTACGATCTCTCGCAGCTCCCGGGCGAGGAGCAGCGCCTGCTCTCCGTGCTGGCTGTGCTGCCCGCCGAGCGGATCGCCTACGCGCTGCTGGAGCGCCTGCTGGGAGAGGAAGAAACACTTGACCAGCACCTGCTCTCCCTGGCCCGGAAAGGCTGGCTCGAATACAGCGAAGGCGACAGCAGCTTCAAAATCAGCCCCGTCGTCCAGGAAGTAACCCGCCACAAGCACGCTGCCCGCCTGCTGCAGGACTGCCGTACACTGATCCGTGGCTTGATAAGCGGGCTTAACCCGGAAACCATCCATGCCGACAACTACCGGCAGGCCGCCGTCTATGCCCGCCTGGGCGAGGCGGTCACTGCCGTCCTGCCCACGGACGATGACGTAGCGACCCTATGCCAGAACATCGGCAACTACCACCAGGACACCGGCAACCTCAGCCTCAGCCTGCGGGCCTACGAGACCATGCATACGATCCAGGCGGCCCTCTGCACCGCCGAGCCGGATAATGCCAACTTCAAAAACGGCCTGGCCATCTCGTACTCAACACTCGGCGAGACCCACAGCGCCCTGGGCAATCTCACGCAAGCCCTAACCTTTTTTGAGCAGTTCAATCGGTTGATACAAGAACTCCACGAAGCCTATCCGTCGAATGTGGAATTCAAAAACGGCCTGGCCATCTCGTACGAAAGACTCGGCAATACCCACAGCGCCTTGGGCAATCTGCCGCAGGCCTTGGCCTTTTTTGTGCGGTATAACCAACTGAAGAAAGAACTCCACGAAGCTGATCCGGCGAATGTGTCTTTCAAACACGGCCTGGCCATCTCGTACTCAACACTTGGCGATACCCACCGCGCCCTGGGCAATCTGCCGCAGGCCTTAGCCTTTTTTGAGCAGTATAACCAACTGGAGAAAGAACTGTACGAAGCCTATCCGGCGAATGTGTCCTTCAAAAACGGCCTGGCCATCTCGTACTCCAAACTTGGCGAGACCCACAGCGCCCTGGGCAATCTGCAGCAGGCCTTGGCCTTTTTTGAGCAGTGTAACCAACTGGATAACGAACTCCACGAAGCCTATCCGTCGAATGTGTCCTTCAAAAACGGCCTGGCCATCTCGTACGAAAAACTCGGCGATACCCACAGCGCCCTGGGTAATCTGCCGCAGGCCTTAGCCTTTTTTGAGCAAGAGACCCAGCTGTTTGAAGAACTCCACGAAGCCTATCCGGCGAATGTGTCCTTCAAAAACGGCCTGGCCATCTCGTACTCCAAACTCGGCGATACCCACAGCGCCCTGGGCAATCTGCCGCAGGCCTTGGCCTTTTTTGAGCAGTATAACCAACTGGAGAAAGAACTCCACGAAGCCTATCCGTCGAATGTGTCCTTCAAAAACGGCCTGGCCATCTCGTATTATAAGCTGGGGCAGCTGCACGAGCAGCAAGGGGATCTTGAAAAAGCGTTTGAGTATTTCAAGCAGGATCTGCATATGACGGAACTGGCCTACCAGAGCAGCCCCAGCCATGCGCAGTTCAGAAAAAATCTGAAAATATCGTACAATCAAATGGGAGATATTTCCAGCAAAATGGGCAAAACAGCGCTGGCGGAATCCTACTATCAGCAAGCCAAGGCGCTGGGGTAAGCATTCCTGCCTGCGTACGCGACGGGAAAATCGCTACCTTTGTCCTGTGTTATGAGCCAGCTGCTCAATATCTTCTACCACCGCAAGCTGCGGAACATCCGCTACCTGGTGCGCACCGGGCTGATCGCCGGCTATTTGCTGCTGATGACGCTCATGCTGCCGCGCTCCTACCGCTATGTCTTCGAGTACGAGCCCGGCAAGCCCTGGACTGCAGATGCCCTGCAGGCCCCCTACGACTTTGCCGTGCTCAAGACCGAGGCGGAGATCCGCCAGGACCAGGAGCGCATCCGGCGCGAGATGCAGGATATCTACGTCCGCGATACGGCCCTGCCCGCCCTCGTGCGCGAGCGGCTGCGGGCGCAGCTCGGCCAGTGGTCGGCCCGCATCCTCCGCATGCTGGAGGCCGAGGAGCAGGGCAGCAGCCAGCAGGCGGAGGAGCTCCGCAGCGGCCTGGAGGAGGAGCTGGGCGCCCCCCTGCCGCCCGGCCTGCGCCGCGCC
The DNA here is from genome assembly GCA_033765305.1 of Bacteroidia bacterium. Taxonomy (GTDB): domain Bacteria; phylum Bacteroidota; class Bacteroidia; order J057; family J057; genus RDXT01. The sequence continues at coordinate 8,721 of JANRID010000071.1, forward strand.
GCCGCCCCGGATACCGCCCGCCTCCGCAGCCTCGCCGATGCCTGGACGGAGCGCTGCTACCGCCAGGGCGTGCTCCGGCCCCGCAGCCCCGACTCCCTGGGCGAGTACCTCCTGCTGCGCTTCGCCGTGTCGGGCGAGCGCTACCAGCTGGCCTCGGCCTATATCCGCTACCCGGAGGGCGTGCCCGCCTGGTTCGACAGCCAGAGCCAGGCCGCCGCGCTCAGCCCACTGGAGCGCATCCTGCTGCGCAGCGCCCTGGCCGCCCACGTGCAGCCCGATGTGGCCTGGAGCGAGGACCTGACCCGCCGCGAGCTGGCCCGCCGCATGGACCTCATCTCGCCCTCCCGCGGCATGGTGCATGCCCAGGACTGGATCGTGCGGAAAGACCAGATCGTGGACCGCGAGGTCGAGGCCAAGCTGCTCTCCCTCAAGCAGGAGCAGGAGGCCCGCATGGGGCCCAATTACCCGCCCCTGGCCTTCCTCAGCCAGTTCCTCGTGATCCTGCTCATTACCTCCATCCTCCTGAGCTACCTGAGCGTCAACCGCCCCCGCATTTATTTCAGCAATACCAAGCTCAGCCTGCTGCTCTTCACCATGCTGCTGACGATGGCCGCCATCGTCACGGCTACCAAGCTCAGCGGCGTGGCCCTGAAGGTGGTCACCATCCTCGGCCCCAACATCGACCTCGAATACATCTACCTCGCCCCGGCCTGCATCGTGCCGATTTTCATCAGCAACTTCTTCGACCACCGCACCGGCTTCCTCTGCAACCTGCTCACCGCCCTCTACGGCGCCGTGCTGGTCCAGCGCGGGCTCGAATTTGCCTTCGTGCAGCTCATCGCCGGCACCGTGGTGCTCTTCAGCCTCCGCCAGCTCCGCAAGCGGGAGATGTTCTTTTTCTCCCTGGGCTACCTGCTGCTGGCCTACGTGGCGGCCTACCTGATCTACAACCTCTACTACAAGGGCAACCTGGCCGACATCAGCTACCCGACGCTGCTGCTCTTTGTGCTCAATGTGGCCATCACCGCCATCGCCTACAACCTCATCTACCTCTTCGAGCGCATCTTCGGCATTACCTCCGACCTGACCTTCCTCGAACTCCTCGACACCAACCACCCGCTCCTCCAGGAGCTGCAGCGCAAGGCGCCGGGCACCTTCCAGCACAGCCTGCAGGTGGCCAACATCGCCGAGGCCACCATCAACGAGATCGGCGGCAATGCCCTGCTGGTGCACGTGGGCGCGCTCTACCACGACATCGGGAAGATGATCCACCCGAAGTATTTCATCGAGAACATGTCGGAGGAGGAGCGCCTCGACAACCCCCACCAGCACCTCGACTGCCGCGAAAGCGCCGAGATCATCATCGGCCACGTGCGCAAAGGGGTGGAAATGGCCCAGAAATACCACCTGCCGCAGGAGGTGATCTACTTCATCGAGACGCACCACGGCACCACGCGCGTGGAATACTTCTTCCGCCGCTACCTGCGCGAGCGCATGTGCGAGGAGGCCGAGGCCGACTCGCTCTTCCGCTATCCGGGGCCGCTGCCTTTCTCCAAGGAGACGGCGGTGCTCATGATCGCCGACTCGGTGGAGGCTGCCTCCCGCTCCATGCACCACTACACGCCGGACAAGATCCGGGACCTCGTCAACGGCATCATCGATTTCAAGATCAAGGATAACCAGCTGGAAAATTCCTCCCTGACTTTCAAGGACATCTCCATCATCCGCCGGGTGATGACGCGCCAGCTGATGAACATCTACCACAGCCGGATCGAGTATCCCAAGGAACAGGCCGCGCCTGCGGAAGGCTCCGCAGCCTGAACCGCCTCAGGGCTCCGGGGTGCTGCCGGCGGCGTGCAGCAGATTGTCGCGCCACTTGGCCCACTTGATGCGGCTGATGGCCGAGCGCCGCGCCAGTTTTTTGAAGGCGCTTTCGGTGAATTCCTCCCATTCCGCTGCGCCGAGCGCGGTGAGCGGGCTCGCCGCTCCGCCGGAAGTGCCGACCATCAGCGGCTTGAACTCCCCGCCCGGATGCGGGCTGGAAAAGCGGTTCCACGGGCACACCTCCTGGCAGATGTCGCAGCCGTAGGCCCAGCCCTCCAGATGCGGGCGGAAGGCCTCGGGCATCTGCTCCTTCAGCTCGATGGTGAGGTAGGAAATGCACTTGGCAGCATCGATGCGGTAGGGCTCCAGCGCCCCGGTGGGGCAGGCATCGATGCAGCGGGTGCAGGTGCCGCAGAAGTCGCGCACGGGGCCGTCATAGGCCAGCTCCAGATCCACGATGATCTCGCCGATGAAAAAATACGAGCCCCGCCGGGGGGTGATGAGGTTGGTGTGCTTGCCGGTCCAGCCCAGGCCGGCGCGCTTCGCCCAGACCTTGTCCATGACCGGCGCGCTGTCGGTGAAAACCCGCCCGGCGACCTCGCCGGCCAGCGCCCGGATCCGCTCGAACAGGCGGTAGAGCTTGCCCTTGAGCACGGTATGGTAATCGGCGCCCCAGGCGTAGCGGGAGATCTTCGGCGCGCCGGGCGGCTGCCGGTCCTCCGGAGCCGGAAAGTAGTTGTGCAGGACGCTGATCACCGATTTGGCGCCGGGCACGAGCACCCGCGGATCGATGCGCGCATCGAAATGGGCCTCCATGTAGTGCATGGTCCCGTGGCGTCCCTGCGCGAGCCATTGCTCCAGGTCGCGGGCTTCCTGCTGGAGCTGTTCCGCACGCGAGATGCCCGCCAGGTCGAAGCCCAGCGCAGCCGCTTCAGCCTTGATCATGCGGGAAAGCTCGCCGGTGTCCATGGGCCGAAAGATACGGACAGAAGCGCAAAGAAGCACCAAGAGGCGCCGGAGCGCCTCTTGTGCGTAACATGCCTGCGCGTGCAGCGCTTACTTTTTCAGCAGGTCGCGGATCTCGGTCAGCAGCTTGATGTCCTCGCTGGGCTCGGCCGGGGCCGCAGGCGCGGCGGGCGCTTCGGCCTGCTTGCGCTGGGAGGCGTTGTAGCCCTTGACAATCAGGAAGATCACGAAGGCGATGATGACGAAGGTCAGCACGATGTTGAGGAAGTTGCCGTAGGCAATGGCCACTTCGGGGACTGCCGCGCCGGCAGCATCCGTGCCGGCAGGCTGCAGCACGATTTTCAGGTCCTTGAAGTCCACATTGCCCAGCAGCATGCCGATGGGCGGCATGATGATGTCGTTCACCAGGGAGGTGACGATGTTGCCGAAGGCGCTGCCGATGATGACGCCCACCGCGAGGTCCAGCACATTGCCCCGCATGATAAATTCGCGGAATTCTTTCAGCATGGTATCAGGAGTTGAGGTTTGACGTAATTTGCATTGCCATACGAAGTAACTGTGGCCGGATTGAAAATACAAATTCCGGAACCAAATGGTACCGCCGGGGCGATTATGCATAGGTTAAATAGGTGTTATGGCTTGACTGTCAGGCAGTACGGAGGATGGAAACTCCGGCTTGCGTTGCTTTGCCTTGCTGCTGGCGTCTGTTTTCCGGCGATGGGGCAGCTGCCCTTCGCGCCGGGCCGCGCCGGTGCCGCCGCCCTGGCCGACAGCCTGCTGCATGCGCCGCCTGCCGCGCAGAAAACGCTCTCCCGCGCCATGCGGCCCACCCTGGCCGACTGCGCGCTGCTGTTTGGCCCCGAACTGGGCCGCTCCGTGTACCGCTACGAGCGCCGCCTCAGCCGCATGGCCGACATCGTCGTGCATGCCATGCTCGAAGACCAGACCGAGCTGCTCTTCTGGAGCGCCCGCCGGGAGGAGCTGATCGCCAATACCGGCGAGGCCTGCTATTTTCCGGGCGGCTACCGCGAGCTGGCGCCCTATCTGCCGCCTGGCACTGAAATCTACCGCTTCAAATACGTGCAGCCGGGCCGGCAGGTCGGCAGCGCCTACGACATGCTCGTCCACGTCAACGGCGCCTGGCGCCTGATTCACCGCCCCTGGACGGTGCTCGTCGGGTCCGGCGCCCGGTAGCAGACGGCAGGGGAGGCGCCTGCGGCAGCAGCCCGATCTTCCCGGCAGATTTTCCGTATAGATCAGTCAGGCGGATACAATATTTTTCTGGCTCATCCGTCTGCACTCCTGCTATGACGGATGCATTGCCTTACGAGCTGCCGGGCGCGGCAGCAGACATCGACGCTGCGTACCGGCAGGAGAAACGCCGCCTGCTGGACTTCATCCGCCTGCGGATTCCCCGCCGGGAGGATGCCGAAGACTTGCTGCAGGACGTGTTCTTTCAGTTTGCGTACAGCTACCCGGGACTTGACTCGCTGGAGAAGGCATCGGCCTGGCTGTTCCGGGCTGCCCGCAACCGCATCATCGACCTGTACCGGAAGCAGCGCCCGCTGCCGGCCTCGCAGCTTGCCGCCGCCGGCGGCGAAGATCCTGTCTCGCTGATGGACATTCTGCCGGATCTCTCCGGGCAGCCCGATGCGGAATACCTGCGCAGCCGCATCGCCGCCGCGCTCGAAGAGGCCCTGGCGGCCCTCCCGGCTGCGCAGCGGGAGGTGTTTGTCGCGCACGAGTTCGAGGGCCGCTCGTTCAAAGAGCTGGCGGAGGCCAGCGGCGAGCCGGTCAATACCCTGCTTGCGCGCAAGCGCTATGCCGTCCTGGCCCTGCGGGCGCGCCTGCAGGCCCTGTATGCTGAACTGGAGCCCTGATCGCATTGCATCCGTCCTGGCTGGTTTTTACAGATTCATTACCTGATTGCTAACCTCATATGTGTCATTCGCATCACCACGGCCATTCTAATGCTTGCCGCAGCCATTACGGGCACGCCCGCCGCTGGAAATACAAGGCCGGCATGGGCCTCGGCGGCTGGCTGCTCACCGCTGCCATCTTCATGTGGGTCTGGAACGCCATCGTTCCGCCGTCATTCGGCGGCCCGGCGCTCGGCTACTTCCAGGCCGTCGGCCTGCTCGTCCTGGGCCGCATGCTGACGGGCGGCTTCCGCCACAGCCGCCGCTGGCGGCATGAACACGCCGGGCATCCGCACGACGGGGATGCGCCTGCCGGGCCGCACCGCTGGCGGAAGGAGTTCGAGAAGAAAATGGAGGAGAAAATGGCGGGCATGAGCCCCGAAGAGCGCGAGCAGTTCCGCAAGGGCTTCGCATCCGGCAAATGGGACGTGAACGTCTTCGAAGTGGAGGACGATGCCGCGCCCGAGCCGCCGAAGCCGGACGGCGAGTCCGGCGGGCCCGAAGGCGACCGCAAGGCGTAAGTGCGCCGCATGGCCGGGCCCGGCTGCAAGGCACAAGCCTGCCGCCGGGCCCGGCGTTATTTTCTGCTTCGCTCGTATGCCAGAAAATCCCCCGATGCGATCCAGTGCAGATGGTCCGCCGGCCGGTTGAACTGGTACATCCAGGCCTCCAGGGGCGGCTGCCCGCCGTCCGGATGCGCCTGCACACGGGTTCGGATGAAGAGGCTGTTGTCCGGAAGGTCCGGAAAATAGCCTTCGTATTCATCCAGCACCTCGAACAGCACCTGGCTGTCAGGCACCAGGTAAAGCTCTCCCCGGATCCACGTGTCGGCGGCGGGGTCGGCGACGGCACCCGGGTAATAGGAGACCTCGTAGAGCCGTCCGCGGATGCGGGCCTGGCCCTGCCAGACGGCATGCTTCTGCACAAATGCCGACATCAGGTTCTGGAAGCTGCTCAGCAAGGTGCCGTACACAAACAGGTAGCACTCCATCGTTCAGCCCTGCCGCTTTTTAAGTTGGATCTGGCAGCGGAGCGCGTCATCCTGGCTGAGCTGAATGGTCTGGGCGAGGTCGAAGAGCTCCTGCCGGGGCGTTTCGGGGCTAATGGCCTGCTCCAGCACGTAGTACCGTGCGGTGCGGTTGAGTTCCTCGATTGTGCGGTCTTTCAGCCCGAACATTTCCCCGAACTCCATCAGCAGGCTCTGCTCGGCAGGGCGGGGCGAAAAATCGATGACGGAGAGCGCTGCGGCGATCAGATAGATCGTCGGGCGGGCCTTGGAGCTCACCTCGTCGCATTCCACCGGGGAGATGGGGTCTCCGTTGAGGTACTGGTCGATGGATCCGAGGGCAGGCGGGATAAATGAATCGAGGAACTCCCGCTCCTCGTCGGAGATGGATCCGTCGGAGGAAGCCAGTTCGGCCAGCATCCGCACGAGGATTTCCTGGTCGAAGCGCTCCGTTACCGGCGCGTCGCGCAGCTGCTGCTCGAATTCGGAGAGCTGCTGCTGCTTGGGCCTGATGCTGATGCTGCTCCGCTGCGCCTGCTGGGCAGGCTGCAGCTGATTGGCTACCCGCCGGTAGGCTTCCACCACGGCGGCCTGCTTTTCCTCCTCGGTATAGCCGGACATCACCTGGTTGCCGCGCATCGAAGTATTGAGGATGGAGCTGGCGGTCCGGCCGACAAAGCCGCCGCCCAGCGCCTGGCGCAGCAGGCGGGAGGCCGTGCGCCGGACCTCCATGTTGACATTGCGGCTTACGACGCGGCTTACCTGGCTTTGCAGGGAATCCGAGCGCCGGACCGGCGCCGAGGAGGCGATCACCTCGCCGCTGCCCGGGACCGCAAATTCGCAGTACATCGAAGAGCCGTCCAGTTCAGCCCGGACGAGCATCGGAAGGATCTGATCGTAGGTGGGTTCCATCGTCGGCTTGAACTGTTCGGCGGTTAGGGCGGCAATATCAGCATAGAGGCGGCAATCTTGCAAACCTGTGGGCTTACTTGCGGCGCTCGATTTTGATGCCCATGCGGGGCTTGGGCGATTCGGCTTCAGGGGCGGGCGCATCGGCCTGCGGCTCCTGCGCTGCGGGCTCCAGGGCCGGCGCTTCGGGGACGGGCGGCGGCTCCGGTGCTGCGGGCGCCGATTCGAGGAAATATCCGGCGTACACCTGGATGGTATCGAATTCGGGGTGGTAGAGCATGCCCCAGGCACGGCTGGGCGGGCTGCTGCGCCACCAGTCGAGGGCCGCCTGGAGGTCGGCCTCGGTCAGCGCCTGGCCGTCCACGGCGGTGGCGGCCAGGTTGCGGTAGTGCGCCACGGCGTGGCGTTCCTGCCCGGCCAGCGCAGCGAGGCGGGGCCAGGTGCGGAGCAGTTCGGGCTGCGCGAGGTGCACCATGGAAGCCGGCCCGACGGGGCCGGCGGGCTCGGCCCGCAGGAGGCTCCGGTCGGCCCAGGCCTGCAGGTGGCGTGCCAGGGCTGCGGCGGGCAGGCCCGCGATTTCGGCCAGGGTGCGCACCTCTGCGCTCCGCACCTGCGGCGCGATGGACGCATCCGGATGCACCTCGGCCAGGGCTGCCAGCGCACGGGCCAGCGCCTGCTGCTCGGCAGGGCTGTGCGCGGCAAATGCCTGCTCGGCGGTATCTGCCGGAGACTCCGGCGCCGGCGTTTCCGCCGCCGGGGGCGGGGGCGGCGCAGCCGGTACGGGCGCTTCCGCAAGCGGCTCTGCCGCAGGCGGCTCGGGCTGCGCGTCCTTGCCGGCAGGCCTGCGCACCGACGCCTGGATGTCGGCAGCCTTGAGGGATTTGGGCAAATGCTTGAGGGTCACCGGCCCGCGGGTGCCTTCCTGCATCCAGGCGCTCCATACGCTGTTCATGACCTGCTGGAGGCGGGACAGCTGCTGGTCGCCTTCGTGCAGCTCGCGGACCAGCCGCAGCAGCGCATCCTCGTCGATGCGCGCGCCTGCGCGCAGGAGCGGCTGCCGGATCGCCTGCGCCAGCTCCGCCTGCGACATCGGGTACAGCTGCACATGGCTCATGGGCAGCAGGCGGCTCAGCTCCTCGTGGCGCTGAAACAGGGTCAGCTGGTCGGGCCGGAAGGAGAAGAGCGCGTATACCGCCAGATCTGCGTGGCGGAGCGACTGCAGCAGCAGCCGGATCACGCGCGGATCGAAGGGCTTGCCCAGGACCGCCTCCGCCGGGTCGAAGACGATGAGGAGGTTGTGCTGGGAGACATATTCCGAATTGCGGCAGGCCTCGGTGAGGCCGTCGGGGTGTTTGGAGAGCAGCTCCAGAATGCCTTCGCGGTACTGCGGCGCGGTTTTCTGGTCGGGGTGAAGCACGCCCCGGCGGGCAAGCGCATCCGTCAGGCTGGCCAGCGCATCGGCGCCTGCCGGCGCCTGCGTGACGGCCCAGGACTTGCCGGCCAGCGCTTTGTGGCCCTGCTGGAGCAGGGAAGGGATCAGGCCGGCCTGGATCAGGGAGCTTTTGCCGGTGCCTGCCGCGCCGCTCAGAAACGCGAAGCGGTGCGTGCTCAGGCGGGCCTTGAGCTCCGCCAGCTGGCGGTCCCGCCCGTGAAGCCAGGGCTGATCCTCCGGGCCGAAGGGCTTGCCCGGAAACGGATTGCGGGAGAGCGTACTTCTGGGGATATTCATAGGAAATCGGGCTGAGGTGGATGCGGCATGCGTCACGGGATGGTCTCCCAAGTTACCAACATTTTTTTCTCCGGGCATGAAAATTCGCGCATTCCGGGGCGGAAGCAGGGCCTCCGGCGGCATCAGCGGCCTGTGCAGCTCCGCTGCCGGAATACTGCCGGAATGGGAAATTACAGTCCGGGGATGCTTTTCTTGGAAGTTGTAGTAAAAATTTAAAAGAATTCGTTATTTGTTCCCGTTATATCCCTGTCAACCCCATATTTGATCTATGCCCCCCGCATCTAGGATAACAGATCCGCACGTATGCCCGATGGTCACGGGCGTCGTGCCGCATGTTGGAGGGCCCGTCACCGGGCCCGGCGCTGCGACTGTGCTCATCGGCGGCCTGCCTGCCGCAGTGGTCGGCGACATGTGCGTATGCACCGGCCCGCCCGATACGATTATCAAAGGGTCTGCGACCGTGCTCATCGGCGGAAAGCCTGCGGTGCGCATGGGCGACAGCACCGCGCACGGCGGTACGGTCATCATGGGCCTGCCCACTGTGATGATCGGCGGCTGAGGGCTCCGGAATGTGTTTCTTCTTCTGCTACTGCTTTCCAATCGACTCCCATGCATACCAACGACCGCAACCGGGTACGTCCATCAGGGTTTCTGCCTGCGGCACGGAGCTTCTCCGGCGGGCAGGGCCGCTCCTTTGCCGCACCGCCGCTGCAGCTGATGGCCGGCGAGGAGGAAGAAATCCAAATGTCGGCAGCACCTGAGGAAGAGGAGATTCAGATGTCGGCAGCGCCGGAGGAGGAAGAGCTCCAGATGAAATCTGCCGTTGCCGGGCAGCTGATCCAGCAGCGCGCCGCATCGCCTGCGCAGCCTGGCGCGGTGCCGCCGCAGCTGCATGCGCAGGCTTCGGAAACCCTGGGCCAGGACCTGTCATCGGTGCGGATCCACCCCAATTCGCAGATGGCGCCCTCCGTGGGCGCGCTCGCCTTTACCCAGGGCGAGGACATCCACTTTGCGCCCGGCCAGTTCGATCCTGCGTCCTCGCAGGGCCGCGAACTCATCGGCCATGAGCTGGCGCATGTCGTGCAGCAGCGGGAAGGCCGCGTGCAGCCTACCGGCGAAGTTGGCGGCCTGCCCCTCAACGACGATACCGGGCTGGAGCAGGAGGCCGACGCGATAGGCCGCAAGCTCCGCTGAGACAGACAGAGAAACATGTCTTGATTTGTCTGATTATTGACTGAATAATCAATTTTTGCGATGGCATATAGACGCGCTTTGGATGTCGTCATTGTATTTTTCTTGCTCGCTGGATTTTTGCCTCAGGATCAGCCCCGGAGCAGCACCTCCGGAGGGCGGGATACGCTCCTGTCGCTGAGCAATTTCGGCCTGCGGGTGGAGCGCTCCTCGGAATTCCAGTTCAGCCTCCGCCAGGGCGACCGCCTGGCTATCGACTGCCCGGCCTGCGGCCCTGCCATCGAAAAAGACCAGCTTGCCATGAGCCTCGTCAGCCTCGACGGCGCCGTGTCCATCCCGGTCCGCCCCGAACAGCTGAGCTCCGAGATCCGCATCGACCTGCCGGGGATGTATCAGTTCCGCACTGCATTCAAAACCTCCCCGCTGCGCAAATTTTTCCAGATCGACCGCCTGGCGGTCAGCCGTGCCCCGGCTGCCCCCAACGATCCTGAGCTGGAAGATACCCTTGTGCGGGTCAGCCGCCTGTATGTAGGGGAGGAAAACGGCAAAAACCGCGCACATCCGAAATGGGGCTTCCAGCTGAATGCAGGCGATACCCTGCTCATCCGCGCGACGCCCGTCGACCAGGCCGTGCTGGCCGAGCTGAAAATCGGGCTCAAGTCTTCCAGCGCTTTCGAGGCCAGCATCCTGCGCCTCAAGCCGGACGGCAGCCTGGCCATTCCGGTCACGGTCTCCTCGCGCTTCGAGCTGCAGGTCTCCACCGACCCCAAGAAATTCTTCGACCTCGCCAAAGACTACTACGACCTGATGGTGCTGCGCCGCCCGAAGCGCACCGCTGGCCCTGCGCTCGATGCCGGGCTGGCCGGCAGCGGAGGCGCTGCGGCTGCCGAGGATCCCATGGCCGCCATGCTCAAGGCGATCGAGGAATCGCTGAAGGGGCAGGCAGCGCCTCCTGGTCTTGAGCTGGTGTACAATAAAGTATCGGTGGTGCGGGTGCCCGCAGCGCGGGAGATCACGTCGCCGCGCCGCATGGCCTTTCCCATTCAGTACAAGGAAGGCCAGATCCTCGTGTACTGGATGTGTGTGGGCCGGGCCGCCTTCAATGCCTATCTGGAAGAGGAGAAAAATATCGGCAACGAGTCGCTGCTGGGGCGCTATGCCAAGTCCATCCTGCTGACGGGCACGGCCCCCGCCCGCCTGCTGCCCGACGAGCAGTCGCTCGCCGAGGCGGAGGAGGATGTGGAAGTCCTCCTGACCGGCGAGGCGGGGCGCCAGCTCTACCTCGAAGGCGGAGATCCCACCGGGCTGGGGACAGGCCTGCCGGTCCGGCGGGTGTTTTACCAGCCCATGATGCCGGTGCCGGCCGAGCCGCTCTACCTGTGCCTCTCCAACAACAATGAAGTATCCGCCGTGGAGGTCTTCATAATCTACCAGTACTACAACGCGACCGGCCTCCCCGAGGCGGCCGCCGATTCCGCCACCCCTGCAACCTCCGGTATCTGAGCATGCGCTGGCTGCATTCCATATCAACCTCCCGGACGGCACGCTGGATGGCCGCATGCCTGCTGATGCTGCCGGCACTGGCCGGCTGCGGCAGCGACCCGGTGAGCAAGGCCGCAGGCAAGGGTGCCTCGCGCGGGGTGAACAAGCTCATCAACCTGGGCAAGAAGAAAATCCGCCAGTCGGTGCGGGAGCTGGGCAAGAATCCCGATACGGCGCTCGTCAACCTGCAGCTGCTGCACCGGTACCAGGTATTCGGCTACGAGCCCTCCTGGAATGCCTACAAAGGCGGCTGGGAGCGGCATTACTACAACCTGCTTTCGCACCTCGTCATCGGCGAATACGACATCAACCCGGAGACGGGCGATGCGCGGGTGGATACCGCCTCGCGGGTACCCCTCAACACCACCCTGCTGGACAGCGCCCGCCTCGCCAATCCGGGGATCAGGGTGCTGCTGCTGGCCTCCTATACCGGCGACTACGGCGCGCCGGCAGAACGGGAAAGCAATTACGACTACCTGCTTACCGATGCCCAGGTGCAGCGCAGGCTCTCCGACAGCCTGGGGGCGCTGCTGGCGCATCCGCTGTTTCAGGGCGACGGCATCGTGCTGGAGCTGGGCAGGCTGCCGGCAGGCAGCGGGCCTAAGGTGGTCAAATTCATCGACGGCCTGCGCCGCTGGAAGCTGAAAGATTACGACATCTACCTGAAGCTGCCGCCGCAGGGCCGGGAGGTATACGATGCCCAGACGGTCAAGGCGCTTTCGGACGGTCCGCATGTGGCGGGTTTCATCCTGCAGGGCTACGGGTTTGCGCAGACCGACAGCCTGCTGCCGATGGCGCCCGTGCAGGGCCGGACGGGGCAGGACATCGCCTCCGCCCTCGCGTATTATGAAGGTGCAGGGCTCGACCTGAGCCGCGCGGTGGTGGAAACGCCCTGGTTTGCCGATGTGCGGCAGCAGCAGGGAAGCGCGTATATTCCGCATCCGGTGCGTCCCCAGATCCCGCTCGACGAGGTCAAGGCACGCAAGCCCTCGTATTTTCCGGGCGAGGAAGGCGTGTCGTACGTCACGCGCGACGGCTATGCCTACGTCTATGACGACGGGGCGACCCTGCGACGCAAGTACGCCTGGCTCAGGCAGGCCGGCGCCGGCGGCGCCTCGATCTACGGGCTGGGCTACAATACAATTGACGAAGGCCCCTGGCGGGCCGTGTCGGGTGCCTTTGCCTCCGCGCCGCCCAGGCTGATCTACCCCTCGCTAGGCTTTCTGCTGCTCTTCATTGCCGGGGGCATCATCGGATCCGTAATCCGGTTCTGGCAGGTGCGCAACGTCATCGCCAAACGGCGCGCGCATCAGTGGTACTACGGCCTGGCGCTGATGGCGGTGGTAATCGTATTTGCCATCTGCATCACCCCGCCGGCTCCGCCGCAGGCTGCCGGCGGCGCCTCGTTCATTCTGGTGCTCTTTCCGTTCCTGCGGCGTTTTACCGGCATGATCAAACGTTGGACTGGATAAGCTATGCTCAAGAAACTCAAAGCCTTGTGGCCTGCGATCCTCGACGGGCTGAAGCTGCTGCCCCGTGCGGCACTCATTGCCCTGGCCATGCTGCCGGTGTACTGGCTGCTGGTGCGGATGTACAACCCCGAGTCCGATTTCCGCTTCAGCGTGTACCTCACCGGCTGGATTCTCGGCATCCTGGGATTCTACCTCTCGCGGGGAATCGCAGGCGGCATCAGAAGCTGGCTTGAAAAATATGGTTAACCCGTTCCTGCTCCGCTGCTTATGATACACGAAGTACTGCCCGTCATCATCGACGAACTGAACGACTTCTTCCAGGCCCGGTTCGACATCGCCGAAGACAAGGTGGTGCTGGCGAATATTGTCAACCAGGACGGGTCGGTGGCGGTGGAAGGGGAGAACCGGATCGTCGTGTCGCTGATCAACGTGGAGCGCGACGGCTCCAATCAGCTGGCCGGCGGCATGAGCGGCAGCCCGCCGGTGCATATCAACCTGTACCTGATGTTTTCGGCCTACTTCGAGAACCACAACTACGTGGAGGCCCTCAAGTTCCTCTCCGGCGTCATCGGGTTTTTTCAGGGCAAAAGCATGTTCAATCACCAGAATACCTCCATGTTCCCCCGCGATGCGAATCAGGTGCGGATGGAAATCGTGAACATCGACTTCCGGGAACTGAGCAACCTCTGGGCCTGCCTGGGGGCGAAATACATGCCCTCGGTCATTTACCGGCTGCGGACGCTCAACATGGACGAAGAAAACATCAACGACGATGCGCCGCGCATCGCCCGCCCGCTGGGCTCGCTGCCGCGCATCCCGAATCTCGGCAGCCTCGGCGCCGCAACCCCCGGCATCCTCGCAGCCGGCGACCGTGATAACGACAACGAATAAGCCCTATGATCCGCTTCGACCTCGATACCCGGCAATTGCTCCAGCTTACGCAGGTAAGCATCCGGCATGCCTATTATGCGGACGGGCTGTGCCGGGACTTCGAATGCGTGCCGCATGCGGACACGGAGACCGCGATCCGGAATTACAGTCTGGTATTCAAGCCGGTGGAATCGGGGTTCATGCTGTTCTACAACAAATCGCGGACCTCGGCGCTCTTCCGGGTGCCGGCCTTCCGCCCGGAACGGCTCACCTTCTGCCTCTTCAACCGCAATCCCCGGCTGCTCAATTTCACCGAAACGCCTTTTCCGGGCCAGGACGAGGTATTCTGGATCCACAACCTCAAGCCGGCAGGCGATGCCAGGGACCCCGGCCTGCTCAACGGCAGCTGGCGGCAGGGCGGCCATTCCAAGCGGATGCGCATCCGCGGCCCCTTTGCGCTGGAGGTGCCTGCCGGCGCGAAGCTCAGCCTGCAGGACGGCCTGGGCCAGGCCCGGCCCTTGGTGCAGCATCCGGGCGATCCGCCCCGGATCGATCTCGGAGACCTGCCTGCAGGGCCCTATACCCTGCTGACAGACGGCAAGAAGCCCCTCCGTTACGATCTGTACTGGGACCCTTCGCCCGCCCCGACCCCCTGGGCCTATGTGGACCTCTATGTCGATGCCCCCGAGGGCCGCTGGAAGCTGGCCGGCGATGCCGATGTGCAGCCGAATGACTACTGGATCTACCTCGACGCCCGGAAAACCTTCTGGCGTTACCACTTCATCTCCAATACCCCTTCGACCTACACTGCCCATGAAATTCTGCACCCCGACGTAAAAGGCGTGGAGTTTTCCAAGCCCGAAACGATCCGCCTCCAGAATGGACATGAAGCCGTCCGTCTGACTGCCCGGAACCCCTTGCCGCTGCGGGAAATCCCCGACTTCCGGCTGGAGCTCAAGGCAAAGAAGAACGGCAAAGGACCCCGGACGGTGATGCATCTGCCAGTGCCGGCGCCCGATCTGATCACGCCAGACAGCGCCCAGCCCGACCGCATGTACTCCGACCTCTACCTCAACTTGTAACCTATCACCCCTTCAGCCGGACGGCTGCAGGGCCATCACCTCGTAATCACTCCAAATTCAGTACGTATGGCCACCAGATTAGCGACGCCTGGCGTTTACCTGGTCGAACAGAACGCCTTCACGAGTTCCGTCGTGGCGGTGCCGACCGCCGTGCCCGCCTTTATCGGGTACACGGAAAAGGCCGCCCGCGGCAAAACCTCCCTCCACAACAAGCCCACCCGCATTACCTCGCTGGCCGAGTATGTGGACCTGTTTGGCGGAGCGCCGAAGACCACCTTCAAGGTCAAGGCGAAAGGCGATTCCGATTTCGAGCTTTCGGTAGATGCGCCTACCCAGTACATGCTCTTCAGCAGCATCCGGCTTTTCTTCGCCAATGGCGGCGGCGCCTGCTACGTGGTGAGCGTCGGCGACTACTCCAAAGGCGTGAGCGCTTCCGACCTCAATGACCCCAAGACCGGCAAGGGCCTTCCCACCCTCCTCAAGGAGCAGGAGCCTACGATGGTCGTCGTGCCCGATGCCGTGCTGCTCGAAGCAGCCGACTGCTACAGCCTCTATCAGGCGATGCTGCTCCACTGCGGCCAGGACACCAAGAGCCGTGTGGCGGTGCTGGATGTGCATGGCGGCCACCGCGAGCGCACCCTGGATGAAAAGGACGTGGTCAACATGTTCCGCGAAGGCGTGGGCAACAACTTCCTCGCCTACGGCGCGGCCTACTATCCCTGGGTGAACACCACCATCGTAGGCGCCAATGAAGTGGACTACCACAACATCAGCAACCTCGACGGGCTGGTACAGATCCTGACCCGCGAAGCGGAGCGCACCTTCCTCGGCGGCCCCTCGATGCGCACGGCAGAGGAAAAAGCCCCCAAGACGCCCCCGAAGGCACCGCCGGCCGGCGACGGCGGCGAGAAAAAGCCCCAGGCGCCCGCAGATCCCCAAAGCCAGAAGAAGTACGAGGCAGCTGTGGCCGAGATCAGCAAGCTGACCGACTCCGGCGCCGACGCCGTATCCGTAGGCCAGACCCTCTCCGCCATCAGCAATACCTACCGCGACGTGCTCAAGGCGGTGCGCGAGCAGCTCAACCTGCTGCCGCCCGCTGCCGCCATGGCCGGGGTGTACTCCCTCGTGGACAACATGACCGGCGTGCAGAAGGCTCCCGCCAACGTGAGCCTCAATGCCGTCATCTCGCCCGCCGTCAGCCTGACCAGCGAGCAGCAGGAAGACCTCAACCTGCCCCTCAGCGGCAAGGCCGTCAACGCCATCCGCAGCTTCGTAGGCAAAGGCATCCTCGTCTGGGGCGCCCGTACCCTCGACGGCAACAGCCAGGACTGGCGCTATGTATCCGTGCGCCGCGCGGTGATCATGCTGGAGCAGTCGATCAAAAACTCCGTGGAATCCTACGTGTTTGAGGCCAACAACGCCCAGACCTGGCTGCGGGTGCGCACCTCGATCGAAAACTTCCTGACCGACATGTGGAAAGGCGGCGTGCTCGCCGGCAGCTCCACGGTCGAAGCCTTCGACGTGCAGGTGGGCCTCGGCGTCACCATGACCCCCGTGGACATCCTCGACGGCGTCATGCGCATCACCGTCAAGGTGGCCATCACCCGCCCGGCAGAGTTCATCGTGATCACCTTCCAGCAGAAAATGCAGGAATCCTGATTTCAGCCTGTTTCCTTCAACCAGTTTCCCTGATTAACCAACAATCCCTATGGCAGATTTTCAAGATCAATGGCCGATAGCGAGTTTCCATTTCCGGGTTGAAATCGGAGGCACTCAAATGAGCTTTCAGGAAGTGTCCGGCCTGGACCAGGAGGCTCAGATCATCGAATACCGCCACGGCGACAGCGAGCTCTTCTCCACGATCAAGCGCCCGGGCCTGGTGAAAACGAGCAATCTGGTGCTCAAGAAAGGCGTATTCGCCAGCGACGACCGCCTGATCGAGATCTTCAACAAGATCTACGAGAAGGAATACTACGGCGAAGAAGGCGACCGCCTGGACATCAGCGTGCAGCTGCTCGACGAAACGGGCGATGTAGTCATGGCCTGGAACATCCACCGCGCTGTGCCCGTCAAGCTGAGCGGCCCCACGATGAAATCCGACGGCAACGAGGTGGCGATCGAAACCATCGAATTTGCCTTCGAATCCATCACCGCCGAAGCGGGCTGATCCCCATAGCCGGCAGGCGTCCGGACCGGAGTGCCGGGCGTCTGCCGCTGCTTATTCAGGACTGACTTAGCAACTGCCTATGCCTCAGGATTTTATTCCGCCAGTCGCGTTTTACTTCTCCGTCGAAGTAGTGGGCGGCAGCAACGGGGACGACGCCCGCTTTCAGGAAGTGTCGGGCATCGAGATGGAGCTGGAGCTGGAAGAGATCGCCGAAGGCGGCCTCAACAGCCACAAGCACCGCCTGCCCTCGCGCACCCGCTATTCCAATCTGGTGCTCAAGCGCGGCTATCTGCACACGAGCTCCAGCCTGGCCGACTGGTGCAAGCAGGCCCTGCAGTCCAACTCGGCCTACGGATCGAATATGACCAAAAACATCAAGGTATCCCTGCTCGACGAGCGGGGCAGCGTGCTCACAATGTGGGAGTTTACGCGGGCGCTGCCCGTCAAGTGGAGCATCTCCAACTTCAATGCGCAGGAAAACGCCCTGGTGCTGGAGACGCTTGAATTCTCGTACCAGACCTTCACCGTCAACTGATCCTGCCATGCCGATCGAAATCCGCGAACTGGTCATCCGGGCTTCTGTGTCCCGCGGGCTCCGGACGCAGGCGCCCGCGCCGGGCATCAGCCGGCGTGAATACCAGGCCCTGAAGCAGGAGCTGCTCCAGGCATGCACCGAACGGATGCGCAAGCTCATCGACGAACGAATGCAGCGCTGAATATGTCCAACAGCAGCACACAGCCGGTCAAGCTGACCATCCAGGGCACGACTGCCCGCCCGGGCAGCCCGTCGGGAAGCTCCGGCAACCCCGACCAGACCTTCACCTGCCAGATCAACCCGGAGCGGATCTCCTTCCGCCGGAGCATCTCGTATGCGCAGAGCACGCCTACGGCTACCGCCGGCAATGCGCCCCAGATGCAGGGCCCTGACAATGAGCAGCTTTCCTTCGACCTGATCTTCGACGGCACCGGGGTGATCGAAGATGAGCCCGTGGACATCGAGGCCGAAATCCGGAAGCTGGAGCAGACCGTGTACCAGATCGAGGGGGAAATCCACCGCCCGCTCTACGTAATGGTGACCTGGGGCAATTTCGGCTTCAAATGCCAGCTGGAGTCGATGAACACCGAGTATACCCTCTTTGCTGCGGACGGCAAGCCCCTCCGCGCCAAGGTGGCGCTCGCCTTCGTCGCCAGCCTGCCTTCGCAGGCCCGGCAGCAGCAGGCCGCCCAGGCCTCGCCCGACCTCACCCACATCCGCACCGTGCGCCTCGGCGATTCGCTGCCGCTCATGTGCCGCGAGATCTACAACGATACCCGCTACTACCTGCAGATTGCGGAAATCAACGGCCTGACCAACTTCCGCACCCTGGAGCCCGGAACCGAGCTGCTTTTTCCACCTCTAGCCAAATAGCCGATGCCCGAACAGGTTTTGAACGAGCACCTGGATGTTATTCAGACCAGCATCACCGCAGGCGGCAGCGCCCTGCCGGACAGCTATGAGGTCCTGGAGATCGAAACCTGGACGGAGTTCAACCGCATCAGCTACATGACGCTCAAGGTCCGCGACGGCGATCCCCAGACCGCGACCTTCCCCATCAGCGAAAGCACACACTTCGAGCCCGGCAAGGAGATCGAAGTCAAACTGGGCTACCAGACCGGTGCGCTCCGCAGCGTATTCAAAGGCATCGTGGTATCCCATGCCCTGCGCCTCGATCCGGACTCGTATTCCAGCCTCGTCGTGACCTGCTGCTCGAAGGCCATCCAGATGACCATCAAGCGCAGCAACCAGCTGTTCAGCAATAAAAAGGATTCGGACATCATCCAGGCCCTGATCTCCGATCACGGGCTGAGCGCAGACGTGACGGCTACCACGGCCGCCCACAAGGAGGTGCTGCAGTACCAGTCCACGAACTGGGACTTCCTGCTGACCCGCGCCGAGCTGAACGGCATGCTGGTGCGGACTGATGCGGACAAGGTCATCGTCAAGGCTCCGCAGGACCTGGCCTCCGGCGATCCGGTGCTGAAGCTCACCTACGGCATCGATCTGATCAGCGCCGATCTGGCGGTCGATGCCCGTGCGCAGCTGGAGTCTGTCGCCTACACGGCCTGGGACCCCGCCAATCTGCAGGTGGTGGAAGGGAGATCGAGCGAGCCCAGCCTGAACCGCCAGGGCAATCTGAAGGGCAAAGACCTGAGCAGCACCATTCACGGCTCGGCGGCCGCAGCCAGCCTGATGACCTCCTCCTTCCTCAAAAAAGAAGAGCTCGAAAAGGCCGCCCTGGGCCGCCTGACCCGCTCGCGGCTCAGCCTGATCCGGGGTACCCTCAAGTTTCACGGCAATGCCCTTCCGGTTCCCGGCGCCATCATCGAACTGGGCGGGCTCGGCCCCCGGTTCAACGGCAACGCCTTCGTCAGCGGCGTCCGCCATGAATGCGGGCAAGGCACCTGGACCACATCCGTCACGGTCGGAATTGCGCCGGAACTCTTCGCCGAGGCGCGGGACGTGCAGCCGCCGCCGGCCCAGGCCATGATTCCGGGCATCGAAGGCACCCACATCGCAATTGTCAGCAAGCTCGACAGCGACCCCGACGGCGAATACCGCATTCAGATCAAGCTGCCCACCATGGGGGATGCAATCGTATGGGCCCGGATTGCACAGATGTACGCATCGAACAGCTTCGGCGCGTTTTTCATGCCTGAAGTCGGGGATGAAGTCCTGGTGGTCTTTGTCAACCAGGACCCGCGCAGCCCGGTAATCATCGGGTCCCTGTACGGCAAAAAAAACAAGCCGCCTTACACCGCCGATGCGGACAATACGTTCAAGGCGGTCGTGACGAGAAGCAAGCTCAAGCTGGAGTTTGAGGATAAGAACAAGCTGATCATCCTCGAAACCCCGGCCGGCAACCGGATTACGATGGACGACAAGAACAAGCAGATCCTGATCGAAGACCAGAACAGCAACAAGATCACCCTGAACGATGCCGGCATCAAGCTGGACTCTCCCAAGGACATTGTGCTGAAAGCCCAGGGCAAGATCTCGCTCGAAGCCACCGGCAATGTGACGGCGAAAAGCAGCGGCGGCGACTTTTCGGCGGAAGGCCTCAACGGAAGCCTGAAAGGCTCGGTCTCGGCCAAAGTGGAAGGCGCCCAGACCGAGGTCAAGGGAACAGGCATGCTCAAGATGCAGGGCGGAATGGTGATGATCAACTGACGGCGTATGGCAAAAATCCAATCCTTTCTCGGCACCGGGTGGTCTTTTCCCCCTTCCTTCGATGAGCAGTCGATGGCTGTCCGGATGGTCTCCGACGAGGAGGACATCCGTCAGAGCCTGGTGCTGCTGCTGAGCACCATCCCCGGCGAGCGGCCCATGAAGCCGGAATACGGATGCACGCTGCATTCGATCCTCTTCGATCCGATCCGCATTGCTTCGCCCTTTATGATCCGGGATGCGATCGAAACCGCCATCCTGTACTTCGAGCCCCGGATCAAGGTGGACGATGTAAAGCTGGACCTCAGCCGCGAGCGTGAAGGCCGCATCGATGTGGAGGTGCAGTACACCGTACGCAGCCGAAACGTCCGGCACAACATCGTATTCCCCTTCTACAAGATCGAAGGCACGCTGCTTGACGACGAAAACCGGATCTGAATCAACCTGAACAATCGCATTACCCCGTATGGAGCAACGTCAGCAGGAATACCGGTCTGAACTTTCGCACGGCACTTCGCAGTACCAGCGGATGCCGGCTGCGCTGGATCCGGCCTATGTGCGGCTCGACGACCGCTCGCCGGAGGCCCTGATGGCTTTCTCGGCGGAATTTGCCCGGCTGATCCGCTATTACAGCCCCAGCCTGGAGGTTTCCGGGGCCTGGGACCGGTTTTTGTACGCCGATGTGAGCATCGTGCTGGCGTCCATGATCACCACGGACCTGGACCGGATCGAGGCGGCGCATCAGCAGCAGGCAGCCCGGATTCATCCGGATGCCCTGCCTGCCGAGATGCAGGCTGCGCTGGGCCAGATGCTGCAGGGGCTGCGCAGCACCTTCGAGCGCTTCGATGTGTGGTACCGCCAGCTGGAGCGGGTCAGCACGCGGGGCAACGGGCTGGAGGGGCAGGCGCTGCTCGAACTGCACAACCTCATCGAAGGGCGGGTACGGGAATGGTTTCAGACCTGGCTGTCGTATCTGGCGGCTTTTGCCCGGTACCAGGCGCTCCAGCCCGAGCTGGAGTTTGCGGCGGGCTACCACCCGGTCTGGCAGGCTGCCGCAGACGCGGTGCAGCCGGCCGATATTTTCAAAGGCAAGACCCCTGCCGAGCGCATGCTGGCAGCGGCGCTCAAAATCCGCCTGCTGCACCGTGCGGTGATGCAGGCGCTGAGCCATGTGGTGATCCATTTCCGCCAGTACTTCGATGAGTCGCTGGCAAACAAGGCGGACCATAAGCCCGACATCGGCCTGTTCATTGCCTTCCTGGAGATGTTCCGCTACGCTCAGGAGGATATGAACCGCGTGGTGGCCCGCCACCTGGATCTGTATTACCGTCATTACCTCCGCCAGACGCTGCGGCCTGGCATCGCCGACCAGGCCCACGTGGTATTTTCCCTTTCGGAGCATCTGGGCAGCTTCCTGCTGCCGAAGGGCACCCTGCTCTCAGCCGGCATGCACCCGGACGGCACGCCGCTGGAGTTCCGGACGATGGAGCCGCTGGAGGTCAACCGGAGCAGCATTGCGCAGCTCAAAACCCTGCATATCAGCCGCTACGCCAAGATCGAGACGACCAGCTACCAGCTGGTCACGGGCATGTATGCCGCACCCGAGGCCAATTCCCGCGACGGGCTCGGAACACCCTTCGACGAAGGCATCGGCGAATGGCCCACCTTCGGCGAGGAGCAGGCGGAGAAAAGCCTCGAAGCCCGCAAGATGGTGCCTGCCGGAATCGGATTTTCAGTCGCCTCGCCGGTGCTGTATCTGGAGGAAGGGGGCCGGCAGATCAGCCTGCGGCTGAATTTTGCGCCGGAATCCACCTATATCTACCGGAAGCTGCTGCAGGATCTCAAGGACAGCGCCCTGCCTTCGCAGCAGGATCCGGATCTCGAAGCATTTTACCGGATTTTTCCCCGGGGGGATACCTCCAACCTTTCGGTGTTTCTGACCACTTCCGAAGGCTGGCGCCAGGTGCAGCCTGCTTCGGTCCGCATCGATCCGCCGAGCCCCTGGTCTGATGCCTGGATCGCCATTTCGTTCCGCCTGCCGCCGGGCTTCCCGGCTGTGACGGGCTTTCAGGCCTCCCTGTATCCCGGCGAGCGCTACGCGACCCGCCACCCGATGCTCAAGGTGCTCCTCAATCACGAGATCGAGCCGTTTGCCTATTCGTTTCTCCGCGAGTGCGAACTCAGCAGCATCGACATCGAAGTGGAGGTGGACCGGGTGCGCAAGCTGGCGCTCTACAATGAGCTGGGCCAGCTCGACAGCCGGCAGTCGTTTCAGCCCTTCGGGCCCTCGCCGCTGCCGGGCTCGGCGCTCATCATCGGCTGCGCGGAGATTTTCCGCAAGTCGCTTCAGCGCCTGAGCCTGCACTACGAATGGCAGAACCTGCCCCGGACGGCTGCGGATTTCGATGCCTACTACGCCGACTACGGCCAGCAGCTCCAGGCCCGTGCGTACCAGACGGCGCTCAGCGCCCTGAGCGGCGGCGAATACCATCCGGGCGAGAAGGAGCCGAAGCTGGGGTTTCCGCTCTTCTCCCCGGACCCCGAATCGCCCAAAGACGCCCTCACCCTGTGCCGCATCGAGCCGCTCGACCTGGGCAAGCTCAAGCTTTCGCCCGACTCCGGGCTGGAGCAACTCGAACCCTTCGACAGCCAGGCCCGCAACGGCTACCTCCGGCTGGAGCTCACCGGCCCGCAGGAGGGATTCGGGCATCAGCTGTTTCAGAAGCTGTTTGCCGAAACCGTCACGGCCAACGCAAGCGCCCCGCCCGATGCGCAGCGCCCGGTGCCGAACCAGCCCATCGCGCCGTCGATGAAAAGCCTGTACCTTTCATACAGCGCTTCTGCCACCGTCGAGCTGGGCCGCGCCAATCCGCATGCCCACGAGCAGCTGTACCATGTGCATCCGTTCGGGCTTGAGCTGGCCTATTCCAAGGGCGAGGTCCGAACAGAACGGCCCTGGATGCTGCCGCAGTACCACGAAGACGGCTACCTGTTCATCGGAATATCAGGCCTGCAGGCGCCGCAGCCGCTGACGCTGTTCTTCCAGCTGACCGCCAGCAAGACCCGCGGCCATACCCGGTTTACCCTGCCGGAGGTCCGCTGGCACTACCTGGTCCGCAACCGCTGGGTGCCCTTCCGCGACGAGCACCACCTGGCCGATACGACGGACCGGTTCACCCGGACGGGTATCGTGAAGCTGTACATTCCCTCCGACATCAGCGCCCGCAACGACATTCTGCCCGGCGGCCTGCACTGGATCTGCGTGTCGGTGGACGGGGATACCGAGGTCCTGTGCCATGCGCTGGAGGTGCATGCGCAGGCGGTGCTGGCCGAGCGGATGCCCGACGCAGCTTCCAGCGCCCAGTGGACGCCGCTGCCCGCACGCGCCATCACGGGTCTCAAGTATGCCCGGCCGGAAATTCAGTCGGTGCTGCAGCCCTTCCCGTCGTTCGGCGGCAAGGCGCCGGAGGAAGAGATGGAGTTTTTTGTCCGGGTCAGCGAACGCCTCCGCCATAAGCAGCGGGCCATCACGGCCTGGGATGTGGAGCGGATGGTGCTGGACCAGTTTCCCATGCTTGCCCAGGTCAAATGCCTCAGCCATCTCAGCCATCCGGATTTCTACAAGCCCGACGACGGCATTACCGTCGTGGTGGTGCCCCGGATCAGCGACTCCACCGACCCGGCCACGCCGAAGGTCAATTACCAGACCCTCTACCGCATCGAGCAGTACCTGCGGTCGCATGCCTCGGCCTTTCTCAAGGTGCGGGTGCGCAATCCGGAGTATGAGTACATCCGTCTCTACGGAAATATCAAATTCGAGGAGGGCTTCCAGAATGGACAGACCCTGCTCCAGCTGTACGGCGACCTGAAGCGCATGGTATGCCCCTGGATGGAAGATCCGCGCGCCGTGCTGGCGCTGGAGGGCAGCGTTTCCGAAGACGGCCTGCTCAATTTCATCCGCAGCCTGCCCTATGTGCGCTTTGTGACCCGGTTTTCGCTGCTGCACATCACCCGGCAGGAGGACGACGGGCGCTATACGCTGCGCGATACGGCCGCCGAGAAGGGCGTGGTCTCCGTCATCCAGGCCAAGCCCTGGGCGGTGATCATTCCCGACGACGACCACCAGATGCAGCTGGTCGAGAAAGAGACCGAGCGGGAGCCGGAGGAAGCCCAGGCGCCGATCCGCTTCCAGGGCCGGCTCGATATTTCCAAAGATGCGGAGCACATCAAAATCACCGCCCGCGAGCGCCGCAGGCCGGTGGTGGTGCCGCGCGATTCCAACGATACGTATTCCCTTACCATACGGCTGTAACTGATTAACCGACCCTCCCGATGGCAAAGCGACCCCGCAATACGCTCATTACCATTTTCCGGGGCAATATTCCGCCCCAGGCCTATGCCGACCTGATCGAATCCACCCTCAACATCATGGACGACGGGGTGGATGTGGACGAGGAAAATGGCTTCAAGCTCTCCTCGCGCGGCTCATCCCGCAAGCTGATGAGTTTTTACGAAGGCATTGCCGACCGGTCGGCCAATTACAGCTTCGAGCTCAATCCCGGCCATCACAAAGGCCTCAGCCTTTCGGAGGACGGCGGCACGCCGCGCCTCTTCGTGCAGGACGGCGGCAACCTCGGCGTCGGCACGCAGGCGCCATCGCACGCACTCGATGTGCGCGGGCTGGTGGCCATGGAGGGCCGGGTGGGGTCCTTTGCGAAAGGCTATGTGCCTGCGGACGGCAGCTGGCACACCATCCTGCGCGGGATGGACGGCTGCCAGGCGTTCGAAGCGATGGCGCATATCAACGATCCGGAAGACGGGCGCTTCGCGCTGAGCCATGCCTTCCTGCTGATGTCCAGCGGCAAAAAGGGCGGCAAAACCCAGGTGCGCCAGACCACTTCGGGCAGCGCCTGGTTCTGGGGCCGGTTCTGGAATAAAATCGTCTTCCGCTGGCGGGTGGATGAAGCCAATTCAGGGCCGAACGCGCAGCGCTACGAGCTGCAGATGCGCACCCGCACCCACTACGGCATGCTCAACAATGAGCCCAAGAAGGTATTCTACCGCCTGACGAAGCTCTGGGACCGCAATTACGAATCGGACCTCTACGAGGCAGCCCCGGCGCAGCGCACAGCTGCCCCGCCCCGGACCCAGCCGCCGGCGCAGCCAGCGCCGCCCGTGCAGCCGCCCCGCCAGGAAGCGCCGCCCGCTGCGCAGCCCGGCGGCGGATTCAAAATCAAGCCGCGTTAACAGCCCTTTTGCCTAGCCTGCCGTTTTATCCATGAGCCAGCAACCCTTATCGATTCCCGTTGACCGGGCCTTTCCGCCCAGCATGGACTATGCGCTGCTCCGCCGGGCAGGCATCGAAGCCGCGCAGCGGCTCTCCGGCGATATCTGGACGGATTACAACGTGCACGATCCGGGCATTACCCTGCTCGAAACGCTGGCCTACGCCATTACCGAACTGGGCTACAAAGCCAACCTGCCGATCGAGGACCTGCTCTTCGGGCCGGATGCCGAGCCCGTGGAGCCCCGCGACCACGCCATGTTCCCGGCGCCGGAGGTGCTCCCCGCTGCGCCGCTGACCATCGAGGACTACCGCGCCCTGATCATCGACCGGATTCCGGCTGTGCGCAATGCCTGGCTTGAGCCGGTGATCACCGGCGCGCAGGGGGTGCTCGTAGGCGGGCTGTACCGCGTCCTCCTGCAGCTGGACCCCGCCCGGATGCAGCAGGAGGCCGAAATCATCGAACAGGTGCGGCGCCTCCTGACCGCACACCGAAGCCTCTGCGAAGACCTCGAAGAGGTCCGGGCACTCAAAGCGGTGCCGCTGGTTCTCTCCGCCGATATTACCCTCGACCCGGATGCCGTAGGCGAATCGGTCGTGGCGCAGATCTGGTTCGAGCTTTCCGAAGCGCTTACGCCCCGGATCCGGCTGCAGACACTCGAAGAGCTGCTGGCTTCCGGCACGCACTGGGAGCAGGCCTTCAACGGCCCGGCGCCTGTGCACGGCTTTGTCAGCCGGGACGATCTTCGCCGCTCGGAACTGGCCCATATTCATACCCTGCACAAATCCCGGCTGGTGGAAATCATCGCACGGGTAGAAGGGGTGGCCATGCTCAACAATGTGCGGCTCACGCTGCAGGGCAAGGAACTGGCCGGCGAGCGCATGACCGTCGAGGACGGCCTGCCGGTGCTCGATGTGGACGCCATGCTCGAATCCCTGGCACCTGGAAAAGAGCCGCTCATCCGGCTCAGCATCGGAAATATGACCTACCAGCCGGATGCGGAAACCCTCCGGCATGCCTACGATCTGCTCGTGACGCGCCACCAGCAGCGCTACGAGCGTCCGCTCGATCTGCCGGCCGATCCGCCTGCTGCAAAGCGCCGCATTGCCGACATCGTGCGCTATGATACCATCCAGAACCATCTGCCCCGCGTCTTCGGGGTAGGGGAGGCCGGGCTGCCTTCGCGGAGCACCGCTGCCCGGCAGGCCCAGGCCCTGCAGCTGCAAGGCTATCTGATGGTGTTCGAGCAGCTGATGGGCAATTACCTGGCGCAGCTGGGCAAGCTCCGGCTGCTGCTTTCGGTGGACCCCGAGGTGAGCCGGACGTATTACTACCAGAATCTGTCCCATCTTCCGGGGGCTGAAGCCCTGTTCGATGGCAGCCGGGAAACGGTGACCGAAGCACTGGACCTGCTGACTGCCCGCTTCGACCGGGTCGCCGAACGGCGGAACCGCTTCCTGGACCACCTGCTGGCCCGTTTCGGCGAGGCTTTCCAGACCGATGCCTATCACGCGCTCGGCAGCGCGGGCAGCAGCACCGCGCTGCTGCAGGCCAAGGCCTCGTTCCTGAACCAGTATCTGTTCGTCAGCCGGAACCGGGGCCTGGGGCTCAACTACCTGGCCGAAGGCATTCAGGGCCTTTCCGGCCTGCAGCTCCGGGTGGCGCTCACCTGCAACCTTCCGCCGCAGCCGCCTGCCCTGCTTTCTTCGCTGACCTCCAGCAGCGACATCGGCTTTGAGGGAAAAGGCGCTGCGGCGCCTGCGCCGGCGGAAGCATTCCGCTTTTCCTCTCCCGACCGGGACCTGCTGCCCGATGTGCTCATGCGCGGTGCCCAGCGTACAAATTACAGCATCGAGGGCGGAAAGGGGGATAAAGGTGCGCTCATCCGGTTCAAAACCCGGGAGGGCAGGCAGATCGAGGTGTTTTCCGGCGCCTCGGTCAAAGGATGTGAAGAAGCACTCGATGCACTCATAGCCAAGCTGCTGAAAATCAGCGAAAATTCCGAAGGCTTCTACCTGGTTGAGCATACGCTGCTGCGCCCGGTCGAGCCGGCGGGGTACCAGGCCGTGCTGAGCCATGAAGGCCGCTTCTGGCTGCGGACGCGCTTTGCCGGCCCGGATCCGGATGCCGTGCGGCAGCAGGCTGCCGGCCTCTTCCGCAGCCGCGGCAGCAGCGCAGCCAGCTACCGCACCGAGCGGCTGCCGGGCGGCGGCCTGCAGGTATTCCTCACAGATGCCTCCGGCCAGGATCAGGCCGTCAGCGAGGTGTTTTATGTGGAAGAATCCGCCAAGGCGTTTATCAAAGAGATTGCCGCCCTGGCCGCTTCGCAGAAAAACCAGCCGGACTGGTCTGCCGAGGCCCGGGTGAAGCCCGGTGCCATGCTCCCCGATGACCCGTACTCGTTCCAGGTCAGCGTCGTGCTGCCCAACTGGCCGCTGCGCTTCCAGGAGCACCGCATGCAAAGCCTGATCGAGAGCCTGTTCCGCCGCCATGCGCCGGCGCATCTCCGGCTTTCCTGCTATTGGCTGGATCTGGCCTCGATGAAAGAGTTCGAGGATATTTATCAGACCTGGCTGCAGGAAAAACGCAACCTGGAGCCCGATCAGCCGCTGCTGGATGATCTGTCGTACTACATCATGATTCTGCTGCGGCGCTTTGCCAATCCGGAAGATCCGGCTGTGCAGGAAGTGCTGCCAGGCTTGCGCAAGCAGTTCGGGTTTATCCCGATGCCGGGGTATGAGTGAGCGGAAAGGACCGCACATCATTGGACGGGTGGTCTGGGAACTGGAGACAGAGGACCGGGCCCACGCACATGAAACCCAGGAGCGGATCAGCCAGCTCTTCCGGATCCGGCTGACGCAGGTGCTGGAATCGGTGCTGGATGAATGCGATCCGCAGGGCGAACTGCTGCGCTACCATCGGATCGAGCTGGACCTGGGAGAATTCCTGATGCAGGAACTGGATGCGGACCTGGAGCGCCGCTTGCGGAAACACCTGCTGGATGCGCTGAAAATCAGCCAGCCAGGAGTGATGGGCACTGCCCGGACTGAGGTTCCGGAGCGCATTCCGCTGCCGGAGAGCCAGCTCCGCCGCCTGCTGGCGTACCTGCAGACCGGCCTGCTCAGCGGCCCGGTGCCGGACCCGGATACAATTCCGGCCCTGGCCGCCTCCTTGCTGGAGCATGCGCCGGAGCGCCTGCTGGCCGGGCTCCGGCAGGCAGGCCCTGCGGCTGCACCCCGGCTCTCGATGCAGCTGCCCCAGCCCATGCAGGAGCAGCTGCTGGCGGCCCTCCTGGGCAGTGCCTGGGCTCCGGTGGCAGCCTGGGCAGGCCGCATACTGGCCGCCTACCGCAGTTCGCCCCTTCCGGGCCTTCCGCCTGCCGATCTGTACCGCCTGCTGCTGGAGGGGCTGTGGGCGCAGGCGCTGTCTGCACAGCCGCCGGCACGCCTGGCCGGCTGGCAGCAAGGCGTACGTATATACTGGGACCAGACCAGGGCACCTGTGGCGGCAGATGCGCGCTTCGCGCGCGTGAGCGTGCGCGAAGCGCCGCAGCAAGCCGCTGCGTATCCGGGTGCAGACTCCTCCGAAGCAGGGGACCCGGACGCAGACGCCGCAGAGGTGTTCGCTGCCCCTGCCGGGCAGGCAGGCATTTCCGGGCAGGAGGACATCGGCAGCGGGGAAACGTCTGTGCAGCAGGCCCTTGCGGCACTCCGCCACCGACTTGCGCAGGGCCGCTGGCCCTGGTGGGCACCGGCTGCAGCGAAAGACGACCAGTTGCAGTGGCTGGACCGGTACGGCCCTGCCGCTGCGCAGCTGATGCGCCTGTGGCTGGAGCTGCCGGCTGCCGCCCGCCTGCGTATGGCGCAGGGCATCTGGCGCAGCAAGGCGCTGCCTGCGCCCGAGCGCCTGCTGCAGGCATGGGTGCCGGACCACGCGGGCCTGTTCGTGCTGGTCCGCCGGGGGCTGGAAGCCTGGGAGCTGTCCGGGGTGCGCGCCTGGCTGGAGCAGCGCTATGCGGCAGCTGCGCTGAGCTTTGTGCTGATCCGGGGCACCCGTGCGCCGGAAGGGCCTGCATGGATTGGCCGGGTGCTGCGCCTGTTGGCCGATGCGCTGCCGCAGCCGGAGGAAGACCTGCGCCGGGCCTGGCTGGCACACCTGGCCGGGCTGGAAGCGAAAGAAGGCGCCCGATGGGCGGCGCTGCGGCGGATGACTCCGGACAGCGCGGCTGAAGGTCCTCCGCGCCCGGGAGATGAAGCAGCAGTTGAAGACCATCCGGCAAATGCCGGGGCACTGCCGGCAGCAGGACTGGCGCTGAAGGAGTCTGCCGGGCGCCTGCATGCGGAGCCGCCCGGCGCCGAAGGCCCTGATGCCGAGGGGCTTGCCGGACCGCCCCTATCCGTATCCGGCCCTGCCCTGAGCGAGGCGGCGGCATGGGCAGGGCTGACTGCGCCGGATACAGACACACAGCCTCCGGCAGATGCGCCTGCCAGCCGGCAGCAGCTGGCGGCGTGGCTCGCCAGCTGGATCCGCAGCGGCACGCTGCCGCCTGATGCTGAGGCAGTTGAGGAGCAGCAGCTGGCAGGTGCCTTCGGCGCCTGGCTGCGTGGGGCTTCCCCTGCGGAGCTGCGCGCCTGGCTGCGGGACCCCGCCGCGGCTGCGCGGATGATGCAGATGGCCGCTGCGCCCGGCATGCGGGGCGCAGTCATCCGGAAACTGGCGCCGCTGGACGCTCCCCGGTGGCGGGCCTGGATGCAGGCGGTCTCGCGCCTGCTGCGTACAGACCTGCTGCCGGGCGTTTCGGCAGCCTGGCTGGAGCGTGCGTCGATCCGGCTGGCGGCTGCCGATGCGGCGCTGGACGAGGCCGGATGGCTGAAAGGGATCCTGAAATTTGCAGTTCGCGAATTGCGAATACATCCGCTGCGCGTTATTCAGGCGCTGTCTCAGCGCCTGCGGCATTCCGCCAGCCGGCACCGGGAACCGATGCTGGCCCTGCTGCGGGGGCTGGAGCAGCAGGCCTTGCGGGTGCCTGCGCCGGAGGCGCAGCGGCAGCCGCCGAAGCCGCGTTTGCCGGACGGCACGCCGGTTTACATTCAGAATGCCGGTCTGGTGCTCACCTGGCCCCTGCTGCCCTTTCTGTTTCAGACGCTGGAGTATGTGACGCCGGAACGGAAGTGGCGCACGGAGCAGGCGCAGCAGCGCGCCGTGCATCTGCTTCAGTATATTGTCAATAAGCGCACGGATCTGCCGGAGCCCATGCTGCCGCTGAACAAGCTCCTGTGCGGACTGCCGCTGGACGCGCCGGTGCCGGCATCGGCGGAGCTGACGGAGCGCGAGACAGAGCTGGCTGAGGCGCTGCTGACGCAGATCTGCAAGCGCTGGCCGCCGCTCAAAAACAGCTCCAACGACGGGCTGCGCGGCTCCTTCCTGATCCGGGAGGGCCGCCTGAGCCTGGAGGAGGAATTCTGGACGCTCCGCGTGGAGCAGAAGTCGGTGGATCTGCTGCTGGCGAGCCTGCCCTGGGCGCTCAACCGGGTGAAGCTGCCCTGGATGCCTTCGGTGCTGCTGGTGGAATGGCGCTGAGCGGCATCAGGCCCTGCGGGCCAGCATCCGGACGACCGAGGCCGTGCCCGCATGGTAGGTGCCTTCCTGCAGCTCGGTGTGCAACTGGTTCAGCATCAGGATTTCCATGCCGGAAAATTCTGCCTGCAGCTCCTCCGGGCTGAACAGCATGGCAGGATCTTTCGGGCCGCCGGACTGGAACTGCAGCTGGTCTTTGGAGAATCCCTCCAGGATCAGCAGGCCGCCGGGCGCCAGCAGCTCCTGGATACGCAGGTGGAATGCAGCCCGCAGGGCGGCAGGCATATGCGCATAGATGAGCCCGACGGCGCCGAAGGCACCGGCCGGATAGTCCATGTCGCGGATGTCCAGGATGCGGTAGCGGATCTGCACGCCGCGCTGGCCTGCAAGCTGCCGGGCTTTGTGCTGCCCGGCTTCGCTCTGGTCGAAGGCATCGACCTCCCAGCCGGCAGCAGCCGCAAAGACGGCATTGCGGCCCTCGCCCTCGGCAGGCAGCAGCAAACGGCCCGGCGGAAGCAGTTCGAGCTGCTGCCGGAAAAACACATTGGGCTCGGTGCCGTAGATATATTCCGCTGCGCCGTAGCGTTCGTTCCAGAATTCTCGGTTCATAGGATATGGGATCGCCCGGCGAAATAGCAACAATTTTCCCGTTTGGCGCAGCGTTGCATGAATTCCGCCTGCCGGATGCCCGGTTTTTCAAAACAACCCGTATTTTTCCGCATCTTCCGCCTATGACTCCTGTGCAGGACCCTGCGATGACCCCCCTGGTCGCCAATTCGCTCACGCTGCAGCGCGAGATGACCTGGCTCAATGAAGTGCTGGACACCCGGTTCCGGCTGTATTTCGGGCAGCCGGTGACGTACACGTCCATTTACCAGATTCCGGCGCCGGATCTCACCTTCGACCATTCCCCCTATGCCCAGCTCGTGCGGCAGTACAGCATGGGCCTGGACGAGCGGCTCATCATGCTGCTGGCGCTGGCGCCGCACATCTGTCCGCAGGTGCTCGATATTTTTTTTACCCGGAACGAGAACTATGCGCGGGGCTTCACCGAATTCGGCGGGCTGAAGGGCAATCAGCACAGCGGCTTTCTGCCCACGGGCGAAACGGCCGCTTTTGTGCTGGCCGCCAACGATCTGACGCACCGCTTCCGCGTTCTGGAGCTGCTCGATCAGGACCACTACCTGATGCGCCAGAAAATCCTGGCCCTCGACAGCGAGCGCAGCAATGAGCCCATCCTCAGCGGGGCGCTGACCATCAGCCGGGAGCATCTGAGCCTGTTCACCAGCGGTGCGGAGTACCGCCCGCCGTTCAGCAGCGAGTTTCCCGCCTCGCGCCTCAGCACGCGCCTCGAATGGGAGGACCTGGTGCTGGACGATGCGACGATGGACGAGATCCATGAAATCATGTCCTGGATCAGGCACCAGCACCAGCTGATGTCGGAGTGGGGCCTGGGCCGGATGATCAAGCCGGGATACCGGACACTGTTCTACGGCCCGCCCGGAACAGGCAAAACCCTGACTGCCAGTTTGTTGGGCAAAAGTGCCAGCCTGGATGTGTACCGCGTGGACCTCTCCAAGGTGGTGTCCAAATACATCGGCGAGACCGAGAAAAACCTCGCCAACATCTTCGACCGGGCGGAAAACAAGCAGTGGATCCTCTTTTTCGACGAGGCGGACGCCCTCTTCGGCAAGCGCACCGCCAACAGCGATGCCAAGGACCGCTACGCCAACCAGGAAGTGGCCTACCTGCTGCAGCGCATCGAGGATTTTCCAGGCGTGGTGATCCTCGCATCCAACCTCAAAAGCAACATCGACGAAGCCTTTGCGCGGCGTTTCCAGTCGATGATTTATTTCCCCATGCCCCGTCCGGAGCACCGCCTGCAGCTCTGGCAGAAGGCATTCCAGGGCTTCGAGCTGGGGCCGG
The DNA here is from genome assembly GCA_033765305.1 of Bacteroidia bacterium. GTDB lineage: Bacteria > Bacteroidota > Bacteroidia > J057 > J057 > RDXT01. The sequence continues at coordinate 41,391 of JANRID010000071.1, forward strand.
GGGTGGACCTGAAGCAGATTGCCCAGCGCTTCGAGCTGGCCGGCGGCGCGATCATCAACGTGCTGCGGGTCTGCTCGCTCAAAGCCGTCGAGCGCGGCGGGCAGCGCATCCTGCTCGAAGACCTGATGGAAGGCATCCGCAAGGAATTCCGCAAGGAAGGCAAAACCGTGTGAGCGCCGCCTGTCAGGCTTTCTTCCCAAATCACGCAGATTCCGCAGCCCAGCCCCGTATCTTTGCAGGTATTGCACGCCTAACGCCGCATCCGCATGCTGACCTTCTATCACCAGACCCCGGCGGGAATCGTCAAGTCCACCAGCATCGCCGAGATGACCACCATGCCCCGCGAGGCGATTCTGTGGGTGGACCTCAATTGCCCCTCCCAAAGCGAGGAGCAGCTGGTGGAGGAATGGTTTCAGGTGGAAATCCAGACCCGGCAGGAAGCGGAGGAAATCGAATACAGCTCCCGGTACTTCGAGGGGAATACCTTCACCCGGATCAACAGCAGCTTCCTCACGCGCAAGGGCGATGCCCTGATGCCGGATGTGGTGTCCTTCGTGATCCAGGGCAGCCGCATCATCTCCTACCGCTGCGCGGACCTCAAGGCCTTCGCCGACACCGTCCGGAAATTCAAGGTCAACCAGCACCTCTTCCAGACCGGCATCGACTTCATGCTCAGCATCTTCGAAAACCGGATCGACATGGATGCGGATCTGCTGGAGAGCGTTGCCAAGGAAATCACCGAGATCAGCCGCCAGCATCTCAAGCCCGACCAGACCGACGCGAAGGACCTCGTGCGGATCAACGCGCTGCAGGAGAACGTGATGCGCTACCGCGAGAACATCATCGACAACCAGCGCAGCGTATCGGCCATGCTGCGCAGCGAGGTGTTTGAAGCCGTGACCAAGGAAAAGCTGCGCATCATGATCAAGGACATCGGATCGCTGGTCGATTACACGGCTTTCAGCTTTGAGCGCCTGGAGTACATGCAGAATACGCTGCTGGGCCTGATCAACCTCCAGCAGAACACCACGATCAAGATCTTCACCGTGGTCACGGTGATCTTCATGCCGCCTACGCTGATTGCCAGCCTGTACGGGATGAACTTCCGGTTCATGCCGGAGCTGGAATGGAGCTTCGGCTATCCGCTGGCGCTGGGGCTGATGATCGGCTCCTCGCTGCTGACCTTCTGGATTTTCAAGCGCAACCGCTGGCTGTGAACCGGCTGCGCAGCCAGTCCGGCGCTTGGCGCGCAGCGCTTGCGCGCATGGCGCCGCCGGCGTATCTTGCCTGCGATCCATGAATGACCTGCGGATGAATAGAGCGGTTCTTTGGGCCCTGCTGCCATGTCTGATGCTGCCCCGCCTGGCCTCCGGGCAGGCGCCGGCGCTGTTTCCGGTCGAGATTGTCACCGTGCAGCACCCCGAGCACGGGCAGCGCCGCCTGGTGCGCGACCCGGCGCTGTACCGCCTGCGCTGCGATACACTGGCCCAGCCCCGTTTCTGGCAGGCCGTCATGCGCCTGAGCCCCGATTCGGCCCTGGTCAATATCGCCGATGTGCGCCGCATCCTCGCGGTGGTCTCCCTGCCCGGCTACGATACGCTGACCGCCGAGCGCAAGCGCGACTTCAAGGACAGCCTCCGCGACCGCTACGACCTCGACTGCGCTGCAAGCCTGTACGTGACCGGCGGCAAAAACCATTTCTACCGCTTCCGCGATGCCATCCCGGTCATCGACGAGTCGGTGCCGGTGTTTCTGGAGGAAGGGGTAAATCCCTGGTACGCCCAGGCCATTCTGCTCATCGAATCGCCGGGCCAGACGCTGCGCTCCGAAAAGGGTGCCTATGGCTCCTTTCAGCTGATGAAGAGCGTGGCCATCTCGATGGGGCTCACGGTGAATAAAACAGTGGACGAGCGCAAGGACCCCGTGAAGTCCGCCCGCGCGGCGGCGCGCTTCCTCAGCCGCGTCTGCATTCCCGAAGCGGAGGCCATCGTGGCCCGGCACGGCCTCGCGTGGAACCGCGACGACCTGTGGTTCCGCCTGCTGGTGCTGCACGTGTACCATGCGGGCGCCGCCAATGTCTCCGGCGCCGTCGGGGTGATCCGCCCTGCGCAGGGCGATTTCGGCCTCATCCGGACCCTCTGGCGCACCGAATACGGCGGATTCAAAAACGCATCGCAGAATTACTCCCAGCTGGCGCTCGCCTCGCTGCTCACGCTCGATGCGATGATTGCCACGGAATGCGAATTCGTGTGCGAGCCTGCTGCCAATCCCTGAGCGGCTGCGCCCACAGCACAACAGGCTGCCGTGGGATACACAGCAGCCTGCAGCACTGAAAATGGGGCGGAAGAATCAGTCCTTCCTGGACTGATCGTGGGCCTTTACCTTGGCTTCCAGCGAAGTGAGCACCGGGTAGTTGACGATCTGCCAGTCGGAGGTGTCGAACCCTTTGGTCACGGGTGCGATGCGCAGGGACTGGCGGCGCTTTTCGGCGCGGGAGCGCATTTTCAGTTCGCGGAAGGAAAATTTCTTCGGCATATGTCGGATCGTTCAGAATAGTCGGAAGTGGCGGCAAAGGTAGCACAGCGTTTTTGGAAAACCAAGCGGAAAATCACATTCCGTAGGGGCACATCCGCATACGGCGGCTCAGTAGCTTTGGATGAGAATCTCGGCAGGAATCCGCAGCTGCTCGTGCAGCCGCCGGATCATGTCGATGCTGAGCTTCCGTTTGCCGCTCAGAACTTCGTATTTTCTGCTGCGCGAGCCGAATATCCGGGTTACTTCCTGGGTGGAAAGCCCCATCTGCTCGATCTGGAACTGGATCGCCTCGATCGGATGCGGCGGCGGAACCGGAAATTTCACGCGCTCGTAGGCATTAGTGAGCATGGCCAGCAGTTCGAGCTCGCCGGCTTCATCCGTATCCGGCTCCGGATCGGCCTGCATGAGGTCATACAGCCGATCCAGAACCTTCCGGTACTGTTCTTCAGACTTGATCGGCCTTAGAAGGCCGTATGGAGCTGACGTCGATTTTGTCATATTCGGCATGGGTTCCAAACCAGACGAAGTGTACATGCCCCTGCGAATCATCCGAAGCAAACTGGATAGCTGCGACTAGACGGAACTGGTTGCCTTTGATGTTGAATACAACCCGAACGATCCTGCTAGGTTTTTCCGCCGCCTTTTTTCGTCGGGATTTGTTTTTGTTTGGAATGATAGAGGCGGAAGGGTAGTCGTATTTGAGGTCATTAACACTCTTCCAAGTAGCTTTTTCCAGCATTGAACGAAGTGTGCTAAGTGCACCATGGGCCAGAGAATGCTCTCTCTGGGCACTCGATATCTGACCGATATTGGTTAAAATCATCTGATTTTTTTGAATTTTTGAACATATAAATACTAGTTAGCTATATAATTAAAATCTAGTTACATGCTTTAATAATTGTGAGGCAAGCCTTTTAGGCTGGCTTCGCCTTTAGTGCTAACCTGAAAGAAGTAGATGAACCATGATAAGTACTAGTTGATATTAATAATGTACAAATGTAACCATTTTGGTTACGTTTGTCAAGCAAATACTGAGAAAAAATTTCCGCTCCCGCGCCTCACTGCGCCCGCACCCCTTCCAGCAGCCCCGCAATATAGCTCCCCACCTCGCGCGTGCCGTAGCGGCCCTGATTCAGGTCCTCGGTGGTGACGCCCGCCTCGATCGACTGGCTGACGGCTTCGCGCACGCGCGCAGCTGCCGCCGGCTGGCCCAGGTGGTCCAGCATCATGGCTGCCGACAGGATGGCCGCCGCCGGGTTGGCCCGGTTCTGGCCCGCCGCCTGCGGGTAGGAGCCGTGGATCGGCTCGAACACTGCCGTTTTCAGTCCGATGGAGGCCGAAGGCAGCGTGCCCAGCGAGCCCGTGATGACCGAGGCCTCGTCGCTCAGGATGTCGCCGAACATGTTCTCCGTCAGCATCACATCGAAATAGCGCGGGTCGCGGATGAGCTGCATCGCCGCATTGTCCACAAACATGCAGTCGAACTCCACCTCGGGATGCTGCGTGCGGGCATACTCCGCCACCACCTCGCGCCAGAGGCGGGAAGTAGCCAGCACATTGGCCTTGTCCACGAGGGTGACTTTTTTCCGCCGCCGCTCCGCATACTCGAAGGCCAGCTTCGTGATGCGGAGGATGCCGGCGCGGTCGTACACGCAGGTGTCGAAGGCTTTGTCGCCCTGCTCCGTGCGCCCGCGGGGCTCGCCGAAGTAGATCCCGCCGATCAGCTCGCGCATGATGACCAGGTCCACGCCCCGGATGAGCTCGGCTTTCAGCGGCGAGGCGTCCAGCGCCTGGTCGAAAGCCTGCACCGGGCGGATATTGGCGTACAGCCCCAGCGCCTTGCGCATGGCCAGCAGGCCCTGCTCAGGCCGCACCGCCGCCTTGGGGTCGTTGTCGTACTTGGGGTGGCCGATGGCCCCGAAGAGCACCGCATCCGCCCGCAGGCAGTTGTCCAGCGTCTCATCGGGCAGGGGCTGGCCGGTGGCATCGATGGCGGCAGCGCCCACCAGCGACTCCGTGAAGGTAAACGCCAGGCCGGCAGGCCCTTCGAGCGCGCGCAGCACCTTGACGGCCTCCGCCGTGACTTCAGGGCCGATGCCGTCGCCGGGAAGCAGGGCAATGTGGTAATGCATAGCAGGTTCGCGTTAGGAGCGGGCAGATTCAAAGGCCGCAATCTCCGCCCGCAGGCTCAGCAGGTAGTCGAGATCGTCGTAGCCGTTGATCATGCAGGTTTTCTTGTAGGGGCTGATGGCGAAGGACTCCGCAGGCCCTTCCGCGCCGATGCGGATCTCCTGGGCCGGCAGGTCGATGGAGACCTCCGTGCCGGGATCGGCGCTGATGCGGGCGAAGAGCTGCTTGAGGAAGCCCTCGGAGACCTGCACCGGCAGCAGGCCGTTGTTCAGCGCATTGGCCTTGAAGATATCGGCAAAAAAGCTCGACACCACGGCCCGGAACCCGTAGTCGGAGATGGCCCAGGCCGCATGCTCGCGGCTCGACCCGCAGCCGAAGTTTTTGCCCGCCACGAGGATCTGGCCGCTGTAGCGGGCATCGTTGAGCACAAAATCAGCCTTTGGGCTGCCATCCGGGTGGTAGCGCCAGTCGCAGAACAGGTTCTCGCCGAAGCCTTCCCGCGAAGTAGCCCGCAGGAAGCGGGCCGGGATGATCTGGTCGGTATCCACATGCTCGGCCGGCATCGGCACGCAGCGGCTGGTCAGTACAGTAAATCCACCCTTCATAGCGGAGCGAGTCGCGTGAGATCTGCGGGCAAATATGCGGCTTGTATTGCAGGGAAACAAACCGCGCCGTTATTTGGGCCCGTATGCGCCTCCGCCCCGGCATCCGGCCCCGCATCCTGCTGATCCGCTTCAGCTCGATCGGCGATATCGTGCTCACGACGCCCGTGATCCGCAGCCTGCGGGAAGCGCACCCGGACTGGGAGCTGCACATGCTCGTCAAGCCCGGCATGGAGGCGGCCCTCGGCGCCAATCCCCGCCTGGACCGCATCCACCGCTGGCGCGGCGCAGAGACCCTGCGCGAGCTGAAGCGCCTGGACTTCAGCCACATCCTCGACCTTCAGCACAACCTGCGCTCCCTGCGCGTACGCCTGGCCCTGGGGGCGCCGGCCTCCGTATTCCCCAAGTACAACCTCGAAAAATACCTGCTGGTCCGCTTCAAGCGCAGCCTGCGGCCCATCCCGCATGTGGTTTTCCGCTACGCGGAGACCCTCCGGCCGCTGGGCGCAGCCCTGGATGCCGGCGGACTGGAGTTCTTCGTGCCGCCGGAGGCCGAGGCCGAAGCGGATGCGCAGTTCCGCGCCTGGGGCCTCGACCGCCAGGGCCCGGTGCTGGCCGTGGTGCTGGGCGCCACCTACCGCACCAAGCGCTGGCCGCCGGCGCACTTCGCGGAGCTGATCCGCCTGCGGGGCGGCCCCGTGCTCCTGCTCGGCGGCCCCGACGCCCGCGCCGACGCCGATGCCATCCTCGCGCAGGCACCCGCCGCCGACGGGGTGGGGCAGTTCAGCCTGGCGGTGTCGGCGGCGCTCATGCGGCGCTGCAGCGCCGTGCTCACCCACGACACCGGCATGATGCACATCGCCGCCGCCTTCGGCATGCAGATCTATTCCCTTTGGGGCAGCACCGTGCCCGCCTTTGGCATGACGCCCTTCCGGACCGGGCATGCCGTGCTGGAAAACCAGGGCCTCGGCTGCCGCCCCTGCTCCAAGCTGGGGCACGACGCCTGCCCCCTGGGGCATTTCCGCTGCATGGAGGACCTCCGCCCGCAGGACGTGCTCCTGCGCATGCGGGAAAGCTGAGCGCGGCACACGTATGCCCGCCGCCGGGGCTTGCCGCAGGCAGGCGGCGGCGCTATCTTGTCTGGTTCTTAACCCCATCGATCATGGCTACGATTCTGCTCGGCGACCAGACCTACTTCCCCGGCATCGGCCCCATCCGGTACGAAGGCCGGGAATCCGACAATCCCCTCGCATTCAAGTTCTACAACCCGGACCAGCTCGTAGGCGGCAAGGCCATGAAGGAGCACCTGCGCTTCGCCTGCGCCTACTGGCATTCCTTCTGCAATACCGGCGGCGACCCCTTCGGCCCCGGCACCAAGGCCTATCCCTGGCTCCGCAGTCCCGACCCCGTCCGGCAGGCGGAGGAGAAGATGGACGCCGCCTTCGAGTTCATGACCAAGCTCGGCCTGGAGTACTACTGCTTCCACGACGTGGACCTCATCGACGAAGGCAGCAGCCCCGCCGAATACGAGCGGCGCATGCAGCACATCACGGACTACGCCCGCGAGAAGCAGGCCGCCTCCGGCATCCGCGTGCTCTGGGGCACCGCCAACCTCTTTTCCCACCCCCGCTACATGAACGGCGCCGCCACGAACCCTGATTTTCAGGTGCTGTCCCGCGCGGCGGTGCAGGTGAAGGCCGCCATCGACGCCACCATCGCCCTGGGCGGGGAGAACTATGTCTTCTGGGGCGGCCGCGAAGGCTACATGTCGCTGCTGAATACCGACATGAAGCGCGAGCTCGACCACCTGGCCCGCTTCCTGCATACGGCCCGCGACTATGGCCGTGCGCAGGGCCTGAAAGGCTGGTTTTTCATTGAGCCCAAGCCCATGGAGCCCAGCAAGCACCAGTACGACTTCGACGCGGCGACGGTGCTCGGCTTCCTGCGGGAGTATGAGCTGCTGGCCGACTTCAGCCTGAACATCGAAGTCAACCACGCCACCCTGGCGCTGCACACCTTCCAGCACGAGCTGCAGGTGGCGGCCAATGCCGGGCGGCTCGGCAGCATCGACGCCAACCGCGGCGACTACCAGAACGGCTGGGACACCGACCAGTTTCCGGTGAACCTCTACGAGCTCACCGAGGCCATGCTCGTGATCCTGGAAGCAGGCGGCTTCCAGGGCGGCGGCATCAACTTCGACGCCAAGACCCGGCGCAACTCCACCGACCCGGAGGACCTCTTCCTGGCGCACATCGGCGGCATGGACGCCTTCGCGCGGGCGCTGCTCACGGCCCAGCGCCTGCTGGACCACTCGCCCTACCGCAGCCTGCGGGAGGCGCGCTACGCCAGCTACAGCAGCGGCGACGGCGCCCGCTTCGAGCGCGGCGAGCTGGACCTGGAGGCCCTGCGCGCCCTCGCGCACGAAGCCGGCGAGCCCCGCCAGATCAGCGGCAAGCAGGAGCTGTACGAGATGCTGCTGAACCAGTATCTCGTGTGAGGAGCGGGGGTATATTGCTAATGTATTGCTAGCGAGGGGTTTAAACTCCTCGCTGGCAATATACCCCGCCTCGCTGGCAGGATGCTGCCTCGCCGGCAAGATGCCGCTTGCACGCTCCGCCGGAAATCCCGTATTTCACCGCAGCATCTCCTGCCATGCCCCCGCCCGCCTCCTTCACCGAGACCCTGCCCGACGGCTTCGCCTTCCGCATGATCTATGTGGAGGGCGGGGTGTTCCGGATGGGCGGGGCGGATGATGCGGCATTTAGTGACGAGAAGCCTGTGCACGAAGTGCGCGTCCCGTCCTTCAGCCTGGGGGAATACCCGGTGACGCAGGGGCTGTGGCTGGCGGTAATGGGCGGGGGAAACCCGTCAGGATTTCCCGGGCTGGACCGCCCGGTGGAGCTGGTATCGTGGGAGGATGCGCAGGCCTTCATCGCGAAGCTGAACGGCCTGACGGGCAGGGGCTACCGGCTGCCAAGCGAGGCGGAGTGGGAGTACGCGGCGCGGGGCGGAGCCGGGAGCGAGGGCTACTTGTATGCAGGCAGCGACAAGCTGAAGGAGGCGGGCTGGTACAACGAGAACAGCGGGGACGAGACGCATCCGGTGGGGCAGAAGCTGCCGAACGAGCTGGGCCTGTACGATATGAGCGGGAATGTCTGGGAGTGGTGCGAGGACCATTGGCACAGGAGTTACCAAGGTGCCCTTGCTGACGGGTCTGCGTGGGTGGAGGCTGACCGTACGGGCCTCGGCCGCGTGGGCCGTGGCGGCTCCTGGGGCAGCGATGCGCGGCTCTGCCGCGTATCCTACCGCAACCGCAATTCGCCGGGCTACCGGTACCGCCGCCTCGGCTTCCGGCTTGCTGCGCCCTCAGTTCAGCCGAGGTGAGCTGCAGCCGGGGGGCTGGCAGGGGCAAGGCGGTCCAGCAAGCGAGCGAGGGACGAGCGAAGCGGCGCAGACCGGCGCGCGCCTGCCAGCGGGGGTCTGGGGGCGGAGCCCCCAGCG
>JANRID010000012.1:0-27420 GCA_033765305.1 Bacteroidia bacterium
CTGGATATGCGCACGTCAGGGGTGCTGCATGCCTTTATCGATGGCCGGGAGCTGAGCCTGGATAATTTGCATAAGCAGCTGTATGAGCGGTATAAGCTGAAGTACAGCCGATGAGTATTGGGTATTGAGTATTGGGTATTGAGTATTGGGTATTGAGTATTGGGTATTGGGTATTGAGGGACTCGTCCTAAAAAAGGTTGACAGTTGAAAGAGTAAAATACGGCTTTCAGTTGACAGTGCAAAAGTAAGCCTGAAAGAACTTGACAGCCCGCTGGGGTGTCTTGGGCAAGGCATCATCGGCTGAGGGCTTGGGCATGCTCGTGAGCTTAGGCTGTTTGGCTTTCTGATCCTTGCCCAGGTTCCTGCTGCGCGGGCCTCTTGGCCCTGCGCCGGTTTTTCCACAGCCGTCTGAGGGGCCCAGCTCCTTGCTGGTGGGCCTGCGCAGGGGTAAGCAGCCCGCAGCTCAGGTGAGGGCGCTCGTGGTTGTAGATATGCACCGCTGCGCTTACTGCGGCCCGGGCTTCTTCGAGCGATACAAAGGCCTGATCCATTCCCAGCTCATCTTTCAGGATGCCATTGATGCGCTCGCTGACGGGGTTTTCCCAGCTCTTCCCTTTCTCGCACATGCTGCTGTGAATGTGATAGCTGTTCAGGCAGTTGCGAATGAGCGCGCTCTTGAACTGCCCTCCCCGGTCTGAATGGAAAGCCAGGAGCCAGCCGAAGCTGCCTGACTCGGGGAGCTGGCTTGCTATTGCCATCTGCAGGGCCACAATGGTTTCATTTGCCGTCATCCGCGCAGAGACATGATAGCCGAGGATCAGGTGCGACTTTTCATCCGTTATCAGGGTCAGGTACAAAAATCCCTGGCCATCAGACAGTTCCAGATAGGTGATGTCGCAGCTCCACAGCTGGTTGACCGCCGTTATCTCTATCTGCTTACGGAGGTCAGGATAAATGCTCTCGCCATTTCCGTTGGTTAATCGTGGACGATAAACCCTGCGGCGGCGCACCAGCAGCCCGTTTTCCCGGAGCACTTCGTGCAGCCAGTCCCGGCCGATCTCTATCCCGGCATCTATAAACGGCTGCTCCAGATTGAGCTTGTGCTGCAGCTTCCTCGTGCCCAGCCGAGGCTGTACTTCTCTGTACTTCCGTACCAGTATCAGCACTTCTCCTGCTAATTCTGCAGACGCTTCCGCGTGCGCCTCGCCCTGATACCAGGCCTGGCGGCTGTGGCCAAACAGCCCGCACAATGCCTCCAGTGAGGTATCCTTGTGCTTCTGCTTCATCGCTCTGACTGTTTGGCCCCAAACTTTTTTTCGATGGGGATTCCATACCTCCCTTCCGCCAGCTTGATCATCTCCAGGTAGGCCTCGCTCCGCAGCCGCTCCAGTTCCAGAAGCCGCTTCAGCGCCTGCACCTCCGCCGCCAGTTCCTCCCGGCTCTTCGATGAAGGTTCCTTTTTCATAGACTCCGGTTGCTCTGTACGTATTCCGCCATCGGCTGGCGCTTCACTTCCATGCCGCGACAGCCACCGGTAAATCGTCATGCGCCCTCCGATCTGGTACTGACGACTCGCCTCCATTACGCTGAGTTCTCCGCGCTCAACCCGGCTTACTACCGTGCGCTTGAACTCTTCTGAATAATACGCCCTTTTTTTCGGTGGAACTCCCATTTTTTCTCCGGGTTTTGTGTCAACCTATTTCAGGACGAGACCGAGTATCTGATGATGTGGCTAGGTGCTGAATATCAGGCAGCAGGACGGGAAGGCGCGGGGTGCGGGATGCAGCAGGGCTGCGGGCTCATGCGCGGAAGGCATCTTCGATGTGGTGAAACACGGGATCGCCCTGCGGCGGGATCAGCACGGCGATGATGTCGAAGCGCACCGGCAGCGTAAAGAGCTTTTTCTCATACAGATAGCAGTCGGCTGCCTTGAAAATCCGCTGCTGCTTGGCAGGGGTAACGGCTGCCTCCGGATACTCGCCATAGTACCCGCTGCGGGTTTTGACCTCGACAAATACCAGTTCTGCCGGATCGAGCCGGAGGGCGACGAGGTCCACCTCGCCCTGCTCGAACCGGTAGTTGCGGTCGAGAATCTGATAGCCTTTGGCTTCGAGGAGCCCGGCAGCCAGCTGCTCGCCCCGTACGCCGGTATCGTTGTGTGCTGCCATCCGTCAGTATCGGTAATCCCGTTTCTTGACCGTAAAACTGGATGGCACCCGGAACTGTTCAGGCTTGAAGGTGGCAGGGGTAATTTTTTTTACGGTGGTGGTGACCGTCAGTCCTGGCTGCCGCTTGATGGTTTTGAGGGGAATGCGGCCTTCCAGGCCGGGGGCGAGGAATCCGGCCTTGGTGCGCGGACTGTCCGGAAACCGGCTGAGATCCGCCCGGTACTGGTCGCTGACATAGTACAGAAAGGTAGCGTCGCCGGTTTTGACGAGGTATTCCTTGCACAGCACGCCGGCTACGCTGTCGGTCTTGCCGGTCGGCTGGGCTTTGACTGGAATGGGTTCGGCCTCGCGGGTGATGTCGCCGTAGGCAGAATAGCGGTAGGCAGCGCGGTTCTGGGCATCCACGCTGTACTCGTAGTTGGAATCGGCGATAAACAGAAAGGTTTTGGGATAGCGTCCGCCGGTGAGGTTGACGATGTAGTCGCCGCCGCGCAGGTGCATGGTCATGCCGGTATTGGGCTCATTTTCCTGGATCAGGGCGGCCTGCGGGCCTTCCATCCTGACCTCGAAGAGCAGGGTGCCTTCGAAGAATGCCTGCGCAGGGGCCAGACGGGCAGCCAGGAGGGCCGCCAGCAGCAGCGGGGTGCGGAGGAGGGGATTCATCATGCTGGATAAATGCCTTGGTCTGGTAAAGATACGCGCCGCTGCCGGGATTATTTCAGGGCCGGCCGTTCCGGAGCGGGGAAATGCATGCCGTACATGCCGCAGGCATGCAAGGCCCTGAGAGGTTTTGCAGGGGGAAGCTGCCGTGACAGACGGCTCCGGCCCCCGCAGCAGAGGAGCCCTGCATCCTTCGTCCTGCCTATTTTCGCTTGGGCTCTGCGGTCAGCTGCTCGGGCGTAAGGGCTGCGTCCAGCTTGTCCATGCTCCGCAGTTCGGCTGCATGCTTCAGCCCGCGCACAATTTCGTCCTGGAGGTCCTGCTGGAGCGCCGCCAGCTCGTCGGCGCCGGGGGACTCCGGCTCCTGCTTGGCCAGGAGCCGCCGGATGCCGCGCATGGACCGGGCATCGGCCGTATTGACCGGAATCAGCCTGACACGGGCGAAGACGATGCCCATGATCGGCAGCACTTCGACCACGTAGATCCGGCCGGGCTGCAGATCCGCCTGGATCGCATCCCGGTTTTCGGCTTTGGCCCAGAACAGATGCTCGCCCGGCTCGCATTCATAGCGCAGGTAGGCCGGGCCGTTGAATTTGCCGATCACCTGGGAGCCGTCGAAATAGGTGAAGGGAATCAGCGCGCCCAGGCCGCTGACGCGCACGAAGTAGACTACCGCCTTGTCCGGGGGTGCAGGCGCAATGCGCTGGGCCCGGGCGGAGAGCAGCGCGGCAACCAGGAAGGCGCCGAGCCAGAGGATGCGTTGCATAGGGGTCCGCAGTTTCGGGGACAAGATACGCTGCCGCTGTGCCCCGCGCAAGGCCTGCCGGCTGCCCTCAGCGGTCCTGCATGCCCTTGCCGTCCAGGATGCGCTGCACGCAGGCTTCGATCCGGGCGGTGCGGGTTTTGGACTGTTTGGGGGCGGAAAAATAGAGCACGTAGCCCCGCTGCCGCCCCGGCGTGAGCGCCCCGAAGGCCGCCTTCAGCACCGGGTCGGCGTCCAGCCGCTGCTGCAGCTCCTCGGGCAGGGCCAGCTCATGCTTCGCCTTGAAATCCACCTGCAGGCCCATGCGCTCCACTTCGATGGCTTCGAAAATATAGGCCCGCAGCACCGGCTCCAGCTCAGCCAGGTCCTGCACGCGGGTGATCCGGACGATGCGCGCCGCCTGCGAGTGTTCCCCCGGCTTCGCCAGGATGCCCTGCGGATCGGCCAGCAGGGCACCCTTGAAGAAGCTCAGCGAGGCGTATTCCTTGAATGCGCTTACGATCAGGATATTGCTGCCCTGGAAGGTGTAGCAGGGCACGCCCCATTTCACCTCCTCCGTCAGGCCGCAGCCCAGCACGATCTGCCGCAGGGCCCGCAGCTCCGGCTGCCAGGCGTGGACTTTGCAGTCCGGGGTGCCGCCCAGCGGGCAGCGCCCGCAGCCTTCGGCGAGGTAGTGGTCTACTCCGATCCGGTTCATGCGGCTGCCAGGCTGGGGGCGGCGCCCGGTTTTCTGCCGGCAGGCCTGAAATACCACGAGAGGGCCGTCAGGGCCAGCAGGAGCAGGGAGGGCAGGGCATCCTGAACCGGATGGCCCGAGGCGAGGTGGGAAACGGCTGCGCCCGTCGTGACGAAGCAGAACCCCGCATAGGCCCATTCCTTCAGCACCGGCAGCTTCGGGGCCAGCACAGCGGTGACGCCCAGCATTTTCCAGATGCCCAGCAGGGTCAGCAGATACGCCGGATAGCCCAGCGCTGCCAGGCTGCCGGCCTCTTCGGGTACGCGCAGGAGCTGCACGGCACCTGTCGATACCATGCCCAGCGCCAGCCAGAGGGTGGCAATCCAATAGATGATCTTGTTCCGTTTTTCCATGAGGATTCAGGTGAGGGAGGTGCAAATGGCTTGCAAACGGTTGTGGGCCAGATCAATGCCCCGCGCGAAGGGAAGCTGCAGCAGCTGGTCCCGGAGCGCGGCGGAGCGGAATACGATCTGCATGGAGAGGCGGCTGGCGTCCGGGGCCAGTGCCTCGAAGGTGAGGAATTCGAGCTGAGGCCCGAACGGCGCGCCTTCTATCTCGAAGGTCCTGATGAGCTGCCGCTCCGGCTCCAGCGCGTGGATGACGCCGTGGAAGCGCTGCGCTCCGCCGCCGGGAATGGGCGTTTCAAACAGGAAAGCGCCGTGGCGCTGCGCCTCCAGCTTCAGGACGTTCGTGCCCATCCACTGCGCGAGGAGCGCGGGCTCCACATGCGCCCGGAAAAGCAGCGCCGCCGGCAGGCTGAAGGACCGGGTGATGAACAGCTCCTGCTTGCCTTCTTCGGCATGCACGGTGGTTTGGGCTTTCATATCAGGCAGTTGGTGGGGATTGAAACGGCTTCATGACTTCCTCCAGCTTGCTGAAGCGCGCTTCCCACATCTGGCGGAAGGGCTCGACGAAGTCGGCAATTTCCTGCAGGTTTGCCGGCTGCAGATGGTAGTAGATTTCGCGCCCGCTGGGCTCCTGCGCCAGCAGCCCGCATTCGCAGAGGATGTGCAGGTGCCGGGAGACCGTAGGCCGGGCCGTGTCGAAATGCGCCGCAATGGCCCCGGCGCTCATGGGCTGCGCAGCGGCGAGCAGGAGGATGGCCCGCCGCGTAGGGTCGGCAATGGCCTGGAAGACATCCCGTCGGAGGTTCATCGTGAAGTCATTTGGCTACAAAAATACATGTAGCCAAATAGCTACGCAAGCGGGCCTGCATATTTATTTCTGCCGGGTAGGCGGCAGGGCGCCTGCGGATTATTCGGGTATCCGCAGGAGGGTATAGCGGGTCACGATGCCATTGTACTCGGCGGTATACAGGTATCCGTTGTCAAGCACCTCGGTGATGTGCACGCGGATGAGCGCGCCGTTTCCGGCGTTGATGCGTGCGTCGTTTGACCAGACCTGGGTGAGTTCGTAGGTGCAGCTGTCTGTCCACCGGACCTGGTAGCGGGTGACGTGGCCTGTGCTCCGGTCGTATTCGTACTGCTCGGCGGCGCTGCGCTCGATCACGACCGCGTCGGGCCGGAATTCCCGGTAGTAAAACCGCCCTTCGCGGAACGGCGTGCAGGGGGAGCCTGGCTGCGCGGAACTGCTGGCGGCGAAGCCGAGCAGCAGCGGGATGAGGATGCGGATGCGGAGGTTCATTGCGTGATGGCTGCGGCGCCAGTTGGGAGTGCCAAATTGATTTCACCAAGATACGGCAGCGCAGCCGCATACGCAAGGGTATGCCACAGAATGGATATTCCAGGCAGCGTCCGCCCTGTCCGGTGCCGGCAAATGTGCTCCGGATGAAAAAGAGGCTTGCAGAAACGGGATAGCATCGTGTATATTGGGGGGCCGATGCCGCAGCCCCGGCCATGAAACCTGGAACCTGACCCGCCCGGATGAACGATAACCGCCACCTGTTTGACTACGGGACAAGCAATCTGAACAGGGTATTGCGGAGCCTTGTCCCAAGGGGTTCAACTCCCCGTTGCGTTGGTTCGCAAACACCAGCCTGTAACGCTGACCACGAAAGGGGAAGAACAGGGCAGCAATGCCCAACCTGAAGCTGAGTCTGCAAGGCAGGGGATACCGCTCGGATCATGGTTCAAGCTCAACCTGGCTTCCCTCCATTTCAGCGTTCTTCTCCTTTTCCATTCTCCCTCCATTCCAGCAGCATCCGCATGAACCCGTTCAAAAAACAATACCAGGTACGGCCAAACACCGTCGGCTTTCTGTTCCGCAGCCACGTGTTTGAGCGGAAGCTGATGCCGGGCTATCACGAAGTCTGGGATCTGCAAAACCGGACGGAGCTGTTTGCCCTGCCGGATACCTCCAAGCTGCTGACCATCACCAACCAGGAGGTGCTGACCAAGGACCACATCGCGCTCCGGTTTTCATTCAGCCTCCTCTACCGGATCACAGACGGCCAGCGGTTTCTCGGCACGTTCACCCTCGACCGGAATGTGCGCATCATCATTCAGGAAGCGGAACAGCGGCTTCACCAGATCACGCAGCGGTACATCCGGAACCGGATAGCCGACCTGGACAGCGAAACGCTGCATGAAAAGCGGAACGAGCTGGCGGAGTTCAAAACTGCGGAAATGGAGCAGGAAGCTTCGGAGCTGGGCATCACCATCGAGCAGGCGCAGCTTCGGGATCTGACCTTCCCCAAATCCATTCAGGACCTGTTTGCGAAGCATCTGGAGGCCAAGATCCGGGCAAAATCGGAACTGGAGAACGCCAGGACTGCGGTGGCAACTGCCAGAGCCTTGAAAAATGCCTCCGATCTCATGAAGGACGACGAAAATATCAAGTTTTTCCAGCTCATCGAGACGATTGCCAAAATCGCGGAAAAAGGCAGGCACACGTTTGTGATCGGGGATATGCATCAGCTGGCGGGGAAGTAAGACGGCAGGAGGCGGGCCGATGTTGCCTCCGATTGCGGAAGTCGGACGGAGGCCGTATCTTTGAATCGAAGCGTGCGATGCGCATTCGGCAGCCAGGGCTGATCGGCCAGACGCAGCAGCGTTCAAAAACCAGAACAGCAACAGAGATTCTCATACACAATGGAACTGAAACAAAGAAGGCTTTGGGACACGAGGCAATTCAAGCTTCTGGATAAAGAAGTCTGGTTTCGATCCAAGACGCCTACCCAGGATGTGGAGATGAAAATAAGATATGAAGACCTGGGCCTCGAAACGGTATTTGTCAGGAAAAAAGAGGCAAGTATCGTGTTTGCTGTGCTCATGCTGCTATCCGCAGCGGCCGGGAGTTTCGTGTTCAGACATGCCGATATCCGAGATGCTGCCGAAGTAATACTTGTGGGTTTCGTGGGTACCGTTATATTCAGCATTCAGGTTCTCATCTGGGCTGAAACGCGGAAGCCGCTTATCATCATCAGCGGCGGCAAAAAGACCTTTACCTTGCTTGCCCAATCGCCCAGCCAGAGAGAAGTAGCGCTATTTGTCGCAGCATTGCATGAAAGAATACGCAGCCGGATCATCGAGGTAAGGGTCAGACCCAAAAATACGGAATGGCCCATAGCGTACAAGAAAAGCGTGCTGGATGCCTTGCTCGATGAGCATGTAATCGATCAGGAAAAATATGACGGAATGCTGGACGAGATCCAAAAAATGCAGTCTCCTCAGCCGAATGTCGGATTTAATCGGGTGTCCGGCCCTCAGGACGATGCAACGGCAGGCTAACATGTTGACTTACAAGCGTTATGGCCAATCTTCCATATAGCAGATGGCTAAGTTTTGGTGCTTGTGCCTGCTTGACTTACCATCCTCGCTCAATATCTGCCAAGATCGCGTGGATGCATTCGCCGGGCATCATCTACAACTCGATCTGTCTGCCCGGCTTGGCCTTGCTGCGGTTCAATTCCCCTTGCAGATTTGCCTCCCCCAGATGGCTGCCGCGACTGTCATATACCTCGTAATGATCTTTATGCAGGTTGTCCAGGTGCCAGAAATAGCTAGTTTCTCTTTCCTGGTACACGGCTTTCCCCTGCTTCACATGGCTGGTTTTCTCGAAACGGGTGGTATCCCGCAGGGAAAAGGACTTGACGTGATGCGTAGCGAGCCATAGCGCCAGTTCTTCGGCATCGGTCACGAAGGGAAGATGGGTGAAGGTGCCAGGCAGCTCGGGTTTGTGGAGGGCGTCTTTAAATATGGGAATAAAGGCGCGGCCGCGGGGCAGTGCCTGTGCAAAGAGCATTAACACATACTGTTCGGAGGCGTATTGCTGCATCCGCTCGGCGGCCTCTGCAAGGATGGGCGGTGCGTAATTTACAGCAAACCGATCCAGATGCCAGATGAAGTAGTTTGTACCATCCGTCAGGCGGAGCGGGGCAGTTTGAATATCCCTGGCTGTGCGTCCGACAGCCATCCTGAGCTGCTGGATTTTGTCCTCGAAATAGACTCCCAACGCTTCAATCTTCGAGGTGCAGACCGAGATACTGTCCGGATCTATATACAGCGTGGCGTCAGGTTTTGCGGCTAAAACCACCCGTACGATTTCGTCCATATGCTGATCCAGGCTGCCAGCAAAATTAAGCAGGTCATCGTCCTGATATGGCAATACGACAAATGCATGGACAGCCATATCAGAATCCTAAGATGGTCCGCATATCCTTTTCGATCTGATCGAAGAATCCGCCGGGCTGCCGGTCGATTTTACCGCCGGGCAGCACCTGAATTTCCGTTGCGCGGGTGCTGTGGGTATAGTCGTCCCGGTCGAAGTAGTGGATCCGCACCAAATCCCGGTCTATCCCCTGCCCGTCTTGCTCAAATCGCTTGCAGGCAACGAGGATGCCGTTGAGAATGTGGTCACTGTGGGTTTCCACAAGGATCTGGACGCCGTTCTGAGCGCACCGGCACATCAGCTCAGCCAGTTTGGACTGGCTTTGCGGATGCAGGTGAGCTTCGGGGTTTTCAAACAGCAGCAAGCTGCCCGGCTTGGCCGCAAGCATCGCAACAATCAGGGGCAGAGTATAGGTAATGCCAAATCCTACGTTCTCAGCCCGGAATTCATTGGTGGGCAAGGCATTCGGCACATCGTACTTGTATTTTAGCTCGAACCCCCTGCCCGTATCGTAAACAACAACGTGGATGTGGGTGCTGATCTCACGCTCCCATGCAGTCGTCTGGGCGAGTAGCTCACTGAAGGGACTGCCCGGATTCAGCAGATTCGGAAAGCTGATCTGATCCCCTCCATAATACTGGAGAAAGTGGGCAACCAGTTCGCCTTTTCCTTTCTCGATCGAAATCTGGCGGTTTCGCTGTACCTCATAATCGTCCCGGGGGTAAGATTCCTGCGGCGGCAGACGATACGCACTGAGATATTGAAAATGTTCGTTGAATAACGCAAGTGAAGGCAGCGCGGCCGGGATGCTAGCTGCAGCTGGGATGAAGGTAGCGCCTGCATAGCTGGAGTCGAAGGCAAACCCCCACTCGAACAGGCGGCCATCTGCCTCGACAGAAATACCGATCTGCTCCTCTTGCGCAAACTGATGAAGCACATCCAGCGCAGTGCCCAGCTCGCAGAGGGGCTTGTTGAGATCCAGCCCTTCCCGCAGGCGATTTTTGAGCTGCGACTGGCGGAGCGCCAGCAGGCTCTGGAAAACGGAGGACTTGCCTACTCCATTCTGCCCGCAGATAACCGAAAGATTAGACAGACGCAGCGCAGTATCCGCGTGTGATTTGAAATTCCGGATCCGGAGATGGGTGATCATGACAGCACCTCGGTTAGCATTTCCTGAAATTTTGCATGCCGTATGGCGACACTTTCGCGGCCGGCGGTAGCGACGGTAATAGAACGCAGGAAGTCCTGGCCGCTTTGCATGTGTGCCATCAGCCGTGCTTTCAGCTGCTCGCCTCGCCCGATCAGCATCGCTTGCTGCTCATTGGACAACGCTGCAATCTGAACACTCAGCACTTCGAACAGTGCTTTATTGATGGGTTTCCGGACGTCTTGCGGGTGGGTCCGTTTCCGGAAAGCATCATCGCCAAAAATACTGAATATGCATTCCATAGAGGCGATGAACACCGATTTCAGCCGTTGACGCCCCGTTTCAGGCATGCCCTTAAGTACTTCCATGCCTTTAGTCATGAACGTATCCATATCTGGCTGATAGCTTTGGTACCCCAATACAGCAAAGGCCACAAACCGGGTTACGAAGTCCCGGTCCTCCATCCGTTCGGTTTGGATTTTCCGTGAAGTCGCTGTGAGAAAGGACGGATGCTCGGCCAGGTCCCGGATGAAGTCGGACGCTCCTCGCTCCTGAAACAGCGCATGACGGATCTCCTGGGCTTTCAGCACAAGCCCCCCCCGGTTGACACGGCTGAAGATATTGTACTTGACCTCATCCGGGGTTCCCTTTTCGACGATATAAGCCGTGATCGGGAAAGTTCTGATGCGGCGCTGCAGGTCACGGGGCAGGTCCCCGAAGCACTTGCCCTCGAATTGCTTGAGAAACTCCATCCCGGTAAGCGCCAGCGACTGATCGAGTACAAACCGCTTCACCGTAGAGATCCGCTGCAGCCCGTCGATGATCCGCCACTTGTTGTCGTCCCCGCCGTCAAAATAAAAGGTCGAAACAGGCAGCCGCAGCAGCAGCGACTCGATAAACTGGCTTTGGCGCTCCAGTTTCCAGACGAATCTGCGCTGAAACTCGGTATCCAGCTTGATTTCATCATGCTCGACCCGTTCGAGTATATCCCCCAGATTCAGCGGAGTCGTAGCAATTCTAATCGCATTCGGATCAAATGGCACGCTGATCTCCGCGCGCTCATCCAGATACTCTATCTCAGGATCTTGCACCAGATAGTCTTCCATTATTCGCCTGACGTCTTTCATGCGAAGATACGACAGCGCAGCCGCATACGCAAAATAGGGCAGCCTCCCGGCCGCCCTGTACATCTAGCTCCATCTCAGCGCCCCCCTCACTTCAGCCCCATATCCGCCACAATGGCCTGGATCCGCTCGCCGAGCATGGCATACACGGCGTCGAAGTCCTCCTTGCCCTGCACGGGGGCCTGCACGCTGAAGTAAAACTTGATCTTCGGCTCCGTGCCGCTGGGGCGGGCGGAGATTTTGCTGCCGTCTGCGGTGTGGAACTGCAGCACGTTGGAGCTGGGGAAGTTGAGTTTCGTCTCCTCGCCGGTGCGCAGGTCCTTCTCGATCAGCGACTTGTAGTCCTGCATCTTCAGCACTTCGCTGCCGTTGATGGTGCGGGGCGGATTGCTGCGCAGATCGGCCATCATGGCCTGGATCTCCTCGGCGCCCTTTTTGCCCTTGCGGCTCAGCGAGATGAGGCCCTCGCGGAAGAGCCCGAACCGGCTGTATACCTCCAGCAGGAGGTCGAAGAGGCTCTTGCCCTGGTCCTTGGCCCAGGCCACCACCTCGGCCAGCATGGCGCAGGAGATGACCGCATCCTTGTCGCGCACAAAGTCGTTGACCAGGTAGCCATAGCTTTCCTCGCCGCCGCCGATGAATTTTTTCCGGCCCTCCAGCTCCTTGATCAGCTCGGCGATGTACTTGAAGCCGGTCAGCACGTTGTAGCAGTCCACGCCGTAGTGGGCGGCCATCTTGTCGAGAATATCCGTGGTGACGATGGTCTTGGCGATAAACTGCCGGCCGTCCAGCTTGCCTTTGGCCTGCCAGGCATTGAGGAGGTAGTAGATCATGCAGGTGGCGGCCTGGTTGCCGTTGAGGAGCTGCCACTCGCCGTGGTGGTTCTTCACGCCGATGCCCACGCGGTCGGCATCGGGGTCGGTGCCCATGACGAGGTCGGCGTCCAGCTCGCGGGCGAGGCTGAGGGCCAGGCTCATGGCCTCGGCTTCCTCGGGGTTGGGATAGACCACTGTGGGGAAGTTGCCGTCGGGCGTAGCCTGGGCTTCCACGATGTGCACGTTCGTAAAGCCGATCTTTTCCAGCGCGCGGGGCACGAGGGTGATGCCGGTGCCGTGGATGGGCGAAAAGACGATGCTGAGGTCGTGCTGCCGGGCGATGACCTCCGGGCTCACGACGTTGGTGGCCAGGGCCGCCAGGTAGGGCTCGTCGATGAGGGCGGAGATGCGCTCGATAAGGGACTCGTCGGCGGTAAACTTCACCTCGTCCAGGCCGATGGTTTGCACCTCGGCCACGATGTTCTTGTCATGCGGAGGCGTCACCTGGCCGCCGTCGTCCCAGTAGGCCTTGTAGCCGTTGTACTCTTTGGGATTGTGGGAGGCGGTGAGCACCACGCCGCCCTGGCAGCCGAGGTGGCGGATGGTGAAGGACAGCTCCGGCGTAGGGCGCAGGGCCTCGAAGAGGTAGACTTTGATGCCGTTGGCGGAGAAGACGGCGGCGGTGATCTCGCCGAAGAACTGGCTGTTGTTGCGGCTGTCATAGGCGACGGCCACCTTCACCTGCCGGCCCGGGAAGGCGCGGTTGAGGTAGTTGGCGTAGCCCTGGGTCGCCATGCCGATGGTGTACTGGTTGACGCGGTTGGAGCCGATGCCCATGATGCCGCGCAGGCCGCCGGTGCCGAATTCGAGGTCCTGGTAGAAGGCGTCGATGACGGCGTCGGGGTTGCCGCTGGCGAGCAGGGCGTGGATTTCGGCCTTAGCAGCATCGTCGATGCGGCTGTTGAGCCAGGTGTCGACTTTTTCCTGAATAGCGGGGTCGATTGCAGCCATAGCTGAAGGGATCTCAGGTGGGGTAAGAGGTATAGCGAAGCGTCCGCAAAGATCGTGCGAGGGCGGCGGAGTGCCGTCTGCGGGGGTGAATCTACGGGGAAAACGGGTGAAATGGAAAGCGGAGCGGGGAAAGAATGTGCGGGGGCGGGAAGGGGGCTGAGGTCCAGGCGGGAGATTTTTGAGAGGCGGGGCTTGCGGGGACGGGAGGCCGGACGTATCTTAGAATGCGACTCCTTTCCGGGGAAAGAGGAATCTGTAATCGCATATGGCTATGGCTGACGCGTTGGATACTTGTATATCTGTAGGAGCATACTGGGTTATGCCGTCGTTTCTGCTAGCAATGGTGGGGATTGGTTTACTGTTGTACGCCCACTGGTGGAGCCCGGCACATGAGGATAGATATGTGGCAATTAGGTCACTGTTATTTGTGCAGGTTTTATTACAGGAATGATGATATTTATGACAACATCGCTTTTGAAAAAACGAGCGAGGAAAGAACTGAAAACCATGCTGAGCCAGCCCGATCCGACCGTTAGCATAAACGGAGAAATGGCAGATCGGGCCAGCTCAGACTCCATCATCAGGGAATTACAGAATGTAGCCTATATATCCAGTCACCACTGAATAAAATACGAATTGAACTACGATCCAAGTCGAAGACGGAGGTCATATACACCGCAAGAGATTCAGAAATTGAAAACGAATACTGGGTCTTTTGGGACAAATACAAATCAATCGATGGAGATGATATTGGGCGCATTAGAACTGGCAGATCCAGAAACGCTGACGGTATGTAATGCCACTCGGTCAGGCGGGAGTGTTCAATGACCGGATAGGGGCTTGTGCGGAAACAGGGGGCTGCGTATCTTCGGGCGCATGCCCGGAGTATGCGCAGCCGGCCTGAAAGACAGGCATCAGCATACAACCGGCGTAACCAGGCGCACATGATACCAGACTATCAGTCCGTGATGCTTCCGCTGCTCAGGCTCGTGGCGGACGGGAAAGAACACCGATACAGAGATCTGATTGAAAAATTGGCAGCGGAATTTGCCCTGACGGACGAAGAGCGGAAAGAACTGCTGGCCAGCGGCAGCCAGGCCGTTTTCGACAACCGGGTGGGCTGGGCTAAGACCTACCTGAAAAAAGCAGGACTGCTGGATTCTCCGAAACGGGCAACCTTCGTCATCACCGATCTGGGCCGGCAGACCCTGGCGAAAAACCCCGGACAGATCAGCGCGAAATACCTGAGGCAGTTTCCTGCATTTCTGGAATTTCAGAATGCTGCCCGCAGCGGAAGCGAAACCGAAGAAGAGACTGCCAATACAGCAGCCAGCGACCAGACGCCGGAGGAAAGCCTGGACAAAGCCTACCAGCGCATCAGAAAATCGCTGGCTGCCGAGCTGCTGAACAGAGTCGTCGAGCTTTCACCTGCCTTTTTCGAGCGGCTTGTGGTGGAGCTGCTGGTGAAAATGGGCTACGGCGGATCGATCAAGGATGCCGGAAGGGCCATCGGAAAGAGCGGGGACGAAGGCATAGACGGAACCATCAAAGAAGACAGGCTCGGGCTCGATATCATCTACATTCAGGCCAAGCGCTGGAAACCGGGAAACGTGGTCGGAAGGCCTGAGATTCAGAAGTTTGTTGGGGCGCTGGCCGGGCAGGGGGCCAAAAAAGGCATTTTTATCACGACATCGAGTTTTACGAAGGATGCATGGGAATATGCGCCGAGAAATGAAACAAAAATTGTGCTCATAGACGGGGAGCAGCTGGCTCAGCTCATGATCGACTTCAGCCTCGGCTGCACGACACAGCAAATCTATGAACTCAAAAAAATAGACAGCGACTATTTTGGGGAGGAATAACCCAGGAGCCCGGACCCGGCCGCAGCAGCAGGCTGCAAGGCCGCGCGCATGCCTTGTGCTCCTGTGCGACCCTTGCGGTTGAAAAGCGCCGGCGGCTGCGCAGCACCCAAGACCGGCCGCAGCGGATTCAGGCGTATCTGCATAGCCCCGTACAGACTCGCCCGCGCAGCACCGACAACCGCCGCAATTTGCTACCTTATGCCCCGTTCACGTCCTATGCTCCTGGTATGAAACACCCCTTGCCCCTCCTCGCCTGCGCGCTGCTGCTGGCAGCCTGCGCCCCGCAGCCCCAATTTTCCGGGCAGCTGATCCTCCAGGACTGGAGCTTCCGCCAGGCCGGCGCCGGCGAATGGCTTCCCGCCACGGTGCCCGGCTCCGTGCACAGCGACCTCGCCCGTCTGGGCCGCATCCCCGATTTTACCTGGCGCACGAACGAAGACTCCGTGCAATGGATTGAAAATCAGGACTGGGAATACCGGACCACCTTCTGGGCTGCGCCCGAAGCCCTGGCGGCGGACTTCGCCGAGCTGGACTTCGACGGGCTGGACACCTACGCCGCCGTGTACCTGAACGACTCCCTGCTGCTGCGCAGCGACAACATGCACCGCGCCTGGGCAGCGGACTGCAAGCGCTTCCTGCGCCCCGGCGCCAACGAGCTGCGCGTGTATTTCCGCTCCACCGTGCAGGCCGGCCTCGAAAAGGTCCGCGCATTGCCCTATCTGGTGCCCGCCACCAACGAACTGGCCCCCGATTCCCTGCGCACCGGCAGCCACACCCGCAAGGCGCCCTACCACTTCGGCTGGGACTGGGGCCCCCGCATCGTCGGCTGCGGCATCTGGCGCCCCGTGCATTTCCGCACCTGGAAAACCGCCCGGATCACGGACCTGCGCATCCTCACCGAAAGCATCGGCGACGATACCGCCCGCTATACCGCCCGGATCGATGTGGAGGCAGCCCGCGCCGGAACCCTGCGCCTGAGCGCCGGCGTCGCGGAGGGCCTCGAACCCCTCGAATGGAAGGTGGAGGTCCAGCCCGGCCACAACCGCTTCGACATGCCTGTGCGCATCCCCAATCCGCAGCGCTGGTGGCCTGCCGGCATGGGCGCCCAGCCGCTGTATGAGGTGCAGGCCCGCCTGCACAGCGCCAGCGGGCTGCTCGACGAGGAGAGCCGCCGCATCGGCGTGCGCGCCCTGCGCCTCGTGCACGAGCCCGACTCCACCGGCCACAGCTTTTATGTGGAGGTCAATGGCCTGCCCGTATTCATGAAAGGCTCCAACTACATTCCCCCCCGCGTCCTCAACGCCTCCGTGACCCGCGAAGACTATGTGCGCGTGCTTCAGGATGCTCTGGATGCCAACATGAACATGCTCCGCGTCTGGGGCGGGGCAGTCTATGAACATGACCTTTTCTATTCCCTCTGCGATGAAAAGGGCATCCTCATCTGGCAGGACTTCATGTTCGCCTGCGCCATGTACCCCGGCGATTCCGCCTTCCTGGCCAATGTCCGCCGCGAGGCCGAAGACAATGTGAAGCGCCTGCGCCACCATCCTTCGCTGGCCCTGTACTGCGGCAACAACGAAAACCTCGTCGCCTGGCACAACTGGGGCTGGCAGGACAAATTCAAGCTCGACGCCCGCGCCCAGCAGGAGCTCTGGACGGCCTACGAGCAGGTGTTTTACCGCATCCTGCCCGAAGTGATCGGCGCCGAGGACCACGAGCGTTTCTTCTGGCCTTCGTCGCCCTCGTCCACCCGCTACGAGATGCCCAAACCCGGCTCCGGCGACGACCACGACTGGAAAGTGTGGTTCAGCCGTGCCGATTTCGACGCCTACGGCCGAAATCCCGCCCGCTTCGTGAGCGAATACGGCGTGCAGTCCTATCCCGACTGGCGCACCATCGAAGCCTTTTCCGCACCGGAAGACTGGGACATGAACAGCCCCATCATGCGCCACCGCCAGCGCGGGCGGATGAGCTATTTCGGCCCCGGCTTCGACGGCAACGACCTGATTCTCGAATATACCCGCAAGTATTACCCCGATCCCCGGAATTTCAAGTCCCTGGTCTACCTCAGCCAGCTCATGCATGCCGACGCCCTGCAGGCGGCCATCGACGCGCACCGGCAGAACATGCCCGCCACGATGGGCTCCCTCTACTGGCAGATCGACGACTGCTGGCCCACGCAGTCGTGGTCCACGGTGGACTATTACGGACGCTGGAAGGCGGCGCACTACCGCGTGCGCGACGCCTTCGCGCCGGTGCGCGTGATCCCGGTGCAGGAGGGCAGCCAGATCCGGGTGTACGGCGTCTCGGACCGGCTGGAGCCGGTGCAGGCGGAGCTGGAGCTGGTCTGGATGGATTTCGGCGGCCAGGTGCACTGGCGGCATACGGGGCAGGTGCAGTTGGACCCGCAGCGCAGCAGCCTGCTCTTCAGCCCCGATCCCGCCCAGGCGCCGGGCACCCAGGACCCTGCCCGTACGGTGCTTGCCGTCATCCTCCGGGCCGGCGGGCAGGAGCTGAGCCGGAATGTGCTCTACCTCCGGCGCCCCAAAGACCTGGCCCTCGATCCAGGCGGCATCGAAACCCGCTGGAAGCAGGACGATGCCGGGCCTGTGCTCGAGCTGACCAGCAAATCCCTGCAAAAAGGCGTCTGGCTCAGCCTCGAAGGCGCCGATGCCCGCTGGTCCGACAACTATTTCGACCTGCTGCCGGGCGAAATCCGCCGTATCCGGGTGCAGCCTGCCGATCCGGGCACGGACCCGGCACCGCTGCTGCGGGTCCGGACCGTAGCAGATCCGGGATGAGCATGCGCGACAGGCAGGATATGCGGAAAGGTTAATGTTTTCAGGTAATTCATTTGAAAAGGGGATGATAAGCCAGTACCTTGTCTCAGATTTGAGATATAACAGCCAGCAGTTGCCCTGAATATGCGCGCGCCCTACGGACCGGATTTCATGATCGAAGCGTGGATGGAGGCAATTCCCTGCGGAGTTGCGATGTTGGAAATCACCCCTTCGGGCGGAAACGGGGCGCGGGGCCTCGCAGTCTGCTGGGCCAATCCTGCGATTGCCGCGCTGCTGGGCGGCGGGGCTGCGGAAACCGGGCTGCCGGAGAAGCTGGATACGGACGGAATATGGCCTGCGGCTGAGCAGGTGCTGCACGGAGCAGACATGGCGCCGGTCAGGCTGCCAGTTCCCGGCGGCTATGTGGAAGGAGCGGTGTACCCGGCTGGCCCGGGCCGGCTGGTGCTGGCCGGCATGAAGCGGGTGCACGCGAACGCCGGGCAGGAAGACTGGCTGGACCTGCTCGAATCCACGCTGGTCGAGCTGGATGAATCCGGTGTAATCGTGCGCTGCTGGTGCTCGCCGCAGACGGAAGGGCTGTTTGCCGCTCCGCCGGATACAGGGATGCGGCTGGATGCCGTG
This sequence comes from Bacteroidia bacterium, assembly GCA_033765305.1. Lineage (GTDB taxonomy): Bacteria > Bacteroidota > Bacteroidia > J057 > J057 > RDXT01. The sequence continues at coordinate 18,278 of JANRID010000012.1, forward strand.
CTGGCACCGGAAGCGGTGCAGGACTGCGCCGCCGCCATCCGCCAATGCCTGGCAAGCGCAGCAGAGCAGCGGTTTGTCATCCGGCATGCCGCCGGCGAGCGCTGGTACCGGTTCCGCATGCAGCCTGCTGCGGACGGGGCAGCCCACCGGCTGGTGCGGATGGTGATCAGCGATGTCACCCGCGAGCAGGAAACCGAGGCGGCGCTCCGCCGCAGCATCGAGCGCTTCGAGCTGGCCGTGCGCGGCTCCCAGGACGGCCTCTGGGACTGGAATGTGGAAGCGGGGCAGGTCTATTTCTCCCCCCGCTGGAAGGAAATGCTGGGCTACGCCGATGCCGAACTGGCCAACGACTTCGATACCTGGAGCCGGCTGCTGCACGACGACGACCGGCCGCGCGTGCTCGGCGCGGTGATGGCCTTCACCCAGGGCCGCTCGCCCGAGTACCGCACTGAATTCCGCATGCTGCACCGCGACGGGGCCTACCGCTGGATTCTGGCGCGGGCCGCCGGCGTATATGGGCTGGACGGCAAAGTCGTGCGCATGTCCGGCTCGCATACCGATATCACCGAGGCCCGCAGGCGCGAAGATGAACTGGCGGACCGCCAGGCATTTATCCGCATGGTCATTGACACGAATCCCAACCTGATCTTCGTCAAAGACTACACCGGACGCTTTCTGCTGGTCAATCAGGCCGTCGCCGATCTCTTCGGCGCCAGCAAGGAATCGATTGTCAATCACCACAATGCCGAAGTCCATGGCCAGGCCGACGAGGTGGAGGGCTACGCCCTCATCGACCGCCAGGTGATCCGGACCCGGCAGGCCGTGCACCTCGAAGAGAAATTCACCAAACCCAACGGCGAGGTCGTCTGGTTCAACACCATCAAATGCCCCCTGCAGCGCCCCGACGGGGAAATCCAGGTGCTGGCCATTTCCGCCGACATCACCGAGCGCAAAAAAGCCGAGGAGCGCCTCATCCGCAAGGACCACCTGCTTGAAGCCGTAGCGGCGTGCATCGGGCTGCTGCTGTCGAGCGAAGATCTCTACGACGCGGTCAGCCAGGGATTCAGCCTGCTCGGCGAGGCGAACGAAGTGGACCGCGTGTACCTGTTCGAGAACCGGCAGGACCCCGAAACCGGCGAGCTGCTCGCCGACCAGCGCATCGAATGGAACCGGGGCACTGCGGCGCCCCAGATCGACAATCCGGACCTGCAAGGGGTGCCCATGGCCTCCATCGCCGATTTTACGGATCCGCTGGCCGCCGGCGAGGTATTTACCGGCATCACCCGGCTGATGAGCGAAAACCTGAAAGCCATTCTCGAGCCGCAGGCCATCCAGTCGCTCGTGGTCATCCCGGTCTTTGTGCGCGGCTGGTTCTGGGGCTTTATCGGCTTCGACGACTGCACTACGGAGCGCGTCTGGGAGCCCGGCGAAATTGCCATCCTGCAGTCTTTTGCCAATTCCCTCTCCGAGGCGGTGCTCCGCAAGGAGCGCAGCCTCGAACTGCTCAAGGCCAAGGAGGAGGCTGAGGCCGCCAACCGCGCCAAGTCGGAGTTCGTCGCCAAAATGAGCCACGAGATCCGCACCCCGATGAACGGCATCCTCGGCCTCTCCGATCTGCTGGTTTCCACGCCGCTTTCCGACCTGCAGCGCACCTACCTCGATACGCTCCAGTACTCGGCCATGGGCCTGCTGGACATCATCAACGACATCCTCGATTTCTCCAAAATCGAAGCCGGCAAGCTGGAGCTGGAGCGGGTGGCCTTCAACCTTTGGGAGGTGATCGAGAAATCGGTCAAGCTTATCGCAGGCAAGACAGCCGAGCAGGACATCGAGCTGGTGTGCCGGATCGACCCGGGCCTGCCGGTCTGGGTGACCGGTGACCCGATCCGCCTGCGCCAGATTCTGATGAATTTCCTGAGCAATGCGGTGAAATTTACGGAACAGGGGGATATCTGCCTGATTGCCAGCCGATCGCCGCATGGCGAAGCGGTCATTACCGTCCGGGACAGCGGCATTGGCATTCCCCTGGACAAACAGCAGCTGATTTTCGAGAGCTTTACCCAGGCCGACAGCTCCACGACCCGGAAATACGGCGGCACCGGGCTGGGCCTGACCATTTCCAAAAGCCTCGCCGAGCTGATGGGCGGACGGATCACGCTGGAGAGCGCACCCGGCCGGGGCAGTGCCTTTACCCTGTGGGCGCCCTTCCCGGCAGCGCCTGCGCCTGCCGATCCGGCGGCAATGCCCGCCGTTTCCGGCCCGGTGATCGTAGTGGAGGACCACCCGCTGCTGCTCCAGGCGATCTCCGAATCGCTGACGCTTCTGGGGGCTGCAGTAAGCGGATTTCCCTCGCTCGATGCGATGGCTGCCGCCGGCATGCCCGGCGCAGACCGTCCGGATGCCCTGATGGTGGTGGACGCGCAGCTGCCCGGCACCACGGCAGACGCGGTGCTGAAGTCCCTCCGCAGAACCGGCCGCTTTGCAGGCCGGATTGCCCTGATGACCCGGATCAGCGCGGTCGAATCCGCCCGCAGGCTCCAGGAGGCCGGGCTGGCCGACCGCATTCTGCCCAAGCCGGCGACCCCGTCCGATCTGGCTGAGCTGCTGTTCGGCTGGGAGCCCGCCCGCACCGAGCAGCCCGATGCCGGCAGCCCCGAAGCGGAGCCCGGGCGCTCCTTCGCCGGCAGCCAGGTGCTGGTGGCCGAGGACAACAAGGTCAATATGATGGTCATCCGCACCAACCTGCGCCGGCTGGGCATCCAGGTGATCGAAGCGGCTACCGGCCGCGAGGCGGTGGAGAAAGCCGCCTGTTTTCCGGTGGATCTGGTGCTGATGGATATCCGGATGCCGGAGCTGGACGGCCTCGAAGCCACCCGCATCATCCGGCAGCAGGAGTCCGCCGGAAGCCGGGTGCCCATTATTGCCCTGACCGCCGACGCCATGCAGGGAGACATGGAACGCTGCATCGAAGCCGGCATGGACGATTACCTGTCCAAGCCCTTCCGCCCGGAGGAGCTGCTGGCCCTGCTGGGGCGGTATCTGGGGACAAAAGTGCGGTTTTGAGCAGGGCACACAGGCAAAATCCCCCCGCAGCAGCCTGCAGGAGGATCCGGAATACAACAGGAAACAGTACGCCTTTCAGCGGTTGTTATGGGGTTGGAAGGGCATACAGCACTTTTCCGCGCGCATGCCTGCTGCCAGCCTGAAGGGTCCAGACATACATCCCGGCGGGCAGGCTCCGCAGCCCGATCCGGTGCGAATCCGGATCTCCGGGCATGACAGGCTGGCGGATCAGCAGCTTTCCCGAAGCATCGTACACGCGCAGCTCCCCGCTTTCTTCCAGTGCAAGCCCCTCGATGTGAAGCATCTGTCCGGCCGCATATCCGCGCACGCTGCCGCCAGCTGCAGGGTCCAGCGCCGCACTGACGGCAGGCGAATAGTGCCTCGCGCCGTTCTGATCCACCGACACGAGCCGGTAGTAATTCCAGGATGCGCCGGGCTGGGCGTCCCAGTACAGAAAGGGCATGCGCGGGTCGAGGGTGTCGAGCAAGGAAAATCCGCTCCCGCTGGCGCTGCGCTCCAGCAGCAGGCGCTGCGTCTGCTCCGGAATCTGCTGCCATTCGAGCACAATGCGGCTGCCTGCGGCGCTGGCCCGCAGGCCCCAGTCCGCAACAGGCAGCACCACCGGGCTGCAGGTGCCGCCGATGGACACCCCGCCGAAACTCAAATGCTCCGTATTGCCTGTGCCGCCTACGCCATCGTCGCCCACCAGAATCAGCACATCCGTAAAGGGCGCCCCAGCAATCTGCACCCAGCGGGTAGCCACATTGCCGCAGCCTGGAAAACCCGACGAGGAGCCGCAGCCGGCATTGCCGATATTCTGCTGCTGCGCCAGCGGGCTGCTGGTGATGATAGGCGCGCCTGACAGGACTGCGTCGCCGTAAAAGGCTAGAATTTCGGCATTGGTGCCGTAGGGATTGGTTTCCACATCGCCCAGCCAGAGCCCGAACGAAGCAATGGGCTGGCTGAAGGTGAACAGGATGCCGTTGCGCGTGGTCAGGTCGCCGGTATTTTCGGTGAAATGGTCCGCACCGGCAATCGCGGCCGGTTTAGGGGAGTTTTGCTGCATCACAAGCGGATTATTGCTCAGCGCGCCGTCGCCGTTGGTGAAATGCACCCCCTTCACAGACCCTGAAATCTGCTCGCTCATCAGCCGGAAGGTAACAGTGCCCGTATAGGGGACGCCCGTGGTGCCGCCGGTCATCTGCGTCAGGCCAGTGATGGAGCCGGTGTGTGTGAGGTCGTCATAGGCCAGTGTTCCGTATACCGGGGTAAAAATCCCGCCGCTTGTGTTGACGCAGCTGTCGCCAGTCAGGCGCTCCCAGGCATTGTTGAGGGTGTCGGCGTTGAGCGCGGGCTGCAGATCCGTATCGTAGATTTCTGCGGAATAGGCAGCCGAGGGCGAGGCGTAATTGGCTACGACGATGCTGCCGGTGCTGAGCGGCGGCAGCCCGCCGCCCGTTACATTCAGATTGATGACGCCGGTGGAGGTAGGCAGAATCAGAAAATACACGCATCCGTCTGTAGGCGTCTGGCCAAAATTGCCGGGCAGCACCGTATAGGAGGCCGTGCTGCCGTTGTTGGTCAGTGAAATGGGATTGGTGAAATCGACATCTACTTCCGTGCCGTCCGATGCGCAGATGCCCAGACCGAATCCATACGGCGAGCCTGCGGCCGCATTGGCCGGGACCGGAGTCACAAATACAAACTGGCTGGCCGTCACGCCGCCCGAAAACTGCATGACAAAGTTGTCCACCAGCATGTCCGCCGTCGGACCGACCCAGTTGCCCGTATCGTAAAACCGGAGCCCCACCTCGATCACGCCGGAGACGGCTGCGATAAAAGTATAATTGATCTGCTGCCAGACACCGGGCTGATTGGGATTTGAGTACAAATTGGTGAATCCGCCTGCATACAGCATCGCACGGACCTGATTGTTAAGCTGATACACCCGGACCGAGACATCATACGAAACCCCTGCCGTAACGGTGATTTCCTGGCGGAGGTCTGCATCTGCCTGGGCCGTGGTGGCCACGGTTACCCGTGCCGACCGGACGCCGCTTTGCACGATGCCGGTTTCCTGCGCGAGCGAGATGCCGGCATCGACCAGCGTCCACCCGTTGAGCGGCCAGGTCTCGAAGTTGCCGTTGATGACTTGATTCTGAGCAGCAGCATCTTGCTGCCATAGACCACCGGCTATGGCCAGCACTGCGAGAAGCCGATACATATGTCAGGGATTATGAGGTATTCCGGTACTGAAATTCAGCGGCACAGGTAAACTGTGTGGGTGTGGATTGTTAAGTTTGCTGAAGTATAATCCGGTGCAGCAGCCTGAATGACCGGACAGGAGGGTTTTGTGCTGATAATGAGCTGATTGCTTGTTAAGAATTTGCTGCGGCCGCAGATGCAGGCCCCGCTTCCGGCCATAACCCGCACGGCTACGGCTGTAAAAGCGGCATGAAAAAACCGGCATGCCCGAAGGCATGCCGGCTGATGAATGGGGACCGCCGGCCCGGAGGCCGGCGTCAGGAGCTTACTGCTTCACGATCTTCACGACATGGACGGCATTGCCGGAGGTGACTTCCAGCTGATACACGCCATACGCGAGGTTCGAGAGGTCGATCGATACCGGAGCGCTCAGATCCACGGCTTCCGTTTTGACCAGCTGGCCCATGGCACTGAATACCCGCACCCGTCCTTCAAACGGAATTTCGGACTCCAGCACCACGTTGCTGCGGAAGGGGTTCGGAGACACGTGCAGCACACTGGCGAGCAGCTCGTTCGGATTGGCTTCGGTGTTCATGCCGGAACCCAGCACGCCCGAGAAGATCTTGCCACCCTTGCCCGAAGCCGGCACATAGCCCTGGCGGATGCCGGAGCAGGTCAGGTTCAGCGGGATCGTGAACACCAGGTCGCTCAGCGACTGGAAGTTCTGGATCGGGTAGTAGATACCGGTGATGTTGTCGTTGCCGAAGGTCAGTGCGCTCTGCGCGTTCCGCTTCGTCTTGAACTGGGAGTTGCCGGCCCATGCGACCAGCGTATCGCGCTGCGGACTCCACCACTGTGCAAAGATGTACGGGTGAGCCTGCGCATTGGGGTTGAACACATTCCAGGTCAGCGAGTCGGTAGCGGGGTTGTAGCAGAAGAAGGTCAGATCCAATTGCAGGAACTGAGCAGGCATCTGATACGTAGCCGTGTTGGACGGGCTGGAGACATCTGTGGCGTTGAAGGCCTCTACGAAGTAGGTGACCGGCGTGCCGAAGATCGTGATCGTATCGCTGAATGTGGTGACGTTGGCGCCAACCGTAGCGATGAGCACGCCCAGGCGGTAGATCCGGAAGCCCGTTTCGTTGTTCGAGTTGTCGTTCCAGCTCAGCGGCACCAGGAAGGCCGTGCCGTTGTTTGCAGCCAGGTTCGTCGGAGCGGCAATGCCCGTAGCCGGGAGCACCGTCAGGGTCAGGGTCACCGTGGAGTCGCAGCCGTTCGATGCCGTGAACACTTCGGTGTACACCCCTGCTGCCGTCAGCGTCTGTGTGCCGAACACGAAGGCCTGGCCTTGCGTGATCGTTTCGGCAGCGGTCGCCGTGAAGACAGGCTTCACCGTCAGGGTCAGGGTCACCGTCGAGTCGCAGCCGCTGGCAGTGGCAAACACTTCCGTGTACACCCCGGCAGCAGTCAGCGATTGGGTGCCGAAGACGAAGGGCAGCTCGTTGGCGCACACCTCAGCCGAAGCAGCTGCGTTGTACACCGGATTGACCGTCAGGGTCAGGGTCACCGTGGAGTCGCAGCCGTTCGATGCCGTGAACACTTCCGTATACACCCCGCCCGCAGTCAGCGACTGCGTGCCGAAGGTGAAGGGAAGCTCGTCTGCGCAAACCGAAGCGGCAGCCGTCGTGCTGAAGACCGGGTTGACATCGAAGGTGAGGGTAGCAGCGGCGGAGCACCCGTTGGCGCTGCTGGTGTAGACCACTTCAACGACCTGGCCGTCGGCGACGGCGGTGTTCTGCGGGTTGGCGATGCCGGTGTAGGTGAACTGTCCGACGAAGGTATTGATCTGGTCTTCGTAGACGGTGAGGTTCACGCTGGCGGCCTCGTCGGCGCAGAGCTGGATGCTGAGGCTGTTGACCGGCGGAGCGGGGAGCACCGTCAGCTTGAGGATGGCGATGGAGTCGCAGCCTGCGGCAGTCAGGAGGGTGTCGCTGTACATGCCGGCAGCGGAGAAGAACTGCCCGCCGAAGGCGATGGAGTCGCCCTGGCAGATGGCAGCATTGACCACGGTCTGCACGGGGACGACCGGGCAGGCGGCAGGGTTGAGGGACACGCGGATGAGCTGGCGCGCGATTTCGAGCACAGTAGCTTCAGAGACCTGGCGGCTGTTGGCGCTTACGAACGCGCCTTCGTTGAGCACAGGGCTGAAGATGAGCGCGGTGGCGTAGTTGACATCGCCGGTGTGCCCGATGAAGTCGTAGTCGGTTCCGTCGATGCTGAGGGTGAACTCTTCGGTTCCGAGGCCGTACTGGGTTCCGAGGCGCCCGGTGACGGGGCTGAAGGAGGTCAGCTGGGCGACGGAGGCCGGATCGAGGATGAGGCCGCCGAAGAGCGCGCGCAGGTACTCGGCCATGGCTTCGGGCGTAGCGACAACGCTGCCCGATCCGCCGGTGCTGGTGAGCACGGAGGTCTGGTCAGCAAGGGCCTGCTCGCCGAGTCCGGAGAGGTTGAAGTAGAACTGCGAAACGGGAGCGGGAACGGGGACGCCGAAGAACTCGATGCCGGAGATGCCGGCAGGAGCCAGGACGTAGGTGTTCAGCAGGCTCTGGAGGGACTGGCCGGTGAGCGCTTCCAGCTTCTGGCCGAGGGCGAGGAAGTTGGTGTTGGCGTAGGCGAAGGATCCGGGCGCAGCGGCGTTTCCTGCGAAAGCGAAGATCGGCGCGTATTCAACGGTGCCGTAATCGAAGGTCAGGTTGCCGAAGAGCGGGGAGAGCGCATTGCTGAAGTAGGTGGGATTGGCGGCGAAATTGCCCAGGCCGGAGGTGTGGCGCAGCGCCTGCCCGATGGTGGTCGAGGCGGGGACCTGCGCGGCGGTTGCGCCGGGGATGGTGCCGATGGGGTCGCTGAGGCTCAGGATGCCTTCCTCTGCCAGGCGGAGGGTCAGCACCGCCAGCAGGTGCTGGGTGATGTCGGCGGTTCCGAACTTGATGTCCTCATTGACGGGGGTTCCGATGCCGGCAAAGCCGTTGAAGACCGTGGCAATGGAGCCGTCGCTGCGGAGCACCGAGGCGGTAATGCCGCCGTTGGCAGGGGTGTTGGCGTCGATGACGTCCTGGAGGGCGGAAACCACAGCAGGATCAACCGATCCGGCCACCGTCAGGGTGAGGGTCACCACAGAGTCGCAGCCTGCGGCGCTCTGGAAGGTCTCGGTGTACACGCCGGTCGCGCTGAGCGTCTGGGTGCCGAAGACCAGCGTAGTGCCGGCAGGGATCGTCTGCGATACCGCCACGTTGAAGACCGGGTTCACCGTCAGGGTGAGGGTCACCGTGGAGTCGCAGCCGTTGGCAGCGGTGAAGGTCTCGGTGTACACCCCGCCAGCCGTGAGGCTCTGGGTGCCGAAGACATAGGGCAGTTCGTTCGCGCAGACTGCAGCGGCATCCGTCGCGTTGAACACCGGATTGACCGTCAGCGTGAGGTTGACGACGGAGTCGCAGCCTGCGGCAGAAGCCAGGGTAGCGGTGTACTCACCGGAAGCGGTGAGGTTCTGGCCATTGAAGGCGAAGGTCTCGCCGGCGCAGATGGTCTCAGCGATGTTGTTCACAATCTGCGAGCCGACCGTCAGGGTGAGGGTCACCGTGGAGTCGCAGCCGTTGGCAGCGGTGAACACTTGGGTGTAGATGCCCGAAGCGGTCAGGTTCTGGGTGCCGAAGACGAAGGTCTGGCCCTGGCAGATAAAGGCCGAAGCCGTGGCGGCCACGTTGGGCTTCACCGTGAAGGTGAGGGTCACGGTGGAGTCGCAGCCGCTGGCGGCGGTGAACACTTCAGTGTAGATGCCGGAGGCAGTCAGGCTCTGGGTGCCGAAGATGAAGGGCACT
>JANRID010000003.1:0-41615 GCA_033765305.1 Bacteroidia bacterium
GTTCACCGTGGGAACGGGCTGAACCGTCAGGGTGAGGGTCACGGTGGAGTCGCAGCCGTTGGCAGCGGTGAAGGTCTGGGTATAGACCCCGCCAGCCGTCAGGCTCTGGCTGCCGAAGGCGAAGGGCAGCTCATTGGCGCACACCGTAGCCGAGATGCTGCTGCTGACTGCCGGGCTGACCGTCAGGGTGAGGGTCACGGTGGAGTCGCAGCCGTTGGCAGCGGTGAAGGTCTGGGTATAGACCCCGCCAGCCGTCAGGCTTTGGGTGCCGAAGACGAAGGGCAGGTCGTTGGCGCAGACCGTAGCGGAGGTGCTGGTATTGAACACCGGCTTCACCGTCAGGGTCAGGACGATGATCGAATCGCAGCCTGCGGCCGTCGTCAGGGTGTCGTTGTACACGCCGCCGGCTGTCAGGTTCTGCCCGTTGAATACAAAAGGCAGCTCAGACGGGCACACCGATGCGGAGATCGGCGTCGTCACCGGGTTGGCGGGGCAGGGCGGAGCCGTAGCAGCCTGGATCAGCTGGCGGGCGATTTCCAGGACAGCAGCCTGGGAAACATCGTCGTTGTTGCAGCTGACAAAAGCGCCTGCATTCAGCACCGAGCTGTAGATGAGGGCGGTGGAGTAGTTGACATCCCCCACGTGGCCTACGAAGTCGTAGTTGGTGCCGCCGATGTTCAGCGAAAAACGCTCCGTGCCCATGCCGTAGGCATTGCTCGGGCGGCCCGTGATCGTGTTGAAGCTCAGCAGCTGGTTCAGCGAGGCCTGGCTCAGGATCTGGCCGCTGAAGAGCGCGCGCATGTAGAGCGCGATCACTTCAGGCGTAGCCACGATGGAGCCGGAAGCGCCGCTGCTCGTCAGCACGGAGGTCTGATCGGAGAGGGCTTCGGTGCCGAGGCCGGAGAGGTTGAAGTAATACGTAGACGAGCTCGTCGGATTGGGCACATCCCAGAACTGAACCGGGCTGATGCCGGCAGGTGCCAGCACATACGTGTTCAGCAGGCTTTGCAGCGGCTGGCCGGTGAGCTGCTCCAGGCGTTCGCCCAGCAGCAGGTAGTTGGTCAGCGAGTACCGGAAGGTTCCGGCTGCGCCTGGCGCGCCCTGCGTGTTGACGTAGCTGTTCAGGATCGGCAGGTAGGACGGGACATTGGCCTCCCAGTCCTGCGAGAGGTTGTTGAACAGCAGCGAAAGGCCCGGGTTTTTGTAGTTGGCGCTGGCTGCAAAGTTGTTGATGCCCGTGGTGTGGCGCAGGAGCTGCTCGATCGTGCGGGTGGTCGGATAGATACTCGGGTTCAGGCCGGCGATCGGGCTTCCGAGGGTGGTGGACAGGGTAATGACCCCTTCCTCCACGAGCCGCAGCGTCAGGACGGCCATCAGGTGCTGGGAAATGTCCGACAGGCTGAACTTGATATTGGCCGTAGTCGGCGTGCCCACATCGGCAAAGCCGTTGAACACCGTCGCGATCGAGCCATTGGAGAGCACCGAAGCGCTCAGGCCGCCGGAAGCAAGCTGGTTCTGGTTCAGAATGGCCTGCAGGTTGGACACCGTGCCGGAAGGCGTTCCCGGAACCACCGTCAGGGTCAGCTGGGCCACCGAGTCGCAGCCCTCGGAGTTGGTTGCTACTGCCGAGGTGTACACCCCGGAAGCTGTGCGCAGTACGCCGTCGAAGAGGAAGCTGCTGCCTTGCACAATGGTAGCGGCAATGAGCGTCGTCTCCGGCGTGGGAGGACAAACCACTGCCACCGGAGGAATCACCACATCGCGCGGGGCATCCCCGACGCTGACCGTCGTGTAGTTGATGCCTGTCAGATCACTGATGATCGCCACCTCATCTGCAGCCGTCAGGGCCACATAGGCCGTCGTGCCGTCGGCGGAGATCGCCACCCCGATGGGCTGGTCCGTAGGGTTGAAGAAGATGTCGTTGATAATCTCGTTGGTGCTCAGGTCGATCACAGAGAGTACGCCGCCGGCTTCCTGGGTGATCAGGGCCCTGCTGCCATCGGCAGAAATAGCGACTTCGATCGAGCCGTTCATAAAGGCATCAAACCCGAACTGCTGCACGCGGGAAACCGCGTTCGTGCCGAGGTTGACCACGTTGGAGAAGAATGCGGAGGAGTTGGGAACCAAAGCCTTCGAGCCGTCCGGCGTGATGCGGATAGCGAAAGGGTTGGAGCTGTTGGAGCCCTGCAGGCCTTCGAGCACGATGGTCGTGCCGGTGACCGTGTTGGTGGCGGCATCGATGACGCCCAGCTCGCCGAAGGAGCTGCGCACGACGTAGATCAGGTTCGTGCCGGGGCGCAGGGCCATGTCGGTAGGGCCGCCTGCGAAGCTGATGGTCGTAGCCAGCGTGCCGGCAGGCACGTTGTACACCCGTACTTCGTTCAGAGACAGGAACGAAACGTAGAGTTTCGTGCCGTCTGCGCTGTAGAGTGCGTCGGAGGGAATGCCGCTGCCGACGGAGAAGCTCGACGAAACCGCATTGGTAGCCGTATTCACCAGCGAAATGGTGCCGCTGGTGGCATTGACTACGGCAAGCTGGCTGCCGTCGGGAGAAGGAGCGATGTCAACCGGCACGTTGCCAACGGCGATCGTCGCCGTGACCGTGTTGGTAGCCAGGTTGATGACCGATACGTTGCTGGACAGCGTATTGGCCACATATGCGAAAGGCTGGGCCATCGCCTGTCCCAGGGCCGCGAAGGCCAGGGTCAGGGTCAGCAGCAGCCTGCGCACCTGTTGTGTAAAACGCATGGATTCTGGTGTTGAATGAAAGATGGTCTGGATAACGGAATCTTGAAAACCAGATCGTTTTCAGTGCGGATGCGGCAGGCTTGCGTGCTGGCCCTGCAGGTGCCGGACACGCGCGCCAAGTCTGCCGCTCCTGCAGGAAGCATTACTGTACGATGCCGTAGGCAGCGGTAGCGGTCCAGCCGGCCAGCCAGCCAGCGCCGGTGGGTGAAGCAGGGTCCACAGCGCCTGCAAAGCTGACGTTGTCGAAGAAGCCGCCGGCGGGCTCGTTGGCCAGCACGGTGCCGGCGCCGACCGGACGGAGGTCGAAGGAAGAGCCGTTGACCGTCAGCACGTTGGCAACCACCACGTTGTTGCCCACCACGCCGGTGGAGAGGCGGGTCAGGGTGGTGTTGGCGTTGGACACCGAACGGACCTGCTGGGTAGCGCCGGTAAAGCCGGTAGCGACTTCGTTCAGGCGGATGGCGTTGCCCGTGATGTTGGAGTAGGTGTTGTTCGACAGGTCGAGCGCCTGGATCGTGCCCACCGGAAGGCCGGAGATGTTGGTGGAGAAGTTCAGGTAGGAGCTGATGATGTCGTGGCGGTACTCGATGCGCTGACCGAAGGGCGAGCGGAAGAAGACGGAGTTCTTCACGTTGCCGCCGGCATTGTCGCGGATCTCGGTGATCTGGTTTTCCGTGCCGAAGGTGGCAGGCTTGCCGATGAAGGTCAGGTTGAAGATCACCGGCGTGGAGAACGGGGTAGCCGTAGCGGGCAGGTCGCCGCCGTCCCATTCGCCGAGGCGGTTGCCTTTGCCTACGCTGATGGCAATCCAGAACTGGCCGCGGCCGCGGAAGCCCTGGTCGTAGTCGAAGCCGTCGTCGTCGGCACAGGTCACCACAGCATACTTCGTGTCCACCGTGCCGCCGAAGTATTCGATGCCGTCGTCGGCATTGGCGAGCACTTCCACAAACTCGATGATGGTGCCGCGGCCTACACCGCCCAGCGTCAGGCCGTTCACTTCATTGTTGTCGGAGAGGATGTCTCCGCCATGACGGATGGAAATGTAGCGCAGGATGCCGCTGTTGTCGTTGTCGTTGGTGCCGCCGAACTTGGAGAGCAGTGCGGTGGTCGGGTTCAGGGTCACGATGCCTTCGATGGTGTTTTCCACGAAGCTGCCGTTGAAGTTGGCGGCAGGGGAGCTCACCGTAGCTTCGCCCAGCACGATCAGGCCGCCCCAGAGACCGATGCTGTCGCAGGTCAGGTCGGTCGTGCTGTTGAGGTCGTCCTTGACAGCCGTGAAGATAATCGGCTGAGCAGCCGTGCCTTGGGCGTTGATGAAGCCCGTGCGGGACACGATCAGGGCACCTACGCGCTCTTCCACGTTGGAGATAGCACCCAGGTTCTGGCCGCCAGGCAGGATGTTGTTGGCAGCGTTGTTGTCCAGGCCGCGCACAACCACGCCGGGCTGGATGGTCAGGGTCGCGCCGTCGCGCACAAAGACGTAACCGTCCAGGATGTAGGGATTCCCGGCAGGCGTCCAGGTGGTGTTGGCGGTGATGTCAGCCGTGACAATCGTCTGGGCATTCACTGCGCCGGCAAACGTCAGTGCCAGGGCGAAGGCCTTTGGGTTAAAGAAGTTCATAATGCTGTTGATGGTTAAGATGAATATGCAGATGTTGTAGAATATGCGGACCGGAATACATGCAGCGCCTCGCCGGCATCTGCTGAATACATGAAATCAAGCACACCCGCCCCGGACAGCAGGTACGGCATGTCCGGAGAGCCGAGATTTGTATGTCTTGATTACCAGGCTGTTAGGGAATATTGTTCCTGTGCGGGAACCAGAACACGTTACGCCAGCATGCGTACCAGGCACCAATCAGAAGCTGTATAGCAGATGCGCATGCAGGTATTCGTCAACCTGCCGTGCGATTGAAGCATCCTACTCATCCTTTAGTGATCAAAAATAGAAACCCCGCTCCAAACCGGACCAGAAACAGGGGTTATATTTGCGTTAATTTATAATTAAGTGCTATTTTATTAAATAAAAATATAAATGAATTGTATAATTTATATATTTGTTTTATACACAAGTGGTTTGTGAATCGATCTGCTATCCGGCTAATAATCAGGTGGCTAGGCCGGCTGTGCCGCCGGGTTCCGGATCGGAGGCCCGCCTGCCCGGAAAAGACCGCTTGAATTGCCGGATTATCCCAGTATTGCCTGGTGTAATGGCTATGTTACGCCGCCTCCGAAGCACGGTGCCGTTCCGGCATCCGGCGTTTTGTAAATACATATTTGAAATAAATTTACGGTAAAATTTTATGAGAATTGAATAAATGAAATTATAAACTACATACTTCTCCGCCGGCACTGCCCGGGCCGTCCGGGAACCGGATTGATTATTTTTCATTTTTCGCTGAAACAGATGCAACTATGGAATTTCAGCCTGTGTTTTCTGCGGATCTGGCAATGCGCACGCCAGCTCCGGAACGCAGCCCCAAAGCATATTTCGATGTGCCAATGCAATAGCGAATGATGTTTCGCAATTGGTCATGCCCGCCCCGGTCATGCCCGGCCTCCCCGGCATATGCCGGATGCTGAAGTTTCCAGCACCCGGCAGGATAGGCCTGGAAACCAAAAACCGGAGCAGCCTGTGCTGCTCCGGCGGGGCATGATGAAGAAAATCTGTTCAATTCTTCAGGGCTGCGCCAGGAACGGCTGCGAGGCCTGGATGGCCCCGTTCCGCAGGTGCACGTAGTACACGCCTGCGGGCAGCTCGCCCAGCCGCAGCGTGACCGCCTGCCTGCCTGCGCCATATACGCCCGGCGCTTCGCGCAGCACCGTCTGTCCCAGCGCATTGCGCACCTCAATCTGCACTTCGCCGGCTGCCGGCAGCTCAAACTCCGCGCGCAGCGTGCCGCCAGCAGGGTTCGGCGACAGCTTCAGACGCAGGCGCGCGCCCAGCTCGTCCCCGATGCCCGTCTGCGGCAGCACCACCAGGGTCAGCGTCACCGCAGAGTCGCAGTTCTGTGCCGAGGCAAACGTATTGGTGTAGGTGCCCGCCGCCGTCAGCGTCTGGCTGCCAAATACATAGCTCTGGCCCGAAATGATGGTATCCGTCACCGCCGTCTGATACACCTGGCCCACCGTCAGCGTGAGCACCGCAGTGGAGTCGCAGCCGTTGGCGGCTTCAAACGTTTCGCTGTACACTCCTGCCGCCGTCAGGCTCTGGGTTCCGAACGGGTAGGGCAGGCTGTTGCTGCATACCGTCAGGCTGAACGCATTGACCGGCGGCACAGGCAGCACCGTGAGCGTCAGGGCCACGGTCGAGTCGCAGCCGGCTGCGGTCTGGAAAACTTCCGTATAGACGCCCGCTGCCGTGACCGACTGGCTTCCAAACGCATACGGCAGCTGATTGGCGCAGACCGTATCGGCCAGCGCGCTGTTGAGCGCCGGGTTCACCGTCAGCGTCAGCACGATGATCGAATCGCAGCCGCCGGCTGTCGTCAGCGTGTCGCTGTACACGCCCGCCGCAGTCAGGCTTGCGCCGTTGAAGAGATAGGGCAAGGCAGACGAGCAGACGGTATCGGCAGTCTGCTCCGTGACCGGCGAGGGCGGGCAGGGCGGGTTGAGCGCCGCTTCGATGAGCCTGCGGGCAATCTCCAGCACCGTGTCCTGCGGCACGGCGTCGTTGTTCGATGAGACAAACGCGCCTGCATTCAGCACCGGGCTGTAAATCAAGGCGGCAGAATAGTTGACATCGCCCACATGCCCTGTGAAGTCATAGCTGTTCCCGCCGATAGTCAGCGGGAAACGCTCCGTGCCCATGCCGTAGGCATTGCTCGGGCGGCCTGTAATGGCGTTGAAGCTCATCAGCTGGTTCAGCGAGGCCTGGCTCAGGATCTGGCCGCTGAAGAGCGCGCGCATGTAGAGCGCGATCACTTCAGGCGCAGCTACGATGGAGCCCGAAGCCCCGGTGCTCGTCAGCACGGAGGTCTGGTCGGAAAGCGCTTCGATGCCGAGGCCGGAGAGGTTGAAGTAATAGGTGGAGGAATTGGCCGGATTAGGCACTTTCCAGAACTCCATCGGGCCGATGCCGGCGGGTGCCAGCACGTAGGTGTCGAGCAGGCTCTGCAGGGACTGGCCGGTGGCCTGCTCCAGTTTTTCGCCCAGCAGCAGGAAATTGGTCGGGGAATACTTGAAGGTGCCGGGAACCGCATTCGGCTGCGGAAACACATACGACTGCACGATCTGCGCATAATTCGCCGTGCTCCAGTCCTGGGCCAGGTTGCCGAACAGAATCGAAAGCGCCGGGCTGCGGTAGTTGGCGGTGTTGTAGGTGTTGATCCCGCTGGTATGGCGCAGCAGCTGCTCGATCGTGGTATTCTGGGGGATGTCGTTCGGGTTGTTGGGGAAATTGGGCAGCGCGCCCAGGGCAGTGCCGAGGGTGATCACGCCTTCCTCTGCAAGCCGCAGCGTCAGGACCGCCATCAGGTGCTGGGAAATATCCGAGAGGCCGAACTTGATGCCGGGCTGAGCAGGCGTGCCCACATCGGCGAAGCCGTTGGCGAGGGCCGCCACCGTGCCGTTGGACAGCACCGAAGCGCTGAGCCCGCCGGAGCTGAGCGTGGACTGGTCGAGCACCGTCTGAAGGTAGGCGCTCAGTGCCGGGCTGGCAGCCGGCACCACGGTCAGGGTCAGCTGGGCCACCGAGTCGCAGCCCTCCGAGTTGGGATACACTGCCGAGGTGTATACCCCGGAGCTGGTGCGCAGCACCCCGTCAAAGAGGTAGCTGCCGCCAGCCACGATGGTTGCGGCGATCTGGGCCGTGTCCGGCACCGGCGGGCACAGCTGCGCAGCTGAGAGGATGACGATGTCGCGGGGCGCATCCCCCACAGCTACGGTCGTGAAGGTGCCTGCGGCCAGATCTACAATCGCCACGGCATCAGAAGCCGTCAGGGCTACATAAGCCGTGCTCCCGTCGGGCGATACGGCCACCCCGATCGGCTGGTCCGTGGGGCCGAAGAAAATATCGCTGACGATGGAGTTGGTGTTTAGGTCCACGACAGAGAGCACGCCGCCCGCTTCCTGGGTAATCAGCGCCGTATCGCCGCCGGGCGTAATGGCTACTTCGATCGAGCCGTTCATAAAGGCATCGAACCCGAACTGCTGCACCCGGGAGGCGGTATTGGCATTCAGGTTCACCACATTGGAGTAGAAGGCGGAGGAATTCGGCACAACGGCCTTGCTGCCGTCCGGCGTGATGCGGATGGCGAAGGGGTTGGAGCTGTTGGCGCCCAGCAGGCCTTCGAGCACAATATTGGTAGCGGTAACGGTATGGGTCGAGGCATCGATGACTCCCAGCTCGCCCAGCGAACTGCGCAGGGTATAGATCAGGTTCGTGCCGGGGCGCAGGGCCATGTCGGTAGGGCCGCCGGCGAAGGGAATCGTCGTCAGCAGGGTGCCGGCGGGCAGGCTGTACGCGCGGACCTCGTTCAGCGACAGAAAGGACACATACAGCGTGGTGCCGTCCGGGCTGTAGAGGGCGTCGGAGGGGATGCCGCTGACCGGAAAGGTGGCCGTGACGGCATAGGTGGCGGCGTCCACAAGCGAAATGGTGCCGCTGGTGGCATTGACTACGGCAAACTGGCTGCCGTCCGGGGACGGCGCAATGTCCACAGGCACCGTGCCTACGCCGAAGGTAGTATCGACCGTTCCGGTGGCCAGATCGAGTACAGATACGTTGTTGCTCAGGGTGTTGGCTACAAAGGCATACGGCTGGGCCGGCAAGCGCTGCGCAGCGGCCAGCAGGGCCAGGCTGCACCACATCAGGGCCTGTTTCAGGGTACGGTTCTGGTTCATAGCGGTTGAAAATCAGTTCAGGTTCGGAAATAGGGATGAAATCCAAAGCGGCCGCCCGGAGCCTGGCTCCGGGCGGCCGCCTAAGCAGGTCAGGGTACGATCAGGGTTGCGGTTCCGGTCTGCCCGTCCGCCGTCACGCTGAGCAGGTAGGCGCCGGCCGGCAGCTGCTGAAGCGGAATTTCGATCTCCTGGACGCCGGCAGCCAGCATCGGCGCGCCGCTGCGCACGGTCCGCCCTGCCAGATCGCGGAGGGTCCAGGGGCTTACGCCGGCGCGCTGCTGTTCGAAGCGCACGAAGCTCGTCCCGGACTGGGCCGGGTTCGGAAATACCCGCAGGCGGCTGGGCGCCTCCGGCAGATCCCCGATGCCCACCTGGAGGTTGTACACGGCCACCTGGGTGAGCAGTTCCTGCGCCAGGCTGAAGATGGCGTCCGCGGTCTGGCTCTGGAGATTGCTCAGGATGGCCACCCCGATGCTGTCTTCCGGGCTGTAGAGCATGAGGGCCTTGTAATTCAGGTCGCCGTAGTGGCCGATATACGTTTCCGGGCGGCCATTGACCGTCAGCTCGAAGCGCTCGGTGCCGAGGCCGTAGGCATTGCTGCGCCGCCCGGTCACAGACTGGAAGCCGGTCAGCAGGCCGAGCGAGGTCTGGTCGATGATCTGGCCGCCGAGCAGCGCCCGCAGGTAGCGCACCAGGGCGCTGGGAGTCGCCACCATGCTGCCCGAAGCGCCCGTGCTGGTCAGCACAGAGGTCTGGTCGCTCAGCTGCTCAGGCCCCAGGCCGGAAAGGTTGAAATAGAAAGCGGAGGTGGTGGCGAAGGACTGCGGCGGCGTGTAGAAGCTGATGTTGTCGAGACCGGCGGGGGTGAGGATCAGGGTTTCGAGCAGCTGCTGGAGCGAGGCAGTCTGAATCGACTCCAGCTTTTCGCCCAGCACGAGGTAGTTGGTGGGCGAATATTTGAACGTGCCCGCGCCGCTGGCGGCGCCCTGCGGCGCTACATAGGTGCCCAGCACCGGGGTGTAGTTCACCGTGCGGAAGTCGAAGGTCAGGTCGGCAAACAGGAAAGAGGTAGCCGGATTGAAGTAGTTGGGCGACGCAGCAAAGCTGTTGATGCCGCTGGTATGGCGGAGCATCTGCTCGATGGTGGTGGCAGGCGGAAACACCGCCGCCGATCCGGTCACGACCCCGCTGCCGAGGCTGCTGGTCAGGGCCGTCGTGCCATTTTCGACGAGCTTAAGCGTCATGACGGCCATCAGGTGCTGGGAGAGATCCGCAATTCCGAAGCGCAGCGACGAATCCGCCGGCACGCCGATGCTGGCAAAGCCGTTGGCGGCGGCGATGACCTCGCCATCCGTATTGATCACGGCGGCGCTGATCCCGCCGCTGTTCTGCAGGTACCGGCTCAGCACAGCCCGCACGGAATCCCGCAGCGTGGAAGAACTCTGCCCCTGGGCTGCCGCCGGCAGCAGCAGCGCATACAGCAGGCCGATGCGCAGAAGGCGCAGAGAAATGGAAACAGGATGCATCATCTCGGTATGGTTACAGATACAGGGTTTTGCAGCAGGAGCAGGAACATCACAGCTCGTAGGAAATGCCCAGGGAATAGGAGCGCCCGCGGCGGAAATTCTCGAACTGGGCTACATCGAGGTCGGTGCCCAGCACCCGGTACACCTGGCGGTGGGCAGGGTTGAGCAGGTTGCTGCCGCGCACCCGCACATACACGTGCTGGCCGAAGCGCTTGCGCACGGAGGCGTTCAGCAGCCCGCGCGACTGCTCCAGGATGTTGATGCCCCGGTCATACACCGCCACCAGGCGTTCGCCGAAGAGGTTGTAGCTGATGCTCGCCTCCAGGCCGGTTTTGACCTTGTCCACATAGGCCAGCTCGGCGTTGACCGTATGGGTCGGCTGGCCGTAGAGGCGGCGGGTCTGGGGAATCTCGCCCTCGGTGAAGAGGTCGCCGAAGAAGATCTGGAGCGAAGTCTGGCTGCGCTCGTCGAGCGGCACTTCGGTGCGGAGCAGCGAATAGTTGCCCCAGATCTGGAGGTTCTGCCAGCCTTCGCCGAGGAACGCGAAGTTTTTGCGGATTTCCACTTCCAGGCCGTACGCCCGCGCAATGGACAGCTCACCGAGAATGCCGGAAGAGGAACTGAGCTGTCCTGTCAGGTCGTCGGCCAGCTTTTTGGGGATGACCGGCCTGATCGGGTCGGTATCCGGCCCGGTGCGCAGGTTCTGGTACTCCAGAAAGCCGCCGGAGGTAAACACCAGCTCGATGGGGCCGAGGATTTCCTTGTAGAATCCCCCGACGGAGACCAGCTCGCCCAGGGTAGGGGACCATTCCGCCCTGAAATCGAGGTTGTCGATCAGCGAGCGGCGCAGGATGGGAGAGCCGGCAGTCTGAAAATCGCCTTTGAAGTTGGAGTTGACGAAGAGGGAGTTTTCGCGGAAGCTGGGCCGCGCCAGGGTGCGGGCATAGCCCGCCCGGAGGTTGATGAGGGGTCTGGGCTTGTAGATCAGATGCAGTGCCGGCAGCAGGTCGTGGTTGGTGAACTGGTTGTCGGCAGCGTTGGGCGAGCCGATCGGGTTGCCGTCCAGGCTCATGTCCGTGGACTCGTAGCGGAGGCCTGTAATGACGCTCAGCTGCCTCAGCGGCAGGATTTCGGCCATTGCATATCCGGCAATCAGGGTCTGCTCGGCCATGTAGGGAATGCCCGGGATATTGTTCAGCTCGCGGTAGGAGTAGTCGGGGTAGGTGCTGAAAAATGCCTGAACGCTGGACGCGTACAGCCCGCCGGTCTCGTCCACAGTCTCGGCAGACTGGCTGCTGCCGCTGAAGAGCAGGTCGAACTGCCGTTCGTTGAACTGCCGGCCTTTGTAGGTGTACGCTCCCCCGGCTTTGAGCTTCAGCCGGGTGAGACTGCCGTCGTTCCAAAGATTGAGGGTGGCATTCGCCTTGAAATCTCCGGTATTCTGGCTCAGCTCCCGGAAAAAACGGCCCGTCTGGGCATCTGTACCCGAAATAATGACCCGGCGCTTGGTTGTGTCGGTTTCTGTGCGCACGTAGCGGGGTTCTACTACATAAAAAATGCAGTCAGGATCGAAGCAGGTCGTGTCGTTTTCGAAAATATCCACCCGATCTACGACTGCATCATACGAAAGGACCCGGAAGTCCGGCTGATGGATGCTGGAAAGCGAGTAGCTGCCCGTCCAATCCACGTCCAGCCGCCCGAAGGCATGACGCCCCTTGAGCTGGAACGCGTTGAGGGTCTGCTGGGTAAAGAGGAGGGAATGGTTGATCCGCAGGTTGTCCACGTCGCCGTCGATGCTCTCGTTGCCCGTCAGTTCGCGGGTATCCGTCAGGCCGCCCTGGTTGAGCATGTACACAAACATCAGCTTGTGGTTGTTGCTGGGCTTGTAAGCCAGATTGGCCACCACGCCTGCGAGGGTTTCGGTTTCCATGCGGTCGCCGTGGCCGTCCAGATAGGAGCCTTCCGTCACCGCGAGGCTGTCCTGGCCGGCAGACCCGCGGATAATCTCGATGAAGTAGCGGCCCACCTCGTAGTTTTCGTAATTCTGCTGATTCAGCTGGTAGGTAGTGCTGATCAGATATCCGAAAGGCCGGCCGAAGAGCAGCTTCTGGTCGCCGACAGAGAAGGAATAGCTTTGATTGAGCCCTGAATTCCGCCGCTCGGCGGTGTATATATTGCCGAAGGGCTGGCCCGGATCGGGAAAGGCGCGGGCACCGTCGTCGATCCCGAGCCACCCCCACCTGCCCGCCGGCTGGGTGAGGAAATTGCCCCGAAGGCTGGTGACATCGTTGAATCCAAGGCTGCCGGAAAAATTCAGTTCGAACTTGTCGGGGTGGCTTTTGGTCTGAATATCCACCAGGCCTGCCGTAAAGGCCCCCGGCAGGTCCGGCGTGAAGTTTTTGTAGACCGTCAGGTTGTCGATCAGGCTGGCTGGAAACAGATCGAGCTGCACGGTCTCCCGATCCGGATCAAGGGGCGGAATCTCGCCCATGTTGATCAGCGTCCGGTTGTAGCGGTCGCTCAGGCCCCGTACATTGATATATTTTCCTTCCGTAATGGAAACTGCGGGAGCCATCCGCAGCGCATCGGCGGCCGTATTGGCGCCTGCCCGGCTGAACAGCTCCGAGGAGACCACCTCGATGGCGTTGATGGAGCTCATCTTGCGGATGATGCCCTCATTGATGGAGCTGTTGCTCCGCTGGGCTGTGATTTCGACCTCCTGGATGGCGGATGCCTCCGTGTTCAGGGCCGTCCGGTTGCTGATGACCTGCCCGGCTGCGGCCTCGATGTCGAGGGTGTCGGGCGCATACCCCACATAGGAAACGACCAGCCGGTACCTGCCCGGCGGAATCTGGGTCTGATACGCCCCGTCGAGGTCGGTGTAGGCACCGGATACGATCTGGGCAGCATTGAAGATGCGGACCGTGGCGCCCATCAGCGGCACTTCCTCCACCGCATCCAGGACCACCCCGCGGACAGTCGCTTTCTGGGCGCTCGCTACGCCCCCGGACAGCAGGATGAAGGCTGCCGTCCAGGTTAAAATTGCGGTAATACGTTTCATGATACAGGGAATGAGGGCAAGGGACAGAAAACCGCACAACAGCCGGACATAGGCTACGCATGAAGCATAATTGCTTGAAAATCAAAAACTTGATTTTAAACCTCTGCAAGATTTCCCTTGAATATAGCGGCTGATGCGATGCCTTTCCGCATGGAAAAATATATTAACAAATCCTTGATCTGGGGGAAAAATGTCAATTGTACGATGTGTGAAAAGTCCTCCGGAAAACGGCAGAATGCCTCCGCCGGATTAAATCATCCGGATAATTCGCAGGGCGCTTTTAAAATCCCGGAATACAGATTATCTTTCGGTCGTCTGCTTTGTGTGGTTCCGGTGATCCCCCAGCTGCCATGAAAGTGTTTTTATCTGTGTTGCGGCTGTGGCCGCTGCCGCTCCTGCTGGGGTGCGGGCCGCTGATGCAGGCCCAGTCGCCGCAGTTTTCGCAGTACGATGCCAATAAGCTGATTCTGAATCCGGCCTTCACCGGCCACGACCCCGGGTTCAGCAGCTACTCGGCTGCCCGGATGCAATGGGTGCAGGTGGGCGGGCGCGAGACGCAGTTCAACACCCGCAGCACCGGCGTAGCGTTTGAACTGCCCTACACCGGCCTGGGCCTGCAGTACCTCAGCAGCACCGAAGGCAGCGGACGCCTGGCCTGGCAGCAGGCCAGCTTCCAGTTTGCCTTCCGCAACCGCTCCCCGAAACCTGCTGCGAAGCACCAGGGCGAGTTCAGCCTGGGCCTCAGCGCCTCCGCCAGCTGGTGGAGCCTGGGCCGGCCCGGCGCGCTGGTCTTCGCCGATCAGCTGCACCCCTTCCTGGGCCAGGTCAGCAGCAGCTCCCAGATCCCCGGCGAAGCCCTCCAGCTCAATCAGTCGCCCTACTTCGAAGCCGGCGGCGGCTTCCTGTACGAGCGGCGCTTCGGCGAGCAGGACGACTGGTACTTCCACAGCGGGCTGGCCTTCCGGCACATGGCCCTCGGCGCGCCGGACCGCAGCTTCCGCTCGCCCGTCCGCATCAGCACCCACGGCGTGCTGGTCAAGCAGGGCGATCTGGATCCGGTGCCGATCTGGGGCGTGCTGAGCTGGCGCGTGGATGCGCAGGCCTACTCGGCCTTTCCGCAGCGCCTGGCAGCCGATGCCTGGAGCTGGCAGCTGGGCTACCGCACCTTCATCGGCGATGCCACCGGCATCTGGGGCGGCATCTGGTATGCCGGGCGCCCTGCCCTGGGCCGGCACATCCAGTCGCTGATCCTGGGCGCAGGCACGCATCAGGCGCTCTCGGACAACGGCGCCGCCCTGCTGCTGGGCTTCACCTACGACTACACCCTCAGCGGCCTCGTCAACGACGGCGGCGGCACCTACGAGCTGGTGTTCAGCTTCCGATTCCCCTACCGGCTGGATGGCCAGGCAGGCGGCGGCCGCCGCCCGCCGCGGGGTATGCCCTGTCCTAAATTTTAACGCTCCAGCCCCATGCACACCGGTTTCTCCCAACGATCCTCCATGCGCATCGGGTGGCTGCTGGCGCTGCTGGCGCTCAGCCCGCTATGCCGGGCGCAGGACCCGCTGCTGTCGCAGTTTTACAGCAGCCGCCTCTTCCTCAATCCGGCCATGGCCGGCTACGAGCCGGGCACCAATGCCTATCTGGCGTACCGCAACCAGTCGGTGCTGTCGCCGCTGGGCAGCGGCCAGTTTCACACGCAGCACCTGGGACTGAGCGTCGAGCTGCCGCGCTACTGGTCAGGGCTGGGCATCCAGGCTACCCAGAGCACGGAGGGCGCCGGGGCGCTGCGCTGGCAGCAGGCGGGGCTGCAGTACGCTTTCCGCAACCGCGTGTGCCGCCGGGATGTGCATCCGGGGCGGACCTTCTACCGCTCCGAATTCAGCCTCGGGCTGGAGGCGACGTGGAACCAGTGGACCTTCCGCAACGTGCAGGGGCTGGTCTTTGCCGATCAGCTGCATCCCTGGCTGGGCCAGACCGGCAGCCTCTCGGACCTGCCCGACGCCTGGCGGGGCGACTGGCGGCCGGGCTACCTGGACTTCAATTTCGGGGCGATGTGGCACCAGCGCTTCGGCCGCAGCGGCGGCATCTGGCAGGCGGGCTACGCGGTGCGGCACCTGCCGCAGCGCGATGTATCGTTTGGCCTGGCCGACGACCGGCGGCCGGTGCGGCATACGCTGCATTTCGGGCTGAAGCGCCAGGGCACCTGGCGGTCCCGCCCGCTGTGGGGCATTGTGACGCTGCGGGCCGACTTCCAGCCCGGCAGCTACGGCGCCGGCGGCGGGCGCTTCTGGCACCGCTCGGTGCAGGCCGGCTACCAGGCCGACTGGGGCAAAGAATCGGGCTTCTGGATCGGCGGCTGGTACCAGGGGCGGATCAGCGGCCCGCAGGGGCATCTGCACAGCGCGGTGGGCGCTCTGGGATTCCGGGGGGCGCTGCCGGGGCCGGCCCCGGCGCGCTGGCGCGCCGGCTTCAGCTACGACCAGCCCCTGGTGAACCAGTTCTGGGGCGGATTCGGCGGCCGGAGCGCCGAGCTGTTCCTGGGATTCCAGTTTCCGGCGATGGTCCCCAAAGGCCTGCGCTGCGGCGATACGCAGCTCGATTGCTCCGATTGCCCCGGCCCCTTCTGAATTCTGATTCCTTGCATTCATGACCAACCCTGAACCGATGCATCTGCCTGCTGTGAAGCGCCTCTTCTTCCGCCTGCTGGCCTGCTGCGCTGCCCTGGCAGCTCCGCTGGCCGGCCTGCATGCCCAGACCTGCAATATCCAGGTCAATACGCCCGGCCCCTACTGCCCGGGGCAGCCGGTCGCGTTTACCGCCCAGACCGGCGGGCCGGGCTTCGTGCCGCTGAGCTATACCTGGAACTTCGGCGACGGCACGCCGCTGGCCTCGGGCCAGCAGGTCAGCCATGCATTTCCCTACAATACCGCGCTGACCACTTACACCGTCACCCTCACCGTGCTGGATACCGCCGGCACCAACGACACCTGTGTCACCCAGATCAATCTGCCCATCCAGTACGGGCCGCAGATCACCGCCACCGGCACCACCTTCGATCCCACCTTCTGCCTCAACGTATTGCCCTGCGGCACCACCTTTTCCACCACCATCACCCTCAATACCGGCGGGCTGCCCGGCCCCTTCACCTGGAACTGGGGCGACGGCACCGTATTTTCCGGCAGCATCACCGAATCGCACACCTATACCGGCTACGGAACCTATCCCCTCACCATCACCGCGCCCGGATCCGCCTGCCCCTCGCTCATCCTGCCCATCCAGTTTTACACCCGCCCCAACAACCCCAACATCGAGACCCCGGCGCAGAACTACTGCGAAGACGATACCATCGATGTGCAGATCGACCAGACGGTGGTGCAATGCCCCGACAACCTGGATTATTATGTGGTGTACTGGGATTATGCGAACGATCAGACGAACCGCGACACCATCTACAACACCAGCGTCACGAGCCTGAGCATCGTGTATGACCTGCTCTACGGCCAGGTCTGCTCGCCGCTGTACAGCTTCAGCACCCTGTTTCAGCGGGAAATCCGGCTCTTTGCAGTGAACCGGTGCACGGAGTTTCTGAATATCAATGCATTCGATGCGAACCCGGTCAATATTTCCATTGCGGCGGAGCCGGAGTTTTCCGCTCCTGCCGTCACCTGCGTCAATTCGCCCGTAACCTTCACCAACCAGAGCTGCCCCAACAACGTCAACCAGCCGCTCAGCTATCTGTGGAACTTTGGCGATCCGGCTTCGGGGGCAAATAATACCAGCACCGCCGTCAGCCCGGTGCACACCTACACCGCTCCTGGCATCTATCAGGTCACCCTGACCGCCTCCAATACCAACTGCGGCCCCCGGACCATCGTCAAGCAGATCGAGGTGCGGATCCCGCCGGATGCCAATTTCACCCCTTCGGCCTCCGAGGGCTGCCGCCCCCTGAGCGTGCTCTATGCCAACAATGCCCATCTTCCCTACAACAATTACACCTGGACCGCCAGCCCCAATACCGGCGTGGCCATCAGCCCCCCCAACGGCGGCAACGCGCCGACGGTCACCTTCTCGCAGACCGGGCAGTTTATCATCCAGGTCAACGTCACCAATACCTGCGGCTTCGACAGCTTCCGCGATACCATACAGGTGTACGGCAGGCCGGGGATCACCCTGTCGCCTTTGCCGGACTCCTGCGGGCCGGTCACCTACCTGCCCAGCCTGGCAAGCCTGACGGACAATGGCCGCCCGGTCGATTCGATCCGCTGGAATTTCGGGCCGAATGCCAGCCTGGCCACGGCGGCAGGCCCCAATCCGGGCCTGGTCACCTTCACGCCGCCGCCCGGCGGCGGCCTGATCACCGTCACGGTCACCGCCTACAACGCCTGCGGCGGCACCTCCGCTACGGAGACCTTCTTCCTCAACCCCAGCATCGCCCTGAGCGGCGGCACGTCCGACACCATCTGTCTCGGCGATACCATCTGCCTGACGCCCAGCATTGCGGGCGGCTTCTTCACCTTCGGCGGCCTTAACGATCCCACAGGCTGCTACAGCCCGGCAGCGCCCGGTGCCTACAGCGTGATCTACACCGTCGATTCGCTCAACTGCCTCTTCCGGGATACGGTCGGATTTCAGGTCAATCCGCCGCCGGCGGTGGAGGCCGGCGCGCCTGCCGCCCTCTGTGCAGGCGATTCGCTGCTGCTGCAGGGGCTGCCCGGCGCCGGCGTCTGGACCGTCAGCGGCAGCGCAGGCGGAAGCATCGCGGTTCTGGCTGGCGATACCGTATATATACCGGCGGCAGCGGGAACTGCCACGCTCACCTTCACCTATACCGATCCGGCGGGCTGCGCCGGCAGCGACACCCGCCAGGTGACGGTAAATCCCCTGCCTGCCGTGAGCATTCTGCAAAGCAGCCTCGATTTCTGTGTGAGCAATACCCCGCAGGACCTTGCCGCGCTGCTGGCGGAGTCGCCGCCGGGCGGCGTGTGGAGCGTGCCGGGCGGGATCTTTACGCCCAGTACGCCCGGCGTCTTCACGGTGTACTACAGCTTCACCAATGCCAGCGGCTGCCAGAACCGCGACTCGGTGCTCATCACCGTCAGCGAGCCCGCCGTCACCTTCGCCGGGCCGGACGATACCGTCTGCCTCAACACCGGGGCCTACATCCTGCCCGGATTTTCGCCCGCCGGCGGCCAGTGGCAGCCCTTCCCCGGCCTCAATACAGCCACAGGCCAGTTCAATCCCGCCCTCGCGGGGGCGGGCACCCATCCGCTCATCTACCAGACCGGCACGGGCACCTGCCTGCGCCGCGACACCGTGCGGATCACCGTGCAGCCGCTTCCGGGGGTGAATGCAGGCCCCGCCACCGATCTCTGCGCAGGCGCATCCCTGCCCCTGGCGCCGGTGATTACGAACAGCGCCTCCGGATCCGGTGTCTGGAGCGCAGCCCCGGCAGCCTTCGGCGCCTTCCTCAGCGGGGCCAGTTTCGATCCGCCGGCGAGCAGCGCCAGCACAGCCGTCACCCTCACCTACACCTATACCGACAGCGCCACCGGCTGCAGCGCAGCCGGCACGCGCAGCGTCAATGTCTGCGCGCTGCCCGCCGTGGCCCCGATCGGCCCGCTGACGCTGTGCCTCACCAATCAGGCGCAGTCCCTGCCCGTGCTGGTCAATGAAAGTCCGGCCGGCGGCCTCTGGCAGGGCCCCGGCATCGTCAGCAGCAGCACGGGCGCGTTCAATCCCGCCTCGGCAGGCATCGGCGCGCACCTGATCACCTACATCGTCACCGGGCTCTGCGGCTGCGTGGACTCCGTGAGCTTTACGGTGAATGTAACGGCGCCGCAGCCGGCGCTGGCGGGCGCGGACGGCAGCCTCTGCCGCAATGCGGCGCCGCAGGCGCTCACGGGCCTGCCCGCCGGGGGCAGCTGGGAATCGCTGGCAGGCGCCACGCTTTCGTCCAATAATCTGCTGACCTTCAATCCGCTGAATGCCGCGGCCCAGACGGATCTGGTCTATGTGATCTTTGAGGGCAGCAGCTGCGAGCAGCGCGATACGGTGCGGATGACGGTGCTCGACACGGCAGCGCTGGCGATGGGCCCGCTGCAGCGCGCCTGCGCGGATGCGCCGCTGCAGTTGCTGACGGGCTACAGCCCGCTGGGCGGGGTGTGGTCCTCCGTCACGCCGGGCCTCGTGACGGCGGGCGGCACGGTGACCCCGGCGCTCCTGGCGCCCAATGCCACCGCGAACCTGAGCTATCTGTTCACCAATGCCCAGGGCTGCGTGAGCGAAGGCGTGAAGCCGTTCCGTTCGGATTCCATTCCCCTGGTCAATATCCTGCCGACCGATACCACCTACTGCCAGACCAGCGCGGCACAGCCGCTTCCGGCGCGGATTCCGGCTGCGGGCGGCGTGTGGAGCGGGCCGGGCGTTTCGGGGAATCAGTTCATTCCCGGCACGGTAGGCTCGTTTACGGTGTTCTACACCTTCCAGAACAGCCTGGGCTGCGATGCGCTGGACTCGGTGACGGTGAATGTAACGGCGCCGCAGCCGGCGCTTGCGGGCGGCGATACCATCGTCTGCAGCAACGGGGGCTCCTTCACACGCGCGGGCCTGCCTGCGGGCGGCTACTGGCGGCAGATCGGCACCGGTTTCTTCACCGCCAATAACCTGCTGACGTTCAACCCGCAGGCTGTTGCGCCGGGGATCTATGCCTATCAGTACATCATCTTCGAAGGCACCAGCTGCGAGCAGCGCGATACGGCTGTATTCACGGTGCAGCCGGCGCCGGTGCTCAGCACGCAGCCCGACTCGGTATGCGTCACGGGCCTGCCGCTCACGCTGACCCAGGGATTTGTGTCGGGAGTCCTGACGCAGGGGGAATGGTTCGGAGCCGGAGTCGTCCAGCAGGGCGGCAGCTACCTCTACACAGGGCCTGCGGGCGTTCTGCCCTTTACCAGCCCGGTGTTTTACACCTTTGCCGACACCGTCAATACCATCGGCTGCCGGGACACCGCCGCGGGCACGGTGACGGTCATGCCGCAGCCGGTGCTGTCCATCAATCCCCTGCCCAATACCTGCGTGAATACGCCGTTTGCTTTCACCTCGGCCTCCGGCGCCTTCCCGGCGGCGGGCTACAGCTGGGACTTTGGCGACGGTTCGCCGCTGAGCACGGCAGCGGCCCCGCTGCATGCGTATCTGGATACCGGAACTTTCACGGTGACGCTGATTGCGGCGACGCCATTCGGCTGCACGGATACGTTCACAGCGTCGATCTTCGTGTCGGAGCCGCCGGAGCCGCAGTTCCAGGCCAGCGCGGATACGGCCTGCGCCCAGCGGAATATCCTGCCGCTGCTGCCGGTCTTCGCCGGCGTGCCGGACGGGGCCGGGATTGCGGTGAGCTTCACGGACCTGAGCAACGCCGCAGGCGGCACATACTTCTGGGATTTCGGCGGCGGATGGGATGCATCGGGCAACAGCAGCAGCACCCTGGCGGTGCCGCCGGTGGTGTATTTCGCCCAGGATACCAACCTGATTTCCTACGTGGTAAGCCTCACCATCGCGAATTATTGCGATACGGTGACGGTCACGGACACCGTCACGGTGCGGCCGCTGCCGCAGGCAGCCTTCGGACCAAGCGGCGCCAGCAGCGGCTGCTCCATTTTTCCGGTCAATTACGTCAACCTCTCGCTGGGGGCGCCGCAAAGCTTTGAATGGTACGCCGATGGCGTGCTGTTTTCCGCCCTGCCGCAGCCGCCCACGCAGTTCTACAGCTATACCGGCACGGGCGATACGACGTATTTCATTACCCTGATCGCTTCGAATGCCTGCGGAACCGATACCGGCAGCCACGAAATCACCGTATTTCCCAACATCGTCGACCCGGATTTCAATGTCAGCGTGCAGCAGGCCTGTCCAGGCGTGCCCATCCGCCTGATCAACCTCTCCGCCGCGTCCAACAGCGGCAACTTCGACCTGGGCGATGGCACCACCTACGCCAATCAGGACACCGTATTTCACACCTACAGCGCGCCGGGCCTATACCTGATCCGGCATTTTGTGGACAATGGCTGCAGCTATGACACGGGATTCTTCTCGGTCAGCATTTTTGCGGACACGGCGCTGATTTTGCCCTCGGCCAATCCAGTCTGTCCGGGCGATACGCTGAGTTTCAGCCTGCTGCCGGCAGGCGGCGTGTCGGGGCCGCAGTGGGACTTCGGCGACGGGACCACGGACAGCGGCAGCACGGCGCCTGTGCACGTGTATTACCTGCCGGGCACGTACCAGGTGCAGCTCGGCGGCACGACGACGCAGAACGGCTGTCCGGTGAGCGCATCGGCAGCGGTGACGGTGAGCCCGGCGCCGCCCGCCGGCATCAGCGCCTCTGCGCTGGCCGGCTGCGAAGGCCTCAGCGGCCTGACGGTCAATTTCTCCGCCCAGCCGCTCACGCCGGGCGCGGCCTACAGCTGGGACTTCGGCGATGGCAACAGCGCTGCAGGCCCGGCCGTGCAGCACGCGTTTCTGACGCAGGGCGGCGGCATTACGGACTACACGGTGATCCTGCGGGTCAATGCGCCGGGGCAGTTTGCCTGTCCGGGGGCAGACACGCTGCGCATCCGCGTGTACCCCAATCCGCAGGCGGCCTTCACCTTCAGCCTGAGCGATTCCTGCGGCGGACCTGCCACGGCAGATTTCCAGAATCAGTCATCCGGCAGCTCGGTCAGCTACCTGTGGAGCTTCGGCAACGGCAGCAGCAGCACGCTGACGAGCCCCAGCATCACCTACGGCAGCTTCGGCCTGTATCCGATCGTCCTGACGGTCACGGATTTAAACGGCTGTACGGCTCAGGCGCGGGATACGGCGGTCATCTATCAGCAGCCGGAGGCCATCCTGCTGCCCCTGCCGGCCCAGGGCTGCGAGCCCTTGCAGGTGACCATCGGCTCGGCCTCCACAGGCTTTACGGATCTGTTCTACGACCTCGGCAACGGGCAGAGCTCCGCCTCGGCCAGCCCCTTCCCGCAGACCTATTTCTCCCCCGGCCAGCCCGTTACGAGCTACACCATCCGCCTGATTGCCAGCCAGTCCGGGGTGTGTTTCGACACAGTGGAGGCGGTGATTGCCGTCGCGAGCGCGCCGCAGAGCGATTTCGCCCTGTCGGCCGACAGCCTCTGCGGCGCGCCGGCCACGGTCGCGTTCCAGCAGCAGGCCAGCGACCTGGGTGCCATCCAGTCCTACCTGTGGGGCTTCGGCGACCCGGCTTCGGGTGCGCAGAACAGCAGCGCGCAGCCGGATCCGTCGCATCTCTATGCCGCCACCGGCAGCTACCCCGCGACGCTCATCGTAACCAATGACCGCGGCTGCCGCGACACGGCGCAGCGCATGGTGGCGGTGCTGCCGCAGCCGCAGGCGGAGATCGCCGCCGACCGGACCCTCGGCTGCTACGACCGGCCCTTTGTGCTGTCCAATGCCCTGCCTGCCGGCGCCAGCGGCCACCGATGGCTCACCTGCGACGGGCGGATATTCACCGGCGTCACGGCCAGCATTCCGTTTACCCTCCCCGATACCTGCCAGGTGATCCTGATCGCGGACCAAAGCAACTTCTGCTTCGCCCGCGACACCGTGACGCTGCGCATCGGCACCCCGCCCCGCGCTGCCTTCGAGATGGACGTGCAGGGCGAATGCGCCGATACAGTCTTCGTGCTGGTGCAGAACAATTCCACCGCTGCCGACCGCTACCGCTGGGACTTCGGCGACGGGCGCTTTTCGCAGGAATTCGAGCCGCTGATCAGCTACACGCGGCCCGACAGCTACCTGCTGACCCTGATCGCGGTCAACAGCGCCTTCGGCTGCGAGGATACAGCCCGTGAAACCGTGCCCTATCTGCGGGCCATCGCCGACTTTGCCCTGTCGCCGCTCAGCGGCTGCTCGGAGCTGCTGGTGAGCACGGCCAACCGTTCGGTGGGTGCCAATACCTATTCCTGGGATTTCGGCGACGGATCGCCGCGCGACCCGCGCGAGCAGCCTGCGCACCTGTACACCCGTCCGGGAAGCTTTACCGTGACCCTGTACGTGAGCTACAACGGCGTGTGCCGGGATACGCTGGCCTTCCCGCAGCCGGTGGAGGTGTTCGAGCGCCCGCGCGCCGGCTTCCAGGCCGATGCGTTGCCCACGGCAGGCCTCTGGCAGTTCACCGATACCTCCCGCGCAGCCAACGGCCCGCTGAACCGGCAGTGGGATTTCGGGGACGGCAGCACCTCGCTGGAACCCAATCCCGTGCATCAGTTCGAGATCTGCGCCTTTGTGGACGTGTCGCTGGCGGTTTCGGATGCATTCGGCTGCGCGGATACCGCCCGGCTGGACAGTTTCTCCACCCAGCTCAAAGGGCTGTTTGTGCCGACGGCCTTCGCGCCGGATGCGGAAGTGACCGGGGCAGGCGAGTACCGTTATTTCATGCCGAAGGGAATCGGGCTGGACACCTTCCGGATCGCGGTGTACAACGACTGGGGCAACCTGCTCTGGGAGAGCCGCGCGCTCGATGCGCAGGGCATGCCGGCGGAATACTGGGACGGCACCGTCAACGGCCGTCCGCTGGCAGGCGGGGTGTTCATCTGGCGGATCCACACGGCGCGCTTCTGCGACGGCAGCGAGTACAGCGGCGTGCGGGAAGGATCGGTCACGCTGCTGCGCTGAAAAATCATTTGGAAATGCCGAAGCCAGCCCGCATATTTGTGTAGAAAATACACAAATATGCGAGCTCTCATTTTGGTGGACATACAGAACGACTTTGTGCCCGGCGGCGCGCTGGCGGTACAGGAAGGGGATCAGATCCTTCCGGTGGTCAATGCCTTGCAGGCGCGTTTCGGGCTGGTGGTAGCGACGCAGGACTGGCATCCGGCGGATCACGGCAGCTTTGCGGCCAACCAGCCGGGGCATGCGCCGGGCGAGCTGATCGAGCTGAACGGCCTGCCGCAGGTGCTTTGGCCGGTGCACTGCGTGCAGGGGAGCTTCGGGGCGGAGTTTGTGGCGGGGCTGGACCGGACGCGGGTGGCGCGGGTATTTCCGAAGGGAATGGATGCGGGGATCGACAGCTACAGCGGATTTTTCGACAATGGCCACCGCAAGGACACGGGGCTGGGGGCGTATCTGCGCGCGCAGGGCGTCACGGAGGTGTATGTGACGGGTCTGGCGACGGATTACTGCGTGAAATATACGGCACTGGATGCCCGGCAGCTGGGCTTTGATACGTATGTGGTGGCGGACGCCTGCCGGGGGGTAAACCTGCAGCCGGGCGATTCGGAGCGGGCGCTGGCGGAGCTTCAGGCAGCCGGGGTGCAGGTGGTAGAGTCGGGGGCGGTGTGAGGGGTCGGGGTGGATGGCAGATTCCCCTTGCCTTTCAGCATCCCCGTTTCTGCCCCTTTCCGGAAGTTTTGCAAAAAAAACCGCTCCTCCGGTTGGAGCGCAGCAGATTCTGTGCTACCTTTGCTACCCGTTTTTCAGCTAGATTCAGCCGTAATGGACATTACACCGAAATCATTCAAGCAGGAGTACGAAACCACGTTCATCCTCAATCCCGATCTGCCCGAGGGTGAACACAAGAAGGCAGTTGACAAATTTGTCAGGCTGATTCAGGAGAACTCCGGAGAAATCCACAACATCGAGCATTGGGGCATCCGCAAGCTGGCATACCCCATTGGACGCAACCGCAGCGGGTACTACGCCTACATGGAGTTCCGCGCACCGGGGGAGCTGATCGAGAAACTCGAGCAGGCCTACCGCTATGACGAACAGATCATCCGGTTTCTGACCGTGACGCTGGACAAGGACGCCCTGGCGTTCAACAAAAAGCGCCGCGAGCAGGGATTTGGTCTGCGCAAAGAAGCTAAACTGAACGCCTAACCCATCGCCAAGATGAAAGAACCGGTCATTGGGCCTACCGCGGTCAATCAGATTCGGACGCAGGCCAAAACGAAAAAGTACTGCCGCTTCAAGAAGTACGGGATCAAGTACATCGACTACAAAGACCCCGATTTCCTCCTGAAGTTTGTCAATGAGCAGGGCAAGATTCTGCCCCGCCGCATTACCGGCACCAGCCTCAAGTACCAGCGCCGCCTTTCCGTCGCCATCAAGCGCGCACGCCACCTGGCCCTGCTGCCTTTCGTAACCGATGAACTGAAGTAAGCGTCATGGAAGTCATTCTGAAGCAATTCCACAAAGGCCTCGGTGAGAAAGGCGATGTGGTGAAGGTGAAACCCGGCTTCGGCCGCAATTTCCTCATCCCGCAAGGGCTCGCAGTGCTCGCCACCGACTCTGCCCGCCGGGCCATCCAGGAGGAAAAGCGCCAGGCCGCGCATAAGCTCGAGTTCCTGAAGCAGCAGGCGCAAACGGAAGCCGACAAGATCGCAGGCATGCCCCTCATGATCGAAACCCTCGCCGGCGCCGACGGCAAGCTCTTCGGTTCCGTGACGGCCCTCCAGATCGCGACCAAGCTGAAGGAGAAAGGCGTGGAAGTGGACCGCCGCAACATCACGGTGGAAGACATCCGCATGGTAGGCGAATACGAAGCGCTGGTGCATTTCCACAAGGAAGTGAAAGCCACGCTGAAGATCGAAGTGGTTGCCGCCGACCGGTAATCTGCCTGCCTTCAGCCGGAGCCGCGCCCTGCCTCCGCAGCCGGTTTCCGTTTTACCCCTCATTGTTCTGCCCTAAGTGTTACCAAGGCGATGAAACGTACCTACCAACCGAGCAACCGCAAGCGCCGCAACAAGCACGGCTTCCGCGAGCGGATGTCCACGCCCAACGGGCGCCGCGTCCTGGCCGCCCGCCGCAAGCGCGGACGCTATAAGCTGACCGTCAGCGACGAAGGCCGTCATAAGTCGAAGTAAGCCGTGGCCGGCGATCCGTCAGACCCGCAGCGCTTTGCGTTCCGGAAGACCGAACGCCTGCGCCACCGGCGCACTTTTGAACATCTTTTCCAGCACGTCTCCTCGTTCCGGGTGGACGTGCTGACTTTTTTGTATGCCTTCGATCTGCCCGCCGGCCTCGTCACCGATCCGCTGATGGCCGCCATGGTGGCGCCCAAGCGGCAGTTCCGCCGCGCCAACCGCCGCAACCTCCTCCGGCGGCGCATGAAAGAGGCCTGGCGCCTCCACAAGCACAGCCTCCGCAGCGAGCTGGCCCTGCACGGGCGCAGCCTGGCCGTGCTGGTCAAGTACAATGCCCGCTACGAATCGGAGTACGCCGCCATTGAAGCCGCCATGCGGCACGGCATGCACCGCCTCGCGCGCCACGCGCGCAAGCCCGCCCCGCCGCCTGCGCCCGCCGCCGGGCCGGCATAGGCCCCTGCCGGAACTTGGCATAGCCCGCCCCCGCAGATGCAGATCCGGTTTGAGTTTGCCGCCGGAATTGCCGTACTTGAATCCGGTTCCTGCTTAATTCCGGACTTCATGCGCCTGCCGCGCCGCAACAGCCGTATCCTTACCGGCATCGCCGCCTTCGCAGGCTTCGGCCTGCTGGCCGCAGCCACCGACAACTATTTCGAGATTTCCAAGAATCTCGACATCTTCGGCAAGCTCTACCGGGAGATTTACACCCTCTACGTGGACGAAACCGAGCCCGAAGCGCTCATCGGCACGGGCATCGACGCCATGCTCAGCGGCCTCGACCCGTATACCGATTTTATTCCGGCTTCAGAGGCCGAGGAGGTCCGCTACCTGAGCACCGGCGAGTATGCCGGCCTGGGGCTGCTGGTGGGCAAGCGCGAGGGGCGCATGCTGGTGCTGGAGGTGTACCAGGGATTCGCCGCCGACCGGGCGGGCATCCGGCCCGGCGACCAGATCCTGGAGGCCGGCACCCTGGCGGTCGGCTCAGAAACCTCTGTCGAAGCCGTGCGCAAAATCCTGCGCGGCGAACCCGGCGCCGCGATTCCGGTGTCCCTGCTCCGCGACGGGTCGGCGGTGCCCATGAAGCTGACCCTCACCCGCGAAGTGATCCGCCAGCCCAACGTGCCCTGGTACGGCATGATCGATGCGCAAACCGGCTACATCGCCCTGACGGGCTTCGCGCAGGGGGCCTCGCGCGAGGTCATCCAGGCCATCCGCAAGCTCCGCGAAGGAAACCCGGGCCTGGCGGCCCTGGTGCTCGACCTGCGCGGCAACCCCGGAGGCCGCCTCGATGAGGCCGTTCAGACTGCCAACATCTTCCTGCCGCAGGGCTCGGTGATCGTCGAAACCCGCGGCCGCCTCGAAGACGCCAACCAGATCCTGCGCGCCGCCCAGGCGCCTGCCGAGCCCGTGCTGCCGCTGGCCGTGCTCATCGACGGAGGCTCTGCCAGCGCGTCGGAGATTGTGGCCGGCGCTATCCAGGACCTGGACCGCGGCGTGGTGGTGGGAAGCCGAAGCTTCGGCAAGGGGCTGGTGCAGACCATCCGCCCGCTGAACTACGAGGCCCAGCTGAAAAT
The DNA here is from genome assembly GCA_033765305.1 of Bacteroidia bacterium. Classification (GTDB taxonomy): domain Bacteria; phylum Bacteroidota; class Bacteroidia; order J057; family J057; genus RDXT01. The sequence continues at coordinate 27,629 of JANRID010000003.1, forward strand.
CACGACCGCCAAATACTACACCCCTGCCGGGCGGTGCATCCAGGCGGTGCAGTACAGCGGCTACCAGAGCGGGCTGCCCCAGGGAGCCCTGGCTGACAGCCTGCGCCAGCCCTTCAAAACCCGCAGCGGGCGCACCGTGTACGATGGCGGCGGCATCAGCCCCGATGTGCCGGTGGCCGATCCTGCGGCTTCGGAGCCGGTGAAGCAGCTCCTGAACCGGGGAGCCTTCTTCGATTTCGCTACCCGCTATGCGCAGACCCATCCCCAGATTGCGGCGCCGCGGGCATTCAGCCTCGGCGCAGCCGACCTGGCGGCCTTCAAGGCTTTTGTCGCGGAGCGCAAGCTCGGCTGGCAGACGCCTGCGGATGCAGAACTGGCGGCGCTCCGCCGCATGGCAGAGGCTGAATCGTATCCGCCATCCGTGATGGCCCGCATCGGGGAGCTCGAAGCCGCTTCCGAGGCCCGGAAAGCCGCAGCCCTGGACAGCCTCATGCCGGCTGCGGGGGCCCTGCTGCGCAAGGAGATTCTGCGCCGCTACTACTACCAGCAGGGAGCGGTCGAGGGCGGTCTTGCACAGGACCAGACCCTCGATGCAGCCCTCGGCCTGCTCCGCGATCCTGCCCGCTATGCCGCATCGCTGGGGAAATAACGCCGCCGCCCGAACCATCGGCACCCTGCCGGGTTTATCGCCTAACTGTACCGCCATGCGTCTGCGACTTTTCTTCTGGGCTGCGCTCTGGCTTGCCGGAACCGGTCCGCTGGCTGCCTGCCCCTGCGACCCCGATTCCATTCCGCCCGCCGACTATGTGTTCGCCGGTACCTGCGTCTACATCAACACCAACTGGATCGCAGGCGGGATGAAATACTCTTTCGAGGTGCAGCAAAGCTGGGGACGGCGCATCGACCGCTACCACATTGTCAGCACGCCCTTTGCGCGGAACTGCGGCGCCGAATTCGAGCAGGGCAAGACCTACCTGGTCTATGTGCGCCGGAAGTTCACCCCCAAAACCGATGTCTGCATGGGCACCCGCAGCTACGACCCGGCCGATCCGGCACTTGCAGCCCTGGGCCCACCCATTCCGCCCAGCCCTTCGCCCCTGACCGGCACCATGATCTGGACAGTCAGCGCGCTGGCGCTTCTGGCCTCCGGCTTTCTGGCCTTTGTGGTCTTGCGCCGCCGCCGTCCTGTCCGTTAACTTGCCTGCGATTTCTCACCTGCTTCCGCCCATGTCCGTCAAAATCGATCCCAGCTGGCACGAGGCGCTCGCTTCCGAATGGGAGCAGCCCTATTTCAAAAACCTGAAAGCCTTTCTCGTGCGCGAACGCGAGGAAGGCCACACGGTGTATCCGCCGGGAAGCCTGATTTTCAATGCATTCAATAAAACGCCATTCGACCGGGTGAAGGTCGTGATCCTGGGCCAGGACCCCTACCACGGGCCGGGGCAGGCGCACGGGCTTTCGTTTTCGGTGCCTGCCGGCATCAAGCCGCCGCCTTCGCTGGTCAATCTGTACAAAGAGCTGGCATCCGACACGGGATTCCGCATTCCGGCGCATGGCAACCTGGAGCCTTGGGCGGAGCGCGGGGTGCTGCTGCTCAATTCCATGCTGACGGTCCGGGCCAATACGCCCGGCTCGCATGCCCGCCAGGGCTGGGAGACCTTTACGGATGCGGTGATCCGCGCACTGAACATCGGGCGGGAAGGGCTGGTCTTTCTGCTTTGGGGAAAATATGCCCAGGACAAAGGCCAGATCATCGACCGGAACCGCCATCACGTGCTGCTGGCGGCACATCCCTCGCCGTTTTCGGCGGACAAAGGATTCTTCGGCTGCCGGCACTTCTCGAAGGCCAACGAACTGCTTGCCGCACGCGGCGCGGAGCCGGTGGACTGGCAGCTGTAACTGCGGATTTGTACGCTAATCTCTTGGCTATGAGCTATTCCCAAGCCCGTTCGATAGCCGGTGCCGCCCAGCTGGGCCTGCTGGCCTGCCTCAGCGCCGGGGCGCTGGCGGCGGATCTGCCTGCGGGGCTTGCCGCATCCGGCCTGCCGGCTCCGGCAGTCTGGGGGCTGTGGGTGTGCGCCTGGGCACTTGCCGGGCTTCCGGGCGACTGGGCGGGCGGCCATTGGCTGCCGGCGCGCCATGGGCGCGCATCCCGCAGCCTGGGCCAGTGGCTTGGGGGCTGGCTGCGCGGCGCTGCCGTGCAGGCGGCCTATTTTGTACTCGGCGGCATGCTGCTGCTCGTCATGGCCCAATGGCTGGGCCTGTGGGGCGCCTGGGGCTGGATGCTGGTGCAGATGATCCTGCTGCTGGGATTTCAGCTCTGGATGGCCGCCGGGATCACCGGCGGGCAGGTGCGGATGGAGTCGGACCGGGGGCGCTTCGTATTCGTGCTCGATGCGGCCGACCGGGGATTCACGGGCGGTATTACCGGCCTGCCGGGCCAGGAGAGTCTGGCGGTGCCGGCGTACTGGCGGGCGCATCTGCCGCAGCCGGTGGCGCGGGTGCTGCAGCTGCGGATGCACGGCATCATCAACACCGGCGCCCATGGGCGCGGGGTAGCGGCAGCCTTTCTGCTGAATGCGCTGGTATTTCTGGCAGCGCTGATGCTCAGCGGGGCAGGGGAGGGGCAGCTGGAAGGGCTGCTTCGGCTGCCGCTGCTGGTGACGCTCTTCAGCAGCGTGTCGCGGCTGGGGCTGCCGGCCTGGTACAGCCGCCGGGCGGTGTATGAGGCCGACCGCTGGGCGTATCACAAAGGCGTGGACGGCGACCACCTGCGGGCGGGCATTTCGGCGGTGCAGCGGCTCGCGGAGGACGGCGGCTCGCCGCTCTGGTCGGGCATTCCGCCGGAGGCGGAGCGGCTGGAAGCGCTCGGCAGGCAGGAGGACCTTCAGGGCGGGTGGAATACCGGCGGCCAATTGCTCTATCTCTCCTGGGCAGGCATCAACTTCGGCGCCCGCGCCTGGCCCGATCTGCTCGGGCGCCCGGCGCTCTGGGTGATGACCCCCGGGGTATGATTTTTCTGTTAAGCGTGCCGGGGTGGCCTGATTTATCGTAAATTGGCGCCGCCCTCCCCAACAGCCCCCCGGGCTCAACTGGTACCCCAACGGATCCTCTCTATGAAACGAATCGCTGTGTACACCTCGGGCGGAGATGCGCCCGGGATGAATGCGTGCTTGCGCGCCGTAGTACGCACCGCCATTGCTAACGGGCTGGAAGTCACCGGTATCCGACGCGGATACGAAGGCATGATCGACGGCGACTTTATCGAGCTCGGTGCCCATTCGGTGAGCAACATCATCCAGCGGGGCGGCACCATCCTGAAGTCCTCCCGCAGCGAGCGGTTCCGCACGCCCGAAGGCCGCCAGCAGGCCCTGGCCCAGCTGAAGCAGGCTGGGGTAGAAGGGCTGGTAGCCATCGGCGGCGACGGCACTTTTGCCGGTGCGCGCACGTTTTCGCAGGAGACGGGAATGCCCGTCGTCGGCGTGCCCGGCACCATCGACAACGATCTCTATGGCACCGATTTCACCATCGGCTACGACACCGCCCTCAACACGGCGATGGAGGCCATCGATAAAATCCGCGATACTGCCGACTCCCACAACCGCCTCTTCTTCATCGAAGTCATGGGCCGGGACGCAGGCTTTATTGCCCTCAATGCCGGAATCGCCGCCGGTGCCGAGGCCGTCCTGATTCCCGAAACCAAAACCTACATCGACGAGCTAACCCAGCGCCTGGAGCAGGGCTGGATGCGCAAAAAATCCTCCAGCATCATCGTCGTAGCCGAAGGCGATGACGGCGGCGGGGCGATGTCCGTAGCCGAAGAAGTGCGCAAGCGCTTCAGCCACTACGACATCCGCGTCGTAGTGCTGGGCCACATCCAGCGCGGCGGCTCGCCCACCTGCTTCGACCGGGTGCTGGCCAGCCGCCTCGGCGCCGCTGCTGTGGAGTCGCTCATGGAAGGCCTGTCCAATGTGATGATCGGGCTGATCAACAGCAAGATTGTCCACACCTCCTTCATCAAGGCCTGCAAGTACAACCAGGAGATCAATCCCCAGCTCCTGCAACTGGTGGAAGTGCTGGCGAGCTGAGCCGGATCAGAGAAAAAACAGGGTGATCATCCCGCTGAGCATCAGGTACTTCAGTGCTCTGCTCTGGCGGGAGTACTGCTCGGGCTCGGCGGCGGCGCGCAGTTTGCCAATGATCCAGGCGGCGGGTGCCTGCACCAGCAGCACAGAGGCCAGGGCATACTGCCAGAGCCAGAGGCCTTTGACTGCCAGCATCATCAGCACCGGCATCCAGCAGGTGAGCAGAAAGATCGCATAGAGCCCGTACAGCACGTGGCGGGTGGAGCGGATGCCGATCTGGATCGGCAGGGTGCGCAGCTGGTAGGCCAGATCGCCCCGGATGTCCTCCACATCCTTGGTGATTTCCCGGATGAGGGTGATCTCGAAGGCAAAGACAATGGCCCAGATCAGCGCCAGGCTGACGCGGTCGTACACGTAATAGGCCAGAAACAGCACCAGCGCGGTCAGAAAAGAAATCACCAGATTGCCCGCCACGCTCACCCGTTTCAGCCAGCTGGCGTAGACGAAGAGCATGAGCACGGAAAGGGCATTGATAAAGGTGACGTTGATGCGGTTGAGGTAGAAGCCGAAAAAGATCAGCGAAAACGCCATCAGGATAAAATTGGCGGCGAAATAGACGGTCAGCACTTTTTTGACCGACAGGTGGGCATTGACGATGGTCTTGCGGGGCTTGTTGATGCGGTCGATGCGGAAATCGAACACATCGTTGATCCAGTAGCCGGTGGCGGCAATGCCGGTAATGACGAAGGCGGTGGCCCAGAATTCCGCATCGAGCAGAAAATCAGCCGATTTCCCCATTGCGAGGAAACAGGCGATGGCGAAGGCCACGGCGGAGATGAGCACGTTGACCGGCCGCGAAAGGCGGAAGAAATGGCGGAAGTCGGCAAACACGTGCTGAAGGTACGAAAAGTTCCGGAGCCGGGGGCTGCGGCGCGGATCTTTCCGGGCGGGGCTTCAGGCTCCGTACTCCCGCACCGGATTGTCCAAAAAAGCCAGCAATTTGCTTGTAATCTGATTGGGATCGGCTATTTCGCATTCCCACAGATCCAGGTACTGCCAGCCCATCCGGGTCAGGCGGGCGCGCACCTCGGCGTCGCGCTGCACATTGCGCCGGAGCTTGGCGCTCCAGTAGGCCTGGTTCGATTTGGGCAGGCGCCCGGCCCGGCAGCCAGCGTGCTGATGCCAGAAGCAGCCGTTGACGAAGATCACCTTGCGCTGCGCCCGGAACACCAGATCCGGCCGCCCCGGCAGCCGCCGGTCGTGCAGCCGGTAGCGGTACCCCAGCGCATAGGCAATTTTGCGCACCTTCAGCTCCGGCCGCGTATGCGCCGACCGGATCCGCTGCATGTTCGCCGAGCGCTGCGCTTTGCTCAACCGGTCCATGATGCTCCTGATGCGGAATAGCCGCCAGGGAAATATACACGAAAAATGGACCGCTGCCTTCCGGTTCAAACTTTTTCCCTAACTTCAGCCCGTTTTCAGGCAACAATTCCCGCTGCCTGGAAGTCATAGCAGAAATTTCTCCGACATGAGCAACGAGGTATTCCCCAACCAGATGTCCATCCGGGATAAAGTCAATCCGGCGTTCTTCCCCGATCACCAGATGGCGATTTACAAGCGCCTCGAAGACAAGCATACCCTGGTGGAGGTGGAAAACGACCCCCTCGGCACCCAGATGGTCATCAACCTCGGCCCCCAGCACCCGGCGACACACGGGGTGCTCCGCGTGGTGCTCCAGGTGGACGGCGAGCGGATCACCAAAGCCGTCTCCGATGTCGGATACCTGCACCGCGGCATCGAAAAGATCGCCGAAAACAAGACCTTCCAGGAGTTCATGCCCTACACCGACCGCATGGACTACCTGTCCCCCTATTCGAATAACGTCGGCTACTGCCTGGCCGTCGAAAAGCTCGCGGGCATCCAGGCGCCCGAGCGCGCGCAGTACATCCGCGCCATCGCCTGCGAACTGGCCCGCATCTCGTCCCACCTGCTCTGGCTGGGTACGATGGTCATGGACGTCGGCGCCGTGTCCATGTTCCTCTGGACCTTCCGCGAGCGCGAAACGCTCTACACCATCTTCGACATGCTGGCCGGCGTGCGCTTCACTGTCAGCCACTGCCGCATCGGCGGGGTGCAGTTCGACCTCGACCAGAAGACCATCGACGCCATCAAGGCCTGGCGGAAGGGATTCCCCAAGGAACTCAACAGCTGGCGCAAGCTCCTGGCCAACAACGGCATCTGGCTCAACCGCAACAAGGGCGTCGGGGCAATGACTGCCGAAGAAGCCATCCAGCTTGGCGTCACAGGCCCCGTGCTGCGCGCCTCCGGCGTGCCCTATGACATCCGCACCTTCGAGCCCTATCTCGTGTACGACCGCGTAAACTTCGATGTCGTGATCCGCGAGGAAGGCGACTCGCTGGCCCGCTACCTGGTGCGCATGGACGAGATGGAGCAAAGCGTGCGCATCCTGGACCAGCTGCTGGAGCAGCTGCCCGGCGGCGACATCCGCGTGGACAACGCCAAGCAGAGCTACGCTTCCAAAAACGAGGTGTACTACTCGATGGAAGGCATGATCCACGACTTCATGATGACCGATGTGGGCGTGCTGCCGCCCCCTGGCGTGGAGGTGTATCACGCCATCGAGGCGCCGAAGGGCGAGCTGGGCTTCCACCTCAAATCCGACGGCACCGGCTCCGCCTGGCGCTGCAAGATCAAAGGCCCGTCCTTCTACAACCTGCAGTGCCTGGAGCACCTCATGCAGGGCAGCATGATCTCCGATACGGTGGTGCTCATCGGCTCGCTGGACCCGGTGATGGGCGAGTGCGACAAATGAGCCGCAAGGCTCAGTGATTCAGTGCCTTGCTGAATTCTCCGATCGCAGCGGGCGATCCGATGACGTAGAGCAGGTCCTCCTGCATCAGTTCCGTGTCCGGCCCGATGTCGGTCAGCATCGCTTCGCGCCGCTGGATCGCCACCAGATTGACCTGGTAGCGCTGCCGGAGGTTGGATTCGGCGAGCCGCTTGCCAGCCAGCTCCGGAAGGTCGCGGTACACGGCCAGCACGCTCATGCGGAGGCTGGGAATCTGCGTCAGGGCTGGCGCCCCGCTGGCCGGGCCCGCAGCCGGACGCAGGCGCTGGTAGTTGCCTGCCCGGATCTGGCTGATAAATTCCGCCACGGTATCGTCAGGCACCAGATACTGGCCCAGCACCCGGGTAAAGATTTCGATGGAGGTTTCAAATTCCTCCGGAATCACCTCATCGGCGCCGAGGCGCAGAATTTCCTCGATCTCCGCTACAAAGCGCGTACGCACGATGACGTACACCGTCCGGCAGATGCTGCGGATGGCGCTTACGACCTTGCGGGTGCCCGCCGGGTCCGAGATGGCCACCACCACCACCCGCGCCTGGTGCACCTGCACGTGTTCGAGGATGAAGGGGTCTGTCGCATCGCCATACAGCACGGGCTCGCCGCGTTCGCGTTCGGCTTTGACGGTATCGGCGTTGATTTCCAGCACCACGTAGGGAATCTGGGCGAATCGGGCGGCGCGGGCCACATTGTGGCCGTTGAGCCCGAAGCCGACGATGATCACATGCTCCTTCAGCGGGTGGGGGCCTGCCGCATCCGGCACCGCCAGGCCGGGCTGGGGGTGCCGAAGTCCGGCCGGCATCGGGGCTTTGGCGAGCAGCTCGGCCAGCCGCTCCGAGTGCTGCATGATGAAGGGGGTGAGCGCCATCGTAAGAATAGAGACGGCCAGAAAATACTGCGAATGCGTTTCGGAAAGCAGCTGGTATTCGCTGCCGGTATTGGCGAGAATAAAGGCAAATTCCCCCACCTGAAACAGGCTCAGGCCCGTATGCAGGGCGGTGCGGAGCGGATAGCGCAGCGCCAGGGCTGCCAGGGCCGCCAGGGTGGTTTTAAGCGCCCATACGAGCAGGGTCAGCAGGAGAATCAGCGGCAAATGGCTGAACAAAAAGCCCGCATCGAGCAGCATGCCGATGGAAACGAAGAAAAAACTGGTGAACACCTCCCGGAATGGGAGGATATTGCCGGTAGCCTGGTGGCTGTAGTCCGATTCTGCCATCAGCAGCCCTGCCAGAAAGGCCCCCAGTGCCAGCGAAAGGCCTGCCGCGTAGGTCAGGCCCGCCACGGCAAAGCACACGGTCACCACCGTGAGCACAAACAGCTCCCGGCTGCGCGTGCGCGCGATCTCGTGCATCAGCCTCGGAAACACATAGCGCGCGCTCAGCAGCACCGCTCCGATCACGAGCACCGTCTTGCCCAGCATGATCAGCAATTCCAGCCCCACGTTCCCGCCGCCGCCGCCGATGATCGGCGTCAGGAGCATCATCGGCACCACAATCAGGTCCTGGAAAATCAGAATCCCCAGCGAGATCCGCCCCTGCGGGCTGTTGACCTGGTTGCGCTCCTGAAACATGCGCAGCACGATGGCGGTGCTGCTCAGCGAGACCAGAAAGCCGATGAACAGGCCCTCCTGCCAGCGCAGCCCCAGCAGCAGCAGCAGCGCCATCACCACGGCAATGGTGCTGCCCGTCTGGATGCCGCCGCCGATGAGCACCATCTTGCGCATCGCCACCAGATCCCGGAGCGAAAACTCCATCCCGATCACGAAGAGCAGCAGGATCACCCCGATCTCGGAAAGCAGGTGCACCTGCTCGTAGTCGTGCACGAGCGAAAGGGCCTTGGGCCCGGCCAGCACGCCTGTGAGCAGAAATCCCAGAATGGTAGGGAAGCGGAACCGCTGGAATACCAGCACGACGAGGACGGAGAATCCCAGAATGACGACAATTTCCCAGAGCAGGCCGAATTCCATCAGATCAGAGGTTAGCAGATGCCCGTGTGTCAGGCGCTCTAAAATAGGGCTTCTGACCGCAGCAGGCAAGCCCGGCGGCAGCGCTTGTGTAACATCATTGCCCCCAGGCAGGCAGGAACACGAAGCTGCACGAAGAGCCGCTTCTTAGTGTATCTTAGTGCCCTTAGTGTCTGAGTGGTAAACCCCAGCCCCATGCAAGCCTTCGCCGAACTGGTCACCCGCCTCGATCAGACCACCAAAACCAGCGAGAAAATTGCGGCGCTGACGGAGTATCTGGATGCTGCGCCCGATGCGGACAAGCTGTGGGCCATTGCCCTCTTTGCCGACCGCAGGCCGCGCCGCAGCGTAAAGACCTCGGCCCTGCGCGAGTGGGCCGCCGAGCTGAGCGGCATTCCGCTCTGGCTGGTCGAGGATAGCTACCACGTAGCCGGCGACCTCGCCGAAACCCTCGCCCTGCTGGTGCCTGGCCAGCAGGCATCCGCCGGTGCCCGCTCCCTGGCGGACTGGATGCGCTGGCTCGCGGAGCTTGCCGGCGCCGACGATGCCGCCAAACGGCAGCTTATTTCCGGCGCCTGGCAGGCCCAGAGCGTGCGCGAGCGCTTCGTATTCAACAAGCTCATCACCGGCGGCTTCCGCCTGGGCGTATCTAAGCAGCTGATGATCAAGGCGCTGGCCCGCCACACGGGCCTGGAGGAAGCCGCTGTGGCGCACCGGATCGCCGGCAGCTGGGAACCCGGCAGCACCGCCTTCGGCGATCTGTTCGCCCCGGACGGGGGCCCCGGCGATCCGTCCAAGCCCTATCCGTTTTTCCTGGCCTACCCCCTCGAAGACAGCCCGGACAGCCTGGGCGATCCTGCCGGCTGGCAGGCGGAGTGGAAATGGGACGGCATCCGCGCCCAGCTTATCGTACGGGGCGGGGAGCTCTTTCTCTGGAGCCGCGGTGAAGAGCTGATTACGGACAAATTTCCGGAGCTGCATCCGCTGCGGGAGCGCCTGCCCGGCGGCACGGCCCTCGACGGCGAGCTGCTGTCGTGGAAAGACGGGGCGCCGCTGCCCTTTGCCCTGCTCCAGACCCGGATCGGGCGGAAAAACGTCACCCGCAAGACCCTGGCCGAAGCGCCGGCAGCCATCCTCGCCTACGACCTGCTCGAATGGCAGGGCCGGGACCTGCGCAGCGAGCCGCTGCATGCGCGGCGGGCCCTGCTGGCCCAGGCCGTGGAGCAGGCCGGCCTGCCCGGCCAGCTCCGCCTGTCGCCGGCGCTGGACTTCGGGGATTGGGAGGCCCTCGCGCGCCTGCGCGCGGAGGCCCGTGCGCACCACAGCGAGGGCCTGATGCTCAAGCGCCTCAGCTCCGCTTACCAGACCGGCCGCCGCCGGGGCGACTGGTGGAAGTGGAAGGTGGATGCCCTGAGCGTGGATGCAGTCATGATCTACGCCCAGCGCGGCCACGGCCGCCGCGCCAACCTGTTTACCGACTATACCTTCGCCGTATGGGACGGCGATGCGCTGGTGCCTTTTGCCAAGGCGTACTCCGGCCTGACCGATGCCGAGATGCTCCAGGTCGATGCCTGGGTGAAGCGAAATACCCTGGAACGCTTCGGGCCGGTGCACCGCGTACAGCCGGAACTGGTCTTTGAAATCGGCTTCGAGGGCATCAGCCGCTCTTCCCGGCACAAGTCGGGCATTGCGCTGCGCTTCCCGCGCATGCTGCGCTGGCGGCAGGACAAGCCTGCCGCAGAAGCCGATACGCTGGAGACCCTCGGCGCCCTGCTGGCGCAGCAAGGCTGAGGCCTACCGCTGCTTCAGCGCCGCCTGCAGCTGCGCGTCGATGCCGCTGCTGCTGGGCCGCTCCGCATTGCCGGAAAAGAGCGTGCCGTCCCGGCCCACGATCACGTAGCGGGGGATCGACTCGATCTGGTAGGCTTCGCCTACGCCGCTGCCCTGCGCGGCCCGCAGCTGCGGGCTGGGCAGCTTGAGCTTCGCGACGGCTTTTTTCCAGCTTTGGGCATCTTCATCGAGGGAGATGTAGAGAAATACGACGTCCTGGCCTTTGAAGCGCCCGATCAGCTCGTGGCTGTAGGGCATTTCGCGGAGGCAGGGGCCGCACCAGCTGGCCCAGAAGTCGATGTAAACCACCTTGCCCCGGAAATCGGCCAGCGAAACGGTGCCGCCTTTCAGGTCCTCCAGCTCGAAGCCCGGCGCCGGGGCGCCTTCCAGCAGCGGCGCCAGCCGCGCGGCCAGGGTCTGGAGATGGGCAAGCACCTCCGGGATCTCCGCTTCAGCTTCGAATTCTTTCATAAACTGCATCGCCTGGCTGCCGCCGGCATCTTCGAGCAGGACGATGAGGAGGTTGGCGCGCGTGACGGTGCGGGGGCGCCCGCTCAGCAGCTGGCCGCTGGCCTCCCACATGCGCTGATACAGGGCCTCGCCGCCGGACCTGCCGGCCTGAAGCGCTTCATGCACCATGCGCATGGCGAGAAATTCCTCATATTCCTTCATGCCTACCCAGGCATCCTGCTGCAGCTCGACGGTGCCGAGAAAATCGAGGTAGCCTGCGGGGTATTCGGGGCGGTCGCGGCCGGCATCGTTGCCGAGCATCATGAGCGGGCCGCGCAGCTTGAGGGAGGCATGCCAGTAGCCGTCGGCAGCGCGGGTGTAGGCAGCAAAGCCCGGATCGAGCGGCGAAGCCTGGTGCGCGCTGTCCAGGAAGCGCCGGCGGGCGGCCAGTCCGGCATCGAGCAGGGCGCCGAAAGCAGCGGCATCGCCGGCTTCGAGCTGGCGGCCGAGGTCTTCCATCAGGCCTTCGGCCGGGTCTGCGAAGCGCAGGAAGTGTGCGGCCAGGTAGCTGGAGGCGCCGGCGCTGGCCCCGGTGCCGGTGCAGCGGAGGCTTTCGTCGAAGGCTTCCGTGTCCACGCTGAGGTGCAGGCTGTCGCCGGGCACGAGGTACAGGCTCGTTTCTTCGCCGTACATAAACTTCACGACGCGGGGCGCATCCAGCTCCAGCTCCATCCGGAAGCGGCCGGCAGCGTCGGGCGCAGCCAGCACGGAGACGGGAAACTCCGCGAGAGCTTCGCCGTAGGGATAGTAGTAGAGGGTAGCTTCGGAAACGGCGCCGCCATTCCGGATCTCGCCGGTGACGACGGTTCGGCGCTGGGCCTGCGCCTGCACAAGGCTGCACAGGCAGATGATGCTCACAATCAGGCGCGGATGCATAGGGAGGGTCCTGGGATAGGAGATGAAGGCATAAAGATACGATCAAATTGCCGGATTCCGCGCAGCGTCATGCGCCGCGGGCAGGTGCCAGGATCTGTTTCATTTCCGTACGGCTTGAAAAGTGTCTGCCAAGTATCTGCCTATAGCATCGTTATACGTGCTGTAGTAGACGGTCAGGTGCTGCTCATCGGGGGAGAGAAACCCGTAGCCAGATATACTCCGGCATCCATCTTCCCCGGCGCCGCCATTAATTTCAAATCCGCTTCCGCCAAAGTCAACACCAAATATCCGGGTGCAGCCCTCCGGAAGGTTATAGCCCATGGCGGTATAGCCCACCCAAGGATGTATTTCAGGCTGAAGCCGGAAGGTAAACGGGCGCTTGGGATTGCTGAGGCTGTAGCCTTCATATTCGCCCCAAACGGGCAGGCTGTCCCGGTCTTCTACCCAGACCGTTTTCCAGACGGTGTCCCGCCCGTCGTCTCCGGGGTAGCACAGGGTGTCGGGGGGCCGGGTGCCTACAAGCCGTATATCTATCCGCCCTGCCGGAAAGCCAAACCAGACTGTTGTAGTCCGGGTGCGGCGGCGGATAGTATCCGTACCGATGGTCCACTCATAGGTATCCAGCTCCTGGCTGGCGGTCAGGATCAGGCCGCGGTTCATGAAGATGGAATTGGCCACAGGCGCTTTGTGCAAGAAATAATCCTCCTCCATCCGGAAATCAGCCGAAACCGGGCCGAGGGTGTCGCAGGGGTGGTAGTTTTCGCACTCCGGATTGCGCCAGTCCTCGCAGGGCTTGCAGGCGGCGGCGAGCAGCAGCAGGGCGGGGAGAAGGAGGGGTTTCATGAGATTCAAGGTTTCATGCGTTTTCCGCGGAATACATCCGGCGGAGATTGGGTATTGGTGAATGGAAAAATCAGGCTGTCCCGGTCATCCGGTTTCAGCCGGCCTGTGCCTGCGATCTTGTGGCACTGAAACTCGAAGCCCGCGTCCACATACAGCCCGTAGTAGCCGCCTGCTATCCACATAGCCTCCACATGCGGCGTATCCTGGCAGGTCTGCGGCAGCCGCCAGAGATCGAAGCTGGTGACGCCCGTGAAATCAATTTTGTAGGAGATCCCGATGTCGAAAGTATCGGCAGGATTCGACCTGCGCACGCCCCGATACCGGCCAACAATGCGCGCATGGCGGGGTGCCGACACATATACGGACTTCCGCACGGTATCGAGCCCGTTGTCGTCCGGAAAACAGGCAGTATCAGGCATGCTTTCCACCACCAGCGTAATCGGAACAGTGGTATTGGTATCGGAAAAGGAAAAGCTCAGGAATACCTCGCGGGTGGTAAATACGCGCGCGTCGGTGCCGACATGCCACTCGTATCGGGAGGCGCCCTCCGGACCGGTGAGCAGCATGTATTCCAGCAGGGTGTCGGTGACCATCCGGGTGGAACGCCGTCCGTAGATCAGCTCCTCGATGACGAACTCCGCGCTCACCGGCGTCTTGCCCAGGCAGGGATCATAATTCGGGCATTTCGGATTAGCGGGGTCCGCGCAGTAATTCGGGCACTCCGGATTGGCCGGGTCGTCGCAGGGCTTGCAGGCAGCGAGCAGCAGCAGGGCGGGGAGAAGCAGATAGGGCTTCATGGAACGGGACTGCAGGAGGTGAAACTTCAGCGTAGCTTATGGTCTAGGTTTGCCGAGGCATGATAGCCGGCAGGCGGGCTACTGCACCCGGCGGCCCTGGAACACGAAGTTCAGCCGCTTGTCCTGGCTTGCGGGGACGCTCCGGTCCATCAGGCTGTAATCGATGCGCACACTGTCGAAGTCCCCAGTTTTGGCAGGGTCCAGCACCAGCAGGCCG
>JANRID010000005.1:0-47078 GCA_033765305.1 Bacteroidia bacterium
AACATGGCGACATCCTTCGGGGTCAGCAGCGGGGCCTTTCCGCTCACCCTGCTTCCGGCCTCCATCAGCCAGGCAGCGAGGAACAGCATAGGTTTGGGCACCGTCACAGGCAGCTGAATCTTCAGTTCCGGAAACAGCTCCCGGGCGATGCCGGTGGTTTCCCGAATGGACATGCACGTCTCGTTTGCCAGGATGTAACGCTCGCCGCTTCTGCCCTTGGCTGCCGCCAGATAGCAGCCTTCGGCTACGTCCCGCACATCCACCCAATTGAGGGCGATGCCGGTCTCGACCGGAATGCGCTTGTTGAGGATCAGATCGAGAATGCCGTATGAAACGCTCAGCGGCCCGGGCGCTTCCGCTCCGATCATGGCGGACGGCAGCACGGCCACCAGCTCCAGGCGATGCTGTGCGGCCAGCTCAAACGCCAGCTGTTCCCCGTCATTCTTCGAGTTGTAATACATATCCCGGCGGTCGGGATTGTAGCCGTTGTGTTCCGCTGCCGGCAGCACCGAATAATTGAGCGCGGCCACGGAGCTTACATACACGATCCGTTTCACTCCGGTCTGGGCGGCGGCTTCTATCATGTTCCGAGTGCCGCCGAGATTGACATCATAAATCTCCTTCCGGGGGTCCCGCGCCCAGAGCTTGAATGCAGCGCCTACGGCATACAGGGTTTCCACCCCTTCGAGGGCCTGTATCAGGGATGGCTTGCGGGTAATATCCGCCTGCACCACTTCGCATGGCAGCCCGGCCAGCAGGGCCTGGCTGCCGGGGCTGCGGACCGAAGCCCGGACGGGAATGCCCTTTTCCGTCAGGAGCTGCACCAAATTGTAGCCGAGGTGCCCGTTTGCGCCGGTAACCAGCGCCAGATGTTTCTGTGCCATACAGTCTGTGTTTGAACCATGATGGCCCAAAGCTCGGAACCGGCTGCCCGGATCCGCTCCGCAAATGTTACCGAATGAACTGCCGGCGTATTCTGCTGAGGCTTTTGGGGTTCATGCCCAGAAACGAAGCGATATACCGCAGCGGGACGTTCTGCACAATGCCGGGGTACTGCCCGAGAAGTGCTGCGTAGCGCTGCTCCGCAGTCAGGGCAGCCAGCTCCCGGGCGCGGTTTTCATTGTAGGACAGCGACTGCTGGAAAACCCAAATGCTGAAATCTTTGCATGCGCTGCTTTGCGAGGTCAGGACGTCGAGGTGATCTTTGGTAATCCGCAGCAGCCTGCATGGCGTGATGCATTCGAGGGTTTCATGGGAAACGGTCTGGCTGATGAAATGGGCATACGAGGTGATGAAGCCCGGAGGGCAATTGAGGTGCGTCGTCACCTCTGCCCCTTCGCGGTCGTAGTGAAACAGCCGCAGAAATCCCTCCGCTACAAAATACAAATACCGCGGAATGCTTCCCGCCGGTTCAATCACCTGGCTTCTGGGAAACTGTACGGGCTCGAAATAGTGCTCGCACAGCGCTTTGTCGCCGTCCGAAAGCCCGGCCTGCCGGGCCATGAGTGTCAGCAGCTGCTCATGCATGCCGCAAAGATAGGGGTTTTGCCGTGCAGCAGCCGGCGTTTGAGCTGCCGGGGGGGCTAAGCTCGCCGTCCAGCCTTGCGGCTTGATGCTGCATACTTCGCTGTGCGCCATTTGCCCGTCCGCCCGATTCCTCCTATTTTCGCGCATCTTTCACAAGCCTTCCGGGGCCCGCTTATCCGTCTGACCATGGGTGTGTACGATTTCCAGCGCATCGAGCAAAAGTGGCAGCAGCACTGGGCTGCGGCCGGCGCCTACCGCGTATCCAACGACCCTTCCCGGCCCAAATACTACGTGCTGGACATGTTTCCCTATCCCAGCGGATCGGGCCTGCACGTAGGCCACCCGCTGGGCTACATCGCCAGCGACATCTTCAGCCGCTACAAGCGGCTCAAGGGGTTCAATGTGCTGCATCCCATGGGCTACGACGCCTTCGGCCTGCCGGCCGAGCAGTACGCGCTGGAGCACGGCGTGCACCCGGCCGTGTCCACGGCGGAGAATATCCGCAATTTCCGCCGTCAGCTCGACCATATCGGCTTCAGCTACGACTGGGACCGCGAAGTGCGCACCTGCGAGCCGGACTATTACCGCTGGACGCAGTGGATCTTCCTGCAGTTATTCGACAGCTGGTACAACCGCCGCACGGGCCGTGCGGCACGCATCGGCGAGCTGGAGGCGATCTTTGCCGCCGAAGGCAATGCGCAGCACGAATGCCCCGGCGACCGCAGCCTGCGCTTCACCGCCGCCGGATGGGAGGGAATGGACGAGGCTGCCCGCCGGCATGTGCTCATGCAGTACCGCCTGGCCTATCTGGACTATGCCGAGGTGTGGTGGTGCGAAGGGCTGGGCACGGTGCTCGCCAATGACGAGGTCATCAACGGCGTGAGCGAGCGCGGGGGCTTCCCCGTGGAGCGCAAGCGCATGCGCCAGTGGTTTCTCCGCATTACAGAATACGCCGACCGCCTTCTCGAAGGGCTCGACCGCGTGGAGTTCAGCGAATCGCTCAAGGAAATGCAGCGCAACTGGATCGGCAAAAGCTACGGTGCCGAGATCGACTTCGCCATCCAGGGCCGCAGCGAAACCCTGCGCGTGTACACCACCCGGCCCGATACGATCTTCGGGGTGGACTTTATGGTGCTGGCGCCGGAGCATGCGCTCGTCTCTGCCATCACCACGCCGGAGCAGCAGGCGGAGGTGGAGGCCTATCTGGCCTATGTGCGCAGCCGCAGCGAACTGGAGCGCATGTCGGAGAAAAAGATATCTGGCTGTTTTACCGGCGCATACGCGCTCAATCCCTTCGACGGGCGGGCGATCCCGATCTGGATCGCCGAGTACGTGCTGGCCGGCTACGGCACCGGCGCCATCATGGCGGTGCCCTGCGGCGACGAGCGCGACTTTGCGTTCGCCCGCCACTTCAGCCTGCCCATCACCAATATCCTCGGCGGCCAGTACGACGGCACTGCGGCCAATCCCACCAAGGAGGGCGTGCTGCACCATTCCGGCTTCATCACCGGCATGCCCATGCCGGAGGCCATCGAGGCGGTGATCAGCCGCCTGGAAGCCGAAGGCCGGGGCCAGCGCCGGATCAACTACAAGATGCGCGACGCCGGCTTCAGCCGCCAGCGCTACTGGGGCGAGCCTTTCCCCATCGTGTACCGCGATGAGGTGGCCTATCCGCTGCCCGAAAGCGAATTGCCCCTTATGCTGCCCGAAGTGGAGCGCTACGCCACCGGCCCGGAAGGCCAGGGCCCCCTGGCCAACCTCACGGACTGGATGCGCCTGCCCGACGGCAGCCTGCGCGAGCCCAATACCATGCCCGGCTACGCCGGGTCGAGCTGGTATTTCCTCCGCTACATGGATCCGCACAACGCCGGGGCCTTCTGCTCCCGCGAGGCGAGCGACTACTGGGGGCAGGTGGATCTCTACGTGGGCGGCACCGAGCACGCCGTAGGGCACCTGCTTTACAGCCGGATGTGGACCAAGGCCCTCTTCGACCTGGGCTATATCGGCTTCGACGAGCCGTTTAAAAAGCTGGTCAACCAGGGGAAAATCGGCGGGGACTCCCGCCTCGTGTACCGCATCCGCGGCACGAATACCTTTGTGTCTGCCGGGCTGAAGGATACCTACGAGACCGACGAGCTGCATGCCGATGTGCGCCTCGTCACCGGGCTGGAGCTGGATACCGAAGCGTTCCGGAACTGGCGGGCGGAATATGCCGGTGCGGAGTTTATCCTCGAAGACGGTGTGTACCGCTGCGGCGCCCGCCTGGAGAAGATGGGCAAGCGCTATTTCAATGCCGTGAACCCCGATGACGTGGTGGCGCAGTACGGCGCCGACACCTTCCGGATGTACGAGATGTTTCTGGGGCCGCTGGAGACCGACAAGCCCTGGGATACGCAGGGCATTACCGGCGTGCACAGCTTCCTGCGCCGTGCGTGGGGGCTGTTTTACAGCGAGCAGGGGGAATGGCTGGTGACGGATGACGAGCCCTCCCCGGAAGAGCTGCGCCTGCTGCATCAGACCATCAAAAAGGTGGAGGAAGGCATCGAGCGCCTGTCGTTCAATACCTGCGTGCCTGCCTACATGGTGCTGGCGCGCGAGCTGGCGCGGCTGGGCTGCCGCAAGCGCGCCATCCTGGAGCCCTTCCTGGTGCTGCTGTCGCCTTTCGCGCCCCATTTCGCGGAGGAACTGTGGCAGCAGTTCCATCCGGGCGGCTCCGTCCTGACTGCGGCTTTCCCGCAATGGTCGGAGGAGCTGGTGGCGGAGGAAAGCATCGAATACCCGGTGCAGATCAACGGCAAGGTCCGCGCCCGCGTGCAGGCGCCTGCCGCTGCCGCTCCGGCGGAGGTGGAAGCCCTGGCCATGGCTGATGCTGCCGTGCAGCACTGGCTGGAAGGCAAGCAGCCGAAAAAGGTGATCGTCGTTCCGGGCCGGATCGTGAATGTGGTGGTGTAGGGAGGGCTTGGAACCCGCTCAGCCGCTGGCTGCGGCTATACAAGACCTGCAAGAAGAACTTGATACACTCCCGCTCCATGCGGATAAAACTGCCTGATCTGCAACCGAAAGCCCTGCTGTATGCGGCGGGCTGGGCTGTGCTTCTTGCCGGCCCGCACCAGGCAGCCGCGCAGCGGCCCGCAGAACCGGTACGGCCGCGGATTGTGGTCACCGCCGATCCCGAACTGGACGACAGCAATTCCCTCCTGCGTTTTCTGCTCTACAGCAGCGATCTGACCGTCGAAGGCCTCATTTACGCAAGCAGTCAGTTTCACTGGAAGGGCGACGGGCGCGGAACGAAGTGGTTTGTGCCGGGGCGGGAATACGACCGCTTCGGCATGGAGGCATGCCCCTGCGAATCGTGGCGCTGGGCGGAAGGCGAGCGTTTTATCCACGATGCCGTGGAGGCGTACGCGCAGGTGTATCCCAGCCTGAAGGTCCACAATCCCCGGTACCCCGCCCCGGAGCACCTGCGGTCGGTCATCCGCTACGGCAATGTCGAATTCGACGGCGACATCTCCCGCGATTCGCCCGGCTCAGACCTGATCAGGTCGCTGATGCTCGACGACCGCCCCGGCCCGCTGTACCTGACAGCCTGGGGCGGCCACAGCACCATTGCCCGTGCCCTCAAATCGGTCGAGGAGCAGTATGCAGGCACGCTGGAATGGGAGGCCATCCGGCAGAAAATCTCCCGCAAAGTGATCCTGCTGCCTTCCGGCGACCAGGACGACACCTATGCCGCCTACATCCGGCCGCACTGGCCCGGCATCGAGTACCGGCAGTTCCGCAGCGGGCCCAATTACGGCTACGGCGCGCAGATCGGCGCCCCGGCTGAGAATGCCCCCTACCTGACGCCGGCCTGGATGCAGGCCCATGTGACGAGCAGGGGCCCGCTGGGCGCCCTGTACCGGGTCTGGGGCGACGGACGGCAGATGGTGAAGGGCGACAGGCTGGATTATTTCGGGCTGGCAGGCCGCAGCAGCGAGGAGCTGAAGCAGATGGGCTATATCGTCTGGATGCCGGTGCAGGCTCCCGGCTCCTGGCTGGGCGAAGGCGACAATCCGACCTTTATGAACATGCTGGGCAATGGCCTGCGGGCCTATGAAGCCGGCTCCTATGGCGGCTGGGGCGGCCGCACGGAAGCAGATGCCCCGCCTGCCAATCCCTTTGCCTTGCCGGAAGGCGTCACCGCCGACTCGATGGCCAGCCTCTTTGGCGCCCCGGAGCGGTCTGCTGCCGGCAGACCGTATCCCAACTTTTTCCCCCAGGCCCAGCGCGATTTCGCCGCCCGCCTGCTGTGGTCGGTAAGCCCCCGGTATGCCGACGCCAACCACGAGCCCGCAGTGCAGGTCGCCGGACCGCTGGAAATGCTGGCATGGCCGGGGCAGCGGGTCCGCCTGCACGGCTCCGCCTCCGACCCGGACGGCGATGCGGTTTCTCTCCGCTGGTGGCAGTTCCATACAGGCACCTACCATGGCCAGGTCGAGGTGCGCCATGCCAGTGCGCCGCAGGCAGAGGTCCTGATCCCCCAGGATGCGCAGCCCGGACAGACCGTGCACCTCATCCTGGAAGCCAGTGACGACGGCAGCCCTGCCCTCACCCGGTATCAGCGGGTAGTGATTACGGTGCGGGGGAATTGATCCTGCGTACCGCTGCGGGTTCAGGTCCGGATGCAACGCATCCAAGGACCCGAACCCGCCGGCGCCCGTGGCCCATGCCGGCCAGGCCTCGACCGCTGCTTGAAATTTCCCCCGGCAGCCCGTATCTTTACAGTAAAGTATGCGGAATGCAATTTGCCGATGTAAAAAATGACATAGCTTTCAGGAAGATTTTCGGAAACGAAAACAAGAAAATCATCCTTATTTCCTTCCTCAACGCCGTGATGAAGCTGAGGGGCAAGGATGCCATCGATGACGTGGAAATTCTCAATCCGTATCAGCTCCCCATTATCAGAAACCTAAAATCTTCCATCATCGATGTCAAAGCGAGAACCAAACAAGGCAATACCTATATCGTTGAAATGCAGGTTGCCGAGCCAGACGGCCTCGACAAGCGCTTGCTGTATTACGCAAGCAAGGAATACGCCCAGCAAATCGAGAGCGGGGAGCTGTACACCCGGCTGAACCCGGTTATTTTTATCGGAATTTTTGATTTCGAATTCACGGAAGGGCCTGCTTACCTCTCGCATCATGCGGTGTGTGATGTAGAGACCGGAGAACGCGTCATCCAGGACATGGATTTTTATTTTATCGAGCTTCCAAAGTTTGGAAAGCCGATGCCCGAGCTGCAGGATTTCACCGAAAAGTGGATATTTTTTATCAAAGAGGCTGAAAATTTGGAGGTTATTCCGGATCATGTGGATGACGAAGGCCTGCGGGCAGCCTATCAGGACGCCAATAAGCATAGCTGGACAAAGGAAGAGCTGGACGCGTATGAGTATGCGGCCATGCGCGAGCAGGATGAGCGGGGGAAAATCGAATTGGCGGAGAAAAGAACCAAATGGGAAGTCGCCCGCAGGATGAAGGCTGAAGGCTTCGGGTACGAGACGATTGCCCGGCTGCTGGGTTTGCCAGCCTCCGAAATTGACGAGGCATAAGGCGGGTAATCCTTCGATTAATCGAAAAATATTTATAATACATTGATAATCAATATAATAAATGCACAATCAATAACAGTGCTTGAAAACTTGGTCTTATGTGAGTATGAGGGCCCGCGCATTGAGTTTTGGGCCGATGGCTGTATCATTGAATCCTGACAACAGCAAATCTGTAGCCGCAAGGGGTGCGCCGCAAAGGTAACCGCTGGTCTTGCGGCTTGATCCTGCGTACGCTGCGGGTTCAGGTCCGGATGCAACGCATCCAAGGACCCGAACCCGCCGGTGCCCGTGGCCCATGCCGGCCAGGCCTGAGCCCATATCTCACTACCCACTACCCAAATACGCCCCCAATCCAGTCTTCCTACTTCCTACTTGCTACTTGCTACTTCCTACTTCCTACTTGCTACCCGCTCAGAGCCTGACCGTCAGCGTACCCAGCGCATGAACGCCCGCCTGCGGGTAGTAGTAGTTCTCCGTGTACAGCACCCCGCCCAGCTTGTAGCTGAACGTATAGCCATTGGGCTCGTACTGCGCATTCAGCAGGTTGTTGACTGCCAGGCCGATGCGCAGCTCCTTCGCCCAGGGCGCCGGAATCAGCCAGCTGGCCTGCAGGTCCTGCACAAAGAAGGGGTCGAGGCTGCGGCCCCGATTGGCGGTGTTGTCCAGAAACTGCCGCCCGACATACTTCTGCACCAGGCTGATTTCCACCGCTTCCACCGGACGGAAGCGCCAGCTGGCCCCGGCGACCGCCGCCGGCGAGAAGGCAATCGCCACGTTTTCATGCCGGATGACCTCCAGGCTGAAGGGATCGTAGTCGTACAGGTATTCCTCGAAGAGGCGGATGCGGTTGCGGCTCAGGGCCAGGTTGGCGCTGACTGTCAGCCAGTCTGCGGCCTGCCAGGCAGCGGCCAGCTCGATGCCCAGGCGGTAGCTGTCGGGCACATTGCGGCGCACAGAGGCGCCTACATCGTTGATTTCCCCATTGAGCACCAGCTGATTGCGGTAGCGCATCCAGTAGCCGGTGGCTTCAAAGCTCCAGCGCCCGCGCGCGAGGCGGTAGCCCGTTTCGAGATCGTAGAGGGTCTCCGGCAGCGGCTGCTGCCCTTCCGGCGCGTCGATGAAGTCGCTGCGGACCGGTTCGCGGCTGCCCACGCTCCAGGAGGCATAGAGCCGGCTCTCCGGGCTGAGCGTCCAGGTGAGGCCCGCCTTGGGGTTGAAAAAGCGGAACAGCTCATCGCCCTGGATCGGGCGCAGGTCGTTGTCCGTGCCCGGCGCGCGGAGGGTGCTGTCGCCGAAGACATAGTCCACCTGCCGGTACTGCAGATCGGCGAAGGCTGAAAGGCGCCGGCTCAGCTGCCAGAAGCCTTTGAGATACACATTGCCGTCGAGCTTGCGCGAGTGGCTTTCGTAGTAACGGTCGCGGATGCGCCGGTCGCCGGCGAACTGCATCCAGATCAGCTCGCCGAAATGCTCGCCGTCGTAGCGGTTCAGCCCGCCGCCCAGCGTCAGCTCCACCCGCTCCGAGGGCCGGTAGCGGACCGAAAATACCGTGCCGTAGAAGTGGTTGTCCAGCCAGCGGCGGCGGATGAGATCGGTTTCGCGGAGGGTATCGCCGCCCAGCACCAGGTCCGGCAGGCCGTAGGCTGAGAAAGGATCCGCCTCGCGGAACTGCTCGTAGTACCCGCGCCCGTAGGTGTAGTGCAGCGAAGCATTCACATCCAGCGCCGGCCGCGGCGACCAGGTGTAATGCAGCTGGTAATGGTCCTGCCGGTAGTTGTCCGTCTCGTTTTCATAGGTGTAATAATTGCTGCGGCGCAGGGCCTGATCGTCCAGGTAGGCCTCCGGGATGCCCCACCAGGACTGGTAGGTCTGTTCGGCGCCGGAGAACGCCAGCAGCTTGAGCAGGCTTTTCTTTCCGTAGTACCCGGCCGACACATACCAGGAATTCAGATCGGAGAAGGCGCGGTCCACCCAGCCGTCGGAGTAGATGGACGACAGGCGGGCATCCACGGCGAAACGGCTGCCGATCAGGCCGGTGCCGGCGGAGAGGGTGTGCTTGCGCGTATTGAAGGCGCCGAGGGTGCCGGCATATTCGGCATAGGGCTCGTAGTGCAGGCGGCTGGTCTGGAGGTTGAGCGTAGCGCCGAAGGCGCCGGCGCCGTTGGTGGAGGTGCCCACCCCGCGCTGCACCTGGATATTGTCCACGGAGGAAGCGAGGTCCGGCAGATTCACCCAGAAGACCCCGTGCGATTCAGGATCGTTGAGGGGGATGCCGTTGATGGTGACATTGGTGCGGGTGGGGTCGGAGCCCCGGATGCGGATGCCCGTGTAGCCGATGCCGGCGCCGGCGTCGGAATTGACCACCACCGAGGGAAGCTGGTCGAGCAGGAAGGGAATATCGCGGCCGGAATTCAGGCGGCGGATCGTCCCGCGGTCCACGGTGGAATAGGTGGTGGCGGTCTTTTCGGAGGCGCGGGTAGCGGTAATGAGCACCTGCTCATCTACGGCGATGAGGCGGGTCAGAAGGCAGACGAGCGGCGCGTCAGCCTCTTCGGGCAGGCGGAGGCTGCGGGTTTCCGGCTGATAGCCAGGGGCCTGGACGGTCAGCTCGTAGCGGCCCGGCCCGGCAGGCAGGCTGAGGGCGAATGCGCCGGCGGCATCGCTCCGGGCCGACATTCCGGCGAGGCGGATCTCAGCCCCGGCAATGGGGGCATCATTGCCCTGCTGCTGCACCTTCCCCCTCAGGGTTGACTGACCCCACGACAGCAGCGGCAGCAGCCCAAAGGCCGCCAGCAGGCACATACGGTTCATACGTTTGATAATCATCAGGTTACACATGAGCCAGGGGATGGCTCCACCGAGTCGGCAACCGTTACCTCCCTTCGCCCGCATGACCGGGATCAGGTTCTAAGGGTATAATCTCAGCCCGTATGGGCACCCCTGGTATTGAAACAGGGGGCAATATAGAGAATTTTCCCCGAACAATCCCCAAACATGCGCCCTGTGCGGATGCCTGCTTCCCGTCTTCCTACTTTTCCGTAAACTTGCCTCCGATACCAAGCGCCAGCCTATGATCCTGCTCACCGGTGCGACCGGATTTTTGGGACGATACATTGCGGACGAGCTTCTCGCCGCCGGGTACGAGCTGCGCCTGCTCGTGCGCCATGCCGCGCAGCGCAAACTGCCCTGGGGCGGCATGGCCGAGATCGCCGAAGGTGACCTGACTGACCTGCCCTCGCTCGAAGATGCCGTCCGCGGTGCCGACGCGGTGGTGCATGCCGCTGCGCGGGTGAGCTTCCGCCGCCGCGACGCGCAGGCGGTCATGCAGGACAATGTGCAGGGTACGGCCCATCTGGTGGACCTCTGCCTGGAGCACCGGATCCCGAAACTGGTGTATGTCAGCTCGATTGCCGCGTGCGGCCGCAGCCGCACCGAAGCCATTACCGAGCAGACACCCTGGCAGCCGGGCCAGGAAAGCTCTGCCTATGCGCGGTCGAAGCGCAAGGCCGAGCTCGAAGTGCAGCGCGGCGTGGCGGAAGGCTTGCAGGCGGCCATTGTGAATCCTGCGGTGATCCTCGGCGCCGGCGACTGGACCCAGGGCACGCCCCGGCTCTTTTCAGCGATCGACCGCGGTCTGCCGCTCTACAATCCCGGCATCAACGGCTGGGTGGCGGCTGCGGATGTGGCCCGCGCCTGCCGCCTCCTGCTGGAGCAGGATCTGCCCTCCGGCGAGCGCTACCTGCTCTCGGCCGGCAATCACAGCTACCGCGAGGTGCTCGGCTGGATCGCCGCCGCGCTGGGCAAGCCTGCCCCGCGCGTTCCGCTGCCCCGCCCGCTGGGGCTGCTTGCCGGCTGGGCGGCCGAAAGCGCCGCCGATCTGGCCGGCCGCGAGCCCTTTGTCACCCTCGAAACCATGCGCTCCGGCAGCCTCAGCTACCGCTATGACGGATCGAAAATCACCCGCCTAGGCTTCGCCTATACCCCCGTCCAGGAAGCGGTCCGGGCAGCCGCTGCCCAGTATCTTGCCCGGAACTCCTGACCGACAGCCCGTTAGCGTTATGCGCATTTCCAAAACTACCCAGGACAAGCTGCACGACCTGCTCCGCGCCCAGTCGTATGTGGTGCGCTACGAGCGCGGCAGCTTCCACGGCGGCTACTGCATCGTCAAGGAGCAGCGCACCATTATCCTGAATAAATTCCATCCCCTCGAAAGCAAGATCAACCTCCTGCTGGACATCATCCGCCAGCTGGAGTTCGATCCGGCGCTGCTCTCCGAAGAGCAGCAGCACCTGCTGGCCTCCATCCTCAAACCCTGACACCTGTGCGGTTCATTTTCACCGGAACGGGAACCTCCCAGGGCGTGCCCGTGATTGCCTGCACCTGCCCGGTCTGCCGATCGGAGGACAGCCGGGACAAACGCCTGCGCACCGCCGGCCTGCTCTGCTCGGACACCGCAACCCTCGCCATCGATGCCGGACCTGATTTCCGGCAGCAGATGCTGCGCCACGAGGTGCGCCACCTCGATGCCGTCGTGCTGACGCATTCCCACAAAGACCATGTGGGCGGCCTTGACGACGTGCGTCCGTACAACTACCTCCAGCAGCGCGATATGCCCGTGTACGGCAGCCGGGCCACCCTCGATCACCTGCACCGCGAATACTACTACATCTTCGAGCGGCCCGATTATCCGGGCATCCCGAAACTGCTGCTGCATGAGATCGGCGAGGCGCCCTTCGAGGCTGCCGGCATGGCCCTGCAGCCGGTTCCCGTCTGGCACTCGAAAATGCCGGTGCTGGGGTTCCGGACGGGCGATTTTGCCTACATCACCGATGCCAGCGAGATCCCGGAGGCTTCCATGCAGCTGCTGTCAGGGGTGAAAATACTGGTAATCAATGCCCTGCGGATCGAGCCGCATTATTCCCACTTCAACCTCGATCAGGCGCTGGCTGCCGCCGAAGCCATCGGCCCGAAGCAGGCCTGGTTTACCCACATCAGCCACCTGATGGGCCGCCATGCGGAGGTGAGCGCCCGCCTGCCCGGCTGGGCCCAGCTTGCCTGGGACGGGCTGGAACTGCGCTGGGATGCCTAGCGGAAGATCCGCATCACCCCGCGGGGTGATGCGCAGCATGCGCACACCGTATAAGTTCGGCCTATGAAAGAAACCTTCGAAGCCCTCTGCTGCCAGGCCGCCGATTATTACCGCCTGGGCATGATGGAGCAAGCCGTCGCTGCCTACCTGCAGGCCTGCGAGCTCCAGGACGACAACCCCGACCTGTACAACAACCTCGGCAGCGCCTGCGACAACCTGGGCCGCAGGGAGGAGGCCATCCGCTATTTCCGCAAGGCTGTGGAGCTGGACCCCGGCTATGCGCGCGCGTGGTTCAACCTGGGCCTGGCCTGGTACAATGCAGGCGAAAACGGCGAAGCCGCCGCCGCCTACCGCAAAGCCCTCGAATGCAGCCCCGGCTACCGCTCGGCCTGGTTCAACCTCGGCCTGGCGCTCAACCGTCTCGGACAATGCGAAGAGGCCATCCGCTGCCTGCGGCAGGCCGACGAACTGGAGCCCGGCGACAGCAATGTCTGGTTCAACCTGGGCCTTGCCTGGCAAAAGGCAGGAAACCTCCGCGAAGCCATCGCCAGCTTCCGCCGCGCAGCCGGGCTCAATCCCGCCGACTGGGAGTCCTGGCTCTTTGCCGGCAACCTCTGCAAGGAGCTGGGCGATTCCCAGGCAGCCGTAGATGCCTATCTCCAGGTGTACAAGCATCAGCCCGATTCATCGAAGCTCTGCTATGAGATCGGCTGCCTCTGGACTGAACTGGGCCACCCCGATAAGGCGATCCCGTTTCTCAGCAAAGCCACGCAGCTGGACCGCTTCGACCACCTGGCCTGGCAAGGCCTCGGCAATGCCTGGGCGGCAAAGGGAGAGATCGAAACGGCCATCGGATACTTTCAGCGCTCGGCAGAGATCGAGCCGGGCTATGCCTGGGCCCATTTCAACACCGGCGTTGCCTGGGAGAAGCTGGGCGATTATCCGAAAGCCATCGAGTATTTTCACAAAGCCCTGGCAATCAGTCCGCAGGAGCAGGAAATTCTGCAAAGCCTGAGCCTCAACTACGAGCGCAGCGGGCAATGGCAGGAAGCGATGCGCTGGTACGAACAGCTGGCGGAGCTCAACCCCTCCGACGCCATCGTGCGCAACAACCTCGGGTTTGGCTATATCCGCCTCGGCCAGCTCGACCGGGCGCTGCCGCACCTGGAGGCTGCGCTGGCGCAGGGCCTGCACGACCATGCCAACCTGAATCTGGGCCACTGCCGCCTGATTCAGGGCCAGGTGCCCGGCGCAGTGGAGCACTACCGGGCCAGCCTCCGGGCTTTCAGCCCGCCCGCCGCGTTCTGGCAGAGCCTGGAAGGGGACTTTGAATACCTCGCTGCGCAGGGGGTGAGCCGGAGCACCTTCGATGCGGCCGTGAAGCAGCTGCGCGCCTGATCTGAATCACGATAACAGCCACGGTTTCCGCAACCGTGGCTGTTGTGCGCTGCTTGGGTGGATTTCAGATCCGGAAGATCGGCGGTCCGTTCCGTTTAGTTGCCTACCGACACCTCGCCGCCGCACTCGCGCTCCGTGACAATCCGCTCCTCGCAGCTGCCGCAGCAGCAGAAATTGCCGCAGAAGGAGCCCGGGCAGCCGTCGGAGCCGACAGGCTGCACGCAGGCTTGGCTGCAGATGTAGGATACCGTCGTCTTTTTCGCGCAGCTGCCGCCCAGCTTGATGCCGCCGAGCAGCTTGCCCAGGAATTTGCCGAGCTTGAGGCCCATCGCCTGCATGTCCGGATCGGCATCGGCGTCCGGCGCAAAAAGGTCCTGCGGCGCGAAGCCGGCCATTTCATGCGGGAGGAAAAGCAGCACATCGAAATACTTGCTGCTCAGCAGCGCCGGCGAAGCCTTGATATACACAGGCTGGCCTGCCTGCTGGTTCTGGGCGCTGCCGGCCGGCTGTCCGTTGAGCTGGATCTCGAATTGCAGCAGGCCGTTGGCATCTTCGCGCACCTGGTAGCGCAGGCCGCCGGCTCCTTCCCGCGCACTGCGGATCTGGATGCTGACGGTTTTCAGCCGGGGAAGCACCTGATAGCTGACGGTAAAGTCTTCGCCGTCCAGCTTGCCGGTGTAGCGGAAATTCAGGCCCGGCAGCTGTTCGGCCTGCAGGTAGTCGAGCTGCTTGAACTGCACTTCTTCGGCTGTCGTGCGCGTGTTGACAATGCGCACACGGGAGCTTTGCGCAGTGCTGCCGGCCCAGGCGGCGCAGAGCAGGCCGCAGAGGAGGGTTTTCATCCAATAGGATTTCATGGGAAGCATGGGGATAAGAGGTGAATGTTGGTGTAGCTGCCGGAGCAGGCAATGGGCCTGCAGGGCATACAGCAAACATACACCGGCCCCCCGGGGCTGTACCTCACCCGCTGGGGTGATTTTGCGGCATCGGACGCCCTGTCCGGCTGCGCGGCTTCGGCTCATCAGTCCGGCGAAACGGCAATCGGGCGCCCGCTGCGGCACCATTCGCTCCAGGAGCCTACAAACAGAGCCGGGAGCTCGTACCCGGCGTGCGCCAGTGCCAGCAGGGTATGGCAGGCGGTGACGCCGGAGCCGCAGTGGACGGCAGCCTGCTCCGGGCTGCGCCCGCCCAGCAGCGGGCCGTAGAGGGTGCGCAGGGCTTCAGGGGAAAGAAAACGCCCGTCCGGGCTCAGATTGCGGCTGAAGGGGAGATTGGCGGCGCCGGGGATATGCCCCGCGACGGGATCGATCGGTTCAGTGCGGCCTTCGTAACGGGCGGCATCGCGCACATCGATCACCACACAGGCGGGGTCCTGCGACATCTGCTCAACCTCGCGGATGCCGGTCAGCGGCAGCGACCAGTCCCGGGCCGGATACCGGCCTGGCGCGGGTTCAGGCTCCGCTCCGCTGCGGAGCGGAAAGCCTGCGGCGGCAGCGGCCTGGATGCCGCCGTCGAGCACCTGTACGTGCTGATGGCCGAAAGCGCGGAGCATCCACCAGGCGCGGGCAGCGGCATTGGCGCCCGACTGGGCATCGCAGATGACCACATGGGTTTCCGGGCTGATGCCCAGGCGCTCCAGCAGCTGCGCAAAGGCAGCTGGAGCGGGCAGGGGATGCCGCCCGCCCTGGGCGGGATCGCCGCTGGTATCGGCCAGATCTGTTTCCAGGTCTGCGCGCAGGGCGCCTGCCAGGTGGCTGGCTGCATAGGCAGCAGCGGCGTCCGGGCCGCCGCGCGCATCCAGCAGGACGGTTTGTGCAAGGTCCGGGAGGGCGAGCAGGGCTTCGGCGGAGATCAGGGGCGGGAGCAGGTGCTGCATAGCAAAGGATTCCGGGGCGAAGATACGCAAGATATAGGACGATGGCGCAGCAGACCCCGGAGAAGCGTGCCCGACTGCATGAGGCAATCCCATTTTTCCTATCTTCGGGCCCGATTCTTACGCTATGTCCCAGAAGCCTTCGATCCCGCAGGGAACCCGCGACTTCCTCCCGGAGGTCATGCTGCGCCGGGAACGGATTTTCAGCACCATCCGTTCCGTATTCAGAGCCTACGGCTATGTGCCCATCGAAACCCCCTCGATGGAAAAGCTCTCGGTGCTGACCGGCAAATACGGCGAGGAAGGCGACAAACTGCTGTTTAAAATCCTCAACAACGGCGATTTCCTCAAAGACGCCACCGCCCTCGACGACTACCAGAAGCTGAGCTTCCAGATCTGCGAGCGCGCGCTGCGCTACGACCTCACCGTGCCCTTTGCCCGCTTTGTGGTGATGCACCAGCACGAGCTGAGCTTTCCTTTCAAACGCTACCAGATCCAGCCGGTCTGGCGCGGCGACCGCCCCGGCAAGGGCCGCTACCGGGAGTTTTACCAGTGCGATGCCGATGTCGTAGGCTCCGACTCCCTGCTCTACGAGGCGGAGTTTCTGGCCATTTTCGATGAAGCGCTGTCCAGGCTGGGCATTCCGGCATTTTCCATCCTGCTCAATAACCGCAAGGTGCTTGCCGGCTACGCCGAACTGGCCGGTGCGCCGGACCAGCTGGTGAATATCTGCACCGCCATCGACAAGCTGGATAAAATCGGCGAGGCGGGCGTGCGCGAAGAGCTGAGCCAGCGCGGAATTTCCGGCGGCGCTTCGGATACCATCTTCCGCATCCTCTCATTCGAAGGCAGCAACCAGGCCCGCCTGGACTACCTCCAGGCCGCCTTCGAAGGGGTGCCCATCGGGCTGGAAGGCGTAGCGGAACTGCGCGAAACCCTGCGCCTGCGAGCGTTTCTGCCTGTTTATAAAGGTCAGGTCGAAATCTCGCTTTCGCTCGCCCGCGGGCTCGACTACTATACCGGAGCCATTTACGAGGTCAAAGCCCACCATGTGCAGATCGGCAGCATCTGCGGCGGCGGGCGCTACGCGGACCTGACCGGCGTATTTGGCGTGCCGGGGCTTTCCGGCGTGGGCATTTCCTTCGGCGCGGACCGCATTTACGATGTGATGGAAGCCCTGGAACTCTTCACCCAGGACCAGACCGCACCGGTGCAGGCCATGTTCGTCAACTTCGGCGGCGGCGCCATGGAGGCGTCTCTGCGGGCCCTGGCCGGGCTGCGGAGCAGCGGCATTGCGGCGGAGCTGTATCCCGACGCAGCCAAGCTGAAGAAGCAGTTTGCATATGCCGACAAGCAGCGGATTCCCTTCCTCGTGATGATCGGGGAGGACGAAGTGGTTGCCGGGGTCTGCCAGCTCAAGGACATGCGCAGCGGCGAGCAGCGCACGCTGCCGGTACCGGATCTGGCGGAGGCCCTGCGCTGAGCCGGCGCCAGGCTATTCGATCTGAATTTTCCGGACGGTCCATTCCGAGGCGCTCCGCACCTGCAGCAGGTACAGCCCGGCGGGCAGGGCTGCGCAGGCAAGCCGGGCCTGGCTTTGGCCCGCAGCGGCGTGCTGGACCAGCACGCTCCGTCCGCCGGCATCGAGGAGCCGCAGCACAGCCGGTGCGCGCAGCGCTCCGCCGAATTCGACGGTCAGCAAGTCCCGTGCAGGATTGGGGTATACGCGCAGGCTCGGTTCCGCATCCGGATCGAGGTCCGTGGCCAACTGGCAGGTCTGCAGGACTGCAATCGCCTGCTGGCCGATTTCATGGATCAATCCGTGGACCCAGCTCTGGCTGCACAGGCGTGCGCACTGTTCGGTGCCATTGCCGAGGACCGGCAGCGAGCGGTCGGCAGGTGTCCAGGGGGATATGCCGCTCAGCTCGATGCCGCCTTCGCAGGCCTTCCAGGCAAGCAGGCCGCGCAGGGCGGTCCGGGCAGCAGGCGACCAGGCCGAGTCGCCGGGCGCCGTCAGCATGGCGACCCGCATCAGGCCGGGCAGCGTCCCGCAGCGGCTTTCCGGCACGAGATCGTCGCCGCCGCCGCGGCCTTCATAGATGACTCCGGTTGGATCGATGAGCCAGTGGTAGGGCAGATCGCAGTAGCCCAGGCTGGCCGTATACAAGGCCCAGAGATTGCGCACGGAAGCAGCCCAGTGGGCCGGACTGCCTTCGAGGGTCTCGACCGAGATGTGCGAAAACGGCGCATACTGCGGAGCAGCGCAGGAGGCCTCGCGCCCGTCGGGACACTGCCACTGGATGCGGCTGGCGTAGGCGGGCAGTGGGCATCCGCAGCCGGTGAGCGCGCCCGGCAGGGGATGCGGGGTGAGCAGCTCCGGATTCAGCACCGGGACCGGCCCGCTGGCAGCGAAGTCGATGAAGAGCTTGCGCAGCACCGGCGCCGCCGCCGGGGCCGTGCTTCCCCGGAACAGCACGAGATATTCGACATAGGCGGCAGCTGGCGGCACAAAAAGCACCTTGCCAGTGCGCGACTGCCCCTGCGAATCGGCCTGCGCGCAGGAACTCACCGGCTGCCAGTCCAGCCAGGACTGTCCGTCCGCCGAAAACCGCAGCAGCAGCTCCAGGCGGGCAGGGCTGTCGTATTCGATCTCGGCTTTGAGCTGGCACGCAACCTGGCCCGAAGCTGCCTGAAGCGGCAGCGCCAGCGGCATCGATACGAACCAGGCGTTTTCGTCCGGGCGGAACTGGGACAGCCCTTTTTCGCTGCGGACTACATTGATCTGCTGACTGGAAAGAACCGGCTGGCGAAAGTCCACCGCCACAGATCCAATGCCTGTCCGGTGTATTCCGGAAGCGGCCAATTGCAAGGGAATCAGCCCGATCAGGGCCCACCAGCTCCAAACACTGCGCATCATGCCGTAAAATACGATTTTTTACCAAACCCGAAACCGCGCGTGCCCTACGATTTCACGCCTGGACCAACATGCTGCGGCTCCGGAATACAGGCAAGCGGTATGCCAAACCGGTGCGGATTTCGGTGCAGATCAAGGAAAAAGCCATGTCCGGACTTTCGGGCGTTTCAGAACGTGCCGCCCCGGAGCCGTGCGGCAAAGGCTTGCACAGCCTGTCCGCGGTGCGAGAGCTGGTGTTTGAGCTCGGGGGCCATCTCGGCAAAGGTTTCGGTGTAGCCGTCCGGCACGAACAGGGGATCGTAGCCGAATCCGCCGCTGCCTCTCGGGGCGTAAAGCAGGGTGCCGCCCACCCGTCCTTCCACCATGCCTTCGCGCCCCAGGCCATGCCAGGCGATGACTGCGCGGAATGCGGCCCTGCGGCTGGCTGCGCCATGCAATTCGCTCAGCAGCTTCGCGATGTTGTCGGCGGAGGTGCAGCCCGGACCTGCATACCGGGCCGAATACACCCCCGGCGCGCCGCCGAGGGCATCCGCCTCCAGGCCGCTGTCGTCGGCAAAGCACAGCGCATCCGGCGCAAACTGCGCATAGTAGCGGGCTTTCAGCAGGGCGTTGCCCTCCAGCGTCGTCTCGGTTTCTTCCACATCGGCCTCCACGCCGAGGTCGGCCAGGCTGAGGACGGTAAACTGGCTGCCGAGGATTTCGCGGATTTCCCGCAGCTTGTTGAGGTTGTTTGTCCCAAACAGGAGTTTCATAGCTGCAAATATGCGGGTTTCAGGGCTCTTGCGCCAGCCCCAGGGTTTTCAGGGCCTGATGGGCCGCCTCCACGGATTCCGCTTCGCTGCCGATGAAAATCTGGCTGCCGAGCACCAGCACCGGGCGGCGCAGGAAGGTATAGTGCTCCAGCAGATAGCGGCGGAAATCTGCCTCGCCGAGGGTCTGCTTCGCCAGCCCCAGCTGCTTGTACAGCTGGGCGCGGCGGCTGAAGAGCGCCTCGTACGAGCCTGCCAGGCGGGCGAGCTCATCTGCCTGTTCCGGGCTGAGGGGATCGGTTTTGATGTCCTGGCGGGGAATGGAGGCGTCGGGCTGCCAGCGGCGGAGGATGTCGCGGCAGGTGTCGCAGGTGGAGAGGTAGAAGATGCGCTGCATGGGGTATTGGGTATTGAGTATTGGGTATTGGGTATTGAGTATTGGGTATTGAGTAGAAAGTATTAAGTATCAAGTAGAAAGACGGCGTGGTATGGATCCCGTAGAGACGGCCTGCGGCCGTCTCCCGATCCAAGGTATTGATTATCAGCCATACAAAAATCCATCATCCTGGTATTGATCCCGCAGAGACGCCCTGCGGCTGTCTCCTAAGCCAAGGTATTGATTATCACCCATAAAAAAATCCATCATCCTGGTATTGATCCCGCAGAGACGCCCTGCGGCTGTCTCCTAAGCCAAGGTATTGATTATCAGCCATACAAAAATCCATCATCCTGGTATTGATCCCGCAGAGACGCCCTGCGGCCGTCTCCCGAGCCAAGGTATGGATTATCAGCCATACAAAAATCCATCATTCCGGTATGGATCCTGTAGAGACGGCCTGCGGCCGTCTCCCGATCCAAGGTATGGATTATCAGCCATACAAAAATCCATCATTCCGGTATGGATCCCGCAGATACGCCCTGCGGCTGTCTCCACACCCAAGGTATTGATTATCAATCACTAAAAAATTCATCTTCCCGGTATGAATCCCTCAAACTCCGCCTCCGGCTTCCTGCCCCTCCCGCTTGCGGGCGGCTTCCATCAGCTCCGCCTTCAGGGCGGCAAGCTGCGGCGAAAGGCCCACCGGATACGGGTCCGGCGACTCGAAGCGGCGGCAGGCCGGGGGCAGTGCCGCCAGCTGCGCCAGCGTCCGCTGCCGGATTTCGTGAATGGAAGGCAGCGCATACACCCGCCTTCCCTGCTCGAATACCGGAACCAGCAGTTCCTCGTGGTCAAGCCCTTCCAGGCTGGCGGTATGGCCCCGGAAATCGGTCATCACCTCCGGAAATGCAGGGTGCTCGCTGTCGAAGATCAGGTCGGCGGCGAATCCGGCGGCGCTGCGGTAGCGGCGCACCTGCTGGATGCCGGGGTTGGAGACCTTGATGGGCTGTTCGGACAGCTTGATTTTGTAGGACCAGGCCCCGCCGGGCGCGCGGATGGCGCCCAGTTTGTACACCCCGCCCAGCGCGGGCTGGTCGTAGGCAGTAGCCAGCCGGGTGCCCACGCCCCACACGCCGATGCAGGCGCCTTCGGCCTTGAGCTTGCGGATTTCGTATTCGTCGAGGTCGTTGCTGGCGACGATGGCCGCATCCTGAAATCCGGCGGCATCCAGCAATCCGCGGGCGGCCTTGCTGAGCGCGGCCAGATCGCCGGAGTCGAGGCGGATGCCGGCCAGCCGGTGGCCCTGCGCGCGCAGGCGCAGGCCTGCCTCGACGGCATTCCGCACCCCTTGCAGGGTATCATAGGTATCCACCAGAAACACACAGTTGTTGGGCATCGCCGCCGCGTAGGCTTCAAAGGCCTCCGGCTCGCTGGCAAAGGACATTACCCAGCTGTGCGCGTGCGTGCCGCGCACCGGAATGCCGAAGCGCTTGCCGGCCAGCACGTTGGAGGTCGCGTGGCAGCCGCCGATATACGCTGCCCGGCTGGCCGAAAGGCCGCCGTCCTCCCCCTGGGCCCGGCGCAGGCCGAATTCCAGCACGGTATCCCCTTCCGCCGCCATCGCCACGCGAGAGGCCTTGGTGGCAATCAGCGTCTGGAAATTGATCAGGCTGAGCAGCGGGGTTTCGAGCAGCTGGCACTGAATCAGGGGGCCCTGGATGCGCAGCAGCGGAAGGTGCGGAAATACCGCCGTGCCCTCAGGGATCGCATGCAGGCTGCAGCTGAACTCCAGGTCCCCGAGGTAGCGGATAAATCCTGCCTCGAAGAGCGGGCGGCCGTCGTTGCCGGTGAGCGAAGCCAGA
Organism: Bacteroidia bacterium; assembly: GCA_033765305.1. Lineage (GTDB taxonomy): Bacteria > Bacteroidota > Bacteroidia > J057 > J057 > RDXT01. The sequence continues at coordinate 21,379 of JANRID010000005.1, forward strand.
TAGGCCAGATCGTCCGGCTCGAAGCGGAAGGCCTCCATGAACTGCACCGCTGCTTCCAGCCCGCAGGCAATGGCATATCCGCCCCGGAACGGATTGCTGCGGTAGGTCAGGTGAAACACCGACTCATGATCCTGCATTCCCTGCTTCCAGTAGCCGTAGGCCATGGTCAGCTGGTACAGGTCGGTGAGCAGAATACGCGAAAGGCTCGGCTGCGGGGAAAGATCGCCTTGCATTGTGCGGCTTTTTAAGGAAATTGCAGGTGCAATCAACAAAAAATCCCGTGTCTGCCGCCGATCTCAACCGCCTTTTCCTTGCGATGCTCCTGGGCATCACTGCTTGCCGCACGGCGCCGCAAAGCACGCAGGAGACCGCCTACCGGGCTGAGTCCCAGCCCCGGAACATCATCCTCATGATCGGAGACGGCATGGGCCTTACCCAGGTGACCGCAGCGATGTACAGCATCCAGCGCCGGCTGAACCTCGAGCGCTGCCCCGTCGTGGGGCTCTCCAAGACCCATTCCGCCGACAACCTGATCACCGACTCCGCTGCCGGCGGCACCGCCATTGCCTGCGGCCAGAAAACCTACAACGGCGCCATCGGCATGAGCGCCGACACCGTCGCCATTCCTACCATCCTCGAAATGTGCGAGGCGCAGGGACTCGCTACCGGCATGGCCGTGACCTGCGAGCTCACCCATGCGACGCCGGCGGCCTTCATTGCCCACCAGCCCAACCGGCAAATGGTGGAGGAAATCGCGGCCGATTACCTCAAGACCGAGATCGATCTCTTTATCGGCGGCGGCCTGGGCCATTTTGTCACCCGGCAGGACGGACGCAACCTCGTGCTCGAGCTCCAGGACCGCAACTACCAGATCCGCAATGAGCGCATGGTCTTCAGCGATCTTACCTTTATCCCCAACCAGAAGCTGGCCTGCTTCACCGCCCTCGATGCGCCCAGAAGCCAGGAGAGCGGACGGGTCTACCTGCCCGAATCCGTGACGTTTTCGGCCAATTTCCTTTCTAAAATGAGCCGGAAAGGCTTCTTCCTGATGGTGGAAGGCTCCCAGATCGACTGGGGCGGGCACGACAACAATGCCGCAATGGTGGTGAATGAAACGCTCGACTTCGACGAGGCCGTCGGACGGGCGCTCGATTTTGCCGCCCAGGACAAGCATACCCTCGTGATCGTGACCGCCGATCATGAAACCGGCGGCCTGGCCATTCAGCGCCCTTCCCAAGCGGGCCATCTGACCATGGCCTTCACCACCGACGGACATACCGCCTCCATGGTGCCGGTCTATGCCTACGGCCCCGGCAGCGAGGCATTCAGCGGCATCTACGACAACACCGAACTGTTTTTCAAAATGGTCCGCGCGCTGGGCCTGGATGAAAAATAAGCCGGGCTTCCGTCTTTTTGCAGGGGCTTTGCAACTTCCGGGAGCTGGAGCGCATCTGTTATGCAGCATCCACCTCAATCCCTTCTCCAATGGCAAAGCAACCGATTCTGCTCCTGCTGCTGGCCGCCGTGCTGCTCTGGGCTCCGGATCTTTCCGCCCAGCAGGACAAGCGCAAGCGCGGCGATTCGCGCAAGCATGGCCGCGCAGTTACCCGCACCTATGACACCGGCGATTTCACCCAGCTCGATATCAGCGGCGCCTGGAAAGTGGTGCTGCGCCAGGGCAACCGCCACCACGTAGAAATCAAAACCCATTCGGATCTGCACGACCTGGTGCAGGCCGACGTCCGGCAGGGCGTGCTGCATATCCGGTTCAGCCGCAGCGTCAAGCATGCCGACGTACGGATCGCCTACATTACCGTGCCGGAACTGGAAGGCATCCGGGTGCACGGCGCATCCGAAGTGGAAATCGAATCGAACCTGCGGGCCAGCGAACTGCGGCTGTCCGCCCACGGTGCCGCCCGCATCACCGGCGACCTCGATGCCGAGGTGCTGATCTGCGACCTTTCGGGCGCCTCGCAGATCATCCTGACCGGCCGCTCGGACAACCTCGCGCTGGAGCTCAGCGGCGCCTCCCGGTTCAAAGGCGACGACTTCAAAGCCAAAACGGGCATCATCGACGCCTCCGGCGCCTCCTCGGCACGCGTGCACCTGACCCGCGAACTCCGCGCCGAAGCCTCCGGCGCATCTTCCATCTCCTGCACCGGCAAGCCCGGCAAGACCCGCATCGAGAAGCATGGCGCTTCTTCGGTGTCGGTCTCCCGATGAATTTTCTGCATGGTCTCTCTTTGTAAGGCCGCTCCCTGACCGGAGCGGCCTGCTGCGTCAGTGCTCCAGGGTATGCAGCACCTGCACCAGGGCTTCCTGCCACAGCTGCCGCCCGTCGGGCCGGGCGCCGTGGAGGCGGTGCAGGGCCTCGGAGATCACCCAGGAGACATCCGAAAACAGGTCTTCATCTTCGAGCGAGATGCCCGGCTGCATCAGGTAGGCGAATGCGCGGGCCATGCCGCAGTTGGCGATGAAGTCCGGGATGACCGCGGTGCGCGCATCGGCATAGAGGGCGGTAGGGCCGAGGAAAATATCGGGATCGGCGAAGGGCACGTTGGCACCGCAGGCGATCACTTCGAGGCCGTGCGCCAGCAGGGTCTCCACCTGCGCCTGCGTGACCAGGCGCGAGCCCGCCGCCGGCACGAAGACCTCGGCGCCGCAGCGCCAGATCGCTTCTTCGATTTCATGGTACGGGCGGATATAGCTGCCGTGGAGCTGCGCGCCTTCGCGGCTGAGATAGAGCGCTTTGACCGCTTCGAGATCCAGCCCCTCCGGTTCGATCACCCCGCCCCGGCGGTCGGCGATGCCCACGATGCGGAAGCCCGCCTTGGCCAGGGTGAGCGCGGCCGCGCCGCCCACATTGCCGAATCCCTGCACAAAGACCCGCTTCTGGGGCTGGCTGTGCTGCCAGATGCGGTAATAATGCAGCACCGACATGCCGACACCGTAGCCGGTCACCATGTCGGAGACCGTAATCACCTTCGAGTCGGTGGTCGGGGCGTAGTCCCAATGCGTAACGCGTTTGGACACCCCATCGCGGAGCTGGCGCAGGGCCTGGTTGCGCTGGGCCATATTGGCTTTCAGGTGGCCGTTGACGATGCCTTCCTGCGGGTGGTGGATGCCGAGGTCGTAGGTCAGGGGAATCACCTCGTTTACTTCATCCACGTTGAGGTCGCCGCCGGTGCCGTAGTAATGCTTGAGCAGGGGATATACGGCTGAAAACCAGCGCTTCAGCACCCCGTGCTTGCGGGGGTCGGCCGGATCGAAGCGGATGCCGGATTTGGCGCCGCCGATCGGGGGGCCGCAGACGGCGAATTTCACCTCCATGGTTTTGGCCAGGGAAACGACCTCTTCGAGGGTGCAGCCGGCATGCATGCGGGTGCCGCCGCCTGCGGCGCCGTTGCGCAGGCGGTTGATGACCAGCCATCCCTCCGCTTCGGTTTCCGCATCCCGCCAGTGGAATACGATTTCAGGCGCCTTGCTTTCGAAGGCTTTGAGTGCTTGCAGCATGAGCAGTTCCTTTTTTAACCGGCGCAAATATCCGTCTTTGAGGGGATTTTCCTATTTTCAGGGCATGTTGAAGGATCTTGCACGGCTGCTGGTGTCGGACAGCTGCTACGGCTGCGGGGAGCTGCTCTCCGGGGATGAACGCTACATCTGTCTGGGCTGCCTGAGCCGCATCGAGCAGACCGGCTTTCACCTCCATCCGGCTGACAATGAGCTGTATCTGCGTCTGGCCGGCCGGGTGCCGCTGGCCGGTGCGGCCGCCTTGTTTTACTTCGACAAAGGCGGCCAGCTTCAGCAGATCATCCAGGCGCTGAAGTACGGGGATGCGCCCCAGGTAGGGGTTTACCTCGGCGAGCTGTACGGCGGCCTGCTCCGGGGGAGCGCGTTCGCAGCCGGGCTGGAAGCCCTCGTGCCGGTGCCGCTGCACCGCAGCCGGCTGATCCAGCGCGGCTACAACCAGTCGGAGCAGATCGCCATCGGAATCGGCAGGGCGCTGGGCGTGCCCGTGCGCACGGACCTGGTGCGGCGGGCCCGCCGCACCCTCACCCAGACCCGCAAAAGCAATGCAGCCCGCTGGGACAATGTGCGCGAGGCTTTTGCCGCTGCGCCCGCCTGGCCGGCTTCGGTCCTGCTGATCGACGACATCATCACCACCGGCGCCACGCTGGAGGCCTGCATCCGCGCCATCTGCGCGGCGGCGCAGCCGCCCGCCGGGATCCGCATCGTCTCCATCGGCATGGCCCGCATGCACTGACCGGCGGCACGCCCGCGTTATGCTGTTACGTTTACCCCATCCTATGCGTATTCTCCATATTCTCATCTGCTGCCTCATGTTCAGCTCCTTTGTTTCCGCCCAGGACGACCCCTATGTAGGCACCTTCCTCAGCCGGGAAACCGGGCTGCAGGTGCAGGTGCGCAAAACCAGCGACGGCTACGAGGGCAGCCTCAGTGCGGAAGGGCGGAGCTATCCGTTCACCGGCTTCAAGTTTCTGGGCATGCTGTCCGGCAGCTATGACTACAACGGGCAGACGGTCACCTTCTCCCTGGCCCGGATGCTGGGGGCCTACATGGTCACGAGCGACGGCATCTCCATCCCGGTGGAGCGCACGAGCAGCCAGCCGCCAGCCGTCGCAGCAGCACCGCGCCCGGCCCAGCAGCCCGCGCAGCCGTCCCAGCCCGTGCAGCCAATCCAGTCCGCTGCTGCGCTCAAAGCCACCGGCGCCCGGCACCAGGACCCCTACGGCGGCTACGCCTTCAACGCGCCCGCTGGCTGGCAGGCCGTCCAGCAGAACGGCGGTTTCACCCTCAGCAAATCCGGCCTGTCCTATCAGCTGGGCGTCTCGCCGCACAACTACCGCAGCGTAGCCGCTGCCCAGGCCGATGTGCAGGACCTCCGCGACGATGCCTCCGGCACCTATCTCCGGGCCCGCACGCAGCCCTACGGCAGCAATGGCCTCTACGTGCGCTTCGACGGGACCGCCGAAGGCCAGCAGATCGTCATCGAAAGCATCGCCCTGGTCTCCCCCCACGAGGGCGGCGTCACCTTCGCGGCGGCGGGCCTTGCCGCCGGCTACCCGGCCCAGGCAGCCGAGCTGCTGCGCTCCATGGCCGCCAGCGCCGTATTTATGCAGCCGCAGGTCTCCGCAGCGGCCCAGCAGTGGAAGCAGCGGCTCAGCGGCAAGCAGCTCCTGTACCTCAACACCTCCAACGGCCTCTCCGACAAGACCGCAATCGACCTCTGCAGCGATGGCACCTTCGGGTACTACAGCAATTCCTCCTACCTCTCCTCCAATGCGTCGAACTCCTTCAGCTACGCCGGCCAGGACCAGGACGGCGGCACCTGGCGGATCATCTCCCGCGGCGCCTCGGCGGTGCTGGTGCTGATGTTTTCCGGCCAGGGCAGCATCAGCGAGTACGAGCTGAGCGCCCGGCAGGCCTCCAACGAGGCCGGCCTCAACGGGCGGCGATATTTCATCCAGGCAAGCGAACGCTGCCGGTAAGACACGCCTGCTTTCGTTACCTTTGCCCTGCTATGGCCTATATCCCCGACGACATCGTGCGCAAAATCTACGATGCCACCGACATCCTGGAGGTGGTCGGGGAATATGTGCAGCTCAAAAAGCGTGGCGCCAATTACTGGGCGCTGTCGCCCTTCGTGAATGAGAAAACCCCTTCGTTTGCCGTCAATCCGGTCAAGGGCATTTTCAAGGACTTCAGCTCCGGCAAGGGCGGGGATGCAATCAAATTCCTGATGGAAGTGGAAGGCTACGGCTACGTCGAAGCCCTCCGCCACCTGGCCCGCAAGTACAACATCGAGATTCCGGAAACGGAAGAAACGCCGGAGCAGGCTGTCCGGCGGGACAAGCGGGAGAGCTTGCTGATTGTCAATGAATTTGCGGCAAAATTCTTCGAATCGCAGCTCCGGGACACCGAAGCGGGCCGGGCCGTAGGCCTGAGCTACTTCCGCGAGCGCGGCATTCTGGAGGCTACGCTCGGCGAGTTCCGCCTCGGCTATTCGCCCGACCAGTGGGACGCGCTGGCCCAGGAGGCGCAGCGCCAGCAGTTCAACGAGGAGTACCTCCTGGAGCTGGGCCTGGTGAGCCGCTCGGAAAAGACGGGCAAGCTTGTGGACCGCTTCCGCGACCGGGTGATCTTTCCGATCCAGAATGCCAATGGCAAGGTCGTAGGCTTCGGCGGCCGCATTCTCGGAAACCGCAAGGACACCGGCAAGTACATCAACTCCTCCGAATCGGAGGTCTACCACAAGAGCGAAATCCTCTACGGCCTCTATCAGGCCCGCAATGCCATCCGCAGCGAGGACCTCTGCATCCTGACAGAGGGCTACATGGATGTCATCCTGCTGCACCAGAACGGCATCCGCCACGTGGTGGCCTCCAGCGGCACGGCGCTGACCCCGGAGCAGATCCGGCTCATCCGCCGCTATACGAAGCGGGTGCTGCTGATCTACGACGGCGATGCCGCCGGCATCAAGGCAGCGCTGCGCGGCATCGACCTGCTGGTGAAGGCAGGCATGGAGGCGCGGATCGTGGCCCTGCCCGACAATCACGACCCGGACTCCTATGTCCGGCTGGCGGGCGCCGAAGGCTTCCGCAGCTTCATCCAGGCGAACGCGCAGGATTTTGCCGACTTCAAGCTCAATCTGCTCCTGGCCGGCGGCGCCAGCGGCCCCCAGGCCGATGCGGACCGGCTCCAGCAGATGGCTTCCACGCTCGCGCTCCTGCCCGAGCGCGTGCAGCGCGAGCTGTACGTGCGGCACGTGGCCCAGCGCCTGAGCGTCTCCGAGGGCCTGATGGCCCACGCGGTGGAGGAGGCCATGAAGGAAGCGGCCCGCCACGACCGCCCCCGCGAGCCCCGCGAAGCGCCTGATGCCCAGCCGGGCGTGCCGCCGCCCGCCGAGGTCAAGGAGCTCAAGTCCTTCGAGCAGCTGGAGCTGGTCCAGCAGGAAAAGGAGCTGCTCCGCGTCATGCTCTCGCATCACGACAAGCAGTTTGCTGCCGAAACCGGCCCGCCGGAAGATGCTGCCGGCCAGCCCATCCGCTACCCGGAGCGCTCCCTCATGGAGTTCATGATGACGGAGCTGGAAGGGCTTGTATTTGAAAATCAGGTATTCGAGCAGCTGAAGAATGAGCTGTTCGCCGAATACGCCGCGCATCAGGCGCTGCGCGTGGCGCCTTATCTCAGCCATGCCGACGCCGGCCTGTCCAACCTGGTGGCCGGCCTGCTGACGACGCCTGAAATCAGCCCGCTCTGGAAGAAGATGCGCGAAGCCGTGGACTACGACGGCGATCTGCGCCGGGTGGTGATGGGGGCGGTATTCCATTACAAGGCCCGCAAGGTGGAGGTGCTGCTGCGCGACTGCCGGGCCAAGCTCCGCGCTGCTTCCGCCGCACAGGACGGGGCGGCGGAGGATCTCTGGCTCGAAACCTTCCAGTACCTGATGCAGCTGCGCCGCGAGCTGCACCAGAAGCTGGGGGTGGAGGGCGCCGTGTCCGGCTCCGACGGACGGCTGTGACCCGGCACATCCGGAACGCACCAGGAGCGCCAGGCTCCGGCTTACGCTAATCGTTGAATTCATGCCCGACCGCATCCCATTCCTCCGCCTGCAGCAGCAGCAGATCGCTGCGCAGCGATTCCAAACCCCGCAGGACCTGCTCGCGTGGATGGGCGCCCTGCAGGCGCAGGACTATCCCATGATGAAGTGGGCCGCCGGCCTGCGCCTGCCCGGCGCCACGGAGCAGGGGATCGATGCCGCCCTTGCGGCAGGCACGGTCATCCGCACCCACGCCCTGCGCCCGACCTGGCACCTGCTGCCGGCGGCGGATATCTACTGGATCCTGGAGCTGACGGCTCCGCACATCCTGGCTTCCATGCGCAGCCGCCACCGCGAGCTGGAGCTCAGCGGCGAACTGCTGTCGCGGAGCCGGGCGGTCCTCGAAGCCGAGCTGCGCGGCGGGCAGCACAAGACGCGCGAAGACCTGAAGCCGGTGCTGGAGGCCGCCGGCATCCGCAACGACGACAACCGCCTGGCGCACGTGCTGCTCTGCGCGGAGCTGGAAGGGCTCATCTGCAGCGGCCCCGGCTCCGGCAGCCGCCAGACCTACGCCCTGCTGCCGGAGGTTGTGCCCCAGGCGCGGCGCCTGCCGCGCGAAGAGGCCCTGGCTACGCTGGCGCTGCGCTATTTCCGGAGCCACGGCCCTGCCACACTGGCAGACTTTGGCTGGTGGTCGGGCCTGCCGGCGGGCGATGCGCGCCGGGCGCTGGCCTCGGTGCGGCACCTGCTCCGCGAGGAGCAGGCAGGCGGCAGCGCCTATTGGATGGACGCCGAAGCGCAGCCGGCAGATCCGGAGCCGGGCCGGCTCTATCTGCTGCCGGCCTTCGACGAGTACCTCGTCAGCTACAAGGACCGCCAGGCCGTGCTGCCGCAGGCGCAGCACCAGCGCGCCGTGCATGTCAATGGCGTGTTCCGCCCCATCATCGTGCATGAAGGGCAGGTCATCGGCACCTGGAAGCGAAGCGCGAAAGGCAGCAGGGTGCTGCTGGAAGCGGAGTGGTTCGGGGTGCCGGACCCGGAGCTGGAGGCTGCATTCGTGCGGGAAGGGGAGGCGTTCAGGCGCTTCCGGGGGGCGGAATGAGCAGCCGCCCGGCTATCCCAGCTTGCGGAAGGCTTGCTTCAGCAGCAGCGGCGTCGTCAGCGTCGTCAGGACTCCCATGAGCACCAGAATCGAGAAGACTTCCGTATTGATCAGCCCTGCGCGGTATGCGATATTGGCAATCACCAGCTCCATGATCCCCCGCGCATTGAGACCGATGCCCAGGGTAAGCGAGAACCGGCTGCTGAAGCCTGCCGCCATGCCGCCCAGATAGCCGCCGGCAATCTTGGAGAGGTAGGATACGGCGATTACCGACAGCAGCAGCCCGATGTTGCCGATGGAGGAAATGTTGAACTCGAGCCCGATGCCGGCAAAGAAGATGGGCGCCAGGAAGCCCATCGCCATGTTGTTGGTCGTGGTTTCCACGGCATGGAAATTGTCTTTTCCGATGAGCGATTCGCTGATGAGCATCGACGCAAAGAACGCGCCTACGATGAAGTGCAGGCCCAGGCTCTCGGTGACGGTGGAAAACAGCAGCACAAATGCGAAAAACAGGGCGAAGAGCGGCTCCTTGCCCTTCAGAAAGGCAAACAGGCGGTTGAGGGACTCCTCCAGGTAATCGCCTTTCTGGAGCACTTTCCGGATCAGCAGATAGGCCAGGCTCAGCAGCCCGATGAACAGCACCAGTTTGAGCAGCGAGATGAGGCCTGCCTGGGCGACAGAGGAGAACGAAAGACCGGTATCTTTGACGTTCAGCAGGATGCCCAGCAGGGTAAGGGCCAGCACATCGTCGAAAATGGCTACGGCAATGACCTTCTGGCCGACCTCCGAATTGATTTTGCCCAGGTCCATCAGAATGCGGATGCTTACCGGCAAGGCAGTAATGGCAACGCACAGCCCGATGAAAACGGTCGTCATCAGGTTCTGCCCGAACAGGTATCCGACCCCGATGCCGCTGAGGATCGGCAGAAAAAATGCCATGACCGAGATGATGAGGTTCCGCCCCCGCAGGGAGCCGAGAATGCGGTCGATGTTGATTTCCAGGCCTGCAATGATGACCAGCAGGAAAATCCCCAGTTCTGAAATGACTTTGATGTCTTCCGTGCGGTGGATGAGGTTGAGCAGGCTGGGGCCCAGGATGATGCCGGCGGTGATCTCGCCGATCATGGCTGGCTGCCGGAAGCGTTCGAAGATTTCGCCGAAAATCCGGGCTGCCACCAGCAGAATCAGCAGATTGGTGAAAAATGGAAGCTCGAAATGGGGTGTATGCATGTGCAGTCGGTTTAGGCAGAACCAGATCGCTGCGGCTGGGAATGCGGTTGTTCCGGTGCGGGCAGGAACTGGTTCCGGGTTCAGGTGTAACGTCTTCAGGGCCTCCGGCCAGCTGCGGATGGGCTGGCAGGGGGCATCTGCAATATACAGTTTTTTCCCGGCTTGGGCCGGATGACCGTCCGGGCGGGTGCCGGGCGCAGTACGGCCCGTTTGATTTTTGCAAGTTTTCCTTTGATCCCCGTTACCGTACATATTTCGGAATCTGCTTGTTTTGAGGCGTTTATCCTTGATCCTCAAACTCATGCCGACTCTCTTGCTGCGTACTGTGCTGCTGTTTGCTTGTGCGCTGACTGCGCTGCCCTTCATGGCCCGGGCGCAGCAGGCCGATTCCGCAAAGCGCATGCTGTATGTCAAAGGCTCTGCCGGGCTGACCACCAACGGCTTTTCGATTATCCCGGCCTTTTCGCTCGGCAAGCCGGCTGCAGTGTTCATCTTCAATGTGAACGGCGGCAAGCGGCTGAGCTTCGAGCCGGAGTTCCGCTTTTCGATCGACGGGCGGCCCTGGTCGTTTATCTTCATCGGGCGCTATAAGCTGATCCAGCGGCCCAAGTTCCGGCTCACGGCAGGCACGCACCTGCCGGGCATGCCTTTCCGCATGGTGGATGTGGTGCACAACGGCGAGCCCAAGCGTATCCTGATGTCGCAGCAGGCGGTCGCCGCCGAGCTGATTCCGGTCTATATGCCGCGCGAGCATGTGCGGCTGGGCTTCTACGGCCTCAAAGGCTTCGGCATCGATGCGGAGATGCCCGACACGGAGTTTCTGGCCCTGCAGGCGCATTTCACCCGGATCCGGCTGCCGGGGCCCTGGTATGCGCAGGCCCAGCCGCAGCTGTTTTACCTGCGCGTGGACGCCAGCCGGGGCACGTACGCCGCCGGCAGCCTGACCCTGGCGCGGGAGGGATTCCCGCTGAGCCTCTCCGCCGCCGCCAACCAGGCCATCCGGACGAAGATTGCCGGCCAGGCGTTCAACTGGAACCTCACCCTGACGTACAGCTTCGACAGGACCTACGTTCAGCAGTAGCCCCGCCATGGAGAAGCCTGAAAGCCTTGCGGAGTTTTACAGCCGGAAATTCGACTGGGTGCCCGATGCGCTGCGCAGCGGGCTGGGGCATTTCAATGTGTTCCGCCTGGAGCCTTTTCTGGGCGAAAAGCCGCAGCCAGTGCCGTACAAGCGCCGGGATTACTACAAAATTATGCTGGTGACCGGGCAAAGCCGGGTGCATTACGCAGATCAGGTGATCGGGGTGCAGCACAAGGCGCTGTCCTTTTCCAGCCCGCTGATTCCCTACAAATGGGAGCATCTGGATCAGGCTCCGGGCGGATTTTTCTGCATTTTTGACGAGCATTTCTATCATCCCTATGGCGATCCAGGCCGCTATGCCGTCTTTCAGCCAGGCGGGGCGCATATCTTTGAGCTGACGGATGCGCAGGCGGAACAGGTGGCGGCTGTATTCGGGCGGATGGCTGCGGAGCTGGAATCGGACTACATCCACAAGTACGACGTGCTGCGCAACCTGGTTTCCGAACTGCTGCACTTCGGGATGAAGATGCAGCCCTCGGCGCGGCTGGAGCAGCATCCAGCCCATGCGGCGCAGCGGATTTCGGCGCTGTTTCTGGAGCTGCTGGAGCGGCAGTTTCCCATCGACGATACCCATGCGGGCATCCGGCTGCGCACAGCCTCCGACTTCGCAGCCCAGCTCCATATTCACGTCAACCACCTGAACCGGGTCGTGAAAGAGGCCTTGCAGAAAACGACCTCGCAGATCATTGCCGGGCGCATCCTGCAGGAGGCCAAGATCCTGCTGCGGCATAGCCGCTGGAACGTCTCGGAGATCGCCTTTGCGCTGGGATTCCGGGAGGCGGCGCATTTCAGCCACTTTTTCAGGCGGCACACCGGTCTGAGCCCTGCAAAATTCCGCGCGGAAGGCTGAGGCATCAGGCTGCAGCCGCCAGGGGGCGCAAAGTGCGCTTTTTAGTCTTGCGACTTGATACTTCCTACTTCCTACTTCCTACTTCCCCAAAGCCCCGGCGCAGCCTGCCTCACTACGCAATACCCCCCAGCACCCAGTCTTGCGACTTGATACTTGATACTTGCTGCTGTTTTCCAACCGCAAGGAACGCAAAGGAGCGCAAGGAATGCCGCCCAGTCTTTCGACTTGATACTTGCTACTGGATACTTGCTACTGTTTTCCAACCGCAAGGAGCGCCAGGGGGCGCAAAGCGCGCTTTTTAGTCTTTCGACTTGATACTTGCTACTTCCTACTTCCCAAAGCCTTGCAGCGGGCCGGATCTTGCGTCATACGCCTGAGCTGCGTATCTTGCTTCAAGAACTGGCAGCCGTACCCGGCCTGCAGCATGGTCCAACCCCGCAATGCGCACGGCATGAAAAACTGGCGGAATCATATTGAATCCCATCCGGATATCCTGTACGGGAAGCCGGTCATCCGGGGCACCCGGATCCCTGTCGATTTGCTGCTGGAAAAGCTTTCCGAGGGGGAATCTGCCGATCAGCTGCTGGAGGCGTATCCCCGCCTGACCCGGGAAGGCATATTCGCAGCGCTGGCCTTTGCTGCGGATACGATCAAAAGCGAGGTAGTCTGGCCGCTTGCCTCCTGAGCGATGGAGAAATGGCTGGCGGATGAAAGCGTAGATTTCCGGATCGTGGCATATCTCCGGAAATGCGGCTACTCAGTAGCTGCAGTGGCTGAGCTTGCGCCAGGCTTGCGCGATGAGGACGTACTGAAGCTGGCATATGAGATGGGGGCAATGCTGATTACGGAAGACAAAGACTTTGGAGAACTCACCTACCGGCTGAGAAAACCGAATCACGGAATTGTGCTGATCAGGATGTCCGGGGTTCCGGCAGCAGATCGAATGTCGGCCATCGGACGGCTGATGGAGCAGCATCTGCGGGATCTCAGCGGGAAATTCACTGTCATTTCCCAGGACAAAATCCGGATCAAAGCACCACCCCCAGCTCCTCCGAGGGGGCTCTTACCTCCCCAAGCCGGTCTTATGACTTGATACTCCGTATTTGCTGCTGTTTTCCAACCGCAAGGGGCGCAAAAGGGCGCTTTTTAGTCTTGCGACTTGATACTTGCTACTTGCTACTGTTTTCCAACCGCAAGGGGCGCAAAGGAACGCAAGGCGCGCCGCCCATAATACTTGATACTTGATACTGTTTTTCAACCGCAAGGAGCGCAAAGGGGCGCAGAGGAGGCCGTTCAGTCTTGCAGCATGCGGATATGGCCGGGGCTTCGGCTCCGCTCAGCCGCCGGCCTTTTGTCAACCGCAAGGAGGCGCAACGCGCGCCTTCCAGTCTTCCGACTTGATACTTGATACTTCCTACTCACTACCCAATACGCACTACACACTACCCCCCAAAGCCAGTCTTTCGACTTGATACTTGATACTTCCTACTCCAAAGCTCAATGCATTCACCTCAGACCTTAATGCATTCACTTCAGAGGTAAAGGCATATTAGCTCCAAGGTAAATGCATTTACCCTTACAGGTAGGGAGGGGTACCTCCAAGGCAAATGCATTTAGCTCCAGGGGTAGGGGGGGGTACCCTCAAAGGTAAATGCATTTAGCTCAAAGCTCATATGATATCAGCTCAGAGGTAAATGCATTTACCCTCAGGGGTGGGTACCCCTACCTCAAAGCACAATGCATTGAGCTTTGAGGTAAATCAATTTAGCTCCAAGGGTGGGTACCCCCACCTATATAGGTAGGGGGGGGTACCTGTTGGGGTACCCCTTGCGAGCACAAAATGGTGATGTGGTCCTGTTTTGTCAAATAGTGAAATTATAAAAGAAACACAAAGCATGCCGCCCAGTCTTTCGGCTTGATACTTGATACTTGCTGCTGTCTTCCAACCGCAAGGGGCGCAAAGGAACGCAAAGCGTGCCGCCCAGTCTTTCGACTTAATACTTGATACTTGCTACTGTCTTCCAACCGCAAGGGACGCAAAGGAACGCAAAGCGTGCCGCCCAGTCTTTCGACTTCCTACTTGCTACTTATGCGAATCAGGGGTAATCTAAGGGAATATCAGGAGGAAGCAAGCGACGGCGACCCGTCCCCACATGTGCAGGATGAGGCCTTTGGCAGAACGGACCTTTGAAGCGTTCTGAATATTTGTATGGGCAATGAGCCATTGGAAGCAGGCCTCGATGGGCTGCCGCAGCCGGGAGACGGCGGTATTGAAGAGATCGCGGTGAGCGGCATCGAAGTGCCTCAGGGGCAGGGGCATTGCGCAGGTGAGCTTGACCGGGGTGATCAGGGCGGTTCCCCGCTGGCGGAGGTCCTGGGCGAGGGTTCGGTCGGCGTATGCTTTATCCAGGACGAGGGCAGCAGGCCGGGCGGCCTCGATGACGGGGCGCATGGCGGTCAGATCGTGCACTGAGGCAGGGGTGATGGCGGCAAAGAGCGGAAGCGGCAGCGCGCCCTCACGCCGCAGGGCCAGGGCATGGAGCTTGACCCCGTAATAATGCAGCCCTTTGCTGGCGCAATAGCCCTTATCGGCCAGTTCCGGGGCAACCTGGCCCCGGCGCCGGGCTGAGCAGGTCATCACCGGCAGTGAATCACCCAGCAGCACCGCATCTGCTGCGCACTCCGGGGAAAAGGCCCGCATCAGCACCGGGCACAGGGCCGCAAACGCATCGGCCAGGCGGTTGAGCCGGGAATTAAACGTCTGATAGGACGGAAGCCCCAGAAACCAGCTGATCCAGTAGCGCCTGATGAAGCTGTGCATCGATTTAAGGCTCCAGCGTTTTTCATACAGCATGCAGAAAATGTATATCGTCATCAGTTCTTCATCTGTGATGGCCCCCCTAAGGCCATTGGTGTTGAATCTTTGAACTTCCCCCTGTAGCTCCGCCTCGTACAGATCGCAGATCGCATAGTAGAGTCTGATCAGTTCGTCTTCCATGATTCCCTAAACCAACCCGCAGTCGGACGGTTCGTTCCTTGATTGCACCCCTGATTCGCATTACTTCCTACTTCCTACTTCCTACTTCCTACTTCCTACTTGCTACTCCCCACCCACTCGGTAGCTGAAACCGCTGTTTCGGTCAGAAAAACCAGGCGCCGGGTAGATCAGCTGCAAAAGGGGATGGCAGCCGGATAGCTTGCATGACGAAACGGCCTTACATGCCAGCCCGAAAGCACGGGCTTTCCGGCATGCGGGCCGTTCGGCAGGCTACGCAACACCAAACCCGAGATGATCACCCTCGAAGCATGGCGGAAGCACCGCGACTCCTGGCTGGAACAGGACCTGCAGCTGATGACCGCCCAGGACGGCTGGCGCAAACGAAGCCAGCAGCAGGACGTTGTCATCTGGCAGCGCTCCTTTCCGGACGACCGCAACGACCTCTTCCGGTGGAGGCTGCCCCGCGTGGCGGCCAGCCACCGCGAAGTCCACGAGGTGTTTACCCGTCAGATGATCGACTACCACCAGTACTGGACCGCCGAGTACACCGGCGGCCGCATGGTGGAGGAGGTGGATGGGGACGCGCACATCTGCTACCAGCAGTTCGACGCCCATATTCCCCTGATTGCCAAGCGGGATCTGCTGTATATCCAATGGTCCCGGGTCCTGGACGACCGCAGGATCCAAACCAGTTTCCGGTCCATCGCGATGGACCGGGAGCCTGTGCCCGCAGGCTTTGAGCGCATCTGCTGGTGGGGCGCGCACCTGTTTGAAGCCAATCCCGACGGCACCAGCCAGCTGGTGCTCATCGACCGGGAAAATCAGGGCGGACGCTTCCCGGCCTTCCTGATGAATGCCGCCATGCCCAAGTTTCTGACCCATCAGTTCGAGCATATCGTCGCCTTTTTTGACAAGGGCGGCCCCGCTGCCCACGCCAAACTGGCCGACAGCCAGAATACCGCCCTGCGCGCACGCACCCAGCCGGCGGTCTAGCGCCGCTTTCCCGCATCTCCTCCTTCATCCTTCACCCCTGCCTCATGAACCTGATTCACTGGCTCTCCGGCTTCGAAGAAACCATCGGCCTGATCTGGACCCTCACCCTGATCGCCACAGCCGCCCTGTATGCCGGGTGCAACCTGCTGCCCGACCGCCTGGTGGGGCCTTTTTTGCCCCTGCACGATGTCTTCAAGCCCCGGACCAATGTGGACCTGGATTACCAGTCGATCGGGTATGTCCTGCTGCACACCACCTGGGTGACCCGCATCACGCACGCGACGGTGATCCTCGATGCGCTCCTGTGGTTCGTGATCTTCCAGAGCTGGCATGAAAGCCTGCCGTATGCGGCCCTGGGCCTGATGCTGGTGCAGTCCCTGTTTATCGGGGACCGAAAATTCGGCTTTTTCTTCCTGCTGATGGGCGCTGCGGCCCTGGCGGGAGCCTTGGCGCTGATTTCGTGGCTGGGCATGGCCGGTGCGGTGCTGACCGCCCAGGTGATCCTGATGCTGGGCGGGCTGATGCGCATGCTGGGGCACGCCGCCGAGCCGGTCCCGCCCCTGCTGGTCAACGACAGCGACCAGTTCACCCGCCTCTCGGCTGACAATGTGAACTGGAAGGTGCCCCTCGCCTCCCTGATCGGGTACGTGGGCGAATTCGGCAGCGGCCTGCCCAGCCGCATACTGCCTGTGCAGGCCAATTACCTGTACCAGACCCTCTTCCGCGTACCGCCGAAGGCGGCCCTGGCCTGGCCGGACGTCAAGCGCGCTGCGCAGCAGGTCCTGAGCGGCGGCTACACCCAGCTGGCGGCCCTGGAGCGGTATTACCGCAGCGTAACGAAGGAGAGGCGGTAGGGGAGGCGGGAGTGTGGGCGGCAGAAGGAACGGCTGGATCTGTCTTGCCGGTGCTCACTTAAAAAAATCGCCTGGGTATTGCGGAATACGCCGATTGTGTTATATATTGCCTGCTGACTGCCGCGGTTCGTATTGGGACTGGGTGGGGCGGAGCTGTGGGGGAACGTTCTTTTGGGTTTTGGATGTTTTGATTAGTTTTTTTAAGTTGTTTCATTGAGAATCATTTCAGATGATTGTTTCTGAGAGTTATTAAGTAATAGCTCCTTGATGTGGGTATTAGTAATTTTATTGGCACATTATGAGGTTGTCTCACAATACTCGTGTGCCTTACAAATGCTGAAAGCGGGTATTTTGTCGATTTGAATACAGTCGATTCAATTTAAAAAATACACTTAAAATTATGAATAAAAAATTTGCTTTTTTTGATGGAGATAACGTAGGTATCACCATTGAGAAGTATCTAACTAGTAATAATTTAGTGGGTGCTCAAAAAATCTCAACCGGTATTAAAATAGCGCTTGGAAATATAGAGGAGGAGATTAAGAAGTATGATCAAGTTAGAATTTTGATAATTGGGGGAGATGATATTTTGATTGAGTTTACAGATTCTAAGGACATAAGAGAATTAATCGCAAGAATAAGAAAAATGTTTGAAGAAAGTGCAACTCTTCCTATGAGTTGTGGGATCGGATGTACAATAAAGGAATCGATATATAGCTTGTATCTGGCAAAACTTTTTGGCAAGGACCAAATTATTGAACAATAAAAATCATAAAAAATGAAAAATATCTATATATTTGCATCTCCGAGTTCAAAGCCTGATTTATATATTAATATCATTGGTTATTGGGTATCAACTTTTGGGAGCAAAGAGTTGGGAAATGTATCATTGTTAAGAATCCAAGATTCTAGTCAGAATAGTTATAAAATTTTAGATGATTTGAAATATACGAGGCAATGCATTGAAAAACAAATGTATTCTCTTGCCAGAGAAAAATATTTATCATGGAATCCCAAAGAAAATTATTTTGATAATTTGGATAATCCTAAAAAAATAAAAATATCTGAAGAATTTAAAGCTATTTACGAGGAATCTTTTTCACTTATTTCTCAACACGAGATTAGAGTCAATGTCCTTGTTAAGGATAAATTAGGTACGCAAATTAATGATCTATTTTCTTATGAACATGAAGAAAATTTTGATGTCACAGGTGTAGTTAATAGGTATCTTGTTTTAATTAGTGCATATTTATTGGCAAGAAAGCATAGTTTATATAGTCTAGAAGTCCATAAAAGATTTTTGCATAATGAAGATGATTTGATACATAATTTCCAGCCTAATGACTATACATATCATCATCTTGAAATTCCAAATGAAATTAAAATAAATTTTAAAAATCATGAAAATAATAAATTATCGAGTAAAATTATTGGCGAAAAGTTCGAAAAATACAAAGATTTAAAGATAAATTGGTTAAATCAGTTGGCAAAAGATAACACAGATTCGGTGATTGGTAAAATTCTCGATTTTGCGTTTGAAAGTAATAATGATATTCTTATTAAAGAAGCTGTTCACCAGTCTGCTCGATGGTCTAGATTAAACAAACAAATTTCTAAGGGGATATATCCCGATGATTTTGAAATGATGGAGCAGAGAAAAATAATCTCATCACTTATTGAATTAATTCAAAAAATGGGAGACTACTTAAATGATATTCACTAAGCATATATGTATGCAAAGGTGGCTCGCGAGTTTCATATATGTGAACCTGTCCTCTATCCTCTAATCCGCTACCTCCGTATGATGCTCCTCGCCGCCCTCGCCTCATGCCAGACCGCCGGGCCGCGCCGCATCTGAACCCGCCTGCAGCTCCGAAGCCGTGCAGGGCCCCGGCCGGGAACACCAGCAGCGCATCATCGACTGAGCAGGCGCGGGACGGCAGCGCCGGCCCCGGGTGCGGCTACATATATAATGATTGAACTGCAATAAACAACTCCCGCAGCGGCATGGTTATCCCGTAGCTGCACCGGCAGCCTTGCTTCAGCCTGAATTTCATATGAACCGCCAACCCTTGTTCAGATGAGAACCCATCACCTCCAGACCGTCCAGATTTCGCAGCAAGCCCTTCAATGGCTCCAGAACAAGTACCTGGCAGTCGATTCGATGAACGCCGAGGCCTACCGGGCCTTCCTGGCGCCCGACTGCGTGCTGCACTTCGGCAACAATCCCGCCGTATCCTGCAACAATGAGATCATCGGAGGCATCAGGCACTTCTGGGAAACCATCCAGGGCCTGGACCATTCGTTTTTGAATGTGCTGGGCACAGATGACTATTTTGCAGCGGAGGCGCTCATCGACTATACCCGGAAAGATCATCAGGTGGTGGCCATCCCCTGCGTGACCGTCATCAGGCGCAACAGCGAAGGCCTTGCGTCCTCCATCCAGATTTTCATCGACACCGCACCGATTTATACATAAGAAGCCTGTCCAACCCGCACCAGATGACCACGAAGCTGGACCTTGCCATGAAGCATGGCAACCGCCATATTTCGATGCTGTATCCGGGACAGCCCCTGGGGCTGGGCGATTCGGGGATCGGCAGCATCGGACGCATCGATCAGGCTGACATTCAGGGCGGTACCACCATCCGCATGCACCCCCACCGCAACGATGAGATTCTTTCCTACTTCAGAACCGGGAAGGTGGTCCATACCGACTCGGCCGGTACGACGGAAATCATCTCCCGGAACAAGCTGATGCTGATGAAAGCGGGCCGCGTCTTTTACCACGAGGAAAAGATCCTGGACCGGCTGGAGGGCCTGCAGATCTTCATACGGCCCATGACTGCCGATTACGAGCCCGAGGTGCTGTTTGAGGAGCTGGACCCCGAAGACAGCCCCGACCGCTGGCGGCTGCTCGCGTCGGACAGGCCCTCCTCCCATCTCAGATTTACGAGCAGGACCGAAATATTCGACGCAAGCCTGAGCAGCGGCACGACCCTCGCATTCCCTGAAACGGAGCTGCCCCAGGCGATGTATATCCTGTACGCCTTTCAAGGCAGCCTGCTGGTGAACGGGAGCATCGCGCTTTCCAAAGGCGAATCCATCCTGACCGACGACGCCGGCCTCTCCTTTTCTGCCAGCAGCCGCGCCGAAGCCGTACTGTTCATTACCGATCCGGGCCAGGCATGCTTCAAGCAGGGGATGTTCAGCGGCAGGATACACTGAGCGCCCTGCTGCGGAGACCGATAGCCTCAAGCAGGCCGCCTCGCCCGGCGCACGCCGGCATCCTCAGCGGAATTCCCGCATGAATTTCCGCACCTCGCTGCAAAACCAGGCCTCGTCCTGAAACATGGGCGTATGCCCGCTGACGGGCGATATCACCATGAATTTGTGGGCAGAGCCGATCCGCGCCATCAGGTCGTCGCCGTGGCCGGGCGGGCAGATAAAGTCGCGCTGGCCAAACATCAGCAGGGTGGGCACCGTCACCCGGGCCAGCCCGCTGCGGAAATCCGCCTCGCGGAGGTCGCGGTTGAAAGGCGCGTTGCCTGAAAACACATTGTTCAGGTAGGTCGGCAGGATGGGCCAGTTGTATTTGATCGCATGCTCGCGGATGGCCTGGAGAATGCTGTTGTATTCCACCTCCGGGTAATAGGTTTCGGCATCATGCGCAAAAGAATTGAGCTGGCTGGACACCTCCATATCGAAGGGGCCCGGATGCGCCTCGCAGTAGTCCACAATCCGCTGCCACTCGGCGGGATGATTGCCCAGGGCCAGCTGCGCCCGGCCCTCGGCGAGCAGCATATCCCGCGTGAGGGTATCGTTGAGCAGGTACTGGTGGCTGCCGTCCACAAAAATCCAGCCTGTTACCTGCTCCTGGTTGCCTGCTTTGGCGAAAAATGAGGTGCTCAGCAGCCCCCCGAAGCTATGGCCCATCACAAAGATGCTGATGTCCTGGCCATACCGCAGCTTCAGCACCGCCACCAGTTTTTCGAGGTCTTCGGTCATCTGGGGCAGGGTCAGGTGCTCCACATTGGCGCCGCCCTGCGATGCCCCTGCATTGCGCTGGTCCCAGTAGACCACGGCAAAGGTATCCTCCAGATGGGTGCTGATAAATTCGCTGTTGAAGAAAAAGGAGCTGGATCCCGGCCCGCCGTGCACGCAAAGCAGGAAGGTTTTGCTGGCGGTACTGCCTTCCACCAGCACCCGCATGGAAGCGCCGTTGCTCCGGAGGAAGAACGTGTCGGAAACCCGCTCCCCCAGCGAAATCACTTCCTGGCGGCAGCTCAGCAGGAACAATAGCAGCAAGCTGAAAATGAACGGCTTCATTGGTTTTTGGCAGTCATGTTGGGAGAAACAAACCAGCCCTTTTCCGGCATCCAGCGCACGCCGAGCTCCAGGACCGGGCGCAGAAAAACAGTGCTGTTATAGGGGTACATGGCCAGCAGGTGGGCGTTGAGGAATAGGGCCACAGGCTTCTGCCGGTTCCGGGACCAGTCGTAGCCGATGCCGCCGCCGGCCGTTGCCAGCGGATACCAGTAGCCCGCGCTGCGCCGGAGCACGGGCGTGCCGCCGGAAACGTCATAGGTGACGCCGCTTACAAAAGTTCGGCTGATGCCCAGCCCGGGAGAAAATTCGGTGAACACCCCGTTGCCAGCCGTGCGGCGCAGGGTCCAGGCCGCCGTCAGGTACAGGTTGTCGTGCAGGCCCGGATGGCGGTACCACGCCAGCGAAGGGGAAATCCAGCGGGATTTCAGGATGGTGCGGCTGCCGCGCGCCCGCGTAAGCAGCCGCACAGGCACGTAAGCCCCCGCCCGGATTCCCGGATACACCAGGGAGGACGTATAGCCCAGGCTGTACTGCACAGGCGCCTGCTGCGCCCGCAGGACCGGGCACAGCAGCAGCCCCGCCAGCAGCAGGCCCGTCCGGAGCAGGATCTGTGAAATATGCATACACAAAGCTCGCCCCGCCCGGCAGAAAAGCCAATTGATAAAAATCAAGTATTCACCGCCGCACGCGGCTCAGGGTTTCCACCTTCATATTCAGAAATGACGCGAGATACTTGAGCGGAATCTGCTGCACATAGTCGGGGTGCTCGGCCAGCAGCTTGTCGTAGCGCTGGCGGGCGCTCAGCACCCGCATGTCAAACAGCACCTGCTCGGTAGCCGCCATGTAGTCGGCCAGGGCATACAGAATCAGCTCGCCGACGGCGGGGTCCCCGCGCCGGAGCTGTGTCAGCTCCTCGTACCCGAAGCAGACGACTTCTGCGTCGAGCACCGCCTGGATGCTTTCCACGCTGGGCTGCTGCATCACGAAGCTCGACGGCGATGTATCGAAATCGCCCGGAAACGAAAAACCGCTCGTGATTTCGTTCGCCGGATCTCCGCCCCAGCAGCGGTAGGTGCGCAGGATGCCGCGCTCTACCTTGTACAGGTACCGGCAGGGCTCCCCCGCATGCAGCAGGTGCTCCCCGCGCCGGAATACCGCCGGCTGGCCCAGGGCCAGCAAACGCGCCATGCCCTCCGCCGGCAGGCGGCTGAGCAGGTCGTCGATGGGGCGGTCGGAGTGGTACATCGCAGCAGGAACCGGGACGCTGCAAAGATAGCATCCGGGCGCATCCGGCGGATGCCGCCCCGGCTGCGGCCGCGCGCTTTCATAGCGAACGGATCAGCCGGGGGATGAAAAACAGCGGATACACCAGCAGAAACCCGTTGGGAATCCACCATACGGGATCGAATTCGCGGGCCAGCGCCCAATACGAGACCGCCTGCAGGCCCGACACGCTGGTGAGCACCAGCGAAATCAGCGCAAACACCCGCCAGCGCGGGCGCTGCGCCCGGTTCAGCCACAGGCTGTACAGGCCTGTGGCCGAGATCAGCATATCCAGCGGAAAAAACGACCAGTTCCAGTTGACCAGCATGGGGCTGGTGTAGTCGTTGTAGAGGTACTGCGGCGGAATCAGGTGCAGGGCCGTGACGGTCCAGTAGAGCAGGAAGCCTGTATCCACGGCAAAGAAGCAGTATTTCAGCGATTTCATCATATCCGGTTCCAGGCTGAGGGGCAGGGGCGGGCGTTCGGGGAATGCGTCATGGGGTTCTGATGGACAGCGTGGGCGTTTCGCCCACGGCCTGGCAAGTCAGGATGTAGCCCGCCTGCACTTCGCTTTCGCTCAGCGCCGGGTGCTGCTGCATGCGGACGCTGCCTGCGTCGAGCAGCATTTTGCAAGTGCCGCAGCGGCCCCGCTTGCAGGCATGCGGCAGCGGCACGCCTTGCTCCAGCGCCTGCGGCAGCAGCGGACGGTCTGGCTGCGCCGTGAAGGTCAGCGTCCTGTCCCCCAGCCGGGCCGTCACGGCCATGCCGCTGTCCGGGGCTGCAGGCACCGCAGGCTGGGCGGGCGCCGGCTTGCGCCGGGCAAAAATGGCATCGTAGTGCTGCCCGTAGTCCGGAAACTCCGTGCCCATCCAGCGGTCCCACCACCGGAAATACAGGCCGTAGTTGCCGTCGAAGCGCTCGTGGTGCATGTTGTGGTGCGTGGAAGGCGTCTTCCAGCGCAGCGCCGGGGCGCGGTTCCACCACCGCGGATACACCTCGAAGCCCAGATGCCCCAGCATATTGAAAAACTGCTGCAGCACTTGCCAGATAATCAGGGCGTAGAAATTCACGGGCAGCAGAAAGGCAAACGCCACCGCAATGCCATTCTCCACGACAGCCTCCAGCGGATGAAACGCAAACGACGTAAAGGGCGAAGGGTCGGTGCTCTCGTGGTGCACCTTGTGGAAATACGGGTACAGGCGCGGGTGATGCATCAGCCGGTGCATCCAGTAAAAGTAGGCATCGTGCAGCACCATCATCAGCGGAATGCTGAGCCAGAACCACAGCACGCCGTGCTGGCCGATGTCGTAGTATATCTGGGTATAACCTTGCTGTTCAAGCAGATAGATCCCGAAGTCGAGGACGGCAAACACCAGCAGGGTCGAAAGTGAGTAGGCGATGTCGTGAAGCAGGTGGTGCAGCCGCGCCCGCTGCTCCGGCTGAATGCGGCGGTGCCATACCTGCCGCTTCAGCAGCCACCAGAACAGCACAAAGGACGGGACGACAAACAGCGCGTAGATGCCGCCATTGAAGGCGATGTCTTCCAGCGCAAAGGAAACGAAGGACTGCAGCATGGATTCAGGTGTTGATGCTGCAAAGATGGCGCGCACAGGCCTCCGGTCTGTTGACAAAAGTCAAAAACGTCCGCTAGCGTTTTCCCCGGATCCGGCTCAGGGTCTCCTGCGACATGCCCAGGTAGGAGGCAATATGGCTGAGCTGGGCGCGCTGGAGCACCTGGGGCTGCTGCGCGAGCAGGCGCTCATACCGCGCTTTGGCCGGCATCACCTGCAGGGCCAGGGTGTGCTCCTCCAGCTCGACATAGTATTTCTCGCTGAGCAGCCTTCCGATGGTGCTGATTTCGGCATGATGGGCGTACAAGTATTGAAGGTGCTCGTACTCAATGCTGTACAAGGAGCTGTTTTCAAGAATTTCAATGGTTTCGAATGCGGGTCTGCGCGTGGTGAACGAATGCATGGACAGCATGACGTCGCCTTCAAAGGCAAACCAGCTGGTGAGCTCTTTGCCGTCGTGGAGATAATAGCCGCGCGCCATGCCGGCCTCCAGGAGGTAGAGCCGGCTGCATACCTGGCCGGCCTGCAGCAGAACGGTTCCCTTCGGCACGGATTCGTGCGCCACCATCCGGATCAGATCGGCCTGTGCGGCCTCGCCGATGGGCGCGTACTGCCGGAAAGCATCGAAAAACGGCTTCATGCACTCGATACGGACCCTGGCGGGGCCATGTTGCTGCGGCGCGCTCAGCCGGCCGCCAGCTTGCGGTTGTGGTGCTCGAAGGCCTGCTTCATCAGGCGGGAGATGGGCCGCAGCAGCCAGGCGCCCAGCCAGTTGCGCGGGTGCATCTCCATGATGCGCGTGACCTCGGTGCCCTCCGCCGTCCGGCGGAAGTGCCACTCCTCGGTGAAGTGCGTCGCCAGGTGCCGGACCGGCGAGGCGAAGTCCCGGAAGCGGATCGAAATGCCCTGTTCCGGGTCCCAGCGGGTGATCTCCTCCGCATGCGAGGAGCCGTCGGTATTGCGGACCCGGATCACGGAGCCCGTCCAGCCGGGCGTCTGCACTTCGAAGGCTGCGCTGCGGATGCCCGGCAGCGGCCCGTAACCCTGAAACGACGGCCACAGCTCGGTGCGCAGGAAGGCCTCGCAGATCTCCTGCGGCGTATGCGGGGACTGGGAGACGGTGCGGATCTGGATAGGCTGATGGCTGGTGCGCATGCGGCAGGGATTGAGGACCGAACCGCGCCAAGATACAGGTTTTGGCGGATACCGCAGCGCCCTTGCCCGCTTGATCATTCCATCGCAAAATCCCTATATTTGCCGAGGCGCCCTGGCGCCCTCCGACCCTGAAACCCGATGGACCTCCATACCCCCCGCTGGCACGTCCTGACCGTCAAGAAAGGCTGCGAAAAGAAAGTGAGCCGCAGCCTGCAGGCCCTGGGCTTCGAGGTGCTGCTGCCCATCCGCAAGGTGTACCGTATGTGGTCCGACCGCCGCAAGCGCATCGACGACCCGCTGTTCAAAGGCTACGCCTTTGTATATGTGAGCGAAGCCCGGCGCAGCGAGGTCTTCCGCGCCGAAAAGCACATGGCCTTCCTCCGCTACCAGGGCAAGGCCTGCGTACTGCGCGAGAGCGAAGCCGAGCTGCTGCGCCAGTGGAGCGAAGGCATCGACGCCGGCGAGACCGACACCTACGCCCAGCTCCGCCCCGGCGCGGCGGTGGAGATCCTCGAAGGCCCCTTCAGCGGCTACCAGGGCCTCGTCCGCGCCATCGACAGCGACACCCGCCTCCGCCTGGAGCTGCTCTTCACCGGCAGCCTCACCCTCGTGACGGTGCAGCAGCAGCGGGTGAAGGTGCTGTGAGGGGGAAG
>JANRID010000010.1:0-310480 GCA_033765305.1 Bacteroidia bacterium
GAGCAGATCCACATCGGAATCCGGCCCGAAGTCGGCGCGCAGGGCCGAGCCGAAGAGCCACAGCCGGCTGAGCCGGTGCTCGCGGCACAGGCGGCGGAGTTCCGGCAGGTGCCGGGCGATGGCGGGCTGAATCTGGCGCATCCTGATTCCCAATATACGGCTTATGCCGCAATCCCGCCCGCTGGAATGGGAAGAAAATATTGGATACCTTGCACCTGCTTCCTGCGCGGAAGCACTCATGTCCCATTCCCTGATCCTGCCTCGCATATGGTGAAGTTTCCTGTCCTCAACTTCCGGCAATGGGTGGATGAAAACCGCCACCTCCTCAAGCCTCCCGTCGGCAACAAGGTAGTATACACCGAGTCCGGCGACTACATCATCATGGTGGTCGGCGGCCCCAACCAGCGCAAAGACTACCACTACAACGAGACCGAGGAGTTTTTTTACATGCTTGAAGGCGATATGGTGCTCAAAATCCAGGACGAGGGCAAGCCGCTGGACATCCCCATCCGCGAGGGCGAAATCTTCCTGCTGCCGGCGCGCACCCTGCACTCGCCGCGGCGGCCTGCGGGCAGCATCGGGCTGGTGATCGAGGTCAAGCGCAATGCGGAGCATACCGACGGCCTGGTCTGGTTCTGCGAATCCTGCAACCACAAGCTCTACGAGCAATATTTCCCCATGGAAAACATCATGACGCAGATGCAGGGCGTCTTCGATGCATTTTACGCCTCCGAAAGCCTGCGCACCTGCCCCAACTGCGGCCAGATTTTCCAGCCGCCGAAACCGGTCTGAGCATAAAAATCCGGGAAGGCACGGGTTTTCCGCTTAACAAAGCCGCCTGCACTTCGTTACACTACTCGACTGCTGCTGCCGATCTGCTTTCACAAACCGGTATCTTTGTCGAAGTATGCGCATATTGTACGTGATTGTTTGCGGCTTCCTGCTCCTTCCTTCCTTCCTTCAGGCCCAGACCTCCATCAGCGTCAGCGGGGTAATACGGAATAAGGAGTCCGGGGAAACCATTATCGGCGCTTCGGTCGCGGCACCTGCCCAGAAGCGCGGGGTCTATTCCAATGAATACGGCTTCTACTCGCTCTCCCTCGCCTACAGCCAGGACAGCCTGGAGCTGCGCATCAGCCTGCCCGGTTTCCGCACCGAATCCCGCAAGGTGCTGCCTGTCAAGGCTGTCAAGCTCGATGTGGACCTGAGTGTGGCTTCGCTTTCGGAGGTGGTGATCGAGGCGGAAGGGGTGGCCCAGCAGGTCAATTCCACCCAGATGAGCGTGGAGCGCATCACCATGACCGAGGCCCGCAAGATTCCGGCGCTTTTCGGCGAGGTGGACATCATCAAAACCCTGCAGCTCAAGCCCGGCGTGACGTCGGGCAGCGAGGGCAGCTCCGGCATCTTCGTGCGCGGCGGCGGCCCCGACCAGAACCTCGTGCTGCTGGACAATACCGTGGTGTACAACCCCTCCCACCTCTTCGGCTTTTTCAGCACCTTCAACTCGGATGCGGTCAAGGACGTGAAGCTTTACAAAGGCGGCTTTCCGGCGCAGTACGGCGGGCGGCTTTCCTCCGTGATCGATGTGAAGATGAACGAGGGCAACCGCAAGCAGTTTTCCGGCTCCGGCGGCCTCGGCCTGATTACCTCCCGCCTCACCCTGGAAGGGCCGCTCCGCCTGTCCCGGCCCGAAGACGGCCGCCCGGCCCGCGCTTCGTATATCGTATCGGGCCGCCGCACCTATGTGGATGTGTTTACCCGCCTGATCAACGAAGCCCAGCAGGACAACGAAAACTTCAACGAAATCCCCGATTACTTCTTCTACGATTTCAACGCCAAGGTCAATTACCAGCTCAGCGACAAGGACCAGCTCTTTCTGAGCGGCTATTTCGGGCGGGATAAATTCGCCTTCAACGACAACGACTTCGACTTCAATTTCAACTGGGGCAATGCCAATGCCACCCTGCGCTGGAACCACCTCTTTTCGCCCAAGCTCTTCCTGAATACGTCGGCCAGCGTCGCCGACTACGAATACATCATCCGAAACCGCTTCGACATCTTCTCCTTCAGCATCGGCTCCCGCATCACCGACGGCGGGCTGCGGACCGACTTCACCTGGCTTCCGGATCCGCGCCACACCGTGCGCTTCGGCGCGCAGGGCACCTATCACCGCTTTATCGTGGGCCGGCTCGATGCCGGCGCAGCCGACAGCAGCTTCAGCTTCAACGCCGGCGACAAATACTACGGCACGGAGCTGGGCGCCTACATCGAGGATGACATCGAGATCAGCGAGCGTGTAAGCCTCAACGCAGGGCTGCGCCTGTCCGCGTTCCGGACCGACAGCGCCTGGTATTTCAACCCGGAGCCCCGCGCTGCGCTCAAGGTCAGCCTGACCAAGCGCGTCTCCTTCAAAGCCAGCTACGCCCGCATGGTGCAGTACCTGCACCTCGTGGCCAACAGCGCCAACAGCCTGCCCACCGATGTCTGGTATCCTTCCACCAGCGGGGTGCCGCCGCAGGGCTCGCATCAGGTGGCAGGCGGAATCACGGTCGGGCTGGGGGATGAATGGATCGTGAGCAACGAGGTCTATTATAAATGGCTGCAGAACCAGATCGATTTCCGCGACGGGGCCAATCTCTTCGTCAATACCGATCTGGAATCGGAGTTTGTCTTCGGCCGGGGCTGGACCTACGGCAATGAATTCTACATCGAGCGAACCCAGGGGCAGGTCACGGGCTGGGTGGGCTACACGCTCGCCTGGGCCTGGCGCCAGTTTGACGGCACCGTCAATACCGGCGGCGAAGAAAATCCCGGCATCATCAACAGCGGCAGCCGCTTTCACCCGCGCAACGATGCCCGCCACACCGTCAATGTGGTGCTGATCTACGACATCAGCCGGCGGCTCAGCCTCAGCAGCGCCTGGGATTACCGCTCCGGCAATGCCATCACCCTGCCGGTGGGCCGCTTCTGGGGCTTCGGCCCGGATTTTCTGACCAATTCCGGCTCCATTCCCCTTCAGATCCCCGATTACCCCGCCCGCAACAGCTTCCGGATGCCGGCCTACCACCGCATGGATGTGGGCCTGGTGATCCGCTTCTTCCCGAAATGGGGCGAGGCCGACCTGAATATCAGCGCCTACAATGCCTACAACCGGCGGAATCCCTATTTCATCTTCTTCGAGCCGCAGCTCAATGCCGACAATATCCCCATCGGCAACAAGGCCAAGCAGGTTGCATTGTTTCCCATCATTCCTTCGGTGACCTTCAACTTCAAATTCTGACCCTGCACGCCATGCGCCGCACCTTTCTTTTCCGCATGCTCCTGATGCCGGCCTTCGCCCTGGGCCTGGCCGCCTGCAACCTGCAGCAGGAGGTGGATATCGATCTGCCTGAATATGAGCCGCAAACGGTGGTGGAATGCTACCTGCAGCCCGGCCAGCCTTATCTGCTGATCCTCACCGAAAGCTCCGGCTTCTTCGAGGATATCCGCATCCGCTATGTGCGGGGGGCCCAGATCACCATCCGCAACGGCAGCAATACCGTGACGCTGCAGCCGGCGGAGTTCGGCATCAATACGCCCGGCATCGGCCAGCTTCTGGATACCGCGCTGCTGCGCCGCCTGGTGCCGATTTTCGGCGAAAGCATCTACCTCTACACCTCTTTCCTGCCGGTGCCCGCCGACTACGCTTCGGATTTCGAGCTGAAAGCTACCCTGCCCGACGGGCGCACCCTCAGCGCCCTGACCCGCATCCTGCCGCCGGTGAGCGGCCTGGAGCAGGAGGTGAAGTTCGGCTCCAGCGGCGAGGCCCTGGTCCTCACCAAGTTTCAGGACGATGCCGGCACGGCAAATTTTTACCGCCGCGTGCTTGAGCTGCGCCGCACCGAGATCCGGCAGAACAGCCAGGGCCAGCCCGATACGGTGCTGGTGGTCCGCTCGGAGCAGGATTTTGTGGTGGACGACGACATCTCCAACGGGCAGCAGATTACCTTCGGCACGGGGTTTTTCTACGACCCCGGCGATACGCTCGTGGGAACTATCTACCACATCACCTCCGACTATTACCAGTACATCAACACCCGCGACGCCGCCATTGCCGCCAATCTCAACCCCTTCTCGCAGCCTGCGACCGTGTACAGCAATATCCAGGGCGGAAAAGGCATCTTCACCGGCATGACGCTGGTGCGGGATACGGCCATCGTGCAGCGGTAACCGGGATCAGCGCCTGCGCATCCACACCTCCCGGGTCCACCAGGCAATGGCGAAGGCGGCCGCGATCAGCAGGCCGCCAAGGAAGTACAGGTTGTACCCGTGACGCCGGGTGACGCCGTTGAGCTGGAGGCGGGCGATGTGCGGTGCCTCCGGCAGGCAGATGACGGCCAGGGTATCTCCAGGCTGATGCGTCCGGTACGCTTCACGCTTCACCTGCTCCCGGGTAGGCCGGGAGGCGCCTGCGACGGTATAGTCGAAGAGCCAGGCGACCATGCCGTCCTCATCTGTATCGTCGCGCTTGCCGTCCAGGATTGCCTGCGCGGGCTGGCCCCTGCGCAGGAGCGCGTCCGCCTCGCGGTTGAGGAAGATTCCGTAGCCGATGAGAAAAATCCCGGCAGCCAGGATCACCCAGAAATACAGGAGATAGAGGAGCTTCACGATGCTGCGGCTGAAGGGTTTCCGGCAGGTGCAATATAGCTGCCGGAGGCCATATCCGCTGCATCCGGGCAGGATTTCAGGGATTCCCGGCCTGATTAATTTGGCGGATATTTTATTTCCGCATACATTACGATGTGCTGTACCGGCAGGCAGGCTGTTTCAGATTCCGGCATGCGGTGCGCACGTATCCTGCCACCCTTTTACTCAATCAATTCCCCTAATGGAAGAAGCACTGATCGGCGAGGTCCGGCTGTTTGCCGGCGATTTTGCCCCCTTGGGCTGGGTATTCTGCGACGGAAGTCTGCAGCCGATCGCAGAGTACCCGGAACTGTTCCACCTGATTGGCACGAAATTCGGCGGCGACGGCCATACGACCTTCGGCGTGCCCGATCTTCGCAGCCGCACCGCGGTACATGCGGGCGCCAGCGCCGGACACGGCCTGCCGCCCGTCGCGCTGGGCCAGCAGTTTGGCAGCGACATCCATCGCCTCACGCTGGAGGAGATGCCCGCACACACCCATCAGCTGAAGATCCACGCAGCTGCCACGACGACCCAGGCCAACCGCGACACGCCCAACAACACGATCAGCGCCATTGACAATGGCCAGCCCAGCTACCTCAAGGGCAGCCCGAATGTGGTGATGGCACCGCTGTCGGTGGGCGTTACGATTTCCCCGGCGGGCGGCGATGTGCCCTTCGACAAGCGCCAGCCAGGGCTGGGGCTCCATTATGTGATCTGCGCGTTTGGCATCTATCCGTCAAAAGACTGAGGTCACCCGTCTGTTTCATCTTGTCCATCCCCCAACAACAGATCGACATGGATCAAACCATAGCTGAAATCCGCCTCTTTGCAGGCGATTTTGCCCCCAAAGGCTGGGCCTTCTGCGACGGCCAGTTGCTGAAGATTGCGGAAAACACCGCCCTCTTCAGCCTCGTGGGCACTATGTACGGCGGCGACGGCCGCACCACCTTCGCCCTGCCCGACCTCCGGGGCCGTGTGCCGGTGCATATCGGTTCCGGACATCCTGACGGACTGAGCCTGGGCCAGCAGTTCGGTGCGCCCTCCGTCACCCTCACCAGCAGCCAGCTTCCTGCCCATGCGCATTATGCGGGCGCGCTGCTGCGGGCTGCCGACAATGCGCCCGACAGCAAGGATCCGACCAATGCCCTGCTGGCAAAAGATCAGGGTGCATACACATACCATACCACGGGAGCGGCGAATACGGAGATGCATCCGGATTCCGTCACCGCCAGCATGTCCAGCGCCGGCGGCGGCCAGCCCTACGACAACCACCAGGCCAGCTTCGGCCTGAATTATATCATCGCCCTCATCGGGGTGTATCCCTCACGTTCCTAATATCCACCCTCTGCAAGTACTCCTATGTATGTAGGCACCATCGGCGAAATCCGGCTGTTTGCAGGCAACTTCGCACCGCTGCACTGGGCCTTCTGCGACGGCCAGCTGCTGACTATCCGCGATCACACCGCGCTCTTTGCGGTGATCGGAACCACCTACGGCGGCGACGGACAGACTACGTTTGCCCTGCCCGACCTCCGGGGACGGATCGCCATCGGCGTAGGCGAATCGTCCGGCCATTCCTCCACGGCCCTGGGCGAGCAGTCCGGCCAGACCTCGATCACCCTGAACGAGCTGAATCTGCCTGGCCACGTGCACAACGCTGCGGCACAGCTGCACGCGAGCAGCCAGCAGGCCAACACGACCGACCCGACGAGCGCTGTGCACGCGCTTGAAGGCGGCGGAAGATCCTATGACGTCAATGCGCCGCAGAATATTGTCAATATGCGGGCGGATGCGCTCTTCATCGAAGGCGGGGTCACCGCGCCTGCAGGACAGAGCACCCCGGTTCCGGCCTATCAGCCCAGCCTGGGCCTGAACTACTGCATCTGCATGGCTGGCACGTTCCCCCGGCGCGGATAAGCGCAAGGACCAGCTCCTGTATGAAAACGCCCCGCAGGAAACTGCGGGGCGTTTGTGCAAGGCAGCGTATCTCCTGCCTGGAGGGCCCCTCAGAGGATATACTGGCTCAGATCCTTTTTCTGGACGGTCGCGGCCAGCTTGTCCTGCACGAATTCCCGGGTGATGAGGAACTGCGTTTCGGCGTTGAGGTCGGGCACTTCGAAGAGGATGTCGTTGAGCAGGTTGCTCATGATGGTGTGGAGGCGCCGGGCGCCGATGTTTTCCACCTCCTGATTGACGGTGAACGCCATTTCGGCGATCAGCCCGATGGCCTCCGGCTCGAAATCCAGGCTCACGGCTTCGGCTTCGAGCAGCGCCTGATACTGGCGGGTAAGCGCACTGCGGGGCTGGGTGAGGATTTTGACGAAGTCGTCCTGGGTGAGGGGGCTCAGCTCGACGCGGATGGGAAAGCGGCCCTGGAGTTCCGGAATCAGGTCGGAAGGCTTGGCCATGTGGAAGGCGCCGGCGGCGATGAAGAGCACGTGATCGGTTTTGATGCTGCCGTACTTCGTATTGACCGTAGAGCCTTCGACGATGGGCAGCAGATCGCGCTGCACGCCCTGGCGCGACACGTCGGGCCCGCCGGAGGCGCCGCCGCTGGTGGCGACCTTGTCGATTTCGTCGATGAAGATGATGCCGCTGTTGGAGGCGCGGTCCAGCGCCTCGCGGGTCACGGCATCCATATCGATGAGGCGGTCTGCCTCTTCCTCGGCGAGGTGCTCGCGGGCCTCGGCGACAGTCATTTCACGCTTCTGGCGCTTCTTGGGCATCATGCCGGAGAGCATTTCCTGCAGGCCGTCCATGCCTTCCATGCCTGCCGGCCCCACGATCTGCACGTTGTGCGCCGGAAGGGTGACTTCGATCTCGATTTTGCGGGATTCGAGTTCGCCGTTTCCGAGTTTTTCGCGGAATTTCTCACGGGTGCGTTCGTTGAGCTCCTCGTCCGAGATCGCATCGTACCCGGCAGTCCGGTATCCCGGCGTCTCCTCGTCGGCGTAGGAGCGGCCGCGCTTGCGGACCGGCGGGATGAGGATATCGAGGATCTGCTCATTGGCCTGGCGGAGGGCCTGCTCGCGGATGACGGCTTTCTTTTCCGTGCGGACCATGCCCACGGCCTGCTCCACCAGATCGCGGACCATGCTTTCGACATCGCGCCCTACATAGCCGACTTCGGTAAACTTGGAGGCCTCCACCTTGACAAAGGGCGCCTGAGCCAGCTGCGCCAGGCGGCGCGCAATCTCCGTTTTGCCTACTCCGGTAGGGCCGATCATCATGATATTGTTCGGGATAATCTCTCTGCGGAGCTCTTCCCGCGCATTCAGGCGGCGCCAGCGGTTGCGGAGGGCGATGGCAACGGCTTTTTTCGCATCGGCCTGGCCGATGATGTATTTGTCCAGTTCCTGAACGATGCGTCCAGGCGTCAGTGATGCATCCATGTGTGTACAAACGTGTCCAAAGGGCGAAAGTTAGCAAAAATCGCCGGGACCTGCGGAGACCGCACAACAAAAAAGCCCGGCAGCGCAGTACGCATGCCGGGCCTCTCCCTCAATATCCAACCCCTCTTGATTCAGGCGGCTGCTGCCTCAGGGCGCAGCGGTTTTGAGTTTCGACTTGAAGACCTTCTCGAACTTCTCCATCTTGGGCTGTATGACAAATACGCAATAGGGGTACTGCTGGTTGTCGTTGTAGAAGTTCTGATGATAATTCTCAGCCGGGTAGAAGTTGCTGAAGGCCGTGATCTCCGTCACGATGGGTGCCCGGAAGGCCCCGGAGGCATCGAGCTCCTGCTTGTACTGCTCGGCGAGCTGGCGCTGCTCTTCGGAGTGGTAGAAAATCGCCGAGCGGTACTGCGGGCCTACGTCGTTGCCCTGGCGGTTGAGCGTGGTGGGGTCGTGGGTCTGCCAGAAGACTTCGAGCAGCTCCGGAAACGTCACCCTGGACGGATCATACACCAGCTGCACCACTTCGGCATGGCCGGTAAGTCCGCTGCATACTTCCTTATACGTCGGATTCTTGACTTTCCCGCCCGAGTAGCCGGAGGTCACGCTGACCACGCCATCGATGCGCTGGAAGAACGCTTCGGTGCACCAGAAGCATCCGGAGCCGAAGGTAACGGTGTCATGCCGGGGGGCAGATTGCAGGTCTTGTTGCATAACAGGTTGAACAGGTACGGACAGTTGGGATTCCGGGGAAGGGGATGCCGAAGCCGTTCCGGATGAAGCGGAGGGCTGAGGCGCACAGGAGCCGGAGATGCCGGCTGCCAGCATAGCAGACAGAACAGACGGAAGGAAACGCATACGCAGAGAATCTCACCGGAG
Organism: Bacteroidia bacterium; assembly: GCA_033765305.1. GTDB lineage: Bacteria > Bacteroidota > Bacteroidia > J057 > J057 > RDXT01. Next base: position 8,943 of record JANRID010000010.1, read on the forward strand.
AGGATGAATACGTAACCCGGAATCGGTGAAATAGTTCCGGGATCTGCTGCGGTATACGCAAGGCGGGGGGCAAGCGTTGAGCTGCCGGCTGTCAGGCAGCCGACACGCTCCCTGCCGGGCGCGGCGCCGATGATTTAAATCAGCCGGAACGCCGGCAGCCTTGCGAATCGGCGGCGCGTCTGTATTTTTCCGGAGCAATTGGAACGGCCAGGGCTGCCGGGCGTTTGCATCCTGCCGAAACAATTTAGAATAAGTCTAAATAAATCTTCTTACCTTGCAGGCCTGACTCGCAGTATTTATCCAGTGTTGACTCTATGACCACCTTGAATCAGGTATCTCTCGGCCAGCTCGGCGTCGTGCGCAATCTGCGCCAGGGAGAGGTAAGCGTGCGGCTAATGGAACTCGGGCTGCTTCCGGAAGTGCAGGTGCGCCCCTTGTTCAGGGCGCCCTTCGGCGACCCCGTGGCGGTGGAGGTCGATGCGGCCTATGTCGTCTCGCTGCGGCTCGAAGAAGCAGCACTCATCGAGGTGGATATCCAGGCGTGAACCTAGCGCTGCAAGGATCATGGCCCAAGCAGAACCCCGGCTGGCAATCCGGCGGATTGCCCTGGCAGGCAATCCCAATGCGGGCAAGAGCTCGCTGTTCAATGCCCTCACCGGCCTCAATCAGCAGGTTGGCAATTATCCCGGCGTCACGGTAGACAAAAAGACGGGCCGGATGCTGCTGCCGGACGGGCAGCAGATCGAGGTGCTGGACCTGCCTGGCATGTACAGCCTCTATCCGCACTCCGCCGACGAGCAGATTGGCTATGAGCTGCTCACCAATCCGGAGCATCCCGATCACCCCGACCTCGTGGTAGTGGTCTGCGACAGCACCAACCTGCCGCGGAGCCTGGTGCTGCATACGCAGCTGTATGACCTCGGCATTCCGGCGGTGCTGGCGCTCAACATGGTCGATGTGGCCGACCGGGAAGGGATTGTGCTGCGGGAGCTCCCGGTGAGCCGGGTTTTCCGGGCGCCGGCGGTCAAGATCAACGCCCGGAGCGGGCAGGGGATCGAAGCGCTGAAAGCGGCCATCGCTTCGGCGGCGCCGGGGCTCTACCGGCCATTTTTCGATCCGGGGCCCTGGCTGCCGCCGGATCTGGCCGCCGCACCGGGCAGCGAGTCTCCCTACATCCGTTTCCAAGCCTTTCTTCGCACCCTGCCCCCGGCCAAACGCCAGGAGCTGCAGGCTGAAGAAATCCGGATCCGCCACGACCAGATCCGCGACCAGGTAAGCCAGGCCGTGACCCGGACTGTGCCTCAGGGCCCGCCGACCCGCTGGACCCGGCGGCTGGATGCCCTCGTGACCCATCCGGTGTACGGCTATCTGTTTTTTCTGGCGCTGATGCTGCTGGTGTTCCAGGCCATCTTCAGCTGGGCGCAGTTCCCGATGGACATGATCGAGGGGGCCTTCACCGGCATCGGCGACTGGCTCGGCAGCGCGCTGCCGCCCGGCCTGCTGACCGATCTGCTGACCAAGGGCATCATCCCGGGCCTCGCAGGCGTGCTGGTTTTCATTCCGCAGATTGCCATTCTCTTCGGCTGCCTGGCCGTGCTGGAGGAAAGCGGGTATATGGCCCGCGCTGCCTTTATCATGGACCGGCTGATGCGGCCTTTCGGGCTCAGCGGGCGCAGCGTGGTGCCGCTGATTTCCGGCATGGCCTGCGCCGTGCCGGCCGTCATGGCCACCCGCAACATCGACCATCCTGCGGACCGGCTCATCACCGCGTTTGTGACGCCGCTGATGAGCTGCTCGGCCCGGCTGCCGGTGTACACCCTGCTGATCGGGCTGGTGATCCCGGAAACCCAGCTGTTCGGATTCATCTCGCTGCAGGCCCTGGCCCTGCTGGCGATGTATCTGCTGGGCATTGCAGCCGCGCTGCTCTCCGCGCTGCTGATGAAGGTGCTGCTGAAATCAGGCGGCAAGAGCTTTTTCATCCTGGAGCTGCCGCTCTACAAGCAGCCCCGCTGGGGCAATGTGCTGCTTACGATGTGGGAGAAGGTGAAAACCTTTACAATAGAAGCAGGCAAGGTCATCCTGGCCATTTCAATCCTGCTCTGGGCGCTGGGCTCTTACGGTCCGCCCGGACGTATGGATGCAGCCGAGGCGTCGGTGCCCAAGCCGGAAGCCGGGGCCGACGAGGCGCTGCAGGCGCAGTACCGGCATGCAGTCGGTTCGGCACGGCTGGAGCATTCCTTCATCGGCATCATCGGCCGGAGCATCGAGCCGGTAATCCGCCCGCTGGGCTACGACTGGAAAATCGGCATTGCGCTGATCACCTCTTTCGCGGCGCGCGAGGTATTTGTAGGCACCATGGCGACGATCTACAGCGTGGGCGAGGATGCGGAAGAAGGCCCGCTGCTCGACCGGATGCGCGACGAGCGCAATCCCCATACCGGCGGCCCGCGCTACGGCCTGGCAACCGCGCTCTCGCTGATGATCTTTTATGCCTTTGCCATGCAGTGCATGAGCACCTTCGCTGCCATGTACCGCGAGACCCGCGGCTGGAAATGGCCGGTGATTCAGCTGGTATACATGACTGCGCTCGCCTATCTGGGCGCGCTGCTCATCTATCAACTGCTTTCCTGATATGCTGCAGACCAGTATCGTCATCCTGCTCGTAGCTGCCTCGGTCTGGTATCTGGCCGGCAAGCTCCGCGCTGCCTTCCGCAAAGACCCGGGCTGCGCCCATTGCAGTGCGGCGCCGCCGCAGCGCTGATCAGATGACCAGAATCAGCACGAGCGCGAAGCCTACCGATGCCACCATCTCCAGCAGCCCGACACCGAGGTTGCGGTCGCGGGCGATTTCGGTCTGGAGATTGGATCGGCGGAGAAAGAAGCGGTCGATGATCAGCCGCACCCCGGCGAGATATACGAGGATGAGCAGCAGGTCGAGGCCCAGGGCCGCGAGGTCTTCGGCCCAGCCGGAGAAATTGCCGGCTACGGCATGCATGACGATCAGACCGATGGAGATCAGCCCTCCGGCGAATCCGGCACCCGCGGCGGTATTGTCATCCTCGATTTCCGCGTGCAGGTTGTACGGGCTCAGCCTGGCGTAAAGCCACCCGAAAAGCAGCAGAGCTGCCTGGCCCAGCGCAAAAAACACCAGCGCCGTGACCGGCCCGCCGCCTTCGCCGTGGATGGCGCCTCCGATAATCAGGCCGGAAGCCAGATAGGCGGCAGCCTCCACCAAGCCCGTGCCCGGATTCTGGTCGCGGATCAGTTCGCGTTCGACCGAAAACTTGTGCAGCATCAGCCGGTCGTTGAGGATGCGGGCCAGGTTGAGGAGCAGGACGCCGCCGAGGGCGTAGGCCGCCACGAGGGCAAATTCTTCCCAGAAGCTCAGAAAGCCGCCTCCGCCGGAAGGCCATACTGCTCCGGCAAAAATCGCGGTAACACCGGCGATATATCCGGCCAGGCTGACAGCCACCGCCACGTTGTCGTGCTCGGTCAGCTGCTCATCGAGCCGGTAGGGGACGAAAATACTTTTGATCCATTTCGCCAGAAAAAACACGGCGATATACAGCAGCACATAGGCGGCTGCGCTGCCGGCTTGCTCGATACTGGGGAACCATTCCATAGCGGGAGTGTTATGGCCATTGCGGCAGGCCTAAATTAGCGGTTTTGCCGATATTCCCGCTGGATTTCCGCAATCTCACGCCTGAAAGCGCCCGGGGGGCCGGCATTTGCGCGAAAACCGTGCAGCGACTTTGCTGCAATCCCCGTACCTTGGACCTCCATATCTGATCCGGTGTTCATGCACGATTCTGTTTGCCGCCGCAGCGCAGCCGCCAGATGCGGCGGGCTGGCAATCTGGCTGCTGCTGCCGCTCAGCCTGTCCGCTCAGTGGACCCTGGCCGTCAAAAACCGCCCGGCAGGGCGGACCAATACGGTTGTGTACCTTGCGTATGCCGCACCGAGCGACAAGGCCAAGGACTTTCAGGCCGACATCAGCTTCCGGCCTGCCGGCACGAACCGCACCTACCTCCGCAAGCAGACCCGTCTCCAGACCTCCGGTCCGCGCACCTTTGCGGTGGCGGTGCAGCTGCCGGAAGGCGAGTACGAGGTCGATGTGGATCTGTTCGATCCGGATGGCCCTTCGCGGATCAATCTGGCCCTGCCCGAGCCGTTCCGCATCAACAACAGCCGCGTGGTGCGCATCTCGGATATCATCCTCTCCTACGAGAGCGATCCGCCGGCAGCCTTCAGCCGGCCCATACCCGATCCCCGCTATCTGCCGGAGAAGCGCACCGCCTATTATTACCTTGAATTTGCAGCGCCGGATTATTCCGTGCTCACGATCCGTTCGGTGCTGTACAAAGCCAAGGCGACCGAGCGCCAGGTCCGCGAAACCACTTCCGCCTACGAGTCGCTCCGCCAGTCGAACCGCATTGCCGCGCTCAGCGGCAGCGCGCCTTTTATGCTCCGGGATACCCTCCCGCTGCAGGCGCTCGAAGAGGGCGAGTACATGGTCCACATGCTCCTCTACCACGATGTACAGCTGCTGGCGGAGGAAAAGGTGCGCTTCACGGTCGGAGGCAATATCCGCGACCGCGTATTTGCGGATCTCGAAACCTCCATCCGGATGATGGAGTACATCCTGCCCGAGGACCGGCTGAACTACCTGCTGGAGCTTGAAGATCCGTATGTGGTGCGCACGGAGTTTCTGAATGCGTGGAAGCAGCTGTATCAGCAGGATACCGACCGGATGATGGAGGCCTACTACCGGAAGGTATTTGAGGCCGATCAGCGGTTTGCAGAGGACCTTCCGGGCTGGCAGACAGACCGGGGGCGGATTTTCATCCAGTATGGCGAGCCGCGGGAGCGCGAGGTGCTCATCGGGGGCAAGGCCTACCTCCGCTGGACCTATGCGCGCTGGTCGCTTTCATTTCTGTTCGAGCGGCAGGGAAGCCGCCAGGTGCTTGTGCACTGACCCCGCGCAACCTGCGGCGCTGCATTGCGAATAAGGACTACAACTACCTGCATGGAACGACTCAAACCCTTTTTCGAGCGCCACTTCCCCTTCGGCAGCCTGCTTCAGCAGCGGCAGTCGCCTGATGATACCCTGAGTTTCAACCGGTTCAAGCTCCCGGCACATTTCGGGCTGGTCATGGCGGCGCTCCGGCTCAGCCCCTGGATCTGCGGGCTGGGATTTGCCGTCACCTATCTGCTTACGGTGTTCGATGCGTGGATTCCAGCCCTGGATGCAGCGGGGAGTTCCTGGGTGCAGGCTGTCAATGTATTGAGCGTCAGCGGACTGATCGGGTACGGGACCAACTATATCGCCATCCGGATGCTGTTCCGCCCCATCGAGCGGCGGCCCATATGGGGCCAGGGCCTGATTCCGGCCCAGCGGGACCGAATCATTTTCAGCCTGGCCAAAGGCATGCACACCCACATCCTGAGCCAGGAGCTGATCCGCAAGCGTATCGAAGAGACCGGGCTGGTGCGCCGCATCAACGAACTGCTGCTCGACGGCAGCGCCGGGCTGCTTTCCGACCAGGAGCTGCGGGCGGAGGTGCGCAGCGCGCTGTACGAGCTGATCTCCCAGTATGCCAACCGCAGCGACGTGCGGCAGGAAATCCGGATGCTGATCGACCAGCAGCTCGAGCAGAACTTCGACGGCGGGCTGAAAAAATTCCTCCTCCAGACCTACAAGCGTTACAACAAGGAGGACTATCACGAGGTCATCGACCGCATCGTGGCGGATATTCCCCGGATCACCCAGGATGTGATCCGGCGGCTGGAGCCTCAGCTCGATGCGGCTGCGGAGTGGCTTCAGGGGCAGAAGCCAGCCTCCGAGGCCTGGATGATGCAGACCTTTGCCGATCTGCTCGACCGGATCGACATCACGAGCCTGCTGGCGCAGCAGATGGCCCATTTCGACGAGCAGAAGCTCGAGCGGATGATCCGGGATGCGACAAATGAGCAGCTGCTCTACATCCAGTACCTGGGCGCCGTGCTCGGCGTGCTGGGCGGCATGCTGATCTGGCAGCCAGCGGTGATGGGGCCGGTGTTTCTGGCCGGGCTTGCTGCGGCATGGGGGCTGGATGAAGCCCTGTACCGCTACCGCAAGGCCCGCAGCTGAGCGTTCAGCCGGCGATCGCCATGACGGCCAGCAGATAGACCCAGAGAATTCCGAGAAAGTGCCAGAAGAAGAGCGCAAGCTCCGCAGATTCGCGTACGCGGCGCGGGGCTACGAGCACAGCCATGAAATAAATCCATCCGGCTACGAGGTGGAGCACGTGCAATCCGCTCAGGACATAGAGGTAAGATACCCGGCGTCCGGCACCGCTGAGGGTCAGTCCGGCCTGGGTCATCTGCACCCATGCCGCAGCCTGCAGGACCATGAACAGCAGCGCAATGACCGCCGCTGCCGCTCCCCAGTAGCGGCTTGCCGGCCTGCCGCGGCGCATCCATGCCATGTGCAGGGCGAAGCTGCTCGCCGCAAGCGGCAATACATTGATCCAGAAGAGGATAGGCAGCTCTATGGCGGCTTCGCCATGGGTTCCGGACAGGTAGCTGACGCTCATCACGCCGAACAGCAGCGAAACCGTTACCATCAGGAGCGCCATGCCCACCCGGGCGGCCATCCGCTGCCCTTCGCTCCGGGTATCGGCCATATGTACAGGTCTCATGTTCATCACGATCAGCGCAGACTATAACTCGGCAGCATGAAAGAAAGTTGCCCCCGCACCGGCAATTCCGCCGGCTGCCCATTGTAATACCCAATTAATTATGGGTATCGTAATTTTATCTGATCGTTTTATTATTGCATCAGATAAACCGAACAACCAAAACGCATGGCAACGCTCAAGGATTTGCCCTTTCTGATGGCCTTACTCGATGATCCTGCGCCAGCGGTCCGGGCTGCGGTGACGCGCGAACTGCGGGGAATGGGCGTGGCATTGGATGCTGCTTCCGCTGCCTACCGGGAACACCTCTCACCGGATGCGCTCGAAACGCTCGACGAGGTGCTGGACGAGGTGCGGACGGCGCTCCGCAGCATTCCCTGGCTGGCCTGGCTGGAGCTGGACTCCAGCGCCGACTCGCTGGAGGCTGCGCTGATCACCCTGGGCGCGGTCGAATATGAGGAGGCCGCGTGGGATGTGCCTGATCAGCTGGATATGCTGGCAGCGCAGTACCTCGATACCGTATCCGGCCCCGACGCAGCATCGCTGATGCGCTTTCTGTTTCAGCACCAGGAGTTTACGGTCCATCCTGATGGCCGGGAGCTGCCGATCCACGATCATCTGCCCTATGTGCTGCTGCACAAGTCGGGCAGCATGCTCGGCCTCTCCTGCCTGTCGGTACTGCTGGCAGCCCGCGTAGGCATTCCGATGGATATTGTATGCATCCAGGGCAACTATCTGCCTGCCGTGCTTCATCAGGGCGCCATCCAGCTGTTCAATCCGGCTGCAGGCGGCCAGGCGCTTCCGAGGGGCTCCATGATGTACATCGAGGAGGCCATCCGCCGCAACCGCATGGCCCCGCACGCGCTGTGCGCATCCGCCTGCGAGATCGTCGAAGCGATGCTGGAGTTCGGCAGCCACTATTATGCGCGCAAGCACGCTGCCCAGCGCGCAGGACAGTATGCGACGATGCAGGCCGAGCTGAATTTTGCGACGGCGGGGCATGCAGTATCCGGGCCGGGGGCTGTTCAGCAGGGCTGACCTGGTTCACCGGTTTGGCCGGGTATCCGGCTGCGGGGCCTGAGCGGCTTCCCGCTTTCCCGGCGGGCGGATGCTGAGCATCCGAAGCCCGATGCCGAGGGAGAGGTGGAGCGTAAGCTGGCGCCTGGGAGTTCGGTACCATTCGCCGGTGCCCGGCCTGGATGCCTGCACCCGGGAATCTGCAAGCACCGTCCATGCGCTGGAAAGGGGCAGCCTCCATTCGACTCCGGAGACCAGCTCCGGGCGGATCCGCTGCATCGGGGTCCCTTGGACCTCCCGGATGCGGAACGCGGGTCCTGCGTACACCGATACATGGCCTTTCGGGTCCACCGGAAGCTGCGCGAGGGTCAGCAGCTCAGGCTGCGGCACTGCACGGGGCAGGGCCCGGTATCTGAGTTCCACCTGCACGCCCAGCCGGCATGCAGGAGCCCGGTATCCTATGAATACCCCGGCAGTTCCGCCCCCCGGTTCGGGCGGGATGCCGGCGGGGATGACGGTACAGCCTCCTGCTTTGAAACCGAGTGTCACGCTGCCCTGTGCGGCGAGCTGCAGCGGCATCCACAGTGCGAGCAGAAACCCTATACGGCAGCGGTACAGCATGGGAGAGTCAGGATGAAGGGTGCAGCGAAGACGCGCGGAGGTTCCGAAGGGTTGCACAGCCTGCCTTATGCGGTGCGGCGGTCGGCCCAAGGGCCGGTAATGGCGAAGGTCATGCCGCCATGCTGCACATTGACAAACAGGGTGCTGCCGTCCGGCGAGAAGGCTGGCCCGGCGAATTCGGATTCGATGCCGACATTTTCCGCAATCACATACAGGCTGCCCTGCGGGGTAACGCCCAGAATCCGGGGCTGCATGGTGTCTTCGCAGACGACCAGATCGCCATTGGGGGCTTGCGTCACATTGTCGCAGTTGCTGAGCAGCTTGGTATTGTTGGGCTCGATAAAGAGCTCCAGTTGTCCGGGCTGCTCCTGCTCGCGGGAAGTCCCTTCGAAGGGGCTGGGGATGTAGCGGAAAATCTGCCCTTCCTGCTCGCGTCCGCCCATGGTGCAGGCAAAGAAGCACTCGCCTTTGCCGAACCACATGCCTTCGCCGCGTGCGAAGCGGACTGCGCCGGCATGGTGGCCGCGTTCACGGAGGTCATCATCGGGCGCATGGATATCGTCCAGATCGATCCAGGACACTGCGAAACGCTCGCCTTCGGGGAAGCGCTGCCGGGTATCCTGCCAGTTGCGGCTATCGCAGCGGAACCAGTCCCGCAGCACCAGCGCCTGCAGCTTGCCGCCTTGGGTCAGCTGGCCGGGGACACGAGGCAGAAAGCGGTAGATCAGGCCGTCTGCCCGGTCTTCAGTGAGGTATACGATGCTGGTGGCGGGGTCTACAGCCACTGCCTCATGCTGGAATCGGCCCATATCGTAGAGCGGGACCGGCGCATGCAGCCGGATTTCAGCAGATGCAGGCACCTCGAAGGCGTAGCCGTGGTCGTGCTTGAGCACGGAGCAGGCGCGGTATACCGTTTCCTCGCAGGTAATCCAGGTCCCCCAGGGCGTAGGGCCGCCGGCGCAGTTGTTGAGGGTGCCGGCGAGCGAAAGAAACTCTGCCTCCACCTCGCGGGTGCGGGTATCGTACACCAGGGTAGTCACGCCGCCAGGTGCAGGACGGGAGTTGCCGGCATCGTAAAGCAGGGGGCGGAGATGCTGCGGCAGGGGGGCTCCGGCGAATGCGCTCAGATCCTGCATTTCGAGATCCAGCTCGTGGTTGCGCAGCAGAAGGGTTTTTCCCTTGGGGCCCGGAAAGGCGGCCATGCCATCCGGTTTTCCGGGTACCCGCCAGCCATCCGACATGCGGTCGCCCTGACGGGAGATAATCTGATACTGGAATCCCCTGGGGAGGTTGATCAGGCCATCGGCATCGGGCATCAGGCTTCCGTAGCCCCGGACGGTTTTACGGCCCCGGCCTGCGGCTTCCAGTACGGCGCCGCTGGCAAAACTCTGAAGCCCCAGGAACCCCAGACTGACCAATCCCGTGGTTTTCAAGAATTCCCGCCGGGAAACAGAACGAGATGTATGCATGCTTCTTCTTCTTCACGCTAGCGTTAATGCTGCTCCATCAGCGTGCGGTACCGCAGTTCATCCACCCCGATGGCCAGGATGTAGACCGCATCCCGGTTGTAGAGGTGGTTGCGCCAGCGGAGCACCGCCTGGTCTGCGAGCACGGATGCAAGCCGCTCGTCGCAGTTGACCAGATACCGTACCTGCATCCGGTCGTCCCGGATGAGGTGGAAGTATTCCTGCAGGTAGAAGTCCTCGCTGCCCGTTTTCTGTGCAATCTGCTGATGAACAGCTGATTTGAGCGAGTCCAAATCTGCATCCCATGAAAGCCCGGTATAGGAAAGCATGATGAAACCGGGATACAGGTATGGCTTTACGTCTTCGTACCAGTATACATCGCTGACCTGATCGAGGGTCTGAATCGCCTGCCGGAGGTCGTTCAGATCGGAGAAACTGATGCGGGACCATGCTACGGTGGTTGCACGGCCCCGGAAGCGGTTGAATTCTTCCGGGTCGAAGGCATAGTCGATGCCGTCGAGGGAGAGGTATCCGCAGTGCAGATTCAGCAGCAGGGTGCGGATGAGTTCGCCGTTCTGGTACAGCTTCAGGGCGTAGTGATAGTCGCACTTGGCCTCATAGGTTGCTTCGAGATCCCAGCGGTTCTGCAGTTCCAGCATAAACTCGCGGTCATGGGAAATGAAGGCCCCCAGCTCTTCCTGAACGGGAAGCAGGTGGTAATTGTGGAGCGGCAGCCCAACCAGGGCCCATTCGCCGGCGAGAAAATTCAGCCCATTGAGCACACGGTCGGCACGCAGGGCAGCGGGCGCATGGAGGATAAGAAGACAGCCGATGATCCGGAGGGCAGATTTCATGACGTTGCAGGTGGCTGATGCAAGTTGGGACGGCGTCAGGTGGATAAAGTTACGACTATTTCTTCATTTTTCCGCAACTTATCCGGCGGAATCCACGATTCTGCTGCCCTATTCCCGGATATTGCCCTGAATTCCGGCCTCAGGGCGCGGCCTGCGGGCGTTCGTTCCGGCGGCTGCGGCATCGGTCGCTGCAATAGCGGACTTCATCCCAGACGGCTTCCCATTTTTTCCGCCAGGCAAAGGGCCGTCCGCAGACGGCGCAGGTTTTTACGGGCAGGTTCGGTTTGGTATATCGGGGCATAACCTCATGATTCCGGCAGCTATCAACTCGCAGCAGGCCGGATAGTTTGGCCGTTGCAGTAGCGCGGGCCCGGATGCATAAAATCGGTACCTTTGCCGGCATGCGGCTCTCCGGTCTGGCATCTTCTCTTCAGACACGCCCGCAGCTGTGGGTTTTGGCTGCCGCCGGCCTGACGTACGGGCTCACCCGGAGCCCGTACCTGGGCTTCGGCGACTCGATCGGGTTTGCCCTGCAGGCGGTGACAGGCTTCGATCTGGCGACCAATGCCACCAGCCATCTGCTGTATGCCGTGCTGAACCGGCTGCTGGTCCTGGCGCTGCCCGGCGCTGACCCGGCGCTGATCCTGACCGCAGGGGCTGGAGTGTTCGCGCTGCTGGCGCTGGAGCGGGTGTACCGGCTCTGCCGGCATTGCGGACTGCCCGCGGGCAGTTCGGCGGTGGCGGTGCTGATCTTCGGGCTGGGCTTCACGTGGTGGCGCCAGGCGGTGCAGGCGGAAGTCTATGCCTTCAGCACCTGGCTGGCCTGCGGATTTCTGGCTGCAGCGGCCTGCAACCTCCGGGACGGCCGGACGGCGCTCCGGATGAGCGCGTGGCTGGGCCTCGCATTGCTGGCGCACATCCAGTATGTGCTGCTGCTGCCGGCCTGGCTGTATGCCCTGCTGCGCCCGGGTACGGGATGGCGGCAGCCCGCCCTGGCGGGCCTGGCGCTGGCCGGCATCAGCGCGCCGCTGTGGGTGCTTCCGCTGGCGCTGCACACGCATCCGCTGCGCGCGGTGCTCTTCGACCACCAGTTCCAGGGGCAGGTGCTGGCCTTCTCCGCAGGGCAGCTGCTGCGGGGCGCTGCGCTCAGCGCCGGCTATCTGGTCTATAATTTCCACCTGTGGCTGCTGCCTGCCGCGGCAGGCACGGTACGGCTCTGGCAGCGCCAGCGGCGGGCGTGGCTGCTGCTCCTGCTCGCGGGCGGGCCGCTGTGGGCCTTCGCCATGCGCTACGCGGTCACGGACAGCTACGTCTTCTTCATTCTGCCGTATGCAGCCCTGACGCCCGCGCTGGCAGCCGGGCTGGAGCGGGCGTGTGCGGACGGGAAACGCACATTGCTGCTGGCCGGGGCGGCTTGGGTGCTGGCGCCGCTCCTCTATGCAGGCGCGTGGCAGGCAGCGGAGCGCCTGCCCAGGGCTGCGGCATTCGCTGCGCCGAAAGCATACAAAGGCGGGCTGCGCTACTACCTGTGGCCGGGCCTGGAACGCGCACCGGATCCGCTGCAGCTGGCCAAAGACATCGAAGCCGGGCGCACGGCGCCTATCGCCGATTTCGACCGGTATCCGGCAGCGCTGGAGCTGAGCCGCCGCTGATGCTTGCAGCTTCAGCCAAAATTGCTAGCTTCACAGCATTCTACCCTACTACTGCTGCATCCTATGGCTGACCGCTACATCCTCGCGCTGGACCAGGGCACGACAAGCTCCCGTGCCATTCTCTTCGACCACCGCTGCAATATTGTGGGCATGGCCCAGAAGGAATTTACCCAGCATTTCCCGAAGCCGGGCTGGGTAGAGCATGATCCGATGGAGATCCTGCAGTCGCAGATTGCGGTAGCGCGGGCAGTGCTGAGCATCCACGGAGTGCCGCCGTCGAGCGTGGCGGCCATCGGCATCACCAACCAGCGCGAGACGACGGTCGTATGGGACCGGGATTCCGGCACGCCGGTGTACCATGCCATTGTGTGGCAGGACCGCCGGACTGCCGACCTGTGCAGCGAGCTCAAGGCGCGGGGACTGGAGGACTATATCCGCGAGCAGACGGGGCTGGTAGCCGACGCCTATTTTTCGGGGACCAAGCTCAAATGGATCCTGGATTATGTGGCCCTGAACAATCCGGATATCAAGACGGACCGGCTGCTGTTTGGCACCATCGATACGTGGCTCATCTGGAACCTCACGGGCGGTGCGGTGCATGCGACGGATTATTCCAATGCATCCCGGACGATGCTGTACAACATCCGGGAACTGCGCTGGGACAGCCGCATGCTGCAGGAGCTGGATATTCCGGCGGGGATGCTGCCGGAGGTGCGGATGTCATCGGGCGATTTCGGCAGGACGGCAGCGCACTGGTTTGACGGAACGGAAATTCCCATCACCGGCGTCGCCGGCGACCAGCAGGCGGCGCTCTTCGGCCAGGCCTGTCTTTCGCCGGGGATGGCCAAGAACACCTACGGCACCGGCTGCTTTATGCTGATGAATACCGGCCATGTGCCGGTAAAATCCCGCAACGGACTGATTACCAGCTTGGCCTGGGGCATAGACGGGCAGGTGTCCTACGTGCTGGAAGGCAGCGTGTTCATTGCAGGCGCTGCGGTGCAGTGGCTGCGGGACGGGCTGAAGATTCTGGACGAATCCCGCGATTCGGAATATTATGCGATGAAGGCGCCGGACAACGGCGGCGTGGTGGTGGTGCCGGCCTTTGCCGGGCTGGGGGCGCCGCATTGGGACATGTATGCCCGGGGGGCCATTTTCGGCCTGACCCGCGGCGTGACCAAAAATCACCTGATCCGGGCCACGCTTGAATCGCTGGCGTACCAGACCCGGGATGTGCTGGAGGCGATGCAGCAGGACGCGGGGCAGCTGATCCCGACGCTTCGGGTGGACGGCGGCGCCTCGGCGAACAACCTGCTCATGCAGTTCCAGGCAGATATGCTGCACACCCAGGTAGAGCGTCCGGAGATCATCGAGACCACTGCGCTGGGCGCCGCGTACCTGGCCGGGCTGGCGGTGGGCTACTGGAACCGGGAGGAAGTGACTACCGGATGGAGGCGCAGTGCGTCTTTTGCCCCCCGGATGCCGGAGGAGGAGCGCAGCCGCCTGTACCGGCGCTGGCAGAAAGCGGTGGAGCGCAGCAAGGGCTGGGAACTGGAGGACTAACCCAGCATGGCGATCACGCCTTCCCGGAAGGCAGCCAGCAGCACAGACCAGGCCAGAATGCTCACGGTCATGTACAGCAGAATCCGGCGGGGCGGTTCCTGAAAGGATACGGCGATGCCGATGCTGGCCATGGGGGAAATAATCGGCGCGAGGAAAGCCACGCCGAAGAGGCCCCATCTGCGCCAGACCTTGACAATAAACCTGCGGCGTGTGATGCTCATGGGCTTGCTGCGCCGGAAGGTGCGCTGGACCCATTTGCGGATTTCGGTGCCGAAATAGGTGTAGACGACGGAGCCGAGGATGGCGCCGCCGCCGGCGGAAATGATGATATCCCAGAATCCGAAATCCTGGTTCCCCAGCGCGACGATGACTGCAATCAGAAATTTAACCGAAGAAATAAGCGCTACCGACACGTATGCGCCGATTTCTTCCGTCCATCCTCCATCTACCGAGCTCAGCAATACCAGCGACAATCCCTGTACTTCCATTCGAACTGCCCGCTGCATTTCTTTTCTCTGCGCAGGGCAAGTATGATTACAACGCAGACGGGGCTGCGAAGTTGCGCGGATGTCAGGAAAGGCGCGCCAATGGCGGCTTGCTGGACGCAAGCTGCTACTTGGGGCCGAAGGCCAGATCGCCGGCATCGCCGAGGCCGGGCACGATGTAGGATTTGGCGGTAAGTTCGCGGTCTACAGCTGCCACGATCAGGCGGGCCTGGGGGATATGCCGGAGCACGTATTCCATGCCTTCCTCGCTGGCTACTGCCCCGCCGATCAGGACGCGGGCAGGCGGGCCGTTTTCCGCGATTGCGCGGTAGCTCAGCACCATGCTCTTCCCTGTAGCGATCATCGGGTCGAGCAGCACGAGGATACGGCCTGCGACATCGGGGATGGCGAGGTACTCGATTTTGACGATGAATTCATTGCCGTGGGTATGGTGGCGGTAGGCGGAAATGAAGCCATTGTCTGCGCGGTCCATCAGGCGCAGGAAGCCGTTGTGCAGGGGCAGGCCTGCGCGCAGGATGGACACGACGACCGGCTGTTCAGCAGGAACCTGCATTTCCAGCTCACCGAGCAGGGTTTGCACCTGCTGGGCGCGGTAGGGCAGCTCCCGGCTGATCTCGTACGCCAGGATTTCGCCCAGCTTTTCCATATTCAGGCGGAACCGCTGCCGGTCCTGCTGGATTCCGACTTCGCGCATTTCGTAGAGCATCTGATTGATGTACGAATTGCGGCTACCGAGGACTGTTACGCGTGCATCCATCGTATGAGTTGGGGTAAGCGGTTTCGGCGGATTTGCAGATAGGGCACCGGTGATGCTCCGAATTTACGGAAAAACCCTTCCACTCCTTCGATCATCGACCCTTCAAAGTCGAGCTGTTCGTCGCCGCGTGCTGCTGCGAGGCGGATCAGTTCCCACATGAGGAGGCTCATGCCGTTGCTTCGGCTTTGCTCCGGATCGAAAGCGCCCATCAGATACAGGGTTTGCTTTCCGAAATGGCCATACGCAAGGGCCGCTTCGCGCCCGGAGGTACAGCGGATTCCTCCGTTGCCGGAGCGGGTCAGGTATTCGAGCATGCGGCGCATGGCATCAAACGATACGGGGCCGCCGGTAATGTCACGGCCAGCCTGCTGATTGGCTTCCATCAGGGCAGTCAGTTCCCCGACCGAACCGGGCAGCACCGTCATGTGCTGCTGCGCGCGGCGGATTTTGCGGGGCAGATCGCTCTGCAGCTGCGCATAGAGGGCCTCGGTGCCGGGCTTCAGGCTCAGGAGGTAGGTGTAGCGCTGAAACAGCTGAAAGCCCCCCCAGTGAAAGGGGGCGCCATAGTCGAAATAGGGGGAGAAGTTCTGTACAATCAGCTGGAAATCATCCATTTGCCGGATCAGGAGCTGCAGGATTTCCTTTTTCAGATACAGCTGCTCCCGGAGGGCCAGCTCCGGCATGGGGCGGAAGAGCACGCCCCAGTACTGGGTAAACATCGGCTGCGGCAGGGAGCGGAAGCCCCAGCGCCGGTTGGTGCAGAAGGGCATGACCGCCTGCCAGGCTCCCTGATCTGCCACGATCCACGCCTCCCAGTCCGGCCGGACAGCGGTGGCGTACCCGTGCAGGGCGTAGAGGGAGCCCTGAGGCGAGGCTCCGACAAAGCGGTCCCAGGCATCGGGATCAAGCGTATGGCCGGCACAGCGGTCGAGGGTCAGCACAGGCAGCAGTTGCTGAAGGATGCAGGACGCGATATACACATTCAGCCGGAACTATGCACGGATTTCCGTCATCGGCGCTGCATCACCGGGTCATTTGTCCGATGATCGTTTCCCATGTTTCCTGCCAGCCGCGCCAGTCGTCCGTGCCGCTGAGGGTGTCGTTGTGGATCAGCAGGGTGAACGCCCCGCCGTAGCTGCGGGTGCGGGCGAGGAGGTGCTGCGCATGTGCGAGGGTCTGTTCGGGGGTGAGCCGGAGGTATTGCCGGGCGGAGCGGTCCATGAGGATGGTGGGATGCAGCATGAGGCTGGTCTGGGCTTCGGCTTCGAGGTCGTACCAGGGCCAGGGGCTGCACATGCCGGCGGGGAAGCCGCCGGAGGCGAAGAGACAGGGGGTATAATCCTGGCGGATGCCGGCTTCCAGCAGCGCGCGGCGGGTGCCGGGCAGGCGGTAGCGCAGGAAATGCTGCCGGCTGGCATCCAGCGGCTGGCCTATGAGTGCGCGGAGCTGCCGGACCTCGGCCAGGAGCCGGCCGGGATGTTCGGGGGTGGTGTAGCTGGGGTGGATGCCGATCTGGTATCCTGCTGCTGCCAGCCGGGCGATGAGCCGGCGGTAGGCGGGGGTGCGGGCGGAGAAGCGGCTGTCATGGGGCGAATGGCGTCCGATGAGGAAGAACAGCCGGATTTGCTGCGGCGGCATCAGGGCCTCCAGCCGGCTCCAGGTGCTGTAGGGGTCGGGGGCCCCAGCCCAGACGGCGAGGCGGGTGCGGGCCTCGCGCAGATCGAGGCGGAGGAGGTCGCGGGCGAGTGCGCCCGCCTGGATGTGCAAGGGTTTGAAGCGGTATTTCCAGGGAAAGTCGACATCTACGGTCAGCTCGTCCGGCGGCGGGGGGGGCAGGGCGCCCGGCAGGGCAAGCGCCGCGTGCAGTTCCTGCGCCCAGTGGGCGATCCAGGGGGTGCGGTCCAGGCCCCAGGCGGCATCATCGGACTGGTCATAGCGGCCATGCGGGCCGATGGGCGGGTTTGTGTAGCGGGCGTACTCGGCTGCGAGGTAGAAGGCGGCGGAGAAGAGGTCGAAGGGCCAGATGCGCGTGCCGGATATGCTGGCCTCCCCCCCCGGCCCCCCCTTCGCAGGGGGGGAGCCGCCGCCTGGCGGCGCCGCAAACAGCTCCAGCGTGCCGTCGGGCCGCCGGCGCGGCCCCGGATCCACCGGCGCGCAGCCCTGCCCCGCCAGCAGGCCGGCATTCGGCACGGCCAGCACCGCCTCCGGGCTGGCGCCCGCATAATCGATCCACGGCACGCCTGCCGGAATCTCCCCGCGCCGGGTCACCGCCTGCCAGCGCAGCCCCAGCACACGGCCCAGGACCAGGTCCAGCGCATAGCGGAGCCGCGGCGTATCCCCGGGAACCAGAATCAGGATCATGGCCCAACATACGCAGGAAGGCGGCAGCAGGCAAGGGGGGCTTTCGCAGGCGCCGGGCAAGCCCGGCGCGGTCCGGCGCCTGCCGTCCTGCTTTTTTGCTATCTTTCGCCAAAGAACCTGCGATGATCACCGACCTGAGCCAGCTCGATCCGGAAGCCCGCTACACCTATGCCGACTACCTCGGCTGGCGCATTAGCGACACGGTGGAACTCATCCGGGGCCGGGTGCACCGCATGTCCCCGGCGCCCAACCTGGAGCACCAGCGGGTATCCAGCCGCCTGCAAGGGCTGATTTCCAGGCAGTTGGAAGAGACCTCCTGCGAAGTATTCAGCGCGCCCTTCGATGTGCGGCTGCCCCTGCCGCCGGGCCGGGCCCAGGACGACAAGATCGACACCGTGGTGCAGCCCGACCTCTGCGTGGTCTGCGATCCGGCCAAGCTCGACCTGCGCGGCTGCCTGGGCGCGCCCGACTGGGTGATCGAGATCCTCTCGCCGGCGACCTCCCGCAAGGACCTGACCGACAAGTTCGACGTGTACCAGCACGCGGGCGTCCGCGAGTACTGGATCATCCACCCCTTCGAGCAGACCCTGCTGGTGTACATCCGCAGCGAAGCCGGCGTCTTCGAGGGCCGCCAGCGCCCCTACCTGCGCGGCGACCGCGTGCCCTCGGCAGTATTCCCCGGCTGGGAAGTGGATCTGGACCGGGTGTTCCCGGAGGCGTCGCTGTAGCCGGACAGCTGCAGGCAGCTTCGTCTCTACGGTCAATCCAGCAGATCCGGGCCGTCCTCCACAGGTTCGGGGCCGCTCTGGTGGTTTTCGCGCACCACCTCGCCGATCTGGTCCAGCACCCGGAAAAACACCTCCAGGTCCGCGCGCGGAATGCGCGCATAGAGCTGCTTGTTGTAGTCGATGACGACCTCCTTGGAGCGGGCCTTCTTTTCCTTGCCCTTGGCGGTCAGGAAGATGCGCACCATGCGCTTGTCATGCGGGTCGGCCTGGCGGTAGATCAGGCCCCGTGCCTCCAGGCGTGCGAGCATGCGCGTGAGGCTGCGCGACTCCATTCCCATCAGCGGCGCGATCTTGGTGGCCGGGGTGCCGTTCACCTCGTCGATGTGCAGCAGCACAAAGCCAATGTTGGTCGTGATGTCCTCGCGGAGCGCCTTGACATTGTACATGCGGGCAATGGCAAGCCAGGCGACTTTGATGTCGAAGCAGATGGCGCGTTTTTTCTCTCTGACAACCGGTGCGGCAGGCTGCATAGGAAGGGTAGAACTGAGTGGAGACGTAGCGGCAAATAGGATGCAAGCCTACAAAATTGCAGAAAAAACCCCGGAAACCAAGCGGCTGGCGCAAACCCGCTGCGCCGCCTTCGGAAAACCCGCCGCTCCGCCGTATCTTGCTTCAAACCCCATGTCCAATGAACCATTTCCGCATCCCCCTGCTGACGGCGGCGCTGCTGGCCTCCGTCTTTGCCTGCGCCCAGACCGGCCAGGTCTGGCCTACCCAGACCCGGCAGCTCTTCCGCCCCGACGAAAACGACGAGCTGACAGCCGCCGACGAGCCGGAGGCCTATGCCACCTACTTCGTATTCGTCTCCGACGACGCCTTTCTGCACTGCACCGAGACCATCACCAGCCTGTACCAGATCCGCAAGCGCAAGCAGGACGGCGGCACGCGCTCCTATGAGGTGGTAAGCGAAGCCGGCAACGAGTACGTGTACTACTTCGACGCAGACGCCAGCTTCATCACCATCGTCGCCGAGTCGCAGGGCTTTGTGCTGGGCATCAGCTGCGCCCCGATGTACGAGACGGCTGTGATGGACCAGCTGGGCCAGAAGCAGAAAAAGCGCAGATAATCAGCGCCCTTTCCAGACTGGCTTGCGTTTTTCCACGAAGGCCTGCATGCCTTCTTTCTGGTCTTCAGTGGCGAAGAGCGCGTAGAAATTGCGCCGCTCGGTGTCCAGTCCGGCATCGAGCAGGGCGGTGTGCGCCTGCAGCACCGACTCCTTGGCCAGCCGCACCGCGACGGGCGGCATCGAGGCGATTTCTCCGGCCAGTGCCAGCGCTTCGCTGAGCCAGGCATCGGCAGCCGTGACGCGGCTCACGAGGCCCCAGGCCAGCGCGTCCTGCGCAGTGAAAAATTTGCCCGTCAGGATATACTCCATTGCGCGGGCCTTGCCGATGGCGCGGGTCAGGCGCTGGGTGCCGCCGGCGCCGGGGATCACGCCGATCTTGATCTCCGGCTGCCCGAAGCGGGCCGTTTCGGACGCTACGATCAGGTCGCAGCTCATGCAGAGCTCGCAGCCGCCGCCGAGGGCAAAGCCGCTCACCGCCGCAACGATGGGCTTTTTGACGCTGCGGATGCGGTCCCAGGTGCGGAAGCGGTCGGCGAGCAGCATATCCACCGCGCCCTGGCCGGCCATCTCCTTGATGTCGGCGCCGGCGGCGAAGGCCTTGTCGCTGCCGGCCAGCACCGTGCAGCGCACAGCGTCGTCGCGGTCGAAGGCGTCGAGCACAGCAGCCAGCTCCTCCATCAGGCCGTGGCAGAGGGCATTGAGGGCTTCGGGGCGGTTGAGGGTGATCAGGGCCACGCCGGGCGCAGCCTGGGGGTCGACGAGCAGATAGCGGTAGTCCATGCGCAGCATGCTGAGGGCAGGCAGGGGCGCCTGCGCTGCGAAGTTGCAGAAAAAGCGGGAATCGGGGAGGGGGAAGCTAGGGAAATCACCGGTCCGGCGGGCAGCGCAGATTTCCGGCATCCCTTGTATTTCCCGGAAAAAACCCGATTTTTAGACCTATGATCCGGCAGGTAAGCATCAAAGGATTCAAATCGGTGCACGACCAGACCATCGAGCTGGGCCGTGTCAATTGCTTCATCGGCGCCAACGGCACCGGGAAGAGCAATGTGCTGGAAGCGCTGGGCGTACTGGGAGCCGCTGCCAATGGCGTAGTGGACGATGAGAGCCTCCTGCGCAGAGGCGTGCGGGCCGGCCTGCCCCGGCTATACAAAAGCTCCTTCGCCGCCGATCCGGCTCCGCCGCATATTACCATCGGAGCCGTTTCCGAGTCCGGCGCATCCTACCGCATCGCCTTGCTCAATCCGCTCTATGCGCCCGAGCCTGCGTGGTCGTTTAAAACCGAAGTGCTGAGCGACGGGACGGAACCGCTGAGTTCCGTCGGGGTCCGAAATCCGCCGAAAAATCCGCAAGCAAGTCTGGCGGCGCTGCGGCTAGTAGACCTCGATCCCGCGAATCCCGCAGCGGTCCTGATGAAAACGCTGCAAAGCTATGCCATTTATTGCCCCCATACACCCGTGCTGCGGGGCATCGTTCCGGACCAGCAGCCGCGCGTGCCGGCAGGTCTGAACGGCGGACTGCTGGCGGAAGGCTTCCGGCAATTGCAGGAAGACCTGGCCGGCGAAGCAGGAGAAGCACTGCTGGATCAGCTGATGGAACTGATCGATTGGGTCTCCGACATCCAGGCTACCAGCCAGGGGGCGGCCCTGCTGTCTCCCAAAGTGCCCAGGACCGCCTGGATGCTGAAGTTTACCGACCGGTTTATGAACGGAAGCCGCAATACCCTGACCGCCTACGATGCGAGCGAGGGCGCGCTGTACGTGATATTTACCGCATTGCTCTGCCTGTCGCCCCGAGCCCCCCGGCTCCTGGCCATCGACAACCTCGATCAGGCGCTCAATCCGCGGCTGGTATCCCGCCTGGTAAGCTGCCTGTCCGGCTGGCTGTCGTCCCATAGCTCCGGCAGCCGCCAGCTCCTGTTTACCGCCCACAACCCCGCCGTGCTGGATGGCCTCAGCCTGGAAGATCCCGAAGTCCGGCTTTTCACAGTTGACCGCAACAGCCACGGGCATACGAGCATCCGCCGGCTGGAAATGACGGAAGCATTGTTTGAGCTGAATCAAACGTATCCGCTCTCCCGGCTTTGGCTGATGGGCAATCTGGGTGCTGTTCCGCATGTCTGACAAGCAGATCGCACTGGTGGCCGAGGGCCCTACGGATTATGTGATTGTAGAGGCTGCGCTGAAAGCGGTGCTTGATACGCCGTTCGTGCTGACGCTGCTGCAGCCGGAGCCGACCAGGCCCCAATCCGGAACCGGCTGGTGCGGGGTGCTGAAGTGGTGCGTGGAAACGGGTCAGCGGGTGAATGGGCAAGTGGAATCGGACCCCTTGCTTGCGCGGTTCGACCTGATCATCCTCCAGACCGATACTGATATAGTCCGGAATGCATATGATGATTGCGGACCACAGATTGCAGATCAGGCTGCGCAGCAGGGCTGGGAGCCGCTTCCGAATCCGGTTGGCTGCCCTCCCGCATCCAGTGCGGCGGCGGTAGTCCGGCGGGCCATTGAAAGCTGGCTGCAACCGGCATATCCGGGACCCCGGACCCTCTTCTGCCTGCCTGCGCAAGCATCGGATGCCTGGCTGGCCGCTGCTGTACTGTCCGCCGATAACGAGCTGCTGCATGGGCTGGAATGCCATCCCGGCCTGGCTGCCAAACTGGCGCAACTGCCGCTTGCTCAGCGAATCCGAAAGAATAGGCGGGAATATCAGCATCATGCCAGAGGCATTACTGAGCATTGGCCCGCTGTCAAATCCCGGTGCGCGCAAGCAGCGGTATTCGAAGCGGAAGTACTTGCCGCCATGTCAGCATGAACTGCCTCTATCTGCTTCAATCCTCAGGATCAGGGGCATAGAAGCTGTTTCCCCCCCCTCAGCTCCCCCGCTTCTTGCGGTAGGCCTCCACTCCGCTGCGGAAAAAAGCGCGGTACGCCTCCAGGTTCAGCGGCGGATTGTAGCCGGTGGGCGGTGCCAGCAGGGTCTGGTCGTGGTCCAGCAGCACGTACAGCGGCTGCGCATTGGAGCCGTACTGGTCGATCTCGTACTGCAGCCAGCGGTCACCGACGCTGCGGAGCTTTCTGCTGCCGTCCTGGCTCATCACCGGCTCCGGCAGGGCCGCCCGGTCGTCGGTGTAGAGGGAAATGAGCACATATTCCTCCGTGATCAGGCGCTTGATTTCCGGATCGATCCAGGCATTCTTCTCCAGCAGGCGGCAGTTCGCGCAGGTATGGCCGGTGAAGTCGAGGAATACAGGCTTATTGTTCGCCTTGGCGTACGCCATGCCCTGCTCCAGGTCGTAGAAGGCGCAGAAGCCGCGCGGCGTTTCTTCGGCCAGGTGTCCGGAAATTTTGCCGGGATAGGTGCAGACCTCGTCTTCGGCAGCGCCGCCGGGGGCGAAGTTCAGCGCCTGCTCTTCCTGGAGCAGCACGCCCATATCGCGGGTGCTGTTGGGCAGGAAGCCCCCCAGCGCGCGCAGCGGCGCGCCCCACAGTCCCGGAATCAGGTAGATCATGAACCAGAAGGCTGCCATCGACAGCAGCAGCCGCGTGACCGGCAGCTGCTCCACCGGCTGGTCGTCGTGCGGCAGCCGCAGCTTGCCCAGCAGGTACAGCCCCAGCATGCCCGCAATCACGATCCAGGCCCCGATGAACACATCGCGCGGCAGCAGGCCCCAGTGCATCGTCAGGTCGGCGCGGCTGAGATAAATGAGCGCGGCAGCCAGTTCGAGAAAGCCCAGCACCACCTTGACCACATTGAGCCAGCCGCCGGAGCGGGGCATGGACTGCAGGAGGTTGGGGAAAATGGCGAAAATCACGAAGGGCAGCGCCAGCGCGCTCGAAAAGGCGAGCATGGTGAGGGTAGGGGCGATAAACTTGCCCTTGAAAGCGTCGCCCATGGCGATCGCCACTGCCGGTCCCGTGCAGGAGAAGGACACAATCGCCAGCGCCAGCGCCATCAGAAACAAGCCTGCCACCCCGCCGCGCGAACTGGCCTTGCTCACGGCCGTGCTCCAGGACGAGGGCAGCGCCAGCTCGAACATGCCCAGCAGCGAAAGGGCAAATACGAACAGCAGCGCGAAGAAAAACAGGTTGAACCCCAGGCTGTTGGCTACCTGCTGGAGCACAGCGGGCCCGAAAATGGCCGAGAGCAGCAGCGCCAGCGCGGTGAAGATCGCCACAATGGAGCCGCCATAGATGGCCGCATCGCGGATGGCGCCGCGCCGCGAGCGGTTGCGCTTGGTGAAATAGCTCACCGTCAGCGGGATCATGGGGAAAATACAGGGCGTGAACAGCGAGGTCAGCCCCAGCAGGAAGCCCTCGAGGATCAGCGAGCCTGTGCTGCGCTCCGGCGCCGTTTCCGGCGCGGGTGCAGGCTCCTGCACTGCCGGAACTGCGGGCACCTGTGCCGCCGAGTCGCGGCGGATGATGAGGTCCGGCTGGACAGTCTGGGCTGTCGTCCGGGCCGCTGTGTCGGCCTGCACCGCTGGCGCAGGCAGGGAAGGCATCACCGGCGGCGCAGCTGCTGCGGGGTCTTCAGTTTTTTTTTTCGGAGCGGCCGTGAGCGTGAAACTCACATCGTAGCTGCCTGGCACACAGCGCGAATCGTCGCAGACCTGATAGCGCAGAAAGCCTTTCAGCACCGCATCGGGCGCTGTAATGCGGACTTGCTGGAGGTAGGATACCTGATTGTGGTACAAGGCCACATCGCCCTCCCAGATGTCGTCGTAGGCCACTTCCCGCTTGCCCTGATCCGTCAGCTTGCCCGCCAGTTCCACCCCCTTGGCCTCCGGATCCAGCTCGAAGGTGGCAGCCAGCAGGTCCAGCTTTTCGATCTGCTTGGCGGCATACATGTGAAATCCCGGCGCGATCGTGGCGTTCACCGTCACGGTCACCACATCGCCCACCTGGAGGCCGGTGCCGGGCTTGACGGAAGCGGAAAAGGAAACAGCATTCTCGATTCTGGGCTGGGCCATCAGCTGCTGGGCAGCCAGCAGCAGCACGGCGGCAAGCAGCCGGGCGGCAGAAGCGGTACGGGGCATCGGTCCGGTCGGAAGGGTCATCTGCATCATGGTTATTGGACTGCGGCCAAGAGGCGCTCCCATTGCGCGAGGATCAGCTTGCCGTCTTCATTGCCGAGCTGCGGGTCGGAGGCGCGCTCCGGATGCGGCATCATGCCGAATACATTGCCAGCCTCATTGCAGATGCCGGCGATGTGGAGCAGGCTGCCGTTGGGATTGGCTTCCGGGGTCATGGCACCGTTCTCGTCGCAGTAGGCGAATAGGATCTGATCCTGGTCCTGAAGCCGTTTCAATACGTCGTCCGGCGCGTAATAGTTGCCTTCGCCGTGGGCGATGGGGATCTTGTAGGCGCGGTCTTCGAGGCTGGCAGTGAGGGGGCTGCGTTTGCTGACAGGCCGCAGATACACATTTTTGCACACGAAATGCATGCAGTCGTTGTGCAGCAGCGCGCCGGGCAGCAGCCCGGCTTCGGTGAGCATCTGAAATCCGTTGCAGATGCCCATCACATAGCCGCCGCGGGCTGCATGGGCCACCACCTCGTCCATGATGGGCGAAAACCGGGCAATGGCGCCGGAGCGCAGGTAATCGCCGTAGGAGAAGCCGCCGGGCAGCAGCACGGCATCGCAGCCCTGCAGGTGATGGTCCTTGTGCCAGAGGGAAACAACCTCGTAGCCGAGATTGTGCCGCAGGCTGTAGATCAGGTCTTCGTCGCAGTTGCTGCCGGGGAAGGTAATGACGCCGAATTTCACAGGCTGCTCAGGCTAAAGGTGAAGGCAATCCGCAGATGCCGGAAAAGGTTCAAAATTCGCGTTTCATCCGCTAAAGTTCAAATTCTGCCTCCTGCTATTCTGTAACCTGGCGCACAAATACCGTCACCCCCGCGAGATCCTGCCGGACATAGCTGCTCAGCAGAGCCGGGTAGCGCTGCTGAACGGGCGGAAACCGGTTGCCGGTGTCCACGATGAGATCCGGCGGATGCGCTGCCAGCTGCTGGTAGAAATCCTCGTCGCCTACGGCCCCGGACCAGGGGCGGGTCTGCCCGCCGAGCAGGGGATATTTGACTTTCAGCAGGCGGAAGTCGGTGTATTTGAGCGAATGAAAGCGGTTGAGCAGGTGGTGCCAGCCGGGATAATGATCGAGAATCCAGACTTCCTGCCATTCAGGATGCCTGCGGATCTCCTCCAGGGCAGCGGGCGGGGTCACCTGCTGCCAGGCGCCGCCGTGCAGCCATACCGAAGCGGCGTCCGGCCGGCCCGGCGCGCCTGCGGGCAGGCGCAGGCGGAAATACGCCGCAGTCTGCGAGACCGGCACGATCAGGGCCAGGATCAGCAGGATCAGCCGGAAACGGTATATGAGCTTGAAATCCAGGGTTTTGCTGCTGTAGAAGGCTATAGGGGGCAGCAGCAGGCTGAAATCGGATACTTCCCGGCGCCCCGGCGCCAGCAGCAGCAGCAGCAGCCCCACCGTCACCCATACCGCCATGGCAGTCTCCACATAGCGGATTTTGACCAAATACGAAAAAAACCGGATCCGGAAATGAATGAACCCGATGACGGCCAGGATGGCAGGCACGGCCACGCTCAGCGCCCAGTAGCGGAAGCTGTCCGGCCCCAGGGGCCAGATGCCCGGCTCTTCGGCCCGCAGCGCATCGAAAAACCCCAGTACGCCGATGTCCCAGAAGGCTTCGAGCCCGCCGCTGAAGTACAGGCCGGTGGCCAGAAACAGCGAAGGCGCCAGCAGCCCGCCCAGCAGGGCGTACAGCTCTGCTGCCCGCGGCGTGCGCAGCAGCACATAGGCGCCTGCAATGGCCGGCAGCAGAAAAAATGCCTGGTACGAGCCCAGCACGGCCAGCATCATCCAGATGCCGGCGCGGAACATGCCTGCGTAGCTGGCCTCCGCCGAGTCGCTGAGCCGCAGCACGGCGTCGTACGCCATGACCATCGGCAGCAGCGACCACACGGCCCCGTTGAGCTCCTGGGCATACCAAGGCGTCGCCGTCAGGAACGCCAGCAGCACCGGCGGCAGCCATCCTGCCTCGCGGAAGGGCTTGTAGCGGGCCACCAGCCCGCCGAAGCAGGCTGCAGTCAGATAGAGGTACAGGCAGGTCAGAATCCGCACCGCGCGGATCGCCCCGCCGCCGAACAGGGCATAACAGCCTTCATACAGCCACACCAGCAGCGGCGGCCCGGCAAACCACGCATCCTGGTACAGGCGGCCGCCGGCCGCCATCCGCTCGGCGGTCAGCAGCAGCAGCGATTCCTCCGCCTGGTACCACCCCCCGATCAGCGAGGGCAGCCGCAGCAGCGGGATCAGCACCAGCAGCAGCAGATGCAGGGCAGGCGGAATCTGGGTCAGCAGACGGAGCAATGCGGCAGAATTGGTATCTTTGCGGCCAAATTACGGGGCTTTTGCCCTATATCCAAGATGCGATGAGCCCTGCCGCGCTTTCTGCCGAGATCTTCCGCCTGCGCTCCTTCCTGTGCGTGGGCCTCGACCCCGATCCTGCCCGCCTGCCGGCGGCAGTCCGCGGCGAAGCGGACCCGATTCTGGCCTTCAATCAGGCCATTATTCAGGCTACCGCGCCCTTTGCCGTAGCCTACAAGCCCAATCTGGCTTTCTACGAGGCCCTGGGCGCTGCCGGCTGGGAGACCCTGCGCGCAACCGTCGCCGCCATTCCGCCCGGAAAGCTCATCATCGCCGATGCCAAGCGCGGCGATATCGGCAATACCTCGCGCATGTACGCGCAGGCCTGCTTCGGCGCCCTGGGCGCCGATGCCGTGACCGTGGCGCCTTACATGGGGCAGGATTCGGTGGTGCCGTTTCTCGAGTTTCCGGGCAAATGGGTCTTTCTGCTGGCCCTGACGTCCAATCCCGGCGCTGCCGACTTCCAGTATGCCGGCGGGCCGGCACAGCCGCTCTACCAGGAGGTGCTGCGCCGCGCACAGGAATGGGCCGAAGGGAAGCCGGGCGAGCTGGGCTTTGTGGCGGGGGCTACCCGTGCGGAAGCCCTGCGCGACGTTCGGCGCATTGCGCCGGAGTCCTGGCTGCTGGTGCCCGGCGTAGGCGAGCAGGGCGGCGACCTCGATGCCGTCTGCCAGACGGCCCGCACCGCAGCCGGCGGCCTGCTGATCAATGCATCCCGGAGCATTCTCTATGCGGGCGGCGGCAGCGATTTTGCTGCGCGGGCCGCAGAAGCCGCAGAAGCCCTGCAGCGCCGCATGGCCCTTCACATCGGCTGAGCCTTGAGCGGGCTGGCCGAAAGCTGCCGGCGGTCGGCAAGGTATTTGTCGAATACAAAATGCTGAATGGTGAGCAGCTCGTCTTCGCCCTGCACCCAGCCGAAGTAATTGTTCGGATTGTCACTGCGCAGGTAGAGCAGGATCTCGCGGCTGCGCCCGTCCGGATAGCCGGCCGTGAAGCGGATGTCGGGAGGCAGCGGCCGCAGTTCCGCCAGCTTGCCGGGATAGCGCGCTTCGGCGAAGCTTTCGGCGAATACCCGCCCGGTGAAAGCAGCCCAGTAGGCCTGGAGCTGGGCGGCATCCGGTGTTTCCCCGCCGGGCATCAGCACCCAGCCGCCCGGCTGGCGGGCAAGGGACACGTTGCGGCTGCTGTCGGCAGCATATTCGATGCGCAGCGACTGCAGGCTGTCGGCCAGGGCGGTGAAGAGGTAGTTTTCACGCCAGGCGCTCAGGTCGGTATCGTAAAATCCGTTTACATAGCCTTGGTGGCCAGGCAGTTCCACCACCAGCGGCTCGTCGCTGCCGTCGAGCATCATGAGGGTGCCGCGCGCATCGCGGGTTTCAGTGCCGAGGCGGTAGGCTTTGATGCGGCGGCTGCCTGCGTAGATTTCCACGCGGGTATGGACGGTGTTGAGAATGGCGCGCGCAGTGGCGATCCCGTCGCCCGTGAGCACTTCCTTGACCTGCAGGAGCGAAAGGGTTCGGAGCAGGCGGGAGATGCGCGGACGGAGCACCTGGTAGCGCTCGTTGGCCTGCCAGGCGCCGGAGGGCTGCCGTGCGAGCCGGAGCTGGGCGGTTTCTGTGCCTTGCACCACTTTCGTCAGCACAATCCGGTCGATCGGGACCGTATCGGCCACGGCGAATGCGGCACTTCCGGGATCGAGGGAACTGCGTTCCCGGCCCAGAAACCAGATCAGGTATACAGCGGTCAGCAGCAGCAGCGCGGCTGCCAGCATCAGGGTGTTCCGCATGGGTCCAGCGTTCTCGGCATGCTGAGTTCTGCGCAATCCTGCCGGAGGCAGATCCGGCGGCTCAGTGATGGCCGTCGGACGGGATGCCGTCCTTCATCACCTCGTCGCGGTTGCGGAGGGTATGGATGTTGTTGCGCTTGTCGTGGTGGAAGATCTGCTCGCCGAAATTGGCATTGCGGCGCTGCTCCAGGAAGTCGAGGCGGGGGCGCAGGGCTTCCTCGTCCACCATCAGCTTCTGCTTGTCGAAGATGGCGTCTTTGCGGTCGGAGAAGTTGAGGTCGTACTCCGGGCTCATGACGATGGCCTCTTCGGGGCAGACCTCTTCGCACAGTCCGCAGTAGATGCAGCGGAGCATGTCGATCTCGAATTTCTCGGGATAGCGCTCCTTCTGGTCGTCGGTCAGCTCGGCTGCCTGCATGCTGATGGCGAAAGGCGGGCAGGCACGGGCACAAAGGCCGCAGGCGACGCAGCGCTCCTTGCCGTTTTCAGCCACGAGCACCGGACGGCCGCGGAATTCAGGGCCCAGCTGCGGCTTGTGCTCCGGATATTCGAGGGTCACGGAGGGGCGGAACATCTGCGTAAGGGTGAACCACATTCCCTTGAAGACCTCAGGGAAATACAGCTTGCCGCTGGTGCTCAGCTCCCGCTCCCGCTTGTCGCCGGATTTGATCCCGATGTTTGTTGCCATAGTGTACTTCAGACTGCGGCTAAAATTACCGGTGTTTGCGGTGTCAACCAAACATTTTCCGGAAATGTTTGCGGATCTGGGGTGGGGATGGGATTGGAGCTGCTGCAGGGGTGGTCCTCGGGGTTGGTTCAGATGCGGGGGCGCAGAATCGGGGTCGTTTTTAGCAGAATTGAAGATTTCCTGATTCTGTTTCTGGGAATGCATGTTTTTATAAAAAAACAGAAATGAAATTTCTGGACTTGTATCGTACCCCCGCGCCGCAGAAGGTGTTTTCCACCGGCGATATCGCCAAGGAATGGGGGACGTTCAACTATGCAAACCGGGTCAATTGGCAGGACAAGGGATATATTCTCAAGCTGCGCAATACGTGGTATGCATGCCCTGAATCCATCCGGACCGACGCCGACGTATTTGTGCTGGCCAACCGGCTGTACGGGCCGTCCTATATTTCGCTGGAATCTGCGCTCCGGTATTACAATTGGATTCCGGACATGGTATTCAGCATCACCTCCATCACCACCCTGAAGTCTGCCCGCTGGAAAACCGCAGCGGGTCATTTTTCCTGCCGTTCGATTCATCCCAGATTCTTTTTCGGATATCGGGAGGTCAACATCCAAGGCACCCGGTTTACGATCGCCGAGCCGGAGAAAACCCTGCTGCTGGCGCAAAAGCTGTACGCGGCGGGCAACCGTCCGCGAGCCAAGGGGCGGGATTTTTTCGATATCGTATTTTTGTTTTCCCTGGGATACAAACCCGACTATGCCTACCTCGAAGCCAGAATGGGTGCGGGAACCCCGGATCTTCTTAGGCAAGCGGTCCTGGAGACGCTCGGCAGCATAGACCTGGATCGATTGGCAGAGGACGTGCGGCCTTTTCTGTTCAGTTCCAGCGAGGTCCGCAAAGTCCGGTATTTCAAGAAGTTCTGGGAACAGGCAGCGCTATGATGCCCCCGAACCGGATACACTGGCGCCGCTCTCCGCGCGCAGCGCTGGATTTTTTTCTATCTTTCAGCCCATGAAGCCCTGTATGAGATTCCGCTGGCTGGCCCTGGCAGCGCTGCTGCCGCTGGGGCTGCGCGCCCAGATGCCCGATGCCGCTTCGCGTTCGGAGGGCGAAGGCCCCTTCCCGCAGCTGATCATCCGGGGCGCGACCCTGATCAACGGCAACGGCGCGCCGCCCACCGGCCCGGTGGATGTGGTGATCGAAGGGAGTCGCATCGTATCGGTGCGCAACGTGGGCTACCCCGGCGTGCCCATCGACCCCAAGCGCAGGCCGCAGGCCAAGCCCGGCGCCAAGGAGATCGATGCCGCCGGCATGTACCTCCTGCCGGGATTCGTGGACCTGCACGGCCATATCGGCGGCACGGAGCAGGGTACTACCCCGGAATACGTCTTCAAGCTCTGGATGGCCCATGGCATCACCACCATCCGCGAGCCCGGCAGCTTCAACGGCCTGGACTGGACCCTGCGCCACCGGACGCTCAGTGCCAGCAATGCCATCACCGCGCCCCGCATCCGGGCCTACTCGGTCTTCGGGCAGGGATCGGAAGCGCCGGTGCAGAGCCCCGAAGCGGCCCGCGCCTGGGTGCGCCAGATTTCGCAGAAGGGCGCAGACGGCATCAAATTCTTCGGCGCGCGCCCCGACATCATGGCGGCGGCCCTGGATGAGGCCCGCAAGCTGGGCCTGCGCTCGGCCTGCCACCACGCGCAGATGGATGTGGCCTGGCTCAACGTCCTCCACACCGCCCGCATGGGCCTGACGTCCATGGAGCACTGGTACGGCCTGCCTGAGGCGCTTTTCACCGACCGCACGGTGCAGCAGTATCCGCCGGACTACAACTACCAGAATGAAGCCCAGCGCTTCGGCGAAGCCGGCAGGCTCTGGCGGCAGGCCGCCGCCCCTGGCTCGCCCCGCTGGAATGCGGTGATGGACAGCCTCCTGGCCCTGGATTTTACCCTCGATCCTACCTTTAATATCTACGAGGCCAACCGCGACCTCATGCGCGCCCGCACCGCCGAATGGCACGAGCGCTACACCTTGCCCTCGCTTTGGCGCTTTTTCCAGCCCAGCCGCATTTCCCACGGCTCCCACTGGCACGCCTGGAGCACGCAGGAGGAGGTGGACTGGAAAGAAAACTACCGCCGCTGGATGCTGTTCGTCAACGAATACAAAAACCGCGGCGGGCGCGTCACCACCGGCTCGGATTCCGGATACCTGTTCCAACTGTACGGATTCGCCTATATCCGCGAGCTGGAGCTGCTCCAGGAGGCCGGTTTTCACCCGCTCGAAGTGATCCGCGCAGCTACCCTGCACGGTGCCGAGGCGCTCGGCATGAGCCAGGACATCGGGACCGTAGAGCCCGGCAAACTGGCCGATCTGGTGCTGGTGACGGAAAATCCGCTGATGGACCTCAAGACCCTCTACGGCACCGGCGCGATCCGCCTGAACGAGCAGAACGAGCCCGTGCGCCGCGGCGGCGTGCGCTATACCATCAAAGACGGCATTGTGTACGATGCGCCGCAGCTCCTCGAAGCCGTGGCCCGCATGGCTGCGGAAGCGAAGCGGAAGGAATCCTTTGAGCTGAAACAGCCCGGCATGAAATAATATCCCATCCCATTTTCAACCCCATGACCCGCCGACTGATCCTCCTGACCCTGATCTGCCTGCCGGCAGCCCTGCCCCTGTCCGCCACCGGCGGCAATGAACCCGGCGGCGGAGCCGCCCCTGCCGCAACTGCCGGCGCCTGGACTGCCGTGCGCGGCAGCCTCTGGAGCCTCTGGCACAATCCGGCCGCCATCACCGGCACCCCCGGCATCCAGGCCGGCGCCTACTTCAGCCGCCAGTTCCTGCTCAGCGAACTGAGCTACGGCAGCGCCGGGGCCGTAATCCCCTTCGCCGGCAGCCAGGCTGCCGGCCTGCGGGTGAGCAGCTTCGGCTTCGATGCCTACCGCGAAAGCCGTGCCTCCGCCTCCTACGGCATCACCGTCATCGAGGTGCTCAGCATCGGCGTCACCGTCAACGCCGCAAATCTGAGCATCCGCGACTACGGCAGCGCCACCACCTTCTACGCCGATGCGGGCGTGCACCTGCAGCTGAACGAGCAGGTGCATCTGGGCTTCAGCGCGCTGAATATCAACCGCGCCCAGCTCAATTCCAGCACCGGCTTCCGGGAGGATCTGCCGACGGTCCTCACGGCAGGCGTCAGCTACCAGCCTACGGGCAAGGTGCGCATCGTGGCGGATGCTGCCAAGGATGTGGATCATCCGCTGAGCGTCAGCGGCGGCATCGAGTATGAGATCCTGCCCGCGCTTACGGCGCGGATCGGTGCCGGCAACGGGCCCGTGCGCCTAAGCGGCGGCCTGGGGCTTGCCTGGCAGCAGGTGCGGCTCGATCTGGCCTTCCAGTACACCGAGCGGCTGGGCTACACGCCCCACCTTTCGCTGGCTTGGGCCGGCAGCGGCCGCTAACGCGGGAACAGGCTGCGCAGCGCGCCTTCCAGCTCCGGGTATTGCCACTGAAAACCAGCCTGCTCCAGCGCGCGGGGCTGCACGTACTGCCCGCCCCAGAACAGCACCGACTGTTCGCCGAACAGCAGGCTGAGGCCGAACTTCGGCACGGCGGCCAGCTCCGGCACGCCGAGCGTGCGCGCGAGCGTGTGCGAAAAGACTGCCTGCGACACTTGCTGAGGCGCTGCTAGATTCACCGGCCCGGCATAGGCCGGATTTTCCAGTGCTTGCAGCATGAAGCGGGTCAGGTCGTCGAGGTGAATCCAGGGGAATCCCTGCTTGCCGGAGGCGAAGCGCCCGCCCATGAATGCGCGGTAGATGGGGACCATCTTGGCCAGGGCGCCGCCGTCTTTGCCCAGAACCACCCCGATGCGCATCAGCACGGTGCGGCAGCGGGCCTGCGCAGCTTCCGCTTCCCAGACCTTGCAGACCTCGGCAGCGAAGTCGCTGCCGGGTGCGCCGCGCTCGTCCACCGCTGCCGGATGCTCCACGCCGTAGTAGCCTACGCCCGAAGCGGATAGGAACACCGAAGGCGGATTGGGGCTGCGGTTGATGTATTCCACGCAGGCGCGGGTGGCGTCCTGCCGGCTGCGGAGGATTTCCTGCTTGTAGGCGTCGGTCCAGCGCTGGTCTGCAATGCCCGCGCCGGCCAGGTTGATCACGGCATGGTACAGCCCGATGCCGAGGGGGAGTTCCCGCCCGTTCCAGGCCAGGTAGGTGATATGGCGGTCCTGGGTGCTGCGGCTGCTGCGGGACAGAATGGTTACCTGATGCCCTGCCGCCACGAGTGCGCGGGTCAGATGGGTGCCGATGAAGCCGGAGCCGCCGGTGATGAGGATCTGCATGCGATGGTGGGTCCTGATACAAGCCTACAACGCAGGGACGCGGGGAGTGTTTGGCTGCGGGGCGGAATCCTGCGGTCCTGCGGCAGCGATTAGTAACGCGAAAAGAATAACTTCCCGATTTTGCGCAGATATCTTGTGCGCAGACAAGGAAGAAAAACCGAGCCTGGCGAGCCAAGTGAGGCTTTTTCTGACGCCGTATGCGTGCAAGAGATCAAGCCAAAAGCGGATTTTATTCTTTGAGCGTTACTTACCATTTCGGATACGGATTCCGGGGCGGCGGCGGTGGCGTGAGGAGCTTGGCCATCAGGTATTCATCCACGTATTCGCCCCCGATGCGGTACGATTCCCGCTTGGTGCCTTCGATCTGGAAGCCCATTTTGCGGTAGAGGGAAATGGCAGGAAAATTGCCCGACTGCACGAGCAGCTCCAGCCGGCGCAGGCTGGCCGCACGGGCCCACCGTTCGGCCTCCTGGAACAGGGCCTGCCCGATGCCCCGGCGCTGGTAGGCTCCCAGCACGCCGATTCCGAGCAGGGCCGTATGCGCCACGCGCTGGTAGCGCTCGCCGAAGGCACCCAGCCAGGCAATCAGCCGGTCGCGGTCCTCCACGACGAAAATCATCTGGTTGGGCCGGGCCAGGACGGACTCGATCTGCGCCATTTCATCCCGCGCGCCCGATCCGTACTCGCCGGGCTGATACAGCACATGCGGGGACTCGGCTGCCAGCGCTTCCAGCAGTTCGAGATACGCTTCAGCATCAGTCGGATGGATGCGCCGGAGATTGAGTTCCTGGATACGGATCATGGACGGGATGCGGCAGATGCTGCATGCTTCATCCGCAAGATCGCATGTTTTCCCGGGGAATCCCGCGTCCCAGAGCCCGAATCCCTAAAAATCCCGGCACAACGGTCCGCTGCGGCGGACTGCCGGTCGGCTTATTCCACCGTCCAAAAGCCGAGCGGGTCCACGAGGCCGTATACGCGGAGGATGCTGCGGGAAATCTCCTGATACGGGGAGCCGCAGTCGATGGATTGCGGGTAGAGATGCTGCTGGGCAAACATAAACAGGTTGAAGTTGAGTCCTGCATCCGGGGCAAGCCGGCTGACCAGGGCGTAGACTTCCAGCGCTTCCGCCTCCCGGTCCAGCAGGCTGAGCGCGTGCGCCCGCAGGAGCTGGGCGTTGATCCGCTCCGGCGCCCTGCGGCAGAGCCGGTCCAGGATGCGCAGGGCTTGCGCCGGCTGCTCTTCGTGCAGGAGGATCCGCCGGGCTTCGGTCTCCATGGCATCGAGCGGCCCTTCCAGCAGCGTAAACGCAAAGGGGATGTTGACATAAAAGCGGATCGGCACTTTGGCGTTATTCAAGGCCGGAGTAAATCGCAGGTCGGCGATATGGGCTTCAATGGCCTGGAGAAAGATCGGGTGGCTGCTGCTCAGCACCCGGTGCGACTGGTACTGCCCTGTTTTGGAGACCAGGCACTGGATCAGCACATAGCCTTCGATGCCTGCCTGGCGGGCGGGCGCCGGATAGCCAATTTCCCTGCGGATTTGATCCAGGTTGACCGGCTGCGGGTCGCGGAAGTTCGGGCCTGCGGCTACGGCCGGCTTGCTCCACTCCAGGCAGCCCGATTCCGGAACCGAGAACCGGATCAGCTGCCAGTAGGGTCCGGGGCGGTCTGCCGGTGCCGGCTCGAACCTGAGCTCCCGCAGCCCGGACAGCATCCGGCGGGCGAGCGGCATGCTGCCGGAGGGGGCGTGAACGCGCTGAACAGCACCGAGCTCGTCGATCAGGAGGTAGAGGCGCAGCCCCTCCTGCCGCAGCGAGTCCGGCAGCGGGCAGGGAAGCTGGCCGATCAGCGCTTCCAGCGCGGGATGCGCCCCGCCAGCGGTATTCAGAAACGGAATGCAGTCGCTGGCAGGTTCCTGCGCAGCAGCAGGCGCAAGCCAGCCGGCAATCAGGACGCAGGCGAACAGACGGAGATGGGTATGCATGGGGGATTGAATTTCACACGAGGGCCGCCTCAGCGGATCCGGTCCACGGAGCGGACCAGCTCCTCATCTTTGCGGATGGCGCGCATGGCCAGCACCACCAGCAGCAGCGCAATGGCCGGAAAGGCGATGCCGTAGGCCGCGCCGCCCTGATCAGCCGAGCCTTGCAGGATAGCGGGCCCTTGCAGGGTCAGCAGCACCAGCGCCAACAGGGCCAGCATCAGCAGCAGCGCGGCGATGCGCAGCAGCCCGATCTGGCGGAGCCGGTCCTGATACCGGAATATAGCGAATCCGCAGAGGCCGCTGCCGGCCAGCAGCAGCAAAAGCCAGGCGCTGTGGGCGCCCAGGGCCAGCGGACTGGCATGATCGAAGAATAATACCTGCCCCTCCGGGGCCTGGGCTTGTAAGGCCGTGACGGTTTCTGTCGCGCCGGCGATGGTGTACTGCCATACGGGCAGACCCAGCGGAAGCAGGCTGAAGAGGACGGCGAGGGCCAGATAGACCGATTGGATGCGTTGGATCATATGCGGCGGGTCTGTGCGGGGTAAAGATAGGGAAAAAGCAGATGCGCAAGCTGCTCTTCGGGCTCCGGACAGCGCTGGAAACCGGCCCGGAAGGGAGGTAAGATTCCGGCTGATACAGGAAGCCGATCCTGCAACCAATCCAGGCTGGGCCGTATATACAATATATAATATAAATGATTGAAATATTTTCATATCCTGATATTTTTCATACTCAGACAAATCTCATCCGGATGCGGCTTGTCCGTTCTTGAAGCCCGCAGCGCAGCAGGGAGTTTGCAGCGAATTCACAGTCAGCAGATTGTGAAGATGGAGTACTTGTAATGCTACGTATATGCGAACGCGTGCAGTGATGATCCTGTTGAGCGTTCTGGCTGGCGGGACGGTCCCCGCCCAGAGCGGCCTCGGAAGCTATGGCTTCACGGGGGGCGCTGCTGCCGGCGGCCGGGCTTACGCCCTGGTCCAGCCCTTTGCATTTGCCGGGCCGTCAGCTGTGATCGGCCTGCAGCCCGGCGTCCTGGCCCCGGTTGCGGAATCAGCCGCGCCCGAAGCCCTTGCCGGGGTGTTTTTCTACCCCAACCCCGTCGCCGCTGTCCTCCACATCCGGGTCGACAACCCGCAGTGGGCAGGCGCCCGGCTGCAGGTGCTCGACCTGCACGGGAAACAGGCCGCCATGCTGCCAGTGACCCTGGGGATGCAGGAACTGGATATGCAGGCGCTGCCCGCCGGAACCTATGCCCTGCGTCTGATCAGCCGCGAAGGGCAGCATTCGGGATCTGTGCTGATCGTCAGACAATAAGTATGTGAGTGTTGTATAGGATACCCATGAAATAATGCGGTTATGTGTAAGCCCTTATGTTCTGTATGGATGCTGCTGGCAATGGGCGCGATGCTGCAAGCCCAGCCCGGCATTCCGCAGCAGTTCCCCTTCAGCGGGACCTTGCTGCACGATGGAGCACCGTATGATACGGAGAAGCCCGGCAACACCCGGGCGGATCTGCAGGTCTATTTCTTCAATGGAGCGCCGGATGCCGGCAGCGTGGCTGGGGATGTATTCCGTCAGGTCTTTGTCAACCAGCCGACGAATACCATCGGCGCGTTTGCGCTGACGGTCAATGATCCCGCTGTGCCGGCAGTGGGCGACTGGACAGCCATCGACTGGCTGGGCGGCGATGTGTGGATGGTGGTTACGGCAGAGATTTCGAACCAACCTGCGGAGGAGGTGGCCCGCTTCCGGGTGCTGCCCATGCCCTATGCGATGTATGCCGTGCGGACAGAGCAGGTGAATCCGGCCCATGCCGTGAACGGGCAGGTGCTGAAGTACAACGGGACGGAATTTGTGCCGGGCACGGATAGTGTGCGGGTCTATCAGGCGGGTGCCGGGATCAGCATCAGCGGGAATACGATCGCTGCGCAGGATACGAGTTCGGCGAATGAGCTGCAGTCTTTGTCGTTGCAGGCAACGATGCTGTCGCTTGTTCCACAAACATCAGGTACTATGCCTGTCAACATCTCGCCGAAGATTGCGGTTTTGAAAGAAGTAAAACCAGCCGCCGCTAACGGTGGAGCAGGAACATTTACGGCTGCGCAGTGGACGAATCGATTAATGACAGAAGTGAAGCCAGACTATAGTACAAGTTCTAATGAAAATAATTTCGTTTATATTCCTTCAGGAGCAGATTATTTTACATTGCAACCTGGGAAATATTATATCCGAGCAATCGCCCCCGCATATAGTGTTGGCAGGCATATCATTGTCCTTAGAACCTTAGCTGGCGTGGATGATATTATTGGTAGATCATCATATGCTTTAGAGCAGGCGGGTTCAAGAGTGCAGACGGATGCGGAGCTAATTGGGTTTGTGGACATCAATGTTGCTACATCCTACAGGATTTTACATCGGTGCTCAGTAACGAATACTACTTATGGCCTTGGGCTTGTCGTAGAGTCTGGTTGGGGGATTCTCGCAGCGCCCATGACTGTTGTCGAAATCATCAAACTTCGATAAGTCCCCCTCATGCATCGGTACAGGTGCGCAGCTGATTACCTCCCCCGCCTCCCGGCGGGGGATTTTTTTTCGCCCGCCGGTCCGCCCGCTTCCCGCAGTTTTCCGCCGGCATATCCCCATATCCCGGAGCCTTCGTATGTTTGTGGACTGAATCACTGCTTCCAACCGGCATTCCATGCAGCATCAGGCCGCCGTACAAGCTCCGGTGTTTACCCTGCTCCGGCAATGCGCCCGCGAGACGGGGATGCGCGTGTATGTCATCGGCGGCTTTGTGCGCGACTACCTGATGGGCATGCCGCAGCGCACGGACATCGATATTGTCGTGGAGGGCTCCGGCATCGAGGCGGCGCGCTGCTTCGCGGAGCTGTCCGGCGCCGAGGTGGTGCATGTGTTCCAGAACTTCGGCACGGCGATGGTCCGCATGGGCGAATCGCAGGTGGAGTTTGTCGGCGCGCGCCGCGAGAGCTACCGCAGCCATTCGCGCAAGCCCTCCGTAAAAACCGGCAGCCTGGAGGACGACCAGCTGCGCCGTGATTTCACCATCAACGCGCTGTCCATTTCCCTCAACGACGCCGATTTCGGCACCCTGCACGATCCTTTCGGCGGGCTCGAAGATCTCCGCAGCGGCATCCTCCGCACCCCGGCCGATCCGGACCTGACCTTCTCCGACGACCCCCTGCGCATGCTGCGCGCCGTACGCTTCGCCGGCCGCCTGGGCTTCCGCATCGAGGACCGCACCTTCCAGTCCATCGTCCGCAACCGCCAGCGGATCAGCATCGTATCGCAGGAGCGGGTTACAGACGAGCTGAACAAAATCATCCTCGCGCAGCAGCCCTCCGCCGGCTTCCGGCTGCTGTTCAGCAGCGGCCTTCTGGAGCTGATCTTCCCGGAGCTGCAGCGCATGCACGGCATCGACTATGTGGACGGACAGGGCCACAAGGACAATTTTTTCCATACCCTCCAGGTGCTGGACAATGTGGCTGCATTCAGCGACTCGCTCTGGCTGCGCTGGGTGGCCATCCTGCACGACATCGCCAAGCCGCTGACCAAGCGCTACGACCCCCAGGCCGGCTGGACCTTCCACGGCCATGAGGAGCGCGGCGCCCGCATGACGCCGGCCATCTTCCGCCGCTTCCGCCTGCCGCTGGGCGATCCGCTGAAATACGTGACCAAGCTCGTGCGCCTCCACCAGCGCCCCATCGCCCTCGTCAACGAACCCACATCCGACAGCGCCATCCGGCGCCTCGTCGTGGATGCCGGCGAAGACCTCGGCGATCTGCTCGCCTTCTGCCGCGCCGATATTACCTCCCGCAACGACCGCAAGGTCCGCCGCTTCCTCGAAAACTACGAAGCGCTCGAACGCCGCATCCGCGAGGTGGAGGAGCGCGACAACCTCCGCAACTGGCAGCCGCCCGTGACGGGCGAAATCATCATGCAGGCCTTCGGCCTCGTGCCCGGGCCTACGGTCGGACACATCAAGAACGAAGTCCGCGAAGCCATTCTCGACGGGGTCATCCCCAACGACCTGGAGGCGGCGCTTGCGTATATGTATCAGATTGCGCCCAAATACCTGAATCCCGATGCCAACGCCTGAGCCGATGACTGCTGCCTTCCATACCATCCTCCGCCGCCTGCACCTGCCGGGCCGGATGCTGCTGATCTGCGGCCTGCTTGCTGCCTGTCCGCTGGCAGCCCAGCCCGGCATCGGCCTGCGCTTCGCCACCAATCTCAACTATTTCCCCAGCCCCGCCGATTATAATCTGGCCGAAGGGGTATTCACCACCGGGGTCTTTGGGGTATTTCTCAATAATTACACGGACAAAAGCGGCTTCGACCTGGGGCTGAATGTCGCCTACAAAGACCATGACGGACGCGGATTCCCCAATCTGCCCGTGGTCATGCGGGATTACGGGGAAAACCAGAATGTCGGGTACACCGGCATCGAAATGGACCTCAAAGTAGGCCCCCGGCTGTATGCCTTTTACCCTAAAATCGGCTATGTACTGGGCTACCGGGTGCAGCAGGCCGGCTTCCAGACCGCCGGCGGCACGAACCGCATCAACCGGTGGTACCTGATGCTGCCCTTCGGGCTGTCCACCTACCTGCCCACGCAGTTCGGCAGCGTCGGGTTCGGCGGCTTTTACCACCTGGGCCTGCTCAACGTGCTCCGCAATCCCGGCAGCGGCAGCCCCGGCACGATTTACGACGGCGGGCGCCAGCGCTACATCACGTTTGAAATTACCGTTTCCTACGGCCTGCGGCCCTGAGCAGCTCAGCGCAGCCGGATCCGCGGGTCGGTAAGCGCGTAGAGCAGATCGGTGAGCACATGTACAAGCACGAAGACCGTGCCGATGCAGGCCGCACAGCCGAGAATGACCGGGAAGTCGTTGGTATTCAGCGCATCGATGGTCAGCTTGCCGATGCCCTGCCAGTCGAAGATGTATTCGATGAAAAATGCGCCTGCAAGCAGCGAGGCGAGCCAGCCGGTGAGGGAGGTGATCACGGGATTGAGGGCATTGCGCAGGGCGTGGCGCCAGTAGACCCGGCGGGGCGGCAGCCCCTTGGCGCGGGCGCTGCGGATGTAGTCCAGGCTCAGGACATCCAGCATGCTGCTGCGGGTCAGCTGCACCAGCACGGCCAGCGGGCGGATGCCCAGCGCGAGGGCAGGCAGCAGCAGGTGCGCCCATACGATGCGGCTGCCCGTGCCGAAGATTTCCTCCTCAAACAGATAGCCGCTCACCGGCAGGCCGGTCCAGGGGCCGAGCACCACCGAAAACAGCCAGGCGACGAGCACGCCCACAAAAAACGACGGGGCGGACACCCCCAGGACCGACAGGGTCAGGATGCTGCGGTCCGCCCAGGTGTCGCGGCGGAGGGCGGCAGCCACGCCGAGCGGGATGCCGGCCAGGGCAGCGAACAGGAGCGAGGACAGGCCCAGCCAGGCGGTGCCGCCCAGGCGGGCGGCGATGAGCGCGCCGACCGGGGCCTGGCTCTGGTAGGAACGGCCCAGATCGGGCCATTTGAGCGCGAGGGCGCCGCCGCGCAGCGGCACCAGCCCCAGGGCACCCTGCGCCAGCCCTGCCGAATCCGCCCAGCCGATGGGCGATAGGCCGTTGAGGTAGGTGAAATACCGGACCGGCAGGGGCTGGTCCAGCCCGTACTTCGCGCGCACCGCCGCGCGCGTCGCCGCGTCGGCGTTGTCCTCCACGAGGTAATCGGTCGGGTCGCCGAGGGCGTAAAAAATCACGAACAGCAGCGTGACGATTCCCCAGATCACGCCGATGCCCTGGAGCAGGCGGCTCAGGATGTACATAGCAGGCAGGTTGACGGTGCGAACCGGATGCAGTGCAAGATACGCAGCCTGCGCCTATATCCGCATACAGCAGAAAGGGCGGCCATAAGCCGCCCTTTGCAGGATGCTGGTATTCAAATCGCTCAGCGCACGCACTCGAATTCCACGCGGCGGTTCACGTAGTGGAGGGGTTCGAGCTTGGTGTTCTGGCGGTTTTCAGGCAGGTTTTTGATCACGTTTTCCTTCTCGCCTTTGTACTGGGTCATGAAGCGGGCCCGCTCGATGCCGTAGGTATTGGCGATGAAGTTGATCGTGTTTTCGACCCGGCGCTTGGAGAGGTCTTCATTGTAGGTATCCGTGTTGCGGACGTCGGCGTGGCCGGTAGCGCGGATTTTCACGGAGGGGTTGGCCTTCATCACCTGGGCGATGTAGTACAGCTCAGGATAGAATTCCGGCTTGATTTCGTCGCGGTCGAGGTCGAAGTAGATGATCGGCAGGAGGCAAGCCACATCCAGGGCGGAGCCGCCTTCCTGAGGCTGAGGCTTGGGCAGCTGAATGGCAACGCCTTTGGCATCGTAGTACATGCCGGCGGGCGAGTTGGGCTCTTTGTCGTAGATGTCGGGCACGCCGTCGTTGTCGGTGTCGAGGGCTACGCCGCGGCCGTCCACTGCAGCGCCTTTGGGCGAGAAGGGCTGATCGTCATCCACATCCGGGTAGCCGTCGCCGTCGGAGTCGAGGGTGCGGCCCTGGTTGTCCACGAGGGTGCCTTCGGGCGTATCGGGCTCTTTGTCGTAGAGGTCGGGCACGCCGTCGCTGTCGGTGTCTTCGGTCAGCTTGCGCACGGTTTCGCGGGCTTCTTTGGCGTCGCTGTAGATATCGGTCAGCGGGTTGGTCCACCAGAGCGATTCTTCGCCTTTTCCGAGGCGGAAGTGGATGCCG
Source organism: Bacteroidia bacterium (assembly GCA_033765305.1). GTDB lineage: Bacteria > Bacteroidota > Bacteroidia > J057 > J057 > RDXT01. Next base: position 51,277 of record JANRID010000010.1, read on the forward strand.
AGGGTGGTATGGTTGTAGCTGTCGAAGTCGCGGGTAGCGGCGGTGATGCTTTCAGCGGGGCCGCCGCCGAAGCCCACTTCGCTCCACTGGTTGCCGTCGAGGAGGTCATCGTTGGACCAGGAGATGCGGTGCTCCAGTTCGAGCTCGACCCGGCGGCTGAGGCGGAGGCGGATACCGGCGGCGCCGCTCAGGAAGGGGTTGACGGTGTAGTTTTCACCGCCGAAGGTGAGGCTGGTCTGGGCCTGGTGGCCTTCGCCGGGCGTCTCGTAGGTGCCGTCCTGGTTGGCGCGGAGCAGGTCGAGGCGCTGCTTGCGGCCATCGATGCGGAACGTATTGACATCGTTGAGCGGGATCTGATCCACCTGCGGGAAGAACTCGTAGGGCTGGTTCTGGGCGTCGAGCGCATCGACGGAGGTGGTGAACGCCATCCCGCCGATGCCGGCGGCGGCGTAGATGTGCCAGTTGCTCTGCTCCTTGTAGAAGTTGATGTTGTTCAGTTCGATCACCCCCTGCAGCGCGAGGTCGGCATAGCGCATGCGGTAGTTGTAGAACACGATCGGAGCCGCATCCGAAGCGGGGTTGAAGACGCTGCGGTTGTTGGGATAGTAGATTTCATCCCAGGGGTTGCGGACGTGGTTGCGGTAGCCCGTAGTGGAGCCGTAGTTCTGGCCTTTGGTCTGGCCGGCGCCGGCCTGGAGGCGCAGCGAGAACGTGTGGCCCATGGCGCGGCGCACGTCGAGGGCGAAGCCCATGCCGGGCTGGCCTTTTACGTCGCCGGCTACGTAGCCGAGACCGCCTTTCACCCCGATCGACCAGTTGTTTTTGGGCTGGGGCGGAAAGAGGTATTCCCCGTCGTCAAAGGCATCCTTCTGGTCATAGTCCCGTTTGCGGATGTTATTGTACTTATCGTCCTCCTGCGCGAAAGCAGGGACGATAAACGAGCCGAGGAATACAAGTAAAAGCAGAATACCAATGCGTTTCATATACTTCCTTCCGGTTAATTTACGCTTCTGGTTGAGTTTGTCATGAACCCGAGAACTCGTGAAATTTCGAGCAATTCCACATTTCTTGTATTCGCCTCATCAGGCTTGTCAAAGGTAACAAACCGGCGAACCGATTATCAATGCCAGGCAAGCGCCCCGCATCAGGAATCATGTTAGTTACACGCAAAAAATGTACCTAATGCGATGGTGCAGGGTTTCCAGGCTCAGATAATTGAAAGAACACGAATCATTCGCCCAGGCGGAGTCTCTGTCTGTCCGGGATGCTCATGGCGGCGAAGCATCCGTCATGAAGCGAAGGCAAAAAAGCAGCCGGGGACGAGAACTATCAAGGGCGGGATTGGGAATTGCCGAAAAGGCCCATCGAATGGTCCGGATTCTTACTGGAATGGTCAAGAGCAGGAAGGGAGTGTCCGGATCAGGTATTCCCAAGGGGTGAAAAGAACCTGTGCAGGGAATGTTGAGGCGACGGGCGGATTCGAACCGCCGTACAAGGTTTTGCAGACCTGTGCCTCACCCCTCGGCCACGTCGCCTTGCGAATCTGGGCAAAGTGCCCCTGTCAATTGCGCAGCAAACCTACATATTTATCCGGCTCCATCCAATACGTGCAGGAAAAAGTTGATGCTTAAAATTGCAGGGTGCGTAATATTTTACCCGCTAATGCTGCGGTTGGCCGCATCTTTCCTGCTGAGCGTCAGCTCCACCGCGGTCTGTGCGCATTTTCCCATCGACATCGGGCGCTTTTTGCTCACCCGCACCCGGCAGGCTTCCACCAGGGCAAACTGCGCCAGGATCTGCCCGGCAATCTGCCCGGCGAGCCGCTCCAGCAGGTTGGCCGGCTGGTCCATGACCTGCAGCACCGTGCGGTACACCTGGAAATAATCCACCGTGTCGGCCAGCGCGTCGCTCTCCGCAGCCGCCTCCAGCGGCGCCTCCAGGTACACGTCCACCGTGTAGGCATTGCCCTGCTGCCGCTCGCGCGCGTGCACGCCGTGGTATGCCCATATTTCGATCCCTTCGAGTGCGATCTGGCCCATATCTTCCTGCTGCCTGCCGGATACCGCCGCCGGCAGGGGGGCAAATCTACGGTTTTATCACGAATCCAGCCGCCGCTGGTAATGCCGCTTCATCAGGTCCAGCACCTCGGCATATTCGAGATTGCGCCGCAGGCGCCCCCGCGTGACTACCGACAGCTCTTTCCGCTCCTCCGAAATGACGATCACAAAGGCGTCGGTGGTCTCCGCCAGGCCCATGGCCGAACGGTGCCGCAGGCCCAGCTCCGGGTCCAGCTGCACCTTGCTCAGCGGCAGAATGCAGCGCACAGCCGCTACTTTGTGCTGGTGCAGGATCATCGCCCCGTCGTGCAGGGGGCTTTCTTTCTGGAAAATGGTGTAAATCAGGCGCGCCGTGATGTGGGCATCCAGCCGGTCGCCGGTCTCCATAATCTCCGTCAGCGGATCGGCGCCCGTCAGCACGATCAGCGCGCCGTTGCCGTTGGCCCGGATGCTTTTGATGCCTTCTACAATCTCCTCCATCGCCTCGGCATCTGTGCTGCGGGCAGATGCGGGCCTCAACAGCTTGATAATGAGCGAATCCCGGCTGATGGAGGATAAAAATTTGCGGATTTCCGGAGTGAAAATGATCACCAGGCTGAGCGCGCCGAGGCTCAGCACCGGGTCCAGGATGGACTTGAGCAGCCGGAATTCGAGCAGGTCCACCAATTGCCAGACAATAAATATGGCGACGATGGCCCCGAACACCCGGATGGCCATGCTGCCCCGCAAACTTTGGTACAGTTTGTATAGTAAAAAGGTCACTGCCGACACATCCAGCAGGTCGACCAGGCGCACGGTGAGGAAGCCGATCTTAAACAGTTCCATGCGCGTGTTTCATAAATGCGTACATCCGGACCAGCCGTACCGCTGCTTCTACGTCGTGCACCCGGAGGAGGTTGGCGCCGGACTCGAGAACCTTGAGGTGCAGCGCCGTAGCCTGGGGCAGCACGTCCTCCGGACCGGCGCCGAAGAGGCGGTACAGCATGGATTTGCGCGAGAGCCCGGCCAGCAGCGGCTGCCCCAGCGTGCGGAAGCGCGCGAAGTGCTCCACGAGCAGGTAGTTGTGCGCCAGCGATTTGCCGAAGCCGAAGCCGGGGTCCAGGATGAGGTCCCGCAGCCCGGCCCTGCGGGCGGCGTTGATCCGTGCTACAAAGAACTGGTGCACCTCGCTGCATACATCGGCATAGGCCGGCGCCTGCTGCATGGTCTGCGGCGTGCCCTGCATGTGCATCAGGATCAGCGGCACATCGGGATAGCCGGCCAGCAGGGCCAGCATGCCCGAATCTTCCGCGCCTTCCAGCCCGCGCCCGGCGCTGATGTCGTTGATCAGGTGGGCGCCCAGGCCCAGGGCGGCCTCCGCCACCTCCGGGCGGAAGGTGTCCGCCGAGATCAGCATGCCCGGCAGCACCCGCCGCACCCCTTCGATCACCGGCCCGATGCGGTCCAGCTCCTCCGCAGCGCTGATATGCGCCGCGCCGGGCCGCGAGGAATATCCGCCGATGTCGATCAGGTCGGCGCCCTCGGCAGCCATGCGCTCCGCCTGCGCCAGGGCGTGCGCAGGGTCCAGGTAGCGCCCGCCGTCCGAAAAACTGTCGGGCGTTACGTTCAGGATGCCCATGATGCGGGGCTGGGACAGATCGAGCAGCGTGCCCCGGCAGTTGAGGGGGTACAGCATCGTTTGGCGGGGTTGGGAAAAAAGCGGAACTTGCCCGCTCCTGATGCAAAACAAGCAGAATTCCCCAAACCGGCAGCTACCGGCTATGACTTCCGAACAATACGACCGTGTAACCCGGCGCTGCCGGGAGCTGTTTCTGCTCAAATCGCAGGACTATGGCCCTGCCTGGATCATGTTGCGCATGCCCTCGGTTACCGATCAGATCTATATCAAGGCCGAACGTATCCGCTCCATCCAGGTCAAGCGCGAAAACCGCGTCGGCGACAGCCTGGAAGGGGAGTTTATGGGCATCATCAACTACTGCATCATCGCCCTGATCCTGCTGGAGATGCAGCCGCTGAGCATCGGGGAGCGGCAGGCAGCCCTCGCAGACCCCGGCCAGCTCGCTGCACGCTACGACCGCAGCCTCGCCCATGCGCGCGAGGTCATGGAGCGCAAAAACCACGACTACGGCGAGGCCTGGCGCAACCTGCGCATCAGCTCCATGACCGACCTGATCCTGATGAAAATCTACCGCCTCAAGCAGATCGAGGACAATGAGGGGCAGGTGGCCGCCTCCGAAGGCCCCGCGGCCAGCTATGTGGATATGCTCAACTACGCCGCCTTCTGCCTGATCCGCATCTCCGAAGGCGCCGACCCGATGAACTGACTCCGTTACCGAACCTGAAAAGACCGTTGCACGCATGACGACTTACGAACTGATCGGACTCATTTTCGCCGCTGCGGGAATTGTCACCCTCGCGGCGCTGGCCTATGAGGCCATCCGGCACCGCACCCTGGATCTGGCCTATCTGCCGCTCACCAGCCTGTGCCTCGTGGCGGTGCGCGTGATGGCCGGGGGGCTGTTTTTCTTTTCCGGCTTCGTCAAGGCGAACGACTACACCGGCTTTGCCTACAAGCTGGAGGAGTATTTTTATGTCTTTGCCGGGCAGATGCCTGCGCTGAGCGGCTTTTTCCGCTTTTTCATCCCCTGGGCAGGGCCGCTGGCCTGGTTCATCAGCGTATTCGAAATGGCGCTTGCCGTGGCGATCCTGCTGGGCTGGCGCATGCGCCTGACTGCCTGGCTGACGATGCTGATGATGATTTTCTTCACCGTCCTCACCGCCTACTCGCACGTCACAGGCGCGGTCACCGACTGCGGATGCTTCGGCGATGCGCTGAAGCTCAAGCCCTTCGAGTCCTTTCTGAAGGATGTGATCCTGACGGGGATGCTCATTCCGCTGTTTCTGGTGCGCGGCTCGGTAAAGCCCGTTCCCAGCGCCCGCGCGGCGGGCATCGCAACGCTGGCAGTCTTTGTGCTCACCGGCGCCTATTCGTGGTACTGCCACGAGCATCTGCCGGTGGTCGATTATCTGCCGTATAAGAAAGGCGTGGATCTGCGGCGCTGCACCACGGAGGACGGGCCGGAGGGCATTCCGAAGTGCAAGGATTTCTATCCGTCGTTCAGCGGCGAAGAAATCGACCTCTTCGAGGGCCGGGTGATGCTGATGGTGATTTACAAGGCGCAAGCGGCGCCTGCGGCGGCGCTCGATGCGGCGGGGGCGCTCATCGCGGGCCTGCAGGGCAGCGGGGTGCAGCCGGTATTCCTCACCTCGTCCGATCCGGCGATTCATGAGCAGCTGGTCTGGACGCACGGGCTCGCCTGTCCGGTGGGGTACATGGATGAAACGGTGCTCAAGACGATGATCCGATCCAATCCCGGCTTCCTGCTGCTGCGGGACGGGGTGGTCCTGGAAAAATGGCACTACAACGACGCGCCGGATGCCGAAGCGGTGAAGCGGCTTGCAGGCAACTGATTATCAGGAGATTGATGAATATGTACGGGGCCCGGCGCATGCCGGGCCCTGTTGCGTATGCGAAGACCGCAGCAGAAGTGGCAGCGGTTGGAATATGTTTTTAGACATTGTGTCATGAATTGAAAATGAAAACCTGCCATAATGGCCGATTTTTTCCATCGGCACAGGTCTTGCCTATGTGCAGTGTATTCGTTCAACACCATTTAAATTCAAACCGCTATGACGCTCGTCAAATTCAACCGCAACCGCTTCGCCCCGGTTTTCCCCGCGCTCTTCAGCGACTTTTTCGGGCGTGATCTGGCCAACTGGGATCAGGACTTCTACACCCAGCCGGCTGTGAATGTCAAGGAAACCGAAACGGGCTTCCAGCTGGAAGTGGCCGCTCCGGGCATGGGCAAGGATGATTTCCGGGTGGAGCTGGACCAGGATGTGCTGACCATCTCCTCGCGCAAAGAGGCTTCCCATGAGGAGAAGAACGGCGAAGGCCGCTACACCCGCCGCGAGTTCCGCTATCAGGCCTTTACCCGCCGCTTCACGCTGCCTGACAACGTGGACGCCGAAAAAATCCAGGCCAAGTATGAGCATGGCGTGCTGCACCTGACGCTGCCCAAGCGCGAAGCTGCAGTCGTGCCCGCTGCCCGGCAGATCGAAATTTCCTGACATTCCGGGCTTACACTGTGAGTTCGTATACACGCCCATCTGTGCCGCCCGGCCAGATGGGCGTTTTTTACTGGATTCGGCGGCGGATTTTTTTCAGGGCAGCCTCAACTCCGTATGGAAACTTTCGTTAAATTGAGGCATATAATCCGACTGCCATGATCCGACTGATGCTGTTGCTGCTGGCGCTGATCGCCTTGGGCGCTGCGTTTCTGGCTCCCGCCCTTGTACAGGCACTGGCCCCCGGCGAAGATCCGCAGCCTGCCGGCCCGCCGAAGCCGGAGGAGAAGTCTCCGCGCACCTTTATCAACGATAAGGGCGAACTGGTGGAGGAAATTTCCTACGACGAGTGGGAATCGGGCGAATGAGCCGCTGCCGTCGGCCACCACGTCCGTTTTAACGCCCTATATCTCCAACTTGCAGTCCGTTTCAGCGTATGATGAAGCGTCTGCATACCTGATTCCACGGGAATGGCTATTGTATTCGTATTCATCTTTCTGATGCTGGTTGCTGCCGGCATCATGGTTGCCAGCGCATGGCGGATTTTTGAGCGGCTTGGCGCCGAAGGCTGGGAGGCACTCATCCCTGTGTACAATGCGTACCGGTTTACCCAGCTGCTCGATTATTCCCCCTGGATGTTTCTGCTGCTGTGTATTCCGGGGGTCAATCTGCTGGTGCTCATGCTGCTCATGACCACTGCCGCCGAACGCCTGGGCGTGCCCCGCTGGTGGGGTATCATGATGGCGCTGCCTGTCGTCAATCTCTTTTTTCTGCCTGCTGCGGCCTTCGGGCCGGAGGTCTCCGCCGAAGATGGGCCGGATCTGCCGCGCACGGAGCAGTTCCGCGTTACACGCAATGCAGACGGCGAATGGGTGGAGGAACTGAGCGCGGAAGAATGGGAGCGCGGCAGCGACCGCGACTGATGCCTAGCATTCCAGGGGGATCCGGGCTCCAAGCCTCCACCGGCTGATCTGCCGCCAGTCCTGCTCCGGCGGGGCGGGCGCTGCCCATAGCAAGGCATCGAAGCGGATCTGCGCCGGATATTCGAGTGCTGCGGCTGCGGTTTCCAGCGCAGCGGGCGTATGCTCGCCGTAGAGCAGGCTCACATGCGGCTGCCAGCCACCGGCGCCGGGCGCCACTGCCTCCCGCAGGGCATGCAGGCCAGGCGCCAGCCCAGCCTCCAGCACCAGCGCACGGAAGAAGAACGGGCTCCAGCTCGCGCCCTGTATCCGGAGGCGGACCGGGCCAAACCGCCGCGCAGCTGCGCGGAGGCGGTCCTCCAGCTCCGGCAGGGGAAGATCCGGCAGCGAGGCCAGGGTCAGATGCGGCTCGAAGGGCATCGACTGATGCCGGGCAGCCAGCGCGGCGATCTGCCGCCGCAATGGCTCAGCGTCTTCGGCGGCAGGCATCAGCCAGACAGCGGGCATGGGACTCCGGTTTGCTGCGAATCTAGGAAATCCGCTGCGGACTTGCCTACCTTTGCTGCTCCGATTCCGGCGCATGCGCGATACCCGCTACCTTTCCGGCCTGACTCCCCTGCGGGGCATCGCAGCGTGGTGGGTCGTGATCTTTCACTACGAAGCGACCTTTGGCCTGCTGCTGCCGCCGCGGAGCAGCATGCTCCTGCGCAACGGCTATCTGATGGTGGACCTGTTCTTCATGCTGAGCGGCTTCGTGATGCAGCACAGCTACGGAGCGCAGTTCCGGGAGGGGCTTCAGCGGCAGGCGCTGCTGCGCTTCGCGCAGGCGCGCTTTGCGCGGATTTATCCGCTGCATCTGGCTACGCTGCTGGTGCTTGTGGTCTGGCAGGCAGCACAGTGGCTGCGGTCGCCGGAGCTGGCTTTCCAGGGGGATTTTCTGCCGGCGGGCATTCCGGGCAATCTGCTGCTGGTGCAGGCGCTGGGCGTGTACAGCCGCCTGACGTGGAACTACCCGGCCTGGTCGATCAGTGCGGAGTGGTATGTGTACGGGGTGTTTCCGGTGCTGGCCTGGGGATTTGCGCGGCTGCCGCTGCGGTGGCGGCTGCTGCTGGCGGGCGCGGCAGTGCTGGCGGGGTATGTGCTGCTAGCTGGTCAGCATCCGGAGGGTGTGCTGGACCTGTCGTACCGGCTGGGGTTCTGGCGGGCGCTTGCGGGTTTCGGGGCGGGGATGCTCATCTATGCAGGCTATGCTGCGGGGCTCGGAGCCGGCTGGCTGCGGCGGGACTGGAGCCTGGGCGCGGCGGCTGGCAGTCTGCTGGTGCTGCTGCACCTGGATGTGCCGGATGCGGCGGTGATGCCGGGCTTTGCGTGGCTGGTATGGTCTGCTGCGGCGAACGAAGGCCGGCTGGGCCGCTGGCTGGGCGGGCGGGGCTGGCAATGGCTGGGCGATCTGTCATACTCGGTGTATATGTGGCAGTATCCGTGGGCGCTGGCGCTGATGGGGCTGGGGCTGCTGGAGTTTGCGTCGCCGGACCTGGCGGCGGGGACGGCAGACGGCTCCTGGCCGGGGCTGCTGGGATTTGCGGGGGGATTGCTGCTGCTGTCGCAGCTTTCGTACCGCTATCTGGAGCTTCCGCTCCGCAACTGGCTGAAGCCGAAGGGACTGAAGCGGGACTAAGAAAAGAGCAGCCTCCTCTGCAAGGCTGCTCCCAGTGTGAAGCGAAGGTACGTATCGGAATCAGAAGTATAGCGTTGGCGGATGGCTGGCGGGGCTGGCGGGGTTACCGCAAGGGTCGCAAGGAACGGCTGGCGGGGTCAACCGCAAGGGTCGCAAGGGGGCGCAAAGGGGTATTGTGCAGTGGCGGCTGAACGCAAAGAGCGCAAGGAACGGCTGGCGGGGTCAGCCGCAAGGGTCGCAAGGGGGTATTGTATGCTGGCGGCTGCCTGGGAGCGGGAGCGGCCCGGCTTATGCGGCGGCGTGGTCGAACCAGGCGGGCTGCTGGAGGGCGAGCTCCTGGACGGCATAAGGCCGCAGGCGGCTGCGCTCGGGCGCATGCAGGGCTGCCTGGAGGGTAGCCGAGTCTGTATGCGGATCGAGCCAAGCGGATTCAAGCTTGCGGGGCAGGATGAGCGGCATCTGGAGGCTGTAGTGGGCCAGATCGGGCCTGGCATCGGTGGTGACGACGGCGAAGGTATGGAGCAGGCTGCCGTCGCCGAGGCGCCAGGTATCGTAGATGCCGGCGAAGCAGAAGGTTTCGGCCTCTTCGCGGCTGAATTTCCAGAGCTGAGGCTCATGGCGGCGGGTCTGCTCGACGTAGTAGCCGTCGGCAGGCACGAGGCAGCGCTGCCGGCGCAGCGGAAGCTGAAAGGCCGGGTGGTTCCAGAGGTGGGCTGCAGGGGCGTAGGGCTGGGCGCTGTCCTGGCGGCCGGACTTGGTCCAGGCCGGCACCAGGCCCCAGCGGAAGAAGTGGAGGCGGATCTGGCCGTATTCCTGGATCAGCACCGGCGCGTACTGGCCCGGGCTGAACTTGCCGCCTTCGAGCAGGCGCAGGCTGGGCATGCGCGAGTCCTGGGGCTGCGTGGGGCGGTAGCTGGAGTTGAAGGTGTATGCAGTAAGCATGGCGGACAGCATTTCAGATCGGTTATTCAAAGATACTAACCCGGTTGGGTAATACCAAATTTTTTGGCAGAAAAATTCAAATTTTTTTAGCTGGGCTTGGAAGGATCTCCGATGGTGCTGGCAGTCAATGCGATGCAAGGGCAGGGCCGGCGCCTGCCGGCCTGCTCCGGGGTGCGGCGGGGGCTTTGCGGGGCGTGAGGGGGCCGGAGGGCTTGGTCCGGAGCGCAGCGGAGGACGGAGCGAAGCGAACCCCGGAGGCACCCGGCCCCTGTGCGCGCATCTGCGCGCGCAGGGGACACGCCCGTCTGCTCACCGGATTAGCATCAGAAGCGGACGGGCCGGGGGGCGAGCGTGGCCCGCAGCCCGCCGAGGAAGCTCAGGGAGCGCAGCTCGTTTTCGGTGCGGTAGCGCCCTTCGAGCTCCAGCCAGGCGTCGAGGCGCCAGAGCTGCCAGGAGAGCCGTCCGTAGGCCTGGCGGACGCGGAAGGGCACGCCCTGCCCGGTGCGGTTGTTGAATTCGCCGGGGCGGCTGGTATGGGGGATGGAGATATCGCCGCCGTAGTTGATGCCGTTTTCGTCGAGGCCTTTGTCCAGGCCGCTGTAGGCCAGCTCGGCGTGCAGCACGGGCAGGGGCCGCCAGCGCAGGCCGAAGTACCAGTCGGAGAGGTTGGCGCCGGCGGCGTGGCCCAGGTACTGGCCGTAGTGGGCGTAGTTGGAGGCGGTATTGAAATGCTGGTAGGTGAAGGGGCGGACGCGGTTGTACTCGGCCTGGAGGTCGAGGGTGGGGATACGGAAGGCATCGATGTAGCGGAGGCCGGCCTGAAAGCCGGTTTTGTTGCCCCAGTAGCCGTCGCCGAGATCGCGGAACCCGAAGTTGTAGTCGTCGATGAGGAGCTGGCCGTAGAGCTGGGCCGTGCGGAAGAGGTTCCACTTCAGGCTGAGGCCCAGCATGGCATTGTCGGGGCTGCCGACGTACTGCTCGATGGCGCGGTAAAAGATGACGGGGTTGAGGTACTGGAGCTCGAATCCGCGGCGGCCGTTGGGCAGCAGGGGCTGATAAATGACCGATTCAAAGAGGCCGATGGCGACTGCGGGGACCGGGTAGTAGTTGAGCTGGTGGAATACGCCGTATTTGCGGGGGTGTGTGCCCTCGGTATCGCCCTTGCCCGGGATAAAGTCGATCATCTGGGTGAAATGGTTCACGTATTCGAGCTTCCAGATGCGGGTGGTGAGGTTGAGCATCAGGTGATCGGGGGCGTGGTCGGAGAGCAGGAGGCTCTGGCGGCCGTTGCCCCAGAAGACGCGGTCCTTGCCGAACTTGATCCGGATGGCGCGGTTGGGGGTGTAGGTGAGGTAGGCGCGGGAGCCGAGGTAGTCGAGGGCATTTTCGGTGCCGAAGGGCTTGACGAAGGCTTCGCCGAAGAGCTGCTTGCCGGTGCGGTACTGCTCGTAGATAAACTGGGGGAGGCGGCTGATATTTTCGGTGACTTCGGTGTAGAAGCCGATGCGGTCCAGGAGGCTGCCGCGGATCACGGCGCCGCGGGTGTTGGCGTAGAGGGGCAGGGAGGGCCGGGCGGCGAAGGGGAAGGTATTGGCATCGAGGCCGCCGGCGAAGTGCAGGACGGGGTCGATGATCAGGCGCAGGCCGGGCTTCTGGAGGGTGTAGAGGTTGCGCCGGTTGCGGTAGAAGGTGCGGAACACGCCGCGGCCCTGCTGGCTGAAGGCGAGGCTGTCGTCGGCGAGGAGGCGCATGCGCTGGTGCAGGGCGCGCTCGGCGGGCCCCATGCGGCTGGTGTCGGTGCGGGCGAAGACCGCCTGGAGGGTTTCGAGGCCGTAGGGCCTGAGGCTGGTGTAGACGATGCCGCCGGTGCGCCCCTGGATGTCCAGCCGGTCGATGTAGGGGTACAGATCGTGGTTGAGCAGCAGGTCCGTATGCTGGGCGGCGGCGGTGCCGAAGCTGAGGCAGGCGAGAAGGAGCAGGCGGCGCATGGGGCAGGATTGGCGGAATGGGCGGGCGGAGGGCGCAGCCCGGAGCAAATACGCAAAAAATCGCCAGAAGCCGGAGCGCTCAATACGGCGCAGGTCCGGTGTCTTCGATGCGGGGAAGGGGGCTGCGCTGTTTGCCCGGCGTCATCCTGGGTTATTTTTTCCTGGATTTTTTGGCCTTTTTCCCCAGCCAGCGGATCTGGATGGCCGTTTTTTGATTTTCGTCCGGGACATTGATGCTGTCCACACCCCTGGTCAGTTCAAGATGCATTGCATCTGTTTCACCCCAGAAGGCGCCCATGGCGAAGCCATTTTCGATCATGCCTTTCATGAAGTCCAGGTCAAAGCCTTTGTCATTGGGGGTGAAGTAGCCCTGGTCCAGCACCTGGGCAAAAGACAGGGGTTCCTTCCCTACTTCCTGCTTCATCTTGAGCGTTGGAGGGGGCTGTGTTTCGCCGCGTTTAGGTTTCGGCGCTTTCTTGACGGTATAAGTGCCCAGGAGATGTCCGAGATCGGTAGCCAGTTCTGTTTGCAAGCTCTCGTAGGCGTCGATTTCCCGCTGCAGTTTGTCCATATCTCCCGAAAAGCCCCCCTCAACTTTCGTGACTGCACCGGCTGCTGTTTTTTTGCGCTTGCCAAGCGTGCGCGCGTCTGTTTGAAGCTGCGACTTGGAGGCCGTTTTGGCAGCTTTCTCGGCTTGCAGCCGTTTGAGCTCGCTCCGGTCTTCGGGGGTTTTAGATTTTTGGGCCTTCAGCGCTGTGATTTTCCCTTTCAGTGCCTGGATTTCAGCCTCTGCAGCTGCGATTTGTTGACCAGTCTGCTCGATCTCTTTGGCCAGCTGATCCAGGGCAGCTATTTTTTCCGCGACGGCAGCCTGCTTCTCAACTTCTTTGCCTGCCAGGCGGGCTTTCAAGGTGCCCATATGCGCCTGGATGCTGTCATGCCAGGGCTTGATCAGGGTCTGGACCTTGGGCATCAGCGCGTTGGCCTGCGCTTCCAGCTCCGCTTTTTTCTCCGGGTCTTTTTCCTTGCTTTTCTGGTATTGCAGCTCAAAATACTGCTGCTGAATCGCTTTGAGCTGCGTTGCGCCGTCGGCGCCCAGGCTCTCGCCGAACGATTCAGAGGCTTTGGCCACCCGATGATACTCCTGTTCAAACCGGGTCATGAAGCGCTGTTTTTCATCCGGGTCAGCCGTGCCTGCCTCTATTTTTTTGATCATGCTGCGGTGCTCGCCATATCCGCCCATGTTGAGATATGCGGGCCCGCCGCTGTCCTTTGACGCATACAGGTTGACCAGCGCGTTCATGTGCTTGTCGTTCAGGTGCACATTGGTCGTAGCAAAATAATCTACCGCGTATCCCATAGCGTGGGCCATCATGCCCCGGCCTTTGATATCCGCGGGGTCATACCGCCCCCGGATGGCAAATGCTACTGTGGTGGAGGGCATCTTGGGCACAAGCTTATTCACTTTTTCCAGTTGGGCCGCAGCCGATTCGTGCAGATACACTTCGCCAGGCACGGCAGCTTTCCGGATGCTGCTGAAATGCGCACGCGCCTGCTCGATGCCGCCCAGGTACATGGAGGTATAATCCAGGAACTTTGCCCGTTGCAGCCCATCGGTGGGCATGCCAAATTCATCCAAAGAGGTAACGGGAAATCCGCTGAATATGGCGTTGGCGAACTGAGCCAGTTCTGCCTGAATCTTGGGAAGCCATTCGTCCTGCACGGCTTTGCTCGGCTCCTCCCGGATGGCTGAAAGTTTATCGAGGGCTTCGCTTAAGCTGGCGGATGGCACATACGCCGGGACCGTACTGCCAGCAGGTTCGGGAGCAGCGGGTTCGGGAGCAGCAGGCTCCCGCTGCACGGTGCTCTCGGGCCGGGGCTGCCATTTGCCCTGAACAGGTGCCGCATTCAACACGAAAGGGGGCGGAGAAATAGCGGATTTCGGCGTGAGGGAGGCCGGCTGCTGGCTTGAGCCTTGCTGGTGTTGGCTGACTGGTTCCGCGCTTGCGCTGCTGAGGGCGGTTTGCCGAGGGGAGATGCGCGTCCTCATGAGCTGCTGGATGAAGCGGGGGTAGGTCGTAAAAGTAAACCTTTTATAGGGGCGAAACAAATTTCGATGTTCCAGATCAGGACTTATGAAAACGGTTGATTGTTAATGTTTTACAAACGGTTCTGCGGAACTGCACGGCACTTTGGGCGCTATGGGCCATTCTCCATGGCATATTTTCCGTCTGGTATCGGCTCTGCGTCAGGTTGTTGAGCAGGGCGGTTTGTGTGCGGTGCTGAACAGCAGGCAGCGCGCTCCTGATATGCACGCGGGCCTGCTGTGGCCGGCTGCCTGTGCTGACTCGTCGCCTCATGCCTTTCCGCATGGGGCAGGATTGGCGGAATGGGCGGGCGGAGGGCGCAGCCCGGAGCAAATACGCAAAAAATCGCCAGAAGCCGGAGCGCTCAATACGGCGGGAGCTGGTCTTCGAGTGCCAGGCAGGCATCGATGACGGCAGTCAGGTCGAGCGGCTCGCGGCCGGGCACCGGCGGATGGCCCATGCCCATCCGGGTAAAGCGCGGCGCGGCGGGGGCAAAGAAATACAAACCCTTGTGAATCAGGGGTTCTGTTTCAGGGAAAGGATGAAAATTCAGGCGGGTCTGCCGGAGCCCTGCGGGCGCAGGGCCGGCATCTTCGAGGCGGAGGAAGCGGAAGGTGAAGGCCCCGGGTTCTGCCCCGTGGAAGGGGCCGCCCGGCTGGACGCCGGTGAAGAGGACGAAGAACTGCACGTAATACATCAGATCGAAGCTTCCGCCGAGCAGCAGTTTCCGCTTGCGGCTGAGCAGCACCTCGAAATCCAGTTCGAGGGTCTCGCAGAGGCGGTTGATGCGGGCCATGCGCTGTATGTGGTCCATGCGGGTCAGGGAATCGGGACGACGGGAATCCAGACCTGCTCGGTGGCATCGGCCGCGTCGGGCCGGTAGCCAGGGCCGAGCACTTCGTAATGCGGGCGCGCATCTGCGGCGTAGCCGGAGGCCGGCAGCCATTCCCCGAAGAAATAGGCCGCAGTCTGGTAGAATCCGCTGGCAGGCCCCTGATAGGTGAAGCCTGCGTACAGCCCGCCGGGCAGGCTCAGCAGCTCCATGCCTTCGGGCAGCGGCTCCTGCGCCAGGACCGCCACGGCCGCCCAGGTCTCCAGTTCCGCCTCCATATCAGGGCTTCCGAAGGAATAGCCCGGCTCATAGATGCGCACCGAGTAGCGGTTCGCATCCGCCCGGCGGGGGATTTCGGCTGCACGGGGCATGAAGCCGCGCCAGAGCTGGGCCTGCCGGGGGTCGTAGAGGCGGAGGCGCATGCGCATCCCGGCCAGCAGCAGGGGCGGAAGGGTATGGATGGAAGGAAATACAGGCGGCATGCGGGATCAGATGGGGGTTGCAGCTGCAGCGTAAAGATACATGAAATGCCGCAGCTGCACAGGGCAGTGCGGATCAGCGTGCGGGTCTGGCAGCGGAGGCAGGTGCGTCACGGGCGGGAGGGGATCTTGCTGGGTGCTTGCAGCGAAGGCAGGCAGACTGCGCGCCGCAGGCAACACTGGGCGGGAGGCGGTGCGGATGTGTATGGCGCATCTCCCCCGGTCAGCGGAAATTTCAGTATCTTTATGCCATGGTCAAGCTGCCTTACGGACGCGCCGATTTTGCCTCCCTGATCCGGGACGGCTATTATTACGTGGACCGTACCGGGTATATCCCGCTCCTCGAAGCGCTGGGCGAATCATACCAGATCTTCCTGCGCCCGCGGCGCTTCGGCAAGAGCCTCTGGCTCTCGACGCTGGCGCACTACTACGGGCGCGAGCATGCGGGGCATTCACAGAACTCTTCGGCCATCTGGCCGCCGGGCAGCAGCCGTCGCCCCTGGCCGGCAGTTACCTTGTGCTCCAGTTTGATTTCAGCGGCATCGATACCCAGCAGCGGGATACGACGTACACGGGGTTTCTGAACAAAGTCCAGTCAGGCATCCGCCTGTGCATGGGCCGCTACCCGGAGCTTATCCCCGGGCAGGAGGCGGACCTGCTGCTGCGGCAGGAGTCGCCTGACGGGATGCTGCTCGCCTTTCTGAGCAGCGTTGCCCGGCAGCCGCAGAAGATCTGCCTGCTGATCGACGAGTACGACCATTTTACGAACGAACTCATCAGCTTCGACCTGGACTACTTCCAGGAGATCGTGAGCCGCAACGGCTGGGTGCGGAAGTTTTACGAAATTGTCAAGCAGTTCACCGGGCTGGGCACGGTGGACCGGATTTTCATGACCGGCGTTTCGCCGGTGACGCTAGACAGCCTGACCTCGGGATTCAACATCGGAGCCAACCTGACCATGGACCCCGGCCTGCACGGGCTGATGGGGTTTTCGGCGGAAGAAACCGAAACCCTGCTGCTGGCTGCCGGTATCGGGCCTGAGCAGATTGAAGCGGTCATGACGGATGTGCGCCGCTGGTATAACGGCTACGCATTCAGCGCCGAGGGACAGCAGCCCCGCATGTACAACCCGGACATGGTGCTGTATTTTGCCAAGGAATACCAGAAGCGGCAGGGGTATCCGCCCCAGATGCTGGATGTGAACATCGCCTCGGACTACGGCAAGATCCGGCGGACCTTCCAGCTGGGCGGCCAGGAGCCGGGCCGCTACGAGCTGCTGCGCCGCATCCTGGCCGGGGGCAGCATCGCCAGCCCCATCACGGCGCAGTTCAGCTTCGAGCGCAGCTTCACCGACCAGGATTTCCTGAGCCTGCTCTACTACCTCGGCCTGCTGACCATCCGGGGCGCTGAGCTGGGCACGCCTCTGCTGGGCCCGCCCAACCTGGTGGTGGAAAAGCTCTACTTCGACTATTTCAGCGAGCTGATGGAGCGGCAGCTGAGCGGGCTTCCGCGCGCGCTGGCCGTACAGGACCTGGTGCGGGAGATGGCCATACACAACCGCCCGCAGCCGCTGCTGGAGCTGGCGGCCTCCACCCTGGAGCAGGCTTCCAACCGCGACCTGATCCACCTCAACGAGACGGGGATCAAGATGATCCTGATGAGCTACCTGCATGCCGCTCAGCTGTACTTTCTGCGTTCGGAGCGGGAGGCAGTGCAGGGCTATGTGGACCTGCTGCTGCTGCGCCGTCCGCCGGTGGAGACGCCCTGCCAGTTCGTATTCGAACTGAAGTACCTCAAGCGGAAGGATGCCGGGCAACTGGAGCAGGCCCTCGAAACGGGCCGGGCGCAGCTGCGGCGCTATTTCCGCGACCCGGAGCTCCAGGCCGAGCCCAACCTGCGCGCCTGGCTGGCCGTATTCGTGGGCACGGAGCTGAAAGCGGCCGAGGAAGTGCTGCCGGCGGAAGCATAAGACCGGCAGGGACAGATGCCCATGCTACCCGATTTTTTCCCACCTTTGCGCCGCAAACCGATTCTACGCGCATGAAGTCCTTGATAGTCCGGATCCAGGAAGCGGCCGCCGGGGCCCTGCAGGCCTGTTACCAGGTGGAGGCAGCGCCGGAGAGCCTGTCTGTGCAGGAAACCAAAAAAGAATTCCCCGGCGATTACACCCTCGTCACTTTCCCGCTCTCCCGCTACAAGCTCGGCGCGCCGGAGCAGGTGGGGCAGCGCCTGGGCGAATACCTCGCCGGGCAGGGGGATCTGGTGGCGGAGTTCAACGTCGTGAAGGGCTTCCTCAACCTCAGTCTGGCCGAAGCCGTCTGGCGCGCAGCGCTCGCCGAAATGCGGGCCGAAGGCCCGGCTTTCCTGCGCAATACCCTCGGCGCGGGCCAGACCGTCGTGGTTGAATATTGCTCCCCCAATACCAACAAGCCCCTGCACCTGGGCCACGTCCGCAACATCGTGCTCGGCGACTCGCTCACACGCATCCTCGATGCCAACGGCTTCCGCGCCGTGCCGGTCTGCCTCTTCAACGACCGCGGCACCAATATCTCCAAGTCCATGTATGCCTGGCAGCAGGCTGGCCGCCAGGATACGCCGGAGTCGGCGGGCAAAAAGGGGGATAAATTCGTGGGCGATTACTATGTGCAGTTCAAACACCTCCTGGAGGCCGAGACCGAGGCCGGCAAGGCCCTCGGCCTGAGCGAGGAGGCCGCCGAGCAGCAGGCGCCCAGCATGCAGGCCATCCGCGAGATGACCGTCCGCTGGGAACACAACGACCCGGAGATCCGCGCGCTCTGGTCGCGCATGAACGGCTGGGTCTATGCTGCCATGCAGGAGACCTTCCGCCGGCTGCACATCGAATTCGACCGCTATTACTACGAATCCGATATCTACCACCTCGGCAAGGAAACGGTGGCGGAAGGCCTGGCCCGCGGCATTTTCTACGCCAAGCCGGACGGCTCGGTCTGGATCGACCTCACCGGCGACGGCCTCGACCACAAGCTCGTGCTCCGCAGCGACGGCACCTCGGTCTATATCACCCAAGACCTCGCAGTGGCCGATGCCAAATACGAGGATTACCGCATGGACCGCTCGATTTTTGTGGTGGGAAACGAGCAGGAATACCATTTCAAGGTGCTCTTCCTGATCCTCCAGAAACTCGGCAAGCCCTATGCCAGCCACCTCTTCCACCTGTCCTATGGCATGGTGGAGCTGCCAACCGGCAAGATGAAAACCCGCGAAGGCACCACGGTGGAGGCCGACGACCTGCTGGACGACATGATCGCCACGGCCCGCCAGTACACCTCGGAGCTGGGCAAGACGGAAGGCATGAGCGCGGAAGAATTGGAGGAACTGTACCACACCCTGGGCCTGAGCGCGCTGAAGTATTTTCTGGTGAAGGTGGACCCGAAAAAGCGCATGCTCTTCGACCCGGCTGAATCGGTGGATATCCACGGCCATACGGGCCCCTTCGTGCAGTATGCCTACACCCGCACGGCGGCCCTGCGCCGCAAGCAGGAGGAAATCGGTGTCTTTGATCCTGCGGCGCAGCCTGAAGATCCGATGCATGACCACGAGCGCAGCCTGCTGCGCCTCCTGGCCCGCTATCCGGACACGCTCCGCGAAGCCGGCGAGCTCTACAATCCGGCGCTGGTCGCCAATTACGCCTACGAACTGGCGAAGGAATTCAACCGCTTCTACCACGGCGATAAAATCCTGCAGAGCGCCCGCCCGCTGACGAGCGCATTCCGCTACGCGCTGGCGCAGCAGACCGGCGAGGTGCTGCGCGAGGCGTTCCGGCTCCTAGGGATTGGAATGCCGGAGCGCATGTAAGGCTTCGGCCATCTGGCGGGTGGCATCCCGGCGGGTAAATCCGCGGGTGTCCGCCGCTTCGGTGGCGAGTGTGCCTGCCTGATACTGCGCATACCGGCGCAGGATTTCCGCTTTCATTGCTTCCTTGTCCTCAAACCCGCAGGCCCTGCCGGAGCGGGCTTCGCGCAGCACGCGCGCGGCGTCGGCCTCCGGCGGCGCGATAGCCAGCACCGGGCGGCGCGACCCGATGTATTCGTAGGTTTTGCCGGGGATATGGCCCATGACATTGGGCACGTTGTTGACGAGCAGCAGCAGGAGCTGGGCGCTGCGGGTATAGCGCAGCACCTCGCTGTGCGGCACATAGTCGATGCGCTCCACGCAGCCGCTCAGGCCGGCGGCCTCCAGCTGGCGGAAGGTGACGTGGTCGGCTTTGCCGACGAAGCGCAGCACCAGGTCGCGGCGCAGGTCCGGATGGTCCTGGTAGAGTTCGCCGAAGGCCTCCCAGAGCCGGGGCGGGTTGCGGTCGGCGTTGAGGTAGCCGATATGGGCGCAGACGAAGCGCGGCTCCAGCGGCGGCGGATCGAAGGCAAAATCCTGGTCGTCGAAGCCGTTGAGGATAACGCGGGGATTGCGGGCGCCCAGGGCCCGGAATTCCTCCGCCCAGACCCAGCTGACGGTCACCAGCTGATCCGCTTCGCGCACGACGCTGGCTTCCATGCGGCGGTGCAGGCGGTCGGCCCAGGGCGTGAGGCCCAGCTGCGGATAAAAATCGATATTGGTCCAGGGGTCGCGGAAGTCGGCGATCCAGGGCAGGCCAGTCCGGCGCTTGAGGCCGCGGGCGATCAGGTGCACCGTATGCGGCGGCCCGCTGGACAGGATAGCGTCCACGGGATGCTGCCGGAGCCAGGCATCGAGGCGGCGCACCGAGGGGCCTATCCAGAAGCGGCGGGCGTCGGGGATAAAAAAATTGCCCCGGATCCAGACCGAGAGGCGTTCGGTCAGGGAAGGCGGCCGGTCTTCGGTAAGGAAGCCGGAATATACGCGCTCCTGTTTGCCCTTGCCGGTAAAGCGCTTGTACCACTCGTAGGGCTCCCAGATCGGGCCGCGCAGGATTTCCAGATCCGGCGGAATATCAGCCTCCAGCGAAGGGTCCAGCACCGGATAGGACGGATTGGCCGGCACATAGACCACCGGCTCCCAGCCGAAATCCCGGAGGTATTTGGCAAATTTCAGCACACGCTGCACGCCGGCCCCGCCGCTGGGCGGCCAGTAATAGGTAATCAGCAGGACCCGGGGCATGGGGAATCAGTTCGGCTGCCCGACCATCTTGGCATACTCCGCTGCCGTCATCAGATCCGCATCCTCGAATGCCTCCTCGATCCGGACGCGGATCATCCAGCCGTCGCCGTAGGGATCGCTGTTGACCAGCTCCGGCTGGCGGACAAGGGCATCGTTGATTTCGATCACCTCGCCGGATACCGGCATGAAGAGGTCTGAAACGGTTTTGACGGCCTCGACCGTGCCGAAAATCGCCCCCCGCTCGATGGACTGCCCGAGTGTTTCGATATCGACATAGACGATATCGCCGAGTTCGCCCTGGGCAAAATCGGTAATGCCGACCGTCGCGACGTCCCCTTCGAGCATAACCCATTCATGCTCTTTGGTATAGCGTAGATGTTCCGGAAAAAACATGACAGCTCTCGGTTTGAGTGGGTGGAGGCCGGGCGTGCGGAGCGGCAGGCGGGGCCGGAAACTGGCTGAAATTGCACCAAGATTTCGGAATGTGCAAGCGGCAATTTTCAGGGGGCGAGCCGCCCGGCCAGCCAGGCGCCGTCGGGCTGGCGGGTGTACACGATCCGGTCGTGGAGGCGGCTGGGACGCCCCTGCCAGAACTCGATCCATTCGGGGTGTACGCGGTAGCCGCCCCAGTGCGGCGGGCGGGGGATATATTCCTGGTCGGCGAAGCGCCCGGCGGCTTCCTGCACCCGCTGCTCCAGCTCCGCGCGGCTGCCGATGGGCTCGCTCTGGGGCGAGGCCCAGGCGCCGATGCGGCTGCCCCGGTCGCGGCTTTGGAAGTAGGTGTCCGACTCTTCGGCGCTTACCTGGCGCGTGCGCCCTTCGATGCGGACCTGGCGCTCCAGCTCCGGCCACCAGAAGGTCAGCGCTGCCCAGGCGTCCGGGGCCAGCTCGCGCGATTTGCGGCTGCTGTAGTTGGTGAAGAAGACAAAGCCCTGCTCATCGAAATTTTTCAGCAGCACGATGCGCGCCGAAGGGCGCCCTTCGCGCACCGTGGCCAGGGACATGGCATTGGGCTCGGCGACCTGCGCCTGGACCGCTTCCTGAAACCAGCGCTCGAACTGCTGGATGGCATCCGGATGCAGGCTGGCTTCATCGAGCTGGTGCTGCCGGTACTCCCGGCGCAGATCGGCTACGGTATGGCGGATCGACATGGGGCAAGCAATTGACAGTTGGCAACATAAAACGGGAATCCGGCTGCGATGTTGGGCGCTGGCAGGGGATTGTGCAATGATTCCCGTCAATTCCGGCAGTGCGCACGTACGGGAATCCGGCCGGAATTTCACTTTATCCGCCGCAGCATCTAACTTGGCCGCATGGAAATACGCTGGGTGTACATCACCTGCGCCAGCATGGCGGAGGCGCAGGACATCGGACGCAGCCTGGTATCGGAGCGCCTGGCGGCCTGCGCCAACTGCTGGGGCGGGGTGCAGTCGGTGTACTGGTGGGAAGGCAAGGTCGTGGAGGATCAGGAGGCCGTGCTCATCGCCAAAACGACCGTCCCGCTGCTCGAAGCGCTGATGCAGCGCGTCCGTGCGCTGCACAGCTATTCGGTCCCCTGCATCGAAGCCCTGCCGGCAGCGGAGAGCCATCCTGCCTATGCCGCCTGGATTCACGAAACCTTGCATGCCGCCCATGAATGAGATCCGGATCCGCCCAGCCGGGCCCGCCGATATGCCCGCTGTGCACCAGCTCGTCCGCGAACTGGCTGAGTACGAGCGTGCTCCGGAAGAGGTGCTGACCTCGCCCGAAGAGCTGCTGGCCGACGGCTTCGGCCCCCGGCCCTCCTTCGAGTGCCTGGTCGCCGAAAACCCGGAGGGCGACATGGCGGGCATCGCCCTGTTTTTTACGGCCTATTCTACCTGGAAAGGCCGCGTGCTGTATCTGGACGATCTGGTGGTGACGGAGCGCTTCCGGGGCCGGGGCATCGGCCCGATGCTGCTGGAGGCCGTGCGGGATCTGGCCCGTGCGCGCGGCATGCGCCAGGTGCGCTGGCAGGTGCTGAAGTGGAATACGCCCGCCATCCGCATGTACGAGCGCTATGCTCCGGAAATGGACGGGGAATGGATCAACTGCCGCCTGCATGTGCACAGCGGCGGGGCGCAGCCGGAGCAGGATGCCTGAACCCCTGCCGGGAGATATAGACCAAACCATCCAAGCTGAGAACCTATGCCTACCATGCTCATCACCGGCGCTACCGCCGGCATCGGCGAGGCCGCTGCAGAAAAATTTGCTGCCGCAGGCTACCGCCTGATCCTGACCGGCCGCCGCCGCGGGCGCCTCGATGCGCTTGCAGCGCGCCTGCCCGCCGAGACCTTGGCCCTGTGCTTCGACGTGCGCGACCCTGAAGCCGTGCGCGCCGCCCTCGATTCCCTGCCCGCTGAATGGCAGCAGGTGGATCTCCTGCTCAACAATGCCGGCCTCGCTGCCGGCCTGAGCCCCATCCACGAGGGCCTGCTCTCCGACTGGGAGCAGATGATCGACACCAACCTGAAAGGCTTGCTCTACCTCACGCGCGCCATTGCGCCGCAGATGGTGGCCCGCCGCAGCGGCCATATTATCAACATCGGCTCCATCGCCGGCAAGGAAGCCTACCTCAACGGCAACGTCTACTGCGCAACCAAGCATGCCGTGGATGCCCTGACGCGCTGCATGCGCATGGATCTGGTTCCCTATGGCATCAAGGTCAGCAACGTCGCCCCGGGCATGGTGGAAACTGAATTCAGCCAGGTCCGCTTCAAAGGCGACACGGCGCGGGCTGGCAAGGTGTACGAGGGCCTGCAGCCGCTGACGGCGGCAGATATTGCCGATGTGATCTACTTTGTGGCAACCTGCCCGCCCCATGTGACCATCAACGATATCCTGGTCATGCCCACGGCCCAGGCCTCGGTGGCGGTCGTGCACCGGCAGCCGTGAGGCGGGCGCGGCCTCATTTCGCCGAAAACTTCCTGCAATGCATCGGCAGCAGACAGCAGATTCCGGCAGGAGGCGTAAGTTTGCGCGGCCTGCACCGACTCATGTTCCGCAGCTGGCGCCTTTCAGCCCCTTACGCCGCCCGAATCCCGCTGTTTCTGTATTGTGTATTCCGTCCGTTGTCTCCTGTCTCACTGCTTCCGTCTTCCGACTTGATACTTCATACTTGCTACTCAACTTACTGCTCACTACGCGTTCCGATCAATACCCAATAATGATGATGCACCGAATCACCCCGATCCGCCGCAGCCTGCTGCTGAGCCTGCTGCTCAGCCTGGCCGGTCTGGCTGCCGCACAGCAAGCCAATCCCTACGGCGCCCGCTCGTACGAAGGCATGTGGCTCCCGCTCAACCTGCAGGAGCTCAACTACGCCGATATGAAGTCGCTGGGCCTGGAGCTGCCTGCCAATCAGGTATATAACGAACAGGCACCCAGCCTGGAGGATGCCATCGTGAAGCTCAACGGCGGCAGCTGCACCGCTGAAATGATCTCCGGCGAAGGCCTCGTCCTCACCAACCACCACTGCGCCTTCGACGCCATTGCCGAGCTGAGCAGCGTCAATGAGGACCTGCTGACCAATGGCTTCTGGGCCATGAGCCGCAGCGACGAGCTGCCGATTCCCGGCGCAACGGCTGCATATCTGATGCGTTCGGAGAATGTGACGCTGACGGTCCTGGCCAAGGGCGAAGATCCTGAAACCGTGGCCGCCCGCATCGATTCGATCGAGCAGGCTGCTTCCCAGGAAGGCAAATATGAGACCGAGGTCAAGGAAATGTTCTCCGGCCTGGAATACTATCTGTTTGTCTATGAGGTATATACCGATGTGCGCCTGGTAGGGGCACCGCCCAGCTCGATCGGCAAGTTCGGCTACGACAAAGACAACTGGGTCTGGCCCCGCCATACGGGCGACTTCAGCCTGCTGCGCGTCTATGCCGGGAAGGACAACAAACCTGCCGAGTACGCCGCCGACAACGTGCCCTTCAAGCCGCGCCACTTCCTGCCGGTTTCCCTCAAAGGCGTTCAGGAGCAAGACTATGCAATGATCATGGGCTATCCGGGCTCCACCGAGCGCTACCTGACCAGCCCGGCGATCCAGCTGGCCCTGGAGCAGTCCAACCGGGCTAAAATCGACCTGCTGGGCGCCAAGACCCAGGTGATGAAGTCGTTCATGGACCGCAGCGATTCGGTCCGCATCGCCCTGGCATCTGAGTATGCCTCGCTGATGAACGCGTACAAATACTTCATCGGCCAGACCGAGATGCTCGACCGCTACGATATTGTAGGGCTGCGCAAGCAGGAAGAGGCGAAGTTTCAGGCATGGGCCGATGCAGATGCCGTCCGGAAGGAGAAATACGGCACGCTGATGCAGGACTTCGAGGAACTGTACGCCGCGTACAAGCCGGCAGACAAGGCGATGAACTACGTCAACTTCGGCGCATTCTCCACGCAGGCGCTCACCTATACCTACTCGGCCCTGGCCCCGCTGCGCGGCGCCATCAACTCCGGCAACCCGCAGGCTGCCCAAGGCGCTGCGGCGCAGACGCGCGAAGGGCTCGACGGGCACTTCGGCAAGTTCTTCCGCCAGGTGGATCAGGAAGTTTTTACCCAGACCTTCCTGCGCTTCTACCAGGATCTGCCTGCCGACTGGCGCCCGGCGATTTTCGACGAACTGCTGAACGAACCGGTTGGCACCCAGGCCCCTGCTCCTGCCGAGGAGCCCAAAGCCAAGAAGAAAAAGAAGAAAAAAGGCAGCGAAAGCGCCTCGATCGTAGTGGCCGAAGCACCTGCGCCCGCCGACATCGAATCGAAGATCCGCCGCTGGACCGAGCGCGCGTACGCTACGGCCCTCGCCACCAACCGCAGCCGCATGGAGGCCTTCCTGAACAATCCCCAGAAAGGCGTCATCGAGCAGGACCCGATCTTCCGCTTCCTGCGCGGTGTCATCAACTACTATATCGAGCGGGTGCAGATCTCGGACAATGCCTTCGAGTCTCAGCGCGCAGTCCTGAACAAGGCCTACCAGAGCGCGCTCCGCGAATACGAGCCCCAGCGCCGCTTCTATCCGGATGCCAACTCCACCATGCGCCTCACCTACGGCAAGGTATTGCCCTATTATCCCCGCGACGGGGTGTTCTACAACTACTACACCACGCTGGACGGGATCATGGAGAAGGAGGACCCCACCGATCCGGACTACATCGTGCCTGCAAAGCTGAAGGAGCTGTACAAGCAGAAGGATTTCGGCAAATACGGCCAGAACGGCAGCATGCGGGTCTGCTTCCTCACCACCAACGACATCACCGGCGGCAACTCGGGCTCGCCGGTCCTCAACAGCCGGGGCGAGCTGATCGGCTGCGCTTTCGACGGCAACTGGGAGGCGATGGCCGGGGACATCTACGTATTCCCCCAGTTCAACCGCACCATCGCCGTGGACATCCGCTACGTGCTCTTCGTCATCGATAAATTCGCCGGGGCAGGCCATCTGCTCAAGGAGATGAAAATCGTGGAATAAGCGCCAGATTCTAGCTGCTTGATATACAGGCTGCTCCGGTTCCGGGGCAGCCTGTGCTGTCTGGTACGGGAGGGAAATAGCCGGTGCGTGTATAGACAGGCTGCGGAAAATGCATATCTTTTGGCACGTGCTTAATGGACTGCTGCATGAACCCGTTCCGTCTGCTTGCAATGGCCTGTCTGGCCGCCGGGCTGCTGCCTGCCTGCGAGGCCCCCGAATCCTACTCCCGTGAATGGCCGGTTTATCACGGCGATCCCCAGGGCCGGCAATATTCCCCCCTCACGCAGATCACGCCGGAAAACGCAGGGCAGCTGCGCGTGGCCTGGACCTATGCCAGCGGCGGGGCAAGCCCGGAGGGACGCAGCCAGATCCAGTGCAACCCGCTCGTCGTCGGCGGGGTGCTGTACGGGACTTCGCCGGTCTTGCGGGTATTTGCGCTGGATGCGGCCAGCGGGCGCGAATTGTGGACCTTCGATCCCTTCGAGGGGGAAACGCTGAGCTCGCTGGGCGCGAATCGCGGGCTGACCTATTGGGAGGACGGGGAGGACCGGCGGATCTTTGTGACTGCCAATGAATGGCTTTACGCGCTCGACGCCCGCAGCGGGCGCCCGGTGCCCGGCTTCGGGCAGGCAGGGCGGGTGAGCCTGCGCGAAGGTCTGGGCCGCGACATCGGCCAGCGCTTCATCATCTCCAACACCCCCGGAGCCCTGTACCGCAATCTGCTGATCCTGGGCACCCGGGTCTCCGAGAACGCCGATGCCGCGCCGGGCCACATCCGGGCCTACGATGTGCGCAGCGGAAAGATTGTCTGGATGTTCCGCACCATTCCCCAGCCCGGCGAGCCCGGCTATGAGACCTGGCCGCCCGATGCGTGGAAAACTGCCGGCGGAGCCAACTGCTGGGCCGGCATGAGCGTCGATCCGAAGCGCGGCATGGTGTATATCCCGACCGGCTCCGCCTCCTACGATTTCTATGGCGGCAACCGCCTGGGCGACAACTTGTTCGCTAATTGTATCCTGGCCCTGGACGCAGCTACCGGTGCGTACCGCTGGCATTTCCAGACGGTGCATCACGACCTCTGGGACCGGGATCTGCCGGCCCCGCCCGACCTGCTTACGATCACGTATGAGGGGCGGAAGCGGGAAGTCGTGGCGCAGGCCACCAAATCGGGCTTTGTGTTTGTGCTGGACCGGGACACGGGCAAGCCCGTCTTTCCGGTGGAGGAGCAGCCCGTGCCGCCTTCCGAGCTGGCCGGCGAGCAGGCTGCGCCTGCACAGCCGGTGCCGCTGGCCCCGCCGCCCTTTGCCCGGCAGGTATTCACCGAAGCCGAAGCTACCGATCTGTCGCCAGCGTCCCGCGAGGCGGTGCTCGCCCGGCTGCGCCAGGTGCGCACCGGCCAGCGCTATATTCCGCCGAGCCGCGAGGGATCCATGATTTTTCCGGGCTTCGACGGAGGCGCGGAATGGGGCGGCGCAGCTGTGGATCCGGTCCGGGGCATGCTCTATGTCAATGCCAATGAAATGCCCTGGATTCTGACCATGATCGATGCGGCTCCCGCAGCAGGCACCGCCGCATCTTCCGGCCGCCAGGTGTATGTGTCGCAGTGTGCCGCTTGCCATGGGGCTGAACGTCAGGGAGATCCTGCGGGGGTGTACCCCTCGCTGCTGACGGTGTCCCAGCGCTACAAGCCCGATTCGCTGATGCGCCTCCTCGCCAACGGGCGGCGGCTGATGCCTTCTTTCGGCCACCTGAACGAAGCCCAGCGCGAAGCCGTGGCGCAGTACCTGCTCGATCCGGGCAAGGCAGATCACGAAGCCGTGGCAGCCGTGGCCGATGCGCCTGCCGTTCCCTATACTTCTACCGGCTACAACCGGTTTCTGGACCCGGAAGGCTATCCGGCGGTGCGTCCGCCGTGGGGGACGCTCAGCGCCATCGACCTCAACCGCGGCGTCATCGCCTGGCAGGTGCCGCTGGGCGAAATGGAGGCCCTGACGCAGCGCGGCATTCCCAAAACCGGTACCGAGAACTACGGCGGCCCGGTGGTAACGGCCGGCGGGCTGATATTTATTGCTGCAAGCAAGGACGAGCATATCCGGGCCTTCCATCAGCAGACCGGAGAGGAAGTGTGGAAATACAAGCTGCCGGCGGGCGGATACGCGACCCCGGCCGTGTACGAGGCCGGCGGCAGGCAGTATGTCGTCATTGCCTGCGGCGGCGGCAAGATGGGCACCCCATCCGGGGATCAGTACATCGCCTTTTCGCTCGAATGAGGCTCAGCGCAGCATAGCTCCAAGCGATGCAGCCCCGGCTGCCAGGCTGGCTGCTGTCAGCAAGATCCCAGCCCGGCGGCTGAAGCGGTCGTAGACGCGCACGCGGCGTCCGTCGGGCAGGGTGCGGCGCAGGATGGCATAGTAGGTGCCCATCAGCCCGCAGGCAAATGCCCCGAGCACGCCGAAAAGCGGGAGCCGGAAGGCGATGCCCGCGCCGGCGGCCAGCATCAGCAGGAGCAGGCCGGCCATCAGGGCCGGCAGCGGCATCCGCTCCGGCCGCTCCAGAATCGCATAGCGCCAGGCCTGCCAGTCGTCCAGTTCGGTGGCCGTAACCACAATTCCCCGGTCCAGCAGGAGACGGCGGGCCAGGAGGGCGTCGTCCGCCGACCACTTATCCTGCTCGTGCAGCAGCTCGACCAATTCCTCGTCGCTGAAGGCATGCAGATAGTGATCGTCCGGGATGGTGATCCAGGTAAGGGCAGCATCCTCCCGCAGCAGCGCATCGGCCTCGCTGAATGCATCGGAGGGAATCTTCAGCTCTACCTGGGCCTGCAGCACGCTGCCGCCCGTGATCGTACCGTCGAAGGCAGGCGAATGGTCTTCGATGCGGCAGTCGATGCCGTGATGCCGGAGCAGCGCCACCAGGCTGTCAGCTTCTTCGCGGGAGCTGTACCGCCGGAATGTAAGGAACTCGGAATGCATGCAGGTGTAGTCAGGGAACAGCACGGAGGAGGCGGATGGCCGCCTGTTTCTCCCGCTGCAATCCGTATGCCAGCCCGGCCTGCCGGGCACCTCCTGCACGGGGCGATGCATCATCCTGCGCAGATCTTCCGTCTATAGGGGAAATTACCTCCATTCATCTCTATGAAAACTCCCCTTCATCTCGTACTGGGTATTGCGGCAGCCGCATGGACAATCAGCGGCTGCAAACCCGATGCTGCGCAGCCTGATCTCCGGCAGGCCTGGTCATTTGAATCCGGCGCCGCCGGCTGGACGGCCGGATTTTCGGATTATCCCGAAGGCGAAGACTCGATGTACCAGCTCAGTGCAGCGGTGGAGCCGCTCCCGGCCGAACTGGACGCGGACAGCAGCGGCTTCCGCATCACAGGCTCCAACCACAGCGACGACCTGTTCATGTACCTCACCCGCAAGGTGACCGGTCTGGAGCCGCGGACACGCTATTCCGTGGTATTCCGCATCCGGCTGGCCTCCCAGTATCCGCGGGAGTCGGTCGGAATCGGCGGCAGCCCCGGCGGCAGCGTATTTCTCAAGGCGGGCGCAGTGGCAGTAGCGCCGGCACCGATCCCAGACCCTGAAGTAGCCGGGCATCTCCGGATGAACCTGGACAAAGGCAATCAGGGGACAGACGGAGCGGATATGCAGCTGCTGGGCGACATCGGCACCAGCGGCGAGCTGTCCGAGTGGATGCTTATCCGCCGGGACAATGCCGAAGAAGCCTTTGAGGCAGAAACCGACGACAGCGGCAGCCTGTGGCTGATCGTGGGCACCGATTCCGGATTCGAGGGGCTCACCACGCTCTACTACGACGCCATCGAGGTGGAGTTCACCGCACGGCCCTGACCCCCAGCGCCGATTGGGAGGCGAATACAGCCGTTCGTGCAAGCGCCCGGATCATCTCCGGGCGCTTTCCGTTTCTTTGATACAAGCTTTTGTGAGGTCTGGTCATATGATTCGTTTTGTAGCTAAACTGCTGATTGTTGTTCTTTGCTCTTGCAGCTTTTCCGGGATTCTCTGGTCCCAGCCTGCGTACATCGAGCGGTCGGGTGCGGAGTGTATAGCCTACATTCCCAGCGCGATTTCTCCGAACGGGGACGGGATCAACGAACGGTTTGAGATTCAGCACCAGTGCGAGCTGAAGAACTTTTCCCTGCGGATTTTCGATCAGTCCAACCGTCTGGTATTCAGCTCTCAGCAGCCGGATCAGACTTGGGACGGCTCGCTCGAAGGCCGCCCCGCGCCGGAGGGATACTACCGGTATGCGATTTCGTTTGAAGCGCCCGGCAGCGGCGGGCCAGTCACCCAGGAGGGCGAGCTGGCGCTGGTACGCTAAGGCGGCCCCATCCAGGCGGGGACTCCTTCGCTCCGATGCGATCACAGGCGGCATTCCTGACCGGGATGCCGCCTGCTGCGTAATGGGGCTGCTCAGACCGGGGTATTCAGGTCCCAGGCCTCAAGCAGATCGGCCACCCGCTGGGCAAAGCGGCTGCCAAGGGAGCCGTCGATGATGCGGTGGTCGTAGGAGTGGGAGAGGAACATCCGGTGGCGGATGGCGATGACATCGCCCGTGGGGGTTTCGATGACGGCGGGCGTTTTGCGGACGGCACCGGTGGCCAGGATGCCGACCTGCGGCTGCAGGATGATGGGCGTGCCCATGATGCTGCCGAAGGAGCCCACATTGGTCAGGGTATACGTGCCGCCGTCGAGCTCGTCCGGGCGGAGCTTGTTCGCGCGGGCGCGGGCTGCGAGGTCGTTGATGGCGGAGCTGAGGCCTGCGAGATTCAGGCGGTCGGCATGGCGGATCACCGGCACGATGAGGTTGTCGGTAGGCAGCGCGACGGCGATGCCGAGGTTGATGTCCTGTTTGACCAGAATCCGGTCGCCGTCCACGGAGCTGTTGATCATGGGGAATTCGCGCAGCACGCGGGCCACGATCTGGGCGAAGACGGGTGTCAGCGTGAGTTTTTCGCCGTAGCGCTGCTGGAAAAGGTCTTTATGGCGGCTGCGCCAGAGGACGAGGTGGGTGACATCGGCCTCCACGAAGGAAGTCACATGGGCGGAGGTTTGGCGGGATCGGACCATATTCTGCGCGATCAGCTTGCGCATGCGGTCCATCTCGATGATTTCGACCGATCCGGAGACGGCCGGGGCCTTGGGGGCGGGTACGGCGGGCGGCAGCGGCGCTGCCGGCAGGGGGAGCGGAGCTGCGGGCGTCTGCGGAGCTGCGCTGCGCTGCGCGACAAAGGCCAGGATGTCCTTCTTGGTAACGCGGCCTTCGCGGCCGGTGCCGGCGATGGCCTCCAGTTGCTGCATGGAAATGCCCTCGGTGCGGGCAATATTGAGCACCAGCGGCGAGTAAAACCGCCCGCTGCCGGAGTTGGCGCTCAGCTCGGGGCCGGCAGCAGGCACATAGGGCACCTCGGCTGCCAGTTCGGCAGCGGGCTCCGAAGCAGGCGGCTGCGCCGCCGGGGCACTTGCCACGGCGCCGGCCTCCGTTTCGATGACTGCGACCACGGCTCCGACCGGCACCACATCGCCTTCTTTGTAGCGCTTGTCCAGCAGCACCCCGGATACAGGCGAAGGCACCTCGGAATCCACCTTGTCCGTCGCGATTTCCAGCACAGACTCTTCCTGCTGGATCGGATCGCCGATTTCCTTGGTCCACCGCAGGATGGTAGCCTCGATGATACTTTCGCCCATCTTGGGCATGGTCAGCTCGAACGTTGCCATATGTAGGATCTCGCGTTGAATTCGTAGCAGTCGCGGGCAAAGCTACGGTTTCTGCGCGGGAGTTAAAACCCGAATCAGGCAGGAAGGCTGGCGCCGCAGGGCTCAGATTTCAGGCTCCATCCGGAAGCTGATCTTTTTGATCTCGCCGCCGCGCATGCAGCGCAGGTGCACCATGCGCCCGTTCTGTTTGTTGAGCTGTTCATACAGCTCATCGATTTTGAGATCGCCGGCCGGGATTCCGTTGATCGAGAGCAGGATATCGTTGGTCTGGAGGCCAGCCTGCTCGGCGGGCGACTTTGGCCGCACGTAGCTGATGATGAAATGGTCGAAGGCGGAGCCGAGGCTGAGCAGCTCCAGCCCGCTGATATTGTACTCGAAGGGTTTCTTGTAGCCGGAGCTTTTGCGCAGATGCAGCACCTCGCGGTTGTAGTCGATGATGAGGTGAAACCGGGACAGGATTTCGGCGCCCAGGTTGCCGTACCAGGCAGTATCGTCGGGGGCATAGTTGATGGATTCCGGGTCCGGGTAGCCGGTGACGACGTGCTCGAAGGAAAACGAGCCCAGCATGAACCCTTTGGAGCGGCCCAGTTTGCCGTACACATTGCCGCTGAGCCCCTGGCCGAGGAAGGCTTCGATGGAAGGGTCCGGAAGCGGCAGGTCGCGGTCGAAGAGGGAAATCGCCATGCTGGCGCCGGTATCGATGAGCCATTCCGATTCGATGGTATCTCCCCGGAAATCGACCAGGCTGGCACGCAGATAGGGCTTGGAGCGGCGGACGTCGATGGGAATATGGTCCCAGTTGCCCCGCAGCCTGAACTGGAAGGGATCGTGGAGGCGGATATATTTCTGGTGGTAGTTGATTTCCACCACAAACTGGCCGAACAGCTCGTAGCCGATGATGCCATAGACCGGCTTTCCGAACATGCCGCTGTATGAAATCAATCCTTCAGGCAGGACGAGCATATTGATGCCGTACCCCTGCACGCCGGGCAAGGACATGGACACGTTCCGGGCCAGAAATGCCTCGATGGCATCGCCTTCGCCCAGGCCCCGCACCTTGACCCGGCTCAGGGAGTCGAGGTTGAGGAATGCCGAGAGCAGGGGCTCGGTGAGGATGGTCGTCTTGACGCCGGTATCGAGGATGAAATTCATCTCGAAGGAGCCGTTGATCCGGATGGGCACCAGCACGATATTGTTCTGGATTTCCACCTGGATCCGTACGGAAGGCGCATTGCCCACGAGGGTGAACCCGGCGGGCTTTCCTGGGAGCCAAGTGATGCCAGCGACCCATAAGCAGGTCATACACAGGAAGTTCCGGATCACGGCGGTTCGATGCATCTGAATTCAGTTGGTGAAATATACGCAGCGCAGATACACCTGCTGCATCCGGCTGCCGATTTCTTTGCAAGGCCGAAGCCGCCCCGCAAAAAAATCCTTTGGGACAAGCTTCCGGGATATGTAACTTGCTTGGGTCTAAGCCTGTTTCAACCCGGTTCCGCATGACTCCTGCTACGCTTCGCCGCTTGCTGGCCGCCCTATGCCTGATGCTGGGCATCCTGCCGCTTCAGGCAGGCCTGTTCGACTCGGACAGCCTGCTCGAACTTACCATTACCGCCAACTGGACTGAGTTTCTCGCAGACCGGGGAAACAATCCCGACTACCACGAGGCCAGCATGCAATGGACCTCGCCGCAGGGGGCCCCCGTGCAGATGCCGGTGGAGGTGCGTGTGCGGGGCAATTTCCGGCGGGATGCGTTCACCTGCTATTTCCCGCCGGTGCGGGTCAAGTTTCCCAAAAAAGCCCTCGCCCCCTTCGACGGGCAGGATAAGCTCAAGCTCGTCACCCATTGCAACGACGATCAGTACATCCTGCGGGAATATTACATCTACAAGGTGTACAGCCTGCTGACGCCGTTCAGTTTCCGGGTGCGCCTGGCCCGGATCACCTATCACGACAGCAAGGGGCAGCGGCCGGACGAAACGCATTTCGCCTTTTTCATCGAATCGGAGGAGGAGCTGGCTGCCCGCAACGGGGAGTCGCCGGTGGCAGACGACGTGCCGCTGACACCCGAATCTGTCGATCCGGAGCAGCTGACCATGGTCCATCTGTTCAACTACATGATCTCCAACCTGGACTTTGAGGTGGAGCTCCGGCAAAACCTGAAAGCCATCACCAACGGGCGCGGGAAGCCGCTGCTGGCACCCTACGATTTCGACTGGTCGGGAATGGTGGATGCGCCGTACACCAAGTCGAGCACCGCGAAAGGCTCCGCGTACTATGCGCGCCGTTCGTTCAAGCCGCTGTGCCGCACGGAGGCCGAGTACGCCCAGATGCTGGCACGGTTTCAGGCCATCCGGCCCCAGCTCATCGCCATTTACGAGGAATCTCCCTATCTCGACAAAAAAATTGCAGCGGAGAGCCTGAAGTATTACCGCGATTTTTACAAAACCGCGTCGAAGCCCGGGTTTATCGAAGAAGTGCTGCGCGCAGGCTGCCGGGCGGAATAAGCAGGTGTCTTGCTTCGGCTCCGCTCAGCGCCCGGTAAGAGGTATTTCGGCTTTGCTCAGCGCCCGGAACTGAAGAGATCGCGGACCTTGGCGAAGAAGTTTTTCTGCTCGCGGGTGGCGTTGGGGGTGAAATTGTCTGAATCGCGGAAGTTCTCCAGAATGCGGCGCTCCTCGGAGCTCAGGCGTTCGGGTGTCCAGACATTGATGTGCACGAGCAGATCGCCGTTGCCGTAGCCGTAGATATTGGGCAGGCCCTTTCCTTTGAGGCGGACCACCTTGCCGGGCTGCATGCCAGGCTCGATGGGGATGCGGAGCTTGCCGTTGAGGGTAGGCACCTCCACTTTGGCGCCGAGGGCAGCATCGGGGAAGCTGATGAACAGATCGTGGATGAGGTCGTCGCCCTTGCGTTCAAAGAGGTCGTGCGGCTTTTCGATGATCTGAATCAGGAGGTTGCCGGCGGGGCCGCCGCGCAGGCCTACGTGGCCTTTGTACTCCATTTTCAGGTCCATGCCTTCCTGGATGCCGGCGGGAATCCGGACCTGCACGATGTCTTCCTTCTCTACACGGCCCTTGCCTTCGCAGACCTTGCAGGAGCGGGCGATAATTTTGCCTTCGCCCTGGCAGGTGGGGCAGGCGGTGACGACAATCTGCTGGAAGAAGCCGCCGCCTGCCTGCTGGCGGATTTCGCCGCGGCCGTTGCAGGTGGGGCAGGTGGAGTAGGCCGAGCCTTGCTCCGCGCCGGTGCCGCTGCAGGCCTCGCAGGCCATCTGGCGGGTGTATTTCAGCGTTTTTTCCACGCCCTGGGCAATCTGGTCCAGGGTGAGCTCCATGCGGATGCGGATGTCGGGACCTCGCTGGGCGCGGCGGCGCCGGCCGCCTCCGCCGCCGAAGAAGGAATCGAAGGGCGAGTCGTTGCCGAAAATGTCGCCGAACTGGGAGAAGATATCTTCGAACGAAGAGGCTCCGCCGTACCCGCCTCCGGCTGCGCCGCCCACGCCGGCATGGCCGAAGCGGTCGTAGCGCTCGCGCTTCTGCGGATCGCTGAGTACCTCGTAGGCCTCGGCCAGCTCCTTGAATTTGGCCTCCGCTTCTGCGTTTCCAGGGTTTTTGTCCGGGTGGTACTGAACGGCCAGCTTCCGGAAAGCTTTTTTCAGCTCATCCGGCGAGGCATTTTTCGCTACCCCCAGCACTTCGTAATAATCGCGTTTTGCCATGGCTGTTTATTCTCCCACAATCACTTTGCAGACCCGGATGACCTTATCTTTCAGGCGGTAGCCTTTTTCAGCCACATCGATGACGGTGCCTTTGCGCTCCGCATCCTCGACGGGCACAGCCGAAATGGCCTCGTGGAGCGCAGCGTCGAAGGCTTTGCCCATGCTTTCGATCGGCTCCAGGCCGATTTTCTGCAGCTGTTTGTTCAGGCCGTGGCCTACGAGGGAGATGCCTTCCTTGATTGCTGCCAGATTGTCAGTTTTTTCGATTGCATCGAGGGTCCGGTCGAAGTTGTCGAGCACGGGCAGGAGATGCAGCACGAGTTCCTGGTTGGCGAAGCGGATTGCGTCGGCGGACTCGCGTTCTTTACGGCGTCGGAAATTGGAAAAATCCGCATTGAGCCGCATGACCTGGTCTTTGAGCTCTTCCGACTCCTGCTGCTGCTGCTGAATGCGGGCGTTGAGCACGCGGATCTGCTCCAGGGCTGCCTCCAGGCTATCGGGCTGCGGTTCTGCTGCGGGCTGTTCGGATGCCGGAATTTCGGATGCGTCAGCAGGCTGCTGGTCGATCTGGGCTTCTGCTTCAGGCTGTACTTCGGTCATATTCGGATCTTGTGCCATAGGATCAGCGGTCTCGGTATATATACAATCCAGCCGGCGGAAAGCCGGCTGGATATGCTGTTCACATTGTATGCCAGTGACAACCTGTCAAGGTCGGTCTGCCAGAATGAGCGGATTCAGCGGGGCTGCCAGCTGCGCTGGTAGGCTTCCCAGGAGGTGGTTTTATAGGCATCTTCTGCCAGAAACGCCAGGATGGGCAGCATGCCGTCCGCGTTCTGATAGCCGGGGACAGACGTAATCAGCCCCAGGCCGGCATCGAGGAACACCGTGGTGGGATAGGAAGGGCGGCCGTTGGTGAGGCGGAGGGCAAGCTCGTGCACGCCCCGGCTGCCGTTGGCGAGGTATTTGAAAGTCGTGCCGCCGAGCATCACTTCCGCGTGCTGCTCAGCGTTGAATTTGACTGCGTGGTAATGGGTGTTGATGTACTTGGCCACCCGCTCCTGGGCGTAGGTGTCCTTATCCATTTTTTTGCACCATCCGCACCAGTCGGTGTAGAGGTCCACGAGAATTTTTTTGCCGTCCTGGGCAGAGAGGCTGGCTGCCTCCTCGATGCTCACCCAGCGGATGGTCTCCGGAGCCTGCGCGAAGGACGAGGCTGCCCACATCAGCAGCCCGGTCAGGGCGAGGCTGCGCGAAGTCGTTCGGATTGTCATGGTACTTTCAGGTTTACGTTCCTGCAAGATACGAAAAAAATGCGGGGAGGATCTGTAACTCCGGTTGCAAAGGGCAGGGGCGTAAGATCCGGGCATAAATCGGGGGCTGGCATCAGGGAAGGGAAATCTGCTGCGTGCCGGGTTTGAGGGAGATCTGTTTGTCATTCCAGATCAGCACGCCGGGGATGCCGGGCGGGAGTTCGACGGTGCCGGCGAGGCGTCCGTTTTCATGGCGGAGGGCAGCGCGGATCATGCCGGCGGGGTGGGGCATGCGGGCATCGAATTCGGGCAGCGGGCCGAATGCGGGGCGGATGCTCACCGAGGCGAATCCTGGCGCAGCGGGCCGGATGCCGGCGGTGGTCGCCAGCAGCTGGTAGACCGGGGCGGCGCTCCAGGCGTGGCAGTCGGAGCGGGTCGGTTCGGGATTTTCGGCAAAGGTGGTGAGGCCGATGGCCAGCATGTCCTCCCAGGGTTTCAGCTCGGCGACGAGGCGGCTGCCGAGCCCGGTCTGGTACAGCGCTTCGAAGAGGTAGAAGCGGAAATAAAAAGTTGCCTGGGTGATGCTGGTATCGGCGGCAGCGCGGAGCAGGAGGCCGGGCTGTTCCCGTTCCGGCACGGCATCGGTCAGCACGGCCAGGATGTTGGCGTGCTGGCTGAAGTGCTGCTTGTCCGGGGTATCGGAAAGCAGGCGGCGGCCCGGATCCCAGCAGGCTTGGTAGGCAGCGGCCACGATGTCCGCCGCCTGGCGGCGGTAGCGGGCAGCGGTTTTGCGGTCGCCCCATGTTTCGGCCAGGTCGGCAGCCTGGCGGAGGGTGTAGGCATACTGCAGGGAGAGGATGGAGGAGCCGCCGGCAGCAACTCCGGGCGGCACGCCGCCCATGCGGGTCTCCTCTTCCCAAGGCCATGACCAGTCCACAAAATTCCACCATTCCACCCGGCCGAGCAGGCCGTCGGGCCGCCGCCGGGCCTCGAACCACTTCAGAATATCGCGGACGCCCTCCGCATGCTGCGCAACGAAGGCGGCATCCGGGCGGTGCATCCAGTAGTCGTGCAGCATCGAAATCCAGAACAGGGAATACGTGGGAATAATCTGCGGATCGGCGCTGGGGTAGCGGCTTTGGGTAAGCCCTTCGGGGATAAAGGAATGGGCGTAATCTGTAATGGCTTTCCGCATCAGACGGTCGTCGCCGGATACGTAGAGGGAAATCAGGGCCTGAATTCGGGTATCGCCCACGTACTGGAGCTGTTCGTAGTAGGGGCAGTCGAAATAGCTTTCGCCGGCGCAGAGGCGCGCTGTGCGCCATCCGGTGCGCCAGATCGGGCCGATGCTGGGATACGGGGACTGAAAAGCCGCTTTTTCCTCAAACGGATAGCCGGTAAACGTGCCGAAGAGGTCCTGAATCACCAGCGGCTGATCGCCGGTCCGGATATCGAGCTGCACGTAGCGGTAGCTGCGCCACCAGAGGGGGCGGTAGCGGCGGCCTTCGCCGCCGTCGGGCAGGAAGCGGTCCTGCAGGCCGATGATGTGCTTGCCGGCGATGGAATCGCGGTGGCCTTTTTCGCGGCGGTCGTCGATGAGGGCTTCGGCGTAGGTGAGGGTAATTTCGGCGCCCTGGCCGCCGCTGAGGGTCAGTTCGGGATAAGCATTGGTCTGCTGCCCATGGTCGAGCAGCAGACGGGCCTGGGTGCGGGGCGGCACGGTGAGGGGCTGCACCCCCTGGACAAAGGCAGGGGGCGGCACCGGGATTCCTTCGCTGCGCCGCACCGCCGCAAAGCGCTCGGTGCGCTCCTCCATGAGCGGAATTTCCCTGGGCGTCAGAATCCAGTTGCCGTCGGTGCCTACGCCGCGCGGCTTGGCGGTAAACCACATCCGCCGCGCTGCCGGCCATTGCCGGTCGTCGTAGTCCGGATCTTCCCAGCCCCAGGGATAGGCGCTGCCCTGCACTTCATCGCCGTCGCCGGTGACGATATAGGTCTGCAGGAGGCCGCGGTCCGGCGGCAGGGGCCGGTAGGCGGGGTTTTCCAGGACCTTCCAGGCAGGGCCTGTATTGACGATTTCCTCCGCCGGGCTGTTGCCCTGCATGATGAATCCTGTCTGGAAGCTCATCTGGGCGAAGGGTTTGCCTTCCCCGGCATTCCAGACCAGCGCAGCCAGCACATTGCGTCCGGGCTGGAGCCAGGGGGCCAGGTCGATGGTTTCAAAGTACCAGTTCATGGGGTCGCTCCGCGCCGGGCCGAGACAGACCGGCACGCCGTTGACGAAGAGGCGGTAGCGGTTGTCGGCCGAGACGTGGATGATAAAGCTTCCGGGTTTGGCAGCTAGGGAGAAGCTGTGCCGGAAGTGGTAGACTCCGTACCCGGTGGCGGAGGCGCCGGGCGGCATGATCCACTGGGCGGACCAGCCCTGGGTGAGCAATTCAGGGCGAATCTGCGGCTGGGCCCGGAGGGGCAGCGTCAGCAGCAGGATGGCGGACAGAAGCGAGGTGCGTAGCATAGCTCAAGATAGCAGAAAAGCCGTGCAGCCGGAAGCTGCGGGCATCCTGCACTGTGCTGGTGCGGCTCAGGGCTGTTTCCAGCCGTCATCCTGGGCGTCGGGGATGCCGGGGAGGGGCTGCGCTTCAATTTTTTCCCTGAACAGGAAGCGGATCATCTCGATGCGGACAGACGCGGGCCGCTGCGGCTCGTAGCGGACCTCGCAGATGAAATTCAGGATTCCTGCCGGGAAATTGAAGGAGGTATTGACGCCGGCCAGGGGAAAGCGGTCGGCGATGAGAGATTCCACTTCGTGCTGGAAGGCAGGATATTCAGGGTGCTGCCACAGGGCGCGCCGGAGGATGCGGTGAAACTGCCGGACCCAGAACGAGTCGGCAGGGGTGACCAGCGCTGGTTCGAGCAGGAGGGTAAAGATGGTATGGTGGCGGGTGCAGCCATGCTGGGCGATGGAGAGCGTCATGCCGGGGCCCATCGGCGCCACTTCGAGGTGTGCGGCAGAGTCCCAGGTATGGCTGCTGAAGTAGGGGTTGAAGCGGCGGATGACAGGCTGGAGGTCTTCGGCGCGGATGCGGCATTCGCCGGGCTGGCTGAGGGCGGCAGCGGGTGCGAGCATCAGCCAGATGCAGGCGGTCATCCATCGGCTTCGCCGGGCGGATCGCTCCCCCCCTGCGCCCCCCCTTTCCAGGGGGGGAAGCCTCCGCCGCCCCGCCTGCTTCATCCGGCCCCTCCCTCCTCCGGCGCCCGCAGGCTGCGCCAGCCATGCAGCACGATATCCAGATCCAGCTCCCAGCCTGCCGCCGCCGCGTACTGCGCATCCAGCGGGCCCAGGGGCAGATCTGCCGGCGCATCCGGCCGGCGGTCGCGCAGCGACAGCAGGCCGGGCCGCAGGCGCGGCAGCCCGGCGGGCGCCGGCTGCGCGTAGCCCACCAGGTGGGCCTGTCCCCGCAGCACGGTCCAGAGGCCGCGCCAGGCCGAAGCCGGGCGCCGCAGCGCCGGCGCCAGCAGCGGAAAGAGCAGCAGCAGCGCCGCACTGCCCAGCGGATCCATCCAGCGCTTATAGCCCGTCAGGCGGCGGCGAAGCGCCGCTGCATCATCCGGCGCCTGGGACCAGGGGCGGATCACCGTATGCGGCGCAATCAGAAACTCCGAATCCGGCGGCAGGATCTTGCCCGGCATCCCGCTTCCGTGGAGGCGTTCGAGCAGCGTCAGGGCCTCGCCCGTCTCCGCGCCGAAAGCCAGCACCCATTCATCCGCGCGGTAGAGCGCCCCTACGGCCAGCAGATCCGCCGGGCGGCCCAGCCAGGCCAGATCCGGCAGCTCCGCCGAAGGCGCCTCCGACACATAGCCCAGCACCTCCGCCGGGTAGCGGAGCCTGCCGAAAATCAGCCCCGCCGCGCGGCGGATCTCGGCGGGCGTGCCTGCAATCACCACCCGGCGGCGGTTTTCCTCCGTAAAGAAAAACCGCCCCTGCGCCTTGCGGCTCAGCAGCCCGCGCGTCGCGATGGCGATCAGCATCGTAAACACCGCCGAGAGGCCCACGATCGCCCGCGAAAAATTCTGCACAAAGGGAAACATATACGTCGCCGTCGCGATGGCGATAAAGCCCCAGAACGGCGCCACCGCCAGCGGCTTCAGGCGGTAGGGCTTTCGGTAGGCCCCATGCAGCCAGAGCAGGCCTACAAACACAGCGGCATACACCGGCAGGTACACCTGCGTAAACACCGGCGGGTAGGCCCCGCCCTCGATATATTTCACATAATGTTCCCAGTAGGCCTGGATTCCGTACATCAGGGCATAGATCAGGCCGCCTTCCAGCAGCGGAAACCCGGCGCGCAGCGCCAGCCGGCGCAGAATCGCCGCCACTGCCCGGACATACACCGCCAGATGCACCGCCGCGATAAACCAGCGCTGCCGCTGCCCGCCGAAATGCTTGCGGGCAAAAATGATCATCGCCTGGTAAAACACCCGGACATAATTCAGGCTGCCCTTCTTCGTGCTTTCGCCCTTGTAGTGCAGGATCGGCGCATCGGCCAGGTAGTAGTTGCGGAACCCGGCCAGCGTGACGCGGTAGGAGAGGTCGATATCCTCGCCGTACATAAAAAACGCCTCATCCAGCCCGCCGATGCGGTCCGTGAGCGACTTGCGCAGCCACATGCAGGCTCCGGAAAGCACCTCCACCGCGTGGTTCTGCTTCGGATCGAGGTAGGTGAGATGGTACTGGCCGAAGCGGCGGCTGCGGGGAAACAGAGCTGAAAGGCCGAAAATCTTGTAAAACGACACCCAGGGCGTAGGCAGCGCCCGTTTCGACTCCGGCAGAAATGTGCCCGTACCGTCGATCATGCGGACCCCCATCGCCCCCGCATCCGGGTGCGCATCCAGAAACGCGATGCAGCGGCGGAACGTATCCGGCGGCACCAGCGTATCGGGGTTGAGCAGCAGCAGGTACGTGCCCGAAGCGGCGGCAATGCCCTGGTTATTCGCCTTCGAAAAACCCGGATTGTCCTGATTGGCAATCAGATGCACCCGGTCTCCAAAGCGCTCGCGGATCATCTCCAGGCTGTCGTCCGAGGAATGGTTATCCACCACGATCACCTCGCCCCGCAGCCCCTCCAGTGCCCGGAACACCGAAGCCAGGCACTGCTCCAGGAAGTGCCGGACATTGTAGTTGACGATGATGACGGACAGTTGAACAGGAGCCTCCAAGGGACAGCGTTAAGCGCGTGCAAATTAGGCAATCTGCCGCCGGAAACCAGCATCAGCCGGCGAGGCCGGGATCGTTCTCGTAGGCCGAGCCGATCCGGCAGAGCTGGTCGAGCAGCTCGGCAAACAGGTCATAGAGATCGCGGAGCTGCTGCAGGTCCGTGACGATGCCCGGCGTGCGGAACACCAGCTCGCTCTGCCCCTCGTGCCAGGGATCGGTGACCCAGGAATCATCGACGATATTCTGCAGATAAATTTCCGGCTGCCAGGAAATAATCTGCCGGAGCCTGGGGCTGGCGAAAAGCGCCTGCAGCTTGCGCTCGTCGTTGCCCTGGATGATAAAATCATCGTCGAACTCCGGATAGCCCACGATCACATCCTGCCCGTCCCCAAGCCTGGCGGCCTGCCTGAACGAAGCGGCGAGGCTGCGGCGGAAGATGCGGAAGAAAAAGCTGTCGCTGTTGAGATAATTGGCCCGGATGCGGGTATAGGACGGCTGTTTCGACGGCTTGATGGTGTCGATCACGATGGTCCAGTGCAGATGCCGGGCGCGGACCATCGACGGCTTGCGGAGGCCGCGTTTGGGGATAAACTGCCCGCCGAGCGCCTCGCTCAGCTGCTGCCAGACCGCCTCTTTGGACGGGCCGAACCATTCGCGCAGGACACTCATTGTGAATCAGATACAGGGTTCAGCTGAAACGAAAGCCCCACCCGGTGCACATTGCCCAGAAACAGCAGCGGGTCGAAGGCATAATCCATCACCAGCGGATGCCTGCCCATGCGCATGCGCAGGCCCAGCCCGGCCGTCGGATACGGCTGGTCTTTGACATTGAACTTATACCCTGCCCGCAGAAACAGCAGCTCCCGGTACTGGTACTCGGCTGCGATCAGCAGATTTTCGGCATTGTCATTGGGGTGGTTGAGCTGGAGCATCGCCGTCAGGGACTGGTTTCCATCGGCCGACTCCCAGGGCGTCAGGGCCAGGGCCAGCTTGAAGACCGTCGGGGCGGGGTAGGCATCCAGGCGGAGGGGGCGGCTGTTGAACGCCGTATCGGCGGCGACGCTGCCCCGGAGGACCGAGTTGGGGCCGAAATTCTGGATCATCACCCCGAATCGCAGGCCGCGGAAATCCGTCTGATAGAGGAAAGCCAGATCAGCCACCACCGTATTGGCCTGGAACTGAGCCAGCTGCTCGCGCACATAGCGCGCGGTGGCGCCCCACGAAAACTGCTCCGTCAGCTGCTTGCCGTAGCTCAGGCCGGCGGTGAGGTAATAGGCATAGAACAGCTCGCCGGTGCCGTTGGGCTGAAACGTGGTGCGCACCGGCATGGGGCCGGAGTTGAGGCCGGAAAGGGAGAGCGCAAACGTGCCGGCCTTGGTCGGCTGGGCGATGGAGAGCCCGGTGTACTGCACATCGGCGGCCCAGAACGTATGCGAAGCGCCGAGGGCAAAGGCCGGCAGGCGGCCGAGCGCGGCGGGATTGACAAAAGGCGCAAACGCATCGGCAGGCAGGCATAGGCCGGCGCCGCCGAGGGCTGCAGCGCGGGGGCTCACCTCGATCTTGAGGAACGTCAGGGCCGAAATGCCTGCCCGCTGGCCGCCCAGCTGGGGAAACAGCTGAGCCTGAAGCGCCGCAGGCGCCAGGCAGCAGAAGAACAGGAGGCAGCGGAAGCGCATGGGATCGGATTATGGGGCGGAAATTACCAAAAACTCCCGGTGCAGGGGTAAAGAAATGGTTAAGGAATGCCCCCTCACCCGATCATCACCCCGCGGCGGCCGACCAGGGGCAGGGACGTGAAATGATCGGGGGTGATGCTGCCTGTCACAAAGGTATATCTCCGGTCAAACAGGTAATCCTGGCCGCCCAGCGTGAAGCTGATCCAGAACTCATTGTTGAGGTTCAGCACCTCCGGCAGGATGTGCTCCACCCGCACATACGACTGCGCGCCGATCTCGTCGAAAAACTGCCGCAGCACGGAGGTCTTCGCCGGCTCGCCGTTGCGCTCGCCGTAGCCCCGCGAGGCAATCAGCACATTGCGCAGCGGCTCGTCTTTGAGGTTGATCATGAACACCTCCCAGGTTTGGTCAGCCTGCCCCCCCGGCTGCGGCGACACGGCCAGCAGGACCTCCTCTACCGGCCAAATCGGTATATCCTTGATCATGCCTCAAATATACATACAGAATCCGCAGCATGGAACAGCCCGCTGCCCCGCAACATCCCGTGCCTTCGAGGTATATTCGCAGCCCGGACACCTGATCACGCCAATCGCTATGGCCCAACTTTCCGCTTATTTCCTGGCCCGCATCCGGAGCTTCGGATACGCATTCCGGGGCATCGCGGTCTTCTTCCGCACCCAGCCCCACGCGCAGATTCACCTGCTGGCCGTCGGGCTGATCCTGCTGGTGGGCTGGCGCACCGGCCTCGATGCCGGCGAGTGGTGCCTCATCCTGCTCTGCATGGGCCTCGTCCTGGCCGCCGAGGCCATGAATACTGCCCTGGAGTTCCTCGCCGACCGCGTCTCGAAGGAGCATCACCCCCTCATCGCCCATGCCAAGGACGTAGCCGCAGGCGGCGTGCTGCTGAGCGTAATCTTTGCCGCGGCCGTGTGGGCCATTATCCACCTGCCCAAGTTCTGGGCCATGCTTCAGTGATGCAGCAGCGGCAGGCGGATGGCCTGCCCCGCGCCCGATACCTGCACCTGATACAGGCCTGCCGGCAGGCCGGCGAGGTCCAGCGGGATCCGCTCCAGGCCGGCAGCAGGGCGCAGGCGCTGCACCGTCTGCCCCAGGTGATTGACAATCAGCACCTCATCTGCCCGGCAGCTGCCGCCGCAGATCAGGGCGGCCGCCTCGCCGGCGGGGTTGGGTGCCAGCCGCCAGGCAGGGACCGCTCCCGGCCCGGGCGCCGAAGTCAGCGCGCAGGCACCGCTGAGGCGGATGTCGTCCAGCCAGATGTTG
This sequence comes from Bacteroidia bacterium, assembly GCA_033765305.1. Classification (GTDB taxonomy): domain Bacteria; phylum Bacteroidota; class Bacteroidia; order J057; family J057; genus RDXT01. Next base: position 95,863 of record JANRID010000010.1, read on the forward strand.
TTGCCGTAGCCGTTGACGCTCACGAAACGCAGGCGGAAATCCGGCTGTCCGGCAAATGCCGACAGATCCACCGTGAAGCAGGCTGCATAGCCGGGCGTGCCGCCGCACCAGTCGGCGGCGCTTTGCGGCGTGAAGCTGCTGGTAAGCCGGGCCTGGGTGGCAAAGGTCTGGCTGCCGGTCTCGCGCAGCGCCAGCAGGCGGTGGGGAAAGGTGCTTCCGCCGTCGGTGGAGGCCAGCAGCAGCAGCGAATCGGGGTCTGCGAGGTTGTAGGGCCGGTAGGCGTGGCGGAAGCTGAGCGAGAGGGAACTGTAGCCGCGCAGGTCGGCAGGCGGCGAAGTCAGGGCATCGCGCCGCCCGGTCTGGGGATAGTCGTAGAGGCTGATGGCGGCCGAGGTGCTGCCTGCCGGGCTGCCGGCAGCGCTGCGCAGCGCCCAGGTGAGGTCCGCATCCGGATTGTCCACCGTCCAGCCCTCCCAGCCGTTCTCGAATCCGGTTTCGAGCAGTACGGCCCCGCCGCTGGCCAGGACTTCGAGATAGCCGCTCACCGAAAGCGTGTCGCCGCCGGCGGTGTTGTACACAGCCAGGCTTACGGGATACAGGCCGGGGGCGGAGTAGGCGACCACCGGGGCCGAATCCGTGCTTACAGCCGGCTCGCCGCCCGGGAAGCTCCAGCTCCGCTGCTGGATGCCGGGCAGCGAGCGGTCGGAGAACTGCACGCTGCTGCCGGCGCAGATGCGGGTGGCGCTGCTGGCAAACTGCGCCTGCGGCGGCGCCAGGCCGTCGCAGACGGTGGAGGCAGGCAAGGTGCGCCGCCGGGGCGCATGTTCGAGCACCGTGCGCATCCGCTGCTTCTGGCAGGCGGTGAAGACGGACATGCACAGGTCGTCGCTGTAGTCCATATAATTCTCGATCATGCTGGGAAATCCGCAGGACACCGCGCCCGCCGGGCATCCGTAGTGCGGAGCATCGGCCGGCGGGGTGTCGGTGCAGAAATCATCCACGCTGCAGGGGCCGTCGCCCCAGATATGCCAGAGGCCCAGCCAGTGGCCGATTTCGTGGGTCGTGGTGCGGCCCTGGTGGTACGGCGCAGCGGCTGAGCCCGTCCTGCCGAAGGAAGCGGGGCGGATCACGATGCCGTCGGTGTAATGCGGGCCGCCGTCGACGGGCAGATCGCCCAGGGACGAGCTGTCGGGATATTGGGCGAAGCCCAGAAAATCGTTCGCCAGCTCCATCACCCAGAGGTTGCAGTAGCGTTCCGGGTCCCAGATGGTCTGGGGCAGAATGACCGATTTGGCATAGGAGACGGTATAGGGGCCGGCAGCAAATCCCTTGTCCTGCCGCCGGATGCGCTCGATGCCGGGCTCGGCGAGCAGTTGTCCGGCAGGGTCTGTCAGCGCAAGGCAGAATTCGATCTCGGTATCGGCGCCGCTGGGATGGGTGTTGAATCCGGGCGAGCCGGGCAGGCGGCGGAAGTCCTCGTTCAGCACCTCGATCTGCGACTGGATCTGGGCTTGGGAGATATTGGCGCCGGCGCCGGGTGCCTCGCCGTTGTGAAGCACATGCACGACGACCGGAATGCGCAGCACGCCGGAGGTCTGGCGCAAGGGAAGCGCCATGCGGTGCTGGATCCAGCTTTCCAGTGCTTCGCGCGCAGGCGCGCGCTGATGCGCACGCGACCAGCCGGCAGCCGCTTCAGTCCCGCAGCGCTCCGGCTGGGCGGACAGATGCAGCCCGGCCATCAGGACGGGCAGCAGCAGGATGCGGCGGATCGGCATCAGGGCAGGATCAGGTACCATTCGGACCGGAATATAATGAAACTGCCTGGCATAACGCCAGGCAGTTCGAACTGGATATATAAACCGGAAAGAAATCAGACCGAGTGCAGCCAGGCTGCTCAGAGATGCCGGAAGGCAGCTGGCTGGGTGTTTCGGCCGGGTTTGTCAGCTGTGGGGATACCAGTACGGCGCAAATCCTGTACCAAGCCCGGTGTGCCGTGGCCCTGCGGCGGCCCGTTGGAGCGGGTATTTATGACGGTTGGCGCAGAAAGCCGGAGGGCGGCGCGCCCGCAGGCCGCCGCCCTCCGCACCGGGGCTCTGTATTCAGAACTGGAAGCGGACTTTGCCGTTTTCGCCTTCGCTCAGGCCATACCGGCGCAGAATGCGGCGGTATTTGTCGGCCTGTTCGCCTTCGAGGCGTTTGCCGTTGATCGAGATCGTGTTGCGCTCCATCTGGATGGATACGCGGTCGCGGGAGCTGGAGATCAGGCCGTCAGCGCTCAGCTCGCGGCGCAGCTCCGATTCCAGCGCATGGGCGCGCTCGGAGAGGCGGTTGGCTTCCTGCTGCGCCTCGCGGGCCTTCTCCTGTGCGCGGGCGGCTTCGGCCCGCAGGTACTCCATCTGGCTGTTGAGCGCCTCGCGGTCGCGCTCCATGCGGACGCGCATCTCCTCCATGGCCCGGCGTTCGGCCTCGCTCCGGATGCGCTCGGCATTGCGGAGCTGCTGCTCCATCGTGCCGAGCTCGCGCTCGGCCGCTGCTGCTGCTGCCTCTCCTGCTTCTGCCGCGCGCTGCGCTTCGGTTTCGACTGCCTTTATATAGGCTTCCCATTCGGGCGAGTTGAACCTGCGCTCGTATTCGCGGCCCCATTCCTCCCACTGCGTTTCGTTGAACTGCTCCGCATAGCGTTCGCCCCAGGCTTCCCACTGCTGGCCGTAGGCTTCCCATTGGCGGCCGTAGGCCTGTTCCCAGGCATCGCAGGCCTGCTCATATGCCTGGATGCGCTGCTCCCAGCCGGCAGCGGCGGCGCTGTCCGGGTCTCCGCCCTGATAGGGCGGCATCGGGGGCATCGGGGGCATCGGAGGCATGGGCGGCATGGCTGGCATCGGGGGCATGGCCGGCATAGGCGGCATCGGGGGCATTGGCGGCATCGGAGGCATGGGCGGCATCGGAGGCGGCGTATCGGCTGCTGCTGCGAGGGCTGGGAAGGCTTCCCAGTCGACCGTCACCGCCGCAGTGCTGCCGGCAGGCGCTGCGGGCATGCTGCCCTGGCCAAACAGGCTTTCAAAGGGCCGGCTCAGCAGCTCGGCCGTAGCTTGCCCTGCATCTGCTACCCGTTCGCGGATGCGCTCGGCCATGGTCTCGGCAGGGGCCAGCCAGGCAAGGCCCGTCACCCCGAAAAGCAGCAGCGTGGCGTAGGTGCTGCGCCCATGTGCCTGATGAGGCCGGAAGCTGGGGTCCAGCAGCCGCCGGATACGGCCCATCAGGCTGCCGGAGCGGCCTCTGAGCGCCATCGCCAGCTGCGGCTGCACCGTGCGGCGCGTTTCGATTTCGGCCAGCGCGCGGGCATATTCGACGGCGTTTCCGCTGAACCGGACGGCATAATCATCGCAGCAGTGCTCGCGCTCCTCCCGGACCATGGCCGAGATCCACCAGCAGGCCGGATGGTAGAAAAATACGGCTTCGGCCAGGGTCTGGATCAGGTTGACCAGGAAGTCGTGGCGGCGGATATGCGCCAGCTCGTGGATCAGGATTGCCTCCACCTGCGCTTCGGGCAGCCCGGTGAGCAGCCCCACCGGCGCAAGGATCACCGGCTTCAGATGCCCGATGACCATCGGCGACTGAATACGGGCCGATTCGAGCAGCAGCAGGGTCTTGCGGATGCCCATCCTGCGGGCCAGCCCGTTGATGCGCGACTGCCAGTCGTACCCCATCAGCTGCACATGGCTGAACCGGACGCGCTGCATGTACCAGTAGCCGCCGGCGGCGCGTGCCAGGCATACGGCGAAGCCGACGCCCCACAGCACGGCAAGCCAGGGGAGATAAGGCTGCAGGCGCTCGCGGAAAGGCTGGGACCGAACCGCTTCATACGGATTGGAAACCGGAGCGGCGAGGGCAGCGGGATCGGTGCCTGCCGCAGGCGTCCAGGCTGCGGCCGCAGCATAGCGCTCCCGGCTTTGGCGGTATTCGCCGGCAAACGTGAATGCGGACCAGAGCATCAGCGCGGCCATGGCAGCCAGCGCAAGGCGGTAGCGGACGTGCGGGGAGGGGTTGCCGTATACGGCGAGCCCGAGCACAGCGGCGGCAATGGCGCCCTGCCAAAGCGAGTGCAGCAGCGTCCAGCCAAGGGCTTCCATCAGGGCGGTCTGAAAAAAGGTACTCATGTGTTGGGGTCTTGTGCAGGCGGGCTGCCGGCCAGTTGATCGAGGAAACGGCGGATTTCGTCCAGCTCTTCGGAGCTCGATGGGCGGCTGCCCAGCGCCTGCATGACGAGGCGGGAAGCAGAGCCCTGGAAGGCGGTGTCCATCAGGCGGTTGAGCAGCGACTGCTGGGTCGCCTGCTCGGTAATCGCCGCCTGGTACACGTGCGTCTTTTCGGAAGCGTCGCGGCGGAGGTAGCCTTTCTCATGCATGATCTGCATGAATTTCAGCGTCGTGGTATAGCCTACCGGGCGCTCCTGGTTGAGGAGGTCATTGACAAATTTGACCGTGGAGGGGCCGTGCCGCCACAGGACGCGCAGGATCTCCAGTTCGGCTTCTGTCGGTTTCAGGTGCAGTTCCATGGGAAAACAGAAGGAAATTATTCTACGAAGCGCTTCGTAGTACAAGTATATACGAAAGGATTCGTACTGTCAAGGGTGCTACGAACTTTTTCGTACAAGGTTTTGCAGCCGTTCTGCGATTCCGGTGTTCTGCTCGGCGAATGGTGCCTTCAGCGCGGCAGCACCTGTATCCACGCGCTGCCGCGGCGGCCGCCCGGTGCCGTGACGCTCAGCCGGTACAGCCCGGCGGCGGCAGGGACCGGCACCGCTGCTCCGCTGCCGTCTGGGGTCTGGCCGGCAGCCAGCTGCCGGCCCTCCGGGCTGCTCCATTGCCAGCGGCTGCCCGCAGGCAGTGCCGGAACATGCAGCGTCATGCCAGCCGGCAGCGGATTGGGGAAAGGATGCACAGCCATCTGCATGTCCTCACGGGCTGCAGGCGCCGGGAGGGAATACCTGCCGAGCAGGGCCTGTATGTCCGTGCCGGTAACCGAAAAGCCGGCGGCCAGATATGCGCCTGCCGAGTCCGGCAGCCATTTGTAGAAATATTCTCCTCCGCTGTCGCCCAAATGCTGGAAGTCCAGCACCTGCCCGCTGGAGTCGGACAGCAGAATCAGCCCGTCGATCGTGCCGCTGCCGGACTCATAGCCGTATCCGCAGGTCAGCCACCGCCCATCCGGGAGCTCCAGGGTATGAAAACCAGCCTCGGCACGGTCTTCGCCCCAGGTGCAGCGGAACCGCTCGCTGCCGTCGGGCTGCAGGCGGATGAAGAGCACATCGAAGTACCATTCGCCTGGCGGGTAGCCTTCGCCTGTAAGCAGCAGATCCCCGTTGCGCAGCAGCAGGAGATCCTGGGCACCGCTGTTGTACGGACTGGCCAGGGTATGGAGGGCCTGGGGATGGCCTGCGGAGTCGAGTTTCCAGACAAAAGGATTGACAAGCCCCGGTGCGAGGACGACGTCGCCTGCAAGCGCGATCTGTCCGCCGGGCATCCTGCACAGATCCTGTGCAATGCGTCCGAGGCTGTCGGCGGTCTGGGTCTGCCAGCGGATGCTGCCTGCGCTGGCAGCCAGGGCCAGGGCTGCATTGCGCCCGGCAGGCGTGCGGGCATGCCCGCACGCAACAACACAGCCGTCCGGCAGGAGCAGGGCGCGGCGCAGCGAGGCGCCGGCCTGAACCCGCCAGCAGGTATGGCCGCTGCTGTCTACGCACCACAATAGGCCTGCGGCCTGCGCAGCTCCGGCTTCGCGGCGGGCGCCGCAGAGGAGAAACCCGCCGCCAGGCAGCGCCAGCGCATCTTCTACATATACCAGGGCCGAATCCTGCAGCAGCAGCGTACGGTCCGGGATGCCTTCAGCATCCAGCCGCATGAGCAGCGCCGCACTGCCGCCGGCACTGTCCGTGCCGGTGCCGGCAATCCAGCGCCGGCCGCTGCTGTCCCGCATCGGGGCTACCGTCTGCTCCTGCATCCCGGACATGCCGAACCGCTGCCAGGATGGCTGGGCCGCCAGCAGCAGCGGAAGCAGCAGGACCAGCAGCCCAAACATCCGTCCCTGCCGCAGGTTTCGTACATTAGCAGACTCAATGCGCTTGTCCATGCTGATCGTGATTTCTCCCGCCAAGAAACTGGATTTTTCGGACGAAACCCGCTATACGGCCCAGTATTCGCAGCCCGGCCACCTCGATGCCGCCCAGGTGCTGATCGATACCCTGGCAGCCAAGACGCCTGCCGAAATCGCGGAGCTGATGGACCTCAGCCCCAAGCTGGCAGAGCTGAACGCAGAACGCTACCGCAGCTTCCGCACGCCGTTTACGCCGGAAACGGCCAAACAGGCCCTCCTGGCTTTCAAAGGCGATGCCTACCTGAGTTTTGCCCTGGGCGAATACGGCGACGAGGACTTCGCCTTTGCGCAGCACCGCCTCCGCATTCTCTCCGGCCTCTACGGCGTGCTGCGCCCGCTGGATCTCATTCAGCCCTACCGCCTCGAAATGGGCACCGCCCTGAAAACCGGCAGCAGCCGGAATCTCTACGAATTCTGGGGCGACCGCATCGCCGATGCCCTGAATGCTGCCCTCGCTGAATCCGGCAGCAGCACGCTGGTCAATCTGGCTTCGGACGAATACTTCAAGTCGGTGCGGGTCAAGCGCCTGCAGGCGCGGGTGATCACCCCGGTGTTCAAGGAGTGGCGCAAGGGCAAACTGCAGTCCATTTTCCTCTATGCCAAGCAGGCCCGCGGAGCAATGGCAGATTATGCCATCCGCCAGCGTGTCACCGATCCGGAAGCACTGAAGGCCTTCACCGGCATGGGCTACGGCTACGATCCGGACGCCTCGGACGCAGATACCTGGGTGTTTGCGCGATGAGGGCCTGTCAGGCTTTCTTCAGCAGCTGCGGGATATTCGCCTGATCTGCCGGCAGCCCTTCGAGTTCGATGGAAGACTTCGCAATCCGGAAGGCGTCTTCGATGCTGCGGCCGGATCCGATGGCGTCGTAGAAGCCGATGGCGAAGACGATCGCCGCCCGGTCGAGCAGTTTGCCGTCCATGCCGATGACGTAGGGGATTTCCCGTGCCAGTTCCTGCGCCGGGCCGATGGACAGCGCTGCATTCAGCAGCACGCACTCCACGTCCCGGATGGCGGAAAAAAGCCCGGTAAGCGCAGCGCCCGAAATGATGCGGGACTTGCCCTGCTCGTCCTCGAAGATCAGCCCGGCGGGCCTGCCGTCCGACCCGTCGTGCCCGTACCCGGCAAAGTGGATGAAGCGCGGGCTGCGCTCCAGGTCCAGCAGGGCCCGGCGGAGGTCTGCGGCGCGCGCCGCCTGGCGCTGCTCCAGCTGAAAGCGCTCCCGGAGCCGGGCCCGGCGCAGCCCTTCCTCGATTTCCCGGATCTCCTGGTCGATGTCGATGGGCGGCAGATCCGCCGGCGCCGCGCCGATGAACAGGATGAACTGCTGCGCTGGATCCGGCGGCTTGACCGGCGGGACGGCACTGCCGGATGCCCGCTCGATTTCGCCCAGCAGATTCAGGAGCCGGCTGGTGAGCTGGCGGCGCTGCAGGCCGGCCTCGGAGGTCGTCAGCAGGCCGGTCCGCTCGCTGCGGTTGAAGCCGTTGAGATCTGACTCCAGCATAATGATCTCGTTCTCGAAGTCCTTGGCTTCGGGCAAGGGTTTCAGCTGTTTGAGAACGTCGTCCAGCCGGTTCTGGGCGATCAGCTGGCGGAGGGCTTGTATATCGGGCATAAGACGGTGCGTTGAGAACAATAGTAAGATGAATCGGACTGTTGTGCAAACTTGGGGAAAACTGCGCCCTCAGATGTGCGCGCAGCGGGCGTGGAGCCAGGCCTGCTCCGCCGGGGCCAGCCCCGGCGACAGGGCGTCCAGCACCCGCTGGTGGTAGGCATTGAGCCAGCCGCGCTCGTCATCCGTCAGCCGGGCAAGGTCGAGCAGCCGCAGGTCGATGGGGCAGAGGGAAAGGGTTTCGAAAGCGAGAAATCCGCTTTCGGGCGCCTGCGGCCAGGGCTGCACGGCGATCAGGTTCTCGATCCGGATGCCGTACTGCCCTTCGAGATACAGGCCAGGCTCGTTGGAGAGGACCATGCCGGGTTCGAGCGGGGCCTGGGCCGGGCCGCTGGCCGCCGGGCTGATGCCGGGAGGCGATTCGTGCACGCACAGGAAAAAGCCGACGCCATGCCCGGTGCCGTGGCCGTAGTTCAGCCCTTCCTGCCACAGAAACTGGCGCGCCAGCACATCGAGATGCACCCCGCGGGCAGCAGCGGGAAACACCGCGCGGCTCAGCGCGATCATGCCCTTGAGCACCAGGGTGTAATGGGTCTGCTGCACCGGCGATGGCTCGCCCAGGGCCCAGGTGCGGGTCATATCCGTGGTGCCGTGGAGGTACTGCCCGCCGGCATCGATGAGGAGCAGCCCTTCGGGCAGGATCTGCGCAGCGTGTTCCGCCTCGGGCCGGTAATGCACGATGGCGCCCTGCGGCCCGTACCCGACAATGGAAGGAAAACTGGGCCCCCGGTAGGACGGATCGGCGGAGCGGAACGTTTCGAGCTGCTGTGCGAGGCTGTATTCGGTGACCGGCTGCCCGCTGCGCAGGGCGGATTCCAGCCAGCACAGCATCTGCACCCAGGCGATGCCGTCCCGGACCATGGCCTGCCGGATGGCGGCCAGCGCTTCGGGGCCCTTGCGCACCTTGGCCTGCGCGGGCAGGGAGGCATCCGTCTGCACGGTCACGCCCTCCGGGATGGCCCGCCGCAGCGCGATGCTGGTCGTGGCCGGGTCCAGCAGGAGCTGCGAGCCGCGGGCCAGGCTGCCGAGGACCTCGGGCAGGCGCGTGTAGTGCGCCAGCGTGACGCCTGCAGCGGCAAGTTCGGCTTTCAGGGCATGCGTGACCTGCTCCGGGTGCAGAAACAGCGTGGCGCTGCTGCGCCCGATGAGGGCGAAGGCCAGAAACACCGGATTGAACGGCACATCGCTGCCGCGCAGGTTGAACACCCAGGCGATATCATCCACGGCAGCGAGCAGATGCCAGTCGAGGTTCCGCGCGGCCATCTGGCTGCGGACCGATTCCAGCCTGGCGGCCCGCGGCGGGCCGGGCAGCAGCGCCTCCACCGAGTACACCGGCTGCAGCGGCAGCCCCGGCCGCTCCTGCCAGACCGGCGCCAGCAGGTCGCCGGCGTCTTCCAGGTGCATGCCTGCCGCCTGGAGCCGCTGCTCCAGCTCCCGGTAGCGGGGCAGGGCAAAGAGCCGCCCGTCGATGCCGACCCGCGCGCCGGCGGGCAGCTCCGTGCAGAGCCATTCGATGAATTCAGGCGTGTGGGGCACGCGGAGCTTCATCAGCGTCACGCCGCTGCCAGCCAGCTCGCGTGCAGCCTGGATAAAGTAGCGCGAATCCGTCCACAGGCCTGCGAAGGAGGCGGTGACCGCCAGGGTGGCAGCGGACCCGGTGAATCCGCTCAGCCAGGAGATGCCCTGCCAATGCGGTGCGAGGTATTCGCTCTGGTGCGGATCGGTATTGGGGAGGATGCAGGCATCCAGGTTCCGGCGCGCCAGTTCGGCGCGCAGCAGATCGAGCGGGGCAGGGGGCAGCATAGGGATGCAGGATTCGGTACGGCGCCGGGCATCGGCGCCGTGCTCAAAAGTAGCGTGCAAGCTTCACATTTCCGCGTTGTGCAGCCCGGTGCCGTAAGCGGTCGGAAATACCCGGCGCAGCCGCCGGTCGATGTCGCTGACGGTCACCCGCCCGTCCTGGTCTTCGTCCAGCCCTGCATTCTGCTTGTAGGCGGTTTCCGGCTGCGCGTAGAGGACAAAGCAGGGGTCCTGGCCGCGGGCTTTGGGAAACAGGATGGCGAGGTAGAGGTCGGTGAGGGTCTCGTAGGGGCCGTAGCGGCTGCGGACCAGATCCAGGTAGCGGTACACCAGCTCCATCTGCTCGGTGCCGTCCATGCGCTGGATCTGGGCAGTGCTGGTGCGCAGCTCGGCGGCGGTGGAGGGCATGAACTGGATGAGGCCGACGGCGCCGCTGCCCCGCTGGTTGACGGCAGCGGGATCGAGGCGGGATTCGGCATACATGACGGCCATCAGCCATTCAGGCGGCAGGCCGAGGCGGGCGGCGATCTCGCGCACCGATTCCTCGAATGCCTCCGGGTCGCGGACGTAGGCAGATGCCTTGTCCAGCAGGTAGAGCGGGCCGTGGCCGGCAGGCGCCGCTGCGGCAAACAGATTCCGGAAGGCATCCGGATTGAGCAGCTGATGGCTCAGCAGGTTTGTTCCTGCGACCAGCGCCAGCACGGCGCCGGCATTGCGGACTTTGCGCGGAAGCCCGGCTGGCAACGGCAATACCAGATAACGCCGGTCGCGCCTGGCCGGCATCTGGGGTTCCCAATTGTGCATACAACCTATGGTACGGGTGAGACTGATAGAACCTCTAAATACGCACGTGTGAATAGCAAAAGCAAATTTATTTAGTATTTTTACTAAATTAATTTGCAAACAGATTTCTCCGCACGCTGCCCCGGCAGCGCCTGCGCCCGTTCAGGCGCCTGCGCCGGGCATTCCGAAGCAGAATTGATATATTTGCCCCCTGATGCCCCCGTTCCAATGAAACACCTCCTCCTGCTTGGCGCAGGCCGTTCCGCCCCTTCGCTCATCCAGTATCTCCTGGCCTACTGCGCCCGCAGCGGCCATACCCTGACCCTCGGCGATCTCGATCCGGAAGCTGCCCGAGCCCAGATTCAGGGGTATGCCTGCGCCGAAGCGGTCGCATTCGATGTGCAGCAGCCTGAGCAGCGCCTGGCGCAGATCAGCCGGGCAGATCTCGTCGTTTCGCTGCTGCCCGTGAGCTTTCACCTGCTGGCAGCCCGCGTCTGTGTGGAGCTGGGAAAACCCCTGCTGACCGCTTCGTATGTCAGCGATGAGATCAAGGCCCTCGATGGGGAGGCCCGTGCAAAGGGCTCGCTGATCCTGATGGAGTGCGGCCTCGATCCGGGGATCGACCACATGTCGGCGATGCGCATCATCCACCGCATCCGGGCAGGCGGCGGGGTGCTGACGGCCTTCGAGACCTTCACCGGCGGCCTGCTGGCCCCGGCCTCGGCCCTCGACAATCCCTGGGAGTACAAATTCACCTGGAACCCCCGCAATGTCGTCCTCGCCGGCATGGGCGGTGCCCGCTTCATCCAGGAAGGACGGTTCAAATACATTCCCTACCACCGCCTCTTCCGCCGCACCGAGATCATCCACATCCCGGGATACGGTTTTTTCGAGGGCTACGGCAACCGTGATTCCCTCAAATACCTCGACATCTATGGCATCCCCGAGGTGCGCACGCTCTACCGCGGCACCCTGCGGCGCCCCGGATTCTCCAAAACCTGGGACATCTTCGTGCAGCTCGGCGCCACCGACGATACCTACCGCATGGAGCGTGTCGGGAGCATGACCCACCGCCACTTCATCAACTCCTTTTTATATTACGATCCCCACAACTCCGTGGAACTCAAGCTGGCGCACTACATGAACCTCGACATCGACGGGCAGGAGATGTACAAGCTGCGCTGGCTGGGCATGTTCGACGATACGCCCGTAGGCCTGGAGCAGGGCACGCCGGCCCAGATTCTGGAGCATATCCTGAAAAAGCGCTGGAGCCTGGCGCCCGGCGAGCGGGATATGATCGTCATGTGGCACAAGTTCGACTACGAGCAGGCAGGCGTGCCGCACCAGATCCAGTCGCACATGGTGCTCGAAGGCATCGATCCGGTGCAGACGGCCATGGCCCGCACAGTAGGGCTGCCGCTGGGCATCGCGGCGCGGCACGTGCTGGAGGGCAGCATCCGCGGCACCGGCGTGCAGACGCCGGTAACGCCGGCTGTCTATGAGCCGATTCTGGATGAGCTGGAGCAATACGGCATCCGGTTTGCCGAGCGCGAAGTGCAGCCTGCCTGACCGCCGTTGCCCTTCTGCGCGGCATTGCCTACATTTGGCTCCCCGGCGGCACGGTTCTCCGGGGAAACGGACTGCTCGCAATGACCCACGAAGTAAGCTGCAAACGCGTTACGCGGCTGGCATTCAATGCCCACATCGACTCGCACCTGGTGCGGATGGACACCGACCGGCAGTATGGCGGCCTCGACGAGGGGCCGCAGCCCAAGCCGCTGCTGCTCGCCGCCCTGGCCGGATGCACCGGCATGGATGTGGTATCCCTGCTGCAGAAAATGCACGTGCCCTTCGATGATATCGATCTGATTGTCACGGGCGAACTCACCGATGAGCACCCCCGGTACTACCGCAAAATCCATGTCGTGTACGAACTCTACGGGCCCGATCTGGATGAGGAGAAAATCGAAAAAGCAGTGCGCCTGTCCCAGGAGAAATACTGCGGCGTGAGCTACATGCTGCGGCAAGCTGCCGAGCTGACCTGGGAGATCCGGCTGAAATAGGGCTGCGGCCTGTCATATAAGTTTTTTTGCATAACAAAACAACCTGAATCTTTCGCAGGTTAACCCCTTGTTGAATCCCACGCCCTGCCAGGTTCAACAAACTGGTTAACCCGTTGAAACCCTATGCGGAAGTACGAGTCGAGAAATTTCAAGAAACAGTACGATCTGGGCCAGTATGCTCCGCTGTACCGGAGCAGCATCTTCTCGCTGCTCAAAAACAGCCAGCCGCCCGAAGACCGGATGGAGCCTTTCGAGCTCGATTTCGGCCCGGTGCGCTTTCTGGTGGCCCGGCATTTCGGATTCTGCAAAGGGGTGGAGAATGCGATCGAAGTTGCCTACGAAACGCTGGCCCGCCAGCCGGGCCGGCGGGTCTTCATGATCAGCGAGCTGATCCACAACGCATTCGTCAACGACGACCTCCGGGCGCGGGGCCTGCGGTTCATCAAAACGGCCCAGGGCCAGCAGCTCATCCCCTGGGACGAGCTCGGCGCGCAGGACATCGTCATCACGCCGGCTTTCGGCGCTACGCTCGAGGACAAGGCCGAGCTGCTCGCCCGCGGCGTGGAGCTGGAGCGCTGGAATGCCACCTGCCGTTTTGTGGAGAATGTATGGTTCCGCGCAGCCGAGCTGGGCGCGCAGGGCTACACCATTATTGTGCACGGCAAATTCCGCCATGAGGAAACCCTGGCCACCCTGTCCCACAGCCGCCAGTATGCCCCTACCGTCGTGGTGAAAAACGAGCAGGAGGCCGAAGCCCTCGGGGCCATGATCCTCGGCGAGCGGCATGATTTCTTCGAGCTCTTCGGCGGCAAGTGCTCGCCGGGCTTCGATCCGGAGCGCGATCTCCAGCGGGTGGCCGTCGTCAACCAGACCACCATGCTCGCCAGCGAAACCGCCGATATCGCCGAGTATTTCCGCCAGGTCATGCTGCGCAAGTACGGGCCCCGCGACATCGAGTACCACGTGGCCAATACCCGCGATACGCTCTGCTACGCCACCAAAAACAACCAGCAGGCTACCCTGCGCCTGCTCGAAGAGCCTGCGGATCTGGCCATTGTGATCGGCGGCCGCAACAGCTCCAACACCTCCCACCTCGTGGAGCTCTGCGAGCAGCGCCTGCCGACGTATTTCATTGCTTCCGAGTCCGATATCCTCGGCCCCGACGTGATCCGCCATTACGACTACCGCCGCCAGGAAGAGGTGCTCATCCCCGGATTTCTGCCCTCGGCAAGGCCCCTGCGCCTGCTGCTCACCAGCGGGGCATCCTGTCCGGATGCCATTGTGGAGCGCGTGCTGGAGCGCCTGCTGGGCTTTTTCGAGCAGGTGCGGCCCGTGGAGGATGCCCTCAACGGATACCGGACCATGCATACCGAGCCCATCCGGCGGGCCTGAGCCCGCATTGGCATATAGCTGAAACCCCCGGCTCCCTCAGGATGCCGGGGGTTTTCTGCTGCGCGGACCGGCAGCTGCTCAGAGGCCCAGCAGCAGGCGCTGCGGATCTTCGAGGCGCTCCTTCACCCGCACGAGGAAGCTCACCGCCTCCTTGCCGTCGATGATGCGGTGGTCGTAGGACAGCGCCAGGTACATCACCGGACGGATCTTCACCTCGCCGCCGATGGCTACCGGCCGCTCGACGATGTTGTGCATCCCGAGAATGGCCGACTGGGGCGGGTTCAGGATGGGGGTCGAGAGCATCGATCCGAAAATGCCGCCATTGGTGATGGAGAAGGTGCCGCCTTCCATGTCCTGGATGGTGATCTTGTTGTCGCGCGCCTTGAGCCCGAAGTGCAGCACCGCCTGCTCGATCTCGGCGAAGCTCATCAGGTGGGCGTTGCGGATGACCGGCACCACCAGGCCGCGGTCGGTGCTGACGGCGATGCCGATGTCGGCATAGCTGAAGGTGACGATTTCTTCGCCGTGGATCTGGCCGTTGACGCGGGGGAATTCCATCAGGGCCATCGTGCAGGCCTTGGTGAAAAAGGACATGAAGCCCAGGCCCACGCCGTGCACCTCCTTGAATTTGTCCTTGTACTTCTTCCGCAGCTCCATGATGGCATGCATATCCACCTCGTTGAAGGTGGTGAGCATGGCCGTATCATTTTTGGCGGAGACCAGCCGCTGGGCGATTTTGCGGCGGATGGCCGTCATTTTTTCGCGGTGATCCGTACGGGCAGCGCTGCTGCCGGCAGCCGGAAGGGCGGGCAGCGGGGTTTCCTGCTTCGGAGCGGGCTCTTTGGCCGGCGGCTGGGGCACAGGCGTGACGGCAGGCTGGCGGGAGGCGGCATCGAGCACATCGGTCTTGGTGATGCGGCCGCCGCGGCCCGATCCGGATACGGAGGCGGGATCCACACCCTGCTCCTTCATCAGCTTTTCAGCTGCGGGCAGGGGATGCCCCTTGGCAAAGCTTTCGGCAGCAGGTGCTTCGGCAGACTGCTGCACGGGGGGCTGCGCTTCGGCCTTCGGCTCGGTCCTGGGAGCTGCGGCGCTGCCGGAGGGATTGATCCGGGCAATGACCTGCCCCACCGCGACGGTCTCGCCGGCCGCAGCCAGAATTTCGATGATGCCCGCCGAAGGCGCATTGACGGTCAGGGTTGCCTTGTCGGAATTGATCTCGGCCAGCTCGTCGTCCATGCCCACCTGCGCGCCGCTTTCGACCAGCCAGGTTTCGATTTCTACTTCGGTAATGGATTCGCCCGGGCTGGGCACTTTCACTTCTACGATCATGGGGCTAGGCGTTTATTGCGTAAAAACGGGATACGGTCAGCAACATACCAGCCAAAGGAGGCCGGCCGTTCGAGGCACAAAATAAAGGGAATTCCCCGCAAAAATTATGCACGCCTTCGCCGGAAAAAGCCCCTGACTGCCCAGCCCAGCCCTGCACCTGCGGCGTCGATCGCCACATCCACAGGCGTAGGCACCCGCCCGGGCATGAAGCCCTGGTGAAACTCATCCGTGCAGGCGTACAGCACGCACAGCAGCCAGACCTTCCAGCGCGGCTGCGGCGGTGCCAGCCCCTCCGCAGCCCGGTCGGCCAGCAGGAAGAGGATGAAGTACTCCGTGAAATGCGCCAGCTTGCGGATCAGAAACGGGATGTGGTAGCGCAGCAGCACAGGCTCTCCGATTCCGAACCAGGAGAACAGCCGCAGGACCCACTCGCTGGTTTTTTTCGACTCGTCGCCAGGCTGGTGGGAGAGCAGAAAAATGACGAGCATCCAGGCCGCGAGCGGCAGCCATCGGGTCAGGAGCGCGGTGCGGCGGCCAGCGGAATGCATCAGGGAGCCGTCACAGGTTCAGGCGCGGCGGGCGCAGCGGCAGGAACCGGGCGCAGCCGGAGCACCTCGGCCATAAACCGCAGCGTCTCCGCTTCCACGGCGGCGTAGGCCTTGGAGGTACGCGGATTGCCGATCACGTGGGCGCCTGCGTCCGGGAAGGCCACCTTGCGCTTCAGTGCGTCGGGAGTGCCCAGCTGGCCGAACATCTCCAGCATCGCCGGCACCGATACGGTGCTGTCCTGGTGCACCTCGTCGCGGAAGTAGTAGCCCAGAAACACCGGCTGGCGGATGGAAGCGAAGGCTTCGGGCTTCATGGTTTCCTCGACCAGGGCCTGGAGCTCGCGGACCGCTTCGAGGCGGTAGCGGGTGGTCCAGAACTGCTGCTCATAGGCATCGGCCTCCCAGGCGTTGTAGGGGCTGCCTTTGATCACGCGGGCCAGCTGCAGGCCCCAGGGAGCTGTGAGCAGGGCAGCATTGGGGTCGAAAATGCGGATGTTGGGCGAAAGCAGGACCATGCCTGCCAGATCGGGGTGGCGGGCAGCGAGGGCCAGCGAGAGGGTGCCGCCGGTGGAGGTGCCCATGAGGATCACCGAGTCGCCGAGCTGGCGGGCAATGGCCAGGGCCTCCTGGGCCGTGTAGAAGAGGCTGTCGGCGTCGAGCTCGAGCATCGGCTCGGGGCGGTCGAGGCCGTGGGCGTGGAGCCGGGCCAGGAAGAGGTTGCAGCCGTAGGTGCGGGCAGCGGCGCGGGCGAGGGCGGCGCCTTCCTCGTGGCTGGCGCTGAAGCCGTGCAGGTAGAGGATCGCGTAGCGGGTGCGGGCGGGCCGAAGGCTGTCGGCCCAGGCGAAGCAGGCCGCATTGCCGGGCTTGACGGCCGGGTTGGCAGCTTCCCGCCCGGCAATGCTCGCCTCCAGCATGCGCAGGTCGGAAGGCGGAGCAAACTGGGCGGCCTGAAGCCGGGGGGTGTCACCGCTGGGGCCGATCAGGTAGACCAGGCCCAGCACTGCGATGATCAGGATCGAAACAGGAATCCAGCGGGGCATGCAGTAGGGAGTTCGAGGGTGATCCGGCAGCTTTCCGCTGCGGATGGGCCCAACATACGAAAAAAAGCGCACATCCCGGAGCGCCTGTTCCTGACAGGGTGCCGGGCGGGCCGAAGGGCTGCAGGGGCCGCAGCACAGGTTTGTACAGGAATCGCGGAATATGGCGCTGTATGTTTCAAAGATTCTTCCTACTTTCATCGCGCATGAAAGGGCGCCGCATGCGTCCGCCCGCAACCTTGCCCGCAGCAATGCCTACCTTCGACCAGGAATCTGCAGATGCCATCGTATTCCGGAAGCTGTTCGACCAGTACTACGACGCAGTCCGGAACTTCATTTACTACCGGTCCGGCAATATGGACCTGGCCGAGGACCTGACCCAGGACGCCTTCATGGTCTTGTGGAACAAGCGCGCCTCCATCGAGCCGGACAAGGTCAAAAGCTACCTCTTCACCATTGCCTACAACCTGTTTCTCAACGAGGTCAAGCACCAGCGGGTCGTGCTCAAGCATACCCTCCGGCCGGTTTCCACGGTCAACGCCGAGGACCCGCAGGCGGAGATGGAGGCCGAGGAATTCGGCAAGCTCCTCGCCGACGCGGTAGGCTCCCTGCCGGAGAAGCAGCGCACGGTGTTCCTGATGAACCGCATCGATAAGATGACGTACAAGGAGATCGCAGATGCGCTCAGAATCAGCATCAAAGCCGTCGAAAAACGCATGCACAAGGCGCTGATGGAGCTCCGCAAACTTTCTCCGCATATTTAGCGGATGCAGGTAGGGTTTTCAGGCAGGCGGATGTATATTAGGGTGGAATGGGAATGCAACAGATGAAGAATTATACAAACTCAGACGATTTCCTTGCTCAGTGGACCTCAGGGCTTGAAGTGCCGGCCCGGCGCAGCCGTGAGGAAGCATGGAATCAGCTGGTTGCCCGGATCGAAGCCGGGCAGCAGCCTGCGGGCCGGGTCGTGCGGTTCCGGCCCCAGCCTGTGTGGGCCGCGCTTGCTGCCGCTGCTGCGGTAGCCCTGCTGCTGGGCGGCTACTGGCTGTTCTCGCCCCGCACCCTCGAGATCTCGGCGCCTCCCGCCGCGCACCTCGCCCATACCCTGCCCGACGGCTCGGTGGTGAAGCTCAATGCCGAGTCTTCCATTTCCTATGACCGCAACGGCTGGTCCGGCGACCGCTCCATCCGCCTCGAAGGCGAAGCCTGGTTCGATGTGGAGCCCGGCGCCCGCTTCGAAGTCCGCACGGTCTACGGCACCGTCACGGTGCTGGGCACCGAGTTCAATGTCCGCGCCCGCGAAGGCGCCTTTGAAGTGGCCTGCTTCAGCGGCAAGGTCCAGGTACAGCCCGCCTCCGGCCGGCAAGCTGCGGTGCTCTCGCCCGGCGAGGCCGTCCGCACCGCAGCAGACGGCGCCCTGAGCGCCTTCGAAGCCGAAGGCGCTGCGCCCGGCTGGCAGTCCGGCACGTTTACCTTCCGCGAAGCCCCCTTCGCCGAGGTCGTCGCCGAGCTGGAGCGCCAGTTTGATGTGCAGATTGTCGAAATGCCTGACATGACCGGCAGGACCTATACCGGTGCATTTTTTTCGGATAATCTTACGGATGCCCTGCAGATGGTTTGCGAACCTATGGGTTTAAGTGCTATCTTTGAAGGTGACAAGCAGATCCGGCTCGAAAGCCGGAGGTAATGCGCCATCTTCAGCGATTTTCTGCATGCGTGACCGGATCCGTCTCCTTGGGCTTGTGCTGTTCATGACGGCATCCGTCGGGATGTGGGCACAGCAGCGCAATGCCTTCCGCGTGCAGGATGAACCGCTTTCCGCAGTCCTGGCGGCCCTCGAAAACCGGTTTCAGGTCTATTTTGCCGTGGACGCCGGCCTGATCCGGGATATCCGCGTCAGCGGTGATTTCTCTGCCATGACGCTCGACGGAGCCGTAGCATATCTGGAGCGCAAAACCAGCCTGCACTTCGAGCTCGTCGAAACCAACGGCAAAAAGTCCTACACGGTGCGGCCGCACCGCACCGAGCTGCCCTCCGCCCTTCCGGCGGCATGCCTTACCGGCTTCATCATCAACGAGGAGGGCGAGCCGCTTTCCCATGCCAAGGTAATTCTCCGGGATAAAACCGGGACCTATGCGGACAGCACCGGGTATTTCCGGCTGTACTGCCACCTGCGCCCGGGAGATTCGATTCTGGTATCCCTGTACGGATATCATGAGCGCCGCCTGCCTGCGGCATCGTTCATCCGCAAGGTGCCGACCATCGTGCTCAAAGCCCGGACGGATGCCATAGGCCCCGTAGTCATCACCGACGGGAAGGGGCTGCTGTTCAACTTCGACGGACGCCATGGCGTCATCACGATGTCGCCCGGCCGGGCGGTGCAGGCCGCTGTCGCAGACGGCGATGTCATGCGCACCCTGCAGCTGCTGCCCGGCGTGGCGCCGGGCAACGAAGCCTCCGCCGGCCTGTACGTGCGCGGCGGCACCCCCGATCAGAACCTCATCCTCCTCGACGGGATTACGGTGTATCAGCCGGACCACTTCTTCGGGGCCGTGAGTGCCTTCAATCCCCAGTCGCTGCAGTCGGTGAGTTTTATCCGGGGCGGGTTCGGAGCCCGCTACGGGGGGCGCGTTTCCAGTGTGCTGGACATGCAGGGCAAGCCGCACAACCCGCGCAAGCGCACGGCGACGGCCGGCCTCAATTCCCTGTACCTGCATGCCGGGCTCGAAACGCCGCTCAAAGGCCGCAAATCGGCCAGGCGCCCGGCAGCGCTCTACCTCGGCGGACGCCACTCCACCGGCGCCTGGCTTCCCAGCCCGCTCTACCGCGCGCTCTATGCGCAGGCGTTTCAGCGCGGGCCGGTCTTCCGCAACCGCTCAGGCGAATTTCCGAGCGGGATGCAGGTGCAGCCGGGCATGCCCAGCTTCGGCGACCTGAGCCTGAAGCTGACCCTTTGCCCCTCCGACTCCGATTTCCTTTCCTTCAGCCTGTACGGCTCCTACGACGCATTCAGCTACCTCAGCCGCCGCAGCGGGGCCGTCTCCGATGAAGCACGCGACCGCCTGTATATTGAAAACCGGGGCTGGAGCCTGAACTGGACCCGCCAGTGGCACAGCCGCTTCTACAGCCGCCTCAATGCAGCAGGCTCCGATTTCTGGCAGACCTACGACTATACCTACGCGGCAGCAGCCGGCGCACAGTCGGTGTACCGGGAGGTCGATCAGGTCAATGCCCTGATGGATCTCTCCCTGCGGCAGGAAAATACGTGGAAACCTGCCGATTCGCATGAAATCGAATTCGGAATCCAGGTCTCATCTATCCGGGCCTATGACCTGCGCTACCAGACGGAATGGAGCAGCGTCCGCAAGGACACCTTCCGGAGCGAGCCTTCGGGCCTGCGCGGCAGCGCCAGGAGCTACACCGGCTACCTGCAGTACGCACTCGTGGACTGGCACGGCATGTACGTCGCAGCCGGGGTGCGCCATACCTACTACGGACTCAGCAACCGTTTTTATGCCGAGCCCCGGTTCTCGGCCCAGTACCAGCTCAGCCCCAGGCTGCGCTTTCAGGCTGCATGGGGCCGGTACATGCAGTTTGCCAACCGCATGCTTTCGGTCAATGCGCTGGGCGTCGGGGAAGACGTGTGGGCACTGGCCGACGGCGATTCGCTGCCGGTGCTGAACGCAGCGCACTGGATTGCCGGATTTTCCTGGAAATCAGGTGCCTATACCCTGGAGGCCGAGCTGTACCAGAAAGATCTCGCGGGCCTGCTTTCGTACGGGCCGGGATATGATCCGTTCAACGGCGAGCAGCAGCCGGGCGCGCTCTACACCTACGGGTCCGGCGTGGCCCGCGGGCTGGACCTGCTGGCCCAGGTGCAGCATGGCGCATTCACGGCCTGGGCGGGGTATTCCCTCAGCCGCGTGCAGCACCAGCTTGCCGGGCTGAATGCCGGACAGCCCTTTGCCGCCGCGCATGACCAGCGGCACCAGCTCAAACTCGCCGCCTCCGGGCGCCTGGGCGCCTGGAACCTCTCCGGTGCCTGGATTCTCACCAGCGGCAAGCCATATTCCGAGCCTTCCGGCATCGGGTCGGTGGTTCCCATCGACGGAGAGCCGATCCAGTATCTGATATTCGGCCAGCTGTACACCCGGCGGCTGCCTGCGTACCACCGGCTCGACTGCAGCGTAAACCGGAGCTTCGCCCTGGGCGGATCGCGCCAGCTGCAGACGGGTGTGCACCTCATCAATGTCTACAACCGCCGCAATATCCGGGATATCCGCTATACCGTCGGGCCCGATGCCAACGGGGAGCCTGCGGCCCAGCAGGTGGTCTACCTGCTTCCGGGCTTTGTGCCCAACGCATTCCTGACCTTTGCCTTTTAAGCTGTATGCCGTTTTTTGCGTACCTTGCGGGATAGGCTCGTGCGGCCTGTTCCCGATCACGTATTTAACTGGAGTTACCTCACACAATGCAAGCTTCACCCCTTCGGTTAGCCCTGATCCTAACCGTGCTGTGCGCCTCCTGGGCAGCCGCCCCGCTGCGCGCGCAGCGGCTGCTCTGGGCAGATGCAGCTGAAACGGAAACCCTGCGCAGTGCAGTGCGCGACATTGTGCCTGCCCGGTACCGGACCCTGAGCCTGGACCGCAGCGAGCTGGAGCGTCTGCTCGTGCAGGCCCCGATGGAGCGCTCAGGCGCCGCCCCGCTGCTGCTGGAACTGCCGCTGCCGGACGGCAGCTTCGCCGGATACCATGTCTGGGAGTCGCCGGTGATGCAGCCAGGCCTGGCCGCAGCCTATCCGGCCATCCGCACCTACCTGCTGGCCGGCGTCACGCAGCCCGGCGCGCATGGCCGCATGGACCTCACCCCCAGCGGATTCCACGCCATTCTCCATACGCCCGGCGCAACGATCTATATCGATCCCTATCACCGGCAGACGGACCGGCATTACATTTCATACTATTTGTCGGATTTTCAAACAGATAAACTATGGCGTTCCGCCTGCGGAACCGGCTCCTCCCTTACCGGCCCGGCTACGTATGAGCCCGGCGCGCTGCAGGTGGAAACCCTCCGCAGCAGCGGCGCCGAACTGCGCACCTACCGCCTGGCCGTTTCGGTCACTGCCGAATACACCAGCTTCCACGGCGGCACGGCCAATGCGCTGGCTGCGATCGTAACATCGGTCAACCGGATCAACAGCATCTACGAGGCCGAGGTCGGCATCCGGCTGCTGCTGGTCGACAATACCAATCTGCTGATCTATACCAATGCCGCGACAGATCCCTTTACGAACGGCAATACGCCCACGATGCTGAACCAGAACCAGCAGACGGTGGATGCGGTGATCGGGCAGGCGAATTACGATATCGGGCATGTGTTCGGCACCGGCGACGGCGGCATCGCGCAGCTGGGGTCTGTCTGTGTGAATGGTTCGAAGGCGCGCGGCGCGACGGCATCCGGCGCGCCTGTGGGCGATCCCTTCGATGTGGACTACGTGGCGCATGAAATGGGGCATCAGTTCGGCGCCAACCATACCTTCAACAGCACGACCGGCGGCTGCGACGGCAACCGCGAGCCGGGATCGGCCTATGAGCCGGGCAGCGGCAGCACCATCATGGCCTACGCAGGCCTGTGCGCGCCCAACAACCTGCAAAGCAACAGCGATCCCTATTTCCACACCCACAGCTACGATGAAATCCGCAATTTCATCCTCACCGGCAGCGGCAACAGCTGTGCGGTATCCCTTCCGACGGGCAACCTGCCGCCCACCGTGGATGCAGGGCCCAGCGGGTACTACATTCCGCGGTCCACGCCGTTTCAGCTGACCGGCACGGCCAGCGATCCGGATGGGGATGCGCTGACCTACAGCTGGGAACAGCTGAACATCGGCCCGGCAACCGCTGCCAACAGCCCTGCCGGCACGGCGCCTTCGTTCCGCTCCTTTGCGCCTTCTGTTTCGCCGGTCCGCGTATTTCCCCGGCTCCAGAATATTCTCGCCAACACCAACTCCAACGGCGAGGTGCTGCCCGCGTATGCGCGCGGGATGCGCTTCCGCCTGACGGTCCGCGACAACCGCCCCGGCGGCGGCGGCGTAGCCTATGACACCTGCTTTTTCCGCGTCACCGATCAGGCTGGCCCCTTCCTCGTGACGAATCCCAATACCCAGGTGACCTGGATCGCCAGCACCTACACCCAGGTAGCCTGGGACCGGGCAAATACGCATCTGCCGCCGGTCAGCTGCAGCCACGTCAATATCCTGCTCTCCAGCGACGGCGGCCTGACTTATCCGGATACCCTCGCCTGGCAGGTGCCCAACACCGGCCTGGCCAATGTGCTGGTGCCGAATATCAGCACCACGCAGGCCCGGGTACGGGTAGAGGCATCGGGCAACATTTTCTTCGACCTGTCCAACCGGAACTTCACCATCAGCCCGTCGGCCAGCGCAGGATTTACCCTCTTCGCGCCGCAGCCTTCCGTGCCGGTCTGTCCGGGCAGCCAGGCGGTGTTCGAGGTGCTGACGACCTCGCTGCTGGGCTTTGCCGATCCGGTGCAGGTCTCGGCCAGCGGGCTTCCTGCGGGCTACACGGCCTCGTTCAGCCAGAACCCCTTCGTGCCGGGCGATACCGTGTTCGTAACGGTGCAGGCGCCTGCGGTGCTGTCGGGCAACCCGCTGATCTTCAATCTGCTGGCATTCAGCGCCGGCGGTGCGACAGACCTGGAGCAGCTCACCCTGACGCCGCTCAACCAAGGCCCTCCCGGCATCGCGCAGGCGGCGGCTCCCCTGACAGGCGCCTCCGGGCTCTCGCTGCAGCCTATCCTGGTGTGGGGCGCAGCTCCTACTGCGGACAGCTACCGCCTGGAGCTTTCCACGGCGCCCGATTTCAGCGGCAGTACGGTGTATGCCGGCATCGCGGACACCAGTTTCCGGCTGCCGGTTCCGCTTGCCTCCACCACGCCGTACTACTGGCGGGTGCAGGCCGTAAATGCCTGCGGAACAGGCCCCTATTCCCCGCTGTCGGCTTTCCAGACGGGCGTGTGCCAACGTGTATCCAGTACGAATGTGCCCCTGAACATCCCGGCCTTCGGTGCGATTCCCATCGAGGTCAACTCCACGATGAATGTGCCCGTGACGCCGGGCCTGATTTCCGATGTCAATGTGGTAGGCCTGCGCGGCACGCATACCGGCATCCAGGATCTGGAGCTGAGCCTGTTTCATCCGGGAGGCACCCCGGTGCTGCTCTTCTCCAGTATCTGCACCCGCAACGACGAAAACTTCGATCTGGTGCTGGATGAGGATGCGGCTGCGGCACCCATCGCCTGTCCGCCGCTGGGCGGCCTGGCCTACCGTCCGCAAGGGCTGCTGAGTTCGCTGGATGGGCTGCCGGCCGGCGGCAGCTGGCGCCTGCGCGTGCGGGACCTCGCCAGCTTCGAGGGCGGGTCGCTCACGGGCTGGGGGCTCGAAATCTGTACCCAGCAGGGCCTGTCGCCGGAACTGGTGATCAACCAGCCGCTGGCCGTCACCCGCTGGTACAATGCCACGATCAGCAATACGCGCCTGCTGGCCGATGACGGCCAGGGCACTCCGGCCAACCTGACTTTTACGCTGGTGAGTCTGCCCGAATGGGGCTGGGTACAGCTCGACGGCGTGTCGCTGGGCATCGGCGGCACCTTCACCCAGGCCGATCTGAACCTGGGCCGGGTCCGCTACCAGCACGGCGGCGATCCGCTTTCGACTGCCGATTCGTTTACCTTCACGGTAGCCAATACCAGCGGCGGCTGGCTGGGCATTCCGGCCTTTCAGGTAGCCATTACCCAGACGACGGCGGCCGATCCTGCCTCGCAGGCCTTCGGGGTGCAGCTCCAGCCCAATCCGGCCAGCGGGATGGTGCAGGTGCGGCTGCAGGACGCGCCCGCAGGCGCGGTGCAGCTGACCCTGACAACCCTGCATGGGCAGCAGATCCGCAGCTACCGGGGGCTGCCGAACGGAAGCGGCGTTATCGAACTGCCGCTCGATGGACTGGCATCCGGATTGTATCTGCTTGATATACAGGCGGGAGGCTCGTCGGTGGTGCGGCGGCTGGCCGTCGAGTAAGCTATGCGCCGGCAGGCAAACGGACGGGAGGCGCTAGCCTCCCGTTCTGCATTTCAGGCAGGCGGAGCGCCGAATACAGCCTGGTACACCGGACGGCGCGCAGCAAACTGCAGGTACAGGACCGGCCAGAGCAGCAGGCCTGCGCCGGGAAAGGGGCCTTTAAACGCGATCTCATCGATGATTTCGCTGCCGCTGCCGGTGCTGCGCACCACGTGGCGGTGATGCCAGCCGCCCAGAAAAAAGGGCAATTGGCGGCCTTCATCCGTGAACCAGGCCTCGCGGCCGTCGTCGCCGGCCCCGGTGATCTCGCTGATCCAGTCCTGCCGGAATCCCAGCGGAAAGACGAGCCGGATATGGACCTGATCGCCGGGCCGGGAGCCGTCGAAGCGGATGATGTCCACGCGCAGGCCGGGCGGTGCGAGCCGCTCGAAGAGGTTCCGGTCGAAACGCGCCAGCACCGAGCGGTAGTCGCCCTGGACCGGGGTGCGGATAGTCAGATGCAGCATGGCAAGGATAACCGGGCTGAGGGGGGAAAGGTTCCGGTTTCAGCGGTTCAGCAGCGGAAAGCGCCCGCTTTGCAGCAGATTCCGGATGGCCGGGATCAGCCGCTCCGGGGCCTGGTAGTCCGGGTGGCTGTGGAATATCGCGGCTTCGTCGAGCATCTGCTCGATCTCCTGCTGCGCGCCGGCGGCCTGCGCGTCGCTCTGCCCCGCAAACCGGAGCCGCTGCGGATCGATCCATTCCACTTCGACCGAATAGCGGATCTGCCTGGCGCAGCGGCAGGGATTATCCGGGTTGTAGATGCCGCACTGCTTTGCCATAAATCCCCGGATGCGCTGCCGCGCCAGCGACAGGCGCTTGCGGAAGGTGGCCGGGTCGGTTTCGAGGATGGCGGCGGCCTCAGGGCCGCTATACTCGAGAATTTCGCCGATCAGATAGGCCAGCCGCAGCGGGCGGGAGAGGCAGGCGAGCATGCTGGTGCTGCAAGCCAGCTTGACTTCCGTTTCGAGCACGGCGTGATCGGCACCTTCGTAGGCCGGATACGCGAGGCCGGCCTGCAGGTGCGCTTCGCCTTCCTCAAACGTCAGCTGCTCTGCGGAGCTGCGTTTGGCATTCAGCAGGTAGTTGGCGGCAATCCGGTAGGCCCAGGTGGTGAACTGGCTCTCGCCCCGGAAACTGTCCAGGCGGGTGAGGATGCGAATCAGAATCTCCTGGGTGGCATCCTCCGCGTCTGCGGGTTCCCAGAAAAACCGGACTGCGAGGTTGTAGATCCGGCGCTGAATGCCCGATACCAGGGCCTCGACGGCGCGCCGGTCGCCGTCGAGGCTGGCCTGGACCAGGGCTGGAAAATCGGGCGCGTGCATTTAGGCAGCATAATAAAACTTCTCCCGCACAATCAGCCCGTTTTCCCAATGCCGAACTGCGACTTCCGTGTATTCGACCGGACTGCCGGAAGCATCGGTGTACCGGAACTGCACCTCCTGCATGCTGACGTGTTCGCCATAGGCGGTCTGGAGGACTGTCATAACCAGATCGGGATGCGCATCCACAAAGGCGGCGCACTGCCCGCGGTTGAGCGCCTTGCCCAGCCTGGGCTCGGATTCGTTTTCCTGCATGACGACCTCCCCGGCGTAGTAGCGCTCGAAAGCATCCATGGCCTGGCCTGCCATCAGCAGAGCGTTGAGCTGTTCATTGTGTGTTTCAAATACAGATTTCATGTCTGAAGGATACTTTGACGATGGTGAAGGGTGGACGGAGCGTCCGCCGGGACGGTCCCCGGCAGCTTTTACATCCGTTAGACAGCTGCCGGAGGTCATGTGTGAACGGGCCTGCAATTTTTTTTACATTCACAGGTCCTTGAAGGCCGCCTGTCCTGCTGAACCTCAACATATGGCCAAAGACCGTTTTTCTGCCCAGTCTGCGGGGTATGCCCGCTTCCGCCCCCGCTATCCGGAGGCGTGGTACCAGTGGCTGCTCAGCCAGACACCTGGCCGCGACCAGCTTTGGGACTGCGCCACCGGCAACGGCCAGGCTGCGCTGGCCCTGGCACCGCATTTCCGCCACACCTTCGCGACCGACCTCAGCGCGGCCCAGCTGGCGGCGGCAGCACCGCATCCGGCCATTACCTACCTGGCATGCCCTGCGGAGCGCACGCCTTTCGAAGCTGCCGCCTTCGACCTGATCACGGTCGCGCAGGCGGTGCATTGGTTTGATTTCGAGGCATTCTACGCCGAGGTGCGCCGCGTGGGCAAACCCGGCGGGCTGCTGGCGCTCTGGGGCTACGGGCTGTTCAGCTCCCTGCCGGCGGTCGATGAACGGATCCGCTGGTTTTATTCGGAGGTGGTGGGCCCCTATTGGGATCCGGAGCGGCGGCACCTGGAGACCGGGCTGCGGGAGATTCCGTTTCCTTTCGAAGCGCTGCATCCGCCGCAGCCGTTTCACATGGCCTACCGCTGGACGCTGGCGGAACTGCTGGGATACCTGAGCACCTGGTCGAGCGTGCAGCGCTACCGGGAAGCGAATCAGGAGGATCCGATGCCGCTGATCGCAGCGGAGCTGGCAGCCATCCGGGACCTGCCGGAGCAGATCGGGGTGGAGTTTCCGCTGCTGATCCGGCTGGGGCGGATCTGAGGGATCAGCGCCTGCGGCGGTTTTCGGATTCGGGCTCCGGTTCGGCGCTCAGGTTCAGCGTGAGCAGGATGGCATCGAGCATATCCCCGTCGAGCATGGTGAGGGTCAGCAGGTCGGGGTTGAGCCATTCGGTATAGGCGTTGAGGACAAACTGGGAGCGGCGTTTGCCTTCATACAGGAGCTTGCGGTCGCCTATGGTGCCCTGGTTCAGGTCGATGCGGCGGAGAAAGATGCGTTCGGGCCCGCGGAGCTTGTCGTCGGCGGGCTCGCGGGTGATGAGGCGGCCCTGGCCGCTGACGGGGTCCAGGGCGAGGGAGTAGTACATGCCCATGCGTTCAGCAGGCAGCTCCACAATCTGGTGGGTCGGGATGATCAGCGTCCGGCCGGGCGAGCCGTCGGGGCCAAATTCGAAGAAAATCAGCTCTTCGTTGCGCTGGCTGGGCCGGTCGGCGACATTGCCGGGCGGCAGCTGGGCAGCCAGCTCGCGGTGCACGGCCTGCACGGCCAGCCAGAGGCGCCCATCGGCCAGTTCATACTGCCCGTGCAGGTAGTAGTGGTCGAACGAAAAGCGGGGCTTGAGCCCGTAGGCTTCGCGCGCCTGCGCGACGGCGACGCGCAGGGTAGAGCTGACGTCGATGCGGCGGCTGAGGTCCACCGTTTCGCGCTGGAAGTCGAAGGCCAGCACCTGAAACGCCTGCTGGCCGCGCAGGCGGCCGCCGTTGAGCCGTTCGGCGATGGAGAGATACACCTGCTCGTGGCGCCCGACGAGCGGCGGAAACTGGGTCAGGTAGCCGTCCGTCCACTGCTGGGGCTTGGGGTAGGCATCGTAGGTGAGGGTGCGGGTCTGGCCGCCGGGCTGCACCTGCATGACATGGAGGCGCCGCCGGGCCTCGTACCAGGCGGCGTACAGGCGGCCTCCGGCATCGGCATGGCAGCCGAGGAAGGTGGCTTTTTTCCAGGGCAGGCTGAATTGCCCGTCGGAGATGCGGTTGAGGGTGCTGTCGTAGCGCACATAGCGCAGGCCGCCGGCGCGGCTGGCGCGCACGCCGAGGCGCCCGTCGGGGCGGATGTAGTCCGAATACAGGGTGACGCGGTCTTCGGGCTGCTCGGGAAGCAGCGAGTAGAGCATAAAGCCGTTGCCGTCCGGGGCCGGCTCGCAGATTGCCTCCTGATCGGAGCGGCCTTGCATAGCCCAGAGAATCACCGGCTCCTGCGGCGCCCCGCTGGCGAGCGAAAATCCCCGCGCCCGGACCGTATGCTGCTGCCGCAGCATCTCGTAGGTATGGGTCACCAGCACGGCCAGCGAATCGGTGCGCAGCACATGGAGCACGTGCTCTTCTTCCGCCAGCTCCACATCCTGCTCCCAGATGGTTTCGAGGAACAGGTTGCTGCGCCGGATGCTCAGGTCTCCGCGCCAGGAGAAACGTTTCCGCCAGAGATAGAGAAATTCGCCGTCGCTGAGCCGGAGCACCGGATCATGCTCGATATAGTATTCCCATCCCTCCCGGCCGAAGCTTTCGTAGGGGTACATCCAGGCCGGGTCCGAGGGAAAATCCTTGAGCCGGTCTTCAGCGATAACTGCCTGAGCACGGGCAGATCCCGCGCTCAGCAGCGCCAGCAGAAAGAGCCATCCGGAACATCGCATAAGGCGGGTCATCTTGCAGCAGGAAAGTACGGCGGATTCGGCGGGAATCCAATATCTATCAGGAGCAAGTTGAACTCCGGATTTCATAAGTCCGGCGGAACTTTTAAGTTGCAGGGCGGGTATATACCGGCACGGACTCTTTATGTACCACCTGATGGCATCCGGATGAAATATCTGTTCCTGCTCCTGGTATCGGCCTGCCTGTTCCTCGGCCAGCCGCTTTCAGCCCAGACCCACCTGCCCGGCGACAGCCTCAGCCCTCCCTCGACGGAGGCCGCGGCCCTGATTCATTCAGCAGGATCTGATCACCATGCGCACGACGCGCACCTGCCGGCGCTCTGGTCGGTAGCGCCGTTCATCCTGCTGCTGCTGATGATCGCCACCGGACCGATCTGGTTCAGTGATTTCTGGCATCATTATTACCCCTGGATCGCCGGCGGCCTCGGGGCGGTGACCCTGATCTATTATCTGGGCGGCCTGGGGGACTGGCATCACCCGCTGCACACCCTGTCCGAGTATATTTCGTTCGTGGCGCTGCTGGCGCCTCTATATATTGCTTCGGGCGGGGTGCTGATCCAGGTGGATGCCCGCAGCACACCATGGGTGAATCTCCTGCTGCTGCTCACCGGCGCGGTGCTGGCCAACGTGATCGGGACCACCGGTGCCTCCATGCTGCTCATCCGGCCCTTCATCCGGCTCAACCGCTACCGTCTGCAGCCGTACCATATTGTATTTTTTATTTTCATCGTCAGCAATGCCGGCGGCCTGCTGACCCCGATCGGCGATCCGCCGCTGTTTCTGGGCTTCCTCAAAGGCGTGCCCTTCGGCTGGACCCTGGCGCATCTCTGGGATGAATGGGCCGTAGCGCTGCTGATGCTCTCCGCCATTTTCATCTGGCGCGACCGCCGCAATACCGAAGGTGCCGATCTGCCGGACAGCATCTACGGCCAGCGGATCATCGTGCGCGGCACGCGCAGCTTTCTCTGGCTGGCAGTCATCATCGGAGCGGTATTTCTGGACCCCAAGCTGGTGCCCTGGGTGCCGGCGCTGAACATCGGCGGCGAGCGCATCTCCTTCCTGCGCGAGCTGATCCAGCTGGGCGCAGGTGCTGCGGCGTATTTTCTGGCAAACAAAACCGCGCTGAAAAGCAACCAGTTCTCCTTCGCCCCGGTGCAGGAGGTCGTATTTCTCTTCGTCGGAATCTTTTTTACCATGATGCCGGCCCTCCAGCTGATCGGCGAGGCGGCCTCGGGGCCGGAAGGCCGCGCCTGGCTGACGCCGGATGTGCTCTACTGGCTGACCGGATCGCTCTCGGCCGTGCTGGACAATGCGCCGACCTACGTCAACTTCCTCTCCGCTTCCTGCGCTGCCGCCGGCCTGGAGGTGGGGGTGATGGGCGACGTAGCCCGCTTTGCCGGGCAGGAAGTGGCCTCGCTGGCCGCGATTTCCGTCGCGTCGGTATTTTTCGGTGCCATGACCTACATCGGCAACGGCCCGAACTTCATGGTGAAAGCCATTGCCGAAGAGAGCGGCGTGGAAATGCCTTCGTTCTTTGCCTACGTGCGGAAATACAGCCTGCCCTATCTGCTTCCGGTGCTGATCTTCATCTGGCTGATTTCCTGATGCGGCAGCCCGGATCTGTATCATTCCGCCCGCCCGGACGTTATACCTGAAGACCTGTAATTCTCAGACCGGCATGCGAAAAGCGCTCACCATTACCGGCTTTACCCTGGGCTTCCTGCTGGCAGGCCTGCTCATCGCGCCCTACCTGCTCAAAGACCGCATCACTGCGATGGTCAAGCAGCAGATCAACGATCAGCTCGATGCGCGGGTGTATTTCGGCGAGGTCGGCCTCTCGCTGATCCGCAATTTCCCCAATGCCCGCATCCAGGTCCGGGATTTCGGGGTGGTGGGGGCCGGGGTCTTCGATCAGGATACCCTGATCCAGGGGCCGAGTTTCGATCTGGTGGTGGATCTGCTCTCGCTCCTGCCGGACCGCGAGCCGGTGATCAAGCGCATCTACCTCGACGAGCCCCGGATTCATGCCATTGTGCTCCAGGACGAGCGGGCCAACTGGGATGTGCTCCGCGCCGATACGGCTGCTGCGCCGCCTGCTGCGGCTCCCCCGGAGGCCCCCGCCGATACGGCGGCAGCGCCCGCCTTTACCATCGCGCTCGAATCGTATGAGATCGAAAATGCAACCCTCGTGTACGAGGACGCCACGCTGCCGATGCTGCTGGTCATGAACGGCCTGGACCACCGCGGCAGCGGCGATTTTACGGCCGAAGTCTTCGATCTCTCCACCCGCACGAAAGCCGAAAAATTCTACGTCGAATACGGCGGCATCGAATACCTGAAAAAGGCGCGCTTCAGCGCCGATGCCGATATGAAGGTCAATTACCAGACCTACCGCTTCGATCTGAAAAACAACCTCTTCGTCATCAACGAGCTGGGCTTTACGCTCGACGGCTACTTCGCCATGCCGACGGACGACATCGAGATGGACCTGCGCTTTGCCGCACGGGAAACCGACTTCCGCAGCCTGCTTTCGCTGGTGCCGGGGGTGTACACGGAGCAGTTCGATGAACTGCAGACCGAAGGCGAGCTGGGTTTCGAGGGCGCAGTGAAGGGCGTGCTGACCGACAGCCTGTATCCGGGCTTCGATGTGCAGCTCCGCGTAGCCAACGGCCGGATGCAGTATCCCGATGTGCCCAAGCCCATCACCGGAATCAACGTCGACATGCGCGTGAGCGCGCCCGCCGGCGACCTGGAGCAGACCCATATCGAGGTCCGCTCCCTGCATGCCGACCTCGGCCCCAATCCGGTGGATGTGCAGGCCGACCTGAAGGGGCTTTCGCGGATGGCCGTCAAAGGCCAGATCCGCACGCGGGTCAACCTCGCCGACCTGACGTCGATGTTTCCCATCGAAGGGACCACGCTGAAAGGCGATTTTACCGTAGATGCCACTGCCGACGGCGTGTATGACGCAGCCGCAGGCACCTTTCCGCAGGTGGATGCCCGGATGTTTCTGGAAGACGGATACCTGAAAAATGCGGAATATCCTGCCGAACTGCAGAAACTCGAATTTCACGCCACCCTCACCGACGCCGACGGCACGCTGCGCAGCGCGGTGTTCGATATGCCGGATTTTGCCTTTACCCTCGACGGGGAGCCGATCGAAGGCAAGCTGCACGTAGAGAATTTCGACGATCCGCGCTATGCGCTGCAGGCGCAGGGCAACCTGGATCTTGAAAAACTCCTCCAGGTGTATCCGGTCGAAGGCCTGGCGCTCAAAGGCAAACTGTTTGTGGATCAGTTCGCTACCCGCGGGCGCTACTCCGACGTGATGGCCGGCCGCTACGCCAGCCTGCCGACCAGCGGCCAGGTTCAGGTGCAGAATCTCGTCTATTCCGATGCCACGCTGCCTGCCCCGGTCGAAATCCGGCAGGGTGCCGCCACGTTTACCCCCGCCAAGATCGACATCACAGGCCTGCAGGGCCGTCTGGGCCGGAGCGATTATGCCGTGGACGGCTATGTGAGCAATTACCTGGCCTATGTGCTCATGGAGGAAGGCACCTTGCAGGGCAATCTGGCGCTGAAGGCTCAGAAGCTGGACCTGAACGAATGGCTGGCGCCCGGCGGCCCCGGCCAGTCGGGCGTGCAGGAAGTCCGTGCCCCCGCCGAAGACCCTGCCGAGCAGCCTGCGGCCCCGATGTCTGTATTTCCTGTTCCTGCCAACCTGAAGCTGGCGGTGCAGGCCGAAGTGGGCGAAGTGCTCTACGACAAGCTCCGGATCTCGCAGATCAAGGGCGCGGTGGACGTGGAGGACCAGGCCCTGTCGCTGCGCGAGGTGGCCTGCCGCATGCTCGGCAGCCAGGTGCTCCTCAGCGGGCAGTACAGTACCGCCGACCTGCGCCGCCCGCTGTACAATTTCTACATGAATGTGCAGCAGCTGGCGGTCCGGGAGTTTTTCCGCGCCTTCCCCACGGCGCGCCAGTTCGCGCCGGCCTTCGAGTATATCGAGGGCGTATGCAATGCCGAAATCGGCGTGCAGGGCCGCCTCCGGCCCAACATGCTCCCGGTGGTGGAGGATCTCAACAGCCTCGGCGCGTTTACCATGATCAGCGGCGGCGTCCGCAATGCCCCCCTGCTCCGGGTCATTGCCGAGCAGACCAAACTCAAGGCCCTGTCCGAACTCAGCCTGAAGGACGTCTCCGGACAGTTCGAGGTGAAGAACGGTTTCCTGAATCTCGCCCCCATCACGCTGCGGGTGCAGGATATTACCCTGACCCTGGCAGGGCGGCAGTCGCTGGCCGGCGAGCTGGATTACCTCGTGAACATCGATGCGCCTTCCAGCAAGGTGGATCAGGCTGCCTTTCAGGCGCTTTCGGGGCTTACAGGCCTGCCGCTGCAGGCCTCGGAGCGGGTCAAAATCAACCTCCGGGTCAGCGGCAAGGCCAGCGCGCCCAAGATCACCGGTGCCGGCGGCGGCACCGCCGACCAGACCAAAACCGCACTCACGGATGCTGCGGAGCAGGAGCTGGAAAACCGGCTCGGGACAGAGGTCGAGCTGAGGCCGGACAGCCTCAAGGCCCGCGCCCAGGAGACCGCCCAGGCCGTCAAGGATACGGCCCGCGCCGTGGCGGCACAGGCCCGCCAGCAGGCCGAGGACTCCCTGCGCAAAGCCAGCGAAGCCCTCAAGCAGCAGGCCCAGCAGGAGGCGGAGAAAAAACTGGAGGAAGCCATCGGGCCGGAGGCCAAGGAGCAGCTGAAAAACCTGCGCGACCGCTTCGGCACCCCCAAAAAGAAAGGCGGCGGATAACAGGCGGTTCAGGCGCGAGATTGGCGCGTTCGGACACCTGCAGCCGGAGCGTTCAGGCCTCCTTGTTCAACTTTGTACTGCTTACCACACCTCATACCGTATGCCCCGCACAAGCGAAGAAATTCTCGAATTTATCCTCGACTGGATGAGCCGCCGGCTCAAGATGCCTAAGACCGCCATCGACCCCCGCGACTCCATCGCCGCGTATGGCGTGGATTCGGTGATGATTGCCGAGTTTGAAGGCGAGATCTCCGAATTTGTAGGCTTCGAATGGCCGGTGACCGACCTGCTGCTGCGCGATCCGTCGATCCGCGAGATTGCCGAGCACGGCGCCGAGCTGAGCCGGAACGCCTGAGGGGCGCAGATCAGACGCGGTGCCTGCCGTTGGGCTTGTGGCGGGAGCCGTTGCCGTTGGCAGGGCTGTGCCCGTTCCCGTTTCCATTTCCGTTTCCGGGGTTGTGCCGGTAGCTTTTCAGCACGCGCAGCGCCGTATCGCAGAGGAATGCGTTCAGGGCTTCCAGGTCATTTTTGGGCACATCGGTCAGCCTGGGCAGGTGCGCGGAGAAGAAGGCCTGATGGTGTGCGCTTTCGATCAGGGTGGACACGAGCGAGGCCGGATAGGGATAATCAGGCGCAATTTCGCTCGCCAGCTCAGATACCCGCTTGCAGAGGCGCTTGTAGCCGAGAAAGTAGCCTTCCTTGTTGTCTTCGTCCACCTCTTTGCTCAGATAGGCCTTCGGCGACTCGGCGACCACCACGCGGTGCAGCGCCTCGCCGTTGATATAGTCGAATTCCGTATTGAATACAAAAGGGCGGGTAATCACCCGGAAGGCGATGCTCAGGCGCTCTTCGGCGTGGACGATGTTGTTCGTCGAGAAGACCAGCAGGTACTCCAGCCAGCTCCAGTACCAGGACACGAGGTAGATGAGCAGCTTGTGCTTGTTCTCGAAGTACCGGTAGATCGATGCCTCGGTGGATCTGATCTTGGAAGCCAGTTTTTTGAAGGTAAACTGCTCGAATCCGATCTCGTCGATCAGGACGAGCCCTTCCTCCACGATCTTTTTTCCAAGATCGGAGCTTTCCGGATCCTTGATGTAGATCCGCTCGCTGATGCGTATCTGGAGCACGGTTAATGCCGGTTAGTAAACAACTGCGGAGAAAAAGGAATACTATGCAAGATACATACGTTTTGCGGGAAAGCAAACGGTTACTATTTTTTTTAAGAGGAATACTATCAAAAAAGTTAGCTATAGGAAATTAGATATGTCTGGGCGCTGCCCTGCTGTCCGGATCCGGGCAAAGTGTCCGGATCCGGACATGGATTTTAATGGATATTTTTTTGCAAATATTTGATTTTCAATAATTTAACAATTGGCATGCGGCTTGGCAGACTGGAGTAGCACCTGCTGAATCCGATACTGCATGGATACGCCGATTTCTGCCCAAACCCAGCGCCGCCGTGCCGGCAGGCAATGGCTGCTGGCCGCCGCCGCCGTGCTGGGACTCGTCCTGCTGGCCTGGCTGCTGCGCCAGGGGCTCAAACCCGCAGCCGAAAGCGGCGGCTTCCGCTTTGCCACCGTGGAGCGAGGCCCTGTCGAAAGCGCCATTTCTGCGACGGGCGTCGTGGTGCCGGCGTATGAAGAGCTGCTTACCGCACCGGTCACGGCCCGGCTGGAGCAGATTTTTCTGCGCAGCGGTGCCCAGGTCCGCACCGGCGATCCCATTCTGGCCCTCGACGAGGAATTTGTGCGCCTCCAGGCCGACCAGCTGCGCGACGAGCTGGACCTGCGGAAAAACAACGTCACCAGCCTCAAGCTGACCTTTGACAAGGATCTGCGCGACCTGGAGCTGCGCGACCAGATCAAAGGCCTGCAGGTCTCGCGGCTGGAAGCGCTCCTGTCGGATGCCCGGCAGCTCCAGGCTGCCGGGGGCGCCCCGAAGGAAGAAGTGCGCCAGGCCGAGCTGGAGCTCCAGATTGCCCGCATCGAAAAACTGCAGCTCGAAAACGAGCTGGGCTACCGCAAGGCCGCCCTGCAAAGCGACAAGCGCAAGCTGGAGCTCGAAGTGCAGATTCAGGAAAAACGGCTGGCCGAGCTGGACCGCAAGCTCCGCGAGACCACCGTCCGCGCCCCGATGCCGGGTGTGGTCACCTGGGTGAGCGAAGACATCGGGAAAAATATCGCCGAAGGCGAAGCCCTGGCCCGGCTCGCCAACCTGAGCGGATTCCGCATCGAAGGCTCCGGCTCCGACCTCTACGCAGACCGCATCCGGCCCGGCATGCCGGTCAAGGTGCGCATCAACCAGGACTACCTCGATGGCAGCATCACCTCGGTGGCGCCTGCCGTCGAGCGCAATGCGCTCAAATTCCAGGTATTGCTCCAGAACGCATCGGACCCCGCCCTGCGCCCCAGCATGCAGGTGGAGGTCTTCGTCATCACCGACCGGAAAGCCGACGCGCTGCGCGTGGTCAACGGCCCCGCCTTCACCGGCGCGCGGGTGCAGGATGTCTTCGTGGTGGAGGGCAGCGTGGCCCGCAAGCGCCAGGTGCGGGTAGGCCTGAACAACGTCAATTTCGTGGAGCTCGAAGGCGACATCCGGCCCGGCGAGCAGATCATCCTCTCCGATATGCGCCAGTACCAGCACCTCGACGAAATCCAGCTCAAGCCATGAACTGCCTCCGCCTGATCTGCCTGCTGCCGGCGCTCTGGCTGGCAGGCGCCCTGGCCGCCCAGCCGGCCGATACCCTGACGCTGGAGCAGACGGTCGCACGCGCGCAGGCGCGCTCGCTGCCCGCCCTGCGGGCCTGCGCAGACCTGCTCCAGGCCGGCCTGCGCCACCGCAGCTTCCGCGCCGGCCTGCTGCCGCAGGTCGCGCTGAGCGGTTCGGTGCCGAATTTCATCAACACCTTCAGCCAGACGACCCAGCCCGACGGCACCATCGCCTTCCAGCGGATCACCTACAACAACTCCTCCCTCGCGCTGGAAGCCACCCAGGCCATCGCGCCGCTGGGCATGACGCTGTTTGTGCAGACCAGCCTCCAGCGCTACGACGACTTTCAGGCGGAGCTGCGGAGCTACAACGCTGTGCCTGTCCGGGCGGGCTTTGTGCAGCCGCTCTCAGCGTACAACCCGCTGCGCTGGCAGGCGCGCCTGGACCCGCTGCGCCTGCGCGAGGCGCAGAAGCAGTACCAGTTTGATCTGGAGGCGGTTCGCACGGCTGCGCAGCAGCTGTTTTTCGAGCTGCTGCTGGCGCAGATCGACGGCGAGCTGGCCGAGTCCAACCTGGCCATCAGCGAGACGCTGTATGCCATTGCGCAGGAGCGGTACGGGCTGGGAAAGATCTCGCAGAACGACCTGCTGCAGCTGGAGCTGGAGCGTGTCAATGCGCTCAAGGCCCGGCAGGACGCCGCACAGGCGGCGGACCAGGCGCGGGCGCAGCTGGCGGCCTTTCTGGGCGGGCCCATCGAAGGGCCGCTGCACCTCGTGGCGCCGCCTCCGGACAGCCTGCCGCCGGTGGATGCCGCCGATGCGCTGATGCTGGCGGCGGCCCGCCGCCCGGAATTCGAGACCTGGCGCCGGAGCCGGATGGAAGCTGCCGAGCAGACAGCCCGCGCCCAGGCCCGGAACGGATTTCAGGCCACGATCCAGGCATCGGTGGGCACGGCGGGCAGCGCGGCGGCGCTGGCGCCGCTGTACCGGAGCCCCCAGCCGGAGCAGGCGGTGATGATGGAGCTGAGCATCCCCCTGCTCAACTGGGGCCGTGCCAAGGCCGAAACCGGCCTGATGCGCCAGGAGGAGGCCTATCTGGCCGCCTGGCAGGACCAGCAGCAGCAGCGCATGGAGCTCGATCTCCGCCAGACCCTGGCCGCCTGCGAACGCCTCCAGCGCGCCCTGCGGCTCGCCGCCCAGGCCGAAGACATCGCCCGGAGCCAGTCCGCCATTTCCCAGGCCCGGTACCGCCTCGGCGAAATCAGCACCACCGACCTGACCCTCAGCCTCCGCGCCCGCGACCTCGCCCGCCGCGCCTACGCCGCCAGCCTGCGCGACTACTGGCAGGCCCGGCAGTCGCTCCGCATGTTCACCCTCTACGACTTCGCCGCCGGAACCCCCATCTCCTATCCCGAACCCTGATCCAAACTCCGGCTCCGCTCAGCGCCCAAAACTCAAAACCCAAAACCCAAAACTCCCCCGCTCAACACGTTCAACCGATGCTCCTATGATCGCACTGCAAGACGTCCACAAGGTGTACCGAACGGACACCGTCGAAACCCTGGCCCTGAACCGCATCAGCCTGCGGGTGGAAGCCGGCGAATTTGTCTCTGTCATGGGCCCCTCGGGCTGCGGCAAGAGCACCCTGCTCAACATCATGGGCCTGCTCGACGAGCCGTCCAGCGGTGCGGTAAGCATCGCCGGGCAGCCCATCGGCACGTACAGCACGGCCCGGCTGGCGCGCTTCCGCAACGAGCACCTGGGCTTCATTTTCCAGAGCTTCCACCTGATCAACGACCTGCGCGTGATCGACAATGTGGAGCTGCCGCTCATTTACCGCCGCGGGCTGAGCGCCTCCGAACGCCGCAAGCTGGCCGAAGCCGCCCTCGACCAGGTAGGCCTGCGCCACCGGATCCGGCATTTTCCGGGGCAATTGTCCGGCGGACAGAAACAGCGGGTGGCCATTGCCCGCGCCATCGCCGGCAATCCGAAAATCATCCTCGCCGACGAGCCGACGGGCAACCTCGACAGCGTCATGGGCCAGGAAATCATGGATATCCTCCTGCGCCTCAACCGCGAGGCCGGGGCTACCGTCGTCATGGTGACGCACGACGAGGGCATCGCCCGCCAAACCCACCGCCTGATCCGCATTTTCGACGGCAGCCAGGTTGCCTGAACCTGTAATACCCCTGGGTTATGCTGAAAAACTATCTGATTCTTGCCTGGAAGGTGCTCAGCCGCAAGAAATTCTTCACCTTCATCAGCCTCTTCGGCATCAGTTTCACCCTGATGATCCTCACGGTGCTGGCGGCGTTCTTAGACGGGGAACTGGGCAGCCATGCGCCGATCACCCGGCAGAACCGGCTCGTATTCATGGACCAGGTGGTGATGAAGCTGACCGTTCCGGACACGGTCCTGACCATCGACTCCACCCTGACAGGCGGGGTCATGCGCTACGACACCACCATGGAGATCGGGGAGGAAACGCGGAACTACAGCGGCTCTGCTGCCAGCTACGGCATGCTGGACCGCTACCTGCGCGGGCTGCCCCACACTGCGGAGCAGACCTTTTACCATACGCAGACCTTCGATGTGTATCTGAACAGCACGAAATTCCCGGTGCAGACGATGTTTGCCGACGGCGCGTACTGGCGGGTGTTCGACTTCGAGTTCATCGAAGGCGGGGGCTTCCCGGATGCGGCGGTGACGGAACGAAGTCCGGTAGTGGTCATCAGCCGCACGGCGCGGCGGGCCTTTTTTGGCGGGGATGCGCCTGCCGTGGGGCAGGAGGTCGAGATCAACCGCACCCGTTTCCGGGTGGTGGGGGTGGTGGAGGATGTCAGCCGGTCCAAGAACTACGCCCATGCCGATGCCTATATCCCGCTGACCTTCACGCGCGAGGGCGTGCTGCAGGAGGCGGGGCTGCAGGGGCCGTTTTCGGCTGCATTTCTGGCTGCATCGCCCCAGGACCGGCAGCCGCTGAAGGATGAGATCAGGCGCAAGGCGCAGACCATTCCCATTCCCGATCCCGAGAACTACAATATGCTGGAGCTGGAAGGGAAAACGGTGTTCGAATCCTTCGCTACGGAGCTGTTTCAGGGCGAAGAAACGCCTGCGGCCATCGCGTGGTTTTTCGGCATCATCGGCGGGCTGGTGGCCTTGTTTATCCTGCTGCCTACCCTGAACCTCATCAGCATCAACGTGACCCGCATCCTGGAGCGCTCCTCCGAGATCGGCGTGCGGAAGGCCTTCGGGGCGCATCCGCGCGACCTGCTGCTGCAGTTTGTGCTCGAAAACGTCCTGCTGACGCTGCTCGGCGGCCTGCTCGGATTTGGGCTGGCCCTGTGGCTGATCCAGGTGCTCAACAGCTCCCGCGCCCTGGGCAATATCGTGCTGGCCGTCAACTACAGCGTATTCGCCTACGGCCTGCTCATCACGCTCTTCTTCGGCATCCTGTCCGGGCTGCTGCCGGCCTGGCGCATGTCCCGCCTGCATGTGATTCAAGCCCTCAAACAATCCCCCGTATGATCCGCCATCTGTTCAGCCTGATCTGGAACCGCAAGGGGCAGAATGCCCTGCTGATCCTGGAGGTGATCTTCGCGTCCATCATCCTCTTCGCCGTGATGAGCTTCGTGCTTTTCAACCTCGACCGCCTGCGGCAGCCGCTGGGCTTCGATACGAAGCCGGTATGGGCCATCTCCCTGCTGGTGCCGCCGGACACCGATTCGCTCGCCATCTCGGAAACCCGGGCCCGGCTCAAAACTGCGGTGCTCGATCTGCCGGGCGTCCAGACTGCGGCATTCAGCTCGTTCATCATTCCGTTCAGCGGCAATGTCTGGGTTTCGTCGAACACCGACATGGGCTTCAATTTCCAGACCTGGACCAGTGCAGCGGGCGAAGGCTTCGCCGACGTGCTGGGGCTGCGCCTGACGGCGGGCCGGTGGCCCGAAGAGGCTGATTATCAGGATAAATATCCGCCGCTGGTCGTCAATCAGCTGCTGGCCGACCGCTACTTCCGCGACAGCAGCATGGTAGGCCGCATCATCCGGCTGAACGGAGAGAAGCGGGTGCTGGGCGTCGTGGAGCATTACAAGCTCGAAGGGGAATTCGGGGCGGAAACCCCGATGTCTTTCCTGCCCCTGGAGCCGGGCGCCGACAATGGCCTGGTGCTGCTTGTGCGTGCGGCAGATGATGCCGGCCCGGCCTTGGAGCAGTCGCTCGACCGGGCGGCCACCGACATCGCCAAGGGCTGGGATTTTCAGATCCAGCACCTGGACGAGATGCGCGAGCGCGACAGCCGCGAGGTCTGGGCACCGATGATTGCCTTGCTTTCCGTGTGCGCCTTTCTGGTGATCAATGTGGCGCTGGGCCTCTTCGGAGTGCTGATGTACAATATCAACCGCCGCCGGCCCGAAATCGGGCTGCGCATGGCCGCAGGCGCCTCGCCGAGGGCCATTGTGGGGCAGTTTATGCTGGAGCTGCTGATTCTGGCGGGCCTGGGGGTGCTGATCGCCTCCGTATTTGCCGTGCAGGTGCCGCTGCTCAACCTGATCGAGGTGCCGGGGAAAATTTACCTCCAAGCCGGCCTCGCCACCCTGGGCATTCTGTTTACGTTGGTAACAATCTGTACCTTGTACCCCAGTATCCAAGCCTCCCGGATTCAGCCGGCGGCTGCTCTGCATGAAGACTAAAGCCCTGATCCTGATCATCGACGATGATCCGGCGGTCTGCGCCTCCCTGAACCTGCTGTTCAGCCGGGCCGGCTTCGACACGCTCAGCGCGGCGGGGCCGGAGGAGGCGCTCACGGCGCTGCCGCGGCGCAGGCCCGATCTGGCGGTGCTGGATATGAATTTTTCGCTCGATACCAGCGGGCGGCAGGGCCTGGAGCTGCTTCGCGGGCTGCAGGCCCTGCATCCCGGCCTGCCCGTCATTCTGCTTACGGGCTGGGGCACCCTGGACCTGGCCGTTGCCGGGATGAAGGCCGGTGCGGCCGATTTTCTCACCAAGCCCTGGGACAATGCCCGCCTGCTCGAATCGGCGCGCACCGCGCTGGCCCTGCGCGATGTGCCCGCCGCGGACGGCGGGCTCGACGAAAGCTTCGGCCGCATCGTCGGCCAGTCGGCGGCATTGAAATCGGTGCTGCAGGTGGCCCAGCGCGTCAGCCGCACCGATGCCAGCGTGCTCATCCTGGGCGAAAGCGGCACCGGCAAGGAACTCTTGGCCGAGGCCATCCATTTCGCCAGCCACCGGGCGCGGAAGCCTTTTGTCAAGGTCAACCTCGGCGGCATCAGCGCCAGCCTCTTCGAGAGCGAGATGTTCGGCCACAAGCGCGGTGCCTTCACCGGTGCCGTGGACGACCGCGAGGGCCGTTTCGAGCGGGCCGACGGCGGCACCATCTTCCTCGATGAGATCGGCGACCTCGATCCGGCCAGCCAGGTCAAGCTGCTGCGCGTGCTTCAGGACCAGACCTTTGAAAAGCTGGGCAGCAGCCAGCCCCGCAAGGTGAATGTGCGCATCATCAGCGCCACCCATGCCGGCCTCCAGGAGCGCGTGGGCGCCGGCGCCTTCCGCGAAGACCTTTTTTACCGCATCAACCTGATTACCCTCCAGCTCCCGTCCCTGCGCGACCGCCCGGGCGATATTCCCCTGCTGACCGATTTTTACCTCGGCAACCTCCGCGAGCTCTACAGCCTGCCCCGGCTTTCCATCACGCCTGCCGCCCGCCAGTGGCTGCAGGCGCAGCGGTTCCCCGGCAATATCCGCCAGCTCAAAAACCTCGTGGAGCGGACGGTGCTGGTCTCGTCCCGGCAGGTGCTGGACCGCGAGGATTTCGAACGGCAGTATGACGCAGATGCAGCCCCTTCCGGGGTAATCCGCCTGCCGAAAGTGGGGGAAATCACCCTGGACGAACTGGAAAAGCAGATGATTCTCAAGGCGCTCGAACACCATCAGCACAATATCCAGCGCGCAGCGCGGGCGCTGGGCATTACCCGTGCCGCGCTCTACCGCCGCCTGGCCAAGTACCAGATTCCCCATGACCCTCAAGGCTAAGCTGCTCCTGTATCTGGCAGTGCTGCATCTGGCGCTCTTTGCGCTGGCCTGGCAGCTGCTGGAGAAGGCCTGGGTGCTGCTGGCCGAGGCAGTATTGGCAGCTTCTTTTTTCCTTGGCTGGCGTCTGGTGCAGCACTTTGGACGCCCGGAGGCCCTCATCCGCCAGGGGGTTGCTGCGCTGCGCGATCAGGATTTCCAGAACCGGCTGCTGCCGGTGGGATCGCCCGAACTGAACAGCCTGATCGAAGTGTACAACAGGCTGCTTGCGGCCCTCCGCGAAGAGCGGCAGTATGTGCAGGAGCAGCACTATTATCTCGGAAAACTCATCGAAGCATCGCCGACCGGCATGCTGCTGCTCGACTACGACGACCGGCTCACGTATTTCAATCCGGCTGCAGGGCAGCTGATGGGGCTGACAGAGTCCCTGCATGGAACGCCTCTGGAGCAGCTGCCGCACCCGCTGGCGCCGCTGCTCAAGGCGCTGCGCGCCGGGCAGCCGGAGGTCATTACCCTGAACGGCAATGCCCAGTACAAATGCCATTCGGCTCAGTTTCTGCACCGCGGCTTTCAGCGCCGCTTTATGGTGATCGAGGAACTGACCCGCGAGCTGCTGGAGCATGAAAAAAAGGCCTACGGCAAGGTGATCCGCATGATGGCCCATGAGGTCAACAATACCGTCGGGGCGATCAATTCCATGCTGCATTCGGCGCTGGGCTTCGGCGAAGCACCCGGCGCTGCCGACTGGGAGCTGCTGCGCGGCAGCCTGGCCATCGCAGCAGCACGCAACGATTCGATGAACCGGTTCATGCAGAATTTTTCCCGCGTCATCCGCGTGCCGGAGCCCCGCCGGGAGCAGGCCTCTGCCACCGGCCTGGCGGAGCGCTGCTGCCGCCTCATCCAGGCCGATGCGGTGCAGCGGGGAATCGTCCTTTCGGCTGAGCTGCCGGACGCGCCGGTCACGGCGCTGATGGATACCGGCCTGATGGAGCAGGCCCTGCTCAACATCCTCCGCAATGCCCTCGAAGCCGCCGGCCCCGGCGGCGAAGTCCGCCTGACTGCCGGCAGCCAGCCGCCCCGGCTGGCCGTCTGGAACAATGGCCCCGGCATCCCGCCGGACGTAGCCAGCCAGCTCTTTACCCCGTTTTTCAGCACCAAGCCCCAGGGACAGGGCATCGGACTCACCCTTGTGCGCGAAATTCTGGGCCGGCACGGCTTTGCCTTCAGCCTCGAAACCCAGCCCGATGGCTGGACGGTATTCCGCATCGATCTCCAATGAGGGAAACCTGCATGCAAGTTGCTGCGTATCGCTCCTGCACGTAACTTCGCAGCCGGTTCACACCCCACTTCTATGGCTGAAAAACTCAC
Organism: Bacteroidia bacterium; assembly: GCA_033765305.1. GTDB lineage: Bacteria > Bacteroidota > Bacteroidia > J057 > J057 > RDXT01. The sequence continues at coordinate 139,958 of JANRID010000010.1, forward strand.
TTCCCGAGCTGAAGACTACTCCCGGTGGTACATCGATATTGTACGCCGGGCAGATCTGGCCGATTACTCCGATGTGCGGGGCTGTATGGTCATCAAGCCCTACGGCTATGCCATCTGGGAGCGGATGCAGCGCATCCTGGACGACCGGTTCAAGGAAACCGGCCACGTCAACGCGTATTTTCCGCTCTTCATCCCCAAGAGTTTTCTCAGCCGCGAAGCCGCCCACGTGGAGGGCTTCGCCAAGGAATGCGCCGTGGTGACCCACTACCGCCTGAAGTCCGACGGGCAGGGCGGGGTGGTGGTGGATCCGGAAGCGAAGCTGGAGGAAGAACTCATCGTCCGGCCTACTTCGGAGACCATCATCTGGAGCACCTATAAAAACTGGATCCAGTCCTACCGGGACCTGCCGCTGCTCATCAACCAGTGGGCCAATGTCGTCCGCTGGGAAATGCGCACGCGCCTCTTCCTCCGCACGGCGGAATTCCTCTGGCAGGAAGGCCATACCGCGCATGCGACCGAGCGGGAAGCCATCGAAGAGGCGGAGCGGATGCTGCACGTATACGCGGATTTTGCGGAGGGGGTGCTGGCCATGCCGGTGATCCGGGGGGTCAAGACGCCCAATGAGCGCTTCGCCGGTGCCGTGGAGACCTATTGCATCGAAGGCATGATGCAGGACGGCAAGGCGCTCCAGGCGGGCACCTCGCATTTCCTGGGCCAGAATTTCGCCAAGGCCTTCGACGTGACCTTCGCCAACAGAGACAACCAGCTCGAATACGTCTGGGCCACCTCCTGGGGCGTGAGCACCCGCCTCATGGGCGCGCTGGTGATGACCCACTCCGACGACGCAGGCCTCGTCCTGCCGCCGGTACTGGCACCGCATCAGGTGGTGATCGTGCCGATCTACCGCAAGGATGAGGAGCGTTTGCGGATCGTGGAAAAATGCCACAGCATCGCCGCATCGCTGCGGGCGCAGGGCATCCGCGTAAAAGTGGACGACGACGACACGAAGAAGCCCGGCTGGAAATTCAACGAATGGGAACTCAAGGGCGTGCCCGTGCGGCTGGCCCTCGGCCCGCGCGACCTGGATCAGGATCAGATCGAAGTGGCGCGCCGCGATACCCAGACCAAGGAAACCGTCGGCCTGAGCGGCGATTTCACGGCGTATGTGCAGGACCTGCTCGATACCATCCAGCAGAATCTCTTCCAGAAAGCGCTGGACCTGCGCACGCGCATGACGCGCGAAGTCAGCACCTGGGATGAGTTTGCCGCCGCAGTCAACGAGCCCATGCCGGGCTTTCTGTCCGCGCACTGGGACGGGACGGCAGAGACCGAAGCCAAAATCAAGGAGCTGACGGGCGCCACCATCCGCTGCATCCCGCTGGACAATCCGCAGGAAGCGGGTGCCTGCATTCTGACCGGAAACCCTTCGAAGCAGCGCGTGCTCTTCGCCGTAGCCTACTGAACCTGTGCGGGCCTTGCCCGCCGTATCTGCCATGCCGGAACCCTTGTCCGCCGATTTCGCTGGGGGCCAGACCCTGCTGTTCGACAAACCGTCGGGCTGGACGTCATTCGATGTGGTGAACAAGGTCCGGCGGCTGACCCGGCATAAAAAAGTAGGCCATGCCGGCACCCTGGACCCTTTGGCGACGGGTTTGCTGATCCTCTGCACCGGCAAGCACACCAAGCGGATCGAGGAGATTCAGGCTGGCGAAAAGGAATACGAGCTGGTCTTCAAGCTCGGCGCAGTCACAGCGTCGTACGACGCCGAATTTCCCGAAACGCAGATCTGCGACGCCAGCGGCGTCACCCAGGCTGCTATCGAAGCGCTGCTGCCGCAGTTTACGGGCGAGATCCAGCAGGTGCCGCCGGCCTTTTCGGCGGTGAAGGTGGGGGGCAAACGGGCCTATGCGGCCGCGCGGACGGGCAAGCCCCTGGAGCTGAAAGCGCGCACGGTGCAGGTATATGCCTTCGGGCTGCTGGACCGCGAGCTGCCGCCGGCGCATGCGGCCGCGCGGGTGCGGTGCAGCAAGGGCACCTACATCCGTAGCCTGGTCCACGATCTGGGGCAGGCCCTCGGCACCGGCGCCTATCTGACGGAGCTGCGCCGGACGGCCATTGGCCCCTGGCGGGTCGAAGATGCCTGGAGCCTCGACCGCTTCGAAGCTGCGCTCCGCGCGCTGCAAGCCGGAGACCCGGCCGCATAACCTTCCGGCAGGATTATCCGTTTCATCTAACCGGCTCGCTGCCAACCTGTCCGCACCGGGTGGCAGGCAGCAGTTCAGGCGCCGGGGAGCCGTTGGACGGGAAATTCCGTCGGCCCGCACCGGCTTTTGACCGTTTGAGATGCCCCGGATACAGCGGTGCTGTCCCATGCTGTATCTTTGGGCTTGTTCTGTCCGGATGACCCGCACCGCATGATTGAAGATGATCGCCCGCTTGTAACCATCGCCTGCCTGCTCGATGACGCTGGCACGCACGACCGGCATTCGCTGCAGCGCTGTGAAACGCTGCAGCGCTACCTGTCTGTGATGGACAAAAGCGGACAGGGCGATGCTGCGCTGATTGCGCAGGGAAGCGGATATACGGTCGAGCAGCTCGACTCGGTACGCGACCGGCTGGCGGTGCTGCATGTGGACGGCTCCCCCGGCGGCAATGATATGCCGGCTTTTCCGGCGCTGACCGGCATGCGCCGGATTCCGGCGGATGCGCTGGCGCAGGAGCTTGCCCATTTTCCCCGGCTGCAGCTGATCACGCTCAGCGGCCCCGGCATGGAGCGGCTGGCCGCCTCCCTGTACGAGGCCGGTGTGCCGGCTGTAGCCCTGCTTCCATACGACGAAGCAGGATCGAGCGCCGCAGAAGGCCTGTATCTGGCGCTGCTCCAGGGGCGTACCTTAGCGCAGGCGTGGGAAGAGGCCCTGGCCGAGACGCCGGTCTGGCGGCGGGAAGGCCTGTCGATCCGCTATTCCGGCGACGATGCGCGTGCGGCAGGCTGGCGCCTCCGCAATCCGCTGCTCATTCCCGTGGCGGAGCTGGAGCAGATCCGCAAACTGCGCCCGGTGCAGGCCGGGGCCGGCTTTCCGGAGCTGGCGGCAGAGCCGCCGCGTCCGGAGCCGGTACTTACGGGCTCCCTGCGCGAGCCGGGCGAAGGCCCGGACAGCCGGCGCCGCCCGGTGCGCAAGCGCCCCCAGAAGCCTGGAACGCCCTCCGGCGCTCCGGCATTCGATGTGCGCATCCTGCGCCGGGGGCTGCGGATCGGGATAGCCGTTCTGCTGACCGCTGCCGCCACGCTTGCCGTCTGGCAGTATCCCCGCCTGAAACGGACCCTCAAAATCCTCGCCGAACGCCTGCCGGGCAGCGAGCCCGTCTGCCCTTTTCCGGAGCAGGACAAGCGCTATCACGTGCTGGTGCTGCCCTATGTCCATGAGCCCGACTGCAGCGAGGGCGATCCCCAGCTCCGCGAAGACCTCTACAAGCGCCTCGATGTGCTCCGCAACCAGTCCGGATATCCGGTCGAATTCCGGAGCATGTACGTGGCTGACTGCAACGAGCTGAATACCAATGCCCGCGAACTGATCGCCTCCTGCAATGCGGATTTGATTGTCTGGGGCCGCTATTTCACTGACCCGGTCACCCAGCAGGAGACCTTCGTGCTCGAACTCCGCACCGCCAACCGATACCGGGAACAGTCCTACGTGCAGGGCACGGAAACCCTCCGCCGCATGCCGCGCAATCAGCTTTCGTCCGGGATCAGCGGCCTGCATACGCAGGTGGAAAACCTGATTTTCTGGGCACTGGCTTACCGCAGCATGGACCAGGGCCGCTACCGCCAGGCCATGAGCCACCTGGGCAAGATCGCTGTGACCGGGCCGGAGGTGGAAACCCTGCATGCCTCTGCGCTCGTGCAGTGCTATGTGCGTGCCGGCCAGTTCGAGCAGGCGCTGGCATTTTTCTCGGACAAAATCGAACGCCAGCCCCGCGATCCGGGCCTCTACTGCGAACGTGCGGAGATCTATGCCCAGCTCAGCCGCTATGAGGATGCGCTGGCGGATTACAACCTGGCGCTGACGGTGGATCCGGCCAATATCAGCGGCCTGCTGGGCCGGGCCGCGCTCTACGGCAAGATGGGCGCCACCGATCAGGCGCTCCGCGACCTGGACCAGATTCTGGTGCAGAACCCGGATCTGGCGCCGGTGTACCACCGCAGGGGCGAGATTCTGGCTGCGGTAGGGCGCTATCCGGAAGCCATCGTGGATTTCAACAAGGCGCTCGCGATTCATCCCGAATATGCGGAAGCCTATCTGAGCCGTGCGCGGGTGCGCAGCGCACAGGGGCAGACGGATGCGGCCGTCGCCGATGCGGACCATGCCGTGCGGCTGTTTCCGGGGTATCTGGATGCCTCGGCATTTCTGGCCGGCCTGTACATTGCCCAGGGCAATTGGAACGAAGCCCTTGCTGCCTATACGCGCATCATCACGCAGCAGCCTTCAGCGGCAGCACTGACCGGGCGCGGCGAAATTTTCGAGCGGATGCGGAAGACAGACGAGGCGCTGGCCGATTACAACCGGGCCCTCGAGCTGGAGCCCGGACATGTAGCGGCGCTTACCGACCGTACCCGGCTCTATGAGCTGCGGGGCGAATATGCCCTGGCGCTCACCGATCTGGACTCCCTGCTGGCGCATCTGGAGGATGATCCGGGGCTATGGCTCGCGCATGGGCGCGTGCAGACCCGGCTCCGCCGCTGGGACCCGGCGCTCGAAGACTTCAACCGCAGCCTCGAACGCGGGGGAAATCCTGCCGAGGTGCTGCCTGAACGGGCAGCGGTGTACCTGGCCCGGAACATGCGGGCGGAAGCGCTCGCCGATGCCAGCGAGGCCCTGCGCCTGGCCCCTTCAAATCCGGCGGTGCTGCTGCTGCGGGCCAGGCTGCTGGCGGATGAAGGCCGACAGGAGGCCGCGCTCGAGGACCTCGGCAAGGTATTGGCCGCAGCGCCGCAGCTTGCCGAGGCCTGGGTGGCCCGCGGACGCATCTGGCTGGCGCAGGGCAAGACCTCCGCAGCCCTGCAGGACTTTGCCAAAGCCCTCTCGATCGATCCCGGCCTGGCCGATGCCTACCGCTTCCGTGCGCAGGCATACAGCCGCCAGGGCGATACGGCGCGCGCCCATGCCGACTTCGACGCAGCGGTCCGCCTCGCGCCGCAGCAGGCGGAAGCCTTTGCGGACCGTGCGGATTTTTTCTTCCGCACCGGCGCATACGCCCAGGCAATTGCCGACTATGATGAGGCGCTGCGCCTCGGGCAGTTTTTGTCGCATGAAATGCGGCTGCGGAAAATTGCCATGCTGGAGCAGACCGGCCAGTATGCCGAGGCGCTCAATACGCTCAACCAGCTGGTGCGGGACTTTCCGGATTCCGCACGGCTTTACAGCCGCAGGGGGCATATGTACCGCGAAATGGGCAAAATCAGCCAGGCGGAAAAAGAATTCGACCAGGCGCTGCAGATGGAGCCAGGGCTGCCCGACGCGTGGCTGGGCCGTGCGGCGCTGTATGCCCAGCTTGAAAACTACATGCAGGCCCTGGAATCCTATAATGAGGCTCTGCGCCAGAATCCGCGTCTGGCAGCCGGGTACCATGCACGCGGAAGCGTGTATGCGCAGCTGGAGACGTACGACAAGGCCCTGGCCGATTTCAACCAGGCCATCCGGCTCGATCCGGGCCTGGCCGATGCGTACCGGAGCCGGGGCGACCTGTTCCGCAAGGCGAGCGATTATCCCCGCGCCTTGCAGGATTACTCCCAGGCCATCCGGCTGCACCCGGCGCATGCGGATGCGCTGTATCAGCGCGGGTCGCTGTATGCATTGCAGGGGCGCTACGATCTGGCCATTGCCGATCTGCGGCGTTCGTCGCAGCTGCGTCCGCAGGACGGGCTGCGCTATGGGTCGCTGGCTAAGATTTATGCCCAGCAGCGGCAGGACGAGCTGTTTTTCCAGCATATCGAGCTGGCGCTTCAGCACGCGTATCCGGCCTTCGAGCTCAGCCGGGACCCGATCTACAAGCCGTACCAGCAGCACCCCCGGTTCAGGGCGCTGCTGGAGGCCTATGAGTCTCAGAAGTGAAACGCCAGCAGCGGGATGCGGGAGTGCATCGTCATGTGGTGCAGCAGGGTTTCATGGGCGGGGTCTGATGCGCGGTAGCGCCGGCGGGGCACCAGGGCGATCAGATCGGCTTCAATTTCTTCGGCACATCGCATCAGGCCTACGCGCAGGTCGTGTTCGGGGCGGATGCTGAGGGCAACTGCCTTGCCTGCGGCCTGGAGGTCTGCGATCCGGGCCTGCATGCGGGCGGATTCGGCCTGGGCTTCTTCGCCCTGCCCCACATATACGCAGTGGATGGTTGCGCGGAGGGGGGCGGCCCATTCGAGGGCGCTGGTCAGCACCTCGCCTGCGGCATCTTCGGGGCTGCAGGCAAACGCGATCTGGCGGATCGGACGCCAGCCGGCGGTCGTGGGCACTGTCAGCACAGGGCAGGCAGCAGATTCCATGACGCGGGTCGCCACGCTGCCGAGAATCGATTCGGAGATGCTCTTTTCCCCGGCTGTGCCGAGCACGATCAGGCTGGCCTGCAGGGTTTCAGCGGCCCGTACGATGGATTCGATCGCTTCGCCGGATTCCGCATGGATCGACACATCCACAGTAGGCGCAATGCGCGCTGCGCGCACGGCTTCCTGGCGCAGATGTTGCTCGGCATGGGTGCGTTTTTCAGCCTCCATGGTATCTACCAGCTCGCGGGGGATGCTGGTGGCGACCGGAGGCGTATAATACGCGTGCATCAGAATGACCCTTGCGCCTTTCTGTGCAGCCAGCTCCAGCGCGTAGTCTGTAGCGCGGGTGGCTACTTCCGAGAAGTCGGTCGGGATCAGAATGGTGCGGAGGTGAGATACCGGTGTGTACATGAGCCCAGGATTGGTAGAAGGGGATACAGTCTGATGTCGGAAGAATCATGAGAGTCAGGGCGAAATTATCCGTGCAGCTCCTGCGCGCTGGATAGCCCTGCGCATCGGCTGCGGTGACTCTCGTCATCTCCGGGGTAAAAATGAGAAAAATCATTCAGATCCGCATGCCCTGTCATCAGCCTCTGCAAGGCATTGCGCGAAGTTGCATGGTATTACCGGTTTCTCTCCGGTTTTTCCACCACCCAATCCGAGAGAACGTGCCACCGCTGTCTGTTTCTGCCCCGCAGCCATCTGCGGCCTTGCGCTGCTACCATTGCGGAGAGACTTGCCCTGACGCTTCCATCAGCGTGCAGGACAAGCATTTCTGCTGCCAGGGCTGCAAAATGGTGTATGAGGTGCTGCAATCCCACGAGATGTGCACCTACTACGACCTGGAAGCCAACCCCGGCATCCAGCTCAAGTCTCCCAAACCCGATCAGGCCTTCAGTTTTCTGGACCAGCCGGAAATTGTGGACCGCCTGCTGGCCTACCGCGATGAAAAAAACGCGCGGGTCACGTTCTTCCTGCCGCAGATGCACTGCGCCTCGTGCATCTGGCTGCTCGAAAACCTCTACCGCCTCAAGCCGGGCATCCGGCGTTCGCGGGTGGAGTTTCTCAAAAAGGAGATCGACCTGACCTTTGCGCCGCAGGAAGTCTCGCTGCGCGAGGTGGTGCAGCTGCTGGCCAGCATCGGCTATGAGCCGGACCTGCATCTGGACGCCTTGCGGCAGAAGCCTGCACGGCACAACAGCACCGCATTTTACTTCCGCCTCGGCGTGGCCGGCTTCTGCTTCGGCAACATCATGCTGATGAGCTTTCCGGAGTACCTGGGGCTGGATCCGGAATCCGAGCCGGAGTTCCGGCGGTTTTTCGGCTATCTGAATCTGCTGCTGGCGCTGCCGGTCTTTTTCTACAGTGCGTCGGGCTTTTTCCAGTCTGCCTGGACCGGCCTCAAGCGCCGCTATCTCAATATCGATGTGCCGATTGCGCTGGGGATCCTCGCCTTGTTCGGGCGCAGCGCCTACGAGATCCTCACCGATACAGGCGCCGGATATATGGATTCGCTGGCGGCCCTGATTTTCTTTCTGCTTTCGGGGCGCTGGTTCCAGAACCGGACGTATGACAGCCTCAATTTCGACCGGGATTATACGGCGTATTTCCCCATTTCCGCCACCCGCATGCACGAGGGGCAGGAGGAAAGCGTCACCATTACCCAGCTGCATCCGGGCGATACCATCCTGGTGCGCAATCAGGAGCTGATCCCGGCGGACGCAGTGCTGCTGAGCGGATCGGCGCAGGTGGACTACAGCTTTGTGACGGGAGAAGCCGAGCTGGTTTCGCGGCGAAAGGGCGACCTGCTCTATGCCGGCGGGCGGCTGGCGGGCAGTGCGGTGGAAATGACGCTGGTCAAAGCTGTCTCGCAGAGCTATCTGACCCAGCTCTGGAACCACGACAGCTTCCAGCAGGCACCGGACCGCGGCATTGCCGCATTTACGGACCGGCTGGGGCGGCGCTTCACCATTGCGGTGATGAGCATTGCGCTGCTGGCTGCGGGATACTGGCTGTGGGCGGATTCGGCGGCTACGGCGGTGCACGTGTTCACCTCGGTGCTGATTGTCGCGTGCCCGTGCGCGCTGGCGCTCAATGCGCCTATTACCCTGGGCAATGCGCTGCGGATTCTGGGGCGGTCCCAGTTCTACCTGAAGAATACCCAGGTCGTGGAGCGGCTGGCGGAGATCACGCGGATCGTATTCGACAAGACGGGCACCATTACCCACAAGCGCGGCCGCGAGGCGGTGCAGGTGGAGGGGCAGCTGTCTGCGGAGGAGCGGGGGCTGCTGAGCCTGCTGGTGCGGCAATCGGGCCACCCGGTGAGCCGGACGCTGGCGGCATGGGCAGGCCCGGCGGCGGAGCAGATGCCTGAAGGCTACCGCGAGATTCCAGGGCAGGGCATTTCGGCCCGGATCGGCGGGCACGCAGTGGCGCTGGGCAATGCCGCATTTGCTGCGGGGCAGGGATGCCAGGTGGCCGATGTGCAGGGTTCCACCTATCTGCTGATCGACGGCCAATGCCGGGCAGCGTTCCGGATGGATGCGCAGTACCGTCCGGGGCTGCAGGAGCTGCTGCAGCGGCTGCGGCAGCGCTACCGGCTGTCGCTGATCTCAGGCGACCACGACCGCGAGCGCGGGACGCTTGCCGGGTGGTTTCCGGAAGGGGCCGATCTGCACTTCGAGCAGAGCCCGCACGACAAGCTGGCGTATGTGGAGGCGCTGCAGCGCAACGGCGAGGTGGTGCTGATGGCCGGCGACGGCCTCAACGATGCAGGCGCGCTGCAGATGAGCGATGCCGGCATCGCGGTGACGGAAGATGCCGACGCCTTTTCGCCTGCGTGCGACGGCATCCTGCACGGCAGCCGGCTTTCGCAGCTCGACCGCCTGCTGCAGTTCAGCCGGGACAGCATGCGCATGGTGCGCATGGGGCTGCTGATTTCGCTCGGCTACAACGTCGTAGGGCTGACCATCGCGGTGCAGGCCCAGCTCTCGCCGGTGGTGGCGGCCATTCTGATGCCGCTCAGCTCGGTGTCGGTGGTGGGCTTCGGCCTGCTGACGACCTGGGTGCTGGGGCGGAAGATGGAGGCGGCGCAGTCGGCGGCACCTTCCGCGACTTACAAATGATAAAAGTCATATAGCACTTCCTGCATGGTCATCCGTGCCCGGCGGTGCCCCTTATACCTTTATCCCGATAATCCTCGGAGCAGTATGAGCGCCATTTTTGTACTCATCATCATCAGTCTGATTGTGGCAGGCGGGTTCCTGGCCCTGTTTCTCTGGGCTGTCCGGAACGGGCAGTATGAGGACAATTACACCCCGGCGGTGCGGATGCTCTGGGACGACGACGGCAGCCCGTCCGGGAAGCGCCAGACAACTGGCAAGCCGGACGAACACTAAGCACATTCCCTCTTCCTCAATATCCTTTCAGAACTGACCAACACCAATTCGGCGTATGACCAAGAACCCGTCTATTTCGGCCGACAGTGGCATCCAGACGCCTGTGCTGGAGACGTTCCGCTACGACAATGCGATCGTGCGGAACTTTGCCATTGCTGCCGTCTTCTGGGGCGTAGCCGGCATGCTGGTAGGGTTGATAGCAGCCCTTCAACTCGTATTGCCTGAATTCGCACTCTGGGACGGCATCAGCTTCCTGTCATTCGGGCGGATCCGCCCGCTGCACACGAACGCAGTGATTTTCGCGTTTGTGGGCAATGGCATTTTCATGGGGGTATACTACTCCCTGCCCCGGCTGCTGAAAGCCCCGATGTACAGCAAGGCGCTGAGCGCCGTGCACTTCTGGGGCTGGCAGGCCATCATCGTCGCTGCGCTGATCACCCTGCCGCTGGGGATTACCACCGGCAAGGAGTATGCGGAGCTGGAGTGGCCGATCGACCTCGCCATTACGCTGGTGTGGGTGGTGTTTGGCCTCAACATGGTCCTGACCATGCTCAACCGCCGCGAACGGCACCTGTATGTCGCCATCTGGTTCTACATCGCAACCTGGGTGACCGTAGCCGTGCTGCACATTGTGAACAGCCTGGAGATTCCGGTTTCGCTGACGGAAAGCTATTCGATCTTCGCCGGGGTGCAGGATGCGCTGGTGCAGTGGTGGTACGGGCACAACGCCGTAGCCTTCTTCCTGACCACGCCCTACCTGGGCCTGATGTATTACTTCATCCCCAAAGCGGCCAACCGTCCGGTGTATTCCTACCGCCTGTCGATCATCCACTTCTGGGCGCTGATCTTCATTTATATCTGGGCCGGCCCGCACCACCTGCTCTATACGGCGCTGCCCGACTGGGCGCAGTCGCTGGGCACGGTCTTCTCGGTCATGCTGATCTTCCCCTCCTGGGGCGGGATGCTCAACGGTCTGCTGACCCTCCGGGGCGCCTGGGACCGGGTGCGCAATGATGTGACGCTGAAATTCATGGTGGTGGCGGTGACGGCCTACGGCATGGCAACCTTCGAAGGCCCGATGCTGTCCATCAAAACGGTCAATGCCATCAGCCACTTCACCGACTGGACCATCGCACACGTGCACGTGGGCGCCCTGGGCTGGAACGGCTTCCTGACCTTCGGGATTCTGTACTGGCTGCTGCCGCGCCTGTTCCGGACCGAACTGGCTTCGGTGAAGCTGGCCAATGCGCACTTCTGGCTCGGCACGCTGGGGATCATCGTCTATGCGCTGCCGCTCTACTGGGCCGGCTTTACGCAGAGCCTGATGTGGAAAGACTTCGATGAAGCCGGCGACCTGGTGTATCCGAACTTCCTCGAAACCGTGCTGCAGCTCGTGCCGATGTACTGGATGCGCGCCGTAGGCGGCCTTCTCTATCTGGCCGGGGTATTCCTGATGATCTACAACCTGATCGCTACGGCCCGCCGCGGCTCGTTCATGGCTGAAGAGGAAGCGCAGGCACCTGCGATGGCTCCCGAAGGCACGAGCGGGCACGATACCTACTGGCACCGCCGCCTGGAAGGCCGTCCGATGCAGATGCTGGTCTGGAGCCTGGTGGTGATCCTCATCGGGGGCATCATCGAAATGGTGCCGACCTTCATGGTGAAATCCAACATTCCGACCATTGCTTCGGTGAAGCCCTATACGCCGCTGGAACTCGAAGGCCGCGACCTCTATATCCGCGACGGCTGCTACACCTGCCACTCGCAGATGGTGCGCCCCTTCCGCTCCGAGACCGAGCGCTATGGCGAATACTCCAAGGTGGGCGAGTTCGTATACGACCACCCCTTCCAGTGGGGCTCCAAGCGTACCGGCCCGGACCTCCACCGGGTAGGCGGCAAGTACAACGACGCCTGGCACTTCAACCACATGTACGACCCGCGGATCACCTCGCCCAATTCGCTCATGCCTTCCTACCCCTGGCTGCTCGAAAACGAGCTGAACACGGCCAGCACGGCAGACAAGATCCGGGCGATGCAGGCTCTGGGCGTGCCGTATGAGGAAGGATATGCCGATCAGGCCGTTGCCGACCTCGAAAAGCAAGCCGGCGAGATCGTCAGGCAGCTGGCCGAGCAGGGGGTGAAAGATCCCATCACCGGAGAGGCGCCCGCCGCCGACCGCGAGATCATCGCCATGATCGCATACCTCCAGCGGCTGGGGACGGACATCAAAGCTGAGAAAACTGCACTGAAATAACCTGTTCCGGGCGGCCTCCGGGCCGCCCCAATCTCTGCTTCCTATGTATAAAGAAGTTCTCCGTTCGATCCAGGACATCAGCCTCTTCCCGGTGATCGCCATCGTCATCTTCATCGCATTCTTCACGGTGCTGATGGTGTACGTGATCCGGATGGACCGCCGGTCGGTGAAGCAGATGGCTTCGCTGCCGCTCGATACCCAGGAGCCCGAACTGACGCCTATCTCTCCCAACGGTCAAATGCACTGACAATGATCCGGAATATTCGTACCATAGGCGCCCTCTTCGCCTTCGTGGCGCTGAGCGCAGGCAGCTTGTCCGCCCAGACGGCGGCTGCCGATGCCGGCACCGGCGTGACGACCAAGACGCTGGTGACCCTGCTGATTTTCGCTACGATCGCCGTGGCGCTTGTTTCGCTGCTGCTGACGGTTACGGTGCTGGTGCTGGTACGCGCCCGCCAAACGGAAGCAGTCGCCGCGCTGCAGGCCCAGGCCCTTGCCAAAGGGCTGCCCGCCGAGCAGGTGGCTGCCCTGGCCCCCGCCGAACGCAAGCCGGTGCTGAGCTGGAGCCATATCAGCAAGAAACTCACCGATGCAGTGCCCATCGAGAAAGAAGCCGACATCGACCTCGGCCACGACTACGACGGCATCCGCGAGCTGGACAACAGCCTGCCGCCGTGGTGGAAGTGGGGCTTCTACATCACCATCGGCTACGCCGCCATCTATCTGGTCGTTTTCCACCTGACGGGCGACTGGTCGTCCAAGCAGGAGTACGACGACGAAGTGGCACTGGCGGAAGTCCAGAAGCAGGAGTACCTCAAGACGGCCGCCAATCTGGTGGATGAGTCTTCGGTGACGATGCTGAGCGATGCCGCAGCGCTGGCCAGCGGCAAGGAGATCTATACCGCCAACTGCGCCGTGTGCCACGGTGCCGAAGGCCAGGGCGGCATCGGCCCCAACATGACCGATGCCTACTGGATCCACGGCGGATCGGTCGGGAAGGTCTTCGCGACCATCAAGTACGGGGTGCCGGCCAAAGGGATGATTCCCTGGGAAGGCACGCTCAAGCCCCAGCAGATCCAGCAGGTGGCCAGCTATATCCTGAGCCTCCAGGGCACCAACCCGCCGAATCCCAAGGCGCCGGAAGGCCAGCCCGAGACGCCGGACGCGGCCCCGAAGGCAGATTCGGCCGCACAGAAGACGGTAGCCTCCGCCGAGGCGCTCTGATTTCCCCGGAAGAGGCGCCAGGCCGATGGCTGCCGCCTCTTCTTTTCATCAATGCACGAACATGGCTGTTTCAGTCAAAAAACCTGCCGGCGGCAAATCCCACGAGCCCTTCGACCCTGAAGCGTTCCGGGATTCGATCGCTACGGTGGACCAGACCGGCAAACGCCGCTGGATTTACCCCAAGGAGCCGTCCGGACGCCTGTATTTCTGGCGCCAAGTGGTGGCTTATGTGTGTATCGCGCTCCTGTTTATTGCGCCGTTTATCAAGGTGAACGGCCAGCCGATGTTCCTCTTCAATATTATCGAGCGGAAGTTCATCATCTTCGGCATGACGTTCTGGCCGCAGGACTTCCACCTCTTCGTGCTGTCCATGATCGCCTTTTTCGTCTTCATCGTGCTCTTTACGGTGATTTTCGGGCGGATCTGGTGCGGGTGGACCTGCCCGCAGACGGTGTTTATGGAAATGGTATTCCGGCGGATCGAGTACTGGATCGAAGGCGACAACGTAGCCCAGCGCAAGCTGAGCCAGGCGCCGTGGAATACGGAGAAGATCCTGAAACGCACTTCGAAGTACATCCTGTTTGCCGCGATCTCCTTCCTGATCGGCAACCTGGTCATGGCCTACATGATCGGGGTGGACGAACTGCTGAATGTGGTGCTGGCTTCGCCGCTGGAAAACTGGGGCCGCTTCACCTTCGTGATGGTCTTCTCGGGAATCTTTTACCTGGTATTCGCCTATCTGCGCGAGCAGGCCTGCATCGCGATCTGCCCCTACGGCCGCCTTCAGGGCGTGCTGCTGAGCAAGGACTCGCTGGTGGTGTCGTATGACCATGTGCGCGGCGAGCCCCGGGGCAAGCTTTCCAAAGATCCCGCGGCGGATACGTCGGCCAAGGGCGACTGCATCGACTGCAAGCTGTGCGTGGCCGTATGCCCCACAGGCATCGATATCCGCAACGGCACCCAGCTCGAATGTGTCAACTGCGCGGCCTGCATCGATGCCTGCGACAGCATCATGGACCGCATCGACAAGCCCCGCGGCCTGGTGCGCGTCGCCTCGTACAACAGCATTGCGGCGGGCATTCCCTTCCGGATCACCCCTCGGATCATTGCATACTCGGCAGTGCTCCTGGGCTTGATCGTTGTGCTGGGTTTCTCGCTGGGCGGCCGCTCCGATGTGGAAACGACGCTGCTGCGCACGCCCGGGGTGCTGTTTCAGCAGATGGAAGACGGGTACATCTCGAACCTGTACAACCTCCAGATCGTCAACAAAACCCAGCACGAGTATCCGGTTACCCTCAAGCTGGTCTCCCCTGAAGGGCGGATCCGCATGGTGGGCAAGGATCTGGTGGTGCCCAGCCAGGACATCGCCAAAGGGGCCTGCTTCATCGAGATTCCCCGTGCGGCGCTCGATGACCGTAAGACAGAGGTCAAGATTGAAATCTGGTCGGGCGATCAGCGCATCGACCAGGTCTCGACCAACTTCCTGGGGCCGGGGGGCCGGCGCTGAGCCGGATGCCCAGGCACTGCGTTCTTTCGTTTCGGCACACAGAATTCAAACCCCCCTAACCCTCACCACCTATGAACTGGGGATGGAGAATTGCCCTGCTGTACCTCGGCTTCGTGGCCATGATCATTGCCCTGGTGGCAGCCTCCTCGATGCAGGAGTTTCATCTGGTCACGCCCGATTACTATGCAGAAGAAGTCAAGTATGAGACGCGGATGGGCGAAATCCGCAACAGCCAGTCGCTGAGCGAGCCGGTGCAGATCCGGATGGATCTGGCGAGCCGCAGCCTGCGGGTGAAGTTTCCCGATGGGCTCAGCGGCATTCAGGGCGAGGTCAAGCTGTACCGTCCGTCCGATGCCCGGCTGGACCGGAGCTGGCCTGCGGGACCTGATGAGACCGGCCTGCAGCAGATCGATCTGAGCAGCCTGCAATCCGGGCGCTGGCGGGTGAAAGTAGCCTGGAGCGCCGGCGGCGCTGCATATTACGACGAGGCGCTGATCACGCTGCCATGATCTGGACCGCGCTCATCCTGGGTCTGGCCGGGAGTCTGCACTGCATCGGCATGTGCGGACCCCTGGCCTTGGCCCTGCCCTTCCGGACCCGCTGGCACAGCGGCAAATTTACCTATCAGCTGGGGCGGATCGTCACGTACAGCCTGCTGGGCGCGGTTGCCGGGCTGTTTGGGCAGATGACGGCCCTGGCGGGCATTCAGCAGGGGCTCTCGATCGGGCTGGGCATCCTGGTGCTGGTGCTGGCCATCGGCGCGGCGCGGCTGGAGTCCGGCTGGGTCCGGATCCCGCTGGTGGACCGGAGCCTGGCGCGGCTGCGCAAGCAGCTCGGGGCGCTGCTGGGGCATCCCACACCGGAATCCGCATTCAATTTTGGCCTGCTCAATGGCCTGCTGCCCTGCGGCCTGGTGTATTCGGCCCTGGCTGGGGCTGCCGCTACCGGCGAAGTTGCGCAGGCTATGGCATTTATGGCCTTATTCGGGCTGGGGACTGCGCCCGCGCTGGCGGCGGTCCTGCTCGGCAGCACATCGCTGCGCCCGCTGATGGCACGCTATGCGCGCCCGCTGATCACCAGCGTAGCCATTCTGTTTGCCGCATTGCTCATTCTCCGCGGGCTGAACCTCGGCATTCCCTATCTGAGCCCGGCGCTGGAGGCTTCTGCCGGTACGGCCGAATGCCATTGAGAACGGCTATCCATCCCATTTCCGGAGCTGCCAGCCCCGCCCGATGCGGTAGCGGTCCCGGCCCAGGTGCCGTACGATCAGCCCGCTGATCAGGATGCTGGCGGCGGCGGCCATCTGCGACATCCTGGGGGGCTCGGCGAGGAGGAGCGTGTTCAGGCTGCCGGCCAGGAGGATGCTGCTGCCGCCGGCCAGCGTGGAGGCGTAATAGGTGTACCGGAAGCTCCGCCAGGCAGTAGGCCGGTCGTTGTACACAATCAGAATATCCCGGAGCGGAATATAGTCGTGCACGAGGGCCGAGCCGGAGAACGCATCTCCCGGCAGCTGCACCCGCCGGGAGAGCACCAGCGTAGTGTCGTGTACGGCTTCGATCTGCCCGTGGTACCGCTGATAGGGATCGGAGCTGCGAAAGCGCAGGGTCTCGCCCGGATGATAGGTGACCCGGCGGAGGCGGCCAGGATGCTCGACTGCCAGCGCGCTTTGGCCACTCAGATTCACGAAGCTGAGTATCAGCAGCGTCCACACGGCGGTGCGCCATATGCCAGGGAAGCACGGAGCCATAGATGCCAATAACAGCAATTGATGCTGGAAAATCGGAGGAAATTGAAAAAAAATCTTGCAAGGTTTTCTGGAAACCCGCTATATTTGCTGTCCCAATTCAGGCGGATGTGGCGGAATTGGTAGACGCGCTAGATTCAGGTTCTAGTGGTTGTAACGACCGTGGGGGTTCGAGTCCCTTCATCCGCACCAGGCCGGGAGCAGCAAGCTTCCGGCCTTTTTGATGCTGATGGGTTCCGGCGGGTTTTTTTTCAGAGGTCGAACATCTCCAGCAGGCGGTTCAGATCGCCGGTGGAATTGAAGGGAATGACGATTTCGCCCTTGCCTGTGGCACCCTGCACGACGCGCACCTTGTTGCCGAATTTTTCCTCCAGCTGATCTGCGACCTTGTTGAGGTGGATCTGATTGGGGTTGGCTGGCGCTGCGGCAACGGCCTGTTTAGCCTGGGCTTTGGCCTGGCGGAGCTGTGCGGCCAGCGCCTCGGTCATCCGCACCGAGAGGTCTTTTTCGAGAATTTCTTTCAAGGCACGGAGCTGGAGCACCGGGTCCTCGATGCTGAGCAGGGCTTTGGCGTGGCCCATGCTGATCTGGTTGCGGCGCAGGGCATCCATGACATCTGCCGGCAGGCGCAGCAGGCTGAGATAGTTGGTAATGGTCGGGCGTTTTTTGCCCACCTTGTCCGCTACAGCCTCCTGGGTCAGCTTCAGTTCTTCGATCAGCCGCTGATAGGAAAGGGCAATTTCGACCGGATTCAGATCTTCGCGCTGGATATTTTCGATAAGCGCCATTTCGAGCATCTGCTCATCGTCGGCGGTCCGCACGTAGGCGGGCACTTCGGTGAGGCCGGCGAGCTTGGAGGCGCGCATGCGGCGCTCGCCGGAGATGAGCTGATACTGGCCTTCGGACAGCTTGCGCACGGTGAGCGGCTGGATGATGCCGTGCTCCCGGATGGAGGCGGCCAGTTCTTCCAGGGCATTCTGGTCGAATTCATGGCGGGGCTGGTATGGGTTCACCTCGATCTGGTCGAGGGAGATTTCAGATACCAGCGGGCGCTCGGCCGGGAGATCGGTCGGCAGAATGGAACCCAGGCCGCGGCCCAGGGCTTTGCGCTTGATCGTACTCATGCGGAAGAATCGGCTTGATTTTGCGAAGGTACGCAGCGCTGCAGGACCAAACAACAGCCAATCCGCCTCATCCGAAGAGGGAGGGCGCGGGGGGCTGCTGCGGCATGCTCCGGCCGAAGTGGCGGTAGGCGCGTTCTGTGGCTTCGCGGCCGCGGGAGGTGCGCTTGACAAATCCTTCCATGACCAGATAGGGCTCGTAGACTTCTTCGATGGTCTCGCCCTCCTCGCCGATGGCGGCGGCGAGCGAATTGAGGCCTACGGGGCCGCCTTTGAATTTGTCGATGATGGAGAGGAGGATTTTTTTATCCATTTCATCCAGCCCGGCCTCATCTACTTCCAGGGCGTCGAGGGCTACACGTGCGATCTCCATCGTTACGGTGCCGTCGCCTTTGACCTGAGCGAAGTCGCGGGTTCGGCGCAGGAGGCGGTTGGCGATGCGGGGCGTTCCGCGGCTGCGCCGGGCCAGCTCCAGGGCTGCCTCTGGTGCAATCGGCACCTTGAGCACATCCGCCGAGCGGATCAGGATGCGCTGAAGTGTTTCGGCGTTGTAGTATTCGAGGCGGGCATTGATGCCGAAGCGGGCCAGGAGCGGCGCGGTGAGCAGCCCGGCGCGCGTAGTGGCGCCCACGAGGGTAAAGGGATTGAGGGTCAGTTCGATGCTGCGGGCGTTGGGGCCGCTCTCCACCATGATGTCTATTTTGAAATCCTCCATGGCGGAATAGAGATATTCCTCCACGACCGGCGAAAGGCGGTGGATCTCGTCGATAAACAGGACATCGCCGGGTTCCAGGCCGGTGAGGAGGCCCGCCAGGTCGCCGGGCTTTTCCAGCACAGGCCCGGAGGTGGTCGTAATGCCTGCCCGCATCTCGTGGGCGATGATGTAGGAGAGGGTGGTTTTGCCGAGGCCGGGCGGGCCGTGCAGCAGCACGTGATCCAGCGGTTCGCCGCGCTTGCGGGCGGCTTGCACGAACACGCGGAGGTTTTCCACCAGCTTGGGCTGGCCGGTAAATGCTTCGAGATGCTGCGGACGCAGGCGTTTTTCTTCGTCCTGCGGCTCCGGCTGCGGGTTGAGCAGGCTGTTGCGCATATAGGGCCGGGATTGTACGGGCTAAGATACGGGCTTTTTCTGCGGATTCCCGGCGGGGTTTACCAGCCTGCCTGGATCTCGGCGGTTCCGGTCTGGGGCAGGGCCTGGCACATCAGCACGCGGCCTGCGGCGACTTCAAAATCGAGGAGTGCGTCGTGCTGTTTCATGCGCATCTGGCCTTGCTTCAGGATGCCCATGCAGGTGGAGCATACGCCGCGCTTGCAGGAGTACGGGAGGGGAATCTGCTGGCTGAGTGCAGCTTCCAGCACGGTAGCGCCGGGCGGCACGGTGATCTGGTACGTTTGGCCTGCCACGTGTACGGTGACCTGGCTGACGGGGCCCTCGCGTTCCTGAACCTCGGGCGGGGGGGCATCGTCGAAGCGTTCTTCGCGGATGTGCTCAGGTGCCATGCCTGCCTCCTGGAGGCCCTGCCTTAGGGCTTCCCGGAAGCCTGGGGGGCCGCAGAGCCAGGCGCTTTCGGGTTTCCAGTCCAGTGCGCGGTACCGGGCGTGTATGTGGCTGCTGTCCAGCCGTCCGGGGGTATGCGGGAGTTGGTCTGCGGCTTCGGGCTGGGAGAGCCAATGCTGCAGGTCAAGGCGCCCTGCGAACTGTGCTGCCAGCTGCTCCAGCTGGCGGCGGAAGATGACGGAGCCGGCGCTGCGGTTCTGGTACCAGAGGGTGACGCGGCTTTGGGGCTCGTGGAAGAGCACGGCGCGAAGCATGCTGTAGAGGGGCGTAATTCCGCTTCCGGCGCCGGCGAGCAGGAGGTGGCGGCGCTGTTTGGAGGCTGTTTCGATGGAGAAACGGCCGAGGGGGCGGATGCATTCGAGGGTATCTCCCGGGCTGACGCGGGCGGTCATCCATTCCGAGGCCCGCCCGCCGGGGATGCGCTTGACGGTTACGGCGAGGTAACGGTCGAGCTGGGGACTGCTGCTGATCGAGTAGGACCGGTATCGGACGGTGCCGCCGAGATCGAGGCGGAAGGTGAGGTACTGTCCGGCGAGGTAGGGGATGCGGTCGATGCTGGGCTGGGCAAACCGGAGGGTAACGGCGTCTGCGGTTTCTTCGATCCGCTCGGTGACGGTGAGGAGATGGGATTTCATCAGGAGTAAGACGCGGGAGCGGGGAATTTGTTGCGGGGCCGGATTTCGGGGGGCGGGGGGGACGCGGGTAATCCGGCCCTGCCGCAGGCGTATGCCGCGCCGGACTACCCTGCAAGGCCCGCCCCGCAGACGAAGTCCGGCCCAGCCTCACCCAGCTTCCGGCCGGTGCCGCACAAACATATGCACCCAAATACTCCGCGACAGCCGGAACAGCAGCGGCGCCAGCACCAGCAGCAGCGACAGCATCCCGATCATAATCGCCTGAAACGACCAGCCCAGCACCGCATACGCAATCAGAAAACCCGGAATAATCCACGCCACATTCAGCGCATAGCTGATATACGTAGATCCGAAATAAAACCCCGGCTCCACCACCAGATCCTGGCCGCATACCGGGCATTGCTTATGCATCACCTCGATCTTGCGGAGGTGAAACGGATTCGGATCGATAAACAGCGGCCCCTTCCGGCAGCGCGGGCAGCGCATCCGGAAAATGCTCGACAGCAGCGGACGTTGACTCGGCATATAGTACAGCATAGCTGCCGGCCATGCCGCCGGCAGATGAAACGGACACAAAGTACCAGCTTTTCACCGGCTCCGGCAACCCGCCAGGATAAAAACCCGCGCAGCAGAATCCGCTCAGAACTCCACATCCTGCGGCACCGCCAGCACTGGGCGCTTTGCATGCGCCAGCACATGCTCCGTCTGCGTACCCAGCACCCGCCGCACCGGATTATTCTCGCCTGCCGTTCCCATCACAATCATATCCACCTCCCGCTCATTTCCATAGCGCACAATCGTAGCGATGGGATTGCCGAAGAGCAGCACATGCGATACCGGAACCTCCTGCATCCCGAGCTGTTCCCGGAGCTGGCCCTCATACTGGCGGAAAGCCTTCAGCGCCCGCTCCGTCTCGCGGGTCTTGGCTGCAATCGCAAATTCCGTCAGATCCGGCAGCGTCAGCAGTTCGCCCATGCCCGCATCGTCGAACACATGCAGCAGAATCACCTCGCCGTCCACACGCCGGGCCAGTTTCAGAGCATACTGATAGGCGTTCTGCGCTACAGGCGAGAAATCGGTGGGAACGAGCAGCTTTTTCATGGCAATACAATTAGAGCTCGAACGGGCAAATTGGAGCACATGGGGCCATAGAAGAATGATCCGGCAGCCTGTTCCAAATGATTTTAATACAGCGCCGGAGCGCAGATCCGGCAGGGGCGCAGCACCAAGACCCCCATGCACGCTGATATGCAAGCCAAGTCGTACATAATCAACGCTTTGTCTCCGTGAAACTCCATGCCTTCATGTCTCCGTGTAACAGTAATCCCCCAGCAGTAAATCCCGCACCGCAACAAGCAAGGCCTCCGGCCGGTTATACCCGCGTATGGAACTCCCAGCCATTCACCTGGTCTGGTTCAAGCGCGACCTGCGCCTGCTCGATCATGCCCCGCTGGCCGCCGCCTGCGAAGCAGGCCGGCCCGCAGTGCTGTTCCTGTGCTTCGAGCCCTCGCTCATGCGCAGCGCAGAGTGGGACGACCGGCACGGGCGCTTCCTGCTGGAGTCGGCGCTCGACCTGCGCGCCCGCCTGGAGCCCTGCGGGCTGACATTCGAGATCTTCCACTGCGAAATAGAAACAGCCCTGGAGCAGCTGGCGCAGCATTTCCGCATCGCAGGACTGTATTCCCATCAGGAAACCGGCAGCCGTCAGACCTTCGCCCGCGACCAGGCCATAGCGGCCTGGTGCCGCACCCGCGGGATTCCCTGGCACGAGTACGGCCAGGACGGCGTGCTGCGCGGCCTCCGCCGCCGCGACGGCTGGGAAGCCGCCTGGCGCCGCCACATGCAGGCGCCGCCAGCCAGCCCCGCGCTCGAGCGCCTGCGCACCCCCGTGCTGCCGCCGCAGCTCCAGGCAGCCCTCAGCCCGGAGCCCCTCCCCGCCGCCTGGCGGCAGCCCCACGCCATGCAGCCCGGCGGCGAGCGCTACGCGCTCCGCTACCTGCACACCTTCCTCGAAGCGCGGGCGCGCGCCTACACCCCCCACATCTCCAAGCCCGAAGAAAGCCGCCGCAGCGGCAGCCGCCTCTCGCCCTACCTGGCCTGGGGCTGCCTGAGCGCCCGCCAGGTCTGGCAGGCCACCGAAGCCGCCAAGCCCCGCTCGCCCTTCCCCCGCATGCTGGAGCACTTCCAGGAGCGCCTCTGGTGGCGCAGCCATTACATGCAGAAGCTGGAGTCTGCCTGGCACATCGACGAGGCGCCCATCAACCCCGGATTCGAGGCGCTGGACCGCAGCTTCGATCCCCTGCGCTTCCAGGCCTGGGCGGCAGGCACGACCGGCTATCCCATGATCGATGCCTGCATGCGCTGTGTTGCCGAAACCGGCTTCCTGAATTTCCGTATGCGCGCCATGCTGGCTACCTTTCTCACCTTCACGCTCTGGCAGCCCTGGCAGCCCGGAGCCGCACACCTGGCGCGGGCCTTTCTCGACTTCGAGCCGGGAATCCACTACCCGCAGTTCCAGATGCAGGCAGGGCTGAGCGGTTACCACCCCATGCGGATCTACAATCCGCTCACCCAGGCGCAGCGGCACGATCCCCACGGCGCCTTTATCCGCAAATGGGTGCCCGAACTCCGCCAGGTGCCGGTGCCCCTGATCTTCGAGCCCTGGCGCATGACCCTGCTGGAGCAGGCCCTCTACAACTGCCGGATTGGCATCGACTATCCCGCGCCCGTCGTAGATTTCGACACGGCTACCCGCGAGGCCAAGGCACGCTACTGGGCAGTCCGGCAGTCGGATGCCGTGCAGCGCGAACTCCCGGCCCTATGGCTGCGCCATTGCCTCCCGCAAAACCGTATACGATACGCTGCTGCCCAGCAGCTTTCCCTCCCCAGCTGACCTCTCCCCTCCTATGGATCCTATTTCCCTCAGCCGCGTCCGCATCCGACCGCTCAGCCCGGACGATTTCGACGCATTTCTCGCCTACCGCTCCGATCCGGAAGTAGCCCGGCTTCAAGGGTACGATCCCTTCACGCCGGAGCGCGCGGAAGTGTTTCTTCAGTTCGCACAGAAACCGGCCTGGGATCTGCCGGGCGAATGGATGCAGCTGGGCGTCGAGCTGGCGGAGACCGGGCAGCTGATCGGGGATATCGGGCTGAAGCCGGAGTCCTTCGATACACGCATCCTCGAACTGGGCTTCTCGTTCGCCAGGGCCTGGCAGGGCCAAGGCCTGGCCGGCGAGGCTATTGCCGGCCTCATTGGCTACGCGTTCACCCGGCAGTCGGTGCACCGCATCTATGCCTATACCGATGTGCGCAACACACGGGCAGCGCGCCTGCTGCAGCGGCTGCATTTTCGCCACGAAGGCACTACGCTCCAGTCCTTCTACGGAAAAGGCGCCTGGCGGGACGAATACCTCTTCGCGCAGCTAGCCTCGGAATGGGCGGGCCGGCATCACCAGCCCTGATCTTCCTGCACCTCCTCCAGCATGCGGAGGTAGGTGTCGTACCGGCTCGCATGCAGCGCGCCAGTCTCCACGGCTGCCAGCACAGCGCAGCCGGGCTCGTTGACGTGGCGGCAGGAGGCATATTTGCAGGCGCTGCGCAGGCGGTGGATTTCCGGGAAATAATCCCCCAGATCATCCGGCGCCATATCGATCAGGCCGAACTCCTTGATGCCCGGCGCATCGATGACGGCGCCGCCGCCGCTGAGGTCATGCAATTCGGCATAGGTGGTGGTATGGCGGCCTTTGAGCGAATAATCCGAAATCTCGCCGGTACGCAGGTTCAGGCCGGGATCGACCAGATTCACCAGCGCGGATTTGCCGGCGCCTGAATGCCCGCCAAGCAGGGAAATTTTTCCCTCCAGCACCGCCGCGACCGCCGCCCGGCAGGCCGGGTCCAGGGCGTTCACCAGCAGCACCGGATAGCCTGCCGCCTCGTACACGCCTTTCAGCTCGTGCAGATAGGCCTGCTGCTCAGGCGTATGCAGCAGATCGGTCTTGTTGAAGACCATCACGGCCGGAATGTCGTAGGCCTCGGCGACAGCCAGGAGGCGGTTGGCGAAGCCGGTGGAGGTGGCCGGCAGCTCCAGGGAAAAGACCATCACCAGCTGGTCCAGATTGGCGGCCAGGATATGGGCCTTGCGGCCCTGGGAAATCGCCTTGCGCAGCAGGTAATTGGTTCGCGGCAATACCTCGACGATCACCCCGGGCCGGCCTGCCGCCGGCGGCTCCACCATGACCCGGTCGCCCACGGCGACGGGGTGCGTTGTCTCGATGCCTTTCAGGCGGAGCCGTCCGCCGATCACGGACTCGAAGCTGGCGCCGTCCTCCGTGCGCACGCGCACATGCGAGCCGGTGCTGCGGATCACGAGGCCCTGGCGGGCCTGCGCAGAACTCCGGGCGGGCGGTCCTGGCTTGCGGCTCATGGGCGGACCGGTTCGGGAGCGGGAAGCCGCTGCCAGGCGTCGCGGTTGCGGATCTGCTGCGCATCCGGAAGGCCCAGCAGCACAAACTGCGGCAGCGTGCGCTCCGGACCCCGGTGCAGGGTGCTGCTGAAGAGGCGCTTGCGCCGGAATCCGTGCAGCTCCCAGGACCGCGCATCTTCGTCATACGCCAGCCATTCGGTCAGATTGCCTTCGATGCGGCGTCCGCCGATGGCGATCAGCTCGTCGCCGGGGCCCAGGCCCGCCCGTTCGGCCGGGCCGCCGGGAAGCACCTGCTCCACGAGGGTTTTGCCTGCCTCGGCCTGGACCGTAATGCCCAGCAGCCGCTCCGGCAGCGCCAGCGGCGCCGGGGCCAGCGCCAGCCCGAAGTAGGCTCCAATCTCCGGCAGATACAGCTCCAGCGGTGCCGTGCCGGCGATCACCAGATCCCAGTAGCCGCCGAACGAAATGCCCGATACGTGCTCCAGCACCTCGCGGTAGTCCGCCGCCGTATAGCCCGCCGGCTGGCCGCCGAAGCGCTGGTACATCAGCCGCACCGCATCGTCGAGCGAGCGGGCATTGCCCGTAGCCTGACGGATGAGGAAATCGGCGATCAGCGCCGCCAGATAGCCTTTGGTGTAGAACGAAATGCGGCGGTTCGGCATGCCCCCCTTCTGGTAGCCGTTGGTCCAGCTCTGAAAGCTCGACTGCTCCAGCGAGGTATGGGCGTGGCCGGGCATGCGGTAATGCGCCTCCAGCTCGCCATTGATGCTTCTTACCCACCGGTCCAGATCCCAGATGCCTGATTTCCAGAGCATCAGATCGCCGTAATAGGTCGTTACGCCCTCCGTGACGTAGTGCAGCGCCGAGTACTGGGGCCTTCCGTAGTCGTAGGGCGAAAGGTCGGCGGGGCGCATCGTTTTGACATTCCAGGCGTGGAACAGCTCGTGCGAGGAGATTTCCAGCAGCGAGCCGTACAGGGCGGGCTCCATCAGCTTGTGCCCGGGCCCCATCGCGATGACCGTGGACTGCCGGTGCTCCACGCCGTGCCGGTATTCGTAGGGCAGGGCCAGGTACAGGTAGTGGTATTCGCGGAAGGGGATGACGCCGAAGAGGCCGAACTGCGCCTCGGAGTAGCTGCGGATGTCCGCCTCCAGGCGGACGGCATCCGGCTTGCAGTCGCCGGCAAACCAGCAGTGCGTCGGCACGCCCCGGATCTCGAACGACAGGCTTTCCAGGTCCGGCGCAACGAACAGCGGCGTGTCGGCCAGCTCGTGCCAGGAATCGAAGGCATGTACCGGCCCGGGTCCGGGCAGGGCTCCGCCAGTCCGGAAGGCTGGCGGCAGCTTCAGCTCCAGGGTGCAGGGCGCGTCCAGGGCTTCGGGACGGTAGAGGAGAAAATTGACCGGGTTGAGGTAGATCAGATCCGGCTGCACATAGCTGCCGCCGGCATCGGGCTGGTTGGCATAGTAGCGGTAGTGCAGCGTGAGCACGGCCGCTGCCGGCAGGACCGCCTCCCAGGTATGGCTGTCGAGCTGGCGCAGCGGCAGGCCGTCGCCGCCGGCCGCTGCGCGGAGGTCGGACAGGTTGCGGTCGAAGGACTGCAGCTCGTAGCGCCCCGGCCGCCAGCGGGGCAGGCAGAAGCGGTGCGCGCCTGCGGGAAGCGCCGCTTCCGCCGTGATCCGGATGACATAGCCCGGAGCCTCTTCGAATGATAGCCTGTATTGCATCTGTGCAGGGATCCCGTTTCCTGAATAGAAAGCAAATATACAGGATTCTGCCGGTATTGTCCCGGACACGGCAGTTCCGTATCTTCGGGCAAACATCCGGATATGGGCTCAGCTGAAACCCTCCCCCGCTTGAGCCTCGAGGAATACCTCCGTCTGGAGGAGCAGGCCGAGTGCAAGAGCGAATACCACGGCGGGCACATCGTCGCGATGGCCGGCGCTACGCGCAACCATTCGCTGATCGCTTCTAATCTGCTCCGGGGGCTGGGCGGCCTGCTGCCCGGCGCCTGCGAAATCCACGGCAGCGACCTCAAACTGTATATTGCATCGCTGTCCAAGGTGCTCTATCCCGACGTGACGGTGATCTGCGGTCCGCCGGCCTACGCACAGCAGCGCAAAGACCTGGTGCTCAATCCGCAGCTGATCGTGGAGGTACTCTCAGACGGCACCGAAGCGTACGACCGGGGGGATAAATTTGCCTGCTACCGCCAGATCCCCACGCTGCGCGAGTACCTGCTGGTCAGCCAGCGCCAGCCGATGATCGAGATCTTCCGCCGGGAGGGGCAGTTCTGGGTGCTGAGCTATGCCGAGGGGCTGGACGCAGAGCTGCTGGTGCAGACCGCAGGCGCGCCGCTGCCGCTCGCGGGCGTGTACCGGGGCGTGGAGTGGGATTTGAAGTAAGCATGCAGGAGGCGGGCTGAAATACCTGGACCTTCCGGCAGTCCCATGCCCGCATCCGGGCGCTGCTGCTTCTCCTACGAGCGCTCGCCTGCCAATTGCAGCACGTGCTGCTGAAGGGCTTCGCCGATCCTGAAATGCGCATCATGGATCAGGGCGTGTAAAAGCGGAGCGACCGCAGGGATATGGCCTCCTGCTTTAGCCGCCAGCAGCACCCCCAGAAGGCCTGTAACGGGAATACCCCGTTCTATGGCAATCCGGCGGCCTTTGGCCTCATCTATCAGCAGGAGGCTGGCGTGCAATTCTTCAGCCAGCGCAATTGCCTCTGCCTCCCCCGGGTCCAGTCGTATGGATAATTCGCGGGCAAGCGTATCCTGTTGCAGCGGGACGATATGAATGCGGGGCCACCCTGCAGGGTCGAATCGTACAGGCGAAGTCATGCGGGATAGTTCCGCAGCGACAGCAGGCGGAATATATATGTCTCCCAGCACCTGATGCATGAGCGCTGCATGCCCGATGGCCAGCAGGTTGCAGATTGCGGAGGTATCACTTACTACGACCATATAGGCCAAGCTTTTCGAGGGCGATCAGGTCCTGCTCCAGATCAGCCAGTTCATATTGCAGGACGATGTCCCGCTCGGCCAGTGCTTGCTGAAAGGGTATGCGGTCGAGCTGAGCCATCCTCGCTGCCTGGCCAAGGGTCAATATGCGTTTTTCGTATAGGATACAAGCCAGCTCCACCCTCAGTTGGGCCTCGTCCAACTGCTGAGATTGCAGGAGTTCATCCGAAATCAGGATAGCCATGGATGATGAATGTAGTTGACACGAGTTGCAGTATGTACGCGTAGTGCCTTAATTGGTTTACGTCGGCCTTCTGCTTATGGCATATATTCCTGGAAGTCCTCCAAATCCCTGTCGGCGCAGGGCTGTGCCCTGCCATCTATAAGCCAAGCAAGCCCGCATCCGGGCGCTGCTGCCAGGGGCCGCAGGTATCGGATACCTATACCCCCGACGCCGATGAGTGGTCCGATACCTGCAGGAACGGCCGCCTCCCGTTGCATCAGGAGGGATGCCAGGAGTCCGGCATCTTTCGTATCTTTTCCGCAGAAACCTGCCGCTGCCCATGCGACCCCTGCTCCTCTGCCTCCTCCTCAGCGCCAGCCTGGCGCCCCTTGCCGCCCAGACCTGCGACTACGCCACCCTCATGCGCGAGGGCGACGCCTTCTACCGCCAGCAGAACTACCGCGCCGCCCTCAAAAAATACAACGCCGCCCGCGTCTGCGACCCCAGCCAGGGCGCTGCTGTGGACGTAGCGATAGACAAGCTGTTTACGGCGATTGAGCAGCAGCGGGATGAGGCCAAGCGCCAGCGCACGCGGGCCGAGGCCGCCCTCAAAACCGCCGAAGCCGAAAAAGCCAAAGCCCGTGCCGCCCAGGCTCAGGCCGAAAGCGAAAAAGCCCGCGCCGACTCCGCCCGGGCCGTCTCCGAGCGGGTGCTGGGGCAGCTGTATTTTTATGCGGACAAGTTTGGGCTGACGCTGAAGGAAACGGGGAAAGACCGGAGCAAGAATCCCGTTTACCACTACGGCTACATCGACCGCCAAGGCCGGGAGGTGATACCCTTCAAGTTTGAAGAGGCCAGTCCTTTCAGCCAGAACGATGGTTTTGCACGGGTGATGACGAAGGAAGAACAAGGATACTGGCTACTCGACACGGCAGGAGTTATGTATCTGGCTGCCGCCGCTGTGGCTGCAATCAGCCCGGAAACCGAGGCACTTGAACTGTACACGCCAGAATCCGACTCATCGCTGGATGAAGTCGCAAAATATGATCAGCTAAAAGTATTGCTGGTAAGCAACAGACGAGGGTTTCCCAGAGGCAATATTCAGCATCTGCCCGAATCGGTCGGGCAGCTTCGCCAACTGCGCTGCCTCAGTCTGCGTTATCACCAGATTCGCGATATTCCGCCAGACATTGGGCAGCTGACCCAGCTGCAAGTGCTGGTGCTGCGTGCCAATCTCTTGCGCATGCTGCCGCCCGAGATCGGTCAATTGGGCCAGCTTCATACATTGGATGTATCCGGTAATTTCTTGCAAACCCTGCCGCCTGAAGCTGGACGGCTAAGCCAGCTGCAGGAGCTGCAGGCATCGGAAAATCGGCTTACGGCTTTACCGCCGGAAATTGGGGCTTTGGGCCAGCTGCGGAAACTGGATGTAAGTACAAACAAGCTGACTGTTCTTCCTCCTGAAATCGGACGGCTGAGCCGGCTGGAAACCCTTTCGGCAGGAAATATCGGCACCTATTCCTACCGGAATCAACTGCGTGCGCTGCCCCCGGAGATTGGACAATTGGGCCGCCTGCAAGCGCTGGATCTATTCTGGAACGATCTGGCTTCCCTGCCGCCGGAGATCGGGCAATTGAGCCAGCTCAGGGTGCTGAATCTGCGCAACAACCAATTGAACGGCCTGCCGCCGGAGATCGGGCGGCTAAGCCGGCTTCAGGAACTGGACCTGGAGCATAATCAGCTCATCAGCCTTCCGCCGGAGATCGGGGCATTGAGCCAACTGCGGGAACTGAATGTTGCCGGTAACCAGCTGCAGGCCCTTCCGGGCTCGATTGGTGCGCTTCATGCATTGACCTTGCTGGCACTAGGCGGGAATGAGCTGGAGCAGCTGCCGTCCAGCATCGGCCAGCTGCACATGCTGGAGGAATTGCATGCAGGGGGGAATAAGCTGACGGCGCTTCCGCCGGAGATCGGGGATTTGAGCCGGCTGCGTCGATTGTATTTGTTTGAAAATCAACTGCGCAGCCTTCCGCCGGAGATTGGCGCACTGAGCCAGCTCCAGGATCTGGATGTGTCCGGTAATCGCCTGAGGGTTCTGCCGATTGAGATTGGTGCCCTGAGCCAATTACAGCGGCTGGATGTCCAGGGCAATGACAGTCTGGACGGTATAAGCCTGATGCGGGTGCTGAAGGGGATGCAGCGGAAATTGAGCATCACCACCGGTACAGGGGCGTACCGTGATCAGGACACCTCTCGGATGACAGTTGCAGTAGGCAGTGTGATTGGGAGTATGATGCCTGATCTCTGGCAATTAAATAATATGTGCCGATTGGATATTGCAGAATACGATGTCCTGAATTGGATGAGCCTGGTCAAGCTGCTGAAGCAAATACCGAGAAAACTGATCATGACAAATCGGAATGATTATGCAGCCGGGGACACTTCTGGATTGGTGGTTGTGATTGGCGGGAATCTGGCTACAGATCGGCTTCCTGCGGAGTTTTTTCACCTGAGCCAGCTGCAGGAGCTGAATCTGTTCGATGATCAAATGACAAATCCAATGATGGTTCTCCCTCCGGAGATCGGGCAGCTAGGCCAGTTGAGAAAGCTGGAGCTGGATGGCCATCTGCTGCAAGCCCTGCCGCCGGAGATTGGACAGCTAAGACACTTGCAGCAATTGAATATACCTGGCAATCCATTGCGGGTCCTGCAGATCGAATCTGGCAACGGCGTGAGGGAAATATACGGCAATCACCTGGCCCCGCTTCCGCCGGAAATCGGCCAGCTGACCCAACTGCAGGCGATGGATGTGTCTTGTAATACGCTCAGCAGCCTGCCGCCGGAGATCGGACAATTAAAAAACCTGGCGTATCTGGATCTGTCCGGCAATCAGCTCGTCAGCCTGCCGCCGGAGATCGGGCAGTTAAGAAACCTGAAATTCCTCGATCTTCGAGACAACCCGCTTCCTGCATCCGAGCAAGCCCGCATCCGTGCCCTGCTGCCGGAGTGTGAGATTTGGTTTTAAGGCGGGCCGCAGGTATCGGACACCTATACACCCCGCCGATGAGTGGTCCGATACCTGCGGCTTCCCTGTGCCGGTATCTCTGGGGCTATGCCCCATTTCCCAGAGGTTCGCAGGTATCGGACAACTATACACCCCGCCGATGAGTTGTCCGATACCTGCGGCTTCCCCGGGGCTATGCCCCATTTCCCAGAGGTTCGCAGGTATCGGATACCGATACCCCCGACGCCGATGAGTGGTCCGATACCTGCGGCTTCAATTCGATGAAAAGATCACGTGGTCAACGGTGAAACAACGAATGGTGGACATTGTGCAGGCAAATTTCTGATTATATTCGCCCAAAGCTTCAGCCCCCATGTCCAGCCCTGCTTCTTCCGTCGACATCGAATGGGACACCCTCCTCGACAACATCGCCTCCGGCCGTGCCATCCTCTGCCTGGGGGCCGAGCTGTTTACCTTTGACGGGGTGAGCATGGACGAGCGGCTGCGGCAGGCGGCAGGGCCGCAGGCAAGGGCCTATGATGACGGCCTGTTTTATTTCGGAGGCGGCAGCGATATCGTCGCCTACAGCAGGATCAAGCGCGCCTGGCAGCAGCCGGTGCCGGGCCTGGAGGCCCTGCTGGCCCAGGTGGCGCGCATTCCCTTCCAGGTGCTCATCAGCCTCACGCCCGACCGGTTCCTGAAGCAGGCGTTTGAAAGCCAGGACCTCCCGCATCAGCATGCAGTGTACATCCGGCGCAGACCCGCGCCCGCGATCGAGCCGCCGGGGCCGGCGCTGCCGCTGCTGTACCAGTTTCTGGGCGAGCTGGAGCAGCGCGAAAGCCTCGTGCTCACGCACGACGACCTCTACGACTTCTTCGAGTCGGTGATCGAGCACCGCAGCATCCCCGACCTGCTCAAGACCCGCATCCGCGAGGCGTACACCTTCATCTTCCTGGGCCTGCCCTTCGACAAGTGGTACATGCAGCTCCTGCTGCGCGTCCTGGGCCAGCACACCCACCGCAACGCCCTCAAATACGCCGCCAACCACGCCATCGACAGCCAGACGCAGGCCTTCTGCTTCGAGCAGTTCAACATCCTCAGCGTCCCGGCGCAGACGGGGCCTTTTGTGGCCGAGCTGTATCAGCACTGCGAAGCAGCCGGCATCCTGCGCGGGGCTGGCACCAGCGCTTCGCCCAAAGCCCGCCTGCTCGCCCTGCTGAAGCAGGACCGCCTGCGCGAAGCGCTCGATGAGCTGCTCGACCGCTACGAAAGCCTGCAGCCGCCGGATCCCGAAGGGCTGAATCTGCTCATCGGCCTCTCCGGCCGCCTCAGCCGCCTCGAGCAGAAGCAGGGGCTGGGCAGCATCTCGCATGAGCATGCCCAGGTAGAGCGTGCCCAGATCCGCGAGACCTTGCTCGCATTCATCCAGGAAATGCCCGACGCATGAGTATCCGCTCCCGCTACCCCGGCGCGCAGCCCTTCAGTCCCGGCCAGTCGGAGCTGTTTTTTGGGCGGAAGGACGAGACGGCCCGCCTGCACCGGCTGGTCCGCCTGGAGCCGCTGGCCGTGCTCTACGCACGTTCCGGCCTGGGCAAGTCCTCCCTCCTCAACGCGGGCCTGATCCCGGCCCTGCGCCTGGAGGGGCAGTACCGCGCCGTACCGGTGCGCCTCGGCGCCTGGACGGAGGGCAAGGCAGAGACGCCGCTGGAGATCGCCCTGCAGGCTATCCGCCAGGAAACCGGCGCAGCGGAACCGCCCTTGGCCGGCCTGGCCCCGCCGGAGGGAAGCCTCTGGGAAGCCCTCAAAGCCGCCCAGGCTGCCGGCAGCCCGCCCCTCGTGCTGATCTTCGACCAGTTTGAAGAACTCTTCACCTATCCGGCGGAGGCCGTGCAGGCCTTTGCGGCCAGCCTGGCCGAGGCGCTGTATACCCGCATCCCCCAGCGCTACCGCAGCGCCCTGGAGCGCCAGCTCGACGAGGCGCCCGACCGCCTCGACGAGGCCCTGGCGCAGCAGCTCGAAACACCGCTCGACCTGCGGGTGCTCATGGCCATCCGCAGCGACCGCCTCAGCCTGCTCGACGGCCTCACGGGTCAGCTGCCCACCCTGCTCAAGCATCTCTTCGAACTTCCTCCGCTCGGCGAGGCGGCCGCCCGCCAGGCTATTGTGGAGCCCGCCCGGCAGCGGGAAGGAGACTTCGCCAGTCCGCCCTTCGCCTATGCGCCCGAAGCCCTGGACCGCCTCATCGCCTACCTCACCCGCGGCGGACAGCAGCGCATCGAGTCCACCCAGCTGCAGATCCTCTGCCAGTCGGTGGAGCGGAAGGTGCGTCTGGATAACCAGGTTATGGGCCCGGAAGACCTTGGCGATCCCGATGCCGTCACCGGCGGCTACTACGAGGAGCAGCTCGCCCGCCTGGGCGATGCCGCTGCGCAGCTGCCGGCCCGGCGGCTGATCGAGGAGGGGCTGGTGTTCGAGGAGGAGGAGCGGCGCCTGAGCATGTACGAAGGGCAGATCTACAGCAGCTTCGGCCTGAATCCCGCGCAGCTCCGCACCCTGGTGGATGCCCACCTGCTGCGGGCCGAGCCGAGCCTGCAAGGCGGCTACACCTACGAGCTGAGCCACGATACCCTGGTGGCGCCGGTGCTGGCGGCCAAGCGCAAGCGCCTGCACGCCGAGCGGGAGGCCCGCGAGGCTGCCCGGCGGGCGGAGCAGGAAGCCGCGCTGCGCGAAGCGAAAGCCGAAGCTGCGCAGGAACGCCGGCGCCGGGTGTATTCCAACATCCTCGCTGCGGCGGCTGTCATCGGGCTGCTCGTGGCGCTGTGGCAGTCCTGGGTGGCGCGGCAGGCACAGGCAGCAGCCAAACAGGCTCAGACTGAGGCCGAGCATAACCTGCAGACCGCTGAAGCCAACCTCCAGGCCTTCCGCATCGAGAAAGCGGCTGCCCTCCTCCGCGACGGCGATGCCTTCGTCCAGAATGGAGAACTGGGCTTCGCGCTGGGCAAGTACCGGGAGGTGCTGGCGCTGATGCCGGACGATACGGCCGCCCAGGGGCGGATCCGGCGCTATGCGGGGAGGGAATAGACCTGCACTGGACTGGCAGGTGCGAGGTAAGCGGAGAGCCCCCGGCCGGACAGCGCGCCGCCGCCAGCGGCATACCCCGATTTTGCGCATCGCTGGGTGCCGATCATACGTTGTCCGGGCCGGATACAGCTCCTACCGCCCTGCCTGCTTCCGCAGCTCCGCCTTTACCTCGCCCGGGAGTTCGTTCCAGTGGACGTCCAGCAGCGCGCCCTGCAGGGAATAGAGGTAATAGCACACCGGAAACCGCTGTGCCGGATACCGCTCGCAGAGGGCCCGGTATGCCGCAGCCGGGGTCCTGTCGGCCAGATCGGCCAGCGAGAAGATGCCGATTTCGTTCAGCCGCTGCGCAATGGAGGCTCCGATGTTCCGGGCGTCGGCCAGGCTGCGCAGGGTGCTTGCAGGCTGCTCAGTCATGGCTGCGGCGGTGCATAGGTGACCATGTCGATGCCGATGCCGTTCGGGTCTTCTATGGCAAAATGCCGGTCGCCCCAGGGCTCGTCCCGGAGCCCGACCTTGATTTCCAGGCCCTTGCGGATCAGCTCCTGGTGCCAGGCGTCCACGTCGTCTACCTCGATCGTCAGATACATGCCCTGCCCGGTGAAGGGCGGATGGAAGAAAGGCTGCTGGGTGGGATGATGGGGGAGCAGAAAACTGATTTCCGCCTGCCTGCCGGGGGTATGCAGCAGGAGGTAGAATTCGTTTTCAAACGTCACCCCGAATCCCAGGAAGCCGGTGTAGAAGGCCTTGCTTTCCGCCAGCTTGTCCGTCAGAATGCCTGCATTGAGTTTCATGCTGTTTCGGCTGTTGTAGTGAGGATGATGCAAAACTGCATCCCCGCCGGGCCGAAATCTTGTAAAAAACGGACATCTTAGCGCCCGAAGACGGCTCCGGGCGTAGCTCCGTAGAATTGCTTGAATTCTTTGATGAAATGGGCCTGGTCGTAATAGCCCAGATCGAAGAAGACCGGGTCTTTGCGGAGGGTTTGCGTCAGCGGCTGCGCATGCAGCACGTGCTGAAACCGGACCACCTGGCTGAAGGCCTTGGCTGTGCCGCCCACGTACCGTTCAAAATATCTCCGCAGCTGCCTCGGGCTCAACCCGGTATCCAGCTCTGTCTGCACCTGGAGCACGCCCCGGCGCTGCAGAATCAGATGCAGGGCTGCGGCAAACCTCGGATCAACCGCCGGGCTGGGCCGGGAGGCAAGGTAGGACAGGAGGCCCTGGTCGAATTTCGCTGCAATCGCCTCGAAGCGGTCTGCCTGCAGGCTGCTTGTCTGCGCGAGCTGCTGCTCCAGGCAGGCGGCCAGCGCTTGTGCGACCGCTTCGAGCGGCTCAAACCGTCCGCTCAATTCCTGGGCATCGATCCCGGCCAGGGCGGGAAAGATGGCTGGGAAGAAGCGGATGCCTGCATAGTGAAACACGTTGCCCAGCGGAACGGCGGTGCAGCGGTCGCAGAACCCCATGACGAAGGTCTGGCTGGGGTCTTCCAGCGGAAACAGCAGGTCGATACAGCCGTCGGCGACGACGGGATAGGTGTATGGGGCATCGAGCGGCGCCTCGGTCCGAAGCTCCCAGTAGCAGTGCACGAACGTCCGCAGGGGGGCTGCGGGGAGCTGCTCGCGGTAGACGACTCCTTCTCCCGCCTGCCGCCAGGCAGGCTGAAGCGGGCGGTACAGCTGCCGGATGGACAGCAGGACATGCAACGGGGTCTGGAGCGGCATAGGATGCGGTGCTGCGGACCGAAGGTACGGAATTTCAGCCTGCGGTGCAATGGGTGCCGGACTTCGTCTGCGGGCTGGCTGGCAGGGTAGTCCGGCGTATCCCCGCGGGCTGCAAGCCTCCGGCAGCGCCTTGCGCAGGCCTGCCTATATGCGTACGTTTGTACCGGCTTCGGACAGCCGCATGATCTGATCCCCGGCAAGCCTGATGATCCTCTCCGAACATAAGCAGCAGACCCTCGACCGCATGGTCCGCGACCTGCAGCAGGTAGAACACGTCGCAGCAGTCGTGCTCGGCGGCTCGCATTGCACCGGAATGGCCCATGCGCATTCCGACCTGGATATCGGAATCTACTACCACAGCCAGCAGCCCTTCGACATCGGGCAGATTGCCGCCGTCGCCCGTGCGCACAGCACCGGCGGGGACCCGACCGTCACGGATTTTTACCAGTGGGGCGCCTGGGTCAATGGCGGGGCCTGGATCGTCACCGAATCGGGCGAAGTAGATCTGCTGTACCGCAATATCGACCAGGTGCGCGATACGATCGGGAAGTCAAAACAGGGTGTCTGGGAGCAGGATTTTCAGCAGCAGCCGCCATTCGGATTCTCCTCGGTCATCTACCTCGCCGAAACCCACGATTGCATCCCCCTATACGATCCGCATCAGGTTATAGAAGAACTGAAGCGGGAAGTCGCCGTCTATCCTCCAAACCTGCAGCGCGCCATTGTGCAGCAGGCGCTGTGGTCGGCAGAATTCACCCGCTGGCAGGCCGGCAAGTTTGCCCGGCAGGAGGACCTGTACAATACGGCAGGCTGTGTCACGCGCGCGCTGAAAAACCTGATCGATGCGCTGTTCGCGCTCAACGGGTGGTATCCCATTGGAGACAAGCATGCCATCCGCCGCATCCAGGAGGCCCCCGTCTGCCCGGACCGGCTGGAGGAGCAGATCGCGGACATCGTCTGTTTGGAGCGGCACACCCTCACCGCCCGCACGGAGCAGCTCGGGAGCCTGTTTGCTCAGGTCCGG
This sequence comes from Bacteroidia bacterium, assembly GCA_033765305.1. Lineage (GTDB taxonomy): Bacteria > Bacteroidota > Bacteroidia > J057 > J057 > RDXT01. The sequence goes on from JANRID010000010.1 coordinate 176,371, forward strand.
GCGGCTGCGGGCAGCCTGTATACCCCATATTTCGAGCTCTGAATCAGGCTGCCGGAGCGGCAGCGGCGCTGGAGGCTTGCTGCACAGCCGGACCAGGAGGGCAGCCGCATATCCCGATTTTGCGTATCTTTACGTAGTTAGTTATAGTCGCCATGAAAGATTATACCAAACTGGTCCGCTTCGATTGGTTCGTGAAGTTCATGCTTCGCGACAAATCGAATTTCGAGATCCTCGAAGGCTTTCTCTCCGAGCTGCTCAAAGAAGACATCCGGATCATCGAGATCCTGGAGAGCGAATCCAACAAACAGACCAAGGAGGATAAATTCAACCGGGTGGACATCCTCGTGCGGGATGCCAAAGACGAGCGCATCATTGTCGAAATCCAGAATAACAAAGAGTACGACTACCTCCAGCGCATCCTCTATGGCTCCGCCAAGGCGCTTGCCGAGCATTTGCATGCAGGCAGTCCCTATGCCGACGTCAGAAAAATCATTTCAGTAAGCGTCGTGTACTTCGAGGCCGCGCAGGGGATCGACTACATCTATCACGGACAAACGGTATTCACCGGTATGCATCAGCGTGATATTCTGCGGCTTACGGATGAGCAGCAGGAATTGTACGGCAAGCAGTTCCCGCAGGACCTGTACCCGGAATATTACCTGATCAAAGCCGAAGCCTTCGACGAGCGGATTAAAGACACGCTCGACGAGTGGATTTATTTTTTCAAAAACGGCCAGATCAAACCGGGATTCACCGCAAAAGGGCTCGCAAAAGCCAAGAAGAAACTCGATGTAGCGAAGCTTACGCCTGCCCAGCGCCGGAAATACGAGCGCTACGCAGAATCGCTGCACAGCATCGCCAGCTACAACCACACCCTGCAGAAGGATCTGGCTGATGCACGGAAGGCAGGCTTGGCAGAAGGCAAAGCGGAAGGCAAGGCGGAGGGCATAGCGGAAGGCAAAGCAGAAGGCAAAGCGGAAGGCAAAGCGGAAGGCAAGGCGGAAGGCATAACGGAAGCGAAATACGAAGTCGCTGCCAACCTGCTGAGGTCAGGTGCGGATGAGGCGTTTACTGCCCAGGTCACCGGGCTGTCCGAAGCAGATATTCAGGCGGTCCGCCGCCGGATGACCGGCCAGGATGCCGGGTAAGTCTCCCCATGCGAGGTCAGCAGCTGATCTGATGGCGAAGCATCCGCCTCAGTCCGGGCGGTGATGCGGGCTTTCGAGGTAGTGCCGGCGCAGCAGATCTTCCCCGAAATCGTTGGCCGGATCGCGCCAGACGGCGTGGATGTGGTTGGCCTCGTTCTGCACGTTGTCGTATTCGATGAGCAGGCGCGGGCCATGGATGCGGTAATAATGCGGCTTGCGGGGCTCCAGCTCGCCCATCCAGGCAAAATACAGGTTTCCGAAGCCTGCGGCTTCGATCTGCTGCCAGTAGCTTCGGGCCAGCTCCGGCTCGAAGCTGCCGGTATAGACTTCGATGAGCAGGCGCAGCGCCTCCTGCTGGCGGAGGCTCATCGCGGAGGCGGGCAGCCCCTGGTACTCCGTGAGGGTTACCTTGCGGTCTACAAAGGTGATCAGCTCGTAGGGCGCCTCCCGGCTGATCCAGGCACGGCGCCGCTGGGCGCTGTCGAGCATGCCCATCAGGGCGCGGCCCAGCTCTTCTTCGGCGCGAAGCACGCGCAGGCCGGTACGGCTGCCGGCGCGCACCTCGCCGGGATTGGCGCCGAAGAGCGCCGGCGTCAGGGCTACGCCCTGGCGGCCCGCTGCCTGCACATTGAGCGAAAGGTGGTGGCCCTCGAAGCGGAAAGCCCACGGCGTATCCGCCGACGGTTTCCCGAAAAAGCTCAGGTAGTACAGCTCAGGATGCCGCCAGCGGTCGTCCGGGGCACGCTGCTCCAGCTCGCGCAGCACCAGTTCGAGCTGCATGATCTGCTCCGCACGCGCCAGCCCCGGCTCGCTGAGCACAGCGCCCAGCAAACTCCGGACCAGGCCGCGCTGCTCCGGGCGCATCAGCTCCAGCGGCAGGCCGGCCCGCTCTTTGGGATAAAAGTGCCAGTTCTGACGCTCGTCCGAGCCGAAGGGCAGCAGCGCGCGGGCGCGCTGGGATTCGTCCAGCGAGGCATAGCAGGCAGCTGCCGCCTCGACCAGCGCGGGGGAGACCGGAACAGCCTGTCCGCTCCGCGGCGTGAACGCCTGCCACAGCAGGACCGCACTTCCGCAGAGACCTAAGAGTGCGAGGGTGATGATACTTTTCATTCCGGTATGATATTACGCATTCCGCAGTTTGTTTCATACACAATTTTCTTAGTTTCAACCCCGAACATATGATGGGTATTGCACATGCATCATCATAGCCGCCGGCAGCCCCGGACCGTCCCTCAGAAGCAGTTCCGCTGCCGGCAGTCCCTTCAGTACCCGAAAACCTCATTCAACTTGCGGTATGGCACAGCATCCCATTGAAGTTCTGCAGCACAAGAATGCAGAGGCCCTGATCGGGGGCGGCGAAAAGCGCATTGCGGACCAGCACAAGAAAGGCAAACTGACCGCTCGCGAGCGGATCGATTTGCTGCTCGACGAAGGCACCTTCGAAGAAATCGGGCGGCTGGTCATGCACCGGGCGCATGATTTCGGATTGGACCAGACCAAAATCCCGGGCGACGGGGTGGTCACCGGCTACGGGAAGATCAACGGACGCCTGGTGTATGTATTCAGCCAGGACTTTACGGTATTCGGCGGCTCGCTGTCCGAAGCCTACGCCGAAAAGATCTGCAAGGTCATGGACCTTGCGATGCGCAACGGGGCCCCCGTCATCGGCCTCAACGACTCCGGCGGCGCCCGGATTCAGGAAGGCGTGGTATCGCTCGCCGGCTACGCGGACATCTTCTACCGCAACACCCTCGCCTCCGGCGTGATCCCGCAGATCTCGGCCATCATGGGCCCCTGCGCCGGCGGTGCCGTGTACAGCCCGGCCATGACCGACTTCATCCTCATGGTCGAAAACTCCTCCTACATGTTCGTCACCGGCCCCAACGTGGTCAAAACCGTGACGCATGAGGAGGTGACCTCCGAAGAGCTGGGCGGCGCCATGACGCACGCGACCAAAAGCGGGGTGACGCACTTCGCCTGCCCCAATGAAGTCGAATGCCTCGATACCATCAAGCGGCTGCTGAGCTACATGCCGCAGAACTGCGAGGAGGATCCGGTGCGCATTCCCTATACCGGGACGAAAAATCAGGCGCCCCTCAAGACACTCAACACGCTGGTGCCCCTCAACCCCAACCAGCCCTACGATATGAAAGAGGTCATCGAACACATTGTGGACGAGGACTCTTTCTTTGAAGTGCAGAAGGAATTCGGGGACAACATCATCGTGGGCTACGCCCGCCTCGACGGACGCGCCATCGGCATCGTCGCCAATCAGCCCTCTGTGCTGGCAGGCGTGCTGGGCATCCGCAGCTCGCGCAAAGCCGCCCGCTTCGTGCGCTTCTGCGACTCCTTCAATATTCCCCTGCTGGTGCTCGTGGACGTGCCAGGCTTCCTGCCAGGCACCGACCAGGAATGGAACGGCATCATCGTCCATGGGGCCAAGCTGCTCTACGCCTTCTGCGAAGCTACCGTGCCCCGCGTGACCGTCATTACCCGCAAAGCCTACGGCGGCGCGTATGACGTGATGAATTCCAAGCACGTGGGCGCCGACATGAACTTCGCATGGCCCAATGCCGAAATCGCCGTCATGGGCCCGCAGGGCGCTGCCGAGATCATCTTCCGCCACGAAATCCAGGCAGCTGAAGATCCCGCCGCCAAGCTCTCCGAAAAGGTGGCCGAATACACCGAGACCTTCGCACACCCCTACCGCGCTGCCGAACGGGGTTATATCGACGAGGTGATCATGCCGGAAGATACCCGGATGAAGCTCATCCGTGCCTACGAAATGCTCGAAAACAAGGCGGTGAGCCTGCCCCGCAAAAAGCACGGCAACATCCCGCTCTGACCGGATCGGAACAAGGACTTCTTACCCGCGAACGCCGGGCCCTCCGCGAGGAGGGTCCGGTCTTGTATTCAGCGCCAGCCTCGGGCCGCGGATTCTGCCGCAAGGCGGTCCCAGGCAGGCTTGCGCCTGCCGCTGCCCGGCCAGGTTCGCAGCCCCAGCGTCTGGAGATAGGCCGCAAACGCGGCCTCGGCTGGCTGGCCGCGCATCCCGTAGAGCTGCACGTATCCCTCCGTTTCCGCATCGCTGAGGTCGTGCATCCATAAAAATCCCACGAACATGAGCCGGTCTGCATACCGGTCCCATGCACGGAACGTTTCCTGCACATATTCCGCTTGCCGCTGTTCCGAACCGCCGCAGGCTTTGCCGCTTGCATAGCCGGTTTCCTCCAGAAACAGGCGCTTGCCAGGGTACCGCTCCGCGACATCGTCCACCACCTCGCCGATGACGGCCGGGCGGTCCATCGTGAAATCGGGCTTCAGCGGATAGTAGCTGAATACCACCATGTCGGCGTCCGCATGCAGCGCTTCGGCTTGGACAGCCGATGCGCCGGCCAGCGAGCTGTAGGTGGTCTCGGCGCCGATCGGCAGCGCCGGGCCCCAGAGATTGCGCGCATGGGCCCGTGTCTGCCTGAAGAAGGCGGTATAAGCCGCCCATTCCTCCGGATGCGCATTCAGATACAGGTCTACCTCGTTGCCGATGATGAGGTTGTTGAGCTCCGCCTGCTGGATCTGGCTGCGGATGAAGCTCAGCAGGCTGTCAAAACGGGCGATCATCTCCGGATGGTCAAAGGGAAGCCCCATCAGGTCAGCAGGCACCGTCTTGTCCAGCGCAGTAATGGGCATCAGAAAGAGCGAAACCGGCATATCCGACGCCGAATAGTATGCATCCAGCACCGCCAGCCAGGTGCTGTCATAGACGCGGGGCGACGGCTCCAGGGTAGTCCAGGCGAATCCCAGCGGCACCACGTCCATGCCGGCGTCGGCCGCCATGCCAAATGCTTCCTGATAGGTCCGCTCCTCGGCAGTGGTCAGGTGGATGCCCAGGTGCCGGGCACCCTTGGCAACGGGTTCGGGCTCCTGCGCACGGCAGGCGGACAGCGGCAGCAGCAGGGAAAACCAGAAAAACCGGATCATGGCGGAATCATTTTCATCATAGACGAAACTCCCCGCCCTCCGGTTGTCCGGGCATTCATACCAGCGCCAGCCGCCCGAAGCGCCCGCGCAGCACAGCCTCGTCATCGGCGCCGAGCCAGTCGCGCAGCAGCGAAGCATAGATCTGCCGGAAATCGATCTGCCAGGCCAGATCTCCGTCGTCGAGCGTACGCAGGTCGGGCAGGCCGTTGAACAGGCCGGGCTTGCGCAGCTTGCCGCCCATCAGAAAGAGGCAGTTGGCCTTGCCATGGTCGGTGCCGTTGCCGGCATTCTGGGCCACCCGCCGCCCGAATTCCGAAAAGCTCAGCACAAGGGTGTCGTCCAGCAGCCCTTGCTGCCGCAGATCGCGAATAAAGGCCGCCACGGCCTCGGCGTACTGCCCCAGCAGACGGTCATGCGGCCCGCGCTGGCGCACATGTGTATCGAATCCCGGCACCGAGACGTAATACACCCGCGGCTCGGCCCCGGACAGGATCAGGCTGGCGATCAGCTTCAGCTTGCGGCCCAGCTCCTGGGCAGGGTATTCGGCGGCGCTGCCGCGGACCGACAGCCGGCTGCTCAGGTATTCGGCAGAAGCCGTGGTCTGCGTGAGGGTTTTGTAGAGAAAATCCAGCTCCGATGGGCCCTGCGGCTCCGTGCGGCTCAATGCCTGGATCCACGGATCGCGGGTGCTGCGGGCCAGCTGCTGCGGGTCGCGGAGGCCCAGACCGCTGATCTGCTCGCCGCGCAGCGCCAGGCTGAGGGTCTCGTCCAGCTCCAGCACCGTGTGCGCGGGCGCGCCGGCGGCGCAGGCAGCGTCCAGATAGCGGCCCAGCCAGCCGGTCTGCCAGTGCTCGCCGCTGCCGGAGGCGCTGTGCCAGATGTCCATCGAGCGGAAATGCGAGCGGTCCGGATTCGGATAGCCGACCTGGCTGAGGATGCTCATCCAGCCCTGGTCGTAGAGCTCGCGCAGCGGCGCCAGCGCCGGATTGAACGCCAGCTCGTCGCTGATCCGAAGCACTTCCCCCGCCGGGATGGCCAGGGCGGGCCGCGCCTGGTAGTAGCGGTCGTCGCGGAAGGGCACGATGGTGTTGAGGCCGTCGTTGCCGCCGGATAATTGGATGATGACCAGCCGTTTGCTGCCGGGCGGCAGCTGGCCTGGCCCCAGGCGGCGCAGAAAGCCCGGCGTCAGCGCTGAAGCGGAAACGAAGGCGGAGAGCTTGAGAAATTCGCGGCGGGAAGGCATGGTGCTTGAACGCTTGGGTCAGCAGAGCTGGAATTCGGGGGTGCAAAGCAGGCGGACGTAGCGCTGTTCAGGATCAGCGATCTGGAGCAGGCTGGGCACAGAGGCTGGCAGCGGGGTTTGCAGACAGAAAGCGGCAGCGGTTTCGAGCTGACGCTGAGGGGATACGCTTCCCAGCTGCCGGAGAATGGGCGTCCAGTCGAGGCGGACGTTCAGCCGCCGGGCCTCGCGGGAGGCAGCCTCGCTCAGGTCTTCATCGCCGGCAAACTCCGCTTTGGGCTGGAAATCCAGTTCCGCGGCGTAGGCCATCGCCAGGGGCAGCCGCAGGCGCAGCATCAGCGCGCTGCCGTCGATCCAGGCCCTGCCGTCCGGCCAGCCGGCTACGCCCGGCGGATCAAACAGCACCTGTCCCATCGCACGCTGCACGAAGAAGGCCGAGCCGGCATCCCCGAACCGCAGGTTCAGCAGCCGCATCAGCCCGGCGAGGTATTCGACGGGCGATTTGATCCGGGCGCCGAGGTTGCGCGCTTCATAAAAATGTGCCGAGGTGAAGATGGTTTCCATCAGCTCCCCGATCTGGTATCCGCTGCGGTAGAACTGACCGGCCCATTCCTCCACTACGGCCTCCGCCGGCTCGGGATGCACGAAATAGCGGTAGAGCTTGCGGGTGATAAAGCGGGCGGTCTGCGGGTCTTCGAGCAGCATATCGAGGATGTCGTCCCCGTCGAAAGGGCCGGTCCGGCCCCGGAAGGTTTTTTCGCCGTAGTCGTGCCGGCGCGGACGGAACACAAATTCCCCCTGCGCATCGAAGCCCCAGCCGGTGAAGGCACGGGCCGCCTCGCGGATGTCTGATTCGGTGTAATGGCCCCGCCCCAGGGTGAAGAGCTCCATGACCTCGCGGGCGAAGTTCTCATTGGGCTGCTCCCGGGTATTCTGCTGGCTGTTGAGGAACTGCAGCATGCCCGGATCCTTGGAAATGGCCCGGAGCAGGTCGGCGAAGGAGCCCAGCGCGTGCTGGCGCAGGGTGTTGTGCTGGCGCAGCACGAGGGCAGGGTGGCGCAGCCGGCAGGCGAAATGGCTGTGCCAGAAGAGGGTCATTTTTTCGCGGAGCTGGCCCTGGGAGGCGGCCATGCGCTCCAGCCAGGCAGCGTTGAGGCCGCGGATGAGCAGGCGCTGGGTACGCACTGCTTCCTGCCGCTCCTCAGGCGTCATAGCCAGCAGGCTGGCGGGCAGGCCCAGGCCCCCGGGCGCCGGCAGCGGGTCCGGCGCTTCGGAGTCGCGGAAAAGCCGGCGCTGCACGTCCCGCAGGGACATGCGCTCCAGCGCGTCGGCGTCCTCCCAGGCCGGGCCGAAGCCGGCCCGGAAGAGGAGGTGGCGGATGTGCGCGCGTTCGGAAGACATATGCGCTTAGACTGCGCCGGACAGGGGTGGTTTAATGCGGCGGGTGCAAACAGGCCGGCCCAGGATTGAAAGCATATACATTCAATATTTTTCACTCATTTTAAATATTTTTTTATTCAAATCGTTCAGATTGGTTTACTATTAATAAATTTTTCATATATTGTTTTCTTCACTTCTTACCTTTTAATCTGCTGCTATGACCTCGCTTTACCTTTGGATGGCTGCGCTGGCTGGCCTGTGGTTTTCAGTGGAAAAACCCGTTGAGCCTGCCGCATCCGGTGTGCCGAAAAAAAACCTTGCTTGTCCCTGTCTGTACCAGTTTGCCAGTCCGGACCCATTCTGCCTGATCGAAGAGTACAATTCCAACGACGGCTATTCCTGCTACGACTACGTCCGCGCTGCCATCGAGTATGGCTGGATCGACCGCAACTGCGGACGGCGCAGCCCCTCCGGGCAGTTTATCAACATCAACCAGAATGTCCCCAACGGTCCTATCACCGGCGACAACAAATATATTCCGGTATGTAATGAAAACCAGGCGGAGGTCATCTCCTACACCGGCCACGCTGTGCTGAAACTATGGGGATCTACGCCTTATGCTTCCAAAGCCAGCGACATCGACGCGCTGTATATCCACACCCAGCCGGGTGTCATAGGGGGCGGCGGCCCGCCCCAATATTCGGTTTATGTAGGCTCCATCAACGCCGCTACTTCCGCTATCAGTCCGGGCAGCCAGCGGACCTTCAGCATCAAGCATGTAAATAGCCTGACATACAGCTGGTCATTCTCCTCCAACTACTGGGATGTCGTAGGCGGATCGGCAAACAGCGCATCCATCACGCTCCGCGCCAAATGCCCCACCGGGATATACGGCAGCCAGAACACGACGGTGACGGTCACCGCATCCACCACGTGCGGCTCCCGCTCCCAGTCCATCACGATTCCCGTCACGTGCCCTTCCGCTCCGCCGCCTGGCGCATGCGATGGCACCTACATCCGCAATGGCTCCTCCACCGTATACACCCTGAATTCCTACAACGGCAACCCCGCCGGCGGCATCACCACCACCATGGCCGGCAGCAGCGGCGTCACCTACACCTGGACCAAAACCTCCGGCGCGAACGTGTACTGGTACACCTTCGGCACCGGCAACCGACAGATGTACATTTCGCTCAGCAGCGGCCAGAGCGCCGGATTCAACATCTCGGCCTCCACCGGCTGCAGCCGCAGTGTGGTGTACGTAGCCACGAGCTTCCGTCCCGGCCCGCAGCAAGGTTCGGACCCTGCACAGGCTGCGGCAGGGCTGGACGATGGAGTTGCCGGGCTGGCCGGCAGCGTTTCTGTCTATCCCAATCCGGTGCGGAGCGTGCTGCACCTCGAAGCAGCGCCGGAGCTGGCCGGGCAGGCCTTCCGCATCCTGAGTCCGCAGGGCGCTACGGTGTATCAGGGTGCCCTGGAGGCAGGCACCATGCAGATCCGCCTGGAGGCGCTGCCTGCCGGGATCTACTTCCTGCAGGCGCCGTCGTGGAGCCTGAAGTTCCTGAAAGAGTAGCCTTCCGGGCAACACTGACTGGCATGGTTCAGGGCGCTCCTTCAGGGGCGCCCTTGTTCATTCGCCGGGCTGGTATCAGAACCAGATCACCCCGCCGCCGCCCATCAGGCCCCAGGACCAGATGCTGCGGAGGCGGGAGGTGGCCAGATCCCGGAGGTAGCGGACATCGGGCGTATCGGCGGCGGCGGGCAGCTTGAAGACCCAGCCCACCTGGGCGCCGGCGCGCCAGGCGATGTGGTCGCCGGAGAAGCGCTGCACGCCGAGCGTCAGGCCGGTCATGAGGGTGGTGAGGCGGGCCAGCACCCGGCGCTGATCCTGGTAGAAGCGCCGGTCCAGGTCGATGACCTGGTACCGCAGCATCAGCACATCGAGACGGGTAAAGGCGCCCAACGGCGCAGGCGTGCTGCGGCGGGACGAGCGGTACAGGCTGCAGCCGGGCCCCAGGGCCCAGCCCTGCAGGCGGGCATTGCCCTGGATGGTGCGGTAGCTGTAGCGAAGGGGCGCGCTGTACCGGTGGAGGTGCAGGTTGGCGGAGAGGTCAGGGCCGAGCACATATTCGGCGGCAAGGCCGCCGCGCCAGTACACGGGCAGCCCTTCGCGCTGCACCAGCGCATCGAGCACGCCGGGCGATACCGTCAGTTCGGCAGCAAGGGGCATGCGCTGCCCCAGATAGCCGGCCGGCTGGGCTTGCAGCGCACAAGCCAGCATCCAGGGCCAGAGCCCGCAGCCTGCGGCAACGCCTGCCTGCATATGGCGGCACCGGTTATTTGCCGCCTCTGAAGCCGCCGCCGCTGCCTAGTCCGCCGTCCTGCACCATCCGGGGCAGGTAATAGCTGCGGAAGGTGGTCCGCAGGCATTCGCCGTTGCGGTCCCGGTAGCCCTCCGGACAGTTCCGGCGCAGTTCGGCCATCGTCTGGCTGTCGGTGAGGTCGCTGGCGCCCCATCCGCGGGTCGAAGCGGTGTATGCGGCCAGGCTGATGCCGCCGCAGAGCAGGATGGTGAGCAGTTTTCCGCGGTTGTTCATGTGGCTGGGGGTTAAAATAATTGGCTGCGTTTAACATGAGCGTACACGCCGGCGGCGGCAAAGAGCAGCCCGGCTATCAGGTACCAGCGGGTGAGCATGATGCCGTTGCGGAGCGACACCTCGATCTGCGACGCGTTGGCGCTTTCCCAGTACAGGCGGATGGCATATTCGCCGGGCTGCCGGAGCCGGAAGGTGATGGAGGCCTGGTCATCTGTTTCGGTCCAGCTTCCTTCGTCGTCCACGCCGGAGTAGTAGGAAAAATTCCCTTGCAGGACGTTGACCGGCTCGCCGCTTTCGTTGAGGATGTAGGCCAGCACCGGAAATTCCGAGTTGTTGGCCAGGCCCGCTGCGCGCATATTCAGCCGGTAGAGCCCAGGCGCTTCCGCCTTGAAGGGCCCGTAGCTCCGGTTCATCGATTCCGGACGCACTTCCAGGGTTTCCTTCCATAGAGACTTGCCATCCGAAAACATCGCCATCAGCAGCAGCACGCCCATCGCCAGGGCGCTGACCCAGGCCGCCTGGCCGATAAAGCCCCAGCGGTGGTAGGATTCCTTGATCTCCTGCACACTGGCTTGAGTATCAAAGGCTTCGAGAATCTGCTGGCGCGAAAGCGGGCGCTCGCGGAAAAATTCCACCTCGGTCAGCTCCCCCGTCTCCGGGTGCAGGCGCGATTCGGCGATATAGTCGATGCCGCCGTGCTTGTAGGAGGCAAACTGGATCTGGTCGCCGGTCTGGATGCGGTAATTGGATTCCCCTTCGAAAAAGAGGGCCTGCGCATCGCCGTACTCCCGCACAATGCTCCGGCCGTGGCTGCGGAAGAACCCCATCCGCCGGTGGTCATCGAGCAGCATCGGGGTTTCAGGCACGATTTCTTCCGACAGCGCATACCCTTCGTCGTCCTCTACCAGATACAGGTAGGTCCGGCGCTGGTCCATGAGCAGCCATTCGTCGTAGATCCAGACCTCGGAGGAATAGCCGGAGCCGTCCTCGTCGGTGTAGTATTCCTGGTAATCCATCCGCCAGCGCGTGCGGGCGAGCACCTGATAGAGCCGCCCGTCGAACTCGCCTGTCATGCCGAGGCGGATGAAGGACTTCGGCTGATGCCGGCCCGGGTCGCCGAGCGACTTGAGGATCTGATGGGTCTCCGAGCGGGCGTCGAGCACGGATCCGCAGTATTGGCAGGCGATCTCCTGCGCGCGCGGGTGCACGATGCTGAGGGCGTTGCCGCAGCTGGGGCAGCTGAACTGCTGCAGCGGATGCAGTTGCTCCTGGGTCCGGATGGCGCTTTCCATGGGCGGGGGTTACGATGCGGCGGTTGCGGGGCGTTCAAATGCGTCAAATGGGACCGGGACCCCGGCAAAGAGGAGCGATTCGCTGGGCAGCACCTCGATGCTTGCCAGCTGCCCGGCATCGATCGCATCGATGAAATCGGCCTGCTCCCCGGGTACAATGCGGAAGGGCAGCTCGCCTTCGCCGCCCTGGATCTGTGCCGTATTTTTTTCCGTCACAAAGACTTCCTGCTGCAGATTGCCGCCCAGATCGGACCATGTGCCCACGCGGACCGAGCCGAAGGGGACCGGGCGGTCCAGCCGCCGGATCAGCCTGAACAGCACAAAGGCGCCGTCGTCCTCCTGAATCCAGGCTTCTTCATCTGAATCGAGGTAGCGCAGGTACCATTCGTCCCAGAACCCGTCTTCATACCCAAAACGGATGCGGCCCATGATGCGTCCGGTCCGCCCGCCGATGCGGACTTCCATCCCGGCCGAAAATGCGGAGCCGTAGTCGATGAGCAATTGCCTGGGCCCCGCCGCAGACAGGCCGCCCGGCAGGATATGGCTGGTCTGGTGGCAATACCCGCAGACCAGGGAGCGGGAGCCCGGCAGGCTTTGGACTACCGGCGCGCCGCAGGAGGGACATTCGAAGGTTCTGCTAAACATAGCCTGTCAAGTGTGCTGAAGTTACGGCCTTCCGGCTGGGATTTCCAAATGGTCGTTCAATTGCGTGCGTCGGCGCGCATCAGCAGCACCACGGCATGGGCGATCATGCTTTCCTCGCGGCCCACCGCGTCGGTGCGTTCGTGGGTGGTGGCCTTGATGGAGATCAGATCCGCAGGGCTGTCCAGCAGGCCGGCGATGACCGCCTGCATGGCCGGGATATGCGGATTGAGCTTGGGCCGCTCGGCGATGAGGGTGCTGTCGAGGTTGGCGAGGGCATAGCCGCGCTGGAGGGCCATGAGGTAGGCCTCCCGGAGGAATACCCGGCTGTCGGCGCCCTGGTAGCGGGGGTCGGTATCGGGAAAATGGAAGCCGATGTCGCGGAGGTTCAGCGCGCCGAGGATGGCATCCGTAATGGCGTGCAGGAGCAGATCGGCGTCCGAATGGCCCAGCAGGCCGGTTTCATGCGGAATTTCGATGCCGCCGAGGATGAGCTTACGGCCGGGAACCAGCCGGTGGGTGTCGTAGCCGTAGCCGATGCGGAAGGGAAGCATGTCAGAGGGGGTTAGAGGCCTGTGAAATTCGCATACGGAAGCGGAGAAATCAAGCCGGATTTGCGGGGGATTGGAAAGGCCGCCAGTGCGCCTCGTCGGCGGCGGCCAGCAGTTCGCGGTCGCCGCCGGAGTCGCCGTAGGCCGTCAGCCGGGCCACAGGCCTGCCGGCCAGCCATTCGCCGAGGCGGCGCACTTTTTCGGGGCCGTAGCAGTTGGGGCCGGCCAGGCCGGCGAAGCGGTCGTCGCTGAAGGCAGCCTGCGAGGCCAGCAGGGGAATGCCCGCCTCCGCCGCCCAGGGGCCGAGCCAGAGGTCAAGGGAGGCGGTGACGATGACCGCCTCGTCGCCGTCGGCGCGGTGCGCCTGGAGGCGCGCCCATCCGGCGGGCCGGAGCAGAGCGGGCATCCGCTCCTGGGCAAAGCGCAGGGCCAGGCGCTCCAACTGCGGGCGGCGCATGCCGCCCAGGACTGCGCGCAGCAGGGCCTCCTTGGCCTGCCGCCGCTGCACCAGCCCCAGCTTCAGCCCCAGCAGGGCCGGCAAGGCCGGCAGCAGCCGCGGGATCAGCCCCCAGCCGCGCGCCAGCCGCAGAAAGGCCCACATGGTGTCCTGGCGGGTCAGGGTGCCGTCCAGGTCGAAGGCCGCCACGCGGATGCCCTGCGGATCAGGCGCTTTGGTCCATGACATCGCGCAGGTGCTCGGAAAGCAGGTCGAAATTGGCCAGCTGCACGAACTGCTGGGCCCGGTTCTGGATCACCGCCTGCGAAAGGTCCATCAGGCGCTCGGGGCCGAATTTTTCCACACAGAGCGAGGCCATCGCGCTGCCGAAAATGACCGCCCGGCGCATGCCGGCGAAGCTCAGGTCGCCGCTGCGCGCCAGGTGGCCGATGAAGCCGCCCGCAAACGTATCGCCAGCGCCCGTCGGGTCGAACACTTCGTCCAGCGGCAGCCCCGGCGCGGAAAACATCCGGTCGTGGTCGAAGAGCAGCGCGCCGTGCTCGCCTTTCTTGATGACCAGCGTCGCCGGCCCCATCGTCAGGATGCTGCGCGCGGCCTTGAGCAGCGAATATTCCCCCGAAAGCTGGCGGGCTTCCTCATCGTTGATGACCAGCACATCCACCAGCCGGAGGGTCTCCATCAGGGCTTCGCGGGCCGTGTCCATCCAGAAATTCATGGTGTCCATGACGATCAGGCGGGGGCGGCGGGTCAATTGCCCGATGACGCTGCGCTGAATGTCGGGCGTCAGGTTGCCCAGCATGAGGTATTCCGCATCCTGATAGGCCTGCGGCACCACCGGCTGGAAGCTCCCCAGCACATTGAGGTCGGTGCGCAGGGTGTCGCGGGTATTCATGTCCGAGCGGTAGCGGCCCGCCCAGAAGAAGGACTTTTCATCTTTCCGCTGCTCGACGCCGCGCAGGTCCACGCCGTGCCGTTCGAGCATCTGCAGATCCTTGGGCTCGAAATCGTAGCCCACCACCGAAATCACCCGGACCGGCTGGGTAAAGTAGGAGGCTGAAAGGGAAATGTACATGGCGGCGCCGCCCAGGATGCGGTCTGTGCGCCCGAAAGGGGTCTCAATTGCGTCGTAGGCCATCGAGCCGACTACCAGGAGGCTCATAGAGATTGGATTAGGTGGGGCAAAGATAGGGGATTCGCAACAGAAAACCGGCAACGGCGCATAAAGCCCGGCGGCGGCCCGCAAGACGCGGATCTCCGCTGCCGCAGGTGACGCGGAATCCGCTATCTTTGCTGCCCGATGCGCCTGACTCCCCTCCAAGACCGGCTGGCCCTGGCGGCCCTGACCCTGACGGCATGCTGCATGGGGCTGGGGCTGGCGCCCCTCTTCGACTGGGACGAGATCAACTTCGCCGAATCGGCCCGCGAGATGCTCGTCAGCGGCGACTGGTTCCGGGTGCAGATCAACTACCAGCCCTTCTGGGAAAAGCCGCCCCTGTTTTTCTGGCTGCAGGCGCTGTGCATGCGCCTCTTCGGGACCGGGGAGTTCGCTGCGCGGCTGCCCGATGCCCTGGCGGGCGCCGTCACGATTCAAGTGCTCTACGTGCAGGGGCTCCGCTGGCGCGGGCAGGCCTTCGCCCGGCTGCTGAGCCTGCTGATGCTGGCCAGCCCGCTGCCCGGCGTGTATTTCAAGAGCGGCATCATCGATCCGGTGTTCAACCTCTTCATCCTGCTGGCCCTGCTGGAGCTGCTGCGCTTCGAGCAGCTGCCCGCAGCTGCCCGGCGCAGCCTGCGCGACGCGCCGGCCTGGACGGCCGGCTTCTGGATCGGCCTGGCGACCCTGACCAAGGGGCCTGCGGCGCTGCTGGTGACGCTGCTCATCTACGGGCTCTACCGGAGCCTGTACTGCGGCTTCCGCCTGCCCTGGCGGCAGGCGTTCCTCTTCCTGCTGGCCTGGGGCGTGCCAGTAGCAGGCTGGTACGGGCTCGAAACGCTCGTGCACGGCCCGTGGTTCCTCCGCGAATTTTTCCGCTACCAGGCCGAACTCTTCACGCAGGGCGTGGCAGGCCACGAGCAGCCGTTTTACTACCATATCCTGGTCTTCCTGCCTGGCTGCTTCCCCATGGCGGCCTTTGCTTTTCAGGGCATGCGCCGTGCGGAGGAAGAGGCGCCGGAGGACCGGCAGCTCCGGCGCTTCGCACTGCTCTGGTTCTGGACGGTGATGGTGCTCTTTTCCCTCGCGACGACCAAAATCATCCACTATGCCTCGCTCGTGTACGTGCCGGCTGCGGTGCTGGGGGCGCTGTACCTGGACCGCATGCGGCAGGTGCCGGGCCGCTGGGGCCGGGAGGTCTGGCCGCTGCTGATCCTGGGGCTGACGGTCTGGGCAGGCGGGGCCCTGGCGGTGTATCCGCTCTGGCTGCTCCGCGATGCCTGGGTACAGCTCATTCCCGATCCGCTGGCGGTGGCTACCGTGCTCGCGCCGGTGCGCTGGACCGCCTGGGCCCTGCTGCCGGGGCTCGCATTGCTGGCTGCCAGCGTGCTGGCCCTCCGCTGGCTGCGCCGGCGGCAGGTGCTGCGCTTCGTGCTGGCGCAGGCCGCCGGCACCCTGCTCTTCCTCAACCTGGCCTACGCCCTGCTGCTGCCGAATGCAGCCCGCCATGCCCAGGGCGCTCCGCTCGATTTCTTCTCCGGCCTGGCCGGCAAGCCGGTGTATGTCGCTACCGCCGGCTATAAAAGCTATCTTCCCTATTTCTATGCGCAGATCACCCCCGGCGACCCGCGGGCCGGCGACCTGAACTGGCTCGCCGAAGGCGAAACGGACCGCGACGTGTACCTCGCCACCCGGAGCACCAAGGTCAATGCGGCGTTTCTGGAACGCTTCCGCCAGTTCGAGCGGCTGTACGAAGCCGATGGCTTCGTGTTTTTCCGCCGCAGGCGGCCAGGCGCTCCGGATCCGGAGGGGCTTGCGCAGGCCGCTGCGCCGTACCGGCAGCAGCCGGTGCCCCGATTTGTGCAGGCTGAATAATTTTTCTAAACTTCGCTCTTTGCCCGACGTTTGTACCTGAGAACCCGTTTGCCATCAAATGAACTCCCCTGAGTCCCATACCGACCATCCGCAGCAGGAACTGATCAGCGATCTGAAACCGGGCCGGGTGATCTGGCCCATCCTGATCGGCGTAGCCGTGCTCGCCTACGCGCTCTGGCAGGTGGTGCGTGAAAATTTCAATCCGATCACGGACATTACCTGGACGACCCAGGTATTTTTATGGATCGGGCTGGGCTTTTTCTGCATGATGCTGCGCGACATCGGCTACATCTGGCGGATGCGGCTGCTGACCGATAAAAAGCTGGGCTGGCGGGCCGCCTTCGAGGTGACGATGCTGTGGGAGTTTTCCTCCGCCATCACGCCCTCGGTAGTGGGCGGCTCGGTGGTGGCGATTTTCATGCTCGCACGCGAGCGCATCACCTACGGGCGATCGCTGGCGATCGTCTTTCTGACGATCTTTCTGGACGAGCTGTTTTATATCCTGATCCTGCCGGCGGTGCTGCTGGTGATCGGCGCCGGAGACCTGTTCAGCACCCTCAACGGCGTAGCGGGTGCAAGCTTCTTCGAGTCTGGCCTCATCGCCAGCTTCTGGATCGCCTACGGCATCCTGGTCGGCTATACGGTTTTTCTGGGCTTTGCGCTGTTTATCTGGCCGCAGGGTGCTGCGCGGCTTATCCGGGCCATTGTGAAGACCCGGCTGTTCCGGCGCTGGCAGCAGGCCGGTTTTACGATGGCCGAAGAGCTGCTGATCGCCTCGCGCGAGCTGCGCAGCCGGGATTTCATGTTCTGGCTCAAGGCCGGCCTCGCTACCCTCTTCGCCTGGATGGGCCGCTATCTGGTGCTCAATTGCGTGCTGGCGGCGTTTACGATGCTGACGGCCTATGAGCATGTGGTCGCCTTCGGGCGGCAGGCGCTGCTCTTTGTGGTGATGCTCATCTCGCCCAGCCCCGGCAGCTCCGGCGTAGCCGAGGTGGGCTTCTCGGAGCTGTTCAAGGAGTTTTCGCCGGTCATCCCCATCTATCTGCTGGCCGTGATCTGGCGGCTGATCAGCTATTACCCCTACCTCTTCGTAGGCGCCTTCATCCTGCCCCGCTGGCTGCAGCGGGTCTCCCGCAAAAAGCCGCATCCTGTGCCTCATCCGGACCCTTCACATCCGCAGCCGTGAGCCAATCTTCCTCCGCCAGCCAGCGCCCGGGATCTGCGGCGCATCATCTGGCCCTGATCGGGCAGCTTGGCGATACGCTGCGCCAGGCGTATCTGGGCGGGGGCGAAAAGGCCCTCGCCGCCCACAAAGCCAAGGGCAAGCTCAGCGCCCGCGAACGCATCGCGGCGCTGCTCGATACGCCCGACAGCTTTCTTGAAATCGGCGCGCTGGCCGCCTACGGCATGTACGCCGAGCAGGGCGGCTGCCCCTCCGCCGGCGTCGTGACCGGAATCGGCCGGGTGGCCGGCCGCCTCTGCATGATCGTGGCCAATGATGCCACTGTCAAGGCCGGGGCCTGGTTTCCCATGACCTGCAAGAAAAACCTCCGCGCCCAGGAGATCGCCATCGAAAACCGCCTGCCCATCCTCTATCTGGTGGACAGCGCCGGGGTGTTTCTGCCCATGCAGGACGAGATTTTTCCGGATAAGGAGCACTTCGGCCGCATCTTCCGCAACAATGCCGTGATCAGCAGCATGGGCATCCCCCAGATCTCGGCCATCATGGGGCCCTGTGTGGCCGGCGGCGCCTACCTGCCGATCATGAGCGACGAGGCGCTGATCGTGGAGGGAACAGGCTCGGTGTTTCTGGCCGGGCCCTATCTGGTGAAATCGGCCATCGGCGAAGAGGTGGATATCGAAACCTTGGGCGGCGCCGCTACGCACAGCCAGATTTCCGGGGTGACGGATTACCAGGTGAAGGACGATGCAGCCTGCCTGGCTACGATCCGCTCGCTGGTGGACAAGCTGGGCCAGGGCCCGCCCGCAGGCTTCAGCCGCATCCCGGCGCAGCCGCCTGCTGCCCCGCCGGAGGCGCTGCTGGACCGCCTGCCGGCCGAGCGCACCCGCCCCTATGACATGCGCGCCCTGCTGGAGTGTATCATCGATGCCGGCAGCTGGGACGAATACAAGGCCGGCTACGGCAAAACCATCCTCACCGGCTATGCCCGCGTGGATGGCTGGGCCGTGGGCATCGTGGCCAATCAGCGCCTGGTGGTGAAGTCGGGCAAGGGTGAAATGCAGCTCGGCGGGGTGATCTACTCCGACTCGGCGGACAAGGCCGCCCGCTTCATCCTGAACTGCAACCAGAAGCGCATTCCGCTGGTCTTTTTCCAGGATGTGACAGGCTTCATGGTCGGCTCGCGGGCAGAACAGGGCGGCATTATCAAGGACGGGGCCAAGCTGGTGAATGCAGTGGCCAATTCGGTGGTGCCCAAGTTTACCTTCATCGCAGGCAATTCCTACGGCGCCGGCAATTATGCCATGTGCGGCAAGGCCTACGATCCGCGCCTGATCTTCGCCTGGCCGTCGGCGCAGATCGCCGTGATGGGCGGCGAGCAGGCGGCCAATACCCTGCTCCAGATCCAGGTGGCTTCGCTCGAAAAACAGGGCAAGGCACCCGATCCGGATGCCAGGGCCGCGCTGCTGGCCGATATTACGTCCCGCTACGCGCAGCAGATGTCGCCCTACTACGCAGCCGCCCGCCTCTGGGTGGACGGCATCATCGACCCGCGGGACACCCGCCGCATCATCTCCCTGGGCATCGAGGCGGCAAACCTCAACCCGGACTTCCGGCCTTTCAACCCCGGCGTGATTCAGACATGAGCGAAACGGAATTCGAAGCGCTGGTCAGCCTGCTCGACGATGAGGACCCCGCTGTGGAGTCGCATGTGCGGCAGACGCTGCTGTCGCTGGGCGATGCAGCGGTGCCCCGGCTGGAGTTTGCCTGGGAGCAAAGCAGCAGCGAGGTGGTCCAGCAGCGGCTGGAGTCCATCATCCATGTGATCCAGTCGCAGGCGGCGATCGCGCGCCTGCGCGCCTGGGAGGGCTCGGACGGGCAGCCGCTCTTCGAGGGCTGGCTCGGCCTGACGCAGTACCAGTTTCCCTCCATCGCGCCGGAAACCTACCGCAAGGAGATCAGCCGCCTCGTGAACCGGGCCTGGCTGGACCTGCGGGCCGGTATGAACCTGGTGGAGCAGATCGGCGTCATCAGCCGGCTGCTCTTCGCTTCGGAGCAGTACCGCGGCAACCGCCGCAGCCTTTTCGACCCGCAGAATTATTTCCTCAACGGCCTGATCGAAACCCGCCGGGGCGGGCCGGTATCGCTGGGCACGCTGTTTCTGATCATCTGCCAGGAGCTGGAGCTGCCGCTGCACGGCATGGTGCTGCCGGGCTATTTCGTGCTGCGCAACGACGGCGGGCGGCACGAGCTGTTTGTGGATGTGTTCAACAAGGGGGCGGTCTTCTTCCGCAGCGACCTGCAGAACTTCCTCAGCGAGGTGGGCGCGGACGAGGACGATCCGGCCTTCGCGCGTGCGGCTTCGCACGTAGACATTGTGCGCGAGATCGCACACCAGCTCATCGTCTGCTACCACCGCAAGAAGCAGTCCGGCAAGGCGGCGCAGTGGGAGTCGCTGCTGGGGGAGCTGGGCTGGGATTGAGGGCATCCGGATTTGCCTTGCGGAAGGGGCTGGCGGGGGCGTAGCTTGAAGCCTCATCTGCCATTCAGATCCGCCATGACTGCATCTTTGCTATTGCTATGCGCGCTGCTGTGCGGCGCGCTGCCGCTGCGGCCCGCTCTGCCGGACCGCGCTGCGGTTTCCCTGACAGTGGAGGTCCGGGATATCCGGGTCCACCAGGGCCGGATCCAGGTGGGCATCTACGCCGATCCGGCGGCCTTCCCGGCGGCGGGGGGCGAGTACCGGGTGGAGCGGGCGCAGGTGACAGGTGCAGCGGCGCGCTGCACGGTGCAGGGGCTGCCGCCGGGCACGTATGCAGTGGCCCTGTTTCACGATGTCAACAGCGACGGCGTCTGCAACCTCAGCCGGCTCGGCATTCCGCTGGAGCCCTACGGCTTCGCCAACAACGTGCGGCCGGTATTCAGCGCCCCCGGCTTCGCAGATGCGCAGGTGCTCCTGCGCCAGGATACGCAGATCAGCGTGACGCTGCGGCATTGAGGGGGGAGAGGGTTAGACGGTGTCTGACGTATTGGCGTGCGGGGTTAACTTGCTGAAATGCAGCATGATACGTACCTGTAACCCAAGCCGCTATATGATCGAGATCATCTCGGTTTTCGTTTGCGGACGGTTTGAACAGAACGTCTGGGCCCGCCAGAGGTAAAGGGGATTTTATAGTCTATTTTAGGCTCTTTGCCGTTAGCTGATTTAGATGAAAACTGATTGTATTTTTCTATGAATCTGGAGAAATTTTCGCAACTCTCAAATAACTCTGGCAGTTCATGATACAGTACAAAATCATTCCGGAAAATCTTCCGCATTTGAGCAGATGGAATACTCAGGGGATTCCACAGGGATTGCGGGGTCCTGCGCTTCACTGCAGCCGTTTCCAGCGGGTTTCGATCAGGTGAGATCTGCATCGCAAAAACGCCGCCCTAATCGTCAGGGCCGCACACGAAGGCTACTGCCCGGGCTGGCATTGGCATCCAGCCGGTATTGACACCCCCTGCGCGTACAGTTGAGGATCAAAAGATTCTGGGTGCGGCTACCGGCCCCAGGGCATGGCCGAACAAGGCCAGCACCTGGTTGACCTTGTCCATGCGCAAGGTGGACTTGCCTTGCTCCAGCTCCCGGACAAACCGCAGGCCTACGCCTGCCTTCCGCGCCAGCTCCGGCTGCGTAAGCCCGAATGCGCTCCGCTTGGCTTTGACAAAGGCTGCAAGATCGTGCATGGCGAGATAGCCGTTGGAATACGAAGATACGGAATGAACAGCCATATATACCCGATCGGGTATGAAAAAGTTTCAAACCATCTGAATTGCACCCGATCGGGTATATAGTCCACCATATTCACCTGAATCGTACCCGATCGGGTGTATTTCCTCATCCGCCGATCACCACATTCCACGCCCGGACCTGCCAGCTGGCAATGAGGCCGTTGAGGACGTAGGGGTCCTGGCGGGCGAATGCTTCGGCCGCTTCGGGGCCTTCGCCCCGGAATACCAGCACTGCGCCGTCCGGCGGATCGGCCAGGGCGCCGGCCATCACCAGGCGGCCCGCTTCGGCAGCCTCGCGCGCGAGGCGGAGGTGCGCCTCGCGGTAGGGCGCGCGCCGCTCCACGTAGTGTTCGACAGTCTGGTACATCAGCAGGTAGTACATCGCGCATGGGATTAGACAGGCCCAATATCGCCCGGAACGGCGAGTTTTCCGCACGTCCTGTGCTTCGGTCAGGGCGGGCCGGTGTTCGGTCAGCGATACCGGCCTTTCGGTCAGCCGCCTTGGCGGCCGCCGGATCCGTACGCTAGGTTTGGGGTACCAAATCATTCAAAACCAGACGTATGTACCGAATCAACCGCTACGCGTACCTGCTGGCCTTTACAGCGCTGGCCCTCTTCGCCCTCCGAGGCAATGCTCAGATTCCCTTTCTGACCCCCCTGGGGTCCACCATCGTGGCCACCTCGGACCGAGGCGCCGTCTGCGGCTCTACGCAGGGCTATCTCACCGCACCCTTCATCTATGACAACGGGGCCGGCATCAATACCGCATTCAGCACGATTCCCGCCAACAACTACTTCAAGGCCCGCGCCGGCGAGCCGATCACTATTACGCTGAATGTGACAAGCCCCTCTTTGATAGGAGCTATCACCATGACCGGCCTGATCGGCACCGACAGCCCACCCTACCTCTACGATCAGGACAATGTACCCGTAACGGGTTTATTGACGACGCCCTCAAGCATGACGTTTACCGCCACCTTTACCTTCGGGCGTGCAGACACCCGCGGCTGGATTGTCTTCAGTATGCTGGAGTACGGCCCCGCCCTGCAAACTTTCTCCCACAATCAGATTATCCTGCCCTTTGTTATTGAAGGGGTACTCAACCCCGAAGTGCCCATCCTCGGGACCACCACCGTGCCCCAGATTCCCTTCATGATCCTGCACGCACCCCCCGGTGATGGCAGCTCGAGCAAGTTTCTTGCAGGCAAGACGGTTTGCCGCAGCTATGAGGACAGCTATGTGGAAGATGCCTCCAACAACGTGAACGCTTCGGTAAAACTGGGCGTCAAAGGCTCCATCGGCATCATCGTCCAGACCGATTACGAAGCCTACGTGCAGTTCAACACCAGCGGCACCATCGGCGCGATGCAGATGAAAACCACCAGCGACGAAACCTGCGTGACGGTCAACTCCGAATTTGCCACCACCGAGCTGGCCGGCGCTAATGGATCAGGCGATGTCTTCATCGGCTACGGGCGCGATCTCTACTACGGCAAATACAAATATGTGGCCGTCGAAAACTGCGCGGCCATCGTGGATTCGGGGCTGGTATTCACCCCCGTGCCGAATTCCGAGCGCACCTTCGTCTATACGGCTGACGCCATCCAGACAGAAATTGAAAACCTGACGGTTATCATGAACGATGCCTCGAACAACCCGCGCCTGCGCAACCAGGCCCAGAACCAGATAGATGTGTGGAATCAGATCCTACAGCTGAATGAGGCCAACAAAAACAACCCCGGCAACGAACTGATCGAACAGTTCAACTTCAGCGCGGGCACCTCGCAGACCCACTCCAAGTCCATCACCACCACCCAGGTCACCACCATCACGGCCGAGCAGTACTTCGATGTAAGCGCAGGAATCGAGGGTCTGGTGGAAATCGGCGGCTCGGGCTTTTCCGGCGGCTACGAATACACCACCTCCAAGCGCTTCGGGAGCACCCAAAGCGCGTCGGAAGAGACCTCCAAGCTGCTGGAATATACCCTCACCGACGACGACGCAGGCGATCTCTTCAAGGTGGATGTGGTACGCGACCCCATGTATGGCACGCCGGTGTTCCGGATGGGCCCCGGAGCCAAGAGCTCCTGCCCGTACCAAGGCGGCTACCAGCGCGACCAGCCCAATCTGAAGCACGACAACCAGAGCAGCAGCAGCATCACCATCCTCGGTGCGCCTGTCAATGGCGCGGCTACGTTCAAGCTCGACCTCTGCAACGACTCCAACGAGCCCCGCACCTACAACCTCAAGCTGAATGCGCTGTCCAACCTCAACGGCGCCATTGTCAAAGCCGCCGGAGTGCCCCTCAACGGCAACGATCTCGGCCAGGAATTCACCGTGCCTGCCAGCAGCTGCGTCGAAGACCTGATCGTGACGGTGAGCATGGACAATATTTCCAGCCCGCAGGCCTATCCGAACCTCGAGATCTTCCTGTATGCGCCCTGCGAAAGCGACATCAAATCCAGCGTCTTTGCCTCGGTGTATTTCGGAAATACGCTTGGCGTGCAGGATCTGGAGAACCTGAGCGGTCTCACGCTCTATCCGAACCCGGCTTCCGGCCTCCTGACGGCTGATTTTACCCTGGCCGAAGGTTCGGAGGTGCAGACCGGGCTCTATGATCTGGCCGGCCGCCTCCGTCTGGCAGGCACAGACAGCTACCTGCCCGCAGGCGAGCACCAGGCCCGCTTCGATGTGCAGCAGCTTCCCGCAGGCCTGTACCTGCTCCGCATCGAAACCGAGACCGGCATCACAACTGGACGTGTCATGGTAGCACGCTGACCCTCCCCCCAAGGGCAGCCCGTCTTCCAGGCCCCTGCTGCTTCGGCAGCGGGGGCTTTATGCATCCGGGGTTCAGGAGCCGAGCTGTTTTTTCAGCGCTTCGATCTGCTGCTGCAGATCGAGATTCTTCTGGATTTCAGCCTCCGCACGGCGCTGCTGCTCTTCCGCACGGCGCTGCTGCGCTTCGGCCAGTGCCTCTTTTTCCGCAATCAGCGCAGCATACTTCTGTATTTCCCGCTCGAAGATCCGGTCGAGCTCGTCTTCCACATCCATTTTGTCCCGGATCTCTTCGCTGGCAATCGCCCGGCCCAGCCGGTCCACGATCTGCCTGACCAGCGGATCGTCGGTTTCTCCCTGAAAATCCATCCGCCGCCGGTCCTGAGCAGTCTGATATACCGGGCTGAAGACCTGCAGCACCCGCTCGAGCTTGCTCCGGGCCTTGCCGGCCAGTCTCCGCACCTGGATCAGATAGGAATCATGCGTCAGGAGTTCTACGAAATCCTCTTTGATGTCCAAAACTTCCTGGGTCACGGCATCCCGGTACTGCCGGTTGATTTTCACCACGGCAGGCGCGATGCTATCCAGCTGGAACCCCAGCAGGTAAATCGTCACAATCGGAAGCGGCCGCTTTTCGGGGGTTCCCCGGTCATTCACGACGAGATCCTCCTTGCGGTAATGCTCGCTGAGATAGCGGCGGAACCGCATCACATCGAAGGCCTGCTTGGCTTTCTGCAGCTCGATGAGTACTTTATGCCGCTTGCCGTCCGGCTTCTGGATGACGGCGTGGAAATCGAAGCGCAGGATGTGGATCCCGCCTCCCGTCTCGATGGCAGTTTCCTGGGGTTTAACCTCGAGACTCAGCACGTCTTCGCCCAGAATCGTGGACAGCAGCCCGCGGGCGATTTCCGCATCTTCCAGCAGGTATTTGAATACGACGTCGTAGAGAGGATTCGCGATGATCATCGGTCCGGCAGGTTGAAGGGCTGCTGTACATCTATAACGTGCAGGAGGTATACGGGTTGCAGCGCAGGGAAGTTTTGCAAAGGTTTGACGGTCAGCTGAGTCCGGTGATCCGTCCATTGCTCACGTCAATGGAAAGGGCCTGCGGCCTGCGGGGCAGGCCGGGCATGCGCATCATCTCGCCACAGATGGCTACGATGAAGCCTGCCCCCCGGCTGACAGCCAGGTCATCCACCCGGATGGTGAATCCGCCGTCGAGGCCGCTCACGGCAGGATCGTCGGTAAAGGCATACTGGGTTTTGGCCATGCATACCGGCAGATGCTCCAGGCCCAGGCGCCGGATGGCGGCCAGTGCCTCGCGGGCGGCCTTGCTCAGCACGGCGCCTTCTCCGCCGTACACCTTCCGTACGATCTGGCTGATCTTGTCCTCGACGGGCTCGGCCAGTTCGTAGGCATACTGCAGCGGCGGGGCCGGCGCCTCGCAGGCGTCGGCTACGGCCTGGGCCAGCTCCATCGCGCCTGCGCCGCCCTGTGCGAAGGCATCGTTGACGGCGAAGGCCACGCCCTGCTCCGCGCACCAGGCGCGCAGCAGCGCAATCTCCTCCGGCGGATCGCCGGCGAAGCGGTTGAGCGCCACCAGCACCGGCTGGCCGAAGCCCTGCAGGATGCGGATATGCCGGGCCAGGTTGCGCAGGCCCTGACGCAGCGCCTGCGCGTCGGGCTGCTTCATGCGGGCCTCGCTGCTGCCGCCGTGCAGGCGCAGGGCCTGCAAAGTCGCCGTGAGCACGCTCAGGGCCGGCTGCAGGCCGGCCGCGCGGCATTTGATGTGGAAAAACTTCTCCGCACCGAGGTCTGCCGCAAAGCCTGCTTCCGTTACTACGTATTCGCCGTACTGGAGGGCGGTGCGGGTGGCAATGACGGAGTTGCAGCCGTGGGCGATATTGGCAAACGGGCCGCCGTGGATAAGGGCCGGCGTGCCCTCCATCGTCTGCACCAGGTTGGGCAGCAGGGCGTCTTTGAGCAGGGCGGCAATGGCGCCTGTCACGCCCAGGCTGTCGGGGCTGAGCGGCTCGCCGCCGTAGGTGAAGCCCAGCAGGATGCGCCCGATCCGGGCGCGGAGGTCGTCGGGGCCGGAGGCCAGGCACAGCACTGCCATCAGCTCGCTGGCGGGGGTGATGACAAAGCCGCTTTCGGCAGGCACGCCGTGGCCGCCGAGGCCGGTGAGCACCTGGCGCAGGGCGCGGTCGTTCACGTCGAGGCAGCGCTGGAACAGCACCTGCTTTACCCCTTCCGGCTTGCCCGGATTGAAGTAGCGGTAGTTGTCCAGCAGCGCGGCGAGGGTATTGTTGGCGGAGGTAATGGCGTGGAAATCGCCGGTGAAGTGCAGGTTGATGTCGTCCATGGGCAGCACCTGCGAATAGCCGCCGCCGGCGGCGCCGCCTTTCATCCCGAAGCAGGGCCCGAGCGATGGCTCGCGCAGGGCCAGAACGGCGCGCCTGCCCAGGCGGCGCAGGCCGTCAGCCAGCCCGATGGAGGTGGTCGTCTTGCCGATGCCGGCTTTGTTGGGGGTGATGGCGGTCACCAGGATCAGCCGGGCGGCGGCCTCCTTTGCCGCATCCGGCGGATGCAGGGCGATTTTGGCCTTGTAATGGCCGTAGGGGATCAGGCGATCTTCCGGCAGGCCCATCTCCGCAGCGACCGCCGGGATCCGGCGGAGCGGGGCCTCCTGAGCGAGTTCGTAGTCCGATTTCATACCAGCGGGTTAGCCGCTGTGAATATACGCGCCAGCCCGGCGGACACAAGGCAGGGGATGCGCTGTTTTTTGGCAGCCGGCGGAAGGGGCAGCTATCTTTGAAAATTTAACATCTGATGTTAAATTTTCAAAGATGACCTGAAATATGCAACCCCTTTCCGCCGCTTAACCCGCTCATAACCCGCCATCGCGCAGAATTCCGTAGGTTGGCTGCCTGATCTGCTTCATCCGTCCGCCATGCGAAAGATCTGCCTCCTGCTGGCTGCGCTGCTGGCTGTTGCTTCCCTGCCTGCCCAGTATCTCATCGGGCGGCTCCGTCCTGCCGATCCGGGCGGCGTTGCCGCCCCGGCCGCCCTCCTGCTGAGCCCCGGCGCGCTCGCGGTGCCGGTAGCTGCGGATGGCAGTTTCGCCCAGGCCCTGCCTGCGGGGGCCTACACCCTCACAGCGTCGGCAGAAGGGTTTCAGCGCTATACCCGGTCCTTCCGCCTCCGCGCAGGCGATACCCTGCGCCTGGAGCTGGCCCTGCAGCGGCTGCCTGAATTCGGCGGGCCGCAGATTGTCATCACCAGCCGCCGTACGGCTGCCGATCTCCTGGATCAGGCGGAATCCATCAGCCGTCTCGATGCCGGCC
The DNA here is from genome assembly GCA_033765305.1 of Bacteroidia bacterium. Classification (GTDB taxonomy): domain Bacteria; phylum Bacteroidota; class Bacteroidia; order J057; family J057; genus RDXT01. Next base: position 203,757 of record JANRID010000010.1, read on the forward strand.
AGCTGGCCAGCCTGGGGCCCCGCACTACGCCCGAGGCACTCTTCCAGACCATTGGAGTCTGGATTCAGAAGACCAGCCACGGCGGCGGATCGCCCTATGTCCGGGGCCTTACCGGCAACCAGACCCTCCTGCTCGTGGACGGCATCCGGCTGAACAACAGCACCTTCCGCTACGGGCCCAATCAGTACCTCAATACTGTCGATCCCCTGGCGCTCGAACGCATCGAGGTCGTGCGGGGCTCCGGTGCCGTACAGTACGGCAGCGATGCGCTCGGCGGCGCCGTGCAGCTCTTCTCCCGCGAGCCGGCTTTCAGCGAAACCTTCCAGGTGCGGGGCGAAGCGCTCGGACGCTGGATGAGCCAGGATATGGAGGAAACCGGGCGGGTACAGGCGGAAATCAGCTCGTCCCGCGCCGCCATGCTGGCAGGCATCAGCTACAAGCGCTTCGGCGACCTCTACGCCGGCGGTTCGCTGGGCGTGCAGGTACCTTCCGGCTATACCGAGTTCAACGGCGATTTTAAATTCCGCCTCCAGGCCGGGCCTCGTCAGCTGCTTACCCTCGCCTGGCAGGGCACAGACCAGCGCAGCGTGGACCGCTACGACCAGGTGGCCCAGCGCGGCTTTCAGGCCTGGATGTTCGACCCGCAGCAGCGCCAGCTCGCCTATGCCCGCCTCCAGACCCGTACCGGCAAGCCCTGGCTGGGCGAAATCCGGACGACACTTTCCCGCCAGCTCTCGATCGAGGGCCGTTTCAGCCAGCGTGTACAGAACCCCGTTCAGACCTTCGAGCGCGACGAGGTGGATACCTGGGGCGCTTCGGTGGAAGCGGTATCCCAGTTCAGCCCGCGCTGGCAGGCGGTCAGCGGCATCGAAGGATACCACGACCTCATCGGCAGCAGCGCCTATACCCTCGACACCCGCGACAGCACCCGGATCAGCAAGCGCGGCCTGTATCCCGACGGCGCCACAGCCAGCAGCCTGGCGGTCTTCAGCCTGCACACCTGGACGCTGGAGCGCTGGGCCTTCAGCGCGGGGCTGCGCGGCAGCTATTTTGCGCTGCGGGTCAGCGATGCGGTCTTCGGCGGCCGCCGCCTCGATCCCCTGGCGCTGGTGGGCAATGCCAGCATCAGCTACCGCCCCGATGCGCAGCAGCGCATGTTCCTCAGCGTCCAAAACGGCTTCCGCGCCCCCAACATCAACGACCTCAGCAGCTTCGGCGCGTTCGACAGCGGCGTCGAGGTGCCTGCCGAAGGACTGTCGCCGGAACGCTCCCTGACCGCCGAGCTGGGCTACAAGCAGCGCAGCAGCCGCATGCGCAGCAGCCTGGCACTGTATTACACCCGCCTCTTCGACCTGATCGTGCGGGTGCCTGCCACGTACCTCGGCAGCAGCACCTACAACGGCGATCCGGTCTTTCAGAAGCAAAATGCGGCAGCAGCCTATGTGTATGGTGCCGAGGCGGAAACAGAGCTGCTGCTCGGCGGCGGCTTCCAGCTCCGCAGCGGGCTGGCCTATGCCTTCGGGCAGAATGTGACCGCAGATGAGCCCCTGAGCCGCATCCCGCCGCTCAACGGCCTGCTGGTGCTGAGCTACCGCCCGGACCTGCCGGTCTGGGCCGAGCTGGAAGGCCGCTTCGCCGGCAAGCAGGACCGCCTTTCGGGCGGCGACCGGAACGACCACCGCATCAGCCCCGGCGGAACCCCTGGCTGGGCAGTGCTGAACGTCCGGATCGGATCGGCCGTGGGCGAATGGGTCCGGATCACCCTGGGGTTCCAAAATCTCCTCAACGAAGCCTACCGCATCCACGGCTCCGGCGTGGATGGCTACGGGCGCAGCATCTGGGCCACGGTCCGTGTGCGGATCTGATCCGCGCAGGCGGAAAGGCGAAGCGTTTGCGCCTGGAAGATGCACCCAGAAATCTGTTGGCGGAAGTGCGGATTTTCCCTATTTTCGCCGCCTGAAGTACGCCAATCTGCAACAATGAGAGAACTGACCTTCCGGGAGGCCCTGCGTGAGGCAATGTCAGAAGAAATGCGCCTCGACGAGCGCGTGTTCCTGATGGGCGAGGAAGTCGCCGAGTACAACGGCGCATACAAGGTGAGCCAGGGCATGCTGGCCGAGTTCGGTCCGAAGCGGGTCATCGATACCCCGATCGCCGAACTGGGCTTCGCCGGGGTAGGGGTAGGCGCCGCCATGATGGGTCTCCGCCCCATTGTGGAATTTATGACCTTCAACTTCTCCCTCGTCGCCATCGATCAGGTGATCAACAACGCCGCCAAGATGTACCAGATGAGCGGCGGGCAGTACAGCGTGCCGATCGTCTTCCGGGGCCCCAGCGGATCCGCCGGCCAGCTGGCAGCTACCCATTCCCAGAGCTTCGAAAATTGGTTCGCCAATTGTCCGGGCCTCAAGGTGGTCACTCCCAGCACCCCCGCCGACGGCAAAGGCCTGCTTAAATCGGCCATCCGCGACCCCAATCCCGTGCTCGTCATGGAGTCGGAGGTCATGTACGGCGATAAAGGCATGGTGCCCGACGGCGAGCATGTGGTTCCCATCGGCAAGGCCGACATCAAGCGCGCCGGCACGGACGTTACGGTGATTTCCTTCGGCAAAATGGTGCATGTAGCGCTGCACGCCGCCGAGGAGCTGGCCAAGGCCGGGATCAGCGCCGAGGTGATCGACCTCCGCTCGCTGCGCCCCATCGATTACGATACCATTATCGAATCGGTGAAAAAAACCAACCGCTGCGTAGTCGTCGAGGAGTCCTGGCCGCTCGCCTCGTTCTCCGGCGAACTGACCTACATGATTCAGAAGCGTGCGTTCGACTACCTGGATGCGCCCGTGCTCCGGGTCACCGGCCGCGATACGCCGATTCCCTACTCGATGATCCTCGTCGAGACCTTCCTGCCCAACACGGCCCGCGTCGTAGAGGCAGTGAATGCCGTGCTCTACCGCAACTGAGCCTTCAGGGTCCGGCTGCTCATGATACACACCCGCGTTCCGGCAGGAATTGCGGGTGTTTTTGCGTAGAGGATACGCATACAAAAAACGATCGCGGCCACTGCATGTGGCCGCGTCGCAATTACTTATCCGGGAAACTAACAGGGAATAAACCTGGACAAAGGTTTTGGGCTACACAGGGTGCTTGGGTGATCTCACAAAACAGCCGGCAGGGCGTACCGGGATTCACAGACGCAAGTTGCAGGCAGGCGGGCGGAGCGGCAAACGGATTTGTCGGGCCGGTCAGGCTGCTTGTAAGGCATTTCCGTAAAATCAGGCGTCTGGAGCGGCCTGCGTACGGATCTGTGCAACTTTTTCGCTTGCGGGAGCCCTCTCCAATGGGTTTGCGCAAAAAAAATCCCGGCACCGGGCCGGGATTTTTTATTTTTTCTCCGAATCTGTACAGGTTTCAGTCGTGCAGGGTCTTGATATAGGCCAGCACGGCGGTGATTTCGGCAGCGTCGAGGACCTTGGCGTAGGACGGCATGGCATTTTTGCCTGCCAGCATCAGCTCGCGCTGCTGGGCTTCGGTGAGCTGGGTCTGGCGCAGGTTTTTGGAGCCGGATTTGCCGGAGTCGCCGTTGGGGCCGTGGCAGACCACGCAGTTGCGGGCGTACACGGCTGCGCCGTGGGCCTGGGCATCGTAGCCGGGGGCAGCCGCATCTGTAATCACCGAGGCGGGCAGCGGATCGTGATCTACCCCGATCTTATTGGCCTCAGCCAGGCCGTAGGAGGCAATGATCAGCACCACCGAGAGCGAAGCCAGCAGCTTGTTCGACTTGCGGAATCCGATGACGGCAATCGGAATGCTTGCCAGCACCAGCGCAATCTTGATCAGCAGCATCGGCGTGATCTTGGCGACCATCGCCAGCAGCCCGGCGCCGGTGGCCAGGAAGAGGAAGCTGATGATCATTTCGGGAATCCGGGTCAGTTTCGTCAGGCGGGCAAGCCGCTCGCCAGGACCAGCCAGCAGCAGCACCAGCTTGAACACGTACAGCACCAGAAAGAGAATCACCGCCAGGCGGTGGGTATGCAGCAGGCCGGTATACATGGAACCAGGGGTTAAGGTCTGCGAATCTGCGGTAAACTTCCGGAAAAAGCGCTTGCCGGGCAAGACATCCGGCGAAAAGCCTGCAACAAAACAGGCCGCCCCGTGCGGAGCGGCCTGCTGTATTCCGGAATGGAATGCTTACTTCACAAACAGCTTGCGCAGGACGCTGCCGCCTTCGGCAGATACCTTCACCAGATATATGCCTTCGGCAAGCATGCCGAGATCGAAACGGTGCTGCCATTCACCGGCCACCCGTTCGAAGGTCTGCGAAGCAGCTACCTTGCCTTTCATGTCCACAATCTCCACCGTGAGGTCAGCTGCGCGGAGCGTGGAGAGCTTCAGCACCACGTGCTCCTCGGCGGGGTTCGGGAACAGCTCCAGCGAGGCGGCATCGAGCAGGCCTTCGAGGCCGGTCGCAATCACGCGGATGGTCTGGCACACGGTATCCGTGCCGCAGATATTGTACGCAATCTGGCAGACCTCATAGCTGCCCGTAGCGCCGAAGTCGAAGGTCGGGTTCGGATCATTGGAGGTATTGCCGTTGCCGAAGTCGTACTTCACCGAATCCGCATTCACGGCAGCGCTCGCGAACGCGACCGAAGTGCCGGTTGCTGTTGCTTCGAAGCCTGCCACCGCGAAGGCGCAGGTGATCTGCACCGCCTGGCAGGTCGTGTCGGCGCCGCAGATGCTGTAGGCCACCAGGCAGACTTCATACAGGCCGGTGTCGGGATACTGATGCGTCACCACCGGGCTGCTGCTGCTGGACCCGTCGCCGAAGAAGTAGCGCACGGAGTCTGCGCCCGCCGTCGAATCGGAGAAGGAAGCCGTCAGGTCGCCGGTCGTGAACCCGAAGACGGGCACAGGCGGCGTACAGGTCACCACGAAGGTCTCGCAGATGGTATCATTGGCGCAGGCGCCATAGGCGATCTGGCACACTTCGTACGAGCCCGGAGCCGCGTAGGTGTGCACTGCATTGGCAGCGGAGCTGGAAGCGCCGTCGCCGAAGGTGTAGCGAACCGAATCTGCTTCCTGCGAAGCATCCGTCAGGCTCAGCACCAGCTCCGTGGAAGAGCCCGTAAAGCCTGCCTCAGCCAGCGGCAGCACCGTCACCTGCACCGCGCCGCGGTCGGATGGGCATACCGTTGCTTCGATCTTCCAGTCGTAGAAGAAGTAGTAGAACCCGGCCAGCGCGTTGATCGGACCGGTGATGCTCACCTGGTTTGGCACCTGGTAGGGATAAACGGCACCGGAATTGTTGCGGAAGAGGCCGCTGACCGTGCTGCCCCCGGCCGTGATGGTATAGCCTGTGCCCGCCGGAATCAGGAAGTCGAGCGTAATGACCGTATCGCTGACCGTATTGCCAAAGGCGACAGTCTTGGTGTGCAGCGGGGTCGAAGCTCCGCTCGCAAACACATTCACCACGATCTGGCCTGCGCTGAAGGGATATACCCGCACGCTTTTCAGCACGAAGGGCGAGATTGCATCAAACACGAGGCCGTCCGCAAAGAAGCTGTAGGTCCCCCCGCCGCCGAAGCCGTTCGTGGCAGGCCCGGCACTGAAGGACGCGCCTGCGCGCTCGAGGTAGTACGTCGTCGTGGCTGCCGGGTTCACCGTCAGCGTGGCAGAGTCGGAGAGCAGGGTGCCGCCGGTGGGGGCGTCATACCACGCGAAGGTCGTGCTCGGTTCCGCAACGGCTGTAAGCGTCACGGTATCGCCAGGGCAGACCGGGGCTGCAGGCAGCGCCGAAGGCGGCAGGCTGTTGCGGAAGATGCGCACGACATCCAGGCTGTCGTTTTCGTAGATCGTATCGCCCGGATAAGCGGAATATGCTTCGATAATTGCCGCGCCGCCGCCGATGGTGTTGAACGGACCGAAGCTCAGCGTATCCTGCTGGTCGAGGGCGAGCGGGCCGGGGGCCGTCAGGGCGAAGGTATCCACACCCGCAGCAGTCGTGACTATTACGGTCACCGGCACCGCACTGGCCGGGAGCTGGCCGTTGCTGCGGATGATGACGCTGCCGTAGGTCAGGCTGTCGCCGCAGAGGTTATCGACAGGCGTGGGAATGGCCACCACCCGCACATCGTTGTCGATGAGGTTGCGGATGTTGACATTGTCCACAAAGACATACACGTCTTCGGGATCATCCACCGTGCCCTCCGTAGCGAAGAAGGCGAGGATCACTTCCTGGCCGGCATAGGGTGCCAGGCTGAAGCTCACAGGCTGGCCGGTATTGGAAATGACCGAAGTATTGGTATAAGCCGCGAGGGTGCTGAAGCTCAGCCCGCAGTCGGTGGAGATCCGCACTTCGAAGCGGTCGTCGGAGCCCAGGGCGCCCGGGTCGCTGGTGACGAAGTCGGTCAGCGCCAGATCAAAGGAGAACTCCGTATTGGCAGAGGCCACGAATTTGGGGCTCACGATCCAGTCGTTGTCGCCGGTATTCCAGATGTTGAACGCGGCAGCGATGCCGTTGGGGCCGGGCGTAGCTGTGTTGCCGAAGTTCACACTGGCCCAGCCGGACGTGCCGTAGGTCAGCGACGAGGTGCCTTCTGCCTCGCGCCAGCCGGGAAATACCGTGCTGAGGTTGCTGCCGGTGAAGCCGGTAAAGGTCACCGCAGGCAGGGAAGGCGTCAGGGCGGCCTCTGCTGTTCTGGTGGCAGAAGCTGCATCATTGCTGGCGTTGGGGTCTCCTGTGAAGGTAGCCGTGATGCTGAACGTGTAGGTGCCTGCAGCCGACAGGTTGGCAGCCGTGGTTACCTGCACGATCTGGGTTGCCGTGGAGGCCAGGGTTCCGCTGCTGACGGTCGTGGAGAAGCTCTGGGCCAGCGGGCCGCCGATGTTCACCGTGACCGTCACCGGATTCACGCTGAAGTCATGCGTCAGGAGGCCCTCGTTCCGGATCAGCACGCTCACCGTATCGGCAGCTGTAAAGCAGCCCACTGCTTCCGGCTCCGCCATGCTCACCGCAGCGATGTCCTGCGGGAATACGTTTTTGATCTGGATATTGTCGATGTACACGTTCACATCCTCGGGATCGTTCACGGTACCGTCCGTGGCGAAGAAGCCGATGATGATTTCCTGCCCGGCATACGCATTGAGCGCATAGATCTGCACCTGGCCGGTATTGCTGATCGTGGAGGTATTGTTGAAGGTGGCTATGGGCGTGAACGTCACGCCGCAGTCGGTGGATACCATCACCTCGAAGCGGTCGTCCGAGCCCATGGTGCCGGCAGCCGTGCCAGTAAATTGGGTCAGCGCCAGATCGAACTGCAGGATCGTATTGATCGCCGCGGTGAATTTGGGGCTGATGATCCAGTCCACGTTGCCGGTGGTGAACAGGTTGAAGCGGGCGGAGATGCCGTTGGGGCCGCCAGTCACATTGCCGAAATCGTCGCTGGTCCAGCTCGAAGCGGTGCTCACCAGCGGGGTCGGGAAGCCTTCGGCTTCAAACCAGCCCGGAAAAAGGGTCGGGATGTTGGAGCCGGTGAATCCGGTGAAGTTCACCGCAGGGAGGGGCGGGGTCTGGCCTGCGATGGTCGTGACGGTAAGGCCGGCGGTGTTGTTGGCGGGATCGCCGTCGCCGCTGAGATCTGCCGTCGCCAGGATCGTGTGCGGTCCGGGCGTGACGAGGGCCGCCGTCGCGGTGAAGGTGTAGATCAGGGTATCGCCGGGCTGCAGGGTGCCGGGCAGCGGCTCCGGCGCAGAGGGCGTGCCGCCGTCCACGGTGAAGGAGGCGGTCATGCCGCTGATGGGCGAGGTGCCGACGTTGCGGACGCGGATCGTCACCGGCGCAGCTGCACTGGCGCAGCCCTGCACAGCGGCCTGGCTGGTGCGCACCGACAGCATGGCCGCATCGAGGGCCGCTCCCGAAACGGGGAAGAATTCGTAGTAGTCGTTGTCCGTCGTCGCCGTGCCGTTGCCGCCCAGGGAAACGTTGGAGCCGAACTGCACGCCGGTGCTGCTGTTGAGCTGCACCCCGACCGTGGCGGTCATGAGCGGCGTGGGCGTGGTGGAGGAATACTGGTCAACGATGTAGATCTTGTTGGTCCCTTCCTCCAGCACGATGCTGTTGTACACGAAGGACAGGTTGCTCATCTCGAACGAGTACCACTTGATCCAGAGCTGGCGGTTGGGTGCCGTGCCAAAGACCTTGTAGCGGATATCGTCGCCGCTGGCCGTAGGAGGCGCCCCGGTGAACGAATCCCAGAAGCCGGCGACCGACTTGTCGGGGAAGTTCGCGCTGGGCAGGGCTTCATTGTTGCCGGGCAGGGCCGTCACCAGCGTATCGAAGGTCACCACGCCGTTCTGGCTGGCCTTGAAGTGGGTTACCGGCTGCCCGAAGAAATTGAAGCTGAACGGAATCGCGACCGTAGGCGACCAGATGTTGGCCGCTTGGGGACCGAGGACCAGATTGGTCCATCCAGAGAGACCCGGGGCATCGCCTTCGGTGTTGACGCCGCCCGGATTTCCGGCGTTCGGGAAATACGCGACCAGATAGCTCTGCGAGCGGGCCGCGTATCCCAATGCCAGAAATGCGAGGAGAAAGAGTAACGTTTGTCTCATTGTGAGTTTTGTGGAATGACAGTTAGGGATATATAATGCCTATGTAAAGCTGCCGTAAACTACCACGTTCCTCCAACTTATCCAATAACTTATGCCGCTCCGCACGGAGGGAGCGGGAAATTTGTTTTATAAAAAACTGATTTTCAGCAGCTTATTTTGCCTGCGCCAGCAGCTGCTGCTGCACGGCTGCCGCTACGGCCTCCGAGGCCGCCTGCGACCCGGCCTGGAGCTCCGCGCTCCGCGCGCCGAGGGCTGCAGCCAGCGCCGGATCCCGCAGGCTGCCCAGGTTGACCTGGACATTGAGCGCGGCGCCCTGCACGGCGGCGTGCAGGCACAGTGCGCCGGTGCCGGCATCGGTGACGGCATTCGGGTTGCCCTCCTGCGCCAGCCGGAGCAGCAGCGGATAGGCCTGCACAGCGGTTTCCATGACCTGCAGGGGCGTCTGCGCCGCCTGCGCGTAGGCCGCCTGGATGGCGGCATCGCGGGCCTCCGCTGCTGCGGGGCTGTCCTTGGGCAGCCGGAATGCTGCCATCACTTGGGCGAATGCCGCCGTATCCTCATCCACGAGGCGCAGCAGGCGGTCTTTGAGCGCCTGGGCCTGCTCGGCCAGCGCGCTGAATTCGGGCACGCGGGCCAGCCCGCCGACCTTGCCGGCCGAGAGATTGGCCACCATGGCCGCCAGCGCGGCGCCGAAGGCGCCGGCCAGCGCCGCTACCGAACCGCCGCCCGGCGCCGGGGCCTCGCTCGCCGTCAGATCCGCCAGCTCGCGCACCGGCATCCGCGTCAGCCGCTGCTCCGCCGGGTCCTCGATCAGGTATTCGATCACCTTATGCTTCGGGTCGAAGGGCTTCAGCTCGTCCAGCCCCAGCGATTTGACCGCGATATGGATCAGTTCCGCCTCCGATACGCCCGCCGAGACCTGCTGCTTGCGCAGGAAGTGCCGCCCGGCGTCCAGCAGGGGCTGCTTCGGGATCAGGCCCACCAGCTCCGAACCCGTGACGCGCAGCCCGCGCCGCTGCGCCGATTCGCACACGGCGTCAAACACCACGTGCAGCGGCGATGCCTCCAGATCTGTCAGGTTGGCCGATACCTGCGCGATGCCGTATTCCTCGATATACCAGCCGATGGCCTTGACGCCTTTGCAGGCGCCTGGTATCCGGACCGGCTGGCCCGCTTCGTCGAGCACGGGCTTGCCGTTGTGGAGCTGCACGCGGCCCGCTTCGCGCACGTCGAAGGCTACGCTGTTGGCCCTGGGCACCGATCGGGTGTTGAGGTTCACGTTGTACGCCACCAGAAAATCGCGCACCCCGATCACGGTCTGGCCTGCCCGCGCATTGAATTCCTGCGGTCCGTAGTCGGGCTTCCACTCGGGCAGGTAGATCTTCGAGGCAAAGCCTTCGTATTCGCCCGCCCGGATATGGGCCAGATTCCGGCGTTCGGGCCGGGTGGCGGCGCGTTCGTAGAGATACACCGGAATATGCAGCGTTTCCCCCACCCGTGCCGCCAGGTCCTGGGCGTACTGGATGGCTTCCTCCCAGGAAATGCCGCTCAGCGGCACCAGCGGGCATACATCCGTGGCGCCCATGCGGGGATGCTCGCCCTGGTGGCGGCGCATATCGATCAGCTCCGCAGCAGTGCGGATGGCCTGGTAGGCAGCTTCGATGACCTCATCCGGCGGGCCGGCAAAGGTCATCACGGTGCGGTTGGTGGAAGCGCCGGGATCGACTTCCAGCAGGCGGACGCCGGACACGCTGCGGATGGCATCCGCAATCTGGCCGATGATCCGGGCATCGCGGCCTTCGCTGAAATTGGGTACGCATTCGAGAAGGGGGCGCATGGGAAAGGCAATTAGGGTACCGTGCAGCAGCCTGAACTGCTGTCCGGGCAAGTTACAGGATTCGCAGCTATGGTTTCATGCGCCCGGCACAAAGTCGCCGCCAAATAAAGAGGGCTGTCCGACTGGACAGCCCCAACAGCCATGAAAACGCCCTAAAACAAAACAGAAAGATATAATGTCGCCTTGGTATTCGTAATCACAAATATAATGGGAAAACATTAATTTTGTACAATCCTTCAAAGAAAAAATCAAACCCCCGTATCACGCTTCTTCCGGTCCAGCTCGGCAGCCTGCTCCACCCATTTTTCGCGGCGGATGCGGCCCGGGAAGAACTCGATGACCTCGTTGACCTGCTCCTCGTCTTCAGGGGTGAAATTGGCGATCTGGCGGAAGGTGTAGATGCCGATGCTGTGGAGACGTTTTTCGATGAAAGGGCCGATCCCCTTGATAATCAGCAGATCATCTCGCTCGTCTCCAGTCGCGGCGCCGATCCGCCCGAAGTCGATCTTCGTGGCGTTGCGCTTGATCCGCTCCAGAATTTCCGCCTCGGATTCCTTGCCGCCCGGGGTTTCCGCTGCGGGCGCTTCGGTTTTCGGCTCCGTTTCGGCGCCCCGGGCCGGGCCGGTCTGCACAGCAGGCGCGGCCAGCAGGTCGAGTTCGGCCTGCAGGCGCTTCTGCTCGGCAATGGCTGCCTTGAGCTGGGTCTCCAGGCTGCTGCGCTGCGCGCCGCAGTCGGCGAGCTGCTTCGCCTGGGTATTGAATTTTTCGTTCAGCTCATTCCACTGCTCCGTGCTGATCTGGCCCGCAGACCGGCGCGAACGCATCAGCAGCCAGACGATGATGCCGCCGAGGATGGCTGCGCCCAGCATGAGGATCAGGGCTTCGAGAATGGCTCCGGACAGGCCTTGAAACATAGGGGTATGGGGTTAGCAGTTGAGTGTCAAGTAGTAAGTATCAAGTATCAAGTAGGAAGACAAGTAGGAAGACAAGAAGCAGGGCGAGGAGCAGGACGTGGAGTAACACCAGAAGCAGGCGGCACGTGCAAAACCTGACAGGGATACATCCGGTGGGTGACCGATGGGGGCATCCTGCTGCGGGTTATTCGACCCGGACTTCCACGCGCCGGTTTTGGGCGCGGCCTGTTTCGGTCGTGTTGGGCGCGACGGGTTCAGCAGCGCCGCGTCCGCGGGTGCGGATGCGGCCGGCGGGCAGGCCAAACTCGATAAAATAGCGTTTGACGGTCTCGGCGCGTTCGAGCGAGAGGACGCGGTTGCGGGCCGTGCCGCCGCTATTGTCGGTGTGGCCGGTAAGCACAAGGGTACGGCTGCTGTCGGCGCGGAGGGTCTGGATCGATGCGGTGATGTAGCGGCGGAGATCCTCGTCCAGGGCCAGCAGGGGGCTGCCCAGGGCGAAATAGCAGTCGCGGGACTGGAATGCCGGTGCCGGAGGCGCGCCGGGCAGGGAGTCGGCAGGCACCGGCAGAGCCCGTGCAGGATCCACCAGCCGGAGGGCGATGCCGCCGGCCAGGCTGTCCTGCCGGAAGGCGCTGTCGGGCAGGACCTGATAGCTTTTGATTAGGCGGTTTTCGGCAATACCTTGATCAGCAAGCCATTGCCTGAGCACATTGGCGCGGATCAGGCCGAGGTTCCGGGGGCCTTCGGCATCCGGGGCTTCGCTGAGGGCAAAGCTGCCGGTGATTTCCAGATCCAGATCCGGATGCGCCTGCATATAGCCCGCCAGCGAATCGAGCAATTGCTGCACCGGCGCAGGCCGGCGGCCGGCGGAGTCGGCGCGCCCGTAGCGCAGGTTGTCGGGTGCCTGCAGCAGCACCTCGTCCCGGTAGGTCACGGTAAGGGGCGGCACGCCCGCCGGCGCGGAAAGCTGCGGCGCCTCCGGTGCGGAAGGGCTGCCGCCGCACAGGCCGCGGACCTGGCATACCCAGTACCAGGTGCCGCCGCCGGTCCATCCGGCGAGGGCCAGCGCGCTGATCAGAAGACTGGATCGGATCATGCAAGGGAAGGTTGAAGGGTTGAACCTGCAGCATTGAGACGCCGCCGCAGGCACAGCGTCACCGGATGCGCGTTTGAAAATATGAAATATGCCGGAATATGCAATATTGGAAACGGAGCAATAGTTCCTGCGGCTTATCCGACGGGATTGTGCAGCGCGAGGCCGGGGATATGGCTAAAGTCCTTGAGGTTGCGGGTCTGGAGCTCGAGGCCGTGCAGCAGCGCCGTAGCAGCGATGATCGCGTCGCCGGCGGACATCCTGCGCGCCTGGCGGAGGAGGATGGCCGGGGTCAGTACTTCTTCTGTCACGGGATATCGATACAGATTCCGGCATACGGCTTCAAACCACCCTCGTTCGGCCTGCGAGAGCCCATGAAATCCCAATACTTCCAGTCTGGTAAAGTCCGAGAGCGCGCAGAGCGGATCTGTCAGCAGCCCGCGCAGATAGGCATATGCAGGCTGAGATGCATAGATCAGGATATTGGCGTCCAGCAGCTTGTCCATCCGGGCAGATACAATAGGGATACTCCGTTACCGGGGCATGGGGCGGTCGGACCTGCTGGCCTCGAATGCCTGGAGCCAGCTGTCCAGATCCGGGCGCTCCGGAAGGCCTGCCATAATCAGACGAAGATCTTCCGTGCGATCTGATGGAGGGACCGAGGCTGCGGGACCGGGATCCAATATCCGGATATTCAGCCGCTTGCAAAATGCCAGCAAGCGGGGCAGGTCCTGCGCGCGGGGAATTTCCAGTATCAGCCGGGTCATATATACATCTTGATACGCAAGGTAAAGATAGCGGTTTTTCCGCACATCCGCTGTGCGATTCCTGCGGCTTATCCGACGGGATTGTGCAGCGCGAGGCCGGGGATATGGCTAAAGTCCTTGAGGTTGCGGGTCTGGAGCTCAAGGCCGTGCAGCAGCGCCGTAGCAGCGATGATCGCGTCGCCGGCGGACATCCTGCGCGCTGGGCGGAGGAGGATGGCCTGGCCGATTACAGCCGCATCGATGGGCAGCACGTTCAAAAGCTGAAACGCGGCATCGAAATACACGCCGTCCACAGGTTTAAGCTGCGGATACCCCAATACTTCCAGCTGGGTAAAGGCAGAAACACAGTGGGCAGGATCGGAAATAAGCGGACGAAGATAGGCAAACGCTGCTTGCGCCGAATAGATGAGAATATTGGTGTCGATGAGTTTCATGCTTCATCCTCAAACGGGAGCTGGCGGTCGGTACGGGCTTCGCGCTGCCATTCGCCGGCATCTCCAAAATACGCTGCATCACCTCCCTGCGCAATGATCTGCCGAAGGGCCTCCTGATCCCGGACAGGAGCCTCCGGGGGATGCGGCCGCTGTTCCCAGGGAAGCCCCAGGCGGTTGAGCAGCGGCAGTAATACCGCAAGGTCTCGGGGGTTCGAAATCCTGATATTCAGCTCGATCATCATCTGGCAATGCTGTAAATCCCGCTACATGAACCGAAAGATAGCGATTTTTCCGCACATCCGCTGTGCGATTCCTGCGGCTGTTTTCCGGGGGAAATGCCTACTTTCGTATTCCCTCCAGCCGCATCTGCAATGAAGCTTCTCCTGATCCTTTCCGGCCTGGTCTCCGCCGGCAACCTGTACCTGGGCGTCCGCTTTCTGCTCAATGTCCTGGGCCTGCTCCAGACCACCAAATACGGCCCCGGCGCTACGGCAGCATTTGCCATACTCTTTCTCCTGCTGGGCGGCGGCGGGCTGTATGCTGCCATCTGGATGGGGCACGTGCGGATCGCTCTGCTGCTGAGCGCCGGCCCCTGGGCCCTGGCGCTGATTGGCCTGGTTATCAGTGCCCTGATCGGATATTACGGATAGTCTGCCGCCAACCCCCGCTCCGCCAATCCCTGCCCAACATGCCTATGCCTGCCTTCATCCGTATGCTGCTGCTGCGCTGCTGCGCCGCAGGGCTGCTTGCCTTCGGACTGCCCGGCCCTGCCCGCGCCCAGCACCCCGATCCGCGGCTGGATGCCATCAACCGCGACATCTGGATGCCCTTTTCCCGCGCCTGGGCCGCACTCGACGATACTGCCTACCTGCGCCTGCACACAGCGGACTTCGTGCGCGTGAGCGCGGGCGGGCCCTTCATCGGCGGCCTGGCCGCGTATGCGGCCCAGGAGCAGCGCTTCTTTTCGGCCATGCGGGCACAGGGTTCGACGGTGCGGATCAGCTTCCGCTTTCTGGAGCGCATCGCAAACGACAGCCTGGCCTCCGAGCGCGGCATCTACGAAACCATCATCCAGCGCCCCGGCGGCGCGCCAGCCGCATCGTACGGCAAGTTTCACGTCATTCACCGCCGCACCGCCGCCGGCTGGCGCATCCTGGTGGATTACGACTCGGACGAAGGCGGCACCATCGGCGCGGAGTCCTTCCGCGCCGCGAAGGGGATGGAGGAGTAGCTCACTTCCCGCTCAGCACCCCCTGATACCGCTCCGGGTTGCGGAGGAGGGCCATCGCCTCCAGCAGGTCGGGGTCGTCGGTGAAGCCGGCTTCGAGCACGCCCTGCTTGAAGTAGTAGCGGTTGACGAGCTCGCGGCGCAGGCGGTACTGCACCGCCTCCCGGTAGGTGTCGAAATCCGCGCTGCGGATGCGGGCCAGCTCGCCCTGCAGCGCCCGCAGGGCAGCTTCGCTGCCCGCCGGCATGCCCTCCGCGCGCAGCGCGCGCTCCACCGCCGCCGCCTGCAGCTCGGCCTCCGTCTGGTAGCTGAAGCCCCGGCTGGCCGCAAAGGCCGTGAATTCCCGGTACAGCTCCGGACTGATCCGGAAGGTGCGCGGCGGCGCCAGCGTGTCGTGCCGGGCCGCGTACGCCGAGGCAAAGTCGAAGAAGATCTGCTGCGCGTCCAGCGCCTCGACCAGCGCCTCCCCCTCGGGCAGGGCTACGAGCACGTCGGGGTCCACCCCGCCGCGGTCGTACACCAGGCGGCCGTTGCGCGTGCGGAAGCTGCGGTACTGGCTCTCCGGCGTGCGCTCCGAGGCCGCTGCGCCGGCGCCGTATTCGATCGCCTGGATGCAGCGCCCGCTGGGCGTGTAGTACCGGGCGATGGTGATTTTCATCTGCGTGTTGTAGCTCAGCGGGCGCACATTCTGCACCAGCCCCTTGCCGAAGCTCCGCCGGCCTACGATGACCCCCCGGTCCAGGTCCTGAATCGAACCTGATACGATCTCCGAGGCGCTGGCGCTCCGTCCGTTGACCAGCACCGCCAGACGGATGGCGGTGTCCACCGGCTGCCGCAGCGTATAAAAAATCCCCTGCGACTCCCGGCTGCGGCCCCGCATGTCCACAATCCGCTCGCCCGGGCGCAGGAATACGTTGCAAATGTTTACCGCTTCGTCCAGCCGCCCGCCGGGATTGCCCCGCAGATCCAGGATCACGCCCTCCAGGTCCGGGTGGGCTTTTTTCAGCGAAGAAAGCGCGTCGGCCACTTCGCGCCCGGCATTTTCCATAAACCCGCTCAGCAGGATGTAGCCGATGCGGTCGGAGGCCATGGCAGCATACGGCACATTTTCCTGCTGCACCGCCGTGCCGCCCCGCGCGAGCGTGACCGTCTGCGGAGCGCTCAGGCCCTCGCGCCGGTAGGTCAGGACGACTTTGGAGCCTTTCTGCCCCTGGAGCAGGTTCTGGAGCTGCTCCTCGCTGCGTCCGGCGGCGGGCTCCTGGTCGATCTGCAGGATCTCGTCACCCACGCGCAGGCCGGCCTGCTGAGCCGGGCCGTTTTCAAACAGCTCCAGGATCAGCAGCCGCCCGCCCCGGAGCCCGGCCTCGCCGCCGATGCCGCTGTACTGGCCCGTATTGATCAGCCGGGAGGCGTCGATCAGGCTTTCGCTGTAGAAATTGGTATAGGGGTCCAGGCGCATCAGCATCGAGTCGATGGCCCGGCGCATCATGCCGGTCGGATTGGGCTCTTCCACATAGGCCTCGTTCGCCTCGGTATAGACCCGGGCAAAGATTTCCAGATGGCGGAGCACCTGAAAATAATCGCCGGAGGTCCAGGCCGTCAGGCCGGC
This sequence comes from Bacteroidia bacterium, assembly GCA_033765305.1. Taxonomy (GTDB): domain Bacteria; phylum Bacteroidota; class Bacteroidia; order J057; family J057; genus RDXT01. Next base: position 220,249 of record JANRID010000010.1, read on the forward strand.
GGCGGCAGCCAGCAGGGCAAGGGCCAGCAGGCGGGAGCGGAATACGCGGGGCAGGTTCATGCGGTCTGTGCTACAGGGAGGTCAACATACGCAAATTCTGCCGGACCTGCGCAGCCGCTTGCAGAAAAGGCGGCCTCACTGGCCGGGCAGCGAAGCCAGGAAGTCCAGCAGATGCCGGCTGAAGGCTTCCGGATGGGTTTCCATCGGGCAGTGCCCGGCGCCGGGGAGCACGTGCATTGGCCATTCGGGCCGCTTGGCGTGGAAGGCGCGGCCGGTTTCGAGCGGGATCCAGCCGTCGGCCTCGCCCCAGAGGATGAGCGCGGGCGCCTGCACGAGCGCCGGCGAAAATTCGAACACCGGGCGGCTGTGCGCCGTCATGTCGAAAATCCCGGCGGCGGTATGGGGCAGCTTGAGCGGCTGGAGATAGCCCTGCACGGCATCTTCGCCGGGCTCGGCGGAGTAGGCGCTGCGCAGCAGCTTGCGGATCTGGCGGGGGTGGAAAAACCACACCTTGCCTGCCAGGTCGGCGGCGCCGCGGGAAAGGCCGTTGCCGGCCAGCAGCCGGATGTGCCAGGCAGCGCGCCGCTCCCCGTCGGGCAGGGTGCCGTCGGCGAAGACCACCGCGCGCGTCTGCGCCGGACGGCGCACCGCCATCGCCCCGGCGACGCCTGCGCCCATCGAATGGCCGGCCAGCACCCAGGAGCCGGCCTCCGGATTGAGGGAGTCCAGCAGCGCCCAGAGCAGATCGGCGCGGGCGGAGTGGGAATGGTTCAGGCGCGGCGCGCGGTCGCTGTAGCCGAAGGGCGGCAGATCCGCCGCCACCACGAGCTGCCCCGCAGCGGCAAGCGCCTCGGCAGTGTAGCGCCAGGTGAAGGTGGAGCCGGAAAATCCGTGGATCAGCAGCACCTGCCCCCGGATGGAGTCCTGCGGCACCCAGATCCGCAGGTGCAGGCGCAGGCCCTGCACCCCGATAAACTGGCTGTTGGCAAAGGGGGCGCTGCGTTTCCGCTGCGCCGGCAGCAGCAGGCTGAAACACAGGGCCGGCAGCAGGAGGCAGATCCGGAGGCGCAGGGCGGCGGGGAGCTTCATCGGCAGACGTTTCTGCCAAGACCCGCAGCAGGCAGGATTTGTTTGCAGCGCAGCCAGCATAAAAAAACTCCGGGGCATTTCTGGAATTGCCGCCGGAGCACGATTATTATGGATACTGAATCGTTAGGTCAGAGTTTGTCGATCTTGTCCATGACTTTCTGGTAGATCGGGTCCACAAAAAACAGGAAGCCTAAACCCATGCCCAGCAGCACGCCGGCCGGCGTGTCGAAGGTGGCCGTGACGGCGATTCCCGAAAACATCGTGGCGAGGAAAAAAGCCCAGCCGTAGTTCGGGCGTTCTTCCTGCTTGGTCTTGCCTTCTTTTTTGCGCTTTTTCTGGCGCTCGGCCTCATCCGTAGCAGTGCCCGTCACCTTCACCTCAGCATCGGGGTTCAGATCCGTGGCATCCGCAGCCTGGTTCTCCTCGAACACCTCGACTTCGCGGACTTCGAATTTTTCGTTGGGGTCGGAGAATTTCATAACCGCAAACAAATTGAGCTTCACGGATGTTTACTCGGTTTGGCCGTGCAAAGTTGCATAAAAGCAGCGGAATAATATACGGCAAAAGAAAAATCCCTGCCTGCAGGCAGGGCACATTCGGCCGCCGGCGCGGATGCGGCAGGCAGACCGGATTTCAGCAGCGCCGCTTCAGGGCGCCATGCGGCGCGAAAGCAGGCGGGCAGGCATCCAGCCGCTGCGCTGCAGCGCTTTCCACACCCAGTACCCCCACAGGATGACCAGCGCCGGATAGATAACAGCTACGCCGGGGTTGTAGTACAGGGCGGATTCGAGGTCCAGGTGGTGCAGGTGCATGACGGCCCGGGTCATGCCGCAGCCGAAGCATTCGAGATTGAAGAACACCTTGGACGGGCACACGGAAAAGCCCGTGTCGTCGAAAAAGGCAGCGGGCAGGACCCAGAGGACCCCGGGCGTCAGCAGCAGGGCAATCAGCCAGACCTTTTGCACGCCCGGACGGAAAAAGAATCGTTTCATAGGCAACCATGCAGGGCCGGCGTTCACCGGCCCTGTGTGAAAGCAGGCGGCGTTCAGTCGGGATAGTACTTGTCCATTTTGCTAAATGCATGGATCAGGCCTGGGATCCAGCAAAGCACGGTCAGGATCAGATTCGTAACCCAGTCTTTACCGCTCCAGTCGTCCATCAGGCCCATTGCAACCCAGGCAAGCCCAAAGATTGCAAGCACGACGTACAGATTTTTCTCAATGTCGGCGTCGAGGGGCTTCATGGCCTTCTCCACCTTGCGCTGGGCGGCTTTGAGGGCGAGGGCATTTTTCACGCCCATGCGCTCGCCGGTCAGCTCGCGGTAGCGGGCCGGGGTCATGGCCAGAAAATCCTGCACATCGAGGCCCTGCAGCTCTGCGGGCAGGATGCTCACTTCGGGCAGATTGCTGAAGGAGGCCACCGTGGGGCGGTCAACGGAAGCGAAAGCCGTGGCGCAGGCAAAAACGGCCAGGCTCAGCATGAGTACCAGTTTTTTCATACGGATGACAGGGTTAAGAAACGGGTTCGGGCATTGAATTCCCTTAGCAAGTATATAGCCTGTCCGGCTTCTTTGCAACGCCATCCCGCAGGAAAACACGCCGGATGAGAGGATGGCTGAAAATGCAGGAACTGCGTGTCCGCCGGGCGAGGGGTGTGCAAAATATTAAAAATTGTATATATATTGCTCCGCCTGAAATTCAGCCCTATGAACGCCGCAGCACATGCCTGGGCCCGGTCCCGGATGCACGGAGCGCCGGAGCAGATCCGTGAGTGGGATCTCTCGCGCCCGCTTTTCGGCGCAGATGCGGAGGTCTGGCTCGAAGCGGTCCCGGACCTGCGCAGCTTTCCACGGCTGGAGTCGCTGCTGCTCAGCGGCCACCGGATCGGCGGCCTGGAGGGCCTGGAGCCGCTGCCCTGCCTGCGCCGGCTGGATCTGAGCCACAACTGCCTGGCCAGCCTTGCGGGAATCGGCGTTGTTGCTGGGCTGGAGGAGCTGGACCTTTCGTACAACGAACTTGATTCGGCGGCGGGCCTGGAGCCCTTGGCACAGCTGCGGCGGCTCAGCCTCGCCCACAACCAGCTCGGCGGCCTGGAGCCGCTGGCCCCGCTGCGCCGCCTGGAGCATCTGGCCCTATCCGGCAACCGCGCCCTCCGCAGCCTGGAGGCGCTCCGCCCGCTCGCCTCGCTGCGGGAGTTATATATCAAAGGCGTGGCAATGCCTGTCTGGCAGCCGCCCGCCGGGCTCGAAGCCCTCTACGCGCAGCCTGCCGGCCCCGAATCGCTTCTGCACCTGCTCCGCTGCCACCCCTGGCGCACCCTGCACCTCTCGCTGGGGCGCCTGCGCGGCCGCGTGGACCTGGCGCCGGTGCCCGGCCTCCGCGCCCTTACCCTGACCAAGGGCCCCGGCGTGCGCGAGATCCGGCTGGCACCCCAGCCGGAAGCTGAATTCCTCGAGCTTTCCCATACCGCCCTCGAAGTCTGGCCCGTCCCCGATGGCTGGGATGCACTGGAAACCTTGAATCTGCGCTACAATGCCCTGGCTGCGCCGGCGGCGCTGCCAGCCCTGCCCAGGCTCCGCCTGCTCGACCTTACGGGCAATCCCCTGCGTCCCGGCGCCCTGCCGGCGCTGCGGCAGCGGTACCCGCATGCGGAAATCCGGGTCAGCTGAAAATCTCCTCCGCATCGAAATAGGTGATGATATGCTCCCGCAGCAGATGCACCTGGCTGAACATGTCCTGGTAGGGCAGGGGTTTCACCAGCTCCCAGTGCGGCCATCCGTCCTGATCCCGGAAGTTCAGCCGGTAATAGCCCGACTGCGAGAGCAGCTTGCAGATGGCGATGTGCAGCAGGTCCACCTTTTCCTCCTTGGTGAATACGCGGCCCGGATGCGCCCCCAGTTCGCGCACCCCGATAAGATACAGGATCGCCTCCAGGTTCAGCGTCTTGCCGAACTGGGTTTTGAGCTGCTGGTCCAGCTGCTTCCAGCGGGTATTCAGATCGGCTTCCATGCCGGCTCAGTGGACATACTTGGTGCCGATGCGGCCAAAGCGGACGCCGAAGTCCTTCTCGAAGGAGAAAAACACGAAGAGCGGCTTGCCTACGATGTGGTTTTCCGGCACAAAGCCCCAGAAACGGCTGTCCTGGGAATTGTGGCGGTTGTCGCCCATCATGAAATAGTAGTCCATGCCGAAGGTGTACGCCGTGGCCGGCTGCCCGTCGATATAGACGGTTCCGTTTTCGGTGCGGAGCTCGTGGCCTTCATACACGGCAATCGGGCGGCGGTAAAGCGCCAGATTCTGCGGCGTCAGCTGCACCGTCATGCCTTTGCGGGGAATCACGATGGGGCCGTAGTAGTCGAGGTTGAACCGCATCAGGGAGTCGGTATCGTTCTCCGGCTGGGGATAAAACTCGCCCCGGTAGGAGAAAAACGAGCCATTGAGCGAATTGTCGGGCAGCGCGACCGTTTCGATGGATTTTACCCCCGAAAACTTGCCGATGAGCTGCGCGATGGAGTCGGGCATGTGGAAGAAATAGCTGTTGGCCTTCGAGCGGATCGGGCCCCAGTTCGGATTGGGGTTGTCGACGGTGCGGAAGCCCATTTTATTGAGCCGCGACTGCGAAAAAGCCATGCCGTCGGTCGCCACGGTATACTCATACTGCATAAGCGGCGGGTTGTAGGACGGCTGGCCGTTGATCATCACCTGCTGGTTGCGCACTTCGAGCGTATCGCCGGGCATGGCCACGCAGCGTTTGATGTAGTTTTCCTTCATGGAGACGGCCTTCACCTTGCCGGCGCCGTCGTTGAGGTCGTGGATGTCGTGTGCGGGGTAATTGAATACGACAATGTCGTTGCGGCGGATCTTCGTCAGGCCGGGCATGCGGTAGTAGGGCAGCTGCACGGCATCGATGTAGGAGCGGAGCTTGAAATCTCCGAAGCCGATTTTATTGTGCACAAAGGGAATCGAGAGCGGGACGGTCGGCATGCGGGAGCCGTAGTGGAATTTGCTCACAAAGAGGAAGTCGCCGGCCATGAGGGTGCGCTCCATCGAGCTGGTGGGGATCATGAAGGCCTCGATGAAGAAGGTGCGGATCACGAGGGCGGACACGCCGGCGAAGAGGATGGCGTCGCCCCATTCGCGGAGGGCGGTTTTAGGCGGCGCGTTTTTGTGGCCATCCGGCGGGCCGAGGTACTTCACATTCGCGTCGAAGCCGATGCGGGGGAAGAAGTAGAACGGCAGCAGGAGCGCGGCAGTGTGCTGGCCGAGGTGGTATTTGCCGAAGGCGCGGGCCAGGTCGATCATCATGGACACGATGACCAGAATCCCGAATACGGGCAGGATGGCGACAGCCACCCACCACGCAGGCTTGCCGATGAGGCGGGTCCAGGGCAGCAGGTTATACACCGGAATCAGGGCCTGCCAGCCCGGAATGCCGGCTTTTTCAAACAGTTTATACTGCCCGGCTTTGAATCCGAGGTAAGCCAGAGCAAATATGCTGCCGTACAGCAGGCCAGCGCCATTCATGCCGAGTAGAGTTACGATCGTTGAGCCGGTTACGGGTAACCGGCGGGCAAAGTTACAAAAAAGCGGATACGCTCCGCAGGCGGTCTGCGGCCCGGCGCCGGAACGGCGGCCTGGCAGGTGTATCTTTTCCGCGGCGGCGCATTCTGGATTTCAGATACGGGCGGCACACCGTGCGTCCGGCTCCCATCAGGCGGCGGCCTCCCTGCGGGGAGGCCGCATGGTTTTCCGGGCAGGCGGCCTGCGCAGGGCCAGCTGCGGAGAACCGCCTGCATCAGCTGCTTCGGGCGCTGAAAAGCGGGACCGCAGGGCCTGCATTCCGGTATAATCGGGCGGATATCCAATAAAAATCGGGATCAGCGGGAGGAGCGTATCTATTTTGTCCTATATTGAGCCGCCAAGCAATTGTACGACACCACGTAACAGAACTACCTGACCCTATGAGTTCCTCCTTGTTCCGGCGCAAGAGCGCCGCAGCCCTTGAGGCGGAATCCGCCAGTTCCGGCCTGAAACGGGCCCTGGGGCCGGTTCAGCTGACCTTTATGGGCATCGGTGCCATCATCGGCACGGGCATCTTCGTGCTGACCGGCCAGGGTGCCGCCGGCGACGCCGGCCACCTCGGCGCCGGCCCGGCCCTGATCTACAGCTTCATCCTTTCCGGCCTCGCCTGCGCCTTCGCTGCCCTGTGCTACGCGGAGTTTGCCTCGATGATTCCCATCTCGGGCAGTGCCTATACCTATTCCTATGCCTCCTTCGGCGAGCTCATCGCCTGGATCATCGGCTGGGATCTGGTGCTGGAATATGCGGTGGGCAACATCGCCGTGGCCATCGGCTGGTCAGGCTACTTCAAAGCCCTGCTGGCCGGGTACGGCATCGTCCTGCCTGCGATCATCAGCATGGACCCGGCGACGGCCTCGCACGCGCTCAACCACGTGCCCGAGGCGCTTGCACAGCTGCAGCAACTGCTCGGCCAGGCCTTTACCGTGCCCCAGGTGCTGGAGCAGATCGATGTGCTGAAAACCCAGGCCCCCGATGTGCTCACGCCTTCGATCATCAACGATTTCCGGAACTACGGCGCAGCATCCACCCTGCCGACCCTCGGCGGCTTCCCGCTGACCATCAACCTGCCCGCAGTGCTCATTACGCTGCTTATCACGGTTCTGCTGGTCGTCGGGATTCAGGAAAGTGCGCGGACCAATGCGGTTCTGGTGATTATCAAGCTGTTCCTCATCGGATTGTTCATTGTGTTCGGCCTGCCGCATATGGATACGGCTACCCACTGGCAGAACTTCATGCCCAACGGCTGGCCGGGCGTGTTTTCGGCGGCGGCGATCGTGTTCTTCGCCTATATCGGATTCGATGCGGTATCCACGACTGCCGAAGAGGCCAAAAACCCCCAGCGCGACCTGCCCATCGGCATGATTGCCAGCCTGGTAGTCTGCACGCTGCTGTATGTGGTCGTGGCAGCCGTGCTCACCGGCATGGCCCCGCTTGAGATCCTGGGCAATGAAAAGCCGATTGCCGCGGCGCTGACCTCCGTGGGCGAAAACCGTATCTCCGCGATTATCTCCGCCGGGGTGACCATCACCATGCCCACGGTGCTGCTGGTGATGCAGCTGGGCCAGGTGCGGGTATTTTACTCCATGAGCCGCGACGGCCTGCTGCCGGCCCGCTTCAGCAAGGTCAGTCCGCGCTTCAAGACGCCGGTGTTCTCCACCATCCTCGTGGGCCTCTTCGTGGGCCTTTTCGCCGGCCTGATCGACATCGGCGATGCCGCCGAGCTGACCAACATCGGCACCCTCTTCGCCTTCGTGCTGGTGGCCATCGGCGTGTGGATCCTGCGCGTGCAGGAGCCCGACCGCAAGCGCTCCTTCAAAGTGCCGGCCTATCAGCTGATGGCCAGCCTCTGCGTGCTTTCCTGCGGCTTCCTGATGCTGAGCCTGCCCATGATGACCTGGATCCGCTTCGTGGTCTGGATGGGAATCGGAATTGTGATCTATTTCCTGTACGGCCGCCGCCACAGCAAGCTGAACTCATAAACGCTGCGGGATCAGCGCTGAACATCGTGCAGCGCAGCGGGTACCAGCCTGGCGCACCGCGCGCCGGAGCCGGTGCCCGCTTGCGTGCGGGATGCGTTCTGCCGGCTGCTTACTTTACAATTTCATAACACATCCAGCCCGGATTCCCCGTACTTTTGTCCCCTGTCGCTGATACCCAATCCCCGCTCATGCTGACCGACACCTTCTCCCTGATCCTGCTCGACACCGGATTATCGACCGGTGCGATGATCTTCCTCGGCATCTGCCTCCTGGCCGTGTGCGGCTTCGAGTTCGTCAACGGCTTTCACGACACCGCCAATGCCGTCGCGACGGTCATCTATACCAATACCCTGCGTCCGGTGGTGGCCGTCGTCTGGTCAGGGATCTGGAACTTTCTGGGCGTAATGGTCGGCGGGATCGCGGTGGCGATGGGCATCGCCAACCTGCTGCCGCTGGCCGATATGATGGCGCAGCCGCTGGCGGACAACATCGCCATGGTGCTGGCCATTCTGCTTTCGGCCATTGCCTGGAACCTCTACACCTGGTACTACGGCATTCCCTGCTCCAGTTCGCACACGATGATCGGCGCGATGCTGGGGGCCGGAATCGCATTCTTCTATACCCACGGCGGCATGGGCGTCAACTGGGCCAAAGCAGGCGAAATCGGCGCTTCGCTGCTGCTCTCGCCGGCCTTCGGCTTCTCGATGGCCGTGCTGCTGATGTTTCTCCTGCGCTGGCTGGTGAAGAATGAGGCCATCTTCCGCGAGCCCGAGCACGATCAGCATCCGCCGCTCTGGATCCGGGGCATTCTGGTGCTGACCTGCACCCTGGTGAGCTTCTTCCACGGCTCCAACGACGGCCAGAAAGGCGTAGGCCTCATTATGGTTGTGCTGATGGCATTTATGCCGATCCAATTTGCACTGAACAGCAGCATGGACCCTGCCCAGGTAAACGTGGCGCTGATCCAGGCGGAGGAAGCAATCAAATCCAGCGCCGAAGGCAACGTGCTGACCAAGGAGCTGACGGCCTCCGCCGAACTGATCGCCCTGCTGCGGGCCGATTTCGCCGAGCTGCACCCGGAAGACAAGGTGCAGAAATTCAACATCCGCAAGCGCCTGCAGACCCTCGTCAAAGACCTGAAGCTGGCCCTCAAGGATCCCGGCTCGATCCCCGACCCGCAGAACCGCGAACGGATCCGCGAGTCCATCGCCCCCCTGCAGGACTACACAGACTATGCCCCCCGCTGGGCCGTGCTGATGATTTCGCTCTCGCTCGGCATCGGCACCATGATCGGCTGGAAGCGGATTGTGGTGACCATCGGGGAAAAAATCGGCAAATCGCACCTCACCTACGCGCAGGGTGCTACGGCCGAGATCATCGCAGCCAGCACCATCGGCCTGTCCACAGGCCTGGGCCTGCCGGTGAGCACCACCCACGTGCTCTCCTCCGGCGTAGCCGGCACGATGGTGGCCTCCAGAGGCGTCGCCAACCTGCAGCGCAGCACCATCGTCAATATCGGCCTGGCCTGGGTGCTCACCCTGCCGGTAACCATGATCCTGGCGGCGCTGCTGTATATGGGATTCAGGCTGTTTGTCTGATACTCAGGCATTCGGGTCTTGCTGCGGCCCTGCGGCCCGCCAGGCCAGCGCCAGCAGGATCAGTCCGCCGCCGGCAATGGCCCAGCTGCCGGGCCGTTCGCCGTAGCCGATCAGCACCCAGACCGGGTTCAGAATCGGCTCCACCATGGCGAGCAGCATGGTTTCCAGGGGGCGGATGCGGCGCAGGCTGTACACAAACAGGCCGTAGGCCAGCCCCAGCTGAATGAAGCCCACCGGCGCCACGATCAGAATCTGCTCCCAGGGCGCCGGCCCGCGCATCAGGCTGATGCTGATGCCCAGGACGGCCAGCAGCACATTGCCCAGAAAGATGCCCGCCGGCTGATAGGGGATGCTGTTGAGGCGCTGCCCCATCACGAAGGCAGCCATGAGCACGCCGGAAAGCAATCCGGTCAGATTGCCCTGAAGCGAACTGCCGCCGAGGTCTTCGAGCACCAGCAGCAGCATGCCGGCCATGCAGCCGGCCACGGCGATCACGTCCCGCTGCCGCAGCCGGGTGCCGAGCAGCCGGGGCTCCGCCAGCAGGATGTAGATGGAAGAGGTGTACTGCAGCAGGATCGCGTTGGCGGCGGTCGTGGTGCGGGTAGCCTGCACGAAGGTGAGCACCGATCCGCAGTAAAGCAGGGCATTGATCCAGGCGCGGAGGTTTACCCTGCGGAGCCCAAGGCGGAAGATCAGCGCGAAGGCGAGCGCAGCGAAGAGCGAGCGCCAGCCGGCAAACTCCACCGGCGGAAGGTCTATGACCTTGATAAACAGGCCGCTGCTGCTCCAGAGGACAGCCGCAGCCAGGATGGCTGCAATGCCCCGGCGGTGTTCGGAGGGCGATGGGGACAGGGAATTCAGGGCAGGCAATTTTTTTGCAAACATAATTGCCGTACCTTTCACATGCGGCATGTGCCCTCATATTTGCCGGGCAGCCGCCTCTACCAGCTGCTTTCTTGCTATGCGCATCGCCATCCTCTCCGACATCCACGATCACGTATGGAACGCCTCTGCCGCGCTGCGCTTTGTCCGGGACTGCCCGGAGCTGATCTGCTGCGGGGATCTGTGCTCGCCCTTTGTCATGAAGCTGCTGGTTCAGGAGTTTCCGGGGGAAATTCACGTGGTCTTCGGCAACAATGACGCGGATCTCTTCCGCATCACCCAGCTGGCGCAGCAGGGCGGGGGGCGGGTGCACCTGCACGGCGAGCTGGCCCTGCTGAACCGGGGCGGCAAGCGGATCGCAGTCAACCACTTCGACTACATCGCGCGGGAGATCGCCGAGGCCGACCGCTACGACGTGGTGTGCTTCGGGCACAACCACCAGCGCGAAATCACCCGGCTCAATGCCGGCGAGCCGCACCTGCTGCTGCTCAATCCCGGCACGCTGATGGGCGTCCGCTTCAGCCAGGGGCAGCCGGTGCCGGCGGAGGCGACGTTCATGATCTACGACACCGAGGCGCACGAGGCCGTGTGCTACGAGGTGACCGGCGCCGGCGGCCCGGGCCAGGGGACGGTGCGCGAGCTGCCCCAGTAAGCGGCCGGAAGCGCCTGCGGCGCCCCCGGCCTCCCGATCTTACACATCGCAGATCTGCACGCCCTGCTTCAGGGAGTCGAGCACCGGCTGGCGCGAAGGGATGAATTCCTGCGCCACGAAGCCTTTGTGCCCGGTCTCCACAATGGCCCGCATGATGGCCGGATAGTAGAGCTCCTGCGTCTCGTCGATCTCGTGGCGGCCGGGCACCCCGCCCGTGTGGTAATGCGCGATGTAGGGATGGTACTTGCGGATGGTCGCGATGACATCGCCCTCCATGATCTGCATGTGGTAGATGTCGTAGAGCAGCTTGAAGTGCGGGGAGCCCAGCTTTTCGGCCAGGGCAGCGCCCCAAGGGGTTTTGTCGCACTGGTAGTCTGCGTGGTCCACCTTGCTGTTGAGCAGCTCCATGACCAGCACGACATTGTGCTGCCGGGCCAGCTTGACGAGCGGGTCCAGGCCGCGCGCGCAGTGTTCGAGGCCAGCCTCGTCGGAGATGCCGTTGCGGTTGCCGGAGAAGCAGATGATGTTCTGCACGCCCATGGCGGCGGCTTTGGGGATCAGCTCCTCGTAGTCGCGGCGCAGCTTGGGGTGGTTGGCGGGGTCGTTGAAGCCCTTGGGAATGCCGAGCTCGCTGCCGAAGGACATGGACACAGCCAGTCCGCGGTCGAGCGCCGTTTTCCATTCCGGCGGGTTCAGCAGGTCAATGCCCTGGAGGCCCATGTCTTTGGCGGCATCGCAGAGGGCTTCGAGGGGGATGTTGCCGTAGCACCAGCGGCACACGGCGTGGCGGATGTTGCCTTTGAGGGATAGCGGACTCATCGGAGTAGCAGTAGAGCTGGAAGATTGTCCGGCACAGGCAGCGCCGGGGAGGAGGGCCGCCGCAGCGCCTGCCGAGAGGAGGCGGAGCAGTTCGGCGCGGTTCATTGTAGCTTCTTTTTTCATAGCACAGGAAATATAGCAGAAGACACAGCCGATTCAACCGCCTGGCCGGGCCTGGATACAGTTGAAATCGTATTCATGCAAAAAAGGCATGCGAATTGCCCTTGTTTTGTAGCGGGAAAATATCGTAATTTTCCCTCATTCCTCCGCAGATCCGGCTTGCGGAATATGCCGCCGGTTTTGCGCCCTGCAATCTGCATGTTGTAGTAGTTTGGTTCATAGAGAGGGAGCGGCCCAGGCTGCTCCCTTTTTTTGGCTGCGCGGCAAAGGTCCGCGGGGGCGTGCAGCTCCGGATATATGCATCCGGCTGAATGTGTATGCAATGACATAAGTTGACGTTTATGTCCTGATGCACAGCCTTGCTGCGGGCCGCGCCGGAGGCGGATCAGCATCGCGGCAGGCAGCTGGCGGCAGGGATGTAAGAACCGGCGCGGAATCGGGCAGATGCGTGTGGCGCTGACCGGCTCCGGCAGCGGAAAACAGCCCCTGCGGGAATTCGTGAATGGTCATGCGCGCCGGCAGGGTTTGGATTTGGGCGCAAAATGCATGTTAAATTTTTGTGAAGACGGTCGATAAATATGCATAAAAATTTGGCCGAGTCAAAAAATAGCTAAATATTGATGCCTGATTGCTAGCTTCAGCATCATCCTTCCTCATTCTCAGCTTTACCCTGTCCCCGCCAGGCCCTTTCCGGCCTGGGATGTTCGTTTTTTCCACACAGCCTTACCCCTGTATGATGCGATTTTTTTCCAAACCCCCACTTCCTCCGTTACAGCGCTGGCTGCTGATGCTGCTGGCTGCTGTCTGGATCTTGCCCGGGCTGCAGGCGCAGCCGGCGGGCTTCACCGACCAGCTGTATCTGGGCGGATGGAACGGTGCCGTAGGCCTGACCTTCGATGAAAACGGCGTCATGTACGTCTGGGAGAAAGGCGGCCGCGTGTACATTGTGCAGAACGGCGTCAAGCGCGCCGCGCCGCTGATCAACATCAGCGACGAGATCGGCGACTGGCGCGACTTCGGCATGCTCGGCGTAGCCCTCGACCCCAACTACCTGGTCAACGGCTACATCTACCTGTATTATGTGGTGGACCGCCACCACCTCCGCTTCGCGGGAACCCCGCAGTACAACCCGAATGCGAACGAGTACTTCAATGCGACCATCGGCCGCATTACGCGGTACCAGGTGCAGAACCCTGCGAACTATGCCACAGCCGTCGCGGATTACAACACCCGCTTCGTGCTGCTGGGCGAAACCGCTTCCACCGGGGTGCCCATCCTCCACGAATCGCACGGCACGGGCGCGCTGATCTTCGGCACAGACGGTACCCTGCTGGCCTCCTCCGGCGACGGTGCCAGCTACAACACCGTAGATGCCGGCAGCAGCGGCGATACCTACTTCGCTCAGGCGCTGACGGACGGCATCATCAACACCGCGCAGAACGTGGGCGCCTTCCGCTCCCAGATGCTCAGCTCGCTCAATGGCAAAATGCTGCGCCTGGACCCGGCCACCGGCAACGGTGTGCCCAGCAACCCCTACTACAATCCTGCCGCGCCCCGCTCAGCCCAGTCCCGCACCTATGCGCTGGGCCTCCGCAATCCCTACCGCTTCACCATCAAGCCCGAAACCGGCAGCCACTTCGCCGGCGACGGCGATCCCGGCGTGATCTACCTCGGCGATGTGGGCTGGGGCACCCGTGAGGATATGCACGTGATCACCCAGCCCGGCACAAACTGCGGCTGGCCGCTCTTCGAAGGCATGGATTCCAACGGCGGCTATGCCGGCGCCAACCCCTACAACCAGGAGGCGCCTACGCCCAGCGGCTGCAGCCAGCCCTTCTACCGCTTCGCCGATCTGCTCAAGCAGGACCCCGGCAACGGCGTGCAGCCCAGCTTCCCCGATCCCTGCAACCCCGGCCAGCAGATCAATGGCAGTGTGTACAAGCTGTGGAAGCATTCCCTGCCTGCCTACGACTGGCGCGGCAACTCCCGTGTGAGTGTCAACGGCGTGGTTTACAATGTCGGCTCCGGCCCGGTGCCCGGCCCGCAGTGGGGCGGCAACGCCTCCACCGGCGGCGTCTGGTACACCGGCACCGAATTTCCCGCCGAATACCAGAACACCTATTTCCACGCAGACTACGGCGGCGGCTGGATCAAGTACTTCAAGTTCGGCGCCAACGATCAGCCGCTGAGCGCGCACAACTTCGACCCCAGCAACGGGGCTGTGGTGTTCATCGGGTCCGATCCGTACAACGGCGGCCTGTATTACATCGCCTACGGCGGCGAGGTACGGCGCTTTGTGTACAGCCCCAGCGGCAACCAGCCGCCTGTGGCTGCGGCCTCCGCAACCCCCGTCTATGGCCCCAGCCCGCTCAACGTTGCCTTCAGCAGCGCCGGCTCCTCTGACCCCGAAAGCGGCCCGCTGACCTATCTCTGGGATTTCGGCGACGGCGCATTCAGCAGCCAGGCCAATCCGTCCCATACCTACCTGACGGCCAACAGCAATCCGGCGCAGTACAATGTCGTGCTGACCGTCACGGACAACCAGAACCAGACCGCGACCAAGACCCTCATCGTGTCGGCCAACAACACGCCGCCCGTGATCGTCTCCACGAGCCTGGACAATGTAAGCGAGTATTCCATCACAGCGCCTACGACCCTGAGTATCAGTGCAGTGGTAACGGATGCCGAGCATGGCCCCAACCAGCTCACCTACGGCTGGCAGACGGTGCTGCATCACAGCAACCACACCCACCCGGAGCCGATCGACAACAACCCCGTCTCGACGACGCAATTGTCGCCGGTAGGCTGCGACGGCGCGGTGTATTTCTACCGGATCTACCTGACCGTGACCGATGCTGCCGGCCTGTCCACGACGGTGTACAAGGACATCCTGCCCAACTGCGGCGCACCGCAGGCCATCGACGACGAGGCCCTCTACACCAATGGCGGCACGACGGTGGTGGACATCCTGGGCAACGACCTGAGCAATCCGGCACTGGATCCGGCTTCGGTGGTCATTGTCGATCAGCCGCTGCATGGCACCCTGTCGGTGAACCCGGCTACCGGTGCAGTCACCTATATCCATGACGGACTGGGCGCCATCAGCGACCAGTTTACCTACACGGTCGAAAACACGGACAATGAACTGTCCAACCTCGCCACCGTACACCTGAACCTGCTCGGCCCGCCGACAGTCAACATCCTGTCGCCCATCGCGAACGCTCAAATCGGCGGCAGCTCGGTGCTGGTGGAATATTCCGCATCAGGCGACCTGAGCGGGGTGGACCATGTGGAGCTGACGCTGGACGCCGGCACGCCGGTAGAACTCAACGACCTGAACGGCATCTACACCTTTACAGGCGTAGCGCCGGGGCCGCATACCGTGACGGCAAAGCTGCTGGACGGCAGCCATACGCCGCTGGGCAATCCCGAGGCGACGGACAATGTCAGCTTCTCCGTGCTGGCCTTCTCGCTGGTCGGAAATGCCTTCACCTCCGGCGGCTGTATCGCCGTGACCACGACCGCCGCCAATCAGGCCGGCGCAGCCTGGTACAACACCCAGGCTGATTTCAGCAACAGCTTCGACCTGGTATTCAGTGTCAACTTCGGCAACCAGGACGGCAACGGCGCCGACGGGATGGGCTTTGTGTTCCAGACCCTGAACGTCAATGCGCTGGGTGCTCCCGGCGGCGGCCTCGGCTTTGCCGGGCTGGCTCCGTCCTTTGCTGTGGAGTTCGACGGCTATGACAACGGCTCGGCGGAAGATCTGGCCGATGACCACATCGCGATCGTAGGCGGGGGCAACCTGGCCAGCCCGGTCGTGGCGGCTGTCTGCGCCACTGCCAGCTGCGCCAACATCGAAGATGGTGCCGATCATACGGTCCGCTTCACCTGGAACCCGGCTACGCAGGTCTTCAGCGTCTATTTCGACGGTGCCCTGCGGTCCAGCTACACCGGCAACATCCCGGCCAACTTCCTGGGCGGCTCCAGCCTGGCCTACTTCGGCTGGACGGGCGGCACGGGCGGCCTGACCAACCTGCAGACCTTCTGCGTGACCTCGCTGGATCTGGGCGGCGGCCCCGCCAGCCAGACGATCAGCTTCGATGCGATCTCCGGCAAGCTCACGACCGACGCGCCCTTCACGGTCAATGCAACGGCTACTTCCGGCCTGCCGGTGAGCTTCAGCATCGTGAGCGGCCCCGCAACGGTATCGGGCAATACGGTCACGCTGACCGGAACTGCCGGCACCGTCATCGTGCGCGCCAGCCAGGCCGGCAACGCCCAGTTCAGCCCTGCCCCGGATGTGGACCGGACCTTCGAGGTCGGCGAGCCGCAGCTCTTCACGACGGCGGGCAGCGCAACGGCAGGCGCCGGCAACTGCTACACCCTGACGACGGAGCAGGCCAATATCGCCGGCGCCGCATGGTCGGCCAGCCAGCTAACCCTGGCTCAGCCCTTCGATCTGAAGTTTACCTTCAACATGGGCGGCAATGACGGCGGCGGTGCGGACGGCATGGCCTTCGTGCTGCGTTCGGCAGGTGCCGCCACGGTCGGCGCAACGGGCGGCGGCCTGGGGGTTGCGGGAATTTTCCCCTCCTTCGGCGCCGAATTCGACGGATACGACAATAACAGCAGCACCGGCGGCAACTCGCCTGAAGACATCGCCGCGGATCACGTGGCCATCTTCGCCAACGGCGACCTGCCCAACCCGCTCGCTGCCGCAGCCTGCCTGAACGCAGCCTGCGACAACTTTGAAGACGGCCAGAACCACGATGCCCGGTTTACCTGGGATCCGGTGACGCAGGTCTTCAATGTGTATGTGGACAATGTGCTGCGCAACAGCTACACCGGCGACATTGCGGCCAACCTCTTCGGCGGCAATCCGGCGGTGTATTTCGGCTGGACGGCAGCTACCGGCGGCCTGACCAATACGCAGTCGTTCTGTGCTACGGAACTGAACTATTCCGTTCCGAAGCTCGATCAGACGATCAGCTTCGACGCGATCCCCAACAAAGCCACAACCGATGCACCTTTCACGGTCAATGCGACAGCGACCTCCGGCCTGCCGGTGAGCTTCAGCATCGTGAACGGCCCCGCGACGGTATCGGGCAATACGGTCACGCTGACCGGAGTCGCCGGAACGGTGACCGTACGGGCCAGCCAGGCCGGCAACGGACAGTACAATGCTGCCCCGGATGCGGACCGCACCTTCACGGTCAATGAGCCGGCCTTCTTCAGCTTCGCAACGGTGGGCAACGCCGCCTTCGGCGCAGCTTCCGAGTGCTACGTACTCACGACGGAAAGCTCCTCATTCCAGACCGGCGCGGTCTGGAACCAGACCCAGCTCGATCTCGGCGCTGCCTTCGACCTCAACTTCACGGTCAGCTTCGGCGCCAATGACGGCAATGGCGCAGACGGCATGGCCTTCGTGCTGCAAGGAACCGGCACGGCAGCGATCGGCGCTACCGGCGGCGGCTTCGGCGCAGCCGGCCTGACGCCTTCTTTCGGCGTAGAATTCGACGGGTACGACAACGGGTCTTCCGAAGATATCGCCGACGACCACGTGGCCATCTTCGGAGGCGGCGACCTGCTCAACCCGGTTGTGCCGGCAGTTTGCACCTCGCCTTCCTGCGCCAACCTGGAAGACGGTGCAGATCACGCCGTGCAGATCACCTGGGATCCTGCTACGCAGGTATTCTCGGTCTTTGTGGACGGGAGCCTGCGGATCAACTACACCGGCGACATTGCAGCCAGCTTCTTCGGCGGCAATGCCGGAGTGTACTTCGGCTGGACCGCTGCTACGGGCGGGTTCCTGAACACGCAGACGGTCTGCATGGGTACGCTGACCTATTCCGAGCCGCTGCTGAGCCAGACCATCAGCTTCGACGCCATTCCCAACAAACTGACCACCGACGCGCCCTTCACGGTCAATGCGACAGCTACTTCCGGCCTGCCGGTCAGCTTCAGCATCGTAAGCGGCCCCGCTACGGTATCCGGCAACACGGTCACCCTGACCGGAGCGCCTGGAGAGGTAACGGTCCGTGCCAGCCAGGCGGGTGATGCGCAGTACAGTGCTGCACCGGATGCAGACCGGAGCTTTACGGTAGCGGCCCCCGGCCTCTACACGACAGCAGGCAGTGCAGCCGGCACCGGCAACGAATGCTACACCATCACGCCGGATCAGGCCAATGTGGCCGGCGCCGTGTGGTACAGCAGCGCCATTTCGCTGAGCCAGGGCTTCGACCTCAATTTCACCCTGAACCTCGGCGGCAAAGATGCCGACGGCGCCGACGGGGCGGCCTTCGTCCTGCAGCAGGCTGGCACCAGCGCTGTGGGCGCCAACGGCGGCGGCCTGGGCGTTGTGGGCGTGTTCCCCTCCTTCGGGGTGGAATTCGACGTCTACGACAATAACAACAGCACCGGCGGCAATTCGCCCGAAGATATCGCTGCGGACCACGTAGCCATCTTCGCCAATGGCGATCTGGTCAATCCCCTGGCTCCGGCTGCCTGCATGAGCGGCGGCTGCACCAATTTCGAGGATGGCCAGGATCACGATGTGCGGATCACCTGGAACCCTGCTTCGCAGACGTTCGATGTCTATGTGGACAACGACCTGCGCATCAGCTACACCGGAGATGTAATCAACACCATCTTCGGCGGCAATGCGAATGTGTACTTCGGATGGACCGGCGGCACGGGTGGCCTGACCAACCTGCAGACCTTCTGCTCGGGCACGCTGACCTTTACGGCCCCGCCTCAGAGCCAGACGATCAGCTTCGATCCGATTCCGAACAAGCAGACCACCGACGCGCCCTTTACGGTCAATGCAACGGCTACCTCCGGCCTGCCGGTGAGCTTCAGCATCGTGTCCGGCCCCGCTACGGTATCGGGCAATACGGTCACCCTGACCGGAGCTGTCGGAACCGTCACCGTCCGCGCCAGCCAGGCAGGCGATGCGCAGTATGCGCCCGCAGCCGATGTGGAGCAGAGCTTTACCGTAGTGGCAGATCCGGGCAACTACAGCCCGGTGGGCAGTGCCTATGCCACCGGCAACGACTGCTTTGTGCTGACGCCGGATGAATTCCAGCAAACTGGTGCAGTCTGGAACAACAGCCTGATCGATCTGGCAGCCTCCTTCGACTTCCAGTTTACGGTCAATCTGGGCACGAACGATGCGGATGGCGCGGACGGCATTGCCTTCCTGCTCCAGAACAGCGGTCTGTCCACCCTGGGCGGACCGGGCAGCGGCCTGGGTGCCTTCGGCGTGGTGCCTTCGGTAGGGGTTGAAATCGACCTCTTCGACAGCTCGCCCTTCCTGTACCCGGAACTCGCCGACGACCACGTCGCCATTTTCACCAATGGCGATCTGGCCAACCGTGCATCGGACGTATGTGCCGCCACGACCTGCGCCAACATCGAGGACGGCCTCGACCACACCGTGCAGATCGTCTGGGACGCCGCTACGACAACGCTGAGCGTGTATTTCGACGGGGTTTTCCGCACCAGCTATACCGGCGATGTGGTCAATACGATCTTCGGCGGCAACAGTCAGGTGTACTTCGGATGGACCGGCGCTACGGGCGGCTCCAAGAACCAGCATACGGTCTGCGTGGACGCGCTGAACTTCGGCACGATCCCCCCGCAGAACCAGACGATCGCCTTCGACGCGATCCCGAACAAGCTGACGACCGATGCACCGTTTGCGGTCAATGCGGCGGCTACCTCCGGCCTGCCGGCGAGCTTCAGCATCGTGAGCGGCCCTGCAACGGTGTCCGGCAATACAGTCACGCTGACCGGGGGCCCCGGAACGGTGACGGTGCGCGCCAGCCAGGCAGGAAATGCCGGCTTCAACCCTGCAGCGGATGTGGACCGCAGCTTCGAGGTCATCGATGCGGCTGCATTCCAGTTCGTTACGGCGGGATCGGCTTCGCTCAATACCAGCCTGGACTGCTACACGATCACGGCGGATGCGGAGAATCTCGTGGGCGCTGTCTGGAGCAAGCATGAGCTGAACCTCGCCTCGCCCTTCGACCTGAACTTCACGGTCAACCTGGGCAGCAACGACGCCACCGGCGCCGACGGGATCTCCTTCGCGCTGCAGAACAGCGGAACCGGCGCACTGGGCGCCTTCGGCGGCGGCCTCGGCACTGCCGGGATTTCGCCCTCGCTGATTGTGGAAATCGATACCTGGGACAATACCAATGGCGTCGACATCGCCGACGATCACATGGCCATTGCCCTGAACGGCAACCTCGATGCACCGGTGGCCCCTGCCATCTGCGCCGACCCGGCCTGCGCCAACATTGAAGATGGGGCAGATCATGCGGTGCGCTTCACCTGGAACCCGGCTACGCAGCTGTTCGAGGCTTACTTCGACGGCAGCCTGCGCGTCAGCTACACCGGCAACCTGATTGGCTTGTTCGGCGGCAACCCGCTGGTCCGCTTCGGCTTCGGCGGCGGCACAGGCGGCTCCACCAACCTGCAGACCGTCTGCGCGGGTTCGCTCAGCTATACTTCCGGCCCGGTCGGCCAGACGATCGACTTCCCGCCGCTGGCGGACAAGATCGAAGGCGACGCACCGTTTACGGTCAGCGCGACGGCCAGCTCCGGCCTGCCGGTAAGCTTCAGCATCGTATCCGGCCCGGCTACGGTATCGGGCAGCACGGTCACCCTGACCGGCACCGGCACCGTGACGGTGCGCGCCAGCCAGGCCGGCAATGCCGGCTTCAGCGCAGCGGCCGATGTGGACCGCAGCTTCGAGGTGGTGGACTGCCTCACCGCCGGCACCTGCTCGCCCTGCAACGCCGACATCACGAACATCTCGATCAAGCAGAATGTCAAGGGCGTACTGCAGACCGGCAACCGGATCTACGTCGACAACACGGTGATCAATTACACGAGCGTGCCGGGCGATCTGGCCGGTGCTACGACCCTCCGCACCTCCAACAGCGGCCGGGCCAAGACCAGCGCCAGCTACCTGAGCTTCACGCTTACCCAGGCGGCTACGATTTATGTAGCCTACGACGCACGCGCTGCTTCGCAGCCCAACTGGCTCAAGACCCAGTTCACGCTGACCAGCTACACCATCGGCGGCACGGAGAACACCTACAACGTGTGGGCGAAAACCTTCCCTGCCGGGACGGTCGCGCTGGGCGGCAACCGTGCTTCGGGCTATTCCAGCTCCGTGGCGGTGAACATGTACTTCGTGGTGCTGGGCGACTGCGACGGAAGCGGCCCGCCGCCTCCGGCCAACCTGTCTCCGGTAGCGGCCTTTACGGCCACCCCGGCAAGCGGAACGGCTCCGCTGACGGTCAGCTTCAACGCAGCCGCCTCCAATGACCCGGACGGCAGCATCCAGACCTATGCCTGGAGCTTCGGCGACGGCAGCACGGGCAGCGGCGTGACCGAATCGCATACCTACAACTCGGCCGGCAGCTTCACGGTGACGCTGACCGTAACCGACGACGACGGCGCGACAGATACTGAAACGGCAACGGTCACGGTCAATCCGCCCGTGGGCGGCGGCGGCTGTACGCTGATCACCAGCGTCACTCCGCTGATCTCCACGACGGGCATCTACGAGATCGACTGCCCCGCCGCAGTGGGCGAGGTGGTGTACACGGGCCGCAACACGACGATCACCAGCCTGCCTGCCGCCCTGGGCGGCGCGGACTTCGTGCGGACCGCCTTCGGCGACCGCAACCGCTCCACCGGTTCCATGCTGTCTATCGGACTCTCGCAGGCAGCGACGGTATACGTGGCCTATGACAGCCGCGCCACAGTGGTGCCGAGCTGGCTTGGCCTCTGGACCAACACCGGCACCCAGATTGTGACGACGGATGCGCCGATGAACGTCTATTCACGCGCCTACAGCGCGGGCAGCTTTACCCTGCCGGGCAACAAAAGCGGCGGCGGAAATGCCCTGGCGAACTACTTCGTGCTGGCCAAGCCTGCCCTCGGCAGCCGCCCGGCCCAGTCGGGCAGCGCCTTCGCATCGGTGTATCCGAACCCCTTCACGGACTATATCGAGGTCAATCTCCTCGATCCGGACGTGCAGACGGTGGATGTGCGGATTCTGAACGCGCTTGGCCAGGTAGTGTTCGAGCAGCGCGGCCTGCCCACGCAGCCCACCCTCCGGGTAGGACGCGAACTGGCCGAGGGAATGTACCACCTTGAAGTCAGCTACGGCAGCCTCGTCAACACGTTCAACGTGCTGAAACTGAAGTAAACACCTGCAGCCTTTGCATGTGCAGGCCGCTCCGCAAGGGGCGGCCTGTTTTGCATCTGCCGAAGCCGCATTTCGCAATTCATGCCGCAAACCATCCGTTTTCCGTATCTTGCCCCTGCTACTGCATCTGTCCTTATCTGATTGATTCCCGATCCATGAAGTACTGGATGATCCTCGGTCTGCTGGGCTGCATGTCCGCAGCCCTTGCGCAGCCTGCCATCGAAACCGGCCTCGCGGCCCGGCTCTATGAAATCGACCGCGACCTCGACGGGTTTCCGGAGCTGATCCCCGGCCAGCCGGCCAACGCGAGCTTCATCTGCCGCACGGTGGCGCTGGAAGAGCGTAATTTCCCCTATCCGCCTGTCCGGAACCTTTACCTGGAGCTGAGCGGCACCCTGACCTTGTCGGTCGAAAGCCAGTATCAGTTCCGCCTCATCGCCAATGATGCTGCAAGGGTCTGGATTGGCGATCAGCTGGTGGCTGAACCGCCGGCGCTGGAGGCCTCGCTCTCGCAGCTGTCGGATGTGCCGGTGACAGTGGAGTTCCAGGTAGCCCTCAAAGCCGGCCCGCATCCGATCCGCATCGAATACTACAACCGGAGCGGCAGCCGGAAGCTGAGCCTCGAATGGCTGATCCAGGGGATCGGCCAGTACGATCTGCTGCCGGTATCGGTATTTTCGCATATCCCGGATCCGGCGCCGGTGCTGGACAGCCTCAAAAAGCGGATCTATTCGCCGGAGGCGCGTGCCATCCCCGGCGATGGCCAGGCAGTTGCCGGTCTGCATCCGGTGCTGAATGTCGGCCGCCTGCGGCTTTCACAGCCGCTTGCCCGCATCGGCGGGCTGGCGGCATCCAGCGATGGGAGCCTGTTTGCCTGCGACTGGAATACGCCGGGCACGGTGTACAAGATCGCGCCCGTGCCGGGGTCGGCGGACAGCGCAGCGGTCACCCGGTTTGCAGCTGGCTTGGCTGCGCCCCTGGGGGTGGCTGTTGTGCGCGATACGGTGTATGTGCTGCAGCAGCAGGAGCTGACCCAGCTGACCGATACCGACCGGGACGGCGATGCGGACGTGTACCGGAGTGCGGCGAGCGGCTGGCCGCTGAGCGGCGCAGCAGGCGAATATGCCTACGGGCTGGCCCATTATCAGGAGCGGCTGTACGCAGGACTGGGCGTGCGGATGGGAGAAGACGGCCGCCCGGCTGCCCGGCAGATGCCGGACCGGGGCAGCCTGCTCCGGATCGATCCGCGCAGCGGCGAATGGCAGATCTGTGCCCGGAACCTGACGACGCCTGCGGGCGTCGGCGCCGGCGCGGACGGCGTCGCTGTGACGGATGCTTCGGAAGCGGCGGCCCGCTGGCTCTGGGTGCCCGGCAATGCCGTCTCAGGCCAAATCTGGCTGCCGCCGGATGCATTGGGCTATTTGCCGGCGCAGCCGGTGCAGATTCCCGGCGGGCCGTACGCCGGGCAATGGATCTACGGCGATGCTGCCGCAGGCGGCCTGAACCGGATTGCAGTAGAGCAGGTTGGCGGTCAGGCGCAGGGGTGCGTATTCCGGTTTTCACAGGGACTGGGCGAAGGGCTCTACCGCTTCGCTGCGCTGCCGGACGGCAGCCTGGCTGCCGGACAGCTGAGCTACGGCGCATCCGGCGCAGCTGCCCTGACGCGCATCGGCTGGGGCACGGGCCAGCCCTTTGAAATGCTGGCCGTGCGGATGTACGAAAATGGCATGGAGATCGAGTTTACAGAACCGCTGAAGCCGGGCGAAGGCGCCAGCCGCCATGCGTATTCGCTGGCGCAATGGACGCCAGGCCAGATGGTCCTGCCCGAAGCGGTCCCGGTGCGGCAGGCGGTGCCCAGCGCCGACGGGCGGCGCGTCTTTCTGGAGCTGCCTCGCCTCGAACCAAGGGGGCAGGTGCTGCATCTGCGCATCGTGCATCCGCCGGTAAGTGCCGCAGACCATTCCCTGTGGAGCACCGAGGCCTGGTACACCCTCAACAAACTGCCGGAAACACCATTTCCGCTCCCGGCTGCGCCGCTGGATTCGCCCCGCCACAATGTGCTGACGGCTGCAGAAGCAGCCGCAGGCTGGAAGCTCCTTTTCGACGGCAACACCCTGAACGGCTGGCGCAATTTCAAATCGGCCCAGACTGCCCCTGGCTGGCAGGCCCGCGACGGTGAACTCTGCCTCGTCAAGGGCGGCGCCGGCGATCTGGTAACCGCAGAAGCGTATCAGCACTTCGAACTCAGCCTGGAGTGGAAAATCTCCGAAAAAGGCAACAGCGGCATCTTCTTCCACGTGAGCGAAGCACCGGAGTACAAGTGGGTCTGGCAGACCGGGCCGGAGTATCAGCTGCTGGACGACCTGCGGCATCCCGACCGGAAATGGCATTCGCACCGGGCCGGCTCCAACTACGACCTGCACCCGGCTGCGGTCGAAGCGCTCAGTCCCGTAGGCGAGTGGAACCGCACGCGCCTGATCGTAAACCAGGGACGGGTGGAGCACTGGCTCAATGGCTACAAAATCGTCGAATACACCCTCGGATCGCCGGAATGGGAGGCGCTGGTGGCCAAAAGCAAATTCGCTTCCATGCCCGGCTACGGAAGGGCCGGAACCGGCAAAATCGCGCTGCAGGACCACGGCGATCCGGTCTGCTTCCGGAATATCAAGATCCGGCGCCTCTGAGGCTGGCCTGCAACCGTTTGCACGTATCCGCAGCAGGCGGTTTTTGAGTAAGTTCGTTTTCCATTCATCATTGTATCAAGATGAAACGATATTCGGTATTGTATTTGGGACTGCTGCTGGTGATGGGATTGCTCTGGGGCTGCGGCCCGAAAGTCCGCCCGGCGAAAACCGTGCTGGTGTTTTCCAAGACCAAGGGCTTCCGGCATGAATCCATCGGGGCGGGCATCGACGCGATCAAGCAGCTGGGCAAGGAGCACGGCTTCGGCGTGGTGGCGACGGAAAAGGCTTCGGTCTTTACCGAAGACAGCCTGAAGGCCTTCAGCGCCGTGATTTTCCTCAATACGACGGGCGATGTGCTCGATTTCCGCCAGCAGGCGCACTTTGAGCGCTATATCCAGGCCGGCGGCGGGTTTGTAGGCGTGCATGCTGCGACGGATACCGAATACGACTGGCCCTGGTTCAACAAGCTGGTGGGCGCCTATTTCAACGGGCATCCGAACGACCCCAACGTGCGCGAAGGCAATATGCTGCTGGTCAACCACAACCACCCCAGCATGGAGGTATTCAAAGGCCGTACGGAATGGCGCCGGACTGATGAATTTTATAATTTCCGCAGCCTCTACCACGGGGATTCACTCAAGGACGGCATCG
This sequence comes from Bacteroidia bacterium, assembly GCA_033765305.1. Taxonomy (GTDB): domain Bacteria; phylum Bacteroidota; class Bacteroidia; order J057; family J057; genus RDXT01. The sequence goes on from JANRID010000010.1 coordinate 245,531, forward strand.
TGCCGCTGATCAACATCGACGAAAAGTCCTACGAAGGCGGCACCAACGGCGATTTCCACCCGATGTCGTGGTACCACGAGTTCGACGGCGGGCGCGCATTTTACACCAACTTCGGCCATACCAAGGAGACCTACTCCGAACCGGATTTTCTCCGGCACCTGCTGGGCGGCATCCAGTACGCCATCGGCGACAACCGCGTGGCCGATTACTCCAAAGCCCGCAGCCAGGTGCCGCCCGATCCCAGCCGCTTTGTGGTGACGGTGCTGGACCAGGTGCTCGACGAGCCTACGGAAATGGCTATTTTCAGGAGCGGCCGTGTGCTGTTTGTCGAACGCAAAGGCGCAGTGAAACTGTATGAGCCGGGCGCCAAGCAGTCGCGCATCATCGCCCAGCTTCCGGTGACAACCAAGCACGAGGACGGCCTGATGGGCGTGACCCTGGATCCGAAGTTCGATGAAAACCACTGGGTATACTTTTACTACTCGCCGCAGGGCGAGGCGCCGATCAACCGCCTCTCCCGCTTTACCATGCTGGGCGACACCGCCGTCAACCTCGAATCGGAAAAGATCCTGCTGGAAATCCCGGTGCAGCGCGCTGAATGCTGCCATACCGGCGGTTCGCTGAAATTTGGCCCCGACGGCAACCTCTACCTCTCCACCGGAGACAATACCAATCCCTTCGAGACCCCCTACGCACCGATCAACGAGCTGCCCGGCAAAGGGCCCTGGGATGCGCAAAAATCTTCGGGCAGCCCCGGCGACCTGCGCGGCAAGGTGCTCCGCATCCGCCCGACACCGGAAGGCGGCTACACCATCCCCGACGGCAACCTTTTCCCCAAAGACGGCTCCAAAGGCCGCCCGGAGGTGTATGTCATGGGCTGCCGCAATCCCTACCGCATCTCCATCGACTCGAAGACCGGCTGGCTGTACTGGGGCGATGTGGGCCCCGACGGCAGCGTGGACAGCACCTACGGCCCCCGCGGATATGACGAAGTCAACCAGGCCCAGGGGCCGGGATTCTTTGGCTGGCCGTATTTTATCGGAAACAATTACGCCTACCGCGACTACGACTTCGCCCGCAAGCAGCTCGGCGACTACTTCAATGCGGCCCAGCCGGTGAACTATTCCCCCAACAACACCGGCGACTTCCACGAGCTGCCGCCTGCAACGCCTGCTTTTATCTGGTATCCCTATGGAGACTCCAAGGAGTTCCCGATTGTGGGCAAAGGCGGACGAAACGCCATGGCGGGCCCGGTATTTCACGCATCCGACTTCCCGGCCGCCGGCAGCAAGTTCCCGGCCTACTACGAAGACAAGCTCTTCGTCTACGACTTCATGCGCGACTGGGTGCTGATCGCGGCGATGGATGCCCAGGGCAAGCTCCAGTCGCTGGAGCCTTTCCTGCCGGAAAAGCTGAGCCTTTCCAGCCCCATCGATATGGAATTCGGGCCGGACGGCGCGCTCTACATCCTCGAATACGGCACCCAGTGGTTCGCGGCCAACCGCGACGCCCGCCTCATCCGCGTCGACTATGCCGAAGGCAACCGGGCACCCATCGCGCAGGCAGAAGCCGATGTCCTCATCGGCGCCGCGCCGCTGACGGTCAAGTTTTCCGCCGCTGCGTCCTATGACCACGATACCGGCGACCAGCTGAGCTATTCATGGAATTTCGACGGCTCTGCTGCTGCCAGCGGCGAGGAGGCTACGTTTACATTCCAGGAGCCGGGCATCTACCAGCCTGTGCTGACCGTGCGCGACCGCGACGGCAAGTCGTCCACGGCTGCGCTCGAAATCCGGGTCGGCAATCAGCCGCCGGAGGTGCAGATCCGCATGCGCGGCAACCAGAGCTTTTTCTGGGGCGCCGGCAGCATCCCCTACGAGGTCCTGGTGAGCGACCGTGAAGACGGCAGCCTCGCCGACGGCGGCATCCAGCCTGCAGCGGTGACCGTCAGCTTCGATTACCTGGCCGAAGGCCAGGATGCCACCATCGGGGCGCAGGGCCATGCGGCCAATGCGGCAGCGGGCAAGATCGCCGCAGGCGAGGGGCTGGTGCAGACCTCCGGCTGCATCGCCTGCCACGGGATGGACAAAGAAATTGTAGGACCGGCCTATTTGGACGTGTCCCGCCGCTATGCCAAGCAGGCAGACGCAGTCAATTACCTCATCGGCAAAATCCGCAACGGCGGCCAGGGAGTGTGGGGCGGAAAGGCCATGCCTGCGCAGGCGCAGCTGACTGCAGACCAGGCCGAAGCGATGGCGCTGTATATCCTCTCGCTCGCAGACAAGCCGGCCAAGCCGGGCCTGCCTGTGCAGGGCCAGATCCGGACCAAGGCTGGCGGCGGCCTCTACACCCTGCGGGCATCATACCTGGACCGGGGCGGCCCGGTGGTAGGCATGCTGCGCAGCGATGCTGCGGTTACCCTCCGCAGTCCGTCCGTTTCGGTAGGCGCGGCAGAGACCGAGCGATCGAAGGATGTGATGCTGTATGATGCGCCGAACGGTATGAAAGTAGCCATCATGCAGAAAGATGCCCATCTGGCCTTCCCGAAGCTGGATCTGACCGGCATTCCGAAGGTAACCCTGCAATATACTGCGCCTCAGCCCGGTGCCCGCATCGAGCTGAGGGCCGGCACGCCTGACGGCGCCCTCATCGGCGAAGCTGCCGTGCCTGCGACGGCAGGCCTGCAGGATGTGCGGTCCCTGGATATTCCGCTGACCGGTGCGGCCGGATTCCAGCCGCTGTACATCGTCGTACGCGATCCGGGCGGGGCCATATCAGGCGATTACGGAGTGGCGATCTTGCTGTCAGTGTACTTCCACGCGCCTGCGGCGCTCTGACAGCGCGCTGCCTGAACAGCAAAAGCTGCGGACTGCGATCGACAGTCCGCAGCTTTTTTATTTTCATTCAAAAAATATTCATATGTTTTGTTCTTTTGGATACCTAGAATACCTTTATGTGCAGATAAGCGAAGGTCTGGAACTTCACGGAGGTGCGAGCGCGAAGCAAGGTGTATGAGAAGCAAGGCGTATGAGCTGATCCGGTCACTCGATGCGGAGCAGCGGAAGGAGGTGCAGTGGTGGCTGAGCGGAAAGCAGGCGGAGCTGCTGCCATTTTTCAAAGGGTTCCTGCAGCATATCAAGGAGGACGCGCGCCCGCGCAGGGGGCAGACTGATCCGGACGACTCCTGGCAGCACAGCATTTGGGCGTATGCCTACGGCAGCGGGGTAAAGACGTTTACACTTGCGGCGTTCAATACCCGGCAGAGCCGCCTGCTGGATGAGCTGCTGGAGTACCTGTCCTGGTACCAGCTCAACCGAAACCAGGTGCGGAAGCGCCTGCTGCTCATTGAATATCTGGTTTCCAGCCGCCTGGATGTGCAGCTCGACCGCGAGGTCCGGGCGCTGGATCAGCTGCTCGGCGATCCCCTGCAGACCAGCGCCATGCAGCCCGGTACCGAGGCCCCCCTCGATCTGCAGAGCTATCAGGGCCGCTACGAGCTGGAGAAGTGGCGGAGGCAGATCCAGCTGATGCACGGAGCGCTCCTGAACGACCACATGCTTGAGCTCGGTGCCGCGTATTATCTGAACGAATTGCTTTTTTTCGCCTGCTTCTGGCAGCATAGACGGGAAGTGGCAAAAGCCAACCAGAAGGGGCCTCAGCCATCTGCCCTGCAGATAAGCCTGGATGGAATCCGGGCACTGTGTTCGGAGCCGTATTTCGATGCCTTGTGCCGGGAGCACCCGATGACAGGATGGCTTGCCCGCCTGCTCCATTGGCTGGAGCAGCCCCGAAATGCAGCGGCATCGGAAGCGGAGATACAGGATCTCAAGGCGCTGTTGGATATGCTTATCGGGTGGCTGCGGCAGGACCTCATCTCTTCGCCCGCAGCTCAGAATTTGCTGTCTCTCTGCCGCTGGCACTGCAAGCAGCGCTACAACGCCACCCAGGCCTTTCCCTACATCCGGCTAGCCTGGGAGATGTTCATAGCGGCGCGGGAGCACGATCTGCTTCACATGGGGGATAAGATTCCCGAACCGGCTTTGTATGGGATGCTGAATATCTGGCGGGATTACAAAGCGATGGCAAAAGCCAATGAAGAAGAAATGCATGAGCTGCTCGACCGGCTTGGGGCTGCGGCAGACCCGGCCCGCAAATATTTTACAATCCACCTGGCTTTCGATGCGGGCAATTTTGAGCAGGCGCTGGCATATATCCGGGAGGTGCAGTCCAGCACCGGCTGGCCGCATGCATCGCTGGAGTTCAATGCCGGCAGCGTAGGGCTCAAAGCGGAGTGGGAGCTGCATAAGCCGCAGCGGAAGCGCGCCGGGCATCCGGATCCCGAGCACTTCAGGCTGGAGGTGAACCGGCTGATGACCTATGTCCACAACCACCAGGCGGAGCTGGCGTCCTATCACAAAGACTTCCTCCATGCATTCCGGTCTCTGGCGAGCCTCAGAACGCACGCCATTCCGGGCTTCCGCAATCGGCTGCAGGAATGGGAGCTCCGCCCGGATGACCAGAAATGGTTTTTGAACCAGGCAGACTGGCTCGAAACGCTATAAAAGGACTGGCCGGCCCCTCCCCGGACCGGCCAGCCTGATGAGTCCTTTCCGGGTACGCAGATCAGGGGACGAGGAACTTCTGTGCCTCCATGGCACCGCCGGCGAGGCGGACTTGCAGGACGCAGACGGTTCCGGAGGCGATTCCATCGAGCGGGAACTCAGGCGCGGCGCCTGCTGCCTGGCCCAGGGTGCGGCCAGAGAGATCGATCAGCCGTGCCGACTCGATCCGGGCTTCGCCGACGGCCGTGGGGCGCAGGGTGCGGCCGGAGAAGGTCAGCGCCAGGCCGCGGGCTTGCTCGACATGCATGCTGACCAGCCGCATCGGGGCGAGCGCCTGCTTGTTGTAGTCGTCACAGATGATGATGGGTCCGCCGTAGGCTTCCACGACGAATCCGAATCCGGAGCGGGGCACGCCGTTGGTGCGGCTGAGGACCAGGGTCAGCTCTTTGCGGGCCGTGTCCCAGGAGTAAGAGAATGACCAGTTGTTGTCATTCGCAAACCAGGAGCCGGTAGCATCGGCGCTCAGCTGGGCACCCTCGTCGGGCTGGAAGCCCCGGTACGCATACACATAGGTCAGGCTCAGCGCATTGAGCACCGGCTGGGACTCCGTTCCGTGCGAAACGGTCAGGAAGATGTTGCCGCCTTCCTCCAGCGGGCTGGGAGCGAGGGTGTAGCTTACCGGCTGCGCCCATGCGGCGCCGGTGATCAGCACAGCGGCCAGGGCCAGCATGCGCAGGGTGCGTAAACGTGCGGAGTACAACATGGTTGGCGGATTAAAAGATGATGGTTGAGAATGAAAAAAGATCAGGATGTGCTGCAGGGAACTGTCTGAAGCCTGCGCCGTCAGGGCATTGCATGCCGTATCAGGCCAGTTTCAATTGCATGACAGCTGAGCAGCGCGGATATAGTGGGTACAGAGAAAAAAAAATTAATCCGCCAGGATGATTCGGTGGTATGTTGGGCTGTTAAACCTGTTTTTGACGCAATAGAGGCTATTTGCTAGAATATTTAGAAGTGTGATATGCGGGATAGCTTTGTCAGTACACGAATACTAAGTGTGGCTGAATAATAAATTTTTGATAAATATTTAGAACGTCTATTGATTTTACCCGAATGCGCCTCTATATTTGAGTGGATTTTTATCCCGCACATGACCAGTTAAAACACAATTCACACCATGCATGATCGTACCCTCCTTTGTCCTCCCTGGGCTGTCTTGCCCTGTGTACCGCTGATGGTATTAGACAGGGTTTAGAGCGGCTGATAGGCCGCATTCTGCTGCTGCATGTGACTGTCTGACGGGCCAGCAAGGCCCTTCTCCGCTATGCCTGTCCGCAGGCGGCGGTGCTGTGCTGCTTTCTGCTGTGCCTGTCTGGGCCGGTCTTGCCGGGCTGTGCCGTACGGACTATATACTCGCAACGCCATGAGAAATATCACTACACTCCATTCTCAGCAAACCATGTCTTTATCTATGACTTCTGCATCCGCATTACCCTGGCATGACGAATTATACTTCCGCCGGCTCTGGAAAGCACTGGCTGGCTACTGCCTGAAGTTCTTCCCGGGCCGTCCCGAGCTGGCGGAAGATGCGGCCACCGACGCGATGATCAGCCTCTATGAGGCTCACGCATCCGGTGCCGAGATCCACAATGTAAGCGGCTGGCTGCGTACCGCTGCGAAGAACCGCAGCCTGAACGAGATAAAAAAAATTGCCCGTTTCGCGAAAATTGACGTTCTTAATGCGCCTGATGAGTACTCTTCTAATGATGAACGCGGATTTTACATCAGAGATGAAATTGCCAAACGCCTGACACGCCTAACCAAGCGCGAGCTTGAGGTAGTGAAACTACACCTCGCCGGATTCTCCCGCCAGGAAATTGCGTCGCAGCTGGACATCACTTCCCAGCGCATCTCAGATCTCCTGACCCAGGCGAGGAAGAAGCTTAGAAGTGATTAAAAATCCCTAATTAACTTGCAATTGATGAGCACTAAGCCAGAGCATGAAAGCACCCACCCTTCACAGGAACAACTTCGTCTGTACTGTAGCCAGCAGCTGCCTCCCCGGGAGGAAGCTGCGATCGACGCACATATAGCACAATGTCCTGTTTGTTTAGAAGAAATCGAAAAGCTAGAGGCCGGACGATATGAAGACCTGATGAGGGAATTGCATGGCCCTGATGCGGAAGACCGCATGCAGGATGCGCTCCGAAGGGCGCGGGAAACATTCGAGAAGCGGACGGGGCACACCCTGAGCCCCTGATGTTCCGGAAGGCGCCTGCGCCGCGCAAGGCAGAATTGCCGCAGTGCGATGAGTGAACCGTTTTATCACCCTAATGTGCCCCGGCTGCCCTGCCGGGGCATTTGCATAGGCCTTGCGGATGCATCCGCTTTTTTCCCATCTTGCCCCCATGGATCTGCCTGCCAGCCCTGCCGCCTGCCGCATGGCCCTGACCGCTGCCCTCGCGCCGCAGTACGGCGCCTCCGAAGCCGGTGCCATGGCCCGCCTGCTGCTGGAGCACCTGGGGCTGCGCTTCCCCTTGCACCCCGATGCGCCGCCGCTCGGCGGCGCGCAGCGGGCCTGGCTCGCACAGCACGCGCTGCCCCGCCTCCTGGCCTGGGAGCCCGTGCAGTACGTGACCGGCTTTGCACACTTTTACGGCCGCGAATTCGCCGTGTCGCCTGCGGTCCTCATCCCGCGCCCCGAAACCGAGGGCCTGGCCCTCTGGGTCCGCGATGACCTGCTCCGAGCAGCGCCGGCAGCGCCGCCGGCGCTGCTCGATGCCGGCACCGGTAGCGGCTGCATCCCCCTCACCATCGCGCTGGAGCTGGCGGAGCGGGGGCAGGCGCTGGAGGCGCATGCGCTCGATGTGAGCGCCGCCGCACTGGCGGTCGCCGCGCAGAATGCCGCACGCTTCGGCGTGCCGCTGCACCTGCGGCAGCTGGACCTGCTCCAGGCTCCTGCCGATGCCTACGCAGGCCTGGAAGTGCTGGTCAGCAATCCGCCCTATATCCCCGAGCGGGAGCGTGCGGAACTGGAACCCAATGTGCGGGACTACGAGCCGGCGCTGGCCCTCTTTGTGCCCGATGCCGATCCGCTGCGTTTCTGCCGCCAGCTGGCGCAGCTGGGGCTGCACTGGCTCCGGCCCGGCGGGCATCTGTATGCGGAACTCCACGCCGATCAGGGGCCGGCTGCTGTGAAGCTGCTGGAAGCATTTGAGTACGAAGATATTGTACTGCGGCAGGACCTGGCTGGCCGCGACCGCATGATCCGGGCCCGAAGGCCCGCTCAGTCGTAATCCGCCTCCGGAAAGCTGCTGCTGTCCGGTGCAGCCCCGCCCGGAAACCGGTCTTCGATCTCCGCTTCCGAGCGCATCGCCGAAGCGCCCAGGCCGCGGGTCCGGACTACCGGCATGGTGGACGCGTAGCGCTCCTCCGGGATATACTCCGCGGCCTGTACCCCGGCAATCACCCGTGCCCAGTCAAAGGCCGGGCCGATGTCGGATTTGTCGGTGCGGAAATTCACATGGGACAGGATACCCCGGAAGCTGGCTGCCTGCTCCGTAGTCTCCATGCGCTGCGATTCGGGCAGAAACTCGGCAGGAATGGCGTAGGTCGCCGTCAGGTAGCGGAGGAGCACGATGAGGGCATCGTATTGCGCTCCGGTATATGCTGCGTAGTACCGGTAGCCCCGGAACGGCTGCGCCAGTTCGTGATAGAGGCCGGTGTCGTCGAGCGTGCAGTACACATCGGGCTTTTCCGCGGTGGAATAGGCGGTTTCAAGGCTGCGCCCGTTGAGGGTCAGGGGGCCGTAATTCGAAATTTCGATCCCGATGGAAATCTTGCTCTGGGCTTCGTTGCCGCCGGCGGCGCCGCGTCCGAGGTGATAGGACCAGGCTGCGGAGCTGAAGAGCTGATAGATGGTGCCGTCCCGTGCGACTACAAATGCCACCGATACCTTGCCGCGTTCCTCGCTGGAAAGCACCTGGATGTCGCCCCGGAGGTGCCCGGCGGTGAAATGCAGCACGATTTTTTCCTTGCCGGGCTTTTCATTGACGTAATACCCCGCAAATCCGCTGGCGGGGCGGCAGGTGAAGCCCCTGAGGCGGAGGGAGGTGCTGCGGGGGATTTCGAGATCGAACGCTTCGAGCAGATAGCGGCCGTCGAGGCCGTTCTGCCGGAAAGCGGATTCCACATCGGCTACTTGCTGGTGGGTCATGGGGGATGTGTTACATGCAGAAACCGGATCTGCTGCAAGATTAAGCCAATGTTAAAGAAAAGCCGGCGCCCGCGCAATTATTTTTTCATTCCGGAATATAGCCGGTACGGAATTCAGCGGTTTCTGAACGTAATGGTATTGCCCACGTTGGTGGTTCCTTCGAGGAGATCCACGAATCCGAGATCCAGCGTCACGCTGGTGCGGTCGCTGCCGATGCGGGCCTGGCTGTTGGTGATCTTTCGGACTTTTCCGGGCAGGTGGTACACGATCCGGTAGGTGGCATCGGTAAAAATCGTCCGGGCCATCTGAAGGGTAGCTTCGTCGGACTCGCCGGCGTCCAGCACGGCGCGCATGGGCGCTTCCACCCGGGTGAGCTGCCTGCCGTTCCAGGCATAGGCCGGGCTGAAGGCCGTAGGGGCCGCAGCGGGAACGGTATTGGCGCTGGCGGCTGCATTGAGGGCCGCTATATGCTCGAAGCGGTAGCTGATGGTGTAGCGGGCCTGCTCGTGCGTGCGCACGACTTCGCTGATGCCGGGCGTGCTGCGCAGGGTCTCGGCCATGGCCTGCATGGTGGAGTCCATTTTGTAGAAAAACTCCTGCCGACTGCCCGATTCGGCGCTGCCGGTCATATTCTCGATCAGGCTGACCAGATCGGTCATATCCACCGTAATGCGGTAGAGGCCGGATCCGTCCCGCTGGAAGGTGATTTCCTCCTCGATATCGAAGCATCCGTGCAGGACGGGCATGAGGAGAACAAGCAGCCAAAGGCTGGCGCGGCGTCGGAGCGGGCGGAGGACCTGCATGCGGAAAAGGTTCATAGCGGAGGAAGACGGGTGCGGACCGACGTATATACGCATCCGCAGGGCTGCCGGTTGAAGCTGCTGCGATATTATGAAAAAAATCACTTCGGGCACTGCAGGAGGTCATTCGTGCAGGTTCCGGCGGTGCATATCTTGCCGTCGGATTAATTGCCGGAAGCTGTCCCTATGAAACGTTCGTGGATTGTCATCGCTGCCCTCTCACTGGTTCTGCTGGTCCTGTTCGGGCTGAGCACGCAGCGCAGGCAGGACAAGCTGGCCGCATTTTCCGCGCCCAAAACGCCGAAGGAGCATCCGTACATGCGGGAATTCATCCGGCTGATCGAAGGCGTATGGGCGGACGAGGCCTCGCTGCTGGTTCAGGCTGAGGATCCGGAGTTTCTGGTGGAGATCCGCTCCGCGCGGATCAGCGGCAGCGAGATCCGGCTCATCGTATCGGAGTACTGCCGGCCGGATCTGGCCGAGTACCTGCATTTCAAGCTGGACGGCAAGACCCTGGTCTACCAGGGAGCTTCCGCAGCAGGGTGTTTTATCCGGCTGGATTTCATCGAATCGATCCGGATCACACCCGTGGTGGAGCAGGGGGATACCCTGCTGATGTATGAAGCACGGGAGGCGGAAGGCGAGCGTGTGGTACGCGAGCGCCTGCGGCGTGTTCCGGAGCAGACCCCGAGGCCCGAAGTATTCCGGATTGGGCTGGAGAACCACCTCCGCCAGCTGCTGGAGCCGGGCCGCTACCAGCTCTGCGATGCCTTCGGCAAGGCTGCGGCGGCGGAAGCCGTCTTCGGCAGTGCCGATCCGAAGCAAACCCTGCATTACATGGGCGATTTACCCTTTTCATTGCCCATGTACAAGGAGATGCGGGTGCGCCCAGAAACGGATGTGATCGTTCTGGGCGATCTCCAGGGGCCGCAGACGCCCCGCACCTATGCGCTTGAATGGGACCGCAAGGCGATCTATCTCTACAGTACAGAGATCGGCACGCCAGGCCCCGACGGCGCCCTGCCCTTGATGAAGCACCAGTTCCTCTATACCCTGGCGCCTGTATCGGGCGCGCCTGATTAATGTGGACCCTATAATGCACAGGAACTATGAAAAATCCATTCAAGCATATTCTGGCCGGGTTGGACCTGTCCGGAATGGATGAGCAGGTGCTTCAGTATCTCAACCTGATCCAGCCGAAGGAAGAGCCGTCGCCGGTGACGCTGGTGCACGTAGCCGAAGCCGGCATGGCCCCGATGTACGCCATGTCGCCGGCGGCGCCGGTGCTGGCAGGCGCAGCGGGCGCCGGCATGCCGGAGGCTGCCCTCCGCCTGGAGTCGCAGCAGATGCTGCGTCCGGATCTTCCGCAGACGGAGATCGAGGTGGTGCAGGGCGGGCTGCGCGAACTGCTGCGGCTGGCCGAGGACCGGGACATCGATCTGGCGGTGCTGGGCCGCAAGGACGCGGTGCACGGCGCCGGCATCCTGCCGATGCGCTTCCTGCGCCATTCCGGCTGCTCGGTGCTGTTTGTGCCCGAGGTGGCGCCTGCCCGGCTGCGCCGGATCGTCGTAGGCACGGACTTCTCCGACGCCTCGATGATCGCCTACCGCAAAGCAGTGCAGCTGGCCGCGCGCCTCGACCCGGCGCCTGAGGTGCTGGTCGCGCATTTCTATGAAGTCGATCCCGAACTGGCCTGGGGCCTTGACCGCACAGCAGCGCTGGAGGCCGATGCCGCTGCCCGGCAGGAGGCCGCCACCCGCAGCCTGGAGTCGTTTATGCTGCTGGCTCATACGACAGGCCTGACAGTCAAAGGACTGGCAGTGCCGGACAGCTACTTCAGCCCGGCGCTGCACCTCAAGGAGCTGGCAGAATCGGTACGGGCCGATCTGGTGGTGGTGGGCGCGCACGGACGGGTGCCGTTTCCCGCATTTCTGCTGGGCTCAGTGACGGAAAAGTTCCTCTATTACAACCAAGTCATCGCGTCGCTGATCGTCCGCTAGGAGGCATATGCCAGGGAGGTCTGACATTCAAATAGTTGTATGTCAGAAACCGCTCACCGGCCCCGCTGATGAAAGTCATCCGGTTTTTTGACTGGCCGCATCGGGGGCCGGGGCCTTCTCTCCTAGCTTTGGTTCATCGAATGAGTCTTATCCATAAGCATGAAAGGAGGGCGGTATGTCGTTGATCAAGCGTAATCTGATAACGAAGCAGGCGCCTCCGCTGCTCAACCATGAAATCAGGATTTCCTAGGGTGGTGAAAAGGCAGGGGCCAACGGAATTCTCCTGCGGCCTCTGCTGCTTTTTTTCCACAACCGCGCAACACACTGCAAACCCTCAGAACATGCCGCAATGAAATCGATCCTGGTAGCAACGGATTTCTCGCTCGCAGCCCAGAATGCCTTCCGGTATGCGGTGCAGATGGCTCGTCCGTACCGTTCGAAGGTCGTGGCGCTCTATGTCTATGAGCCCCCGGTGGCAGGTTCTTACCTGGAGTATGGCCTCTCCGCCTCGCTGCTCAAGAAGCAGGAAACCGCCGTACGGGAAAAATTCCTGATGCTCGAATCCCTCATGGCCGACGACCTGCGGCTGCTCTCCGACGTGGAGCTGCGCTTCGAGGTAGGGTTTGCAGCGGAAGAAATCCTGCGGGTCTGCGAAGAAACCCAGCCCGATATGCTGGTCATGGGCGCCGATACCGGCAATGTGATTGCCCGGCGCCTCTTCGGCTCCACCTGCAACCAGGTCATCCAGCGCGTGGAGTCGCCTACGCTCATCGTGCCCGAAGGGGCCGTGTACAAAGGCTTCAGCAAGATCGCCTATGCCACCGACTACGAGGAGGACGATATCCGCGTCATCGACGACGTGCTCTATTTTGCCAAGAAAAACCACGCCAAGCTCGCCTGCGTGCACATCCGCACCCAGGCCAGCGCCCGCGACGCCTACAAGCAGGAGCTGCTCAAGCGCGCCTATTTCTACGATCTGACCCACGACCACATCACCTTCACCACGCTCACCAATGCCGATGTGATCGAGGGCCTGCAGCAATACTCCGCCTGGCAGGAAATGGATCTGCTGGTCATGCTCACGCATCACCGCAGCCGGATCGGCCAGCTCTTTCACCGCAGCTTCTCGCGGGAAATGGCCATCGTCACCCGGATTCCCCTCTGGGTCTACCCCATGAAAGAGCCCGCCCAGGTACAGGCATGATATCCCAATCGCGTATATTCCACCGTTTCATCACCTAACATTACCTCACATGTTTATCAAGATCTCTGCCGACAAGACGCTGAACGCCATCTCGGAAGAGTTCAGCGCACGGTTTCCCTATCTGAAGCTGAAGTTTTTCAGCGCGACCCATGCGGTAGGGGAGGAAAGTTCGCTTTGGGATACGCTGAACATGAGCCTGCCGATTTCGGAAGTCGGCAGCTTCGACCACGAAGAAGTCCTCGAAATCCACGGCGATACCCTTGTCTCGTCGATGGAGCAGGAGTTTCAGCGCCTCTTCAACATCGGCGTGCAGGTCATGCGCCACGACGGGCAGCATTGGACCCAGACAACCGCGACCGATACCTGGACCCTCGCGCAGCAAAACGCGGAGGGCCAGCATACCAGCGTGTAAGCGCGCCGCCCGGAGCGGCTGATGAATTTGCAGGTTAGATACCTGGTGGTTAGGTAAGTCGTATTTTGCCCCGCGCTTTTCGTGCGGGGCATTTTGTTTGGTATCAGCTAAGCCATATATTTGAATTGTCTGATTTGTCAAGGACCATGACGCCCGAATCCCAGCATGCATCCCGTCTCAAGGCCATTATCGACACTGCGATCGATGGAATCATCACGATCGATTCGCGCGGACGCATCGAAACGGTCAACCCGGCAGCCGCCGTGCTCTTCGGGTATGAGATCCCGGAGCTGATCGGGCACAATATCAGCATGCTGATGCCCGACCCCGACCGCTCGCGCCACCAGTACTATATCGACCATTACCTCCGGACCGGGCAGCAGAAGATCATCGGCATCGGGCGGGAGGTCAAAGGGCTCAAGAAGGACGGCACGGTGTTTCCGTTCCGCCTGGCGATTTCCGAGGTCGAGATCGGCGACGGGGATGAGCGGATCTTTACGGGCATTATTCACGATCTGACGAAGGAGAAACAGGCGGAAGAACGCCTGCGGCGCTATGCCGCCGAGCTGGAGCGCAGCAACAAGGACCTCGAAAATTTCGCCTACGTCTCTTCCCACGACCTCCAGGAGCCCCTGCGCAAGATCCAGGCCTTCGGCAGCCGCATCCAGGAGCGTGAAGGCCACCGCCTCAGCGACCAGGGCCGCGACTACCTCGACCGTATGCTCCGGGCCGCCACCCGGCTCTCCAACCTCATCAACGACCTGCTCGCCTTCTCGCGCGTATCCACCCGCGCCAAACCCTTCGAGCCGACCGACCTCCAAAGCATCGTTCAGGAAGTGCTCTCCGACCTGGAGCTGAGCATCCGCGAGCAGGGTGCCGAAATCTCCGTCGGCGCGCTGCCGGTCATCGATGCCGATCCGGTGCAGATGATGCAGCTCTTCCAGAACCTGATCTCCAATTCGATCAAGTTTCACCGCGAAGACGTGCCGCCCCGCATCCTGATCTCCGCCGAGATGGTCGCCCGCGCGGCTGAGGAAGATCCCGAAAAAGTGAGCATCACCGTCCACGACAACGGGATCGGGTTTGAAGAAAAGTACCTGGATCGTATATTCGATGTATTCCAGCGCCTTGAAGGCGCGCGCTTCCCCGGCTCCGGGATCGGCCTGGCGATCTGCCGCAAGATCGTGCAGCGCCACCAGGGCCAGATCTCGGCCCGCAGCATCCTCCACCAGGGCTCGGCCTTCACCGTCGTGCTGCCCGTCCATCAGTATCCCTCCCATTCCTAATTGCCTAACTCCGCAGACCTATGCCCCGCTTAGCTCAGGATACAAAGCCGATCGCGCTGCTGGTCGCAGAAGACGATCCCGAAGACCGCATGCTGACCGTCGATGCACTGGAGGAGTGCCGGTTCAAGAATCCCCTCTTTTTCGTCGAAAACGGGGAAGACCTGCTCGACTTCCTCTATCACCGCGGCACCTACGCCAACCGCCAGCAGTATCCGACGCCGGGGCTGATTCTGCTCGACCTCAACATGCCGCGCAAGGATGGCCGCGAGGCCCTGCGCGAAATTAAAGGCGACCCCGCCCTGCGCACCATCCCCGTGGTGATCCTCACCACCTCCAAGGCCGAAGAGGATATCATCCGCAGCTACCAGCTCGGAGTCAACTCCTTCATCGCCAAGCCCCCCCGCTTCGAAGGCCTGGTGGATGTCATGCAGACCATCAGCAAATACTGGCTCGAAACCGTCGAGCTGCCCTGAGCGGCTGTCCGCCTGCTGTGTACGCCCGCCCCCTAATGCAGACCGCTTTGAATAATCTGGTATCCCTCCTGCTGGTCGACGACGACGAAGAAGACTACCTGCTCACCCGCGACATCGTGGAGCAGGTCAACCATCAGCGCTATACGGTCGACTGGGTCGACTCCTTCGGCCGGGCCCGCGAAATCATCGCCCGCCGCCAGCACGATGTGTACCTCATCGACTACCGGCTGGGCCCGGACAGCGGCCTGGACCTGATCCGCGATGCCATCGAAAACGGACTGGACAAGCCGATGATCCTCCTCACCGGCCAGGGCGATTTCGAGGTGGATACCCAGGCTGCCCGCGCCGGTGCGGCAGATTTTCTCGTCAAAACGCACCTGACTGCCGATCAGCTGGAGCGCGCCATCCGCTATTCCATGCAGCAGGCCCACAACCTGCGCGAGATCCGCGCCCTGGCCTCCGAGCTGGAGGCCCGCGTCGAGCGCCGGACCCTTGCCCTGCGCCAGGCCGTCGAAGACCTCCGCCAAAGCCAGCTGCTCTACAGCTCCATCGCCGCCAACTTCCCCAACGGATTCATCTCCGTGCTCGACAGCGAATACCGCTTTGTCATGGTGGACGGCAGCGAACTCCGCGCCCTGAGCCAGAGCCTGAATGTGGCGCCCGGCGCCCAGGTGCAGGACCTCGTGGCGCCCGAGCACCGCCCCGGCATGGAGTATTTCCTCCAGCGAATCTTCGAGGGCGAGGCCGTAACCTTTGAATTTCCGATCCAGCACAATATCTACACCTTCCGCGGCGTGCCGCTCCAGAATCTCGCCGGGCAGGTGGAGCAGGCCCTGATCGTCTGCAACAACATCACCCGCCAGAAACAGGCCGAGCAGGACATCCGCAAAGCCCTCGAAAAAGAGCGCCAGCTCAACGAGCTGAAATCCCGCTTCATCTCGATGGCGTCCCACGAATTCCGTACCCCCCTGAGCACCATCCTGTCCTCGGTTTCCCTGCTGGGCCGATACACGGAGCCGGGCAGCGACGGACGGATCGGCAAGCACATCGACCGCATCCGCTCCAACGTGCGCAACCTTACCGGCATCCTCGAAGACTTCCTTTCCATCAGCAAACTCGAAGAGGGAAAGATCCAGGCCAAGCCCGAATGGATCGACTGCGCCGAACTCTGCCACGAAGTGGCCGAAGACATGCAGGCCATGGCCAAAACCGGCCAGCAGATCATCTGCTCCGCCGATGGCGACTCGCGCAGCTACATCGACCCCCAGGTCCTGCGCAACATCCTCATCAACCTCCTCTCCAACGCCATCAAATACTCGCCTGAAAACCGCCAGGTGGAGCTCTCGCTTGCCGTGGACACGGAGCAGCTGCACCTGGCCGTGCGCGATGAGGGGATCGGGATTCCGGAAGAAGAGCAGAAACACCTGTTCGAGCGGTTCTTCCGCGCCCGCAATGCGACCAATATCCAAGGGACCGGCCTGGGCCTCAACATCGTGCAGCGCTATGTGGCGCTGCTCGGCGGACGGATCGAGTTTGAAAGCCGCCTGGGCGAAGGCACGGTATTCCGCGTCATCGCGCCGCGGGTGGCCCCCGATGCCGAGCCCGTGCCTGGTTTGGTGCCCTGATGCCGATGTCGTATCTTGCTCCCCCCAACCGCATAGCGTCTGCATGAAAAAAATTCTACTGATCGAGGACAATCCCGACATGCGGGACAATACCGCCGAGATCCTGGAGCTGGCCGGCTATCAGGTGGTTACCGCTGTCAACGGCAAAGAGGGTGTCGTGCAGGCCCGGCAGGAGCATCCGGACCTGATCATCTGCGATATCATGATGCCCGAGCTGGATGGCTTCGGGGTGCTGCGCATGCTCTCCAAACAGCCGGAAACCTCGGCCATTCCCTTTATCTTCCTCACGGCCAAAGCCGAGCAGAGCGATTTCCGCAAAGGAATGAACCTCGGCGCAGATGACTATATCACCAAGCCCTACGACGAAGGCGAGCTGATCGACGCCGTCGAAACCCGCCTCAAGAAGCACGCAGCCGTGCACCGCGAGGTCGAAAAGACGCCCGAAGGCATAGACCGCTTCATGCAGGACATGCGCGGCTTCGATTCCCTCGGCCAGCTCTCCGACGAGCGTCTCACCCGCCGCTACAAGGCACGGGAAACCATCTTCTACGAAGGCGCCTACCCGATGGGCCTCCTGCTGGTAACCTCCGGCAAGGTCCGCACCTTCAAAACCAATGAAGATGCCAAGGAATACACCACGGGCCTCTACCGCGAGGGCGATTTCTTCGGATACCTCCCCCTGCTGCGCGATACCGAGTATGAAGAGTCCGCCATGGCCCTCGAAGATGCCGAGGTACGCGTCATTCCCAAGGAGGACTTTTTCGCGCTGATGTACAACAACCGCGATGTAGCCTCCCGCTTTATCCGTCTGCTCTCCGACAACCTCAGCGACAAGGAGGAAGAACTGCTGCATCTGGCCTACGATTCCGTGCGCAAGCGCGTGGCGGATGCGCTGCTGACGCTCTACCGCAAGTTCAGCGCGACCAACCGGGAGCCTTTTTCCATGTCGGTCCCCCGCGACCATCTGGCCAGCCTCGTGGGCACCTCCAAGGAATGTGTGATCCGCGTGCTTTCCGATTTCAAAGACGAAGGGCTGGTGGATACGCATCAGAGCGAAATCACCCTGCTCAAGCCCGAAGGCCTGATCAAGGTGCGGGGCTGAGCGCGCCCGGATGATTGTGCGCATTGCTGCGCGATTTGTCGGGGAAGATCCGGAAGGATTTAGTATGTTTGCGGCGCAATGCCGCCAGGAATGGTATTCGCACGTACGGCGGCTTAACGGGAAAGCATGTATTCCACCAGCGATAAAATCCTGCCTTTGGATCAATTGAAGCGCCGGATCAACGCCTGGCGCGTGCGCAGCGAACGGATCGTCTTTACCAACGGCTGCTTCGACCTGCTGCATCCCGGCCATGTGGAGTATCTGGAGCAGGCACGCCTGCTTGGCGACCGGCTGGTAATCGGCCTCAACTCCGACAGCTCTGTGCAGGCGCTCAAGGGGCCCGGCCGTCCTTTTATGCCGGAGGCAGGCCGTGCGCGTCTGCTGGCCGCCCTCGAAGTAGTCGACGGGGTTGTGATCTTCGAGACCGAAACGCCTGAACAGCTTATCGGAGAGCTGAAGCCCGATGTGCTCGTCAAAGGCGGCGACTACCAGGAGCATCAGATTGCAGGTGCTTCCCTGGTGCGCAGCACGGGCGGCACGGTGGAGATTATCCCCTTGCTGGACGGCCATTCCAGCAGCGCGCTGGTGCGCAAAATCCGCGAGCAGGCCTGATATTCGGCAGCTTACCGCCGCCAGCCAAAATTTTGCACCGCATAGGCCAGCGGAATTTCGTCGCTGCCGGTTTCGCCGGCGCTCAGCCGCACGGCGCAGCCCAGGGTCCTGAGCGAAGGGTGAAGGATATTGGCCCGGTGGCCCCGGGAATTCATCCATCCGGCTACCAGCGTCTCGGCAAAGCTCAGGTAGGTATGCCGCAGGATCAGCCGGTCCTGCTGGTCATAGAACCGGTAGCCGCCCGGTGCGGCCTTGCGGTAGTACAGCGACCCTGGCTCATAGTCATACAGGAACTCGCTGGCCACATTTTCCGCGCCGGCATGGGGCTGAAAACGGCCTGCCCGCTGCTCGAAGCTGCGGCTCTGCGCATCATGGGGATTGACGTGGCTCACAAACCGGTAGCGGGCCATGGCGGCGGCGTGATGGTCGGCCATGTCGCGCAGACGCGGGTCGAACTCCAGGGGCGGGCGGTTGCTGCGCTGCCGCTCGCGGTTCGTGACGTAAAAGACCGCCGCATTGAGCAGGCTGTAGTCCGGATTCGCCAGATCCAGCGTATCGCGGAGCGCCGGCAGCGCCAGGAAGGTCTGCCACGTATAACGGGCATACTGACTGTCGGGAAAACGGCCTTCCGGCGCGGGCGCAAGCAGCAGGCAGAGGGTCAGAATGGGCAGCATAGCAACAGGAGCATCCAGCCTCCCTGAACGCAGGGGCGTCCAAAAAGATACATCTGCGCATCAGGCCACCCGGCTCCGCACCCCTGTCAGGCCTCTGCGGGCCTCTTCGAGGAAGTTGGGCAGGATGGTCCGGTGGGTCAGGGCAATCTTGCGCTCGTCCTGCAGGCCGTCGATCATGTCGAGGTATTTGGCTTCGCCGTAGTTTTCCACCACCTGCAGGCGCTTGTCCGGGTGGCTGAAATGCTCGAGCATGCCGCCCGGATCGGCTTCAGGATGAAACTGCGTGCCGAAGAACTCGTCTGAAAAGCGCACCGCCATGATCGCCCGCTCGAAGAGCACGTGGTCGCGGATCTTTTCGAGCGCCATGATGCGGGCGCCGTGCTCCTCGAACACCTCCAGCCTGGGCTGCACCACCTGCCAGTCCCGGGATTCCACGGCAAAGAAAGGGTCCGGGAGCCCCGCCAGCACCGGCTCGCTGCGGCCTGCCAGCGTCTTGTGCACCGGCAGCACCCCGAACGACGAGGAACGCCGCCGGGTGACGGCGCCCAGCCCGAAGTGGTGGCAGGCCATCTGGTAGGAGTGGCAGATGAAGAAGACGTATTTTTTCCGCCCGGATGATTCCTGGTTGAAATACCAGAGGTCATCGATGAGGCGGTAATAGGCAGTATCCCAGACGCCGTCGCCCTCAAGCGGATTGCCGGGGCCGCCGGAGGAGATATAGATGTCGTAATCCAGCCCTGGGACATCCGCTTTCCGCCGCACGTCGAACTCGTCGAACTCCAGCCATGCATGGCGGTCTCCGAGGATTTCACGGATACAGCGCATCCCCTGGTTGGGGATGCCGTTGTACATGTCGAGCAGGGCTACGCGGTGCATCTCCCGGATCAGGCTTTGCGCTTGCGTTTGGGCGGCGTAGTTTCTGCTTCCGGGGCAGGCTCGGCCGCCTTGGGCTTGCGGGCAGCAGGCTTGGGCCGGGCGGCGCCATTGGCCGCAGGCGCAGCAGTCTCCCAGGGCACATGCTGCTGCACCGACTGCTGCATGAAGGTGCCCCAGGTGAGGTTCATCCGTCCGGCTTCATGCGCCTGCGCGCGCTCGATGGCGTAACGGGCTGCTGTTTCCACCACCCATTCGAAGTTGGCTTCCCCCACGGAGTTCACATCCGCATCCGGAGCCGGATTGCAGAAGTCGATGGCATAGGGCACGCCGTCGCGCACCGCAAATTCTACGGTATTGAAGTCGTAGCCCAGCGCGCGGTTCAGGCGCAGCACATACTCGTGGATGGTATCCAGCAGCACAGGCGATACATCGTAGTGCGCAGCGTACCGGAGGTGGTGCGGATTGCGGGGCTCGTAGGGCATGATGTGCACATACTTGCCGCCGATGCAGTAGCAGCGGAAGTAGGAATCGAATTCGATCCCCTCCTGAAACAGCATCACCAGCTGGCCGGTCTCGTGGTGGGCATGGAAGAGCTCCTCGGACGAGCGGACCTTATATACGCTTTTCCAGCCGCCGCCGGCATGCGGCTTCATGTAGGCCGGAAATCCGATGCGCTCCATCATGTAGGCCCAGTCCAGCGGATAGGCCAGGTTGCGGAACGACTGCTCGCTGGTGTCGTCGGGGAAGGCAAAGGAAGGCAGCAGCACCGTTTTGGGTACGGGCACGCCGACCTGGGTCGCCAGGCAGTTGTTGAAAAACTTCTCGTCCGCGCTCCACCAGAAGGGGTTGTTGATCACGGCCGTGCCGCAGAGCGCGGCATTTTTCAGATAGGCCCGGTAAAAGGGCACATCCTGGGAGATGCGGTCGATGATGACATCGTAGCCGGAGGGCACGCCCTGCTCTACTTTGTCGATGCGGACGGCCTCGGCGCTGACGCCCGCCACCCCTTTCGAGTTTACCCGCTCCACGAATGCCTGGGGGAAGGTATTCTCCCTGCCGTGCAGAATGCCGATTTTTTTCATACAGGATTGAGTTCTGATCCGGATGCTGCCCGCTGTGCCACATGCCGGGGGCAGCTGAGTTTCAAGATACAGGGCTTCGCGCGATTCGCCAAATCGGCGGGCGCTTAATTGAACTTGATCGTGGAGAGGTAATGCGGAAACATCTCTTTCCACACCGGCCAGTCGTGTACGGCACCGGGCCGCATATCAAACCAGAAGGGCACCTGCTTCTGGCTCAGCAGATAGGCCATATGCTCATTGGCGGCCCGGCAGATGTCGTGCTCGCCGAGGCCCAGGATGATGCCCATCTGCCAGAGGTTGCCGTCGTTGAGGCCGGGCAGGTAGTCCACCGGATTGTTGTAATAGGCATTCTGGTCGTAATATCCGTCCAGGTACGAGCGGATGTCGAAGGCGGCGCTCAGGTTGAAGAGGTAGCGCACCAGGCCCGGGTGGCGGAAGGCGAAGTTGGTGGCGTGAAAGCCGCCGAAGGAGCAGCCTGCCACCGCCACTTTGCCCACGGGCGTGTCATGCCGCACCCGCAGCGCGATGTCGTGCAGAATCACATTTTCATACGCATTGTGGGTGCGCACGCGGTCCGCCGGATGGATCCGCCGGTTGTACCAGCTTTCCTTGTCGATGCCGTCCGGGCAGTAGATCTTCACCAGCCCCTGCTCCAGGTACCAGCGGGCCGATTCGATCAGGCCGAAGTCTTTATTCTCGAAGTACCGCCCCATCGAGGTCGGGAACAGGATGAGGGGAAATCCGGCATGGCCGAAGCTCAGCATCTGGAAGTCCCGGCTGATGTGGGGGGAGTACCAGCGGAAGTATTCTTCTTTCAAGGCCTTAGCGTTAGGGGTTGGGCAGCAAATATACGATCCGGGTCTTCGCCTGCCAAATATGCGCAGGCCTGCGGCTACAGTTGCGCATCGCCGCGCAGGATGGACTCCGTCATGCGCCGGGCCATGGCTTCGAGATCGAAGCCCAGCTCTCGGTTGGCGCGCAGCGCCTGCTGCACCTGATCCGGCGGCAGCTTCGAGGCGCCGTGCAGTGCGCCCAGGATGGCTCCTGCCACAGCTCCGACGGTGTCGTTGTCCCGGCCGTAGTTGATGATGAACTGCAGGGACTGCGCGAAATCGAAGTCGCACATCAGCATGCCCGTCAGCGCGATCAGGTAGATCTCGCCCGGATGGAAGGGCAGCCGCTGCAGCTGCTCGTCCAGCTGCCCGTAGGCATGCGACCACTGCGCATAGCGCAGACGCGCTTCGGGTGTGTTGCGCGGCAGCGCCAGCCGCACCGGAGGGGCTGCTTCGCCTGTCTCGATTTTTCGGGCCTCATGCGTGATCCAGAGCGCACTCCGGTAGAAGAAATACGCGGAGCGGGCCGTCAGCCGGGCTTTGAAGTAGCCCAGGGGGTCCACGTCGCGGTGCACGGCCTTGAGCGAATCCGGCGTAGCCTGCGGATGCATGGCCGCCGCCGTCATGGCGGCCGTCAGCGCCGCGATGTCCTTGCCGTAGCCGATGTCATAGATATTGGTCCGGTAGGCCTGGAGATAGGCCCATTCGGGGTTGCCGGGGTAGGCGCCCCCGATCACCGGCGCGAAGAGCATGCCGCCGCAGACCATTTCCCCGCCGTAAAATCGGTTCATGGCATCCGCATAGCCGTCGAGGTCCCGCGCTGCATAGGGGCGGGCCACCTTCACCCACTCGGCGAGCCACTGGGCACGGCGCAGGCCGGCTTCCACCGGTTCAGTTTCCGGCGGCGCATCGCGCAGCGACTCCAGCTCGCGCTTGTAGCGGCTGATCAGCAGGCGGGCGTAGCCCGCCGGATCCAGGGTCCGGGGCCTGGGCTGGGCTTCGCCCGTTTCCCCCGTCAGAAAATCGATGGTGATGGCCTTCCAGCGGGTGTCGTCGGTGGTGCCCCCGGCCTGGAGGTTGTATTCCCAGGTGCCTTCCGGCGAAGGCTCGCGGATCATGGAGTCGAGCCCGTCCACGTGGCCGAATTCGGCCTGGATCATGTCCCGGCTCCACATTTCGGTCGGGGCGCCCATGGCGTCGCCGATGGCGGTGCCCAGCAGGAGGCCCAGCACCTTGTCGTACAAGGTATCCTCGGGCAGGTTCAGGGAAATATAGGCTGCCAGGGTATCGGTTGGGGCAGGCTGGCCGGCAGGGCGGCGCTCGGACGGCCGGCAGGCGGCCAGGGCCAGCAGGAGGAGGATCGGCAAGGCAGGGACGCGGCGCATACGCAAGGATTGTAAGCCCAAGCTACGAAAAGAATGCCGCCGCAGCACCATCTCTGCGGCAGGCCACATACGCAACAAGCCGTTCCGGCTGGCGGAACGGCTGTTGGCATACCTTTTCATGCGGCCGCAGGCGCGGCTCAGTCGTTCGGCGGGAGGATCACCCGGTCGATGATATGCACCACGCCGTTGAGGGCGCGGTTGTCGGCGGAGACGACCAGGGCATCGTTGACGCGCACCGCGCCGGAGGACACGTTCACGCTGATCTTGCCGCCCTGCACGGAGGAAATCCGGCCGGAGCTGAGGTCATTGGCCTCCACGCGGCCGGGCACGACGTGGTAGGTCAGGATCTTGACGAGTTCTGCTTTGTTTTCCGGCTTCAGGAGGGAAGCGACGGTGCCTTCAGGCAGGGCGGCGAAGGCGGTGTTGGTGGGCGCAAACACGGTGTAGGGGCCTTTCCCCTGCAGGGTCTCGACGAGGCCGGCGGCTTTGACGGCGGCCACGAGGGTGCTCAGGTCGCTGCGGGATGCGGCGATGTCCACGAGGTCCTTGCCGGCCTTCTGCGGGGCAGAGCTGCTGCTGCTGCCATGGTGCTGTGCGCGCAGGGCGGCGGGAGCCAGGGACAGGATCAGGCAGGCGGAAGCAATGAGAAAGCGTTTCATGTGATAAGCAGTGATAGATGGTGAATGTGGCGCCAATACGCAGCCGGAGCCGGGTTTGGATCTGGGGGCAGGAAAAATTTTTTCGGCGGCTGCGGTGCCAGCCCCGGCCGGGCGCCGGAGTTGACCGGCTGGGGAGTTCTTGCGTATAGTTACAGCTGTTTGATAACCAGCAGTTTTTAGCATTTTCGGCGGCAAAGGGATGCGCTCGATTTTCCGTTTTATCTGGCGGAAGGCCGCGCAGAATCAGATGCAGAATTGTTCCGAGCCTGAATCCCCGGCACCGGCAAGCCCGTATGCTGTGTGCAGTGTATGCAGCAGCATCATACGTTCTGTATTGCCAGAGTTCCCAAATTACGGCCAGGCGCAGGCGGTATGCCCAGGATTATCCGCAGATAGTCTCCGTGGTGCTTGGTGCCTCCGTTTCTCCGTGTAAAACCAGCCGTATATTTGCATACCCAACGATCACGGTATTTCATGTCCATCGATCTCTCCGCCAAACTGCGCAGCATCCCCGAAGATCCGGGCGTGTACCGCTTTCTGGACAAGAAAGGCAAGATCATCTACATCGGAAAGGCCAAGAGCCTCCGCAAACGCGTCGGCAGCTACTTCAGCAGCGGCCCCAAGCACAGCTACCGCATCCGCCACATGGTGGGGCATATCCACGACATCGCCTACACCGTCACCAACAGCGAGACCGAAGCGCTGCTGCTCGAAAACAGCCTGATCAAGAGCCATCAGCCCCGCTACAATATCCTCCTCAAGGACGGCAAGACCTATCCCTACATCTGCATCCGCAACGAGCCGTTCCCCCGCGTGATGACCACCCGGCAGAAGGTGGACGACGGATCGGCTTACTTCGGGCCCTATCCCAGCGGCAGCGCCATGAACGCCATCATGCAGCTGATCCGGGGCCTGACCAAGCTGCGCACCTGCACGCTGAACCTGACGGAGGAAAATATCCGGGCCGGCAAGTTCAAGCGCTGCCTCGAATACCAGATCGGCAACTGCGCCGCCCCTTGCGAGTCCCTCATCCAGGAGGCTGAGTACCTGCGCGGCATCGAGCAGATCCGCCACATCCTGCGCGGCAACCTGGGCCCCGTCATCCGCAGCCTCGAAACCCTCATGCAGGAGGCTGCCGCACGCTATGAATTCGAGAAGGCAGAGTTCTACAAAATCCGCATCGAGCGGGTGCGTGCCTACCAGCAGCGGGCGCGGGTAGTCTCCGAGACCATCGAGGACCTCGAAGTGCTGACCATCGACACCGAGGAGGACCTCAGCGTGGTCAACCATTTCAAAGTCCAGCACGGCGCCATCGTGGCCACCCATGCCTGGGAAATCCGCCGCACCCACCAGGAAGAAGATGCCGAAATTCTCGGCGCCACCTTGGCGCATATGGCAGCGGGCGAAGACACGCTCTTCCCCGACATCGTGACCAACCTCCCCCTCGACGAGGAGCAGATTCCGGAAGGCTGCCACGTGGCCGTGCCCCAGCGCGGCGACAAGAAGCACCTCGTGGACCTTTCGCTCAAAAACTGCCGCACCCTGCTCACCGAAAAGCTCTACGGCCAGACCTTCCGCAAGCGCAAAACGCCCCAGGACGCCATGATGGAGGCCCTGCAGCAGGCCCTGCACCTGGAGCAGCTGCCCGACCATATCGAGTGCTTCGACAACTCCAACTTCCAGGGCAGCTACCCGGTAGCCTCCTGCGTGGTGTTCAAGCAGGGCAAGCCCGCCAAGCGCGACTACCGCCATTTCAACATCAAGACCGTCGAAGGCCCCAACGACTTCGCCTCGATGGAGGAAATCGTGTACCGGCGCTACAAGCGCCTGATCGATGAGCAGCAGCCCTTGCCCAAGCTCATCGTCATCGACGGCGGCAAGGGGCAGCTTTCCAGTGCCGTGGAATCGCTGCGCAGGCTCGATCTGCTGGGCAAGGTGCCCGTGATCGGCATCGCCAAACGGCTGGAGGAGCTCTACCGCCCCGGCGATTCCATTCCCCTGCACATCGACAAGAAAAGCCCGGCCCTGCACCTGATCCAGCAGATCCGCAACGAAGCCCACCGCTTCGCCATCACCCACCACCGCGACCAGCGCAGCAAGGCCCAGGGCTCCGCCCTCTCCGGCATCAAGGGCATCGGGAAGGCCACTGAGCAGAAGATTCTCCAGGAATTCAAAAGCATCAAAAAACTCAAGGAGGCCAGCGAGGCCGAACTCAGCGCCAAGCTCGGCCCTGCCAAGGCGCGGGTGGTGCTGGAAGCCATCCGGTCGGGGGCGGTGTAATTGCCTGGGTTTTATGTGGGCCAAGTACCGGCAGGTGCTGACGGATCAGGGAGCGTGGGACTGATGGAGGCCCTGAAATAGGCCTTGATCATACGCTTCACCGGAACCCGCACGGTATGCCGCATCCGACTGCCCTGGTTTGGAAACCCAGACGTCAACCTGTATCTTTCGTTCCAACAAAGAGGGCCATGCTCAGGATTCCATACGGGGAAAGCGATTTCAGAACCTTGATCGAGGGAAAGTACTTCTATCAGGACCGGACCCAGTTTATTGAACGGCTGGAGCAATGGAGTTCCAAATATCTGGTTTTTCTTCGCCCGCGTAGATTTGGCAAAAGCTTGTTTGTCAGCACGTTGCATCATTATTACGGACTGGAGTACCAAGCTGATTTTCAAACGCTGTTTGGCGGCCTGTATATCGGCAGGCATCCGAGCCCGTATGCGAACCGCTACTTTGTGCTGAGCTTCGAGTTCAGCCGGATCGATACCAGCAGCCAGGAACGCACGTATGAGGGGTTTCTGCGGAATGTAATCTCCGGCGCCCGCCGCTTTCTGGGGGCCTATGGCTCCTACTATACGGAAGCACAAAGACAGATCATCGAGTCAGGCGAGAGCCCGGAAGCCGTAATCGGCGCGATTTTCGATTTCACGAAGCAGAACGGCCTCCCCTTCAAAATATATCTCCTCATCGACGAATACGATCATTTTGCCAATGAGCTGCTTTCCTTTGATTTGAGCCGTTTCCAGGCACATGTCGGCGGCAATGGCTTTGTGCGCAAATTCTACGAAAGCCTCAAAACAGCCACTCGCGATGGCATTGTAGACCGGATATTTATCACCGGCGTTTCGCCCGTTACCCTCGATTCGCTGACGAGCGGCTTCAACATCAGCGACAATATCAGCCTCAACCCGATTTTTCACGACCTGATGGGCTTTACACACGAAGAGGTCGAAGCCCTGCTGGAAACATACGAGGTTCCCCGCGGGAAGATCCCCGGCATGATGCGCGACCTGAAGGATTGGTACGATGGCTACCGGTTTGCGCATCAGGCCCGGAACCGTCTGTTCAATCCCGATATGGTGCTGTATTTCCTGAAGGAATATGGCATCATGGCCCAGTATCCCGAAGCGATGCTGGATACCAATGTGGTTACGGATTACCGGAAAGTGCGCAGCCTCTTCCAGATAGGCGAGGACGAAACAGCCCGATACGGGCTGCTGGAAGGACTGGTAGAAAAAGGAAGCATCGATTTTCCGCTCACCCGTCTGTACAGCCTGGAGGGCGGGTTTACGCAGGATGATTTCCTGAGCCTGCTGTTTTACATGGGGATGCTCAGTTTTAAGGAACTGTCAGATATCGGCTGGCGGTTTGAAATCCCCAATTATGTCATGAAGAAGCTCTACTTCGAGTACTTTACGGCGATTCACCTTGCGAAAACCCAGTTTGCCGAAGCGAAAAGACCTATTGCCCAGACCATTTCAGCGCTGGTCAGCCAGGGCGACCCTGAACCGTTCTTCAGAATTGTAGAATATGTGCTGGCCGAGAACCACTCCAACCGCGATGAGCTGAGCTATGGCGAAAAACACCTGCAGACACTGATGATTGGCCTGCTGTTTCCGTACGAATCGTATTACATCCACAGCGAATACGAGGCCCGCAAGGGATATCCCGATATCTATCTCGAAAGAATGCCGGGCCGTCCGGTCAGATATGACATTGTACTGGAGCTGAAATATGTAAAAAAATCTGCCCGCCATACCCTGAACGATGTAATTGCACAAGCCGAAACCCAGCTCGACGAATACATGCGCAGCGAACGCTTTTCCCGCCCGGACGTGCTTGGGTTTTATGTGGTTTTTCTGGGGGGCGAGGTGTACTGCTGGAAGCAGTGGGGGCAGATGGGCAGCAGCGCATAGCCCGCCCGCACGTCCCGCATCCTGCTTCCGGTGTGAAGCGCATGTCCCCCAAAGTCCATCCCTGAATTCCCGCATCCGTCCGTTGGCGGTTTAGGACAGATGGGTTAACTTGCCTGCGGTACCGAACTGAAAACCGCGCAATGTCCACTTCTGCATATCAAGTCGCCATCATCGGCGCAGGTCCGGGCGGCTACGTCGCCGCCATCCGCTGCGCTCAGCTGGGCATGAAAACCGCCCTCATCGAAAAAGCGCCTACCCTGGGCGGAACCTGCCTCAATGTGGGCTGCATCCCCTCCAAAGCCCTGCTCGATTCCACCGAGCATTACTTCGCGGCCAGCCACCACTTTGCCGAGCACGGCATCCAGGTCGGCAGCCTCGGCCTCGACCTCCCCCAGATGATCCGCCGCAAGGCCGAGGTCGTGAAGCAGACCGTCTCCGGGGTGGAGTTTCTGATGAAGAAGAATAAAATCGAGGTGATTCAGGGCCTGGGCTCCTTCGTGGACGCCCGTACCCTCCGCATCGCCAAGGCCGACGGCAGCTCGGAGACGCTGCAGGCCGACAAAATCCTCATCGCCACCGGATCCGCCCCGGCTTCGCTGCCCGGCATCGAATTCGACGGCAAGCGCATCATCTCCAGCACCGAAGCCCTCGAACTGACCGAGCTGCCCCAGTCCATGATCGTCATCGGCGGCGGGGTCATCGGCGTTGAAATGGCCTCCATCTTCGGGCGCCTCGGCACGAAGATCACCGTGCTCGAATACGCCGACCGCCTGATCCCCGGCATGGACGGCGCCCTGGGCAAGGAGCTGAATAAAGTCCTCTCCAAAGAGCTGGATTTCAAGGCGATGTTCAGCCATCAGGTAACCGGCGCCACTGCCTCGGATACGGGCGTGACCGTCACGGCAAAGAATCCCAAGGGCGAGGAAGTCAGCTTCAGCGCCGACCTCTGCCTCATGGCCGTAGGCCGCAAGCCCTATACAGACGGCCTGAATCTCGAAGCCATCGGCATCCAGACCGAGCGCGGGCGCATCCCGGTCAATGACCGCCTCGAAACTGCCGTGCCGGGTGTCTACGCCCTCGGCGATGTGGTGCGCGGCGCCATGCTCGCCCACAAAGCTTCCGAGGAAGGTGTCTTCGCCGCCGAAATCCTCGCCGGCCAGCATCCCCATATCAACTACCGCTCCATTCCGAATGTAGTGTATACCTGGCCCGAAGTGGCCGGCACCGGCTACACCGAGGAGGAGCTGAAGCAGCAGGGCATCGCCTATAAAACCGGCAATTTCCCCTTCAAAGCCTCCGGGCGCGCCCGCGCGAGCATGGATACTTCGGGATTCGTCAAAATTCTCTCCCGCCAGGACACCGACGAGCTGCTGGGCATGCACATCATCGGCCCGCGTGCGGCCGACATGATCATGGAAGGCGTCATGGGGCTGGAATTCCGCGCCTCGGCAGAAGATATCGCCATCTTCTCGCACCCGCACCCGACTTTTTCGGAGTCGATCAAGGAAGCTGCGCTCGGCGCCACGGGCAACCGCATGCTGCACCTGTAAGCTGCCTCAGGCCCCGTACTCCGCTTCGGGCTCCGCCGGCGGGTCGCCCCGCAGGATCCGCTGCAGGGCGGCTACATTGGCTGCCTCTTCAAACATAGCCGCCACCGGGATGCGGAAGCCCGGAATGGTCCGGCTTTCGATGAGGTCCGAGATGGAGTGGAGGTACGGGGGAAAATACGTCCGGTCGGAGGGCAGGGCCAGCAGGTACTGCTCCACGCGCTGCCGCACAGGGTCGATGATCCAGTATTCGCCGATGCCGTGGGCGGCGTAGTCCTGCTTTTTGATGCCCTGATCGATCTTGGCGGTGCGTGCAGAGAGGATTTCGGCAACGAAGGCCGGGGCAGGGAAGAGCATCTGGTCCTCGGTGAACGCAGCGGCCTGCTCCGCCGGAAAAAAGCACAGATCCGGCTCGTAGTCGTTGCGGGTCAGGCTGACCATGGCCTTTTCAGCCCAGACGACGCCCAGGCCCCGCAGCGACGTATAGAAATGCATCAGCCCGAAGAGCCTCCGGGAAACTTCCAGATGCTGCTTCTTTACCGGCGAATGCAGCACCACTTCGCCGTTGATGAATTCGGCTTTCTGCGATTCGTCGGTCCACTGGCGGAAGGCCTGCCGGCGCGATGCCTCGTCGGCCAGGGCCTGCTGGAGCTCGCCGGCAAGGGCCGGCGCAGCAGGGTCGTTGAGGATTTGCTGGATGAGCGGGGACATAGCTGGCGAATCTTGCTCCAAGATACGGAATTTCCCTGGATTGGATGGGCGGGACCGCCGCACATTGCGTGCAAAAGTGTTGTATCCGGGTTCTTGTATGTGGAAGGGAAATTACTATTTTTGCTGCGCATCTTCACACGAATCAAACGAGACCGGATTTCATGGCTAACGTTGCAGTAGACAAGCGCGCACTCGTCGAGGGGGAACGCCCATTTTACCAGGCGAGCTGGGGCAAACTGATGATGTGGTTCTTCCTTGTGTCGGACGCCTTCACGTTCGCCTCGTTTCTGGTGGCCTACGGCGCCAGCCGCAGCAACCGGATCGAAGAAGGCTACGCCTGGGCCAATCCGGAAGAGGTGTTTATCCACACCCCGATCCTGCACGAAGTATTCCATCTCGATCTGCCCCTCGTGTTCGTGGGTCTGATGACCTTCATCCTCATCCTCTCCAGCGTCACGATGGTGCTCGCCGTGGAGGCCGGGCACCGCAAGTCGAAGAAAGAGGTGTCCAAGTGGGTAGCGTGGACGGTGGTAGGCGGGGTCGCATTCCTTTCCTGCCAGGCGTATGAGTGGTACCACTTCATCATCGGCACGCACGAGGGCGCCTATCAGCTCGAAGCCGGCGCTGTGGATGATCTCCGCCTGCCCGGGGTGAAGAAGGGGGATGCGGTAGTGGTGTTTCCAGTGAAAAATGTGGAAGGCGAAGTCGTCGAGCTCCAGCTCCGCAACGGCATCACCATTTCCGGCCAGAGCAAAGTCGACGAGCTGCTCAAGCATGCCCATCACACCGATGGCGGCGCCAACATGAAGGCCAACCAGTACGGCCCGCAGCAGTTCGCCAACTTTTTCTTCTTCGTGACCGGATTCCACGGCACCCACGTGTTTTCCGGGGTGGTGCTCCTGCTGATTCTGCTCATCAATGTGAATAAGGGCACCTACGAAAAACGGGGTCATTACGAAATGACCGAAAAAATAGGCCTGTACTGGCACTTCGTGGACCTGGTCTGGGTCTTCGTGTTTACCTTCTTTTACCTCGTCTGATTTCCGCCTTATTCTTTCCCTCAACGACTTAACGGTTCTCCCATGACTGCCGACGGACTTGAAGCACGGAAATCCATTTACCGTACCGCACTGATTCTCACGGTACTGACCGTATTTGAATTTATTCTCGCCGGGATCAAGGGCTTTTTCCCCGACTGGTTCGGCATTTCGCCCTCCACCGCCAAGACCCTGGTGCTGGTCACCTTTGTGGTGCTGACGATCTTCAAGGCATTCTATATCGTAGCCGAGTTCATGCACCTCCGGCATGAGGTGAAGCGCCTCGCGCTCACCATTCTGATACCCTTCGTGTTCATCATCTGGCTGATCATCGGCCTGATTCTCGAAGGCGGATACTGGGGAAAAATGGATAAACAAAGCGGTTCGCAGGCGGTTACTCCTACGTCAGACTGGATTGCAGCGCAGCCCTGAGCTGACTTGGCACCAAGGCTATGGCTGAACCGAGACATCGCATCCGCATTATTCTCCTGGTCGTGTTTCTGAGCCCGTTGCTCTTTTATCTGGCAATGGTCCGTCTTTCACGCCCGGTATTCAGCCAGTTTCCGTTTGCCTATTCCCTTGCTCCGCAGGGCGATACGGTGTACCACCGGCTGCCTGCGTTTTCCTTGCAGGATCTGCGCGGCGGCTCCCTCACCGACAGTGCCCTTCGCGGCACGGTTACCTATCTGGCATTTTACTCGGTCCGGGATACGGTAGGCTCCATCGTGCTGATGGGCAACCTGCGCCGCTTCTACGACAACATCGACTGGGAGTCCTATGACCGGGTGCGGTTTGTGCTGGTCAACACCGGCGACAGCCTGAACCGCTACCTGCCGGTCGCGCAGCGCAACGCTGCCGATCCGTCATACTGGATCTATGCCTCCGGCGACGCGGAAACCGTCCGCAGCCTCGCGGGCGATGCACTGCATCTGCCTGAATTTCAGGGTAAAACAGCTTCTGATCTGCCGCTTTTTTCCTCGCAGGTCGCCCTCGTGGACAAAGCCGGACGCGTACGCAAGTACTACACCGGTACCGATCTGGGACAGATCCGCAAGATGGAAGAGGACTTCCGATCCCTGCTGCTGCTCGAATATCCGGATGATATTAAAGACAAGAAGAATTGAGGACGATGGAAACACCTGCAGCTTCCCGTTTTAACGACCGGCTCTACGTTCCCCTGATCTGGACGGTGTCGGTGGCCGTGCCGCTCATTGTGGCAATCCTGCTGACGCCCAATCTCTTTCCCGTGCCGGATCTCGGCTTCGATCCGCTGCTGCTGCCCAAGCTCAATGCAGTCCTGAACTCCACGGTATCCGTGCTGCTCGTGGCGGGCTTTATCTTCATCCGCAACCGCCAGATCCGCCTGCACCGCATCAGCATGCTGGGCGCATATCTCTGTTCGGCCCTCTTCCTGGTGTCCTATGTGCTCTATCACCTCGCCACGGAGGAGGCCCGCTGGTGCGAGGCTTCGCCGGTTCCCAAGCCGCTGTACCTGGCCATTCTGATTTCGCATATCGTGCTGTCGGTCAGCATTGTGCCGCTGGCGACCTTCTCGATCTACCGGGCGCTCAGCGAGCGCTACGACCGGCACAAGCGCCTGGCGCGCATTACCTTCCCGCTGTGGCTCTACGTGGCGGTGACGGGCGTGCTGGTCTATCTGTTCATTTCACCCTGTTACTGAGTACCCCATGCAACAGCTGCCTTCCACGTTCCGCCTGCGGATCTGGGCCTTCCTGCTGCTGCTGGCCGGGACCTCGGTCCGCGCCGCCGCGCAGTGCGCCATGTGCAAGTCTTCTGCCATGGGCGAAGATGCCTCCGGCAACCTGGCCGCCGAATCGATCAATGCTGGAATCCTCTACCTGCTGGCCTTTCCGCTCATCGTAGCAGCGCTCATCGGCGGGGCGGTGCTGTATTTCCGCTGGAAATCCCGGAATCAGCAGGCCGCAGTCAAAGGAGCTGCCTGATTTTCAATGATCCCAAGCACGTGGCCGGCAGGGCCCGGCCCTGCCAGGCGCACCGGCAGCATGCGGTTTTCCAGCCCGGCCTCCCAGGGCACTGCGACCTGGATGTAATTGTCCGTAAATCCGCTCAGCCAGCCGGGCTCTGACTCCGACTCGAACAGGGCCATGCGCACCTGTCCGTCGAACTGCCCGTAGAATGCCTGCCGCTTTTTCTCCGACAGCATGCGCAGCACCTGGTTGCGGCGGCTGCGCTCGGCGGGCGGCACGCTGCCCGGCATCGAAGCCGCCGGCGTATTGTCGCGCTCGGAGTAGGTGAATACGTGCAGATAGCTGACATCCAGCGCTTCGAGGAAGGCGGCAGTCCGGCTGAAATGGGCCTCCGTTTCCCCCGGAAACCCGACGATCACATCCGCCCCGATGCAGGCATGCGGCATCGCCGCCTTGATGGCCGCCACCCGCGCGGCATACAGCTCCGCGCGGTAGCGACGGCGCATGAGCCCGAGGATTTCATTATCGCCGCTTTGCAGCGGGATATGGAAATGCGGCATGAAGCGCTTCGACTCCGCCACAAACCCGATGATCTCATTGCTGAGCAGATTGGGTTCGATGGAGGAAATGCGGTAGCGGGGAATACCCGTCCGGGTATCCAGCGCGCGGAGCACGTCGATCAGGCGCTGCGGCTGATCCTGGCCGTAGTCGCCGAGGTTGACGCCGGTGAGCACAATTTCCTGCACGCCGGCTGCTTCGATGGCCTGCGCGTTGCGGAGGATCTGGTCCAGGCTGTCGGAGCGGCTGCGCCCGCGCGCGAGGGGGATGGTGCAGAAACTGCATTTGTAATCGCAGCCGTCCTGGATTTTGAGGAAGGAACGGGTGCGGTCGCCAAGGGAATAGGCGTCCACGAAGCGGCTGACCTCGCGGATCTCGCTGTTGTACACGCAGGCATGGGCTTCCTTGCGGAAATCGCCGGCCAGCTCCAGAATCCGGAATTTATCGCCGGCGCCGAGCACCAGGTCCACGCCGGGGATCTCGGCAATCTCCCGGGGCTTGAGCTGCGCGTAGCAGCCGATGACCACCACATAGCCCTGCGGATTCATCCGGAGCGCCTGGCGGATGGTGTGGCGGCATTTTTTATTGGCCTGATCGGTGACCGAGCAGGTATTGATCACATACACGTCGGCGGCATCCTCAAACTCCCGGCGCTCGAAGCCGGCGTCCAGGAATTGCCGGGCCACCGAAGAGGTTTCCGAAAAATTCAGCTTGCAGCCCAGGGTATGAAATGCGACAGTCGGCATGAATCCCGTGTTCAGATCGGGGCAAAGATACGGCATTTTTATGGAAGCGCGGCAGTGGGGGCCATTTGCCGCAGGCGCTGCCGGATTTCCGCATTGAGGCTGCGGGATACCGGAACCGGGTTTTCCACCCCGGTCAGATGCAGGCGGTAGCCCTGGGCATTGCCGGAAATCTTGTGCACATGGTCCAGGTTTACGAGATAGGCCCGGTGGCAGCGGAACAGCTGCGGATGTGCCGCCAGCGCAGCTTCCATCCGTTTGAGCGGGCTACGGAGCAGCTGCCGCTGGAGCCTGGTGCTGTGAAGATAGCAGACAGCGACGTAATTATCGGCAGCTTCCAGGTAATAGAGGTCGGATCGCCTGATGGTCAGGCGTTCCGACTGGTTTTCCCCGCTCAGGGTAATCAGCGGGTCGGTGTGATCCTCCTGTTCGGACGGCAGGGTCTGCAATCCGGCCGAAAGCAGCTCGGCTTCCGTGCGGTAGCGGCGCATCAGCCGGTGCTGCGTGAGCGCAACCGATACCAGAATGGGCGCTCCTGCCACGGTGCCCGTGACGAGCAGCCATTGTCCGAGGCGGACGAGGGTGATGGGTACGCCCCAGGTGCCGTGCGCGGCGAGCAGGTTCAGCACAGCGATGATGCAGATGCTCAGCAGCATTTCCAGCAGCTCCTTGCCCAAGGTCCAGCGCTGCTCGCGGGCGTAGCGGGGGAACAGGCGCAGCAGGCCTGCCGACAGCATCAGCCCAGCTGCTGTGACCAGGCCGAACAGGGCCGCAACCCGCAGCACCTCCCAGGTGCTGATGATCGCGTACGCGCCGAAGGGACGGAAGATGAACAGAAACAGCGCCACGACCGCGCCGGCCGTCAGCGAGCCGCGGAGCTGCTCCTGCCAGGTAGCGGGAAACGGGTAGGGGCGCTGAAGCCATGCATGCAGATTGCGGATCATACTCATCGGAACTGCGCTGGCAGATAGATACGCAAAAATGGGGAAAACCTGAAAACAGGAACCCCGGAAAACGGCAAAGGTTGCTGCGGGACGGCGCGCTGACTAATTTGGCGGCTCATTTCTGCATCATGCCCCGCTACGCCCTGCAGATCAGCTACCACGGCGCCCGCTACGGCGGCTGGCAGGACCAGCCCAATGCGCCGACGGTGCAGGCCGAGGTCAACCGTGCGCTGAGCACGCTGCTGCGTACGCCCGCTGCGTGCACGGGCTCCGGGCGCACGGACGCAGGCGTGCACGCGAGCGGGCAGGTGGCGCATTTCGATTTCGGGGGTGCCCTGCCGCAGCGGTTTCTCGTAGGGATCAATGGCATTCTCCCGCCCGATATTGCGGTGCACGCGGTCTATCAGGCTGCGGATCCGGCTTTCCACGCCCGGTTCAGCGCCATAAGCCGGGCATACACCTACCAGATCGTGACCCGGAAATCGCCCTTGCTGGAAGGGCTGGCCATGCGCATCCCGTACATGCCGGACCTGGCCCGGCTGGAGGAGGCTGCGTCGCTCTTGTTTGCGTATGAGGATTTCGAGAGCTTTTGCAAAGCCCATACGGACAATACCCATTTCCGCTGCCGCATCCTGGAGGCCCGCTGGGAGCTGCTGCCGGACCGGCTCTGCTTCCATATCCGCGCCAACCGCTTCCTGCGGGGCATGGTACGGGCCATCACCGGCACCCTGCTGCTCGCCGGGCAGGGCGTGCTGAGCCTGGAGGAAGTGCGCCGCATCATCGAGGCCCGCGACCGAAGGGCTGCGCCTGCCAATGCCGACGCGCAGGGCCTATGCCTGACGGATGTGCAGTATCCGGAAGGCATGCTCGTCCGGGCCAGCCTGTCCTGACGGGATACCCCTTCCGCGCTGCAAGATTGTGTATCTTTACCCTATACTCCATTCTGCCGGCTGTATGCGTCTGCTGCGTCCGTTTTCCCTGCCCGATGAAGAAGGCGCTGCCGCCTATGCCCGCCACCGGCAAGCCGAGCGCTTTGCCTGGGTGCTTGGCGAGGGCATCCGGCAGGTGGCGGATGCCCATGCGGAAAAGATCAACACCACGATCCGCGAGGTGGGCGGCAAGCTCGATCATACGATCCGCGAAGGCTTCAGCGAGCAGCGGGAGTACAACATCGAGATTCACCGCGCACTGATCGATCAGACGCAGGTGCTCTACCGCGGGTTCCGGATGGTGGAAGTGCAGCTGGAAAGCGGTTTCGGGCAGACGGCGCTTGCGCTGTCTGAAGTCAGCGGGCGGATCGAGAACCTGGGCATGACGCTCGTCGAAACGGGCGACCGGCTGGCGCAGGGCATCGCCGGGCTGAAAGCAGCCTTCGACATGGGCCTGGCCGGCCTCGTCTCGCAGGCCGAGCTGCAGCGCAGCGAGATCCGCGCAGGCTTCGACCGGCTGAGCCATCTGCTCGAGAACACCCGAAAGACTGAAGCCCAGGAGCGCTACCGCGACGGCCAGCTCGAATACGAGCGCTACCTCCGCCATCCGGATGAGCCCCGGTTTCTGGACGATGCCCTGCATTATCTGACCCTCAGCGAGGCCGTGTACCGGGGGAATCCCTTCTGCCACCTTTACCTCGGGCACATCCGCCACGAGGCTGGCCACCTGTACGACCCGGCTGCCGTCCGCGATCATTACCTGGCCTGCGCTGCCTACGCCAAGGGGCTGGAAGATCCAGCGCTGGCTGCGCTGGGGTATTTTTTTGCTGCCTGGATGCAGTATGTGCTGGGCGATCTGGAAGGGGCCATCCGCAGCGGGGAGCAGTCGCTGGCCTGCGATCCGGATCGTTTGCCTGAAAATTATTACCACCTTGCCCGGTTCTACGCCCGGCGCGGCGATGCTGCGCAGGCCATCGCCCGGCTCGATACGGCAGTGCGGCGCTTCGATCCGGCCTACGCGCTCAAATCTGCACTCGATGCGGATTTTGCGCCCGTACGCTCCGACCTGGATGCCTACTTCGAGCGGATCCGCCGCGAGGCTGCCGAGCGCTGGGACCATCGCCTGACCCCGCTCCGGAAGCTCGGAACCTCCGGACCAGAGACCCGCAAGGCCGGAGACGGCAGCCATCAGCGGTGATTTCTTACATCAGAAAACATACATATGTTGAACGGTTATACGATATACCCCCAACAACAGCAGCCTGGGCAGGTTACAGTGGCATAGAGCCCACCATCCACAGCAATGCATATGTATCCGTATTTTGGTGATGTATACCTGGTGCGCGGACTCCGGACAGGATCGGAGCCTGAGCGTCCGGCTCGTCCGGGGGTGATAGTCAATTATATCCATGACCGCCGGGACTCGTTTCTGATTCTTCCGCTCATGCCGCCGGTACGCCGGCATCATGAAAATCCCCTGCTCTTTCCCCAGGTATCCCTGCCTGCCGGCGCAGGGTACGGGGAGCTGGCGGCTGATCCCTTTCTCCTCCAGATGGTGTACGCCGACCAGCTGGGGGAACGGATTGCGATGCTGGAGGGCGAGGTGCTCAAGGCAGTCGCCTGTGCCATCGGGCGGGTGACCGGCGTCCCCAATGCTGCGCCCGAGCCCGTGCCGGCAGCCCGCCGCTGAGATATTTGTCCGGCTTCTATGCAGGATATTCCGGAGCAGGATGTTAGATTTACTCAAGGTATGCGTGCAGCATATCTGCGGAGCCGTTGCATCTTTGCCCGGACCTGCCATGAAACTGAAGCCCGACATCCGCTCCACCGAGGCCCTGGGATGGGCGGTCCTCTATATGCTCCTGGGATGGGGATGGATCGTCGTGTCCGACCATCTGCTCCAGCTGCTTCCGGAAGCCATGCAGAATACCCGGATGTACAGCACCTTGCAGACGGTCAAAGGACTTTTCTGGATTACGCTGACCGGTGTCATTATCTTCATGCTGGCGCGGGCCTACATCCGCCTGGTGCGGAAAGCAGAGCGCGACCACGAGCAGCTGTTTGCCGATCATCCTCATCCCATGTGGGTGTATGACCGGGAGAGCCTGCGGTTTCTGGAGGTGAACAACGCGGCCGTGCAGATATATGGCTACAGCCGGGCGGAATTTAAATCCATGACGATCCTGGATATCCGCCCGGAGGACGACCGGGCGCGCGTGCGCGCATCGGTGCAAGGGCTCAAAACCGGCTACCACGATGCCGGCACCTGGGAGCATATCAAGCGGGATGGCCAGCGGGTGCTCGTCGAAATCCATTCCCACCCGGTGCTGTTTCGGGGGCAGATCGCGCAGCTGGTAGCTGTGGAGGATGTCACTGCGCGCAAAGAGGCAGAAGCGGAGCGGCTCCGCCTCATCGACGCCCTGCAGCACAGCAACCGCTCGCTGATCGAATTCAATCAGCTGCTGTCGCATCACCTGCGCATTCCGATCAGCAATCTGATGGGGCTGCTGCCGCTGCTGCAGTCCGGAACGGAGGCTGCACGTGCCCAGGTGCTGCGCTACCTGGAGCAGTCGGCCGGATCGCTCGACCAGATCAGCCGCGATATGGCGGAGCTGCTGCTGGCGCCGCTGGAAGCAGGCCAGGGACAGGAAAAGCCTTTTGGTGCGGTGCTGGACGCGGCCGCACAGCCCTTCGGCGCATCGCTGGCGGGCGGCATGCTCGCCCTGCGCTGCGAGCCGGAGGCGGCCAGGACCCTGCCGGTCCGGGACCGGCTCCTGATGCCCATCGTCCGCAAGCTGATCGGGATCGCAGACCGCTACCGCGAAGCGCATGCCGCCGCAGTATGCTTCAGGCTCTGCCAGACCAGCCCGCAGCAGATGCAGCTCCTCTGCGTGTTCAGCGGGGTGGATATCCCGGCGCCGCTGGCCGGCGCGATGGCGCCCGGCGCGCACGAGGAGGCGATGGTATCCTACCTTGGCGGAGAAGGGCTCGGCATGTATATGCTCACCACCTACCTGCACCTGATGGGCGGCCGCGTGGTGCGTTCGGACCTGCTGGAACGGGGCTGGGAGCTTGAAATCCTGCTCGGCACGCACACGGCTGCTGCGCCATAGGCCAGGTCCGCGCTGCGGCTTGGACATTCCAGGCTTTTTCCGTACCTTTATGCCCGTCAGGTGCGGGGAGATGCCCCGCACTGCGCCGGCGGCAGCTGCAAATTGCTGTAAAACACATGCCTCAGCCGGTCTGCACATCACGCATATGAATTATCATCTCTCGAACACCCCGCTGCGCCTGCGCGAATTCGGGCGAAATATTCAGAACATGGTCGAATATGCCTGCACCCTGCCCGATAAGCAGGTGCGCACGCAGACGGCGCATGAAATCATCCGCTACATGATCATGCTCAATCCTTCGCTGAAGGAAAATCCGGATCATAAGCAGAAGCTCTGGGATGCATTGTATATGATGAGCGACTTCAAGCTCGATGTGGATGCGCCGTATCCGCCGCCGGGCCGCGAAGTGCTCTACCACCGCACCGGCAAGCACATGGGCTACAGCCGGAATGCGCCCCAGCTCCGGCAGTATGGATTCATCGTCGAACAGATGATCCGCTATGCGGCCGACATGGAAGAAGGGCCCCGCAAAACCGCCTATGTCAACCATATCGCCAACATCATGAAGATGTTTCTGCGTGCGGTGGACCGCGACGGCAATGTGCCCGAGGCTGCCATTGCCGACCATATCCGCACCTTGTCGAAAAACCGCCTTACAGTCCGGCCGGAAGACATCGTCTTTTCCCGCCAGTTTCTCCAGGCGGCCCACAGCTTTACCCAGCGCACCTTCCGCACCGCCGGACAAGGCAGCAGCAAACAAAAGCGCAATCAGAAACGCCGCAGACGGTAATACATGGAATACTTCGAAGTCGAAGGCGGACACAGCCTTCGCGGGGAAATCACGCCCCAGGGCGCTAAAAACGAGGCGCTGCAGGTCATCTGCGCCACCCTGCTCACCGACCAGCCCGTCACCCTGACCAACCTCCCCGACATTGTCGATGTCAATCACCTCATCGGCATCCTCCGCAGCATCGGGGTCCGGATAAGCGCCAATGGCCCCGGCAGCTACACCTTCCAGGCCGATGCCATCGATCTGGAGTACCTGCAGTCGGATGCCTACTGGAAACAGGCCGGCAAGCTGCGCGGCTCCATCATGCTGGTCGGGCCGCTGCTCGCCCGTTTCGGGCTGGCCTATGCGCCCAAGCCCGGCGGCGATAAGATCGGCCGCCGGCGTCTGGATACCCACTTCTGGGGCTTCCAGCAGCTCGGAGCCCATTTTCACTACGATCCCGATCACGCGATCTACCGCGTCTCTGCACCCGGCGGGCATCTGCGCGGCGCCTACATGCTCCTCGACGAGGCCTCCGTCACCGGCACGGCCAATATCCTGATGGCTGCCGTCCTCGCGCAGGGCCGCACGACCATCTACCATGCCGCCTGCGAGCCGTATCTCCAGCAGCTCTGCCACCTGCTCAACCGCATGGGCGCCCGGATCTCCGGAATCGGCAGCAACCTGCTCACCATCGACGGGGTGGAATCGCTCGGCGGTGCGGAGCACCGCCTGCTGGCCGATATGATCGAGGTCGGCAGCTTCATCGGCATGGCCGCCATGACCCGCGGGCAGCTCACCATCCGGGGAGCGGATGTGGAATACCTGGGCATCATTCCCGAAATCTTCCGCCGCATGGGCGTGCAGCTCGAAATCAGCGGCAACGATATCATCGTGCACGAGCAGCAGGTCTGTGAGATCGACACCTTCATCGACGGCAGCATTCTTACCGTCTCCGACCATCCCTGGCCGGGATTCACCCCCGACCTGCTGAGCATCGTCCTCGTGCTGGCGACCCAGTGCAAAGGCTCGGTGCTCATTCACCAGAAGATGTTCGAGAGCCGCCTGTTCTTCGTGGACAAGCTGATCGATATGGGAGCGCAGATCATCCTCTGCGACCCGCACCGGGCTACCGTCATCGGCCTGGAGCGCCGGCAGGCGCTGCGCGCCATCTCCATGACCAGCCCGGACATCCGTGCCGGGGTGGCGCTGCTCATCGCCGCCATGTCGGCCCAGGGCACCAGCCGCATTTACAACATCGAGCAGATCGACCGGGGCTACCAGCACATCGAGCACCGGCTCAATCCGCTGGGCGCGCGCATCACGCGCAAGCGCGAGTCCTGAACGGCGCATGCCCCCGCCCGGCCCGGAATGCATCCGGCCTTGCGGGGGCATCACCTGCTGCCACGCCTCGCAGGCGCTCAGACCTCCACGCCCAGTTCGTTCACCCGGAACCACACCTTGAGCTGCACGGTGTTGAGCGCCAGCAGCGGCTGTTCGAGGTGGTTGACCAGGGAGTCGGTCAGACTCTGGCTTTTGCCGAAGGTGCGGCCGGAGGCCGGAATGGCATTGTGGGCGATCGATACCAGATCGGCGCCGATGTCCGAGGCGAAGTGGGTAATCCCGGCTTCCACGCTCACATCGCCGATCTCATGGGTGCTGCACGGCAGGTTCCAGCACATCCGCTCAAACAGATCCATCCGCCCTTTGTGGTCGGGCTCGCCTTTCCAGAAGGTTTCCGGCGGCTCGATGTGCAGCAGATGCACATGCGCGCCAAAAGGCCGCACAAATTCCAGCAATTCCTCGAAGGGCTTGCGGGCCTCCTGGCGGAAGTCCGATGCAAACACCACGCTGCGGAAGCTCGGCTCGCCCAGCGGATGTTTGACCACCAGCACCGGGTGCGCCACATTCTTCACAATCTTCTGCGCATAGGATCCGGTCATCCACTCCTTCAGCCCGCTGGCACCGCTGCTGCCCATGACAATCATGTAGATGTCCTCCCGCTCGCAGTAGCGCTCCACGCCTTCCACGAGATCTTTCGGGGTATAGGAGGTGATGATGGGAACGGTAGTTCCCGCGTAGCGCTCCCGCAGCTCGCGGAACTGTGCTTTGGTCTGATGCAGTTTCTCCAGGTACTCGGGGTATTCGAGCCGGTCTTGCTCGCGGAACCGGTCCCAGAGCGGATGGACCTCCACCCGGGTCAGGAAATGCACTTCGGAAGCAGGATACCGGGACGCCAGCTCGACGGCGGCATCCGCTGCATGCAATGCTACTTCGGAAAAATCGGTTGGGACGAGGAATTTCTTCATGACGTTTTGCGTTTGGGAGTGGCAACATCCAAAGCTTCCGTCTCAAAGGTATCGTTTGCCCAACCGGGGAACCATG
The DNA here is from genome assembly GCA_033765305.1 of Bacteroidia bacterium. Classification (GTDB taxonomy): domain Bacteria; phylum Bacteroidota; class Bacteroidia; order J057; family J057; genus RDXT01. The sequence continues at coordinate 288,213 of JANRID010000010.1, forward strand.
TGAATAATCAGATTTCCTGCTGACTTTGATCAGTTTCCTCGCTGGATCTTACGGGTCTCGTACCAAGCTGCTCCTGCGACGGCCAGCACCAGCAGCGCCAAAAAGGCCCAGGAGAGGGTTTCGCCCTGGTAAAAAGACGCCGGTTCGAAGCGGAATGTAACCTGATGCGTGCCAGCCGGCAGCACCATCCCCCGCAGGATATAATTGACGCGGAAATGCTCCGCCGGCTGCCCGTCGACATAGGCTTTCCAGCCTTTGCCCTGGTTGTAGTACACCTCCGAGAACACGGCGGCCCCCCCGGCGGCAGAACTGGCTTCGTACACCAGTTCATTGGGCTTGAACGAGGTCAGCACAATCCGCGCAGCAGAATCCGGCACCGGCACCGTGCCCGGATCGGGGAACCGGCTCACATCCACCACCGCCTCCCGGCGCGGATCGATCTGCCGCAGCGCGTCGATCTCCTCATTCGGGCTGTTCACCTTCCGGATCGACTCCACAAACCACGCGTCGCCCAGCGCCGATGCGTTCTGGAGCGGCGGGCGCTCCGGATTGTAGATCAGGTAGCGCATGTTGAGCATCTTCAGCGCCGTCAGCCCGGCGAAGGTGGCCTGGATCGACGAATCCGTCGGCTGATTTTTGAATGCCGCATCGATCCGCAGGATCTCCGGCCGGATCAGGCTGTCGATCACATCCTGGTAGCGGCGCAGCTTGGCTGCGTGGTAGCCGCCGATGGAGCGGTGGTGATAGGACGTCAGGGCATCGTCGAAGGTCGCTACCGACAGGTTCAGCACCCGGTAGCCGGGGTCCTGGTCCTGGAGGATCAGCTTGTCCGCCGCCGAAGGCTGGAATTGCTGCTCATAGCGGCGGGCAGGCACATAGTCATTGGCATTCAGGTAGCGGTAATTGACCGGAGCCATATCGGCCAGCACCAGGGCACCCAGCAGCAGGCTGGCCGGGACCGCCTTGAGGACGTTGCGCAGGTAGAGCAGCATCACCCCGGCGGCCAGGCCGATGAAGAGCAGGCTGCGCAGCGCATCGGCAGCCATGGTCTCCTTGCGGTATTCCACCAGAATATCAGCCAATTGCCCGTAGCGCTCATCCTGGTCGGCGGAGAAGGAGAAGATCCCGGCCCAGGCCATCAGGGCCACAAGCAGGCTCAGGCCCCCGGCGATGCCTGCGGCGATGAGCACCTTGCGCGTCAGGCCCGGGTCCTGCTGCGCTTCGGGGCTCAGGATGCGCTGCAGCGCGAGCGCGCCCAGCAGCGGCATGGCAAATTCCACCATCACCAGCATCATGGCCGGCGCCCGGAATTTGTCGTAGCCGGGGAAGTAGCTGAAAAACAAATCGGTGAGCGGCAGGAAGTTGCGGCCCCACGAAAGCGCCAGAAACAGCACCGAAACCGCAATCAGCCAGGGCTTCAGCGGCTCGCCGCGCACCAGCAGCCCGAGCACGAAGAGCATGCACACGATGGCGCCTGCATACACCGGCCCGGAGGTGAAGGGCTGGTCGCCCCAGTAGGCCGGGAAGTTCTGCAGCACCTGCCCGATCTGCTCGCTGTTGCCGAACTGCCGGCGGAGCTCCTGGGCGGTATTGGAGGTGCGGGACACCTCCACGCCCGACGCGCCGCCGAACGCATCCGGCACGAGCAGCGTCAGCGATTCCGAAATGCCATAGCTCCAGCGGAGCGCGTATTCCTGATCCAGGCCGGAGGCATTGTCGCCCGCCTTCACCGCCAGCTCCGAGGGGCCGCGCAGGGTCTCGGCGGCATATTCGGCGGTGGTCCACAGGCGGCTGATGTTCGGCGCTACGCCCAGCAGGGCGGCGCCGAGCAGGATGGCTGAGGCCTTGAGAAAATCAGGCAGGGTTTTCTGCCGGATGGCATCGATCAGCAGGCTGATGCCCAGGATGCCGATGGCCATCACGAGATAGTAGGTGATCTGGAGGTGGTTGGCGTTGACCTGGAGCAGGGTGAACAGGGCCGTAAGGGCGCCGCCCAGGATCCATTTACCCCGGTAGGTGAGGAGAATGGAGGCAATCAGGGGCGCCATGAAGGAAATGGCATTTGCCTTGGACGTGTGGCCGGCCTCCAGAATGATGAAAAAGTAGGAGGAGAGCGCATATGCCGCAGCACCGATCCCGCTGACTGCGGGGCTGGCCTTCAGCACCCGGAGCAGGAAGAAAAAGCCCAGGAAGGTAACCCAGATATAGCCCGCAGGCCGGGAGAGCCCCATCCAGAGCAGGCGGTTGAAGACGTTGACGGTGTTGCCGAGGTAAAAGACCCCCGACTGGTAACCGGGCATGCCCCCGAACAGCGTGCTGACCCAGAGCGCCTCCTGGCCGGTTTCCTTCCGGAATTCAGCCATTTCCTGCTGCATGCCCTGGTATTGGATGATATCGCTTTGGCTAACCTGCTTGCCGCCGAAGATCACGGGGCTGAAATACGCCATCAGCAGGATATAGAACGCGGCCAGAATGCCTGCGTGCAGCAGCAGGGGCGTCCAGCGGCTGGAGGCAGCGGGTGAAACAGGCGCGGATACGGGCTTTTTGCCAGGAGTTGCCATACAGGATGAATGAGGTGGGCTAAGGTAATATATCCCGGCCGTACGGCCAAGCGGCAGCAGCGGCGGCATTCGCAGAGCGCAGCAGCCTGCTGGTCGATCTGCATGCGCAGTCCGGGCGGCACCCGCTCAACCCCGCAGCACAGAACCCGTATGAGTAGAGGTAACAGCCCCCAACAGTCAAGCGCGTATGATCTCCGAATTTCTGGCCAATAGCTATCCCATCGGCACGGAAAAACCGCTGGTGATCGAACTGCTCGGCGGTTCATACCTGCTCACGACCCATGCGTCGGCGGAGCTCGAAGTGCGGGAGCCCGACCTCAAAGGCCGGCTGCTGCTGCCGGAGCCCGAAGATACCGGCGACTACTGGATGATCGGCGGGCAGGCGCCCGGTGCCCTGCTGGCCGCCCGCGACCGCGTGCAGGCCGAAATCCGGGTGCCCGAAGGGCTCGACGTGGTATTCTCGGTGCATGCCGGCAACGTGCGGGTGCGCGGCGCGTACCGCTCGCTGGAAGTATCGGCCACCTTCGGCCTGGTCGAAGCAGAGCTTCCCGGGCTCTCCGTCACAGGCCCGGCAGATTTCCGGGTGATGGTCGGGGAAATCAAACTGCTGAAAATCAAGCCTATCGAAATTACGAAGAAAAGCGACCGCCGCATGGCCTTCTCTGCCGAGCGCCTCCGGGAGTTCTGCGCCCAGGTAACCCTCGGCGAGGTGAAGCTGGTCAAGCAGCTTAACAAATCTGCCTGGCGGCACGCCGCCTGACCTGGTTTCGGCTCAGGAAATAAACGGGCAGTTCAGCAGAAATACCCGCGATTCAGCCCGCGTGAATACCGTATAGGTCCAGCGCAGATAGGCTTTGGGGTCTTCCCCGTAGTCCCGCTCGAAGCCGATGAGCACATTTTCCCACTGCCCGCCCTGCGCTTTGTGGCCGGTGACGGCATAGCCGTATTTGATCTGGAGCGCGTTGAGATAGGGGTCGGTGCGCAGCAGCTCCTGCGCCTTGCTGCGCGGCATGCCCTGGTACTCCTGCTGCCGCTCGTGGTAGATGCGGCTCATCACCCCCCGGTCGATCTGCGGCAGCTTGTTCTGCAGCAGGTCCAGATTCACCTTGCAGGACACCATGAACGGCTCGCCCCGGCTGTCCTGGAACTCGAGCTCCACGTCCATCCACTTCAGTCCGTACCGCTCCTCCGGCTCCGGATCGGCATAGCGCACAATGCCCATCTCGCCGTTGGCCAGGAAGGGCATGCGCTTCGGGTCACCCCAGACGTAGTTGTTTTTGACCACCATCACCAGATCGGAGGGAACCAGCGGCTCCGGCACCCCCAGCAGCTGGTTGCGGATCGCCTGGTTGACGCGGGCCGCGAAGGCATTGGAGTAGGTGATGAATACCACCCGGTCCGGATTGCCATCCTCGTAATAGCCGGTATAGGTCTCGATGGCTTCATGCGGGCTGTCGATCACCTGCACATCCCGGCCGGTTTCGAGCTCCACGCTGGTCCGGCTTTCCGTATACGCGTCCCGGATCAGCACGGCATTGTCCAGCACCCCCGAATCCACCAGCTGCCGCTTGACCTCGGTCAGGTGGGCATGGGTCACATCCAGGTCGTAACGCTTGCGCAGTTCCTTGACATTCAGGGCGGGAGAATCTGCATGGCCAACCGGCGGCAGCTGTACGGGATCCCCGACCAGGATCAGCTTGTGGCGGCCTTCCGGCAGGAAAATATACTGCAGCAGGTCGTGCAGCAGGTTGAGCCCCTCGCTTTCCTCCCCGATCATCGAGGCCTCGTCCACGACGTACACGGTCCGCTCTTCTTCCTTGTTGGTTTTCAGCTCGAAGGACACGTCGCCGCTGATCAGCTCGCGGGGGCTGTAGATATGGTGGTGAATGGTGTAGGCCAGGCGGCGGGTGCGGCGCGTGATTACCTTGGCGGCGCGTCCGGTAGGCGCCAGCAGCACCACTTTGTAGCCCGACTTGCGCAGCAGTTCAGTAAACAGCCCGATCATGAAGGTCTTGCCGGTGCCGGCAGAGCCGGTGAGCATGAAGGCGGGCCGCTCGGCGTGCTGCTTTTCAAACCGGACAAAGGCCTCCAGCGCCTCCGTCTGGTCGCTGGAGAGGGTGATGTCGGATTTGCCGAGCAGATCCTGCAGGATACGGGCTTTCAGGGGGTCCAAGGGAACGGGGTAAGCGGCTAAGATACGGAATCGGACGGAAGATCCGGCGCAGCTTTCCGCTCGGCCTGCGCCCGGCGCAGCCGGTCGTTGATGGCGCGGCCCAGGCCGGTATCGGGCATCGGCTCCGCCAGAATGGCTTCGAGGTGCAGGGCATCGAGCGTGCGCAGGGCCGCGAAGAACTGCTGGGCGGCCTCCCGGAGGTCGCCGTCGGCTGAGAGGGCGATTGCCTGGCCCGGCGGCAGCCCGTAGGATCCGGGCCGGAGGCTCAGGATGCCGGTGCGCTGCGGGTTGCGACCGCGGAGCAGGCTGCGCAGGTCGCCCAGGATCAGCGGCGTGGCCGGCGCATAATGGCTGCCGAGCATGCCGGCCGCCTGGGGCTTCAGCCCCGGGGCTGGCTGCCCCAGCGGACCCGTAATCGGCTCCAGAACCTCCGCCGGAATGCCGCCCTGCCGGTACAGGACCGGCTGCCCTGCCTCCCAGCCGATGATCGTCGATTCCAGCCCCACCCGCGCCGGGCCGCCGTCCAGGATGTACGGAATCCGCCCGCCGAGCTGCGCCGCGACATGCGCAGCCGTGGTGGGGCTGATATAGCCGAAGGGGTTGGCGCTGGGCGCCGCCAGCGGGAAAGGCAGCCGCCGCAGCAGCTCCAGCGTAAGCGGATGGTCCGGAATGCGCACCGCGACCCGCGGGCTGCCTGCCGTCACCAGATCGGGGATGCGGCTGCTGCGGGGCAGCAGCAGGGTGAGCGGCCCCGGCCAGCAGGCCTTCGCCAGCGCCTCGGCCTCCGGCGGCCATTCGCTCACCAGCTCCCGCACCCGTTCCGGATGGTCGGTGTGCACAATCAGCGGATTGAACCGGGGCCGCTGCTTGACCTCGAAAATGCGGGCTGCCGCCTGCGGGCGGGTGGCATCGGCTGCAAGGCCGTAGACCGTTTCCGTCGGGACAGCGACCAGCTCGCCTTCCCGCAGCAAGGCTTCAGCCCGGAGCAGATCGGTGCCGGTTTGCGTCAGGTAGCCCATGCGCTGCGGTTGCGGATTTCGATATGGCCGTCCGGGTGCCCGATGACGGCCCGGCTGGCCATGTTGACGAACAGGCCGGTCTCTACCACGCCCAGCAGTTGCTTGAGCCGGTCGTGCAGGGCGGCAGGATCGCGGATTTCGCCGCAGTGGCAGTCCAGGATATAGTTTTGATTATCAGTAAGATAGGGTTTGCCCTCCCCCATGCGCAGCACCGGGCGGCAGCCCAGGGCCTCGACCCGCGCGCAGGTGATTTCCCAGCCGAAGGGCACGATCTCCACCGGCAGCGGAAACTGCCCCAGCACCGGCACCATTTTGCCGGCGTCGGCAATGATGACCAGTTCCTGGGTGATGGATGCGACGAGCTTTTCGCGGAACAGGGCGCCGCCCCCGCCTTTGATCAGGTTGAGCAGCGGATCGATCTCGTCCGCGCCGTCGATGGTCAGGTCCAGGGTGAGGCCGGGCGAGAGGGGAATCAGGGGAATGCCCCATTGGCGTGCCAGGGCCTCCGTGGCGCGGGAGGTCGGCACGGCCTGGATGTTGAGGCCCTGCCGGACGCGCTCGCCGAGGGCTTCCACGGCGAAATAGGCCGTGGAGCCGGTGCCCAGGCCGATTTTCATGCCTGGCTCGGCCCATTCGGCGGCCCGGCGGCCTGCAATTTCTTTCGGAGACATGGCAGCAGGTGTTGCAGGTGCAAATAACGCGTCCCGGCGGCGGACGGGCAAACGTCCGGTGAAACTTCTGCCGCGTTTCTGGCTTCTGCTTTTCAGGGAGCCGGTGTAGCTTTGCAGCATGACGCCGATTCATTTCGCACATGCCAACGGAATTCCCGGAGCTGCATACCGGATTCTTTTTCAGCACCTTGCCCCCCGTCAGGTCCACTATTCCCATGCCCTGGGGCTGCACATGCCGCTGGAGAGCCGCTCGTGGCAGCCGCTGGTCGAAGAGCTGGTCAGCGAAATCGAGACCCGTCACCGCATGCCCGTCATCGGCATCGGCCATTCCCTGGGCGCAGTGCTCATGTTCCGGGCGGCCATTGCCCGCCCCGATCTGTTCCGCCAGGTCATCCTGCTCGATCCGCCGATGTTCGGGCCAGGCCGCCGCGCGATGATGATGGCGGTGCGCCTGCTGGGCCTCTCCGGCAGGCTTATCGCCATTGCCCGGCAGGCTGCCCAGCGCCGCGATTACTTCGGCAGCCGCGAGGAGGCATTCGCATACTGGCAGTCGCGCCGGTTTTTTCAGCAGTTCGACCCCGCCAGCTTCCGGGAGTATGTCGAAGAAGGACTGGTCAAACGCCCCGAAGGCGGATATACCCTGCTCATTCCCCGGGCTCTCGAAGCCCGGATTTTTCAGCTTACCCCTGTCTGGATCGGCAGGCGCTGCCCCGCAGTGCCCTGGCGGTACGTCTACGCCGCCAGATCCGGCCTTCTTACGCCCCGCGAGATCCGCGCACATCTCGCCCGCTTCCCCAGCGGCACGATGCTTCCCTTCGAGGGCGGGCATATGTTTCCGCTTGAACAGCCCAAGGCCTGCGGAGAACTGATCATCAGGCTGATCGAAGAGATGGAACAAGAAAAGAGCAGACATAGCCGGTAAGCTACATCTGCCCGCAAACCAAACAGTGGGACTTCCATGCGCATTCAGCGCTTCAGAAATGGTACAAGAGCAAAGACCAAGAGTAATCCATCGGCGAGTGTGCAGCAGCAGCAGTCCTTTCCCCAATCATAATCGCCTATTCTGTTCCGGTCAATTCGATACAAATATTCGTATTTTTTTAATAATGTCAATTACGATAATTTGAAATTATTATCCTGCCCCTGTCCGCTTGAAACAGCAGGACCTGCAGGCTGGGTTTTTAAACAAATATTTGATTATCAGTTGATTATTTTGAAATATTCCAATGCCGCTGTATCCGTTTTTCCAGGAAAACTCCTAATTTCCTCCCCGCTTCAACATTCCGCGTATGCGAATCCTTCCTCTTCTGTGTGTATGGATCTGGGCCGTGCTGCTGGCGGCAGGCTGCCGCAGCCCGCGCCTGCTGGACCTGGCCCAGCGGCCAGAGTCTCTGCCGCTGCCTGTGCCCGCGCTGCTGGCCCGTGCCCAGGGCGACACGGTTTCGCAGCCGCTCCCGCTGCGCCAGGTATCGGTATCGGCCGTCATCACCGGAGATCTCGCCCGGACCACCGTGGAGATGGAGTTTGAAAATCCGCAGGACCGGGTGCTGGAAGGGCGGCTGATGCTGCCCCTGCTGCCGGAGCAGACGGTCGCCGGCCTGGCCCTGGAGCTGAAAGACGGCATGCGCCAAGCCGTGGCTGTGGAGCGCACGCTGGCGCGGACCGCGTACGAATCGGCCGTGCGCCAGTTTGTGGACCCGGCCCTGCTGGAATACCGCAGCGGCAACACCTTCGAGCTGCGCATATTTCCGATCGAAGCGGGCCGTTCCCGCCGGGTTCAGGTGACCATCGAGGAACTGCTTGAAGCCCGTCGCGAGGGGCTGCGCTACCGGATCCCGCTGCGTTTCCGCGAGCCGCTGGCAGGCTCGCCGGTCCGGATCGAGATCCGCGGCGCCGCCGCTTCTGCAGACCGCAGCGGCAGCGGCATCCGCTTCCGCCCGGACGAGTCCGGGCTGGTGGCCGATACGCTCCTGGATCTGGGCCCGCAGGCGCCGCCTGCCGAGGTGCTGCTGCCGGGGCCAGGCACAGCGCCCCGCATCGCGGTTGCGGAGACAGGGCCCGACAGCACCTTCTGGTATGCATCGGTGCGGACGGCAGCGCCGGCCCGCCCCCGGACCCTGGCCCGGCGGCTGGCACTCTACTGGGATGCCTCCCGCAGCGGCCTGCAGCAGGACAGCAGCCGTATCTTTCCGGTGCTTGACGCCTATCTGGCCCGCGCAGCCGGGATCGAGGTGGAGCTGATCGCCTGCCGCGATCAGCCGGCGCCGCCGGAGCGCTTCAGCATCCAGGGCGGCGACTGGAGCGGCCTGCGCCGCCGGCTCGCATCCCTGGACTACGACGGAGGCCTGTGCCTGGGATGTGTGGACTTCGGCGCCGTCCCGGCAGATGAAGCATGGTGGGTGGGGAATGGGGTTTCGGTCATCGGCCCTGATACCCTGCTGACCGGCGCGGTGCCGGTCTCTGCCCTCAACAGCGCCGCACAGGCCGATCCGGTACAGCTGCGGCGCCTGTGCGCCGCCACCGGCGGGCAGTACGCCGACCTGCGGCAGCTTTCGCGGGAGGAGGCCCTGCTGGCCCTGCAGGCCGAGCCGCTGCAGCTGCAGGAAATCCGGGTGCTGTCCGGGGCCGTTTCGGAGGTGTATCCCCGGCCCGGCGCCGTGGTGAGCGGACGGCTCGGCATCGCCGGGCGCCTGCACAGCGATGAAGCAGTGATCGAAATTGTGCTCGGATACGGCGGGGTGCCTGCCATCCGGGAGACCTTGCGCATCGACAAAGCGGCATCGCTCGGCGGCGGCGATGTGGAGCAGATCTGGGCCCGCAAGCAGGCGGAAACCCTGGAGTCCGGCGGCCCCGCAAACCGCGAGGCGATTGTGCGCCTCGGCAAGCGTTACGGGCTGGCTACCCGCTATACCTCGCTGCTGGTGCTGGAGGCTGTGCAGGACTATGTGAAGCACCGGATTCCGCCGCCGGAACCGCTGCGGGCCGAATATGAGCGGCTGGCAGCGCAGGAGGACCAGGCCCGGCAGCTGGAGCTGATGACCCACCTCGACCAGGTCGCCGAGGCCTATGCCGAGCGGATTGGGCTGTGGGAAACGGAATTCAAAGCGCCGGAGGGGCCCTATGTGCAGCAGGATCAGCTGCGCGACACAGACCGCGACGGGGTTCCTGATCGGCCCGATGCCAGCGGCAATGATGCAGGCGGACTCTCCGATCTGTTTGCGCTGGAGCAGGCCAAACCGGACGCAGAGCCCGGCAGCATTTCAGAAGGGATCATCCGGATGGAGCCGTGGAACCCGGCTGCGCCCTATCTCGCTGTGCTGCGCAGCCTTCCGCAGGACGCACGGTATCCGCGCTACCTCGCCCTGCGGGCGCAGTACGGTGCCATGCCGGCCTTTTACCTCGATGTCTCCGGCCTGTTCTTCGAGTCGGGCGATACCTTGCTCGGGCTCCGCATCCTCTCCAGCCTTGCAGCCCTGCCTGCGGAGCGCCATGAGCTGCTGCGGGTGCTGGGCCGCCGCCTCGAACTGCTGGGCCGGGCCGATCTGGCCCTGCGCATCTATGCGCGGGTGCTCGAAATCCGGGAGGAGGAGCCGCAGTCCTTCCGCGACCTCGCGCTCGCGCATGCGCGCCTGGGCCAGGCGCAGCAGGCCGCAGACCTGCTCTATGAGGTGGTGCAGCGGCCCTGGGACGACCGCTTTCCCCGGATCGGCGTGCTCGCCGCCGGCGAGCTCAACGAGCTCATCGCCCGCTATCCGCAGCAGATCGATACCCGGCGCTACGATCCGCGCCTCCTCCGGCACCTGCCCGCAGACCTCCGCGTGGTCATGAACTGGGACGCCGATGGAGTGGATCTCGACCTGTGGGTCACCGATCCCCGGGGTGAAAAATGCTATTACGCCCATCCTGTCACGGAGTCCGGGGGCTTTATCTCGCCGGATATGACCGGCGGCTATGGCCCGGAAGAATTCTGGATCCGGAAAGCCCTGCCCGGGGAGTACCGCATTCAGGCCAATTACTACGGAGCCCGGCGGGTAAGCCTCGCCGGGCCGGCAACGCTGCATGTGCAGATCACGGCAGGCTACGGCAGGCCGGAGGCACGCATGCAGGAGGTGATTGTCCGGCTGGGGCAGGACGGGGAAGTGCTCAGCATCGGAACGGTGGAATGGCGCTGAGAAATCGCGCAGCGCGGGCAACTTATCCTGCCGCTGGCGGTTTATCTGCCAATCGCTATGGCCAACCGCTCCGTTCACCAGACCGAAGACCGCCTCCAGGCGGAGCTGGACCGCTTCGTGGAGTTCGGCATGCTGCTCGACCGCACCGGGCGCCGCTACCTTGCGCAGTACCTGCGCGCCAAGCTTGCGCCCGGCGCAGAGGCGCCTCCTATCCTGGAAGATGCCTATCTGCGGTATTTTTCCGGCGCCCTGGACCGCCTCTTCGACGGCAGCGACCTGCTGAAGCTCTGCCTCGACCAGCCGGCGCTGGCCTCCCAGGTGACTGCCGATACCTTGTTCTGGCTGCGCAATACCTACCGGCGCATGCGGGAAGGCCATCCCTATGAAGACGAGAGCAGCCGCCTGAGCGCCGCATCGGTCATGCCCCTGGCCGATTTCTGCCTCCGTTCGCAGTATCTCACCGGATTTCTCCACCGCACCTACCGCCGCGAAGAGCTCGACGCCGGATTTTTCGACCATAAGCTGGAGCAGATTCTGGCCCGGCGCAGTTTCGCCGAGCTGCCGCAGGCAGACCGGGATGCAGCCGAGCGCCTCCTGACCGATCTGCTGGCGCAGTGGGATGCCTTGCTGAGCGCCAGGATTCTCGAATTCCAGCTGCGCAAGCTGGAAGCCGATCAGGAATCCTTCGCCTCGCTGCTGGAGGCCAAAACCCGCGAGTACAAGCGGCTGCACCAGCTGCTGTCGCCCTTTTCGGAATATGTGAACCGCCACTGGGACCTCTCCCGCGATCTCTGGCGCGACGCGGATTTCGACCTGCTGCAGCAGTATGAGCAGCTGCTGCAGGACGAGGCCGCCGTGCAGGAGCTGGCCGATCTGCTCGGGCGCATGCGCGAGGCCGAAATTCTGACCGAGGAAGAAGAGTACCGCCGGGTAATCGTGCGGCAGGAATGGGTGGAGGATACCCTGGAGAAGCTGGAAATCACCGGCGTGCATGCGAGCTCGGACCTGAATGCCATGGTCAGCTCGGAAGCCGGCCTGCTGGCCGATCCAGATACGGAAGCTGTCTTTCTCAAACGATTCGCCGATCAGGGCCTGCAGACCTTCCGCTATGAGGACCGGCGGCTCGTGACGAGCGAGGATCAGTTTACCGAAGTGCATCAGCGGGTGCGCCGCAAGCAGAAAGGCCCCTTCATCGTGTGCGTGGACACCAGCGACTCCATGTCCGGCGATGCGGAGCGCATTGCCAAGGTGCTCTGCTTCGCAATCCTGCGCATGGCTGCCTCCGAGGACCGGCGCGCCTTTCTGATCAATTTCTCCGTCGGAATCCGCACGCTCGACCTGCACGACATCGGGCGCTCGCTCGGCTCCATTGCCGAGTTTTTGCGCATGTCATTTAAAGGTGGCACGGACATCTCGCTGGCGATGTACGAGGTGCTGCGCCAGCTCCAGACGGAGGCCTACCGCGATGCCGATGTGCTGGTGATCTCGGATTTCATCATGTACCGGATGGAGGAAGACATCATCGCCCGGGTGCGGCATTTCCAGCAGAACCAAGGCGTGCGGTTTCACAGCCTGACCCTGTGCGACGACCCCAATGCGGAAGTCATCCGGCAGTTCGACACGAACTGGGTCTATAATCCGGCAGACAAGGGGATTGTGCGGGAGCTGGCGGAGCAGCTGAGGGCGCTGTGAGCGGAGGCACGGCTGCCGGCTGGCACCTGCAACTGATCTGATATCAGAATATGCTCCGGAATGGTTGCCTGGGCGATCAAAAAAAGTTATCCACATTTCCACAGACAATGTGAATATGTTTTAGGTGCTGGCAATGCGCGAATGCCGAATTTGTCGTTTCACACATGACTGCTTCCGCAGCATGGCAGAACCGTTCAAGATTGCATATGGCGACCTTTCAACCAGACACCCTGACAAGCGTTCAGACCTACTCGTATGAAGACGCGCTGGCTGCTTCGCTGCTGTATTTCAGCGGAGACGAGCTGGCAGCTACGACCTGGCTCAACAAGTACGCAGTGAAAAACCCTGCGGGCGAGCTGACCGAACGAACCCCCGACGACATGCACCGCCGTATGGCGCGCGAGTTTGGCCGCATCGAGGCCCGCTACCGCGAATCAGCCCACCTCAACGGCAGCTTCAAGAAGCTCTCGGCCTATGGCCAGCAGCGCGAGCCCCTCACGGAGGAGCGGATTTACCAGCTCTTCCGCAAATTCGAGCACATCATCCCGCAGGGCAGCGTAATGTCTGCCCTCGGCAATCCGCACATCATTGCCTCGCTTTCCAACTGCGTGGTCATTCCGGAGCTGCACGACTCCTACGGCGGGATCATGTTTGCCGATCAGCAGCTGGTGCAGCTCTTCAAGCGCCGCTGCGGGGTAGGGCTGGACCTCTCCACCCTGCGGCCTGCCGGCCTGCCGGTGTCCAATGCCGCCGGCACCACCTCCGGCGCGGTCTCCTTCATGGACCGCTTTTCCAATACTACCCGCGAAGTGGCCCAGCACGGCCGCCGGGGCGCGCTGATGATCACGATGGATATCGCCCACCCCGATGTGGAGGATTTCATCACCATCAAGCAGGACCTCTCCCGCGTCACCGGCGCCAACATTTCCGTGCGCCTCTCCGACGAATTCATGCAGGCCGTATCCGATGATACCGACTACCTGCTCCGCTGGCCCATCGACTCGACGGAGCCCAGCGTCACCCGCACCGTGCGCGCCCGCGACCTCTGGAACACCATCATCCGCTGCGCCCACCGCACTGCCGAGCCCGGCCTGATTTTCTGGGACCGCCAGCACCACTATTCGACCTCCTCCATCTATCCGGGCTTCCGCAATACCTCCACCAACCCCTGCTCCGAAATCGCCATGCAGGGCGGAGACTCCTGCCGCCTCATCGCCATCAACCTCTTCAGCTTTGTCGATGAGCCCTTTACGCCGCAGGCCCGGTTTAATTTCCCCAAATTTTACTCCGTCGTCTACGAATCCCAGCGGCTCATGGACGACCTCGTGGACCTGGAACTCGAAGCCATCGAGCGCATCATGGACAAGGTGGTGCAGGACAATGAGCCCGACTTTATTAAGGATGTGGAGGTCCGCACCTGGCGCCTGCTCTATGAAATGGGCAAAAAAGGCCGCCGCACCGGCCTGGGCTTCACCGCGCTGGCCGACTGCGTCGCTGCGCTCAACCTGAAATTCGATTCCGCCGAGACCCTTGCCGAAGTGGAGCGCATCATGAAGGCCAAGTGCGAAGCCGAATTCGACAGCTCCATCGACATGGCCCTGGAGCGCGGCGCCTTCGAGGGCTTCGACCCCGCCATCGAAGCGACCTCCGGCTTTATTCAGATGATGCAGACCGATCTGCCTCAGGTCTATCAGCGCATGATGGAGTGCGGCCGCCGCAATATCTCCCTCAGCACGGTGGCCCCCACCGGCAGCCTCAGCATTCTCAGCCAGACCTCCTCCGGCCTGGAGCCTGTGTTCATGCTTTCCTACAAGCGCAAGCGCAAGGTCAACCCCAACGACAAAAACGCCCGCGTGGATCATGTGGACCTCGTCGGCGATGCCTGGCAGGAGTTCACCGTCTATCACCCCAAGGTCAAAACCTGGATGGACGTGACCGGCGAGGAAAATCTGGCGAAAAGCCCCTACCAAGGCGCCACCGCCGGCGAAATCGACTGGATCAAGCGCGTGACCCTTCAGGCTGTGGTGCAGAAGTACGTGACCCACTCCATCAGCTCCACCATCAACCTGCCTTCAGATGTCTCGGAGGAAAAGGTAGGCGAAATCTACCTCGAAGCCTGGCGCCAGGGCCTAAAGGGCATTACCGTATACCGCGACGGCTCGCGCTCCGGGGTGCTGGTGGCCGATGACGGCGGCAAGAAAGAAACCGAGCAGAAGCCCTCCTTTGCGGAGTCGCGTGCGCCCAGGCGCCCCAAACGCCTTGACGCCGAAGTGGTCCGCTTCATGAACAACGACCAGAAGTGGATCGCGGTCGTCGGTCTGCTCGACGGACGGCCCTACGAGATCTTCACCGGCCGCGCCGAGGATGTGTTCGACCTGCCCAACTACCTTACCCAGGGCTGGGTGGTGAAAGTGAAGCAGAAGAACGAGAAGTCCCGCTACGACTTCCAGTTTGTGGACAAAGACGGCTACCGCATCACCATCGAAGGGCTTTCCCGGTCCTTTGACAAGGAATACTGGAACTATGCGAAGCTGATCTCCGGCGTGCTGCGCCACGGGATGCCGCTGCCCAATGTCGTGGATCTCGTCGGCGGCCTCAACCTGTACAGCGACCACATCAATACCTGGAAAAACGGAGTGGTGCGCACCCTGAAGCGCTTCATTCCGGACGGTACGGTGGCCGCCGATCATGTGTGCAGCAAATGCGGAGACCCCCAGGGCCTGGTGTTCGAGGAAGGCTGCATCAAGTGCAAGAGCTGCGGCCATTCCAAGTGCGACTGACCCCTCAGCGGTCCATCCGGGCCCGGTTCTGCGCAGGCGGAGCCGGGCCTCTATCGTCTACACCGGCAGCAACATGAACCCGTCCCCCGACTACGAAGCCCAGGCTGCGCTGTTTCAGCAGGCCATGCAGGAGGCCCTGGCCCGCGTAGATGCCGTGCAGCAGGATCTGCGGCGCGAACTGGATGCCGCCATCGAAGCGCGTGAGCGCACCCGCGAGCTGTGCCGCCGCACCGAGCGCATGGCCGAGCGCCGCGCGCAGGGCGCGCTCGACCGCATGCGCAGCCGCCTGGCTGCCGAAATCCGCGAAGAAACCCTCCGGACCGTCGTCCGGCAGCTCTTCCGGGCCGGCAGGTCCGCCGCCGAAATCGCCGGCTGGCTGGAGCTGCCCCCGGATCTGGTATCCGCTGTCCGGATGGAGCAGGGGATCGCCGCCTTCCGGGGCCGGGAAGCCTCCGTGCTCATCGACGGGGACGTGCGCGGCGGCACGGTCATCTTCCGGCAGGATGCCCTGCAGGTGAGCTTTCCCTACGAAATGGCCGGCGGCGATGCGCTGGTGCTGATCCTCGCGCCGCCTGCGGCGCATTGGACCGCCCAGACCGGGCTGCCGCCCGAAGAGCGTATCCCGCTGCTTGAATATGTCGCGGCGGCGGTGGTGCGCCAGGCCGCCTCAGGCGGCAGCTTCCGCATTGAAGCGGACAGCATCGTCATCTATGGCGCAAAGCCTGCCCGAAAATCCCGCCGGAAGCATTAAACCTTCCGCCCCGCAGCACGTCCAAGCACCGGCCCCGACTGCCAAACGCCTATGAAACAGCTTGTCCTGTCTGCTTTGCTCTGTGCTGGCCTTGCTGCCGCCGCGCAGCCCGCACCGCTGTACTTCCCGCCGCTGACCGGCAGCACCTGGGAAACCGTGCCGCCCGCCTCGCTCGGATGGGATGAAACCGCCCTCGATTCCCTGTACCAGTTCCTCGACCGGAAACATACCAAAGCCTTCCTCGTCCTGCAGGACGGCCGCATCGTCGTGGAGCGGTATTTCGATTCGTTTACCCGCGACAGCATCTGGTACTGGGCCTCCGCCGGCAAGACCGTGACCGCCTTTCTTACCGGAATGGCCCAGGAGGAAGGGCTGCTCGCCCTCTCCGATACCACAGCCAGCTATCTGGGCACCGGATGGACCGCCGCTCCGCCGGCAAAGGAGGAAAAAATTACCGTCTGGCATCAGCTCACCATGACCAGCGGCCTGAAGGACGCCGTGCCGGACCCCTATTGCACCCTTGCGCCCTGCCTCGAATACCTCGCCGACGCGGGTACCCGCTGGGCCTACCACAACGCGCCCTATACGCTGCTGGACAGCGTCATTCAGGCTGCTTCCGGGCTGTCGCTCAATCAGTTCTATCAGACCCGCCTCCGCAACCGCATCGGAATGAACGGCCTGTTCCTCCAGTCCGGCTACAACAATATTCTCTTTTCCAATGCCCGGAGCATGGCCCGCTTCGGACTGCTCATGCTCGGCGGCGGCGCCTGGGCCGGCACGCCCGTCATGACCGACACCGCCTATTACCGCCAGATGATCACGCCTTCCCAGGCGATCAACAAGTCCTACGGCTACCTCTGGTGGCTCAACGGGCAGGAATCGTTCATGCTGCCGCAGGTGCAGTTCGTCTTTCCGGGGTCCTACGCGCCCGCTGCGCCGCCGGATATGTATGCAGGCCTGGGCAAAAACGGTCAGATCCTCAACGTGGTGCCCAGCATGCGCCTGGTGCTTGTGCGCATGGGCAATCCGCCCGGCGACGGCGGGGAGGTGACGCCCATCTTCAACAACGACATCTGGACCTATCTCAATCAGGCGATGGCCGCGGCGACCGCTGCGGAGCCTGATGCAGGGCCGCAGCCGGGATTCCATCCCAATCCTGCCGGCCAGCTGCTGCACATCACGCCGCCGGTGCCCGGCATGCCTTTCAGCCTGGAGCTGCTGGATATGCAGGGCAGGCTCCTGCGCCAGTTCGAAAGTCCGGACGAAGCCGATCTGACGGACCTGCCAGCCGGACTGTACCTGGCCGTCCTGCGGCAGGACGGCAGGCAGTGGATCCGCAGAATCGCCCGCCGCTGAATCTGCATTTCGCAGCGGGCGTCCGGGGAAGTATATTTGCCCCGGCCCTGAACCCCTGCGGATGGAGCACGCTTTCAACGTCGGACCGAGTGACTGGATGCAGACCGTTCTGTGGATCGGTCTGTACCAGAGCCTCGTGCTGATCCCGGTGCTGGGCCTGCGGCGCGAAGGCCGGGCCTGGGTGAACCGGATGATGGCTGCCATGATGGTCTTCATGGCCGACCGCCTGACGGCCTCGCTGATCCGGTTTTCAGCCCATCCCGACCAGTTTTCCGTCTTTCTGGAATTCTCCGCTGCCCTGATCTTTCTCTACGGGCCGCTGCTGTATTTCTTCATCCGTGCGTTTCTGGAGCGCAGCTTCCGCCTCCGCGGGGTGTATCTGCTGCACCTGATTCCGGCGATGCTGATGCTGGCGGTCAGGCTGATCTGGTACTTGGCGGACCGGGCGCATTTCCCCGGAATTGCCGAACTGGTCCGTGGCCCGTCTCCTCCGGCGTGGCCCCTCCGCCTAGCAGCCCTGCTGGTTGCCATCCATTTCCTCTGCTACACTGCGCTGGGAGTGCGCCTCATCCTGCGGTTCAACCGGCATGTGAAAATGGCCGCCTCGTTCACCGACCGGCTGCATCTGCGCTGGCTCGTTTTCCTGACGGCCGTGCTGCTGCTGCCTGTGGCCAGCGGCATCCTAACCCTCATGGTCATCGGCCCGCCCCGGCTGGCGCCCTATCCTTCGCTGGGGATCAGCCTGATGGTGAGTATCATCGGAATAGCTGCCTGGGTGCGGCCTGAAATTCTCAATGGCCTTCCGCCCGCGCTGATGGTGGAGGCCGATGCCGATCTGGAGCCGAAGCGCTATGAATCTTCGCCGCTGACGCCTGAGCAGAAAGCCCGCTATCTGGCTCAGCTTCAGACGTATATGGACAGCCGGCGCCCCTGGCTGAATCAGGAGCTCACGCTCGGCGAACTCGCCGAGCAGACCGGCATCAATACCCGCTACCTCTCCCAGGTGATCAACGAACTGCTCGGCCGGAATTTTCTGGAGTTTGTCAACAGCTACCGCATCCGCCGGGCGCAGGAGCTGCTCCTGCACCCGGCCTATCAGCATTACACCGTGCTGGCCATTGCTCAGGAAGTAGGCTTCCGGTCCCGCTCGGCATTTTACGACGCATTCCGGCAGCAGACCGGCCTGACGCCGTCTGCGTTCCGCAGCCGGGCCGCCGATGCCCCCGTACAGCCCGGCTGAGCCTGCGGCTGCCCTGTCCGGAAACACGTATCTGGACGTCCGGATGCAAAAATCCGGCAAGCAGCCTGCGGCGGCTGCCGTTTCAGCGGGTGATTTACCTCAACTTCCACCCGATGAATCCACCCTTTTTGCTTTCCGCCCGGCTCCTGGCGTTTTTGCTGGCCCTGGCCGCCCTGCCCGCAGCAGGGCAGCATACCCTGAGCGGATACATCCGCGATGCGCAGACCGGTGAAGCCATGATCGGCGCTACGGTCTATGTCCCCGCCCTGAAACGGGGCATGTTTACCAATGAGTACGGCTTTTACTCCCTCCCGATGCCCGCAGGCAGCTATGAAGTGCAGTACCGCTTCGTAGGCTACGCCGCCGATACCCTGCGGCTGGACCTGACAGCCTCCCTGCGGCAGGATGTCTCGCTCCGCCTGCTGGCGACCGAGCTGGCAGCAGTCGAGATTACCAGCCAGAACGCGCAGGAACAGCTGGCATCCACACAGATGGGCGTCAATACCCTCAGCGTGCAGGAGGTTAAAAAATTGCCCGTCCTCTTCGGAGAAACGGATGTCCTGAAGTCCATGCAGCTGCTGCCCGGCGTAAAATCTGCCGGCGAAGGCAACAGCGGCTTCTTCGTGCGGGGCGGCGGCACCGATCAGAACCTCATCCTGCTCGACGAGGCGCCCGTGTACAACGCATCCCACCTGCTGGGCTTCTTTTCGGTTTTCAATGCCGATGCCCTCAACAGCAGCAAGCTCTACAAAGGCAATATGCCCGCCGAATACGGCGGCAGGCTGTCTTCTGCCCTCGATATCCGCATGAAGGAGGGCAACAGCAAAGACTATTCGGTATCCGGCGGCCTGGGCCTGATCTCCTCCCGCCTGATGGTGGAAGGCCCCATCGTCGAAGACCAGGGCTCTTTCATGGTGTCAGGGCGGAGAACCTACGCAGACCTCTTTCTCAAGCTCTCCCCCGATACCAACCTGAGCAATTCGAAGCTCTATTTCTACGACCTCAATGCCAAAGCCAACTACAGCCTGGGCGAAAAGGACCGGATCTACCTCTCCGGCTACTTCGGGCGGGATGTGCTGGGCTTCCGGGATCAGTTCGGCATCGACTGGGGCAATACCACCGCCACCCTGCGCTGGAATCACCTGTTCCACGACCGGCTCTTCCTCAACTCGACCCTGATCTACAGCGATTATGATTACCGCATCCAGTTTACCCAGGCTGATGCCAGCGTCAGCTCCGGCATCCGGGATGTGAACTGGAAGGAAGACTTTACCTGGTATGCCGGCAGCGGGCATACCCTGCGCTTCGGGCTCAACGCCGTGCACCACACCTTTACGCCGGGCGTCATCAGCCGGGACGGCGAGCCCGCCGTCCCTGATTCGGCTTCCCGCCGCTATGCGCTGGAATCGGCCCTGTACCTCTCCGACGACTGGGAGATCAGCCAGCGGCTGAAGCTCAGCCTCGGCGTGCGCTATTCCGCCTTCACCGCGCTGGGGCCCGGCACCTTTTACACCTACGACGCGGAAAACAACCCGGTGGATTCCGCCGCCTATGGCCCCTGGCAGGTGGCAGCCCAGTACGGCGGTCTGGAGCCCCGGATCTCCGCATCGGCCCTGCTTTCGCCTTCCGCCTCCCTCAAGGCCTCCTACGCCCGCAACCGCCAGTACATCCACCTGCTCTCCAACAGCACTGCCGGAACCCCCACCGATGTCTGGCTGCCAAGCTCGAAGATCATCCAGCCCGAAATCGCAGATCAGCTGTCGGTCGGCTACTACCAGCATTTCGCGGACCACGGATGGGAGGCTTCCGTGGAGGTCTACTACAAAGCCCTTCAGAATCAGATCGAATACGAGAACGGCGCCGATATCCTGCTGAATGACCAGGTAGAATCGCAGCTCGTGTTCGGAACAGGCACCGCCTACGGGGCGGAGTTTCTCCTGCGCAAGACCAGCGGCAAACTCACCGGCTGGCTGGGCTACACCCTCTCCCGCACCACCCGCCAGTTCGACGAAATCAATGCCGGCAATCCCTTTCCGGCCCGCCAGGACCGCACCCACGACCTGTCGCTGGTCGCCATCTACGACCCCAGCCCCCGCTGGAGCTTCTCCGGCGCCTGGGTCTGGTACACCGGCGATGCCGTCACCTTTCCCAGCGGCACCTACCAGATCGGCGGCCAGCTGGTGCCCTACTATACCGAGCGGAACGGCTACCGGCTTCCCGATTACCACCGCCTCGACCTGAGCGCGACCTGGCATGCGAAAAACCCCAATTCCAGCGTCAATGTCTCGCTCTACAATGCCTACGGGCGCAAAAATGTGTACACCGTAGAATTCCGCGAAAGCGAAACCAGCCCCGGCACGCTGGAAGGCGTCAAAACCTACCTCTTCCGCTGGGTCCCCTCGGTCACCTGGAATTTTGCCTTCTGATTCATCCATGCCTTTCATCCGTCCAATGCATATGCGCACATTCCGCTTTCTCGTCCTGCTCCTGGCTGCCGGAAGCCTTGCTTCCTGCGAGGAGCCCTTTGAACTCGACCCCCGCGAGACGGAGCCCCGTCTGGTCATCGAGGGAACGCTGACCGCCGCACCTGCCGGCAGCCAGGTGCTCATCACCCGCAGCGGGCCGCTGGATCCGCCGGCGGAGGGCTTCGACCGGATCGGCGATGCCGCCGTGACCCTGCAGGCTGCTTCGGGCCAGGCCTGGAGCGCCGCACAGCCCGAGCCGGGCCGATATACCTTTCCGGGCCTGATTCCGGCCGAGGGAGAAACCTATACATTGAAAGTGTCGCACGAAGGGGCTGAATATCAGGCATCCAGTATCCTCCTGCCGCCGCCCCGCCTCGATTCCCTGACCTACGCGCGCACAGAGGCCAACCCCATGCGCGAAGCCGGCTATCTGGTGCAGGTGCATTTTCCGCCCATCGCGCCCGGCGCCCGGTACCGCTTTGAACTCATCGCCAATGGCGTGCCTGTCCCGGAGTACTTCCTGTATGACGGCAGCCAGCCCGGCGAAGCCGCAGGGCGGTTTACCTTCCGGAGCTTCGCCGGGCAGCAGGGCGACAGCATCCGGATCCGGGCCATAGCGGTCGATCCCGCAGTGTACGCCTATTTCAATCAGCTCAGCGCCCTCGGCAGCAGCCTCCGGCCCAGCGCATCGGCACCCGCCAATCCGGCAAGCAATTTCAGCGGCGGCGCGCTGGGATATTTTGCCGCCCAGGGGATCAGCGAATACGCCGGACGGATTCCCTGAGCAAAAAAAAATGCGGATGCAGACCAGGATGCGGGCAGGGCGGTAAGTGACTGACTGCAAGCAAAAAAGCACGCAGATCGTCCGGAAAGGCCCATTCAGGGCAAACCTTGTACCGCTCGCGCAGCAAAAAAATCTGTCTGGTGCATTTGGAGATTCGCAAACCGTCCTGCACCTTTGTAGCCCGTTCGACGGAAAAGCAAGCGAGGCCGATCGGAACAAAAAATTCTCCAAAAATTTTCTCAGAAAAATTTGGAGAACTCAGAAAAAGCCTCCAACTTTGCAACCCCAATCAAACGGGAAACGTTCTCTGAAACCTTTCTGACGCCGGCTGCGTAGAATCTAGTCCCTTCCGGGGCATGAGATATTCAGCCGATACAGAGGGGAATCTGAACCAGTCGACATCTAGGAGACTAGATATAGTGGCGAGTGTTCTGCGGAAGCAGAAACGGGAAGTGCTGTTGACACGAGTTCCTTGACATACTGAGGATGCAGTTCTGAGCGTAGATCGGAT
The DNA here is from genome assembly GCA_033765305.1 of Bacteroidia bacterium. GTDB lineage: Bacteria > Bacteroidota > Bacteroidia > J057 > J057 > RDXT01. Next base: position 310,388 of record JANRID010000010.1, read on the forward strand.
TGAGGCTGGATATATGGAGGCGCAGGCTTCTGTGGATCTGGCCGAGGGGATCCGGTATATGAAAAGATGGACAGAAGCTGGCCGGGATCGTAT
>JANRID010000074.1:0-15883 GCA_033765305.1 Bacteroidia bacterium
ATTCCCATCGGGAAGAATCCGACTCCGGCCCTTGCTCTGAAAAACCGGAGGACTCAATTCCCATCGGGAAGAATCCGACTCCGGCCCTTGCTCTGAAAAACCGGAGGACTCAATTCCCATCGGGAAGAATCCGACTCCGGCCCTTGCTCTAAAAATCCGGCGGCCTCGCATCGCTACAGCTTCCGGACCCGTGTACAGGCATGATTACAAATACCTTGCCGAAACCCGGCGCGTGCCGTGCCAGGCGGGGGAAGGCTTGTAATATTTCAAGCAAACCGTCATTCCTCCGGGGGGAATGGTTTGTTATAGCGAATCAAGTGCTGCGGGTTTTCGTCTTTAGTCAGGCGGTTCCGGCGTTGGAAATGGGCCCGGGCGGGCGAAAATCCGTGCGTAATCGGTCAAGCATCCTGCCCTGTGGCGCAGGCCCCCCCAGGCAGGCGCCGGAGCGGCCCGGAAGGGGGCATGTAATATTTCGGTCTGATTTGTCGGATGTTTCAGCGCAGGGTCAGGGAGGCGTAGAGCATCCGTTCGGCGGCCCTGCGCTCCGGAGTGTCCAGTCCGATGTCCAGCGCCTGTCTCCAGGCGCTGCATGCGGCCTCGCGCGCGCCGGCGGCAGCCAGTGCCATTCCCCGCACATACCAGGTGAGGCCGTGGCCGGGATTCAGGTCGGCTGCGGCAGAAAGATCGTCGAATGCGGCATCCTGATGGCCCAGATGCAGGGCTGCCAGCGCCCGCAGGACGAGGGCCCGGTGCCGCAGCGCAGGCTCTGGCTCCTGCGCGAGGACCCAGTTGCAGTCGTCGAGCGCCTGCAGGGGCCTGCCGGCCAGCAGCCGAACCCGGCTCCGGTCGAGATAGAGGTCCAGGTCGGCCGCTTCAGGCGGCTGCACGCCTTCGCGCAGGGAAATGGCATCGGTCAGGTCTGCAAGAGCAGAATCCCACTCGCCCAGATAGGCAGAGGCCAGCCCCCGCTCCCGGTAGCAGGCGCGCAGCAGCAGGCGGTGCCGTTCGTTCCGGCAGCGGATGTGGCTCATGCTGCGGGTCAGCAGCCGGAATACCTGCCCGTCGAGCACGCTGTCCTGGCGTGCGGCCGCAGCCGCATACAGGCGCTCAGCCCGCCGGTAGCTGGGCAGCCGCCGCGGGCCCTGCCGCCCGGAAGCCAGGCAAAGCCGGATCGAAGCGCGCCGCTCGCCCTCCGACATGGAGAAGCGGAACATCAGATTCACCCAGCAGGCCAGGGCCTGCCCGTCTTTGCGCGCCGGCGCAAACCGGGTCTCGGGCAGCCTGCGCTCCACCGCTGCGTCGAGCAGGGGATGCGCCTGCATGGTGAGCACGTGACGCACATAGTTCCCCTGCGCATCCACGAGCACCCGCGCATACACGACCCCTTCTGCCTGCTGCTTGAGGGCCTGGACCGGATAGCCGATCAGCTGCCGGATCCGTTCCGGGTGCAGCAGCAGCGGCTCTTCATCCACGGTCAGGTACTCGTGCAGCCCCGGCCATCCGCTGGCTCCGGGCTCGGCATCCTGCGCATACAACATTCCTGGAATCAGCAAGGCGATCCACACACAAATATTCCGCATGATAAAATATACAAGCGGGATACAAGTTACGGACGGATGCAGGCTTTCCGACCGGGCAGGTAGGAATCCGGCGGAATGGACGCTGTGCGCTGCGTAAGTATCCGGGCGGCTTATGCGCCGCTTTCACCCGCCCGGCGCGCCGGCTGCGCGCACAGCCCGCCGGCGTGCCGGAAGCCGGTGTCAGGCAGCGCGCCAAATGTGCGCCCGGATCCGGCTGCGCCGGGGCAAGATCTCTGCCCGGAATGCACTGCCCGGAATGCAAAAGCGCCCCCTGCGGAAGGGGGCGCCATGGAAGTCGCTATATACAACACAGGCAAGTTCAGGGTCTCGCAGGCCGGGCCGCAGCTCCGGGCACCGGGCGGGGCGGAGCAGGTGCCGGGCGCAGGACGGGCTTGGGGGCGGGCTGCGTCTCCAGCTGCGGCGTTTCTTCAAGCTCCTGCTCCGGGGCAGCGGGCTGCGGAGCCGGCTTCATGCCGGGCCGCACCGGCTGGCTGGGCACAGGCCGCACTGCCGGGGCAGCCGGTGCCGGCTTGACGGCAGGGGATTCTTCGAGCTGCGGGCGGCTTTGGCCGGGGGCGGGCTTGAGGGCCGGCGCTTCCGGCGCCGGGCGGGGCGCGCCTTGCTGCATCTGCTTCATCTGCTGGATTTTCGTGCTTTGCAGGATGGCAGCATCCAGGGTCTTGGCCTGCGGTGCAGGTGCCGGCTGCACGGTTCCGGGCTTGGCGGGCTGGCCCGAAGCCGGCTGCTGAACCATGCCGCCTGCGGCGGGCTTCGGCATCGGCTGCGCCTGGGCAGCCTGCTGGATTTCCTGGCAGATCTGCGCACGCTCGGAAGCCTTCCGGGCTACATACGCTTCCCGCTGCGGGACGCTCATGCTGCGCATCTCGGCAGGCAGCTGGGCGGCCGGCACTTCGGCAATCCGCACCCTGCCGGCAGCGACTGCGTCCACCAGATCCCAGTTTTCGTTCTGGTAGCTGCCGGAAGCCTTCACAATGGCCCGCTGCGCAAGCACGGTCTGGCCGTACTGGGAGGCATTGCGGTCCTGTTCGAGCTGGCGCTGGCGGAGGGTCAGGCCCTCGGCGCCGTAGGGGATATAGGTGTCGTTGAGGCGGCCGTTGAGCTGCGAAAGCTGCTGATCCCAGCCCGAGCTTTCATAGCGCCAGCGGTAGTTGTGGTCGATGTTCAGGTATTCGCCCCCGCCGATCCGGGCGGCATCTTCCCAGCCTTCCCGCACGCCGGTCCGGTAGTCGCCGCAGTAGATGGTGTTGACCCAGATGCCGGACTCGGCAGCGTAGCGGATCACACGGCGGTAGTCCATGGCGCCCTGGTCGAAGTGCTCGTTGCCGGCGATGTAGATCAGGCGCAGATCCTGCGGGTTGCCCGACCAGTTGAGGCTGCCGAGGGCCAGATCGATGGCTTCGCCTGCGTATTCGGCGCTGCCGCCGGTGTAGAGGTGAAACAGCTCGTCGGAGATCCAGTCCAGGTCAGCGGTAAAGGGCACGATGCGGCGCATATAGCGGTTGTGGGCGCCCAGGCGGATGTTGCCATATTCGAAGAGGGCAATTTCCAGCCGGGGGGTATTCCTGCCCCGGCTTCTGCCGCCGCGGTAGGAGTCGCCGCCGCTGTAGTCGTCTCCGCCGTAGGGCTCGCTGTAGTCGGCGGCCATGAGGCCGTTGACGATGGTCCAGAGCTGGGATTTAGCCTGCTCGATGAGGCCGTCCATGCTGCCGCTGACGTCGAGGATCAGGGCGAGCTGGATGCGCGGGCGGGAAAAGGAACCGGGATCTTGATGCCGCCGGGAGGGCTCCCGGTTCCAGTCTTCACGGTATTGCGCGTAGGGATCATAGGTGTACGCCCGGGCGTACTGGGTGTATCCCGCACCGCTCGTGGCGGAGGCCCAGGAGGGCGCAGGATACTGAGCAAGAGCCGGCAGCCATGCGAGGCTGACGAGGATAGCGAGTAACTGGTTGAGTTTCATAGAATGGGGCGTTTAGTGTATGGCTTTGTGAACACGCGTTCGGTGTGCTGTTCAGGAAAGTATACAGCAAAACGGGTTCCGGGGATACGCTTCCGCGCACGCAACTGATCAAGCGCAGCGCCTCTGCGCCTCCGCGTGCGGCCTGGGTGTGCAAGCGTGTGCGGATTGCAGCCAGCAGGATGCAGGATTGAGGCCTGATTTGTAAGAACTGTCCCCAAAAGTGACCATTGCGCCCTGCCCGGCTGCAGCCGCAGGTATGTAACAATTGCCCCTAAAACACGCTGGATTCCCTGGGCCTGCCGCGTACCTTTGTATCATCAGGACGGTAATCCTGGAATTACAAGAGCAAGGGCTAGGGTAGATTCTCCCCGGTGGGGATTGAATCCCCTAGTTTTTTTATGGTTCCGCAGGCCGGAATCAGCACCTGGAAGGACCCGCAGCGCCCGCGCATGCGGCTGAGACCCGGGCCGCATCCATCGCCGGAATTATTCCGCTTTTCGTACGACCTCCTTCCGCCGCCGCGGATCAGCGCTGCATGCGGCGCATCCGGCATCTGCTGCCCGCACGGATGCAGACCGGCTGATGTAAGATTCATTCCGTCCGCTCCGGAAAACGGAATACTCCCCCTGCCAGCCCGAATACTCCGGGAATGTAACCATTTGCGAACATATCGACTTGCCCGCAGCCTGTCTCCGCGTAATTTAGCATTACAACAGGACGGTAATCCTGGAATTACAAGAGCAAGGGCTAGGGTAGATTCTCCCCGGTGGGGATTGAATCCCCTAGTTTTTTTATGGCTCCGGCGCCTGTTCAGCCGGTGTATTTCCCGGCCCAGTGCTCCTCCAGAAAGCGGAGGATCTTCAGCTCGGAGCCTACCGGTTTGGGACGGTAAAAGCGTGCGCCTTTCATTTCCTCCGGCAGGAACTCCTGATGGTCGGGCTCGCCGGCATGCTCATGCGAATACTTGTAGCCGGCGCCGTATCCCTGCTGCTTCATCAGGCGGGTGGGCGCATTGCGCAGGTGCAGCGGCACGGGATAGGCCGCATGGCTCTGGACAAACTGCATGGCCTCGTTGATCGCCGCGTAGGCGGCATTGCTTTTCTCGCTGGTAGCCAGGTAGGTAGCGGTCTGGCCGAGGATGATGCGCGCCTCGGGCATGCCGATCACGTTTACACTCTGAAAGCAGGCGTTGGCCAGCAGGAGCGCGTTCGGATTGGCGTTGCCGATGTCTTCGGAGGCCAGGATGATCAGACGGCGGGCAATGAAGGATACATCCTCGCCGCCGTCGAGCATGCGGGCCAGATAATACACGGCGGCGTTCGGGTCGCCGCCGCGCACGGATTTGATAAAGGCAGAGATCAGGTCGTAGTGCATCTCGCCGCTCTTGTCGTAGAGGGCGATGTGGGTCTGGGCGGCCTGCTGCACGGTTTCATCGGAGATGACCGCCTCGTCCGTATCCGGAAAGAGCCCTACGGTAAGCTCCAGCAGGGTCAGGGCCTTGCGGGCATCGCCGCCGGAGAGGCGGTGCAGGGCTTCGGTGGTCTCCACGCGTGCGCGCCTGCGGGCGAGGACCGGGTCCTTTGCCAGGGCGCGGGCGATGAGCTCGCGGACGTCGGCTTCCTCCAGGGGATGCAGCACATAGACCTGGCAGCGGGAGAGGAGAGCGGCATTGACCTCGAAGGAGGGGTTTTCGGTGGTGGCACCGATGAGGGTGATGCGCCCTTTCTCGACGGCCGCCAGCAGGGAGTCCTGCTGGGCTTTGTTGAAGCGGTGGATTTCGTCCAGAAACAGGATGGTGCCGGGCCTGCCTTCGGCAAACTGCAGCACCTCGCGCACCTCCTTGACGCCGGAGGAGATGGCGCTCAGCTGCCGGAAGGGGCGCTGGGCGGTCTGGGCGATGATCTGGGCCAGGGTGGTTTTGCCTACCCCGGGCGGTCCCCAGAAGATCATGGACGGAATGCGCACCCCGGAGACCGCCCGCCTGAAGGGGCTGTCTTCGGCCATGAGATGCTGCTGCCCCACGAGGTCTTCGAGCCGGGCGGGGCGCATGCGCTCTGCCAGCGGCGGCAAGGCAGGCGGCAGGGAGGGCTGGAACAGGTCCATCGGGCGAAGATCGGCAAAAGGCCGCAATTCCGCCACGGCCTCCCGTGCCGGATCCGAATCAGAACACCGTCACCGCCTTCCGGAAGCGCTTGTCCCAGTAGCCGTCCTGCAGGATGTCGGTCCGGACGCCGTCCTTGGTGGTGGCATGGATAAATTCGGTGCGGTCGCGCCGGGCACTCACGACCAGGCCCACATGGTTGATGCGCGTGCCGCCGTTGGAGGCGAAGAAGAGCAGATCGCCGGGCTGCGCCTGCTTGACCTGGATGGCCTTGCCGGCCTGCGCCATGGCCGAAGAGGAGCGCGGGAGTGTTTTGCCCACGGACTGGAACGAGGTAAAAACGAGGCCGGAGCAATCCATTCCCTTGCGGGAGGTACCGCCGTATTTGTACGGCGTGCCCTTGTACGACATGGCGGTGCGGATCACTTCGCGGGCCTGCGGGTCGCGGGCGGCAGCCGGCGCAGCAGCCTCCGCATCTGCCGGCGGGGCATTGCTGCCGGTCTTTTCCGTGAGATAGCTGTATTTCTGCAGGGCGCGCTGCGGCGAGCAGGCGGTAGCGGCAACAGACGCCAGGCCAAGGGCCAGGTACCAGATCCGGGAAACATGCATGGCTGGAAACAAGTTAGGGATTACAAGCGATATTGCGAATAACGTCAAATCCGCCCCGCTTCTGATAGATTTATCCGGCAGAGATGATTCCGGCCTTACGTGTGTGCAGGATGTCCGGAGATCGGTGTATCTTTGCCCATCGTCCGTGCAGAGGCCCCGCAGGGCTGCTTATTTTTTTGCAGACAAGATTTTTCCATATATTCGGACGAAAATATTACAAGACGCAGCAAATCACCCTTGCAATGAGAAACTGGCTTCTCCTGGCATTTCTGACCCTCTTGTACGGGCCCCTTTCGGCGCAGGAACTGCTGATAGACACGATCCGGTTCGACTTCGACAGTTATCTCCTCAAGGATGAATACCTGCCCATGCTCGACTCGATCATCGCCCGCACCAAGCGGTACCCCGCCTACTATATAGAGGTGCACGGCCATACGGACAGCATCGGCTCGCAGGAATACAACCAGTCGCTCTCCGAGCAGCGGGCCCGTGTGGTGGTGCTGTACCTGCGCGAAAACGGGCTGGACCTCGACCGGATGGAGTACGTGGGCTTCGGGGTAACCAAGCCGGTGGCTTCCAACGAATCGTTCGAAGGACGGACCCAGAACCGCCGCGCCGAGCTGGCGGCCCTGCTGAGCAAACAGGCTTTCGATCCGCCCAAGCCTGCTGCGCCGCCGGTGGCGGATGTGCCGCCGGTGCCCGTGATCGATCCGGCTTCGATTACCGATACCATTTACTGCGACTACGATCCCTTTACCTTCAATGCCCGGCACAAAACGGTGGTGATCACGCCCTCCAAGGCTCGGATCGTGGTGCCGCCCGGTGCCTTCGCCGGCGATCAGGATACCCTCCGGATGGAGGTGCGCGAGCTCTTCGCCCGCCGCGACATGATCCTCTCCGAGATGCCCACCATCTCCCGCAACGGCCCGCTCGAAGTGCCCGGCATTCTGACGTTCGATGTGACCTCCAAAGGCCGGCTGGTCAAGGTCAACAAAGGTGCCCAGTTTGAGCTGCTCGTGCCCGCTACCCGCCGCGACGACGATATGGGCGCCTATTTCGGCACCGGCGCCAGCCGGGGCGGCGTGCGCAAAAACAAGCTCGATAAGAATCTGCCCGTCGTAAGCCCGATCAAAACCTGGAACGAGGTCAACAATGCCAAGGTCGAATACCTCGGCGGCCGCGACAAAGGCTATCTCCTCAAGGTGGAGGAACCCGGCGCCTACGCCGTAGGCCGCGAACTGTACCGCGCCACCAAGGCCGATTCCAAGGACCCCGGCACGGATATTACCGTCCGCTTCCAGGGCAAGCGCTTCGAGAAGAATACTTCGGTGATGATTGTGGGGGAAATTGTGAAAACCTATATTCCCCTCAACAAGAAGGATATCCGCACCTACAGTGCTACCAAGGTCAAGTACCTGGCGCCCGATACCAAGCTGGTGCTCGTCGCAATCCAGTACGATGATCAGGGCAACCCCTGGATCATCAAACGCAGCTTCGCCCCCGGCGACCTGATGAAGAAGAAGCGCGATACCCGTCCCGCGATCACGATCAAGGCCAAATTCCGCAAGTCCGACCCCGAGACGGTGCTCCGCCTGCTGGGGGAACTGAACGTCTGAGCTTGAACGCCATTCTCTACCGGTCATACGGCCCTCCGGAGGTGCTGGAACTGGGATCGCTCCCCGATCCGGTGCCGGGGCCCGGGCAGGTGCTGGTGCGCATCCGCGCTGCCGCGCTCAATCCGGTCGATGCCGAGGTCCGGCGGGGCAGGTTCCGCCCCCTGCCCGGGCAGCGCCTGCCTAAAGTGCCGGGCTGCGACTTTGCCGGCACGGTCGTGGCGCTGGGTGCCGGGACCAGCGGCTTCCAGCCCGGAGATGCCGTGTATGGCATGAGCTACACCTGGAAAGGCGGAGCCCTGGCCGGACTGATCGCCATTTCTGCCAGCCAGATCGCCCACAAGCCGGTCAACCTGACCTTTGACGAGGCGGCAGGCATTCCCCTGGCCGGCCTCACAGCCTTGCAGGCCCTGCACGACCTGGGCCATGCCCTGCCCGGCAAACGGGTGCTGATTCACGGTGCCTCCGGCGGGGTCGGGGTGTTCGCCGTCCAGATTGCCCGCACCTACGGCATGCACGTCGTGGCCACCAGCAGCAGCGCCAACCTCGAGCTGACGCGCATGCTCGGCGCGCACGAGTCCGTGGACTACCGCGCCCAGCGGATCGAGACGCTGCCCGGCGGATTCGATATCTGCTTCGATGTCTACGGCAATCTCTCCTGGCCGCTGATGCGCCCCCTGCTGAAACCGGGCGGGGTGTACGTGACCACCATCCCCTCGGTCCGCAATTTCGTCCACCAGGTTCTTTCCTGGTTTACCCGTCGCCGCGCCCGCGTGGTGCTCGTGCAGCCCATCCACGCAGATTTGTCCGAGCTTCGGGCCCTGGCCGAAAACCTGGACCTCAAGCCGGTCATCGATCATGTGTACCCGCTCGCGCAGGCGCGCGAGGCCTTTGCGCGGCTTGAAAGCCGCCGCGCCCGCGGAAAAGTTGTGCTGGAAATTCCGGAACCGGCTGCTGATCAGGGATAAATCTCGAACAGGTCGGTATCCTGCCAGAAAGGGAACTGCTTCCGGTAGCTCTGAAGCTGCGCGGGGTCCAGCACCGCGCTCAGGACGCTTTCCGAAGCGCCGCCTTCCGCCAGTACCTGCCCCTGCGGGTCCAGGATGACCGAGGCACCGGGGTACGAAAGCCCGGCACCGTCTGTGCCCACGCGGTTGACGCCAATGACAAATGCCTGATTTTCAATAGCTCTTGCCCGCAGCAGAATCTCCCAGTGCTGAATCCGCGCCGCAGGCCAGTTGGCTACATACAGCAGCAGATCGTAGCGCAGCGTGTCGGAATCGGTGATGGTGTTGCGGCTCCAGACGGGGAAGCGCAGGTCGTAGCAGATCATCGGGGCCATGCGCCAGCCTTTGTATTCGGCCCAGGTCATCGATTCGCCGCGGGCATAGTGCTGATGCTCGCCGGCGAGGGGAAACAGGTGCCGCTTGTCGTATTCGGCCAGCACGCCCTCCTGCGGAGCGGCCATCACCATGCGGTTGTAATACCGGCGGTCTTCGGCAATGATCAGGCTGCCGCAGATCAGGGCCTGGTGGCGGTCCGCCATGCGCTCCATCCAGCGGACGGTTTCACCCTCCATCGGTTCGGCCAATGCCTTGGCCCGCATCGAAAAGCCTGTGGTAAACATCTCCGGCAGCACGATCAGGTCTGCCTGTCCAGGCTGGGCTTCGATCATCGACTGGATCCGGGCCCGGTTGGCGGCCGGCTGCTCCCACTGCAGATCCGGCTGCACAGCCCATATACGCAACGGCTTCATCATGTGCCCAAGATACGGCGCAGGGCTGCAGTTTCGGAAGTGTGATGCCTCCATTGGTCTCATTTGCCGGGAGAATGGCCGCCAGCGCTACGCGTCGGGGCGCCGTTCGGGAGGGAACAGCAGAAAAATATGCTGGATATTTGCGAAACCAAATGGTTGCATATATATTTGCAATCATTCAGTTGCAAATCAAGTTTCGTCTATGCGCCGAGATGTATTCCAGGCCATCGCAGATCCCACCCGGCGGGACATCATGACGCTCATTGCACGGAGCCCGCTGACACCCAATCATGTAGCAGACCGGTTTCCCGTCAGCCGGCAGGCGGTGTCCAAGCACCTGAAGATCCTGCAGGAGTGCGGGCTGATCACCGTCACCCGCCAGGGCCGCGAGCGCTACTGCCATGTGCAGCCCGCCCGGCTGAACGAAGTGTCCGACTGGCTCGATGCCTTCCGCCGCAGCTGGGAGGAACGCTTCAGCCGCCTGGATCAGCTGCTTGCGGAAATGGAAGACCCCGCCAATCCCCCCCATACCTCCCCGCTATGAACCTGTTTCAGCCCCTCATCTCAGCCCGCTCCGGCTCGCAGGAGATCCTGATCACCCGGGAGTTCGATGCGCCGCGCGAGCGCGTATTTCACGCGTACACCGATCCCGGGATGCTGAGCCGCTGGCTGTTGCCCGCCGATCTCGGCATGGGCATCGACTCCCACGACTGCAGGAGCGGCGGACGCTACCGCTACCGCATGCCCGGTCCCGGGGGCGCGCAGCACGCCATTTTTGGAGTGATCCACGAAGTGGCTGCACCAGAGCGTATCATCCAGACCTTCGAGTATGATGGGCTGCCGGAGCGCGGCCTGGCGGTGCTGGAATGCATCAGCTTCGAAGCCCTGTCCGCAGACAGAACCCGTCTGGCCATTCAGCGGGTCTGCGGGTCGGAGGCGTACCGCGACGGCATGGTGAATGCCGGGATGGAGCCCATGCTGCTGGAGCTGTTCCGGCGGCTGGATCAGCTGTTAAATAATTGACAGTCATTCAGTTAGGTGAACACCTGCAAGGCAGTGTTTCGCGTCGCATCACAACAACTCCCCATATGCCCCAAACCCACATTACCGCAGCGCCCGGCAAACAGGAGCTCTTCATCACCCGCGAATTCGACGCGCCGCGCGGGAAGGTATTCCGCGCATTCACCGACCCCGCCCTGCTGATCCAGTGGCTTGGCCCGCGTGACCTCCGCATGGAGATCGACCGCATGGACTGCCGCACAGGCGGCAGCTACCGGTACGTGCATTTCGACCCGGCTGGCAACGCTTACGGCTTCAACGGCGTGATCCATGACGTGACCGCTCCGGAGCGCATTATTCAAACCTTTGAATTCGAGGGTCTTCCGGAGCGGGGGCACGTCTCGCTGGAAACGGCGCTTTTCGAGGAGCTGCCCGGCGGGCGCACCCGGGTGCGCATCCAGTCCGTGTTCCGCTCGGTCGAAGACCGGGATGGCATCGTCGCCTCCGGCATGGAGCACGGCGTCGCAGATTCGCACAGCCGCCTCGATGCATTGCTTGCCCAGGAACCATCACCCGCCTAATCCCCGAACCCTATGATTTCGCCCCGCATTACGCCCTTCCTGATGTTCGATGATCAGGCAGAGGCCGCCCTGAACCTGTACGCATCGCTGTTTGAGGGCGCCCGGATCGAGCATCCGGTCTATTATCCCGATGAGATGCCCGGACTGGGCGGAAAACTGATGTCCGCAACCCTGGACCTCGGCGGTCAGCGCATCATCGCCGCCAACGGCGGACCCCATTTCCGCTTTTCAGAGGGCTTCTCCTTGATGGTCCGCTGCGATACCCAGCCAGAGATTGACACGCTGTGGGCCGCGCTGACCGACGGCGGCTCGGAGCAGCCCTGCGGCTGGCTCAAGGACCGCTTCGGCCTGTCGTGGCAGATTATCCCTGCCCACCTGCAGCGGCTGATGGACGGCTCGGATCCCGTGCGGGCCGGGCGGGTCATGCAGGCGATGTTTCAGATGAAAAAGCTGGATATCAGCCTGCTGGAGGCTGCATATCAAGGCTGAGCAGCAGATGAACAAGGCCCTCACAGGATCTCCGCAGGAGGCTGTGAGGGCACACAGGGGAAGAAGGGTCAGGATGCGGGTTGCAGGTCAGGAGCGCTGGATCAGCAGGCGCACCGGCTCTCCGTCCGGCACCTGGGCTTCCAGCAGATAGAGCCCGGAGGGTAGCGGCGAAAGATCGATCCGGCTCTCGCTGCCGGGCAGGCTCAGCAGGCTGCGGCCCTGCAGATCGCGCAGCTGCCACTGCAGCACCCGGAATTCCGGACGCAGATCCAGCAGGCCGCGGGTCGGATTGGGGAATACGCGCAGCAGCGCCGTGCGGGGATCCGGCACCGACGAGGGCGTGCCCTGGAAGCCTTCGGCCAGGATGCGGACCGTGGGGAAGGTGACCGGTTTGCGGACCTTCAGGTAGCGCAGGCTGACTTCGAAGCTGACGCTGAAGGAGCTGATGACGAATGAAAAGGAATCCTGCTCGAAATAATTGAACTCGAAGGGCACCGTGACCTGCTGGCCGGTGGTCCGGTTGCCGATCCGCTCGATGAGCAGATGGTCGGCGGCGTTTACCTGCACAAGCACCGACAGATCCTGTGGCTGATCGCGGATGACGGCCAGATTGGGCCAGTCGGTGACGGTGGCATAGCCGTTGCTGGTGCTGTCGGTCAGCACGGCGGGCAGGTCCATGGTGTCCGACGCGCCCGACTGGTAGCGCAGCAGGTAGCGGTTCAGGGTATCGCGGTTGCTGCCGAAGCCGAAATTGGCATTGGTGCTCTGGGTGATGCCGAAATCGAAGAGGTGCGGGCCTTTGAAGAAGGCCCTGGACCGGACAAACTTGAAGCGGGCGCCGGTGGTGGAGTTGTAATCGCTGGCGTAGGTCATCTCCCCGCCGCTTTGCTGCCAGGTGGCATAGGCGCCGATGGCCTCCCATTTGTCCGGATCGACAGCGGGCGCTTCGAAGTCGTCGAAGAAGATAAAGGTATCGTCGCCGCTGGCGGCGGAGTTCTGCGCCTGGGGCCGGCCGTAGTAGATCCGGAATTTGTACTGCTTTCCGGCGCCGATGCCCGGAATGCGGATCCAGAGGGTATTGGAGGACGCGGCAAGGGTGCTGTCGATATAGAAAGGCAGCGGCTGGCAGAGCGAATCCACCACCCGCAGATCGGCGGCGTCCGGGCGCAGCTTGCCTGCGCTGATCAGCGGGGCCAGCGGCAGGTCCACCCGCATCTGAAAATCGCTCAGGGCCTGCCCGGCGGCGTTGTCCAGGATGACCGGCAGGTAATAATCCCAGTTTGCCAGGCAGGGCTGGGCATGAATGGCTGTGCTGAAGAGGCTTGCGAAGGCCAGGGTAATCAAGGCTCGTTGCATGTCGGTTGGGTTTGATCAGGTGAAAAAGGCTGCGGAATGCAGAAATCAGGCATGCAAGATGCAGCACCGCTGCCCGCGTCGCCTCACCCGGCGGGGTGATTTTCGGACGGAGCCGCTGCCGGGATTCATCGGTATTTCTGCCCGGATCTTCTGTACAGGCGGGGAATCGGGCGACAGATGCCAACCCCGGGCGAGTCCTGCCGTATTGTTTGCATCATTCACCTCAAGCTATCACCCTTCGTATGATTCAACGTCGTATCAGCCTCATGGGCCTCGCCCTTGCCGGCGCGATCCTGGTCAGCGGCTTTGTGCTGCGTCCCCAGCCGGAAGTTAAATCCGTCACCTACACGGTCGACTCCCAGGCCAGCACCATTGGCTGGAAGGCCTACAAAGTAGGCGGGCAGCATTTCGGCTCGATCAAACTGAGCAGCGGAACCGTAACCTTTACCGACGGCGCCCTGAGCGGCGGCACCTTCGAAATGGACATGGCCAGCATGACGATCGAAGACATCCAGGGCGACATGAATGCCCGGCTGCTGAACCACCTCAAATCCGATGATTTCTTCGGAGTGGCTTCCCACACCTCCGCCAAGCTGGTCATTACCCAGGTAGCCAAAGGCGATGCGCCCGGCAAGTACCGCGTCACCGGCGACATGACGATCAAAGGCATTACCAAGCCGGTGCAGTTCGATGCATTTGCCAATGCCGACAAGGCAGCCTTTACCGCCGAGGCCTTCATCAAGGTCAACCGCACGAACTACGACATCAAGTACCGCTCCAGCACCTTTTTTGCCGACATCGGCGACCGCGCCATCATGGATGAGTTCGATCTGAACATCAAACTCGCCGGCGCCAAGAAATAAGCAACGTCCGCAATACAGGCTGAAGCCGCCCCGAGGGGCGGCTTCTTGCATATAGGCCCCCTGCCGCAGTTGGGAAGGGGGAAAATATAGTTCGCTTATATACAGGAAGTTATATGCAATGGGCGCAAAAAAGTGCCGCACAGGTGCCGGGTTCCGGGGAAAATTGGGTATCATGCATCACTGGCCTCTGGCAGGCCGCCAAGCAGTCTGCCCGCCGCGCACACCGTTGCGCTGCTCCCGTGTCCGCTTGCCGGGCGCATTAGCCGATCCCCATAGTGCATTATAATTGATGATCGTATGAGTGTACTGACGTTTGAAAAGCAGGCCTATCAGGCCTACGCCCTCCACAATTTCCGCTCCCTCCCGCAATTGGCTTCCCTCAGCGAGGACGAGCGGCGTGCGATTGAAGTGGTGGGCAATGTGCTCCCGTTCAAGGCGAACAGCTACGTGGCAGAGGAGCTGATCGACTGGAGCCGCGTTCCGGATGATCCGATGTTTACGCTGACCTTCCCGCGCCGGGAAATGCTGCTGCCCGGGCATTACCGCGAGATGGAGCAATTGATGCTGCGCGGCGCGGCCAAGCCTGAGATTGCTGCCGCCGCCAACCGGATCCGCATGGAGCTGAACCCGCACCCCGCAGGCCAGCTGCACAATGTCCCCGAGATCGACGGAGTCAAGATGGGCGGCGTGCAGCACAAGTACCGCGAGACGGTCTTGTTTTTTCCGAGCCAGGGACAGACCTGCCACGCCTACTGCACGTTCTGCTTCCGCTGGCCGCAGTTTGTGGGGATGAATGAAATGAAATTTGCAATGCGGGAAACCGACCTGCTGATCCGCTATCTGCGTGCGCATCCGTCGGTGACAGATCTGCTTTTCACAGGCGGGGATCCGCTGATTATGAAGCCCGCCATGCTGGCGTCCTATATTGATCCGTTGCTGGACGAGAGCCTGGAGCATATCCAGACCATCCGGATCGGCACGAAGGCGCTGAGCTACTGGCCGTACACGTTTCTGACCGATGCCGGCGCCGAGGACCTGCTCCGCCTGTTCGAGCGGGTGACTGCCGCCGGCAAAAATCTCGCCATCATGGCCCATTTCAATCATCCGGTGGAGCTCTCCACGCCGGCAGTGCAGCAGGCAATCCGCCGGGTCCGCGCTACCGGTGCCCAGATCCGCTCGCAGTCCCCCATTCTGAAGCATATCAACGATGACGCGGAGGTCTGGGCCGACATGTGGCGCACCCAGGTCAATCACAATGTGATCCCGTATTATATGTTTGTGGAACGCGATACCGGCGCGCAGCACTTCTTTGCGATCCCGCTGGAGCGGGCCTGGCATATGTTCCGCGATGCCTATCAGCGGGTCAGCGGGGTGTGCCGCACCGTGCGCGGGCCCAGCATGAGCACTACTCCCGGCAAAGTACAGGTGCTGGGAATCAGCGAGATCCGCGGCGAGCGGGTGTTTGTGCTCCGGTTTCTGCAAGGCCGCAATCCGGACTGGGTGGCCAAGCCTTTCTTCGCACGCTATGATCCTGATGCGATCTGGCTGGATCAGCTCACCCCGGCATTCGATGAACCGGAATTTTTCTATGAGCGCGAACTGGCGCAGATGCTCGATGCCGGCGCCGACCGGGTGCCGGGCGACTTCGAATGATCTTGCTTCAAGCGCAAGCGCCGCTCCCGGAGGGAGCGGCGCATTTGCCTAAAAAAAGCCCTGTATGAATCTTGTGCCGCGTGCCTCAGAACACAGCGGTAGCGGTGAGGGTGACGACGGCGGAGTAGGTAGCGGGGACGATGTTCTGCTGGAGCAGGGCGGGCAGTCCGGATACGGCGCGTGCGGCGGCGGTTCCGAGCTCGAAGTTGAGCTTGTAGGTGTTGGCGGAGAAGGGGCCAGCGTTGCCGGCGCCGGCGGCTTCGACGATCATTTCATCGGTTCCGAGGACGGCGATGGCGGAGGGG
>JANRID010000025.1:0-51370 GCA_033765305.1 Bacteroidia bacterium
GCGCCTGATGCTGCGCGACGGCCGCTGGACCCTGCGCGGCCCCCGCTCAGCCCCTTGCCTACGTAGTCGTTCGAATCGCCTTCCAGTTCCAGACTGATGCCGCTGGCGAGGAAAGCGCCGAAGCTTTGGCCGGCCGAACCATTAAACTTAATCTGAATGGTATCGGCGGGCAGTCCCTCCGAGCCGTAGCGCTTGGCGACTTCGCCAGAGAGCATCGCGCCGACGGTCCGATGGACGTTGCGGATAGGCATCTTGAACTCGACCGGGGTCTTGTTCTCCAGGGCATCCTGCGCCAGTTCGATAATTTTGTGATCGAGCGCTTCTTCGAGGCCATGATCCTGTGACGTGACGCACCGCCGGCCAACTTTTTTCGGCACGGGCGGATTAAACAACATGGAGGATAGATCGATTCCTTTGGCCTTCCAATGTTCCTTGACATCGCGCATTTCGAGCATTTCGACGCGACCGACCATTTCATCGAAGGTGCGGAAGCCGAGCTCGGCCATGATTTCACGGACTTCCTCAGCGATGAAGAAGAAGAAGTTGATGACATGTTCCGGGGTACCGTTGAACTTGGCGCGGAGGACGGGGTCCTGCGTCGCAATGCCGACCGGGCAGGTGTTCAGGTGGCACTTGCGCATCATGATGCAGCCCTCCGCCACCAGGGCAGCCGTGGCGACGCCCCATTCCTCGGCGCCGAGCAGGGTGGCGATGGCGATGTCGCGGCCTGTACGGATCTGGCCGTCGGCCTGGAGGGTGACGCGGCTCCGGAGGTTGTTGAGCACCAGGGTCTGATGCGCCTCGGCCAGGCCGAGCTCCCAGGGCAGGCCGGCATAGCGGATGGAGCTGAGCGGCGAGGCGCCGGTGCCGCCGTCGTGGCCGGAGATGAGGATGTGATCCGCATGGGCCTTGGCCACTCCTGCCGCGATGGTGCCTACCCCGGCTTCCGAGACCAGCTTGACGCTGATGCGGGCCCGGCGGTTGGCGTGCTTGAGGTCGGAGATCAGCTGGGCCAAATCCTCGATGGAGTAGATATCGTGATGCGGCGGAGGCGAGATCAGCCCTACGCCCGGCGTCGCATACCGCGTGCGTCCGATCCATTCATCCACCTTGTGGCCGGGCAGCTGGCCGCCTTCGCCGGGCTTGGCGCCCTGGGCAATCTTGATTTGCAGCTCATCTGCTTCGCTCAGGTAATAGCTCGTCACCCCGAACCGGCCCGAGGCCACCTGCTTGATAGCCGAGCGGACCGAGTCGCCGTTGGGCAGGGGCTGATACCGCATGGGGTCTTCGCCGCCTTCGCCGCAGTTGCTCTTGCCGCCGATGCGGTTCATGGCAATGGCCAGCGTGCTGTGCGCCTCGTGCGAGATCGACCCGAAGGACATGGCACCCGTTGCGAAGCGCTTGAGGATGGATTCCACCGGCTCCACTTCTTCCAGCGGCACGGGCTCAGCCTCCCGGAACTCCAGCAGGCTCCGCAGGGTAATGGCGCGCTCCATCTGGGCATCGATCCGGGCCGAATACCGCTTGTACAGCTGGTAATCGCCTTTGCGGGTGCTTTGCTGGAGCAGGTGAATGGTCTCCGGGTTAAAGAGGTGCGCTTCCCCGCTGGTTTTCCACTGATAGACTCCTCCAGTCTCCAGCTGAGGCTCGCCGCCCGGCTGCTCCGGATAGGCCAGCGCATAGCGCGCCCGCACTTCTGCCGCCAGCTCCTCGAACCCCAGGCCTCCGATCCGGGAAATGCTGCCGGTAAAGCATTTGTCCACCACCGTTTTGCTGATCCCCAGAATTTCGAAGATCTGCGCTCCGTGATACGACTCCATCGTGGAGATTCCCATCTTGGAGAAAATCTTCAGCAGCCCTTTGTTGAGGGCCTTGATATAGTGGATGTGCAGCTGCGCCTCGGTGAACTCTGCGAGGCGGGGCTGGCTGGTCCGCAGGGCGCTCAGGCTTTCGAAGGCGAGGTACGGATTGACTGCGAGCGCGCCATAGCCGATGAGCGTCGCCATGTGGTGCACCTCGCGTGCCTCGCCGGTCTCGGCGATCAGGGAGGCATGGAAGCGGAGGTTGCAGCGGATGAGGTGATGATGCACCGCCCCGATAGCCATCAGCATGGGAATCGGCGCTGCGCCGGGGCCTGCATCCCGGTCGCTGATGATCAGAATATTGAATTGATTCTCCGCAGCCTCGGCTGCTGCTTCGCAGAGCCGGGCGATGGCTGTCTCCAGCGGCTCATCCGGCTGGAATACGGCCCGCAGGGTTTTGCTCCGGTAGTCGGGGTGCTGGATATGGCGCAGCTTGGCCAGCTCCGCATGGGTCAGGACAGGCCCGCGGATCGCGATCTGCTTGCACTGCTCCGGCGTCTCGGCCAGCAGGTTTTTGGAGCCCCCGATCCAGGTGCGGAGCGACATCACGGAGCGCTCGCGGATCGGATCGATGGGCGGGTTGCTCACCTGGGCAAAGAGCTGGCGGAAATAGTTCGAGATATGCTGCGGCAGTACCGAGAGCACGGCCAACGGCGTATCGGCGCCCATCGACCCCACGGGTTCTTCGCCGCCTTCGCCCATCGGCATCAGCACCACCTTCAGCTCCTCGCTGGTGATGCCGAAGAGCTGCTGGCGCTGGAGCAGGCTGGAGGTTCCAGGCTGCGGCACGGCTTCGGGAGCCGCGTTGGGCAGGGACTCAAGGGTGACCTTATGGGTTTCCAGCCACTGGCGGTAGGGCTGGCGGGTGCAGATTTCCTGCTTGAGGGTTTCGTCGCTGATGATGCGGCCCTGGCTGAGGTCCGCCATCAGGATGCGGCCGGGCTTGAGGGCTCCTTTCTCCACGACCTCCGACTGATCGACGGGGAGGGCACCGGTTTCGGAAGCCAGAATCAGCCGCTTGTCGCGGGTCACGAGGTAGCGCGCAGGCCGCAGGCCATTGCGGTCGAGGCAGGCGCCGATCTGGATGCCGTTGGTGAAGCACACCGCAGCAGGGCCGTCCCAGGGCTCGATCAGGGTCGCGTGATATTCATAAAAGGCTGCCCGGTCGCGGTCCATCTGCGGATTGTCCTGCCACACCTCCGGGATCAGCATCATGAGGGCCTGCGGCAGGCTGCGCCCGCTCATCACGAGCAGCTCCACCACGCTGTCCAGGTTGCGGGAGTCCGAGTGGCGCCCGTCGCAGATCGGCAGGAGGAGCTTCATTTCCTCCGGCGTAAAGAGCGGCGACTCCATGATCGCCTCTTTGGCCCGCATCCAGTTGATATTGCCCCGGATGGTGTTGATCTCTCCGTTGTGGGCGATGTAGCGGAAGGGCTGGGCGAGGCGCCACTTGGGGAAGGTATTGGTCGAAAAGCGGGAATGCACCATCGCCAGGGCGGAAGCGACGCGGGGATCATGCAGATCGGGGAAATAGGGCAGCAGCTGATGCGTGCGGAACTGGCCTTTATAGACGAGGGTTCGGGCGGAGAGGGAGGTAAAGTAGAAATCATCCTCGATGCCGGACACCTCCCGGTTGACCAGGTGGGATCCGGCGCGGCGCAGCACGAAGAGGCGCCGTTCGAGGGCATCGGCGTCGAGCTGCTCCACCGGCTCGATGAAGATCTGTTCGATGTAAGGCTCGGCGGCGCGGGCGCCTTCGCCCACGACCTCCGGCCGGGCCGGCACTTGCCGGCGGCCGAGCAGGCGGAAGCCCCAGTGCGCGATCTGCCCGTCGAGCAGGCGCGCAGCCCGTTCCCGGCGCGGCGCATCGGCCGGGTAAAACACCATGCCGACCGCATAGCGGCCCGGCTCCGGCAGCCGGATCTGCTGCGAGGCGGCCCAGTCCTGAAAAAAGGCATGCGGAATCTGGATCAGCACCCCTGCCCCGTCGCCGGTCTCCGGGTCGGCGCCGCAGGCGCCCCGGTGCTCCATGTTCATCAGCATGGTCAGCGCATCCTGCACCACCTGGTGCGAGGCAATCCCATCGAGCTGCGCTACAAATCCGACGCCGCAGGCGTCGTGCTCCATCTCCGGCAGATACAGCGAGCGCTGCCCGCCTTGCTGGTCGCATTCCATGAGTCCCGATCGTTGTTAGCCAGTTTGCCCAGACGCGGCAGGCCTGCATCTTCCCGGCGCGCAGACAACGGAAGGCCTGGCGGGCCGCAGGGCCCGCGACAGCGTCCGGATGCACGAAGAAAGAAAAGGTAATGCTGCTGCTGTAGCGTTATATACTCGTCACATGCTAAAGAATAGCACAGCAATATAATCAATATTAAAATTAAATACTATATCAAATGAAAAAATTTGATTTTTTACCTTATGGATTAGCAATCTGTTATCTGCCCCTGCCGCATGGGCACAGCCGCAACCTGCTGACAATCAAACAAAAAGCGTCCTCCTGCGGAGGACGCTCAGCATTACACACATGAATCGTACACTGTATCACACTTTCTCGAATACCCCTGCCAGGGTGCCGACCAGCTTGCTGGTGATCTTGTAGGGATCGGCATTGGCGGCGGGGCGGCGGTCTTCGAGGTATCCTTTCCAGCCCTTCTCGATGGCCGCCACGGGGATGCGGATCGAGGAGCCGCGGTCGCTGACGCCATAGCTGAAGGTGCCGATGTACTGGGTTTCGTGCAGGCCGGTGAGGCGCTCATGGTTGCTGGAGCCGTACACGGCGATATGCTGCTCATGCACAGGCCGCAGCGCTTCGCAGACGGCTTTGAAGAGGGCTTCGCCGCCGGCCTCGCGCATGGCGCCGTTGGAGAAGTTGGTATGCAGGCCGGAGCCGTTCCAGTCGCCTTTGATGGGCTTGGGTGCAAAGCTGATGCTGATTCCGTACTGCTCGGCGGTGCGCAGGAGGAGGTAGCGGGAGATCCAGAGCGCATCGGAGGCTGCCTTGGCGCCCATGCCGAAGCACTGGTATTCCCACTGGCCCAGCAGCACCTCGGCGTTGATGCCGGTGATGGAGAGGCCGGCTTCGAGGCAGAGGTCGAGGTGCTCTTCCACGATTTCGCGGCCGGACACATTGCCGGCGCCTACGGCGCAGTAGTACGGGCCCTGGGGGCCGGGATAGCCGTCGGACGGAAAGCCCAGCGGCTTGCCGTTCTGCATGAATACATATTCCTGCTCGAAGCCGAACCACCAGTCGCTGCCGTCGGGCAGGCCGTGGCGGAAGTTGCTTGCATGCGGCGTGCCGTCGGGGTTCAGCACCTCGCACATCACGAGCCAGGCGCGCTTGCGCGCGGCATCCTTGTACACCGCCACCGGCTTGAGGAGGCAGTCGGACGAACGGCCCTCGGCCTGGCCGGTGGAGCTTCCGTCGAAATTCCAGCCCGGAACCTCGCCCAGATCACCGTCATACGACTCCGGCAGATCGAGAATTTTGGTCTTGCTCCGGAGGCTCGGCTCGGGCGTGTATCCATCGAGCCAGACATACTCAAATTTGGTTTTCGCCATGATACAACAGCAACGTAAAGATTCAAACATATGAATCATACAGAACTGTGCCGGATCCGGATATTTCCGGAATTAGACTTGATTGTCCGCACGAATACAGGCAGCAGCTGTATGAATTCAGCATTCAAATTTACACTTGCGAATTTAAAAAAAGCAAATTTTAGGCTTAATTTTTTAACAATATCATAATCACAAACCTATTTGATCCAAAATCCGGAAACTGCATGCACGAACACTTCATTTGCAAGACTGTATAAAGGCATTTCTACCTTTAATCCATAGTAAATTCAAAAAATCTCCATTTAATCCGACTGTCATGCTGCTGCGGCCCGCGTAATTTTCATTCAAACTCGCATTGATCCAGACAATCAAACCTGGTTTCGGAGCTGCCTCCCGGTATCTGTCTGAACCAGCAGAATGCCTCCGGTGTATGCGTGCCTGGCACCGGGAAAGCGGTATCGCAGGCACTATTGAGCATATGTTAACGATTCATCAAAAAATATTTATAAAAATTATTGACTTTTCAATGACGGCTTACTTATATTTGGATTTATATAAGAGATTTGCAGACCGCCCCCGTTGCCGGATGTTATGGACAAGCCGGGTTTACGGACCCGAAACCGGCGCAGCAGGCAGCGAATAAAGCGGTAATTCAATGTATTGAAGCAACATATTTGCGTTGCATAGCAAACGCTGCCGCAGCATGCGTCAGCTGCTTGCCTGTTCAGCCGCTAACCCGCTCATCCGACTTACCTGTTTCTACCGTTTCAATCTGTCTGCTAATCCTATGAAGAAGTCTGTACTGTTTGCTGCCGGCATGCTCTTGCTGCCCTTCGCCGTGATTGCCCAGGAAGAAGAGGCCAAGCTGAAGATCTCCGGATCGGTGGATACGTATTACAAATACGATTTCTCCGGAAACGCCAACATCGGCACCAGCTTTGCCAACGAGCAGAACTCCATCTCCATCGGGATGCTGGATCTCAAGCTGGAGAAAGCATCCGGCAAGGCCTCGTTTATGGCGGAACTCTCCTTCGGCCCGCGCAGCCGCGGCTCGGTCGGGCCCGGCCCGGTGGTGACCGTCGGTTCCGGCGAGCGCGCCGTGGACATCACGGAGTACATTCCCAGCCTGCAGAACCTCTACGTATCCTATGCCTTCACGGACAAGTTTTCCGTCACGGCGGGGTACATGGGCACCTTCGTGGGATATGAGCTGATCCAGCCGACGGGCAACTTCAACTATTCCACCTCCTACCTCTTCACCAACGGCCCCTTCCAGAATGCGGGCGTGAAGGCGCAGTATGCCTTCAGCGACAAGATTTCCGTCATGGCGGGCTTGTTCAACCCCTGGAATGTGTACACTGCCGATCCGTCGGTGGGGCCGACGAGCATCGGGGGCCAGCTGAAAATCAGCCCGGTGGAGAACTGGAACATCTACCTCAACGCCATCGGCGGCGCGCAGAACGTCAACGGCACCATCCTGGACCTCACCACCTCGTGGCAGGTGACAGATGATCTGCTCATCGGCCTCAATGCCGCACGCAACAGCGACGGCGCAGATACTGCTGCCGCCTTCACAGGCGCTGCCGCTTACCTCAACTATGCCCTGACCAGCTCGGTGGCGCTCGGCCTGCGCTATGAGCACTTCGAAGCCACCGCTGGCAAAGGCATTTTCAAGGACGCGCAGGGCACTCCGCTGGATGCAGCCGTGAATGCTTTCACGCTGTCAGCCAACATCGGCGCCGGCGACCTGACGCTGGTTCCGGAGCTGCGCCTGGATGCGGCCAGCATGCCGGTCTTCCTGGATGCGGACGGCAGCCCGGTCAAGTCTGCCTTTCAGGCGCTGATCGCCGCGGTGTACGCATTCTGAGGTGCTGCGCACCTACTCTGCCAACTGTTCGGGCTGCCGCGGGGCAGCCCGTTTTGTTTCCGGGCGCAGGCGTCCGTCCCGGGTGCGCTGCTCGTAGTAGCGCTCTCCGGCCGGCACCTCGCCGTCGGCCGACACGACAGGCGGCGGGCCCGGATTTTTAGCGCGGCGGGCTTTCAGCACATGCCGCTCCCGGTAGGGCCCGGCCTCCGGGCCGGCAGCCAGGTCCGGATGCACCGCAGCCGGCGCGTGCTTCGGCGGGAACAATTTGGGGTTTTTGCGGGGGGCCAGCAGCCGCTCTGCGGGCTGGGCCGCAGCCATGCCCGCATACAGCAGCGCCGCCCCCAGGGCAGCACGGCATACATTCCATCTCATACAACAGTCCTCGTTTAACCTTCAACAACAATCCCAGTCTATAACCAGCCTGAATATACGGATTGTTTATGTTTAAGATTATCCGGACCTTTGACTCAGCTCCTAGTGCCGCCCCAACGATGCAGCGACTCCTCTGGACCCTGGCGATCCTGCTGCTGGCAGGCAGCGCACCGGCCCAAACGCCCGCCGAATGGTCCTTTCAAACCCTGGACGGCGCCGCGCTCAGGCCCGGCCTGCCAGCGCCCGGCCAGGTGCATGTATATGTGTTCCTGTCGCCGGAATGCCCCTTGTGCGAAAACTACAGCCTGACGATCAGCCAGCTGCGCAAGCAGTTTCCGGAGCGGCAGGTCCGATTCTTCGGCGTGTTTTCGGGAACGTACTACAGCCGCGAAACGATCGGCACCTATCTGAGCACCTACAAGCCGGCGGTGGAGCCCCTGCTCGACCCGGACTATGCAGTCAAGGCGCATTTTCGCGCGAAGGTCACGCCGGAGGTGTTTGTGGTGGATGACGCTGGCAGCGTGGTGTACAGCGGCAAAATCGACAACTGGGCGATTGCGCTGGGGAAAAAGCGCCAGGTGGTGACGGAGTTCTATCTGCGGGATGCGCTCCGGGCACATCTTGCCGGACAGGATCCGGCTATCCGCCGCACGGAGCCGGTGGGATGCTTCATTCAGTAACCGAGGGCATGCAACGCAGAACCGGAATCCGGATCGGGCGGATGCTGCTGACAGGCAGCCTGTGGCTGCCTGCCTGCAGTCCGCCGCCCCAAGCTGCGCAGGAACCGGCTGTTCCCGCGCAGGTGACCTTCTCGGAGCATGTGGCGCCGCTGCTGCACCGCAGCTGTGTCCCCTGCCACCGGCCCGGCGGCGCAGGCCCTTTCCCCCTGATCACCTACCGGGACGCAGCCAAGCGCGCGCAGACCCTTGCAGAGGCAACGGCCTCCCGCTTCATGCCGCCCTGGCCAGCCGATCCGTCCTACCGGCACTTCGTCGGCGAGCGCGTACTCGAAGCGCATGAAATCGAACTCCTGAGCCGCTGGGCTGCCCAGGGCGCCCCGTTGGGCGACAGCAGCCGGATTCCTGCCCCGCCGGCATTTGCCGGCGCCTCCGGCCTGGGCAAGCCCGATCTGGTCATCCGCATGCCTGAAGCCGTTCCCATCGCGGGCAACAACCGCGACCGGTTCCTCTTTCTGCGTATTCCCTTCGAGCTGCCGCAGGATACCTTCGTCAGGGCCATCGAGTTTGTGCCCGGCAACCGGCGGCTGGTGCACCATGTCAACGGGCACCTCGTCAGTTTTGCGCCGGGCGCAAAGCAGAACGTCTTCCAGGGCGAATATTATGTGGACCGCGAGCAGACCGCCGTTCAGGATGCCTATCCCCGCATGGGCCTGCTCAACGACGACGGCACCTACCCGGAGCTGACGCCCCTGATCTGCAACTACCTGCCGGGCGTCACGCCCATGCTGTATCCGGAGGGTATCGGCGGCTTCCGCATCCGGCGCCAGGGTGCCCTGCTGCTCAATGACCTCCATTATGGGCCCTCGCCGCTGGACACCAGCGATCAGTCGCATTTCAACCTCTACTTCGCAGCGGGTCCGCCCCGGCGGCCCACCCGCGAGATCCAGCTCGGCACCCTGGGCATCTCGGCCATCGTGCCGCCGCTGGTGATCCCGCCCGATACCGTGATGGAGTTCCGGACCCGGGCTGTCATCCAGCAGGACATTTCCCTCCTCACCCTCAACCCGCACATGCATCTGCTGGGCAAATCGTTCCTTGCGTATGCAGTGGTGCCCGCGGGCGACACGGTGCCGCTGATCCGGATTCCGGCGTGGGATTTCCGCTGGCAGTATTTTTACACCTTCGAGACGATGCTGCACCTGCCGGCAGGCACCCTGATCGAGGCCATCGGGGTTTTCGACAATACCCGCAGCAACCCCAACAATCCCTTCGACCCGCCCCGGACGGTATCGGAGCGCGAGGGGTCCATGCGCACCACGGACGAGATGCTGCAGTTCATCCTCACCTACCTCCCGTATCAGCCTGGAGATGAGCAGATTACATTGGGATCCCGAAAGCCTTAGCGCGGGCTGCGCAGGCTGCGGGCTGCGACGCGGGCGTTGAAGATGCAATTTCCCAGAAAGGTGCCTTCGAGGGCGCGCCTGCCGTGAATGCCGCCTCCGCCGAAGCCGGCGGACTCGCCGATCGCATACAGGCCCTGAATCGGCTGGCCTGCCTCGTTGAGCACCCGGCTGCGGAGATCGGTCTGGATGCCGCCGAGGGTCTTGCGGGTGAGGATAAACTCGCGGATGGCCATGAGCGGCCCGGCCGCAGGGTCGAGAATCGGCTGAAAATTGCAGGTCCGGAGGCGGTCGCCGCTGTATTCGCGGAGCTGAGCCAGGCGGCGCACCTGCTCATCGTCCATATCCCGGTTGCGGAGGGCCGTATCATAGGCTTCCAGCGCGCTGCGCAAGGCCGCTGCATCCACCTCCTGGGTTCCGGCGAGTTCGTTCATCTTCCGGGCCAGCTCCTCCACGGTCCCGGCCAGCACGACATCCCGGCTGCGCTGGGTAAGCATCTGGTACAGACTGCGGTTGCCGAAGAGCAGGTTGGCGATGAAAGCGGGCGCATTGCGCTCCCGTAGGGCGTCGTTGTACTTCGATCCGCTGACGCCCAGCTCTTTGAGGGCTATTTTACGGTTGAGGATCTGCCAGGAATAACCGCCGGGCTGGCGGGCTACCGCCTCCACGAGGTATCGGGTATCGAAGCCGGAAATGAGGGGGCGGGGGCCGATGCGCTCGCCGCGGGCATTGGTCCAGAGGGCTGTTTTGGGCGGAATGAGGCTCAGGCCATGCAGCGGATGGTCGGCATCGGGATGATGCACGCCCGCGGCGTAGTTCCACTGGAGGTCGAGGTGCGTGATCCGGGCACCGGTGCGGCGGGCGGTTTCGTGGATGTCGCCGTTGGCGGCGAGGTGGGATCCGCTGAGGAAATGGGGCGGCGCGGCCCCCCAGGGCTGGTACCAGTGACGGCGGACGGCCTCCACATCGCCGGTGATGCCGCCTGCGGCGGCAATGACCGCATCTGCCTGAATTTCAAACGCCTCCCCGTTCTGCTCGTTGATGACCCGTGCGCCGTTGACGGCGCCGTTGCGCAGGAGGAAGCTGGTCGCCTTGTGGCGGAAGTACAGCGTCAGCCGGTTGCCCTGCACGGCGCGCAGCCGGCGCAGCAGCGCCTCCACGAGCCCTTCGCCTGCGCCCCAGACCACGTGGAAGCGCGGCACTGAATTGCCCGGCACGTCGAGGCCGCGCTCGACCCATTGCACCGAGGGCACATATTTCACTCCCATCGGCTTGAGCCATTCGTACACGTCCGGAATGCAGCGGGTGACGTACTGCTCAGCCCATTGGCGGGGCAGTTCGTCGCCGGGCCCGAATTCCGCATAGGAATACCAGTCGGCCAGCGCCTGCTCGTGGCTGTCCTTGATCCGGGCCTTGCGCTGGAAGGGGGAATCCACGTAGAAGAGGCCGCCCAGGGCCCAGCGGGCCAGGCCGCCGAAACGGTCTTCGCTGTTGCGGTCGATGAGGGCAACCTGCATGCCGCCTTCCAGCAGCTCGATGGCTGCGGCAATGCCGGCAAGGCCGCCGCCGATGATCAGAACGTCGGTTTTCACAAGGGACAGGATTCGGTGGCGGTAAGGTAGGAAAAAAAGCGGCGCGGCGGGCAGCCGGATCAAAACAGCCCAGCCCCTGCCTGCCTTCCACGCCTATTTGTAAACCTGCCAGTCAATTCCGATCTTCGGACCGGATGCGCTGACGACTTCCATCGCCCCTGAAAAACCGCTCTGTATTCCCACATCCCCTCAACGCGACCCGGATCATGTATCTTTCTGCGCTTGTTTCCAGGCTGCTGCGTGCCTCCTGTGCAGCCTGCCTCCTGCTGATGGCCTCTCCCGTCCGCAGTCAGTGGACAGCCTCCCCCTTCCCGCTGCCGGCGGGCCAGTTGCATGACGTCATGGCCTCGCCGCCTTCATGGGCCAGCCAGCCCCAGATTTTTATTGCGGCAGACAAGGGCCTGTACCGGAGTTCCGACCAGGGCGCTACCTGGATCAAGGTGCCGGCTGCAACGGAGGTCAACCCCTTCCACCAGGCTGTGTTTCAGCGTACCCGGTTTACCCACCTGTCGTCCGGAGGCCTCTATGTCTATGCCGGCGGCATCGACACGGTGGCCGGGCAGTACGTGGTCTTCCATCGGACCAACGCGAACGCCTTCAAGTTTTCGCTCCTCTTCACCGGGCCGCCCGGCGTTCAGTACCGGGATCTGGTAGGCAGCACAGCCTTTGGCGACAGCGGCTATGTAAACAGCACCCAGCCGTTCTACCCCGCCAAGCCGATGCTCCGCAGCGGATCGTATCTGGATTGCCCCGGATTCCGGTTCGTGGTGGCTCCGAATCTGGTTGCGGTCAGCACCAGCTGCATCTCCAGCACCTTCACGGTACAGAACAGCTCGGAGCAGTTCGAGGGGGTGGCGATGGTGTATACCACCCAGGGGCACCGGCTGGTCGCCTACGGCCCGCAGGGGCTGGCGCTTTCCGTGACAAGCGGATCGCTTTGGTCGCCGATTCCGTTCTACGGCCCGCCTGTTGCCGGACGGAATATCAGCTACCTCCCCTCGACGGACAAGCTCTATTACTGCACATCGGACGGCATCTATGTCGCAGATACGGTGCTGCATATCTTCGAGCGGATGACCGGCAGTGCGGGATACTCTGTCAAACATGCTGCGATCGTCCCGGGCGGCACGTCCGTTGCGATCTGCGATCAAGGCATCCTGCTCAAAACCACCCAGGCATTCGGGCCGGTGATGCCTGCGGCGGCGTTCACGATGCCGGAGCAGATCTGCCTGGGGGCGTCTGCGGCGGCTGTGGTCACCGGCAATCCGCAGTACAGCTACACCTGGCTCCTCAATGGCGCTGCGGCAGGCAGCGGGCTACAGTTTACCCCGGCGGTTTCAGCGCCGGGGATCTACACGATTCAGCTCATCGCGGACAACGGCGCCTCCACCGACACCCTGACGCGGACCCTGACCGTACACACACCGCCGCCGCCCGCGCAGGCGGCGATCCTCGGCCTGCCCCTCTGCGAGCCTGGCAGCGTGCAGATCCAGCTGACAGGCACCCAGGCCGGGCTGTCCTACGCCCTGTACCGCCAGCCAGGCCAGGTGCTGCTCGGGACCAGCTCCGGGGGCGCTGGCCTGTTTCAAAGCGGAATGATTGCCGACTCGGCTGTTTTTCAGGTGCGTACAACCGACCCGCAGACCCAGTGCAGTGCCTGGGCGCCTCAGGCGCCGCAGGTGCGGGTCGAGCATGTGGACGCCAGGTTCCAGATGGAATGGCTCAATGCGCTGGCCCAGGAGCCCGTTCTGCCCCTCAACGGTTCCAGCGGGTTTATTGCTGCCTATGCCTGGGACTTTGGCCCGAGCGCCAGCACGCCGTTCAGTACTGCTGCGCACCCCGCAGCTGTTTCGTTTCCGAATACCGGCCTGCAAACCGTGACGCTGACGGCAACCAGCCCAGACGGGTGCTCCGATACGGCGGTCTGGACCGGTCCCCAGGTTGTATCCCTGCCTCCGTCCAATCCGTTCAACTGGGCGCTCGGATTTCCCGGCTCGGCGGACGGGATCTACGGGCCCGACTACAGCCACGATCTGGTTCAGGGTGCCGACGGGGATCTGTACGTAGCCGGCGGATACGGCAGCACCCAATTCCGCAGCCGCGCAGGCCGCAGCAGCTCGCTCGACAGCATCGCGGGCGGGTTTCTCGCCCGTTACAGCGAGGCAGGCATGCTCCGGTGGCTGGTGTACACTACTGATACTGTAAATGCCAACGAGCAGACCGGACAGCCCGTGTTCACCAGCGTAGCGCTGGATCCGGCCGGGCAGATCTATCTGGCCGGTCTGATCGCCGACAGCGCAGTATTCACCGACAATACGGGCCGGCGGACCCGGCTGGCCAGCACCCCGATGACCGCTGCGCGCGGGGTGCTCATAAAACTGGACCCGAAGGGCCGGCTGCAATGGCATGTGGAGCTGCTGCATCTGGAGCCGATCGAAACAGAGACCGACGCGGCAGGCTATGTGTATCTGCTGGCCGGTGCCCCGTTTAACTGGAGCATCCTGCAAGCTGACGGGACGCTGTATCAGCCGTCCAATCCGCCCTCCGGCATGGCCCGGCACGTCCTGCTCAAGATCAGTCCGGCCGGCAGCGTGCTGTGGCACGCGTGGCAGTACTCGGCATCAGGCTACTACACGCAGTTCCACGACTTGCATGCCCACGGCGGAAAGCTGTACCTCAGCGGCCAGGCTGGCGGGGATCTCTATCTGACATCAGCCGATGGCACGGCAGATTCGGTACTGATTGGGGGACTGGTGCCCGACGGGCTGCTGCTCCAGTATGATACCGCCGGAGTAGTGAACTGGAACCTCCGGATGAATTCCATTACGGACGATCCGGTATTCACGCAAAGCTTCGACCATTTCTACCAGATCGGCACGGATGCAGCGGGCAACCTCTATGTGAGCGGGCAGGCAGACGGCGTGCTGTCGATCGACTCGGCGTCTGCGGTGGTGTTCACCACCAGCAGCGGAGGCTCGGATACGCTCCATGCGCGAGGTCCCGTCGTGGTCTCATACGATCCGCAGGGGGCTTTCCGCTGGGCCAACGGCGCCTCCGGCAATATCGTCATGAGCGGGGCAGCACTTGCGGTTACGCCCGCGGGAGATGTGTTCACGGCGGGGGAACGCGGATTCTCTGCCGGGCCCATCGGCGCGGAATTTACCTCCACCTCCGGCGTATCCATCCTGGACAGCTCGCAGTGCACCGCCTGCCTGGCCATGCTGAAATACGATGCCTATGGGGTTCTGGAATGGTTTGCCACCGAACAGGGCCCGTTTACGGACAACCAGGCCGCAGGATTTTCAGTACATGGAATTGCGGCCCATCCCAATGGCGCCTTGTCTGTGTCTGGGAAAATATCCCTGACAACTGGCGCGCCGGACGCTGTATTCGGCCCGGATACCCTGCATGGCATTGTGAACGATGTGTATCTGGCGCGGGTGCATCCCGGAAGCGGCGGCCCGCGCGGCATCATCCGCGCCCGCGTACTGAATCAGGAGGCGGAACTGTGCGGCGGCGACACCCTGCGGCTCGATGTATCGATGATCGAGGGCATCTCGCAGGCGCCTGGGAACCTCTTCAGCCTGGAGCTGACCGACACGCTGGGCAGTTTCCGGCATCCGCAAATATTGGGCTCCTGGCCCGGAACACAGCTCTCGGATACCCTGCAGGTCCCCATTCCCTACGAGCTGCCGCCCTTCAGCGGGTACCGGCTCCGGATGATTGCCTCGGACCCGCCCCGGGTGTCCTACGGACAGACACAGGCCATGCAGTACCTCGAACCCGGCATATCTGCCGATGCGGCATTCTGCCCGGATGTGCCGGTCACGGTCAGTGCTTCCGCGGGACTCGGCTACCAGTGGATGCCCGCCGCCGAGGTCTCCGATCCGGCTGCGCAAACCGTCCTGTTCACCGGCAGCCTGCCGGCGGCGCTGCTGGCCCGCGTGCAGCTCGCCTGCGGCGTGCAAGTCGATACCTTCCGGATCCGCCGCCATGAGACCGGCTCCATCACCGCTCCGAAAGCCAGCCCGCAGATCTGCCTGGGCGACAGCATTACGCTTGAAGCGGCAGGCGGCACATCATACAGCTGGACGACCGGCTCCGGTACGGGAAGCTGGACCGGAAGCACCATTTCCGTAGCGCCATCGGGACCGGAGTCGTATGTGGTTTCGATTTTCAACAGTGAGACCTCCTGCCTGACCACCGACACGGTCCAGGTCGCGGTGCTGCCCCTGCCCTCGGGCGAAATCGAGGTCCA
The DNA here is from genome assembly GCA_033765305.1 of Bacteroidia bacterium. GTDB lineage: Bacteria > Bacteroidota > Bacteroidia > J057 > J057 > RDXT01. The sequence continues at coordinate 15,590 of JANRID010000025.1, forward strand.
GGACAGCCTGCTGACGGCCCCCGCCGGATATATCTATCAATGGTATCTCGACGGCCAGCCGATTCCGGGCGCGCGGGGCCCGTCGTATGCGCCGGAGGCCAGCGGATCTTATCAGGTGCTGCTCACCGATACGGCAGGCTGCGCATTCCTGACTGGTGCCGCAGCCTTCATCCGGACGGATCTTGCGCCGCAGGCCGGCATCTCATGCACCCTCTACCCCAATCCTGCCGTGCAGTCGATGCGGCTGCGCTTTTCGGCCGCAGCAGCCGGCGCCCTGCATATCCGGATCAGCAGCCTGGACGGCCGCACCGTATCGGAATGGCGCAGCGCGGGCAGCCTGCCTGCCGGCGAACATGACCTGGAACTCATTCCCCCCGGCTCCACGCTGCCGGCAGGGCTGTACTGGGTGCAGATCACGGCCGGAACCAGCCGCTTCGCGGCCCTGGCCAGCTGGCGTACAGAATAAGCAGCACATCCGCCCCCATTTCCCTGCCTGTGCGCCGGGCGTGCAGGCAGGGAAGCGGGCGGAGGGCTTATTTGTCGAGGAATGTAAAAAAGGTATCGCCGCGCAGGCCGAGGCGCAGGGTTTCGAGCGGAATGGCTTCTGCCGGGGCGATGTTGCCGAGATTCACGTTGCTGCCCATAGCCTGGATAAACCAAACCTGCTGGCTTTTCAGCGGAGCCTCCCACATGATGCGCTCACCGGGCACATCGCGGAGGATCTCCTCGATCAGGTCGGTGCGGACGGCGCCGTCTTCGCGGAACGCGCCTACATTGCCGCCTTCGCGGGCCTCGGCGATCACCTTCCAGGAGCCGGCATCCAGCTCGCGCTGCATCATTTCCACCCACTGATAGGGGGCGAGGATTTTCTTGGTGCTTTTGCTGCCCACTTCGGAGAGCACGCGGCGGTCTTTGGCCAGGGTACGGATCAGGTCGAGCTTGTCCTCGATCGGCATTTCGACAGAGCCGTCGGAGACCTCCACGTATTCCAGCCCGTATTCATCCAGGATGCGGTAGTATTCCGGCATCTGCCTGCGGATATAAAAGGCCTCCAGCAGCGTGCCGCCGAAGTAAAACGGGATGTTGTGGGCGCGGTACACGTCGAGCTTGGTGCGCAGGTTGGGGGTAACGGCGGAGGTAGCCCAGCCCAGCTTGACGACATCGGTGTAATCGGCGGCCACGCTGAGGAAATCTTCCGCTTCGCGCACGCTGAGGCCCTTGTCCATGATCATGGTGATGCCTTCGTTGCGGGGCTTTTCGCTGCGCGGCGGTATCTGGGAGAGGGGGTAGTTGAGCATAACCAGCTGAAATTAACCATGCAGAATGAGGCGCAAGCTACATGCAGCGCCGGGGAATTCCAAGATCCCGCCGGCAGGCCCGGCAGCGTGAATCTTGCATGAATCAAAAATTTCAGCGACTTTATGCCTCGTTCCATTCACACCCGCTTCTCATGAGCCAAAAACCGGCTTTATACGCCCTCATCATCGGGGTAAACGAATATCCGCAAGGCATCCCCCCGCTCGGCGGATGTGTCAACGATGCGAAGGCGCTCGAAGCCTTCCTGCGCGACACCTACGCAGACGACTTCAGCCTGAATCTCGCGGTCCTGCTCAACGGCGATGCCACCCGCGAAGCGGTCATCGGGCAGTTCCGCACCTTCCTGAGCCGGGCTGGCAAGGGGGACACGGTGTTTTTCCACTACAGCGGCCACGGAAGCCGCGAGCAAGCCCCTCCCGAATTCAAAGCGCTGGCGCCTTCCGGCAAAAACGAGACTCTGGTGCTTTCCGACAGCCGCAAGCCGGGCGGCCTGGACCTGGCCGACAAGGAGCTGGCTGTGCTGCTGCACGAGGTGGCCCGCAAGGAGCCGCATCTGGTGGTATCGATGGACTCTTGCCATTCGGGCAATGTCACCCGCAGCACCGACGATTTCCGCCTGGGCGCCAAGCGCCAGGCCGAGCGGGAAGGCCATACCCGTTCGCTGGACTCCTACATTGACGGTTATTATACCCGGCAGCTCCGGGAGCAGGGCGGGCTGGATGTTCCCCTTTCCCGCCACATCCTGCTGGCCGCCTGCGACAAAACCGAATCCGCCCACGAGACCACCGACAGCCGGGGCCTCTTTACCTCCTCCATGCAGCGCGTGCTCGCAGTTTCCGGCAAGGACATCTCCTACGCCGACCTGTTCCTGCGCACACGCATCGTCATCCGGCAGGCATCTGATAATCAGTCGCCCCAGTTTGAGACCTACGAATACTTCAACAGCCGCGAGCGCTTCCTCACCGGCCGCGCCGCCGCGAAGGATGCCGGGCGCAAGCTCTATTTCCTCCCCGGCAAGGGCGGCTGGATCATGGATTACGGCATTCTGCAGGGGCTGCCTGCCGACGGCGCCCAGCCGGTCACGCTCGACATCTATCCCGAGCGCGGCGCAGCCGAAGAGCCGCTTGGGCATGGCAAGGTCACGGCCGTCTATCCCGGCCGCAGCGTGATCGAGCCCCAGATCCAGTTGGACCAGCGGTTTACCTATGAGGCCCGCATCACCAGCCTGCCGCAGCCTCCGATGGCGGTACAGCTGCAGGGCGATGCGGATGGGGTGCAGCGTTTCGAGGCGTATCTGGCCGGGCATCCGGAATTTCCCTTTACGCCAGCTGCACAGGCCGATTATACCATTACAGCAGAAGCGCCCTTCACCTACCTGCTCCATCACCAGCCCTCCGGCCTGATGATTCAGGGGGCCCGGGGCGCAGGCGCCTGGGACGAAACGAGCGTGCAGCATCTGTGCGAAACCCTGCAGTCCGTATATGCGTGGCACCGGGTCCGCAGCCTCCACAACCGTCAGCCGGTATCCCTGCAGCCGGACGATGTGCAGCTGCTGTATCTCGAACGGCTGGCCGGACAGGAAATCGAGCATGAAGGCACGGCGCTCGTGGATTGTCTCGAAGAAAAACGGCCCGACGGCAAAACTGCCTGGACCTCGTCCTACGCCCTCAAGGTCCGCAACCGCTCCTCGCTGAAGCTGCATTTCGCCCTGTACTACCTGCCGCCGGACTACCGCATCCAGCTGTTTCCGGGCATCGGCACCTTCGATCTGGAAGCAGGGCAGGAGCAGCTGCTGTACCAGGGCAAGGCATCGGTGCCCGATCCGCTGAACCAGACCACCAACTTCCTCAAGCTGCTGGTCTCCACCGAGCCCATCGACGGCTTTCTGCTGGAGCAGGCCAAAATCGACCTGGGCAAGATCGTCAACGGACGCACGCGCAGCCTCTTTGCCGACGAGCCCGCCACCCCTGCCGAAGACTGGATGGCGAAGGATCTGGAGATCACCCTGGTGCGGCGGCAGGCCGAAGTGTCTGCACAGCGCGTAACGCTGGCGGGCGGGACTGTGGAAGTCGAAGGGCATGCCGCCCTGGCGGCCAAGCTGACGGTGCAATCCCTGACCACCGGCACACGCAGCGACAAGATGAGCATCATTCCTTCCCTCCTGCAGCATACAGGCATGAAACCCGTCAGCCTGAGCAAACAGGAGGGCCAACACGACATCCTCGAACTCCACGACCTCGTCAATCCGCAGTCGGTGACGCCGGAGCAGCCGCTCCATCTCAAGCTCAAGGGCCTGCTGAACCCCGGCGAGTGGACGCTGCCGCTGACCTTCGACGGACAGGACATCATCCCGGCCGGCCCGCCGGTGCAGGCCGACGCGGATGGCAGCGCATCGGTGCAGATTCATCAGCTGCCGGAAGAGCAGGTCAAAACCCGGAGCCTCGGCAGCGCGCTCAAGCTGACCTTCGGCAAGCTGGCGTACCAGGCACCGGATACCGAGCTGTTCCGGCTGCGGCAGGTCACCTTTGCGGCAGGCAAGCCGGTGATGCAGGAGCTCAATCCGCTGCAGGTGCTGCAGGCGCAGAAGATCCTGGTGCTCGTTCACGGCATTATCGGCGATACGGAAAGCATTGCAGCAGCCAGCGCAGTGGCAGAGGCGATGAAAAGCCCGGAGCGCCCCGGCGGCTACGACTGTGTGCTGGCCTTCGACTACGAAAACCTCAACACGCCGATCCGGCAGATCGCGCTCAAATTCAAGGAGGCGCTCTGGCGCGCAGGGCTGAACGAGCAGACCATCGTCAGCCGGCCGGGATGGGAGCTGCATATCCTCGCCCATTCGATGGGCGGGCTGGTTTCGCGCTGGTTTATCGAGCGGGAGGGCGGCCATCAGCTGGTGCGCCGGCTGATTCTATGCGGAACCCCCAATGGAGGCTCGCCGTTTGCCAGCATTGCCCCCTACATCGAGGTGATGCAGGCCGGACTGATGTTTGCGCTCAATATTCCGGGCCTGTCGCGGCTGCTGCCCTGGGTAACCGCCTTCACGGGCGCGTTTTCTTCCCGTCCGCACGACGAGCTGACCCAGACGCTGTCGGAAATGCATCCGGATCAGTCGGACTTCCTCCGCGACCTGAACAGCAGCCCCGATCCGGGCGTGCCCTATATCATCCTGGCAGGCGATACCTCGCGCTACCAGCAGACCGAGCTGGACTTTTTCAAGCGGCTGATGGACAAGGCTCAGGTCAAAGTAGGGCAATATTTCAACGACGGCACGCCCAACGACATCGCGGTGGCGACGGCGAGCATCCTGAACATTCCGGACCAGCGCCATCCCGCGCCGGAAAAGGTTCCGATTCCCTGCCACCACATGAACTACTTCTGGTTCGGGCCGAGCATCGAAGCCTTGCGCAGGGCGCTGCAGTAACCGTGCGGCGGCCGGGTTTTACTGGCCGTCTTTCCAGCGGATGTAGTGGAACACGACCTTTACCTGCTGATCGTCGGCGGCCTGGCCTGCCGGGAGGGGATTGAATTTCCACTGGCGGACGGCCTCGTTGGTGATCAGCCCCAGGCGCGGCACCGCGGGCGAATGGGGGTAGGCGCCATAGTACTGATCGATCCAGGCGATCTCGCCGGCGGGATCGATGGTCATGATGGCGGTCACAACGCCCTCATCCTCCACATAGTAGCGGGGTTCGACGAGCTGTACGGGCATGCGGGCTCCCAGGCCTTCGATCATGTAGCGCCCGTCCTCGGAGAAGCGCACGCCGCTGCCGGGCTGGTTGAACTGGATCACCACGCGGACCACCTCTTCGTTCTGTACCGCTTTGGGGCTCAGGGGCATAAACTTCCAGGCCATGACCGCGTCTTTTGCTGCCTGAATCATCTCAGGCGTAGCTGTAGCAATGGCGGTGGCTTCCTGCACCGCCCGGGACACCTGTCCGGAGGGTGCGATCGTGACGCGCAGGGCGACGAGCCCTGTGCCGTTTCCGTCGTAGAACGGCTCAGGCAGGTTCACAGGATTGCGCTTCAGGAACCCTTTTCCATCCAGCCCACGGAAGGCGTAGAGGGTTTCAGGATGCATCAGCTCGATGCGTCCGCGGCTGGTCCCTGAATCCTGGGCGGGCAGCGAAACAGATAAACAGGCAATGAGCGAGGCAACAGTCCAGACACGTATAAAAGACCTCATGTTTCCGGGAAAAGCTATACACAACTCCCGCGAATTCAGTGCCAAACTTGCATGCGAAGCAGTTCAGCTTCCAGTCTGCTGCGCCTGATAGGCCTCATAGCAGAATTCGACGCATTCGCGCATGTATTCTGCCGAAAAATTAAATTCGATTCCGGCGGCCTGATAGATTTCCGGAATGGCCCGGGTGTATCCCAGACGCAGGGCTTGCAGGAATGCGTCCAGGGCCTCAGCGGGCTGGCGGCGGAAATTCCGCCAAACGGCCAGCGCGCCGAGCTGCGCGATCGCATACTCGATGTAGTAGAAAGGCACCTCGAAGATGTGCAGGTAGCGGATCCACGAGGACTCGAAGGCCGTCTCGTAGCCGCTCCAGTCGATCTCGCTGCCATGAAAGCGCCGGTAAAGCCGGGTCCAGGCATCAGCGCGCTCCTGCGGGCTGTGGCCGGGATGGTCATAGGCCCACTGCTGAAAGGCGTCCACCGTAGCCACCGAGGGGAACACGGTGATGCAGCGCATCAGCTGTTCTTTCTGGGCGCGGGCCAGGTCCTGATCATCCGGATAAAAAATCCGGCAGCCTTCCATCGTCAGCAGCTCCATGCTCATAGACGCCAGTTCTGCGACCTCCGAGGGCGGGTTTTTCTGCACATCCAGGGCCAGATCCCGGGTCAGGAAGGCATGCACGGCGTGGCCGCTTTCGTGCAGCATGGTGGTCACATCGTTCTGGGTGCCGGCCGCATTCATGAAGATAAAGGGCACGCCAGTCTCCATGAGGGGATAATTGTAGCCGCCGGGCGCCTTGCCGATGCGGCTGCCGAGATCCAGATTGCCCATCCGCTCCATGATCCGGAGCATTTCGCCCAGTTCGGGGCGGAGGCCGGCGAGGATCTCCACCGAACCGTTCAGCAGTTCTTCCGCCGTACGGAACGGCCGCAGGGGCCCTTGGCCGAAGAGTTCGACCTGCATATCCCAGGGGCGGAGGCGGTCCAGGCCGAGCCGTTCGCGGCGCTCCTGCATCAGGCGGCTGTAGACCGGCGTCACGACCTGCTCTACGGCATCGTGGAAGGCGGCGGTATCTTCCGGGCGGTAGTCGAAGCGGCCCAGCGCATCGAATTTATAGCGGGTATAGCCGCTATATCCGGCATTGAGGGCGATCTGATGCCGCAGGGCCACTTGCTGGCCGAAGATCGACTCGAAGGCTTCGCGGTCCTGGAGGCGCCGGGCGGCGACCTGCTCCCAGACCTGCTGGCGCAGGGAGCGGTCGTGCTCTTCGAGCAGGCGGCCTGCCTGCTGGAGGGTGAGGGTTTCGCCGTTGTGCGTGATGGTCATCGCGCCGTTGAGGGCGCTGTACTGCTGGGCAAGGGTCTGGGTTTCGGTTTCGAGGGGGATATTTTCCTCGCGGAACAGGTCGAGCTGGCGGCGGAGCTGGCGGGTATAGGTGAGATAGCGGGCGGAATCGAGGCTGCCGAAGGCCGGATGACCGGCTGTTTTTCGGTTGAGTTCGTCGTCTGCCAGATCGATCTGCGGCTTGATATCCTGCAAAAAGGCCAGATACGACGCGGAGGCCTGCTCGTTGGCGGTATCACACGTCATGCGGATGTAGCGCCAGGCCATTTCTTCGGATACAAAGGCCTCCAGCTCGCTGCGGTCTGCGATGAAGGCTTCCAGTGCAGCCAGATCCGGAAGGGCTCGGTCGCGCAGGGCCAGGTAGTAGGGCTCGAGATCCGCCCAGCTGCTCAGCTGCAAGGTGCCGGGGAGGAAGGTTCGGCGGGATTCGCGGGGTGCGAGCTCCAGAAATGGCGTCAGATTCATGCGGCTTGGATAAACGCCCGGTTGATGGGAGCGGCAAAATAAAAAAACCTGATGAACAATGTGTTCATCAGGTCATAGTTAGCTAAACGTGCTTTTCCCTAACACGATGTAAAGATAGGGGCCTGCCGGTCCCGGATTGATGGAAAGTTTATGCGCGCTGGTAACATTATATGCTGCGGACCAGAAAGGCAACAGCAGGCTTTTTTGAGCTAATCCCACCACAAATATTTGATTATCAATAAATTTACATGAATCCGCCCGGTAAATTATTCATCCGTCCGGTAACATCGGCCGAAGATAGCATTGCAAAAAAAAGCGGGATGTGTTAATATCACACTCACCCAACCAAACACGGGCAGAACCGGTGGAGCGTATCAAACAATTGTATTTCTCCCTCTCCAAGCAAGAGGTACGTCACCTGAAGAGTTATCTGGGTGCGTTTCAGAACCGGGGCCAGAACAAATCGCTGGAATTGCTGGAGCTGCTGGACCGGTTTCCGGACTATACGCAGCATCAGATGGCGGAAGCGCTCTACGGCGATCCGCAGTCGAAGGCGTTCATCATGCTGAAAAGCCGCCTGCTGGAAAAGATGCTGGAGGCCTTGTCGCTGAGCGTCAACCTGCAGAACAATCCGCAGGTGAAGGAGGACCCGGCGGGCTTTGCGGTGATCGAGATCCAGAAGGAGGTGATGCATGCGCTGCTGCTGCGGCGCCGGGGGCTGGATGAGCTGGCGCGGGAGCTGCTGGAGAACTGCGCGAAGCGCGCCGGCGAGCTGGACCTGCCGGAACTCCGGCTGCAGGCGCTGGTGTACCTGCATTCGTTCAGCACTGACAAGCAGGCGGTGGGCGGAAGCCTCTTCGAGGATATTCAGGCTACGCTGGAACGCTACCGTACAGACATTCTGTGCAGCGGCGCCTGGGATGCATTCCGGGTGCTGGAGTCGGGCCGTACGGGCGGGGAGCAGCAGCAGCTGGGATTTTTTGCCCAAAAACTCCCGGTGCTCCGCGAGCGGCTGAATGCCCACTATAGTCCGCGGGGGGAGTACTTTGTGCTGCAGATGCAGCTGCAGGAGCAGCAGACGCAGCACGACTACGCGGCCTGCCGCCAGACGCTTGCCCAGCTGATCGCCCTGCTGGAGTCGAGGCCGGGCCTTGCCCACCGCAACCGCCTGGGCATTCCCTATCTCCAGCAAGCCGACCTCGCCCTGCGGACAGGCCACTTCGACGAGGCAATCCAGGCTGCCGAGCAGGCCCGCGGGATTTTCCCTGCCCGGAAGAAGAATTATCTGCAGGCTTCGCTGCTCCAGGCGTTTGCGCTCATCTACGCCGGACGGGCCCCGGCGGCCGGCACGCTGCTGGATAGCCTGGACTGGTTTGCCGAGCAGGCGCAGCATCAGCTTTCAGCCGGCCTGATCGCCTACCTGAAGGCTTGCGTGCTGTATGTGAAGGGCGATTATAAGCGGGCGATGCAGATGCTGGCCCGGGCGGAGGACTTGTCGCTGGAGGATAAGGAGGGCTGGAATGCGGGAATCCGGATCTTTGAGATTCAGCTGCTGCTCGATCAGCAGCAGCAGGATCTGGCGGCTGCGCGGATCGAAACGCTGCGCAAACATATCAGCCGCTACAAGGTGGATGTGCGATCCGAGCTGATTTACCGCTTTCTGCATCTACTGGAGCGGCAATCTTTTCACTATCAGGCTATTGGAACCGAGGGCGAGCGCTTGCTCCGCAAGATGGCAGACGAAGATCCCTGGACAGCGCTGAGCCACGAGGTGATCCGCTTCGATGTATGGCTGCGCGGGCGCCAGACGGGCACGCCGTTCTATCCGCTGCTGCAGGAAACCCTGATGCGGGAGGCGGGCTGAACGCCAGCCGCCGCAGGAACCTGCGGGATTGTTGTATGTTTGTACTGATTCCGATCCAAGCGACTATGATTGCTCCTGCTCCCTACACTCCGCAGAACAAGGTGCGCATTGTGACTGCGGCTTCCTTGTTCGATGGCCATGACGCCGCGATCAATATCATGCGGCGGATCATGCAGGCTTCCGGCGCTGAGGTGATCCACCTGGGCCACAACCGCTCTGCACAGGATATTGTGGATACCGCCATTCAGGAGGATGCGCAGGCGATTGCGATTACTTCCTACCAGGGCGGGCATCTGGAATTTTTCAAATACCTCTACGATCTGCTTCAGGCGGCTCACTGCGGCCATATCAAGCTGTTCGGGGGGGGCGGGGGCACGATTCTGCCGCACGAGATCGAGGAGCTGCATGCCTATGGCATCGCCCGGATCTACTCGCCGGATGACGGGCGCCAGATGGGCCTCCAGGGGATGATCAATGACTTGCTTCAGCAGGCGGATTTCCCCACGGGCAATCTGCATGTGGGCAAGTGGAAGGCTGCGATCGCGGAGGCCTACGGCGATGCGCCGCCGCAGGCGGGGGGGGCGATGCCGGTACTGGCGCAGGTGCGCCAGAAGATCAGCCCGCGGGCGATTGCCCGGCTGATTTCGGCGGTGGAGAATGAGCCTGAACTGGTGGCGCCAATCATGGAGGAGGTGCACGAACGTCTGCGGGGGCTGCCGCAGCCGCCGGTGCTGGGGATTACGGGCACGGGCGGAGCCGGGAAGTCGTCGCTGGTGGATGAGCTGGTGCGGCGGTTTCTGCTGGATTTTCCGGACAAGCACCTGGCGGTGGTGTCGGTGGACCCGTCGAAGCGGAAGACGGGCGGGGCGCTGCTGGGCGACCGGATCCGGATGAATGCGGTGTTTCATCCGCGGGTGTATATGCGGTCGCTGGCGACACGGCAGTCGAATCTGGCGCTCTCGCGCCATATTCCGGAGGTGCTGGCGATTCTGCGGGCGGCGCAGTTTGACCTGATTATCCTGGAGACGTCGGGCATCGGGCAGTCGGATACGGAGATTGCCGACCACTCGGAGGTGTCGCTCTATGTGATGACGCCGGAATATGGGGCTGCTTCCCAACTGGAGAAGGTGGATATGCTGGATTATGCGGATCTGATTGCGATCAATAAATCGGACAAGCGCGGGGCGCAGGATGCGCTCCGGGATGTGCGCAAGCAGTATAAGCGCAACCGACAGGCCTGGGAGGTGCCGGATGATTCGCTGCCGGTGTTCGGGACGATCGCCTCGCAGTTCAATGATTCGGGCATGAACCGCCTGTACCGGGCGGTGATGCAGACGCTGGCCGCACGCGGCCATGCTGCGCTCAGTACGGACTGGATGGCCGGGGATGAGCCTTCGGAGAAGGTGTACATCATTCCGCCGGGACGCACGCGGTATCTGTCGGAGGTGGCGGAGGCGGTGCGGGCGTACAACCGCTGGACAGCAGCGCAGGCGGAGGCGGCACGGCAGCTGTACCGGCTGCAAGGCGCGCTGGAGGTGCTGGGGGAAAGCGGGGCTCCCCCCCTTGAAAAGGGGGGGCCGGGGGGGGATGTCATTGATTCTTTTACCGGAAGATCCAGCAAAGGCATCTTTACCCACCCCCGTCTGACTTCCTTCCGGCGGGAACTCCGCAATCATCCCTCTCTCGCAGAGGCTGCGCTCTGGCGCCTCCTGCAAAACCGCCAGCTGGAGGGCCGCAAGTTCCGGCGGCAGCATTCTGTAGGCCCTTATGTGCTGGATTTCTACTGCCCGGAAGAAAAGCTGGCTGTCGAAATTGCAGATAGCCCGACTGCGCAGGATGCTGCGGACGAGCTGGAACTATTTGTCCGCACGTACGATATCCGGGTGCTGCGGTTTGATGCTGCGTATGTGCTGGGAGCCCCGGAGGAAGTGCTGGAAGAAATTCAGCATGCCTTCGGCAAGCAGTCTTCCGCCCCCCCCAGCCCCCCCGTCTCCGGGGGGGAGCCAGCCGCCCTGGCCCTCCGTACCGCCATCCGCTCCATCCGCCAGCAGCTCTCCCCCCGAAATCTCGACCAGCTCGAAGCCTGGCCCGGACTCCTCGCCCGCTACGCCGCCGACGAGTACCGCTACGAAGTCCGGGGCCGCGAAGTCCGCGTCCAGACCTATACCCGCTCCCTCTCCGGCACCCGCATCCCCAAAGTCGCCCTCCCCCGGTACACCGACTGGGGCGACATCCTCCGCTGGGCCCTCCAGGAAAACGTTCCCGGCGAATTCCCCTTCACCGCCGGCGTATTCCCCTTCAAACGCGAACAGGAAGACCCCACCCGCATGTTTGCCGGCGAAGGCGGCCCCGAACGCACCAACCGCCGGTTCCACTACGTCTCCCTCGGCATGCCCGCACGCCGGCTCTCCACCGCCTTCGACTCCGTCACCCTCTACGGCGAAGACCCCGGCCACCGGCCCGACATCTACGGCAAAATCGGCAACTCCGGCGTCTCCGTCTGCTCCCTCGACGATGCCAAAAAACTCTACTCCGGCTTCGACCTCTGCGACCCCGCAACCTCTGTGTCGATGACCATCAACGGCCCCGCAGCCACCCTCCTAGCCTTCTTCTTCAACGCTGCCATCGACCAGCAATGCGAACGCTACATCCGTGAGCAAGGCCTCGCCGAAACCGTCGAAGCCCGCATCCAGGCCCTTTATGCCAGCCACCCCGAAACCCGGCCCCGCTACCAGGGAAGCCTCCCCGAAGGCAATAACGGCCTCGGGCTCATGCTCCTCGGCGTCACCGGCGATCAGGTCCTCGATCCCGAAACCTACCACGCCATCAAAGCACGCACCCTACGCCAGGTCCGCGGAACCGTCCAGGCCGACATCCTCAAAGAAGACCAGGCCCAGAACACCTGCATCTTCTCCACCGAATTCTCCCTCAGGCTCATGGGCGACGTGCAGCAGTACTTCATCGACCACCGCATCCAGAACTTCTACTCCGTCTCCATCTCCGGATACCACATCGCCGAAGCCGGCGCCAACCCCATCACCCAGCTCGCCTTCACCCTCGCCAACGGCTTCACCTTCCTTGAATACTACCTCTCCCGCGGCATGCCCGTGGACGAAGTAGCCCCCAATTTCTCCTTCTTCTTCTCCAACGGCGTAGACCCCGAGTATGCCGTCATCGGACGCGTAGCCCGGCGGATCTGGGCCAAAGCCCTCCGCGACAAATACCACGCCGGCGAACGCGCCCAAAAGCTCAAATACCACATCCAGACCTCCGGCAGATCCCTCCACGCCCAGGAAATCGCCTTCAACGACATCCGCACCACCCTCCAGGCGCTGTACGCCATCTACGACAACTGCAACTCCCTGCATACCAACGCCTACGACGAAGCCATCACCACCCCCACCGAAGAAAGCGTACGCAGGGCCATGGCTATCCAGCTTATCATCAACCACGAGCTGGGATTGGCCAACAACCAGAATCCCCTCCAGGGCGCCTTCATCATCGAAGAACTGACCGACCTCGTCGAAGAAGCCGTGCTGATGGAGTTCGACCGGATCACCGAGCGCGGCGGCGTGCTCGGCGCCATGGAAACCATGTACCAGCGCGGCAAAATCCAGGACGAATCCCTCCACTACGAAACCCTCAAGCACACCGGCGAGCTGCCCATCATCGGCGTCAACACCTTCCTCTCCAAAGAGGGCTCGCCCACCATCCTGCCGCAGGAAGTCATCCGCTCCACCCCGGAAGAAAAAGCCGCCCAGATCCAGGCCTGCCAGGCACAGCAGGAACGCCTCCGCGCGCCCGCCCGCGCCGGGCTCCGGCAGCTCCAGGAAGCCGCCATCCGCAACGAAAACCTCTTCGAGCAGCTTATGGAAGTCAGCAAAACGGCCACCCTCGGCCAGATCACCCAAGCCCTGTACGAAGTAGGCGGCCAATACCGGCGGAACATGTAACCTGGCTTCGATGATCCTCCTCCTCCACGGCGCCCTCGGCAGCGAAGCCCAGTTCGGGCCGATCAAAGCCCTCTTTCCGCCGGACCAGCCGGCGCATAGCTTCAGCTTCGACGGGCACGGCGGCATCCCGGCCCGCGAGCCCTACGCCATCGGCCTCTTCGTCCGGAACACCCTCCGGCAGCTCGACCTGCTGGAGATCGAATCCTGCAACCTCTTCGGCTACAGCATGGGCGGCTATGTGGCGCTCCAGCTCGCCCTGCAGCATCCGGACCGGGTGCGCAGGATCGTCACCCTCGGCACCAAATTCCACTGGACCCCCGAAAGCGCCGCTGCCGAGACCCGCAAACTCGATCCGGATGCCATCCTCGCCAAAGTGCCCCGCTTTGCAGCGATGCTGGAGCAGCGCCACGCCCCGCTCGACTGGCGGCAGGTGCTGCACAGCACTGCAGCGCTCATGCACGGGCTCGGCCATGGCCAGGCTCTGCGGACCGAAGATCTCGCCCGCATTCCCCATCCGGTCCGGATTCTGATCGGGGAACTGGATACCATGGTCACCCTGGCAGAATCGCAGGCCGCAGCAGCGGCCCTGCCGCAGGGCAGCCTGGAGACCATTCCCGGCCTCGCACACCCCATCGAACAGGCCGCGCCGGAGCAATTGAAGGCGGTGGTCCTGGCCGCTTGTGCCTGAATCTGCGCGCGACAGTTGAGCAGAATCGTATCTTTGCCCGGTCAACTAACCAGATCGAGTATGAAGATGCGGATTCTGATCCTGCTGGTGATGGGTGCCGGCCTGCTCAAGGCCCAGGACTGTGTAGTAGCGCCGCCCGACGCGGTTGCCCGGATGCAGGAAGATGTAGCCTATCTGGCTTCGGACGAACTGGAAGGGCGCCAGCCCGGCACGAAAGGCGAGGACCTGGCTGCCGCCTGGATCGAGCAGCGGTTCATCAGCCTGGGCCTTCGCCCGATGTGGGACAACAGCAGCTACCGCCAGCCTTTTACCTTCCCCGAAGCCGTGCTGGCAGGCAAAAAAACAGCGCTTGCACTGCCCGGAGCTGCCCTCGTCCGGAACGAGGACTGGTACCCGCTCCAGCAGTCGGCCCCTGCTGCCGATCTGAAAAACCTGCCCGTGCAGGATGCCGGCTTCGGCATCCACGCGCCGGACCTGAACTACAGCGACTACCTGCCGGAGGCCTCCTATGCAGGCAAAGCCCTGCTGATCAGCTACTCCTCCCCCGACGGCGTCCACCCACACTCGAAATACATCGCCTACCACGACCTGGGGCTGCGCGTGGAGCAGGCCACCAAGCGCGGCGCCGCCGCCGTGATCGTCTATAACCCCGATCCTGCCCTGCCCGACCCCCAGATGTCGTTCAAGTCCCTGCGCGCCGGCCCCATCCCCGTGGTGTTCGTCACAACGGCGCAGGCAGATGCGATCCGCAAGGCCGGTGTGATCCGCCGCCTCCGCCTCGACCTGCGCGAAACCCGCCGCAGCGGGCAAAATATCGCTGCCGTTCTCGATAACGGCGCGGCAGAAACCGTCGTCATCGGTGCACACTACGACCACCTCGGCTACGGCGACGAGGGCTCCCGCTACCGGGGCGAACCCGCCATTCACAACGGCGCCGACGACAACGCCTCCGGCACTGCTGCCATCCTCGAAATGGCCCGCTACCTCGCCCTGAACGGGGTGCAGGAACGGTACAACTACTGCTTCATCGCCTTCTCTGCCGAAGAGCGCGGCCTGCTCGGCTCCAAATACTTCACCGCCAACAGCCCCCTGGTCCAGGGCAAGGTGAATTACATGATCAACCTCGACATGGTCGGGCGCCTCGATGCGGCCAAAGGCCTCTCGCTCAACGGAACCGGCACCTCGCCCCGCTGGGCCGAGGCCCTCGCCGCCCTCAAGTGCTTCCCCTACGAGATCAAAACCACCGAATCGGGCGTCGGCCCCTCCGACCATACCTCCTTTTATCTGCAGGACATCCCGGTGCTCCATGCCTTCACCGGCGCGCACGAGGATTACCACATGCCCTCCGATGACGCCGGCAAGGTCAACTACGCAGGCATGGGCCAGGTCGTGGGCTTTCTCGAATCCCTCATCCTCTACCTCGATACCCGCGAGCGGCTGCCCTTTGCCAAAACCCAGGACAGCAATGCCGAGAGCCGCCCCCGCTTCAGCGTGACGATGGGCATCATGCCGGATTATGCCTACGACGGCGGCGGCGTGAAAATCGACGCCGTCACCAGCGACCGCCCCGCCCAGCGGGCCGGAATCCTGCCGGGCGATGTGCTCCTCAGCCTGGGCGGAACGCCCGTAGCCGATGTGCAGGCCTATATGCAGAGCCTCAGCCGCTTCAAGAAAGGCGACGAAGCTGTTGCCCGCCTGCGGCGCGGCAGCGAGGAGATCGAGGTGACGGTAAAGTTCTGATTTTCAACAGAAACCCAGACTACTCGCTGCTTCCGTAGTGCCGGATGAGGTCGTAGGTGTTCCAGTCCCGGCAGTCGGCCGGGCTGTAGCCGAGTTGCGCGGCGGCGGCATGCAGGCGGTCCAGGCTCGGCGCTTCGATTTCGAGAAACAGCGGAATATAGGCCAGCTCGTCCGCATAGGCATCGAGGGCAATGTGAACATCGCCCAGATCGTACTGCGTGCGGCGCTTGCGGGTGGATTTGATCACCTGGTAGCCCAGGGCCCGCAGCAGCCGGTCCATCTGGTGCGCATCGGCCACCCCCGTCTCGGTCTCCTCCATGACCTTGGCGGCCCCCAGCGAAACGAGCGCCTTGTGGGTGAGGACCGTCTGGCTGCCCTCGCGCCGCAGCCGCAGCACCCCGCCGGCGCGGGTGATGCTGCCGTCCGGCAGGTCGTAAAAGCGGGCAGACAGCTCATGGTCGAAGCTCAGCACCGCGCCGGCCTCGGCGAGGCGCAGCTCGATCTGCGCACGGTCGATTTCGAGAATTTTGGCTTCGATTTCCTGCATAGCGCCAGTGTTGAGGCCAAGGTACAAAACCGGAGCGGAGAACGGCGCATGGGGCCGGGCCTGCACAGGCATTTTTTTCTCCCTCCCCCGCGCCGGGATTTTCGCTACTTTTGAACGGCATATGAATACGATGATGTCAACTGCCCGCTTGCTGCTCCTGGCGGGACTGATGCTCGGCGCTTCGGCCATGGCACAGCCGCGGCGCGCGCCCGGAACCTGGCGCAGCTACCTCAGCCATACCCTGTGCAGAGGCGTGACCGAACGCGGCGGCATTGCCTACACCATTACCACCGGCGGCCTCTACACCTACAACCCCTCCAGCGGCGAGGTGCGCACCTATTCGACCGAGGACGGCCTCAGCGGCATTGAACCGACGGCGATTCACCGCGACCTGCAGACCGGCCGCATCTTCATCGGCTATGCCGACGGCATGATCGACCAGTTCGACGAGCTCGACGATATCGGCTACTACTCAGATATTCAGCGCAATACCTTCTTCGCCGACAAACGTGTCAACGATTTTGCCAGCCAGGACAGCCGGCTCTATGTGGCTACCAACTTCGGGCTGGTGGTGTACGACACGCAGGCGGGCCTGCCGCTGACGGATGTAAGCCAGTTCGGCAATGCCGCCAGCAGGCTGCCGGTCCGCTCGGTTGCGATTGCAGACGGCCGGATCTGGATCGTCAGCGCCAATCTCGTGTACAGCGCGTCCCGCACCGCACCCAACCTCAAGGATCCCGCAGCCTGGCAGCTGGAAGGCCCGCTCCAGGGCGTGCCCGAGGGCCGGCGGCTGTATGAGGTGGCCGCTGCGGGCGGCATGCTCTACGCACGGGGAGATTCGGGCATTTTCCGGCGGGAAGCCGGTGTCTGGCAGCGTTTTACCCCTTTCGACGGGCGCTGGGACCGCCTCTTCAGCTCCGGAACCGACGGGCTGGGCGTGATCCGCCTCGACCGGGTGTATCTCCGCACTGGCGAAGGCCGCTTCTTCGATATGTATCTGCCCAATACCGTCGCAGATGCCGCCATCCTCGAAAACGAGCGGTTTGCCATTGCCCTCGACTTCTTCGGCATGTGGGAGGTCCGCCCCGGCATCCTGACCAGCATCCTGCCGCCGGGCCCCGCCAACAACGAGTGCAACCGGCTGGCTGTGGGCAATGGCGAGCTGTACATCGCGCCGGGCGGCTACGACGGCGCTTTTGCGCCGACCCTCAGCGCGCAAGGGGTCTATTACCACCGCCTCGGCGATACGGCCTGGACCTGGCTCACCGGAGCAAATGCAGGGCTGCCGCCTGCGGTCGCGACTGGCTTTGCCCGCGCCCGTTATGATCAGGCCAACAGCACCGCCTACCTGGGCTCCTGGGGCAGCGGCATCGTGCAGCTCCAGGCCGGCGCCGCTTCGGACCACTACCATTGCGCCAACTCCGGCATTACCACCATCGCCCAGCCCTGCGATACCAACAACCGCCTCAACTCCCGCGTCAGCGGCATGGACTTCGACGCGCAGGGCAATCTGTGGGTGAGCCTTGACTTTGCCTTCGAACCCCTCGTGATGCGGAACCCCGCAGGAGAATGGGTTCGCGTGCCGGCTTTCAAATTTCCCCAGAACGACCACATCGTCGATCTGCTCGTGGATGATTTCGGCAATAAATGGATGATCAACTCCGAGCAGGGCCTGCTGGTCTATACGGAAAACGGCACCCCCGATGTCTGGGACGACGGCCGGGTGCTCGCCCTGCGCACCGGCGTCAACCAGGGCGACCTGCCGAACAACGAAGTCCTGGCCCTGGCCAAGGACCGCGACGGCTTCGTGTGGGTGGGCACTTCCACCGGGGTAACGGTCTTCTACGATCTGGCCAGCATTTCGCTGGGCAACATCGTTGATGCCAGCGAACCCGTCTACAACCGCACTGCCCTGCTGAAAAACACCGTTGTGACCTGTATTGCCGTGGATGGCGGCAACCGCAAATGGATCGGCACGGAAAACGGGGTTTTCCTCGTCTCGGAAGCAGGCGACGAGGTGCTCTTCCAGTTTACCGAGGAAAACAGCCCCCTGCTCTCGAATGTCATCAACGACATCCAGATCGATCCGGGCAGCGGCGAGGTCTTCATCGCGACTTCGCGGGGGCTGATCAGCTACCAGGGCGATGCGACCGCGCCGGCGGAGGCCTGCGAGGGGCTGTTTGTGTATCCCAATCCGGTTTTTTCAGACTACGAAGGCCAGATCATGATCCAGGGAACGGGCTTTGCCTCGGCGGTGCGGATTACCACGGTGTCGGGCCTGCTGGTGCGGGAGGTGGAAGCCCAGGGCGGCACTGCCGTCTGGGACGGGCTGGACGTGTACGGGCGGAAGGTCCGGTCGGGGCTGTACCTGGCCCTGGCAGCCGGCCCCAACGGCGAAAACCCTTGCCTGGGAAAATTCGTTATCATCAACCGCTGAGTGTCCCAAGCTGCTATGCAACTCCTGTTCGTGACAGAGGCCAACCTGCGGGACCGCCTCTTTGTCAAAGATCTCGTCCACAATTTCAAGTTCAGCGGCGGCGACAAGGCGCTGCTGATCCACGAGGCGCCGGGCAGCAGTGCGGCGGCGCGGGCGCTGGGCAAGCACCTCTCGGCGCTCTTCAGCGAGTGCATGGTGGTCAATCTGGTGTTTGCGGCAGGGCAGCGGGATCTGTTTGTGCGGGAGGAAACGGGCATCCGCGTGCAGGCCGGCCGCATCGGCGCGCTGCTGGAGCCGGTGCAGCTGCTCATCATCAGCCCGGTGATCCAGGACACGCCGGTGCCGGCGCTGGAGCTCTTTGAAGCGGCGCGGGCCGCCCTGCCTGCCGGGCAGGTGACGGTATTTCCCGGCAACCCCATGTCTGCCCTGGCAGGCCGCCAGCGCCAGCCGGTGCTCAGCGAGCAGGACCGCGACCGCCTGCTCGGCCTGTACGAAGAAGAGCGCCCGGCCATTGAACTGGCCTACCGCCTCCGGCCTGCCACCCTCGCCTCGCCCGTCAACTACGCCCATTGATCCACACCACCGAAGGCATCGTGCTCCGTACCGTGCGGCATCAGGACTCCAACCTGATTGCGACGCTCTACACGCGCGACTTCGGCCCCAAAAGCTTCATCGTCAAAGGATTCCGGTCGATGAAGGCCCGGCGGAGCCACAGCTTTTTTCAGCCCCTCTCCATTGTGGAGGTGGTGTTTGTCAATAAAGAAACGCGCTCGGTCCAGCCGGTCTCGGAAACCCGCTCCGCCGTCTGGCTGCAGTCCCTCCAGCAGGATCCGGTCAAGCTCTCGCTCGGCCTCAGCATGCTGGAGATTTTTTCCGATACCGTGCGGGAAGAATCGCCCAATCCGCCCCACTACGACTTCCTCCGCGAAACCCTGCTCAGCCTCGACCGCTCAGACCAGCGGCTGATCCAGATTTTCCTGTGGTTTCTGGTGCATCATACCCGGTTTCTGGGCTTTTTCCCCAACGACTGCTCCCAGGGCGCGGCCTGTGTGGCATTCGATCCCGTTACCGGGCTGCTTACGCCTGCCGCAGACAGCAGCCTGGATACGGCCGCCCTGCTGCGGCAGTTTCTGTACGCCACCCTCGACCCGCTGCCGGAGCCGCAGGGCTGCCAGACCATCCGGTTCGATGCCCTGCGCAAGCGCAGCCTGATCCGCCTGATCTTCGAATACTATGCCGCGCATGTCACCGGATTCCAGTATCCGCAGACCATGAAGGTGTTCTCGGAAGTATTCGGCGGAGCCGATTAATCCTTCGGGCAGCGCCGGGGTCAAATCCGCGCGAAATCTGCCGCGATTCAGCCCGGTTTTTTCGTAACTTGCCTTATCATCAGACTTCAGCAGTTCGACAGACCATGCAGCGTGTATTGCACCGTCAATGGGTATGGCTGGGAATCCTGCCCCTGCTCGCCGCCGCCGGCTGCAAGCGGGATGTGGATCCGGAAAAAGTGTATCAGGTTCCGGCGCTGATCCAGCCCTATATCGATGCCTTCGAGCAGGAGGCTGCGCTCCGCGGCGTGACCCTGGAGATCGACAACCTGATCGTGGAGTTCGAGTCCAACCTCCAGGGCGGCGATGCCGCCGGCCTCTGCACCTTCGCCTCGCCCAGCAACCCCACGCCGCATGTCCGGCTCGATACGACCTCCTTCAACTGGCGGAACAATGCCTACCACCGCGAGATCCTGGTCTTCCACGAGCTGGGGCACTGCATCCTGAACCGCCTGCACCGCGACGACAAGCTGCCCAACGGCAATGCCGCCTCCATCATGCGCGCAACCGGCGAGCAGCTCTACGGCGGCAGCCTCAATGCCTTCAAGCGGGACTATTACCTCGACGAACTGTTCGACGAATCGGTCACGGCGCCGGACTGGGCGGTGAATGTGCCCGCCTACGCCAGCGTAGACCCCGGCAGCAAGACCGACCTCTTCATCGAGCATTTTGCCAATAACTTCAACAACTGGCCCACCGGCAGCTCGGCCAATACCACCAGCCAGATCAGCGGCGGCAGCTACTTCTTCGAGTCCAAAACCTCCTCGGCGTATTTCGTCAGCAAGACCATCGCGCTGGACGAGAGCCGCAACTTCGAGATCGAAGCCTCCATCAAAGTCGAGTCCGGCACCAACCCCGGCATGCTGCAATGGGGCGGCTCGTCGAGCAGCGACCTCAACTTCCTCGGCTTCACCCGCGACTCCACCGTGCTCCTCGGCAACTGGACCAC
The DNA here is from genome assembly GCA_033765305.1 of Bacteroidia bacterium. GTDB lineage: Bacteria > Bacteroidota > Bacteroidia > J057 > J057 > RDXT01. The sequence goes on from JANRID010000025.1 coordinate 36,402, forward strand.
GGGCATTTCCACCAGCTTCACCAGCCCTGCCGTGCGCCGCAACGACTTCAACAAGCTGACGGTCCGCAAGCAGGGCAGCACCTATACGCTCTATCTGAATGAGCAGTTTGTCGATGTGCTGGAATATGCGCCCCTGGCCGGCGATCTGTTTGCTTTTTATACCGGCGCCCAGACCGCGATCCGGATCGACTACCTGTTTGTGCGCTATCTGCCCTGAGCAGATCTTTGAGCCTGGAATTTCTGCGCGATGTCTGACCCGATCTGGCTGATGCTGTTTCTGGCTGCGGTGGCTGCGGTGCTGCTGTGGCTGATCCGGCGCGCCTGGAAGCGCAAGCAGATCACCAGCGGCGGCCAGGCTGTGGCCGCCAATACCCTCCAGTACGCGTTCACGCTGCTGTCGTGGGTGCTGGGCGCGGTGCTGGCCCTCACCGGGCTGGCAGTGCTGCTGTACCAGCGCTTCGGCATTACCGTATTTGTCGTGCTCCTGCTGGCCGGAGGCCTCATCTGGTGGTTCCGCCGGGGCAATATGCCGATCAAACTGGGCAGCCTGCCCCGCATGCGCCTGCCTTCGCCCGGCAAGCCGGGCAAACCTGCCGCAGCCCAGCCGCCTGCGGCGCAGACGCCGCCCGACCCGAAGCGCTGGGCCCTGGCCGCCGTAGCCCTGCAGGCCACGCTCAATGGCATGGACCACAGCAGCCCCGGCGGCATGCCGGTCTCGCCGCGCAGCGAGCGGATCGCCCGCAGGCGACTCGCCCGCGAATGGGAAGCCGATACCGAAGACGAATTTCACGATGCCCAGGCCTGGCTCTTCGACTCCGGCCACCGGATGGAGTTTCACGCCCTCATCAGCCGCATCAGCAGCATGAATGCGGAGGAAACCCTGGACTACCTCGAATCGGTCGCCCTCGGCGAACAGGGCATCGATACGCCGGAAGAACAGGAGGAAGAGCGGCACCGCGTGGAAATGATCCGGCAGAACACCGGAAACGTCCGCTACCTGAGCTTCCTGGCCTGGGATTACCTGCGCTACATCGAAAACTGCAGGCTGGGCTATCTGGCCGGATTTCTCGACGAGGCCGATGCCTGGGGGCAGATGCTGGCCGCCGCGCAGGCCCTCCAGGCGCGCTATGACTCCTGGACCGATCTTGCCCAAAGCTTCCTGACCGCACGCGAGTTCTGGTCGGTGGTGGAGCACCGCAAAGACCATGCGGCCTACCACCGCGCCATGGCCCGCCTCCTCGATGACGAACAAAGCCCCTGGAACCGCGTTCCCTGGGGACTTACCCTCTACACCGGAACCTGACCCGTATGTCCCTGAACTCCTGGACCGCCCGCCTGATCTGGCTCCTTGCCACGCTTCTCGCCCTCGGCTGCCGCATGGCCGCAGCTCCGGCAGCGTATGAATACGAAATTTCCTGGCCCCTGCCCGCCAGCAAGCAGCTGCATATGCTGCTGAGCACCGCGCCGCAGACGGAAACCTACACCGATGTGGCCATTGCCGCCTGGCGGCCGGGCCGGTACATCCTGCAGGATTATGCGGCGGCGGTATCGCATGTGGAAGCCTCCGACGAGCGGGGCAGGCCCCTGCGCTGGGAAAAGCGCGATAAGCATACCTGGCGCATCTGGCACGGCAGCATCGCCCGGGTGCAGGTGCGCTACCGCTACTATGCGGACAATCCCGATGCCGGCTCCAGCCTCGTGGGCATGGATCAGGTCTTCATCAATCCCGTCAACTGCTCCATGTATGTGCCCGGGCGGCTGGACAGCACCGTGCGGGTGCGGTTTACAAGCCTGCCCGCGGCATGGAAAACCGCTACCGCCCTGCGCCCCGGCCCGGAGCGCGGTGTCTGGGAGGCAGACTCCTGGCATGACTGGGCCGACAGCCCGATCATCCTGGCAGCAGCTATCCATCAGCTCCAGTTCCGGCTGGACAGCACCCGGTTCTATCTGCATTTCCACAACTACAGCCCCAAAACACCCGAAGCCGACAGCGCCATCCTGCGGGCGGTGCGGGCCATCTGCCGCGAGCAGGGTGCCCTCTTCGGCGGCTTCCCCTTCCGCGAATATCACTTTCTGTACCGCTTCGTCGAATCCAACATGCGGCATGCCGTGGAGCACAGCAACTCCTCGTCCTACGCCATGCCGGTATCGGTGACGGGCAGCGGCGAGTCGCTGGTGAGCAACCTCAGCGGCATCACGAGCCATGAGCTGTTTCACGCGTGGAATGTGAAGCGCATCCGTCCGGCAGCGCTCTGGCCCTACGACTACAGCGGCCCGCAGTACACCGGGCTGCACTGGCTCACGGAAGGCATCACCGATTATTATGCCTCCCTGGTGACGGCCCGCGCGGGCATCGACGCGCCGGAAACGTTTATCCGGGAAATTTCGCAGATCTGCACCAGCCTTGACAACGGCTATGCCGCCAGCCAGGTATCGCCCTATGCATCGAGCTTCAACAGCTGGCTGGACAATTCGCCCTACAAGCCCGGCATCTTCCGGATTTCCTTCTACACGCTGGGCTACCGGCTGGGCTGGATGATGGATCTGGAGCTGCGCCGCCGGACGGACGGGCGCCGCAGCCTGGACGACCTGATGCGCGCCCTCTACCGCAATTATTACCTGCAGGGGAAGGGGGTGCCTGAAGACGGGGTCATCCGCGAGCTGGAGGCGCTCAGCGGCGACTCGTGGGCGGACTTCGATGCCGCCTATGTGCGCGGCACGCAGCAGCCCGACTACCGGCCCTGGCTGCAGGCAGCCGGGCTGCGGCAGGCGGAAGCCAGCCTGACCGTGCCCCAGGCACTGGGCATCCAGCGCATCCAGGCCCGCGGCAGCGAGCTGGTGGTAGCCGAGCTGATCCCGGAAAGCGATGCCGCAGCAGGCGGCCTGGCGCCGGGCGATGTACTGCTGGAAGTCGATGGCCGGCAGGCCGGCACACAGGCTGACGATGCCCTTTGGGGCAAGCTCCGCAAAGGCGGCCTGTACCGCGTGACGGTGCTGCGCCAGGGCAGCCCCCTTGCGCTGGAGCTGCGCCTGGAAGGACGCTATGAGCCTGCCGGCGGCGAGATCTCGCTGGATCCGGATGCCCGCCCCAAGGCCGCGCAGTTCCGCGAGGCCTGGCTGGCCCCGCTGGCCCGGTGAGGCGGCTTGCAGACGCCCGGCCCCCGATGATCGAACCCCGGAACGGGATCGGCGATACCGGCAATCTTTCTGCCGCATTCGCCGTATGATAGGGTATCAAACCAACGTATTAACCGTCTTTAACTTCCTTCCCATGATTAAGCTGATTGTCGGGGTCCTGTGGTTTCTGGTCACCATCGGCGCGCTGTTCAATATCTGGCAGGAAAGCCGGATGGAGACGCTCCCCAAGCTCGCCTGGACTGCTGCCATCCTGTTCTTCCCCATTCTGGGGCCCGTCGCGTATATGCTGTACAGCAAGAAATAACCGCGCAACCGGTTTGAACCTCCTGCCTTCCGCGCAGTCCGCAGGGCCTCGTATGCACGAGGCCCTGCGCGTTTTGGAGCATTCTCTTGCAAGGCTGCATAAATGCCGCCAGGGTTCGTTATATTCGTATGGCTGGTGCTGTTTTGCTATTTATTTTGGTATTTTGATGCTTTTAGTTAGCTTTGTGCCATTGGGATTCCTTCAGGTGCTATGAGCCAATTCAAACCCATTCTCCCAAACACCCCGGCCGGGCGGAGCAGCTTGCAGGAGCGCCTCCGCGCCTGGATCTCCGGCATCACCTGGAAACAGGGCCTGCGCTGGCTGGGCCTGGGAACGGCGGGCATCGCTGCCCTGTTTGTGCTGCTCTTTCTGCTGACCTGGCTCGGCGCCTTCGGTCCGCTGCCCAGCGTGCGCGACCTGGCCAGCATCCGCCACCACACCGCTACCGAGATCTATGCCTCCGGCGGCGAGCTGATCGGACGGTATTACTTCCAGAACCGCACCGAGGTGGAGCACAGCCAGATCGCCCCGCATGTCTTCGATGCGCTGGTGGCGACCGAAGATGCCCGCTTTCTCCAGCATGCCGGCATCGACTTTCAGAGCCTGCTGCGGGTATTCTTCAAATCGATCCTCCTCCGGGACGAAAGCGCCGGCGGCGGGAGCACCATCAGCCAGCAGCTGGCCAAGAACCTCTACGAGCGGGAGCGCTACTGGCTTTTTGGCATTGTGATCAACAAATTCCGGGAGATGATCGTCGCCCGGCGCCTCGAACAGACCTATACCAAGGACGAGCTGCTGACGCTCTACCTCAATACCGTGTCCTTCGGCGAAAATATCTACGGCATCGGCGTCGCCACGCAGCAGTTTTTCAGCACCACCCCCGCTAAAATCAGGCTGGAGCATGCAGCTGTGCTCATCGGCATGCTGAAGGCCAACACCACCTACAACCCCCGCCGGTATCCGGAACGGGCCCTCGAACGGCGCAACGTGGTTCTGGAGCAGATGGTCAAATACGGCTACCTGCTTCAGCAGGACGCAGACTCCCTCCGGCAGCGGGACCTGGGCCTCAAGTACAACAACGTCAGCGACGCCGAGAGCCTGGCACCCTATTTCCGGCAGGCGCTCTCGGTCCAGGCCAAGGAAGCCCTCGCAGAGCTGAAAAAGCCCGACGGCTCCGCCTGGAATCTCTACACCGACGGCCTGAAAATCCATACGACCCTCGATGCAACCATGCAGCGCCTCGCAGAGGAATCGATGGAGACCCACATGAAAGAGCTGCAGAAGCTCTTCGACGAGCACTGGAAAAAGCGCAAGCTCTGGGAGCAGGACGAACCCGGCATCCGCCGCGCCATGGAGCAGTCAGACCGCTACAAGTCGCTCAAAGCCCAGGGGAAAACCGAGGAGGAAATTGCGGCCATCTTCGCCACGCCGGTGCCGATGCGCATCTTCACCTGGGCAGGCATCGAAGAACGCGAGATGCGCCCGATCGATTCCATTATCCACCACCTATCCCTCCTGCAGGCCGGCCTGCTCGCCATGGACCCGCAGAATGGCCATATCCGCGCCTGGGTGGGCGGCATCAACCACCGCTTTTTCAAATATGACCACGTCACGGCCCGCCGGCAGGTGGGTTCTACGTTCAAGCCCTTCGTCTATGCAGCGGCCCTCAGCGAAGGCGTAAATCCCTGCGAATACATCCCCAACCAGCAGGTGACCTACGAAGGCTGGCGCAACTGGTCGCCCGAGAACGCCGACGGCCATTACGAAGGCTATTACACCCTCACCGGCGGCCTGGTCAACTCCGTCAATACCGTCTCCGCTGCGCTGATCATGCGCATCGGGGTGGAGAAAGCCCATCAGTTTGCCTCCGGCTTCGGATTTACCTCTCCCCTGCCGAAAGATCCTACGCTGGTGCTGGGCACCGCCGATCTGACCCTGCTTGAAATGGTCTCGGCCTACACGGCCTTCGCCAACAGCGGCCAGCGTGCCAGGCCCGTCATGATCACCCGGATCGAGGACAGCCAGGGCAAGGTGCTGGTGAAATTTCCGGTCAAGCCGGCGCAGACCGAGGCGATGCCCGCCTCCACGGCAACCCTCATGGCGCAGATGCTGCGGTCGGTTGTGGACAGCGGCACCGCAGGCCGCCTGCGGCGCGTCTACGGCGTCTCGGGCCAATGGGCCGGCAAGACCGGCACCACCCAAAACCAGACCGACGGCTGGTTCATCGCCTTCAACCCGCGCCTCGTGGTAGGCGCCTGGGTGGGCGGCGAGGAGCGCAAGGTGCGCTTCCGCTCGCTCAGCCTGGGCCAGGGCGCCAGCACCGCCCTGCCCATTGCCGGCCGGCTGCTGCACCGGATGTCGCAGTATTCAGCCTATAAGCCCATGTTTACGGCCCAGTTTGAGTCCGCCGGCCCCGAGTGGGCCTCGCAGCTGGACTGCCCGATGTTTCTTCCCTACGACCCTGCGGCACAGCCGGATACCCTGGGCGGCGGCGGGCTGCAGAGCCTGATCGATCTGCTCCGGGCCCGGCAGGAGGAAAAGCGCCGCCAGCGCGAGCTGGAGCAGGAAAATCAGCCGGACGTCGATTTCCGGTATGAATATTCCGATCCGCAGGCGCCAGCGCAGCAGGAGCAGCCTGCCCCCAAGTGGCAGAAGCTGTTCAAGCGCAAAAACCGGGACGACGGCGGCGGGCAATGAAACAGGGCCTGTCCGCCTCGCACGGAACAGGCCCCTCAGAGACAGGAACGGTACAAATCAGATCAGCGGCAGGCGCGTCTGTAGCTCACGCCGCCGTAGGACACCGTGCCGCACTGCGCCGGCGCTGCATTGCGCTGGTGCAGAATGCCGGCCACATGCGGAGTTGCCATCGACGTGCCGCTCAGGGTGGCGTAACCGCCGTTGAGGTAGGTGGACAGGATGGACGAGCCCGGTGCAATCCAGTCCACCGGCGGGGCGCCGAAGTTGGAGAAGGACGAGGAGAATGCGCCGGCGCAGGTCATCGAGGCGATGGTGTAGATCCGGGTGCCATTGATACAGGCTGGCTGGTAGAGCGCGGCATTGGCTGCGCTGTTGCCGGCGGCGATCGCCACATGGGTGCCGCCATTGGCTACCGAGGTCACCGCCGTGCGGTAGGTAGAGCTGGTGGCGCAGCCGGAGCCGAAGTAGCCGCCCAGGCTGAGGTTCATCACGTCGCCAGCCAAATCGTTGGCGGCTACGTGGTTGATCCCGCTGAGGATGGTAGAGGTGGCGCTGCCGCCGGAGCAGCCGAATACGCGCACCGGCACCACTGCTGCGCCGGCCGATACGCCTACGACGCCGGAGCCCTGGTTGCGGGCCGCTGCCGTGCCGGCGACGTGTGTGCCGTGGCCGTTGCAGTCATCGGGCGTGCCGCCCACATAGGTCCTGGCGTAGGTGGTATTCGTCACCACATTCAGATCCGGGTGATCGAGGTCGATGCCGGAATCCACAATCCAGATCCAGGCCTGGCTGGCAGAGCCGTCTGCTGAGCCGCCGACTGCGGTAATGCCGCAGGGGATGGTTTCGGCACGGGCCGCATCGCGCAGCTCCACCACCTCGGCTTCCACCGGGTCGAGAAACACCTCTTCGTCATATTCTACAGACTCGACTTCGGGCAGATTGGCCAGCAGCAGGGCCTCTTCCCGGGTCAGGTCGGCCACAAAGCCCGTAAAAGCAGCCGTGTAGTAGGCACTGATCTGATCCGGGCCGATGCGGTGCTTGCGGAGGAGGCGGTTGATCGATGCGGTAATCTCGCGGGTTTGCGCCTCGCTCCAGGCTGTTTTCTGGGAGCGGTCGGTAAACACAGGCTCATACGACTTGCTGGCGGGAATCGCCTCCTGGGAAAACATCACAATATAGCGGCCCTCGATGCTGTGATCCCGGAAGGGGATCTCGGTTACTGTCTGCTGCTTGCCGGGCGCCTGACGCGCTTCCTGGCATCCTGCAGCCGCTACGGCCAGCACCGCGCCGGCCACACAAAGCGTAAAAACGTTGCGGTTCATACGTAACAGATAGGGATTGGATAAATTGCCGATACAGGTCAGAGCAGCCCCGCGAGGATGGGCCTGCACGCGGCATGTGCCGACGCAGAACTATGTTACCAATTTTATCCGGCACAAGCAATTTTCCCGCCGGCCAGAGCTTCCGTCTGCGCGTAAGAGTTGGGGCGCAATTGTCTTTTTTTGATTTTTGGCGCAGGGCCTGCCTGCTATTCCGCCACCCAGCGCGCATGCAGGGCAGGAGCATAGACAAATTACAAAAATTAAATATGTAAAAAATCTTATTTCCCCGCTGCAGCCCCGGCTGCCCGGGCTGGAGCTGCCTGCATCCGGCTATGGCTCCGTTGCATACAAATCGCTATCTTTGAAGGCGATGAAACTCCCCTGCGGCATCAGCGACTTTGCCCGCCTGCGGCGCGACGGCTACTACTACCAGGACCGGACGGGCTACATGTCTGTGCTTGAAAGCCTGGTCGAACGATATGGAGCGGAGTTTAAATATGAGTCAACATGGAGGTCACGATAAATAGCAGCCAAACAACGGAGCGGATTCACCACTTTGTACAGCAAATGAACGCGGAGCGAAAGGCAATCGACGAAGCGAAAGCGCGTATAGAGCAGCAAGGTTCCCGACTACTGAACAAGCTTTCCTTTTCTTGAAGGTTGGGAGCCCGTAGCTGACGAAAAGGCAGTTCTCCTGTATCCGATCGAAGAATTCGCCTTTTATGTTTGGCACGAAAATCGTTATGAAGATCGGCACGTATTCCGGGAGCGATCAACTTATAGCGCAACCGATACGTCTCGTAGCCAGGTTTCTCAGCCGATAAAACCTGAGCCAGACCGTAAGAACCTCATTATCCCCTTGGCTATATGAGGCAATATTCGAGATCATCGGTCTATGCATTGAAAACCCCAATGAATAGGAACGGACATGTCCGACCTCCGCGCCTGGGTCATCGTCTTTGTGGGGACTGAAGTGGGCTATGCGGGGGAGGCGGAGAAGTGAGTGCAAGTGCCTGCTTCTGCAACGCTGAGCAAAAGTTGGCAGCTTCAACCAAGCTTACCCTTGGCGAGGTCTCCCATCGCTGACACAGTCCCTACATCGTACGCACGTACGGACAGGCCTGAATCCGGGCATCTTCGGTGATCAACGGAACATTCATGACCTGGGCAGTGGCCACAATCAGTTGGTCGGCAGGATCAGCATGAAACTCCCCTTCCAGCCTGGTGGATGCCACAGCGATCTCAGGCGTGAGGTTGATCAGGGTTATACCTGGATAGAAAAGGGCTTGTTGTATCCACTGATCAACGGGCAGGGCCAGTGTCAGTTTTCCTTTTTCCACCAGTTTAGCTACCTCCCAGACCGAAATAGCCGCGACAGCCAAGCCTTCCTTCTCCTCCTGCTCCAACAAACGCTGATATGCTGATCTGAGCCGGGGGCTGCCGTCAACCTGCCAATCCATATGTGTGTATCGAGCACAATCATTGGGCCGACTCCCATTCGCCTGGGGCCGCCTCGGCAAGAGGGGCTTCATATTGCAGCACCATTCCTTTCAGGGGGTATTTCTGCGATTCTGGCAGTTGACTTTGCTGTTTGCGGTATTTGGCCAGCAAAAACTCCAGATAGTCAGCAAGCTGCCGCTGTATGGATTCGGGGAGTTGGGTGATTTGATAGAGGTTGGATGCCATGGAGTGTATAATGATGAATCTAGTATACGGAAAAATTCTATGGAAGGAATAAGCTGTTGACTTTCCTGAATTCTTTCCGACTGGGTCATCCGCTTCCCGGTCATCAAACCCGCCATTGCCGGGGAGGTGGAGAAATACGTGCACGCATCAAGGCCCAACCTCCTCCTGCCCACCATTTGGGGATGCCAAGGGAAGCGCCTAGCTTTCCTGCCGGAAGCCGCCCGGCTTCTGCGCCGCCCTCAAACGCAACCCGCCCGCCTGATGACCTCCATTGCGCTCCCCGCCGCACCCATGCCTGCATGCCCGCCAGGGCGCCGCCGCCAACACTCCCGCAGGCGCTATGCATGGGCCGTATGGCTGGCCTGCTGGCTGCCGGGACCGGGCCTGCTCCCGGCGCAGGATACCGCAAAGCCGCCCCTGCTGGCCCAAATCGCCTTTTTGCCGGATGTTCACTTCCACGACATCTTCGGGGAGTTTGAAGGCGGCGCCTTCGCAGGGCTGCCGACGGCCTTCGGCGATGAACAAAAGCGCGCGACCATCCGCACCATGGAAGCGCAGCTGCAATCCACCCGCCTCTTCAACGAAAACTACTTTGCCCTGCTCGCCGCCCTCGATGATGTAGCGGCACGGGGGATTCGCTGGGTGGCCCTGCCGGGAGATTTCAGCGACGACGGGCAGGCCGTTCACCTGCGCGGCCTGCGCCGGATCCTGGATCACTACCACGCCGCCTACGGCCTGGAGTTTTTGGCTGCGCCCGGCAACCACGACCCCACCACGCCCTTTCGCTCGGCGGCGGGCAAAAGCGACTTTCTGGGCGCCCAGGGACGTCCCCAGCCGGTTTTTTCGCCCGACCACCCGGTGTGCAGCGAGCCGGGCCGGCTGCGCTATCCCGAAGACATCGTACCGCATCCCGTGATTTGCACCCCCGACATCGCCGAACTGGGCTATGCCGGGGTGCTTGACTTCCTGGGCCCATTCGGCCTGATGCCCCAACCTGAATACATCTATTTCGAAACTCCCTACAGCGACTACGGCGCGGCTCCCTACCGTTACGAGACCGCCCTGGCCCAGGCCAGCCTGGAGCTGCGGCAGTATGAAATCTGCCTGCAAGGCACCGGCGGAGCCTACAAACAGCCGCACTACACGCATTGCGTTGAGGTGGCAGATCTCAGCTACCTGGTGGAGCCCGTGGAGGGGCTTTGGCTCCTGGCGATCGACGCAAATGTGTATGTGCCCCGCGCCACGGCAGCGGAGGGTCAGCCGCCGCAGGCCTCGTATTTTCAAGGCTCGGGCGGGGCGGGGTATAACCGGATGCTCACCCACAAGCAGCAGGTGATCGCCTGGATCACCGATGTGGTGCAGCGTGCCGAGGCGCAGGGCAAGACCCTGGTGGCTTTCAGCCATTTTCCCATGACGGAGTTCTACGATGGGGCGCAGGCGCTGCTGCCGGATCTGTTTGAGGGCGAGGGGGCCTTCCAGCAGGAGCGCATGCCTACTACTGCGACGAGCCAGGCCCTGGCCCGCACGGGCCTGAAGCTGCACATCGGCGGCCACATGCACCAGAACGACACGGGGGTGATCTTCGATCCGGAGCGCGGGAATACCCTGGTCAATGTGCAGGCCCCTTCGCTGGCGGCCTACAAGCCTGCCTACAAGATTCTGCATCTGTTTGCCGGCCAGCAGGCGGAGATCGAGACCATCGTGCTGGACGAGGCGCCGCATTTCCGGACGCTGTTTCCGCACTACGCGGCAGAATGGCGCTACCTCGACTCGGTGGGCTATCCCCGCATCTGGAACAAGGCGGTGCTGGAGGCGGCGACCTATGCGGAGTTTACCCAGTGGCACCTCACGGAGCTGGCGCGCCTGCGCTTTTTTCCGCAGGAGTGGCCGGCGGACCTGCAGGAGATCCTGCCGGGCTTATCCGGCTGGGAGATGCTCGTGCTGTCGCAGCTCCCGATGGACTCGCTGGAAAATCTGCCGCTCAGTCCGGGGCTGGGCGGGCCGCTGCTGCCTGACAGCCTGCGCCTGACCTGGCAGGCGGCGGAACGGCAGGCAGCAGCCCTGCTGCAGGCAGCGGGCGGGACGGCAGCAGACTGGCAGTGGACGGGAACAGAACTCGTGCGCGACTTTTACCGCCTGCAAAATGCCGACGAACTGGCCCTGACCGACATCTCCCCCGCGCGGATGCAGCAGTATGCCCTGCTGGGGACGGCCCTGCTGGCCCGGGAGGCCCCCAGCCAAGCGGCCACCGGCGCCACACCGACCTGGGGCCTGCTCCTCCGGCGGCTGCGGGCCGTGCTGACCCTGATCAGCCGCTTTTCGCACGGCGCGCCCAGCCGGCATTTTGGGATTGATCTGCGCGACGGGAGGATTTGGCGGCTGGAGCGGTGAGGGGAGGTGAAGTTACGGATAACTTTCCCCAGCGTTGTGTTGAGTGGTCCGACAACTACCCCCTTCAGCTGGCTGCTAATTCCTGATGGCGTCGTAGTCCCGAAGGGTTTCACGGTCGTTGAAGGTGGTGATGTGAATAATCCTGCCCTCATACGTGAAAGCCTTGCCATACTGCTGGATAAAGGCCTTTTGCATGCGTTCATTGCTGAACAGCTTGTCGCTGTATTGCCTGATTGCCTCTGTGGTCATATCCACAGGCAAGCCGTAGGTGATGGCTTCGTCGATATAGCTGAACACCAACCCCTCGTATTCGCTCAGGAAGAGCGCCGGTGAGGCGAATACGTCGCAGCCCAATACCACGCTTCCCGACACCGCCAGCATCCCGGCGATGCTTCCGGGATCGGAAAAGGCTTCAAGGGCAAAAACCCGCACATATTCTTGCTCCAGGGCTGCAAATGCGGGATTGTTCCCATGAGAGGTGTAGGCCTGCGTACCGCTGGCGACCCGGTCACGGTTGAGCTCATAGGCCACTTCCTTCCAGACCTGTTGCTGGTCCTGTGCCTGGTCCACGACCCTGCGCAGGTGCATGCTGCCTTCGTGGTAGTAGGACCAGGTTTTAGGGCTCGACCAGCGTTTTTCCTCCACACAAAATACCGGAACCCGGTTGCGCCTGGAATTGGGAGGGAGCACCATGTCCCGGCCGATCATGCGGTCCTGTTTGCCTCCCTTCAGGATTTCTCCGGACAACAGGAGCACGGGCTCATCTGACAGGTTGTCGATCAATAGTTGATTCACCCCTGCCTGGTCCACAATCCGGAGCAGGTTCCGCGCCATGGCATCCCGCAGGGAGGTAAATTGCTCGCTGGTGCCACTGCCCTGATTTACCGGGATCATGACGCCAGCTGTTTTTTCCCGTATGGGAACAAGCTGGAGATTTCTGAAAGCGATTGCCGATTCGTAGTCGACGGTCAGGTGTTCATAGGTGAATTGCCCGAACAGGGGGCACCACAGCCCGACACCAACAAGGAGCGTACAGAGTAAGCGCATGGATTTGCTGATTGAGGGTGATACAGAACCGGCTCCCTGTTCAAAACGGAAAATCAGAAACAAGGTTGTAATACTTTTACAAATAAAGGTATTACTATTGGCTCATATGAACTTAGCGAATGAAGGTATCGGACAACTTGAAGCTTTCCGACAACTCCGGCCGCCTTCAACGTCTTTCAACCCCGTCCGGTGCCTCCGATGCATTGACGTTGGGCTGGAAAAAGCTCTGCTCCGCCGGTCCACTCCCCGGGCGATATCACCGCTGCCTCCCTCACCAGGTCCGGTAAATCTTGGCGTTGAGGTAGGCGTTGTACTCGCGCATGCGCTGCTCATAGCTAGGCTGTGAAGCCTGATTGTAGCGGGCGGTGGTCTGCGGGGTATAGGTGAAGCCCTGCCACTGGGAAGTGAAGCGTCCGCCACCGCCCGTGGGTGGAGAAGGCCGGGTACGCAGCCATTCCTCGTGCTCAGCCTGGCGTTTGGCGGCTTGCTGCTCCATCCTGATCCGCGCGAGGGCCGCATTCTGGGCGGCAATGGCCTCGTTGCGCTTGCCGATCATGCTGTCGCGGCGCACCAACTGGGTTTCGGTATCGAAGATGGCCAGGGCCTGGTTTTCATTCGGCATGCCGACGGGCGTCGGATAGTAGTAGTTCAGGCTTTCGTTGGTCCAGTTGTAGCCGTAGCGCGAGGCCAGGTAGCCCTGCCACTTTCCGCTGGGCAGCCTGGCCACGAGCAGCTCGGGGTGTACATGAGAGGCCTTGTTGTTTGCTGCCACGACTTCGCTCTGGTAAATCAGCCACTCGGTCCAGACAGGCTGTTCGGCCGAGCCATAGGAAAGCTTGCCATCGGGACCAGCCACGGCAAAGCCCATCTGATCGCCCTCGCCCGGATAGGCGACCACAAAATAATGCGCCAGCAGGTAGGTCGAGTCCGGAGGTGCGCCGGCCACCTGCTCGGTAGTGAGCATGGGGGCCAGGCCCAGGCTGCCTTCGGGGTATTGCACGGTGCCGTCTCGCTGCAGGATGCCGTACAGGCCGGCAATATCGGGACTGGGCACCAGCACCATGCGCTGGAAGAGCTGATCGGGCGTGTAGCCCCTGCCCCGGCGGTAGTCGGCGATGAGGTCCCGGCCAGGCCGGAAGTTCCAGTCTGGCATGCGGGCGTGGTTTTGGTACACCACCAGGGCAGGAAAATAGGTGCGGGGATTCTTCAGCTTGCGGTCAAAGACCAGTACCTCGCAGGTGGCCCCGTCGCGCTGGGCGGCGATCTGCATGTAGGGTCCGTCGTAGCGCACGTAGCGCTTCACCTCCTGGTAATCAAAGCCTGAAGCCGTGCCCCGCGGCACGCCCATCACAGCCAGGTGTTCCCATTGCTGGCTCAGCTGATCGTCTTCAAAGAGGTAGCCATACACCTGTTGGGGCTTGCCTGCCTGTCCTTTCATCGGGCCTTGCCGCACGTAGAGGTAGGTCTCGGCCATGACAAAATTGCGGGGCGCGACCACCACCACCTCATCGGTGAGCACCTCGCTGATCTGACCCGTGGCCAGGTCGAGCCGCCAGCGGATGAAGCCATACTGCGTATCGCCTCCAACGGAGTCTTTGGCGGTATGGGTGAGGGTGTAGCCCACCAGGCCCTCGTTGGGCACGAGCAGGATCGCATCGGCCCGCAGCCCTACGGGTTCGCTGGACACATTCGACTTCATTTGCAGGCTGCCCGAATAGGTCAGCTTGCCATAAAGCGGATCATTCCGCTTCGGAAGCGCCAGGTCGCCCCGGACCTCTGTACCACCCAGTCCACCCGCCTTTTTGAGCTGGCAGATGCGTTTTCCCGCGATGAGATCCACTGTAAAGGGCTTCTGGGTTCCGTACCAGTAACGTACTTCCACCCGGATTTCGCCGATCTGGCGGACCTCGTCAGGGGGCATCTGGGCGGCGGCGGGCAGGCCTAAGACCAGGGTGGCAACGAGCAATAGCAGGATGCTTCTCATCATCAGATATGTAGGCGGGACACAAGCACTTGTACTTATCGGATAACTCAACATCACACCGGAGAGTTGTCCGACACCTACAGCAGCTCCCAGAGCCGAAGCTCGAAGCCCGGCAGCACGTCCTCGCCGGAGAGCGGCGTGCGGAAATTGCCGATGTGGGCGGTGCTGCCGTCTGCGCGGTAGATCCACACCTGCTGCGCCTGCGGGTCGATGAGCCAGCCCAGACGCACACCATTGGCCTGATATTCAGCCATTTTGCTCTGAAGCTGGCCGAGGTCGTCGGTTTCGGAGCGGATCTCGATCACGAAGTCCGGCGAAATGCGCGCAAACCGCTTCCGGTCTTCGTCGGGCAGGGCCAGCCAGCGCTCCAGCGACACCCAGGCCGTGTCGGGGGAGCGCA
>JANRID010000034.1:0-57580 GCA_033765305.1 Bacteroidia bacterium
GGGCTTCGGCTCCGCTCAGCCACCGGCCTTTTTTCAACCGCAAGGGACGCAAGGAGCGCAAAGTGCGCTTTCCAGTCTTTCTACTTTCTACTTTCTACTTGATACTTCCTGCTCCCCATAGCTACGGCGCAGCCAGTCCCACTACCCACTACCCCTCCCGGATTCAAGGGATGCAGAATTCCCCCATGAACAGGATTGCCGGCGGGGGCAGCAGGGCGCTACTTTTGGCTGATGATGGCCGGAGCCATTTCCGTTCAACCCAACTCAGCCCATTTCCCATGCGTATCTGCTGCCTGCTTCTGCTGTGCCTGCCCTCGCTGCTGGCTGCCCAGCCTGCCGCCCTGCCCGATGTGCCGCCTGCCGGCGCTGCCTTCGATCCTGCCCCTCAGATCTTTCTGGCCGAGGCGCAGGTTGTGGGCTTTGACCTGATCCGGATGGCCCTCAAAGACACCATCCGCCTTGCGGGCCGCGGCCACGTGTTCCAGATTGTGTCGACCCTCAACGACGGCCAGGAGCTTTGGATGATTATCCGCTTCTGGGAGTTCCGCCAGGCGAAGCGCGACGAAGTCTGGATGTCGGAAGCGGAGAACGGCAAGTTCTTCGCCCTGCGGTTCCGCGATTACCAGCGCACATGCCGTCCGTATCCGAAGACTACGGCGGTGAGCTTCGGCGCGCTGATGGTCCCGGTCAAGCTGCGGCTGCCGTCGGAGACCGTCGAGGCCTTCGACTTTTCGCGCGATGTGGCCATGGGCACCTCCATCGGGCTGCGGCAGGGGCTGTCGCGCTACAAATCGCACTCGGCGACCCTGCTGCTGGGCACCGGGGTATCGACCGTGACAGCGTTGCCGCAGAATTCGGGCGGCTTTGCCGCGCAGCCCTCGGACCTGGCTGCGTTTACCGTGAGCCTGGGCACCCTGCTGGATTTCGAAGGGGTGCAGCTGGGCCTGTTTACGGGGATGGACATGGTGCCGCGCGAAGCGGGCCGGCATTGGATCTATCAGCGGAAGCCGTGGTTTTCGGTGGGAATCGGATACCAGTTTCTGAGCTGGTCCAGTACGCTGAGCAGCCGGGGATCAAACTGAGCGCATGCGCGCCGGCCCTCGTTTTCGTGCGGGCATTCGCTATATTGCCGCCTGAATCCCGAGTGCGATGTACCTCACGTTTCTCAGCGAACCGCCCTCCGACGGGCTGGTCATTCCCCTGGCGCAGGACAGCCGCCTGGCCCCGCAGCTGGAGTCGCTTGCTGCTTCCCTGCGCGTGCGGACGGAGCTGCTGCAGGCCGGGTTTCAGGGCGAATGGAAGGAGCAGTTTTCCCTCCTGACGCCGCTGGGCCGGATCTGGCTGCTCGGCCTGGGCAAGTCGCCGGGTCTGCCGCAGGCCCTGGCCGCATTCCGGAGCCTGGCGCACCGCCAGCAGCGGGTCCTGCCTGCCAGCGTGGCCGTAGAGCTGCGCGAGCCGCCCATGCCGCGTGCCCTGCTGGCCGAAGCCGCGGTGGGCGGTCTGGTGCTGGGCCGCTACGATCTGGGCCTGTACAAAACCGGGCGCACGGCGCCAGGGCCTTTTCTGGGCGATCTCGCCGGGATCAGCCTGATCATGCCCCCCGATGCGGAGGCCGAGCAGCGCGCCATCCAGGGCCGGACCGTGGCCGAAGTGCAGCTCCGGGTCATGGACCTCGTCAACCGCCCGGCCAATAAGCTGTTTCCCGCCGATCTGGCCGCCTGGGCCAAGGCTTCCGGGGAACAGTACGGCTATCACGTATCGGTGCTCGAGCCCCTGCAGATGGAGTCGCTGGGCATGCATGCGCTGCTGGCTGTGGCCCGGGGAAGCGAGAATCCGCCTGCATTCATCGTAGCGGAGCACCTGGCAGACCCCGGCGGCCCAGTCTACGGCCTGGCAGGCAAGGGCGTCACCTTCGATACCGGCGGCATTTCCATCAAAGACTCGGCCAATATGCACTATATGAAGTGCGACATGGCCGGGGCCGCTGCCGTACTGGGCGCGGTGGAGCTGGCGGCCCGCCTCCAGGCGCCTGTAAATCTGGTGGCTGTGGCTGCCGCCGCCGAAAATATGATCGGTCCGCAGGCGGTACGGCCCGGCGATGTCATCGGCTCCTATGCAGGCAAGACGGTGGAGGTCATCGATACCGATGCGGAAGGGCGGCTGCTGCTGGCCGATGCCCTGGCCTGGCTCGGCCGCACCTACACGCCGTCGCTGATGATCGATCTGGCAACCCTGACCGGCAGCTGCGTGGCGGCGCTGGGCTATCACGCCGCCGGCCTGTTCACCGGCAGCGAAGCGCTGGCGCAGCGGCTGCTGGCAGCCGGCGACCGGAGCGGCGAACGCCTCTGGCGCCTGCCGCTGTGGGAAGCCTACGGCGATGAACTGAAGTCGGATGTGGCCGATGTGAAGAATTTCCACGGGAAACCCGTAGCCGGTGCCATCGTAGCAGCGAAGTTTCTCGAAGCATTCACCGATGAGCACCCTGCATGGGCACATCTGGACATTGCAGGCACCGCCTATGTGGACTCGGAATTCGCTTCGTTCCGAAGTGCCTCCGCCTATGGGGTCCGGCTGCTGGCGAGCGCCCTGTTTCCCGGTTTTTCGGACTGAATGATCCCGCTGATCTGATTTTTTCGCGGCAAGCCTTCCCGGTGTTGCGATTGTCCGGACTTTTCGTGTATCTTACGATTCCACCCTGCCACCTGCATTGTCCACATGACATTCCTCTGTATTGCCAGCTACTTCAAGGGCGAGGAATTTCTGCGCGCCTGCAAAGCCTCCGGCGCCACCGTCCTGCTGATCACCTCCAAGCGCCTCGAATCCCAGGCCTGGCCCCGCGAATCGATCGATGAGATCTTCTACATGGAAGAAACGGAGCCGCATCAGTGGAATGTGGACCACATGATTGCCGGAGTTGCCTGGCTGATGCGCAGCCGGCGGGTGGACCGGATCGTGGCGCTCGACGACTTCGATGTGGAAAAAGGCACCGTGCTGCGGGAGCAGTTCCGCATTCCGGGCATGGGCCAGACGACGGGCCGCTACTTCCGCGACAAGCTGGCCATGCGCATGCGCGCGCAGGATGCCGGCATTGCGGTGCCTTCGTTTGCGCCGCTCTTTACCGACGAGGACATCAGCGCCTACTTCCGCTGGAACTCCGGCCCCTGGGTGATCAAGCCCCGCTCGGAGGCTTCCGCCACCGGGATCCGCAAGGTGCACAGCCCGGAGGAAGCCTGGGAGGTGCTCAACAGCCTCGGCGACCGCCGGCATCATTTCCTGATCGAGCAGTACAAGCCCGGCGATGTGTACCATGCCGACGCCCTGTCGGTGGAGGGCAAAATCGTATTCTGCCAGGTAAGCCGCTACATGAGCCCGCCCTTCGACGTGGCGCATGGCGGGGGAATCTTCCGCTCCCATACGCTGCTGCCGGATTCGCCTGAAAATCACGAGATCCAGGAGCTTGTGCGGCAGGTGATGCAGTCCTTCAGCATGCGTTCCAGCGCTTCGCATACTGAATTCATCCGCAGCCGCGAGGACGGGCGCATGTACTTCCTCGAAACGTCTTCCCGGGTCGGCGGGGCGCATCTGGCCGATATGGTCGAGGCAGCTACCGGCATCAACCTCTGGCGCGAGTGGGCGCGCCTCGAAGTAGCCCTGGCCGAAGGCCGCAGCTACCAGCTCCCGGCAGTCCAGCCCGCGCAGGCCGGCATCATCATCTCCCTGGCCCGCCAGCCCGAGCCCGATACCTCTGCCTTCGGCGATCCCGAAATCTGGTGGCGCATGTCGCGCGAGCACCACATCGGCTTCATCGTCCGCTCCGGATCGCAGGAGCGGGTCGTCGAGCTGCTCGATGCCTATGCGCACCGGGTGCAGGCGGACTTTCACGCCTCCGCGCCCGCGCCGGACAAGCCCAGCGCCTGAGGCGGGCCCGGCGGCGCCGGACCTGCTCAGCGCCCGGAGCGCCGCTCACTTTTTCCGGAAAAACACATTGATCGGCACCCCGGTAAAGCCGAACCGCTCGCGCAGCTGGTTTTCCAGGTAGCGCTTGTAGCTCTCGTCCACATGGTCGGGGTGGTTGGCAAACAGCAGGAAGGTGGGGACGGAGGCAGGCACCTGCGTGGCGTACTTGATCCGGATGATATGGCCCCGGTGTGCGGGCGGATGGTGCTTGGCGATGGCCTCCTGGAGGACCTCGTTCAGTTCGTGCGTAGGAATGCGGAGGCTGCGCCGCTTGCAGACTTCCACCGCCGTTTCGAGCGCTTTGAGCAGGCGCTGCCTGGTCAGGGCAGAGGTGAAGATGATCGGAAGGTCGGTGAAGGGCGCCGTGCGCTCCCGGATCAGCTTTTCAAACTCCAGCGTGGACTTGTGGTCTTTCTCCACGAGGTCCCACTTGTTGACCAGGATGACGATGCCCTTGGAGTGCTTCTGGATGAGGGAAAAAATGGCCATGTCCTGGCTTTCCATGCCTTGGGTGGCATCGAGCAGCAGCATGGCCACATCGCAGGTCTCGATGGCCCGCACGGTGCGCAGGGTCGAGTAGAATTCGATGTTTTCCTCCACCTTGGACTTGCGCCGGAGCCCTGCGGTATCCACGAGCACCAGATCCATGCCGAAGGCGGTGTAGCGGGTGTCGATGGCGTCGCGGGTGGTGCCGGCGACCGGTGTCACAATCTGGGCCGGACGGCCGAGGAATGCGTTGATGACGCTGGATTTGCCCACATTCGGGCGCCCGACCACGGCGATGCGCGGCAGCCCCTCGTGGTCTTCGAGCACCTTGTCGGGCGGCAGCGCAGCCACGACGGCATCCAGCAGGTCGCCGGTGCCGGTGCCGGTCGCTGCCGATACGGCAAAGACTTCCGGCAGCCCCAGCTGGTAAAACTCGTACTGGCTGTCGCTCATCTGCGGCGTATCCAGTTTGTTGACGATGAGGAAGACCTTCTTGGGGTTGCGGCGCACGATCTCCGCAAATTCCTCGTCGAGCGGGGTAATGCCCGCCCGGCCGTCCACCATGAAGAGCAGCAGGTCGGCTTCCTCCATGGCGATATGCACCTGCTCGCGGATAGCGGATTCGAAGACATCACTCGATTCGGGCACATAGCCGCCGGTATCGATGAGGCTGAACGCAATGCCGTTCCAGAGGCTCTGGCCGTAGTTGCGGTCGCGGGTGACGCCGCTCATGTCGTCCACAATCGCCTGACGGGACTCGACCAGGCGGTTGAAGAGGGTGGATTTGCCCACGTTGGGGCGGCCGATGATGGCGACAATTCCGGACATAATTCCTGGTGACGGGTGTATAGAAACCGGCTCAGTAGCCGAATGAATTGAGATAGCGGCCGCTGTCTTTCCAGCCTTCGCTGACTTTGATGTGAATCTCCAGATGCACGGGCGAGCCGGTGAAGGCTTCGATGTCCTGGCGGGCCAGCGTGCCGATCTGGCGGAGCATGCGCCCGCCTTTGCCGATCAGGATGCCTTTCTGGGTTTCCCGCTCCACATGGATGTTGGCATAGATGTGCAGGCGCTCCGGCAGGGTATCCACCTGCACGATTTCCACCTCGCTGGCGTAGGGCACCTCCTCGTGGGTGAGCTGGAAAATCTTTTCGCGGATGAGTTCGGCAAAAAAGAATCGTTCCGGGCGGTCGGAGACCTCTTCCGGGTCGAAGTAAGGCGGCCCTTCGGGCAGCAGCGAGCGGATGCGCTCCTTGAGCTCCGGGACACCGTCGCCCCGCAGGGCGGAGATGCGCAGCGGATCGGGCACCCCGAGCTGGCTGCATACCCTGGCAATCCGCTCCTCCGCATAGACCGGGTCCACCAGATCGGTTTTGTTGAACACCAGCAGACGGGGAAGCCGGCTCTTCGATACCAGCTCGAAGAGATCCTCTTCCGGGAAGCTTTCGTTGAGCGCCAGCAGCAGCAGCATGATATCCGCATCTTCCATCGCCTGGCTGATGCCGCCCATCATGCGCTCCTGCAGCTTGTACTTGGGGCGGATGAGCCCCGGCGTGTCGGAATACACGATCTGGTACCCCTCCCCGCTGTCGATGCCGAAGATGCGGTGGCGCGTGGTCTGGGGTTTGTCGGAGGCAATGACCAGCTTCTGCCCCAGGAGGGTGTTGAGCAGGGTGGATTTCCCGGCGTTGGGCTTGCCGAGGATGCAGACGAATCCGGAGCGGTATGAAGGGGAATCAGACAATGGAAATAAAATAATTTTTGCAAAGTTAAAAAACCTTCGTAACTATGCATTCCCTTTTGAAAGAAAGGTGTGCAAGACAGTGCGGGGTGGAGCAGTTGGCAGCTCGTCGGGCTCATAACCCGAAGGTCACAGGTTCGAGTCCTGTCCCCGCTACCTCAGGCCATCAGGCGAACCGGATTTCCGGTTCGCCTGATTCTTTTTAGCTAATCCCCTGACAATGACCCTGATCTACGCCCTGGACCTGGCTGGTACGCTGGTCTTCGCCATCAGCGGCATGGCCACCGCCGCTGAAAAGAAGTTCGACCTCTTCGGCGGTGCTTTCATCGCGCTGGTCACGGCGGTAGGCGGCGGCACCCTGCGCGACCTGCTCATCGGCAGCCAGCCGGTAGGCTGGATGCAGGATTCCAACTACCTCATCGCCGTCGGCCTGGCGGTGCTGCTGGTCTTTTTTCTGCGCGAACCCATTCTGCGGCTGCGCCGCACCCTGTTTCTCTTCGACAGCATCGGCCTGGGGCTGTTTACCGTGCTGGGCCTCGAGAAGACGCTCGCCGCCGGCCTTTCGCCGGCCGTAGCCGTGCTGATGGGCATGGTCTCAGCCGTCTTTGGCGGCATCCTCCGGGATCTGATCTGCAACGAGGAGCCCCTGATCCTGCGCAAGGAGATCTATGCGACTGCCTGCCTGGCAGGCGGCCTCCTGTATTTCGGGTTCAAGGCGCTTCCGCTGCCTTCGCCAGCCTGTGTCTGGCTGACGGTGGGCTTTGTCATCGTGATCCGGGTGCTGGCGGTGCGGCTGCACTGGAGTTTGCCGGTAGTCCGCTGAGGGGTAGTAGGATGTAAGTAGCAAATAGGAAGACTGGCGCCTGGCGCCAGGCGCCGGCGGAGGGCATGCCCTCCGCCGGAACACAGGCGCTGCCGGGCCTGCGGCCGCTATTCCAGCGGCTTGAGGTCCTTGAACGGGCTCACCGGCTGGGCTTCCGCCTGCTTGCGGAAGCCTGCCCAGGTGGTTTCGAGGAATTTCCGGATCCGCTCCGCTACACGGGCCTGCTCGGCCCGGTACTGCGCCAGCGCCATGCGCTGGGTGGCGTTTACCGGCTCATAGGCGGGCTGGAGGTAGCTGAAGCTGTTGAACAGCTTCTCCTGGAGGGCATTGCGGTCTTCCGTGATGCCTTGCTGCCCTTCTGCGGGGAATACCAGGCCCGTGAGCGCCTTGATGCTGTCCTGCATGGCCCGTGCCTGCTTGACGACCTGCCTGGACGTGCTGTCCTCGCGCCCTTCGTAGAGCTTCTGCACGAGCTCGGCCATCTTCTGCGCGTCGCGCAGGCGCGCGAGGGCCTCCGAGAGCTGCCGGAGCTCCTGCTCCATTTCCCGCCGCAGTGCTTCCTGCTGCTCCAGCACCGGGGTCTGCACCGCGATCCGGGGATCGGGCAGCACCCGTACGCGGGTGGAGTCCTGCTGGCCCCGGAAGCTCACCCGCACGGTATACACGCCGGGCAGCACAGGCCCGGCGGCGTTTTCGGCGCGCGGGTTCGGGTTGGGCTGGCGGCTGGGGAAAGGCGCGGTCTTCCGGTCGAGATTCCAGTAGATGCGGTTGATGCCCGTGTCGGGCTTCTGGTACAGGGTGCGGATCAGCTCGCCCTGCGGGCTGAAGATTTCCACCTTGGCCGTATCGTCGGCTGCGTTTTTTTTCGGTTTGGCATCGGCGGGCTTGGGCGCGGCAGGCGCAGGTACGGGAGCCGGCTTGTCTGCGCCGGCCTTGCCTTTTTTGCCGGGGGCTGGCGGCGGCGGGGCAGCCGCCTGTGCGCTGCTGTCCCGGATGGCGACGGAGTAGCTGATCATCGCGCCGTAGCGGCGGTTGTCGCCGCTGAACATGGCGTCCGCCGCGAAGCGGATGCCCGATGCCTGCGCAAATTCCGCTGCGTACGCGTCCGGTGCCTCATAGACCTTGAGGGTCCGCTCCAGCAGGCCGGCGCCTTCGCGCGCCAGCGCCCGCAGGGGGCGGATGTCGTCGATGACCCAGGCCGCCCGCCCGAAGGTGCCGATCACCAGATCGTGCTCCCGCGGATGAATGGCCAGGTCTATCGTGGATACAGTCGGGTAGCCTTTGTTCCATTTGGTCCAGGTGCTCCCGCCGTCGATGCTGAAATACAGGCCGAATTCGGTGCCCAGAAACAGCAGTTTCGGCTCCACCGGGTCCTGCACGATGCTCAGCGCATGCCCCCAGACCTTCGTGTCGTCTGCAATCCGCTCCCAGCTCGCCCCGAAGTCGCGCGTGCGGTAGGCGTAGGGCTTCCAGTCGTTCTGGCGGTAATGGTTCACGATCACGTATGCCTCTCCGGCCTGATGCGCAGACGGGTGGATATGGGGAATCCAGGCCTGTTTAGGCGCGCCGGGCAGCCGGCTGCTCAGGCTGGTCCAGGTCGCGCCGCCGTCGCGGGTGAGCTGGAGATTGCCGTCATCGGTGCCGGCCCACAGCACGCCGCGCTGCACCGGACTGGGCGCCAGCGTGATGATGGTGGTGTGATTTTCGGCAGCTGTCACGTCGAAGGTCAGGCCGCCGCTTTGCGTCTGCTTCTGCTTGCTGGTGTCATTGGTGGTGAGATCCGGAGACATGAGGCTCCAGGTCTCGCCGCGGTCGGTGCTTTTGTGCACAAACTGGCTTCCGTAATAAATCGTGCCTGCATCGAAGGGATCCTGGGCGATGGCGGCGTTCCAGTTGAAGCGCAGATGCACCCCGTCGGGGTGCAGGGGCTTGATGAATTTCGAATACCCGGTCTGCACATCGTAGCGGCCCAGATAGCCGCCCTGCGACATGGCGTAGCCGTACCGGGCGTCTGCCGGATCGGGCACCACATCGAAGCCGTCGCCGAAGAACAGCTCTTCCCAGTAGCTGTTGCGGATGCCCCCGCTGCGCCACACGTAGGCGGGCCCTCGCCAGGAGCCGTTGTCCTGCATGCCGCCGTACACGTGGTACGGAGTTTCCATGTCGACCCGGATGTGGTAATACTGCGCCACGGGGATATTTTCCACAAACCGCCAGCTCTTGCCCATGTCGTGCGAAATCGCCATCCCGCCGTCGTTGCCGGCCATGAGAAATTCCGGCTGCTCCGGATGCACCCAGAATGCGTGGTAGTCGGGGTGGACCTGCTGGAAGGGCACCAGCACGCGGAATGATTTGCCGCCGTCCTCGCTGCGCGAGATGAGCGTGTGAATGCTGTACACACGGTTTTCGTTCTGCGGATCGACGTAAATTTCCGCATAATAGAACGGGCGTCCGCCGATTTCCTCCTTGTCGTTGACCATCTGCCAGGTGCGCCCGCCGTCCTCGGAGCGGTAGAGGGCATTTTTCGCCGATTCTACGAGGGCATACACCACATTGGGCTTGCTGCGGGCAATGGCAATGCCGATGCGGCCCAGCTCGCCTTTGGGCAGGCCGTCGGCATCGGTGCGCTTCTGCCAGGTTTCGCCGCCGTCATAGGTCACGTGCAGCGCGGAGCCCGGGCCGCCGGACTTGAAGAACCAGGGCCAGCGGCGGAATTCCCACATCGCAGCGAAGAGCTTATTGGGGTTGGAAGGATCCATGACCAGATCGGCAACGCCGGTCCGTGCGTCGGTGTAGAGGATTTTTTTCCAGGTTTTGCCGCCGTCGGTGGTTTTAAACACGCCGCGCCATTCGCTGTCGCCCCAGGCGACGCCCTGCGCGCCTACATAGACGATGTCGGGATTGTCGGGGTGGATAATGACCCGGTGGATCTGGCGGGTTTCTTCGAGGCCCATCCGGACCCAGGTTTTGCCTGCATCCAGGCTGCGGTAGACGCCGTATCCGCTGGTCTGGCTGTTGCGGGGATTGCCTTCGCCGGTGCCGGCCCAGACGATGTCCGGGTTTTTCTGATACACAGCCACCGCGCCGATGGAGGCGACATCCTGATCGTCGAAAATGGGTTCCCATTCGATGCCGCCGCTGACGGATTTCCAGAGGCCGCCGGAGGCCGTGCCGGCATAGATGATGCTGGGATTTGACAGCACCGCATCGAGTGCGGTCACGCGTCCGCTCATGCCCGCAGGGCCGATGCTGCGGGGCTTGATGCCTTCGAGGAGGCGCATGTCCACCTGCTGGGCGGAGAGGTGCAGGGAAGCCAGGACAGAAAGGGCCAGCAGCAGGCCCGTGATGCGTACAGGGTGCTTCATACAGGGTGATGTAGGAGATGCGCTGCCCGGCGGGCCGGACAGAAGTGCCCAAGATACGCAACTGTCCGGACGGGTCAAGGATTTTCGGCACGCAGGCGGATCGGATCGGCACAATGGCAGCCGGTGCCTTATTCGCAGCCGCCGCTGCTGTTGCCGAGGGTCATGGCATGCCACTCGGTGAAGAGGCGGCTGAAAAACTGCCCCATATTGGATTCGCCGGCGAAGAAGTCATAGGCATAAGCCCGGCGGGGCACCAGCAGCTCGTCGAAGCAGAGCTGCCAGCTGGCCAGGGGCGTGTTCTGCCCCGGATCGAAGAGCAGCAGGGTCATGGCGGCCCGGCGCACGGGAATGCGGTCGGTGTGCATGCGGTTGCTGCGGGCATATACGGACGTGTGGATGCGTGTATCCAGGTGCATGGAGGCCAGTACCAGCACCCGCCCGGTGCCGCGCAGGGCGACCGGACTGCGCAGCCGGCGCTGCTGGGGGTCGTAGGCATCCCGGAACCGGCCGCCCAGCTCCAGGTCGGAATTGAGGAAATACATCGTGTCGGCGCCCAGCACCTGCGGGCTTTGGGCGCAGAGCAGCGCGCCGAGGCGGATGATCAGCTCCTGCTTGACCCGCTCCTCCTGGGAGCGGTCCTCTTCGAGCTTGAGAAACTGGGCGATGCCCTGGTTGAACTGGCCGGTGTACGAGCATTCCCGGCTGCTGATATACAGGCCGATCCGCTGGCTGCGCATCAGCTCCTGCGCGGGCAGGAGGAGGGCGGCGGAGACAAGCGCGGCGGCGCACCCGATTCGGAGGATCATACGTGTTCTGCGCTGCTGAGGACCTGCAGCGCCTGCTGCATGCGGAGTTTGAGCGAGTCGCTGGCGGACACCAGGGGCAGGCGCACCTGGGGAGACATCAGCCCTTGCAGATGCAGGAGCATTTTGACGCCCGCGGGGTTGCCTTCGGCAAACGCTAGCTGGGTGGCCGGCATGAGCGCATAGTGCAGGCGGCGGGCAGCGGCAAAATCGCCTGCGCGGGCAGCGCGCACCATGGCGCTGAACTGCTCCGGAAACGCGTTGGCAATCACCGAAATAACGCCCTCGCAGCCGGCTGCCATGAGCGGCAGCGTCAGCAGGTCGTCGCCGGAGATCACGCCGAAGCCCTGCGGGCGCTCGCGCAGGATCTGCATGATCTGCTCCACATTGCCGGAAGCCTCTTTGACGGCGGCGATGTTCGGGCAGTCGCGGGCAATCCGCAGGGTAGTTTCGGCGCTGATGTTGGAAGCGGTGCGGCCCGGCACGTTGTAGATGATGACCGGCAGGTCGGTGCAGTCTGCCAGGGCGCGGTAGTGGCGGTAGATGCCTTCCTGGGTGGGTTTGTTGTAATACGGGCTTACAGACAGCAGCCCAGCGGGCCGGTACTGCTCCGTATAGCGGCGGAAGCGCATGCAGACGGCTGCGGTGTCGTTGCCGCCGGCGCCGAGCACGAGGGGAATCCGGCCCTGGGCTGCGTCGGACACCGTTTCGATGACCTGGCGCTGCTCCTGCTCGGTGAGGGTGGCAGGCTCGCCGGTGGTGCCCAGCACTGCGAGATAGTCGGCGCCCCCGTCGATCTGGCGCTGCACCAGCGTGCGCAGGGCCGGCAGATCCAGCTCGCCGTCGGGGAGAAATGGCGTGACCAGTGCTACGCCGGTTCCGGTAAACATATGCTCAGCGTCAAGGGATGGATACAGAAGCTGCGGGGCTCGGCCGGCTCAGGCTTTGGCCTTGACCCGCTTGCCGTTGTCGATCATGTTGAGGAAATAATCGAACTCCCGGATCATGGCCTTGAGTCCGTCGTAGGAATCGCGGTTGATCATCAGCTCGTAGCAGCTCTCGAATCCTTCGCGGTGCACGCCCGTGCGGGTGCGGGCGCGGGCCAGGCTGCACAGGTAGCGGGAGGTGATCCGCGGGGAGTGGTCGAAATCCATCAGGATGTCCAGCTCGTACTTCTTGACCTGCGCCTCGACCTGGGGGCCGGGATAATCGGACCATTTCAGCCCGGCAGGCTCCACGAACAGCAGCTCGCCCAGGCCGGTAAAGCGCGGGGCCGATTTCTTGACGAAGTTCAGCTCGATGATCAGCAGCTGTTTGCCGCGCTTTTTAAGGCCTTCGGCGTACTGGACGAAGATCTGGGCCTCGTCGTCCGTCATCTCGGTCGAATTGATGATCAATCCTACCTGCTTCGCGCTTTCCAGATCGATAAAGTCCCGGACATAGTCCCGGTTCCGGTCTGTATTGCGCATCAGCCTGCGGCTGATCCGTTCTTTAATGTCGTTAATCCACTCCATGAATCATCGTCAGAAAGTCCTGTTCTGATAAAATGGGAATCTGGTGCTGCGCAGCCTTGCTGAGCTTGGAAGGGCCCGCCTGGTCGCCCGCCAGCAGATAATGGGTCTTGCTGGAGAGCGAACTTTTGACTTCTCCTCCCAGGGACTCGACGAGGGCCTGCATCTCTTCCCGGCTCCGGCTGCTAAAAACGCCGGAAATTACAAAACTTTTGCCTGCCAGCATGCCCGCCTGCGCGCCTTTTTGGGCTGCTTCAAGCTGTAAACCGGCCCGTTGAAGCCGGGCGATCCGTTCAAGATGCTCCGGCTGTTCAAAAAATGCGCGGATGGACGCTGCAATGCGGTCTCCGACGTCGGGCGTGTTGCGCAGGGTCTCGAAATCGGCGGCGGCCAGCGCCCCGATGCTGCCGAATTGGCGGGCGAGTTTTTTGGCCACCGTCTCCCCTACATACCGGATCCCGAGCCCGAAGAGCACCCGCGCAAAGGGAACCTGCTTCGAGGCTTCGAGCGCCTCGATCAGGTTGCGGGCCGAGAGGTCGGCAAAGCGGTCCAGCCCTACAAGCTGCTCATACGTCAGGCTGTAGAGGTCTGAGTACTCGCGGACCAGGCCTGCCGCGACCAGCTGTTTCACGATTTCGCTGCCCAGACCTTCGATGTCGAGGGCTTTGCGGCTGGCGAAGTGGATGATGCGGCCCTCCACCTGCGGGGGGCAGCCCGCTTCGTTGGGGCAGTAATGGTTGGCGTCGCCATCTTCCCGCACCAGCTCCGTGCCGCAGTCCGGGCAATGGGCCGGAAACAGAACCGGCACCGCATCTGCGGGGCGGCGGGCTTCGAGCACACGGGTGATTTTGGGGATAATCTCGCCGCCTTTTTCCACCGCTACCCAGTCGGAGTGGTGGAGGCCCAGCCGCTGGATTTCATCGGCGTTGTGGATCGATGCGCGCCTGACGAGGGTGCCGGCCAGCAGCACCGGCTCGAGATTGGCTACCGGGGTCACCTTGCCCGTGCGCCCCACCTGAAACGAGACGGAGCTGAGCTGGGTGACAGCCTCTTCCGATTTGTATTTATAGGCGATGGCCCAGCGCGGGGCCTTGGCCGTGTAGCCGATTTCCTCCCGCTGGTCGAGCTCGTTGACCTTGATCACCACGCCGTCGATCTCGTAATCGAGGGTCTTGCGCTTGCTTTCCCACTCATCCAGATAGGCGAGCACGGCATCCAGATCGGGGCACACGCGGTGCGCGCCGCTG
This sequence comes from Bacteroidia bacterium, assembly GCA_033765305.1. Classification (GTDB taxonomy): domain Bacteria; phylum Bacteroidota; class Bacteroidia; order J057; family J057; genus RDXT01. Next base: position 13,934 of record JANRID010000034.1, read on the forward strand.
AGCCGGAAGCCCCAGGCCGCGAGCCGGTCCAGGTTGTCGGCATCGGCAGCGGCTTCGGTGCCGTCGGCAAACAGGGTGTACGCGAAGAACACCAGATTCCGCTGGGCCACCATGGCCGAGTCCTGCTGCTTGAGGGTGCCTGCGGTGGTGTTGCGGGGGTTCATCAGCGCAGGCAGGCCGGCTTCCGTGCGGGCTGCGTTGAGCTGCCCGAAGGTGCTGCGGAACATCATGGCCTCGCCCCGGACCTCCACATAGGCAGGCCAGCCCTGGCCCAGCAGGCGCAGCGGCACCGAGCGGATGGTGCGGGCGTTGGCAGTGATTTCGTCGCCCTCCACCCCGTCGCCGCGGGTGACGGCCCGGACCAGCACGCCGTTTTCGTAGTGCAGGCTGAGCGATACGCCGTCGAACTTGTGCTCCGCCAGGTAGGAGAAGGGCTTGCCGCCGTTGAGTTCGCGGATCTGGCGGTCGAATTCCTGCAGGTCGCCGGTGGAGTAGCTGTTGCCGAGGCTCATCATGGGCCGCAGGTGCCGGAACGAGGGAAACTCGCGGGTCACGGCACCGCCTACGCGCAGGGTAGGGGAGTCGGGCAGGCGGAATTCGGGGTACTGCGCTTCGAGCCGCTCCAGCTCCTTGAGCAGCTGGTCGAACTCGTAATCGCTGATCGTCGGCTGCGCCAGCACGTAGTAGCTGTGGTTGTGCTGCTGCAACTCGCGGGTAAGGGCTTCGATGCGCTGCTGCGGGTTCACGGCGGGGGAGGCTGAGGGTGGGCGGGAACAGGGAGGTAAAGGTACGCAAAAGCTGCATACGCCGCATGCGCCGCCGGGCAGACGGGCATTCCGGAGCGGTGAAATGCCTGCTTGCAGCCGCTGCGGGAGTTCGCTATCTTGCGGGGATTCTCTGTACCAGACCGCACCCCGGCATGACGACGCGCAAACAGCATGTCCGGCTGATTTTCGGGCTGAAACTGAAGCAGCTGCGCCAGCAGAAAGGGCTTTCGTTCCAGGAACTCTCGAAAGCCGCCGGCGTATCGGTTTCCTATCTCAACGAGATCGAGAAAGGGAAAAAATATCCGCAGTCGGATAAGATCCTCGCATTGGCCGCTGCGCTGGATGTGTCCTACGACCAGCTGGTGTCGCTGAAGCTGAGCCGCAAGCTGGCGCCGATCGCCGAGCTGATCAGCTCCGGCCTCTTCGACCACCTGCCGCTGAGCCACTTCGGGCTCGATCCCGGCAGCCTGCTGGAGATGATCGCCGCCGCGCCGGTGCAGGTCAATGCCTTCATCAGCACCCTGGCCAAAATTGCGCGCAACTACGAGATGCGGACGGAGAATTTCTTTTTCGCGGCGCTGCGCTCCTACCAGGAGATGCACGACAACTATTTCGAGGATCTGGAGGAGGCTGCGGGCCAGTGCGCCCGCGCCTTCGGCGTGCCGGCGGCGCCGGTGGATGCGGCAGTGCTGGAGCGCATCCTGACCCGGGAGTACGGCTGCCGGATTGCGGCACTTCCGACCGGCGACTCGCCGGAGCTGGGGCAGTTCCGTTCGGTATTTGCCCCCAAATCGAACCTGCTCTACCTGAATCCGGCCCTGAGCGCCCCCCAGCGGGCCTTCGCGCTCGGGCGCGAGCTGGGATTCCAGTTTCTGGGCCTCAAGGACCGCCCCCTGACGTCGAGCGTGTTCGAGGTGCGCTCCTTCGAGGAGGTGCTGAGCAATTTCAAGGCTTCCTACTTCTCGGTCGCCCTGCTGATGGACCGGGATGCCTTTCTGGCGGAGCTGGCTGCGCTCTTCGGCCAGCCGCACTGGGACCCGGCGGGGTTTCTCCATCTGATGGAACGGTATCAGGCGACGCCGGAGATGTTTCTGCACCGCATTTCCAACCTGCTGCCGCGCTTCTTCCACATCGACAACCTGTTTTTCCTCCGCTTTCAGGACTCGCTGGACATGGGCGAGCACAATTACCACATGACCAAGGAGCTGCACCTCTCGCGTCTGCACCATCCGCACCGCAACGACCTCAACGAGCACTACTGCCGCCGCTGGGTGTCGGTGCGGATGCTGGCGCAGCTGCGCCGGGAGCAGCAGGAAGGCGCCGCGCCGCCGGTGCTGATCGGAGCGCAGCGCTCCCGCTTCGCAGGCTCGCGCGACGAATATTTCAACATCACCCTGGCCCGGTCCAATACGCCGAGCTACCGCGCCAATGTGAGCGTGACCCTGGGCATCCATATGGACGCCAATGCCCGCAAGCGCATCCGCTTCCTCGAAAGCCCGGATGTGCCGCAGCGCGAAGTGGGCGAAACCTGCGAGCGCTGCCTCCTGCAGGACTGCGCAGAGCGCGCCGCAGCTCCCTCGGTAGTTGCACAAACCGAATCCCAGGCCCAAATTCGCCGGAAACTTCAGGAACTGACGCAAGCATGACGATCGTCCTGGCCCTTGTAATGGGCTTCCTTGGCCTCCGGGCCGCTGTTTCGGCCATCAATCTGGTGACCTTCCCCGCCCTGCGCCCCTGGGGCCTCAAGCAGTACCCGGCGCTGGCCATCCTGGTGCCGGCCCGCAACGAGGCCGCCAACCTGCCGCACCTGCTCGCCCTGCTGGAGCAGCTGGCCTACCCCGGCTTCCAGGTCTGGATTCTCGACGACCAGTCGGAAGATGAGACGCCGCAGATCCTCGCGGAAGCTGCGGCCCGCCTCCCCTGGCTGCACGTGATGCAGGGCGTGCCCCTGCCCGACGGCTGGCTGGGCAAAAACTGGGCCTGCCACCAGCTCGCCCAGGCCGCCGAAGGCGACTATTTTCTCTTCCTCGATGCCGACATCGCCGAGATCCATCCGGGCCTGCCCGAAGCGGCCATCGCCGACATGAAGCGCCGGGAGCTGAGCCTGCTCTCCATCTTCCCCGATCAGCACATGCAGTCCCTCGGCGAGCGGATGGTGGTGCCGCTGATGCACTATGTGCTGCTTTCGCTGCTGCCGCTGTGGTGGATTCTGCGCTTCCGCTTTCCCTCCATGGCAGCCGCCAACGGGCAGTTCATGCTCTTCGACGCGGCGCAGTACCGCGCCCGGCGCTGGCATGAGCAGGTGAAGCGGGTCATCGTGGAGGACATCGCCATCATGCGCGAGGTCAAGCGCGCCGGGCTGCGGGGCATGACCTACGTCGCCAACGGCATGATCTCCTGCCGCATGTACCAGAGCGGGCTGGAGGCGGCATCGGGCTTCAGCAAGAACCTGCTGGCGGGCTTCGGCAACAGCATTCCGGGCCTGCTGATCTACCTGGCGCTGCTGCTGGCCTCCGCGCCGCTGGCAGTGCTGTTTTTTCCGGGCGAAGGGGTGCTGGGCGTGGTGCTGCTGATTCTGTTCACCCGCCTGAGTGTCAGCATCGTGTCCCGGCAGTCGCCGCTGTGGAACCTCTGGCTGCACCCCATCCAGATGACAGGCCTCTTCTGGATCGGCATCGCCTCTATCTATCGCAAACTGACCAGGAAAAACGTATGGAAAGGTCGAAACGTGCAGCTCTGATCGCCATCGTAGGGCTGGCCTTTTTTCACGAGGTGGGGGTGGCCGGCCTCAACCTGGAAGCTACGCAGGAGCTGTTTCAGCAGGTGACGCCGCTGAATCTGCTGCTTTCGGCAGCAGTAGTGGGCTGGTTTCACCGGGTGTGGAAGGTGCAGTTCGCCATCTGGGCCTTTTCCATCTTCTGGGCCGGATACCTGATCGAGGTGCTGGGCGTATGGACAGGCTACATCTTCGGCATCTACAGCTATGGCAGCGCGCTGGGGCCGCACATTGCGCGGGTTCCGCCGCTGATCGGGCTCAACTGGCTGATCCTGACCTACTCCGCAGGCATTGCGGTCATGCGGGTGCGCGGCAGCATCTGGCTGCGGAGCACCCTGGGCGCCGCCATGCTCACCGGGCTGGATGTGCTCATGGAGCAGGTGGCGCCGAGGCTGGATTTCTGGCAGTTCCAGGACAATGTGGTTCCGCTGCAGAATTACTTCGCATGGTTCGTCATTGCCTGGGGGATGCAGTACAGCTTTCACAGCCTGGACCAGGAGAAGCGGAATGCCGTTGCGCCTGCGTTTTTTCTGATTCAGGTGTTATTTTTCCTGAGCAATCTGGTAATCAACCTCTGACTATGTCTGCCATGCATCCGTTCCGGTTTCTCCGCCTCCTGCCCCTGCTGCTGCTGCCGGCTCCGGCGGCCCTTTGGGCCCAGAATTTTACCGGCGGCCTTTCGCTGGGCATGAATGCCAGCCAGGTGGACGGCGACGGCGCCACGGGCTTCAACCAGGCCGGGCTGAATGCGGGCGGCTTCGTCCGCTATCCGCTTACGCGCAGCGTCGGGCTGCAGCCGGAGATCGCCTTCGAGCAGCTGGGCAGCTCGGCGGACGGCTTCCGCCTGCTGCGCATCAGCCTGATCTCCGTGCCGCTGATGCTCACCACCCGCCTGCCGCTGGATCTGGGCGGGGAAGTCCGCCAGATCGGGGTCCAGGCCGGCGTGGCCGGCGGCCTGATGGTGGGCGCCCGCTCCTTCAATGCCGATGTGTCGGAATACTTCGACCGCTTCGACCTTCGGGCGCTCGGCGGCGTGTCTTTCCGCGCCACCAGCGAGGTCGAATTTCTGTTCCGCTACGGCTACTCGCTGACGTCCTTCATCCGCGGCGAGCAGAATCCGGGATTCTCCTGGCTGGTGCGCCGGGGCGTGTTTCACCACTATGTGAACCTGTCGCTGCGCTGGTATGTAGTGCGCTGACTGTCAGGGCAGCCGGGTGAAGCTCCGGACCAGGCTGCGCGAGGGCGTGCGGATGACTGCCTGGTACACGCCGGGCGGGATCTGGCTCACATCCAGCTGCACGGAGGCACCGCTCATCGGCTGCAGCTGCTGCATCAGCCAGCGCTTGCCCTGCATATCCACCAGCTCGAACTGCGCTCCCCGCGGCAGGTCCCCCACGAGGGTCACCGCCGCATGGACCGGGTTGGGGTACAGCAGCACGGTCTCCGTGTCAGCCATCGAAACGGTGCTCCAGAGATTGCTGCGCAGCACGGCGCCGTTGCTGCCGGCAGCCGTGATTCGGTACCAGCGCCGCCCCGGGGCGCTGCGGGCCTGATGGCTGCCGCGGTACAGCGGCCCCTCGCCGGCTTCCAGCTCCGCCAGCACGGCGAAGGACCGCCCGTCCTCGCTGGATTCCACCCGGAAGCGCCGCACCGGGTCGGGGGTGCTCAGCTGCCATTCGAGCAGCACATCCCCGCCGAGGCGGATGCCGCCGAGCTCCATCGAACCGGCCAGGATGGAACTCGGCACGCAGGTATTGGTAATGTCGATCACCACCTGGCTGCGGCTGCACAGGATGCCGCCTTTCTCCGGCGGAGTCTCGTCGCAGATTTCGTACGTAAGCTCGAAGCGGGTGCTGTCGTCGGTCAGCGGGGTGAAGTGCAGCAGATCCAGCACCGGATTGTAGCTGTAGGTGCTGCCCGCATAGGAAGGATTGCTGAGGGTAATGGTGTAGCGGTCCAGATCCCCGTCGGGGTCGCTGTCGTTGGAGGCCAGCGAAAGCTCGATGCTCTGGTTGACGCCCGTGCAGATGGAGTCGGGGAGCGGATCCGGGTGGCAGGCGGAATAGATGTACATCTCCGCCGTATCCTGCGAGGTAATGGCGTTGATCCAGGTATTGACCATTACATTGTCGCCTTTGTTGTTGCCCCAGGTATTGCAGCCCGCTGTGCAGCCGCTGAGGTTGACGGTGCCGATGGGGGTGGCGGAGTTGTCATGGTACATCTTCGGCTGAAGCGTCACCGGGCGGATCATGGCACAGTTGAACCCCTTGCTGTGGGTTTCAGGATCCCAGACAGGATAGTGCACGATGCCGGCAAGGTACTGGACCATGACCAGGCCGGCCAGGTCGGGGGGGACGGGGTCGCCGTTGGCGTCCATGCCGTTCCAGGGGATGCATACATTGCCGGACTCCTGCGTCCGGTAGGGGAAATAGACATCCACGCCGCCGGCATCGTACTGCCCGTTGCCGTCGAGGTCGATGAAGACATTGATTTCCCCGGGTTTGGTCGTGACGATGTTGATGCAGTATTCAGAGGAGTAATTGCACTGATTGACAGACACATAGGTCACTTCGCCGGGGGTGCCGGTGGGGTACACGGATTCATCGGGCGGGTTGAGGAACACGCGGTATTCGTGCACGCTGAGCGATGCGGTGCTGCGGGATTTGCGGTCTTCGGCGATGTTGCCCGTCTGGGTGCAGCCCGTGCTGTTGAAGGAGACGGAAAAGCCGAAAGGCTGGATTTCATTCATATCCATCATCACCACGAGGCTGTCCGGCGTCCAGGTATAGAACTCCATGCAGGCCTTGTTGGTGCTGCTGTTGGTGTTGAGGTGCCAGCGGTAGCTGAAGAGGCGGCCGGGCACGGCCACGGGCGAGGCGGGGTTTGCGATGTTGGCTACGGTGACGTCGAAGGGGTGGATGAAGAATTTGGTTTCATTGGGGGTGGCGGTGGTGGCGTGGTTCACATTGAACTGGATGACATAGTCGCCGGCCTGGTCGGGATTGCATTCGATGGCGGTATAGCCGCCAGTTCCGCCGGTCTGGGCGGGTCCCACATAGGCGGCCACGCCGTTGTCGGCGATGAAGCCGGCGTTTGCGGAGCTGTTGGCGACCTGTCCGCTGCAGGCGATGGTGCCGTCGGGCCGCAGGATCTGGTAGAAGATATTCTTGTTGGTGGGCAGCTTGCGGGTGAAGCCGTAGTAGATGGTTTCGGTATCTGGATTGTCGATGTGGACATATATTTTGTCATACCAGGGCCTTCCGTACCGGGAGCCTTCTTTTCCGGTGCCGTCGTTGCCCTGGATGTACGTGATGCAGGTGGCTGCGGCACCTGAGGGCATCAGCTGCGCGGTGCCTTCCGCGAAGGCCCCGGATCCATACATACAAGTCCAAGCCAGAAGCAGGCCAGGTGCTAGCAGGCGCGAAGTACATGTACGCATATCGCAAGGAGCGGATGAATCATGGACCAATATAGCGGAGAAATCCTCAAAAAGCCCATGCCTTGTTAAGTACGAAAATATGAAGCATGTATCCCCGGAAGCCTGCTGGTAAGGTTTCCGGGAGCGGCGCGCTTAAATTGAATTCTGGATAGTATATTTTTATAAAAAAATAACATGTGTATATTGCATCTATTGAAAAGACAGGGCGCCGCTCGGGCGGCTGCGCAGGCGGTATGGGCGGGTTTCGTGACCGATCAAGCGGCCCCGGCGGATGGATGTTGAAAAAAAACGTACTTTTGATATAACAATTTGATGAAAACCTTTCGTTTTTATTGTTACTTTCAGGTACCGGATTCCCATGTCAGAAAACGGCCCGCTTGTTCCGCTGCCCGCCGGCGCCTGAAGTAAGGATTCTTCCAAACCCTCAAAGTCCGCTACACTATGAAAAATGGTATTGTACTCACCCTGGCTTTTGTATTGTCTGTAAGTGCTGCACTTGGCCAGCAAGTGTATCGTGTGAATGGTTCTGCGCTCGAAGGCGGCTCCTGCTACCGCCTCAACAGTGTCGGCAGCAAGAAGTACGGCACCGCCGTATGGGTGGACGGGGGGCTTTCCCTTGCCTCGCTCGAACAGGCCGGCACGATCACGATGGACTTCGAGGTGTTCCTCGGCTACAATGATGCCGGCGGCCACGGAATGGCCTTCGTGATGCACCAGGGCGGCACGGCTGCCATCGGCGGCGGCGGGCCCCGCCTCGGATACGCCGGCCCTACGGCTATCTTTCCTTCCGTAGCCGTGGAAATCGATACGCGCGTGGACAGCTACGAGCCGGTGCCGGCCAATACCGACCACCTCTCCGTGCATTTCGACGGCAATGAGCAGACCTTCCCCGTTGCGCCGGTGCTGCTCCCCAACCTCGAAGACGGCCTCTACCACCAGCTCACCATCGAGTGGCGCTACGACCAGCTGATCCCCGCCCAGAGCTCGCTGACCGCTACCATCGACGGGCTCTACAGCATTACCGCCAATTTCGATCCGGCTGCAGTCTTCAACTCGCTGGATCCGGTGATCATGGGCTTCAGCGGCGGCGTCAACAAAGATTTCTCCAACTTCCAGTATGTCAGCCTGCTCAATGGCGGCCCCGGAAGCTGCTCCTTCCTCTTCCTGCCGGTGGAGCTCGTAGCCTTCAACGCCGAGCTGCAGGAGAACAATGCAGTCGATCTGGTCTGGGCTACGGCTTCCGAACTGAACAACGACTACTTCGAAGTGCTCCGCTCCGCCGACGGCCTGATCTGGCAGACCCTCGACGTGGTCGACGGCGCCGGCACGACCTCCAGCTTCACCGAATACCGCGCACAGGATCTCCAGCCCCTCAGCGGCACCAATTACTACCGCCTCCGCCAGGTGGATACCGACGGCGCTTACACCCTCTCCCAGACCGTGGAGGTCTTCGCCGGCCAGGCTTCCCGCCTGGAGATCAGCGCCCGCCCCAATCCTGCAGTCGATGCGCTGAACCTGCACCTCGTGCTGCCCGAAGCCGCTCCTTCCCTCCGGGTCGAAGTGCGCGATGTGCGCGGCGCGCTGATGTACGAAACGGTCCTGGAAGCCGATGCGCCCGGCGCGTACACCCTCGCGGTGCCCGCCGAGGCCTGGCCCGCCGGCGTGTATGTGGTACGGGCTGCCACCGGCACGTCCCAAAGCGTGACCCGCGTATCGGTGCGCTGACCATGCCGCATCCGGCAGATTTCATGGGGGAAACGGTGGCCGCACCGTTTCCCCCGTTTTTTTCTTGCGCTGCGATTTGCTTTCTTTGCGCGCTGATACACCCATCCAGGCGGGGCCCTCTACGGCTTGAGTATGAAAAACGTACGGATTTTTGTCACCGGCGGCACGTTCGACAAAACGTATGATTACCTCACGGGCGAACTCTTCTTCGAAGATACCCAGGTGCCCGAAATGCTCCGGCTGGGCCGCAACATCGTGGATGTGCGCCTGCGTACCCTCATGATGGTGGACAGCCTGGATATGACCCTCGAAGACCGGGAGCTGATTGCGCGCAGCTGCATGACCTGCGAGGAAGAGCTGATTCTCATCACCCACGGCACCGATACGATGGTGGACACGGCACGGGTGGTGGCCGGCATGGTGAAAGGCAAAACCGTGGTGCTCACCGGCGCCCTGATTCCCTACCGCTTCGGCAGCTCCGACGGGTTTTTCAACCTCGGCAGCGCGATGGCCTTCGTGCAGGTGCTCCCGCATGGGGTGTACATCGCCATGAATGGCCGCTATTTCAACTGGGACCGCGTGCGCAAAAACCGCACCACCGGGTTCTTTGAAGAGCTGCCCGCGCCCGATGCCTAGCCCTACTCGAAACGGATGGCCCGAAGCGGCGAGATCCGGTACACCAGGATGGAAGGCACCAGCATGAACAGCGTCCACACCGCAACTACCGCCGCGTTGATCCCCGCAAACCGCAGCCAGACCCAGGCGACCGGCACCGTTTCGATGAAATAATCTTCCTGATTGACCCGCAGCCAGTTCCAGTGGTCCTGGCTGGCCAGCAGCCCCAGGCCGAGAAGATTGCCGGCAATGACGCCGATCAGAATCAGGAAAAAGGCGTGCCAGATGAAGAGCCGCTGGATCCGCCGCGCCGGCATGCCCATCGATTTGAGGATGCCGACGGTCCGGGCCCGCTCGATGATGAGAATCAGCACGACGGTGGTCATGTTGATGACCGCTACGATGATCATCAGCACGAGGATCACCCAGACATTCTGGTGCTGGAGCCGCAGCCAGTCGAAGATTTCAGGATAAATGTCGGTGATGGCTACGGCTTCCACATCGGGCGGGGTGACTTCGTTGATGCGGGAGGCGGCCAGGGCCAGCGGCGGCTCGCAGCGGTAGGCGGGCAGGCTCAGCGGCACGGACAGGCCGCCGATCTGGAGGGTTCGTTCCTCCATGCGCCAGCCGCACTGCTCCTCCAGCGACGCAATGCGCACCTCCAGCCCCGATACCTGGCTGGCATCCCAGCCCCAGATGTCCTGCAGCACGCCGAGGCTGCACAGCACATAGGTGTTGTCAAACTCCTCCATGCCGGTCTCGTAGATGCCCGATACGCGGATGGGCCGCCGCCGGAGGGTATTGCCCATGAAGATGAGCCGCGCCCGGTCGCCTACGCCGAGCTGAAGCCGCGCCGCCAGCTTCTTGGAAATCAGGATCTCCGATACGCCGGTGCTGTCGTCTTCGCCGGGCCGGGGCAGCTCGCCCGCACGCAGCACGCTGCGGAAATAGTCCCAGTTGTACAGGCTGTCCACGCCTTTGAGCAGGGCGCCTTCCCAGCCGCCGGCAGATTTGATGACGCCCCAGCGCTCTACGTAGGGGGAAACGGAGACGACGCCTTCGGCCAGCTGGACCCGCTTCGCTACGCCGCGGTCCAGCGGGGTGGCTTCGTTGTCCAGGTCGGTGTAATACGGCGTGACCAGCAGATGCGAGGCGAAACCCAGCACTTTTTTCTGGATCTCGGTCTCGAAACCCTGAACGAAGGAGAGCGCGATTTCCATGGTGGCAACCGCCAGGGCCATGCTCAGAACAGAAAGCCGGACGACGAGGGTCGATGCTTTCCGCTGGGGATGGAAGGTGATCCGGCGGGCGTAGAAATACTCGAAGTTCAAGGGCTGCCTGTTAGCGTGCGAGTTGCGGCGATGCGAATAAAGGAATTGTGCCGGCGAATTGCAAATACGGCGCATTATGCTCAATTTCAGGCCGCCAACCCCGATGCCTATGCTGCCTGCCGCGCTGCGACCCTTCTGCCTGCTGCTCTTCTGCTGGATGGCCGCCTGCCAGCCGGAGCCGAAAACGCCGCCCGCCGGCCTGGATTCGATTCCCGATACCGTGCATGCGCCCGTCCCGCCGCCGCCTGCCCGTACCCTCACCGGCGCCGAACTGCTGCTCCGCGACCGCCTCGCGGATCTGCAGGGCAAGCGCGTCGCGCTCGTGGCCAACCACACCGCAGTGGTGCATGGACGCACACACCTGGCCGATACGCTGATGTCCCTGGGTGTCAGTCTGATCCGGGTCTTTTCGCCGGAACATGGCTTCCGGGGCCAGGCCGATGCCGGCGAGGCAGTGCAAAGCTCGACGGATGAACGCACCGGCCTGCCGGTGGTGTCGCTCTACGGAAACAATAAAAAGCCTTCCCCCGCCCAGATGGCTGGCATCGATCTGCTGCTCTTTGATATGCAGGACATCGGCAGCCGCCATTATACCTATATCTCGACGCTGACCTACGTGCTGGAGGCCTGCGCGGAGCTGCGGGTGCCGGTCCTGGTGCTCGACCGCCCCAATCCCAATGGCTGGTATACCGCCGGACCTGTGCTGGAGCCCGGCGCGGAATCGTTTATCGGCATGCACCGCATCCCCATCGTGCATGGCATGACCATCGGCGAGTATGCGCTGATGGTGAACGGGGAGGGCTGGCTGAAAAATGGGGTCCGCGCAGAGCTGGAGGTGCTGGCCTGCGAACGCTATACCCATGCCATGCGCTGGGAACAGACGGGCCTGCCCTGGGTGCCGCCTTCGCCGAATATCGGCTCGCCCTATGCCGCATATCTCTACCCGATTCTGTGCTGGTATGAGCCGACAGCGGTAGGGGTGGGCCGGGGCACGCATCAGGCGTTTGAGCAGATCGGCTCGCCCTGGATCCGACCGGAACGGATCGCAGGAGATTCAGCGGTGTGGAATGGCTTGACCATCAAATCTGCAGCATTTACGCCAGTGTCGCTGCCGGGCAAGGCGAAGACGCCCAAGTTTCAGGACCAGGCCTGCCGGGGCTTTGCCTTCGCGGGCGCGCCGGCTGGGGATTCGCTGATGACGGCCGGGCTGCGCCTGCTGACGGCCCTGCAGCAGCAGCACCAGGCCGCCGGGCTCAAAGGCTTCTTCGAGCCGGCGTTCTACAAGTGGGCCGGCAACCGCACGCTGCAGCAGCAGGTGCAGCGGGGGCTGCCGCCGGCGGAGATTCAGGCGTCGTGGATGAAGGGCCTGGAGGCGTTCCGGGCGGTGCGGAGCCGGTATCTGGTGTATCCGGAGGGGTAAAGCAGGGGCTAATTTCCCCCCCTGCCAAGGGGGGGCGCAGGGGGGGAGGCAAGCCCGGCGGCACGCAGAATCGCCTCCCGGATGCGCTCCAGCTGCACTGCATTGCGCAGATGCGCCGCCGCAAACGACCGCGACGCGTCCCGCATGCGCTCCCATGCCGCCCGGTCCTCCAGCAGCCTGCTGCAAGCCCGGATAAATCCGGCCGCATCGCCTGCCACATACAGCTCCCGGCCAGCTTCCAGCGGCATGCCCTCCGCGCCCACAGCCGTCGTTACCACCGGCAGCCCCCGGTACAGGGTGTTCAGCACCTTGAGCTTGATCCCGCTGCCGAAGCGCAGCGGCGCCGCAAACACCCGCGCCTGCCGGTAATACGGCCCCAGATCTTCCACAAATCCCTCCAGAAATACCCCCGCCTGCGCAGCCGCAGCCGCCTGCAGCCGCGCATCGGGCTGGCTGCCGATAATCCGGAACTCCAAATCCGGATGCGCAGCCTTCAGCGCAGGCCAGCACTGCTCCAGCATCCAGCACAGGCCGTCGATATTGGCCTCCCAGCTCAGGGTGCCTACATACAGCAGCATCGGCTTCGTATCCTCCCAGGCCGGCGCAGGCTCCGCGAGCGCTTCCTCTTCCCCGCAGGGCAGCACGGCAGTAAACTGCTCCGCATCCAGCCCGGAAACGGCCTGCAGCACCGCCGCATCGTTGGGGAAGGCCAGCACCTGGGCCGCCCGGCGGCAGATCTGCCGCTCGTAGCTGCGGATCCGGCGGGATTCCAGCCATACGGGCAGCTTGCGCAGCAGATTGCCCGTCTGCGCGGCGTACCGCTCCCACATCAGGTATTCCGCATTGTGCGCATGGTACACAATCCGGCTGTCAGATGCGTCCAGCAGATAGGCCATCATCTCATAGTGGTCCGCCAGCACGAGGGGGTGACGGCTCAGCCGCGCCTGCACCTCCGCCTGAAAGGCAGGCGAGGCGTTGCGCAGCACATTGAGCGGCTGGCCCCGCAGATAGCTTTGCAGCAGCAGCCCCGCGCTCCGGGGCCGGTTGCAAGGCACACTGAAGTAATCCGCCAGCGGCAGGCGCGCGCGCAGCGCGGCCTCGTGCTGCGCATCGTCCCCTTTGAGCAGGCAGCCCAGGCTCAGCTCGAAATGGCCGCTCAGGTACTCGAGCAGCCGCCAGCTGACGGCCACGCCGCCCCGGTACGGCGGCCAGGGCAGCTGGGTGGTCAGAAAAAGCAGCGGAGGGCGGGCGGAATGCATAGCGGTAGGCGGGAGTGGAGGAAAAATACTCAGGTGCCGGCGGCAAGTCCGGCCAGGAGAGCCGCAGCGTGGGACAAATCGCGGGCCTGCAGATCAGCGGCGGAGCCTGCCGCCGCATCGCCCGAAATCCGGATCGTGCGCATGCCCAGATTCCGCCCGAATTCGATGTCGCTCTCCGAATCGCCGATCATCCAGGCCCGGCGGAAGTCGATCTCCGGAAACTGCTGCTGTGCTGCCAGCGCCATGCCCGGCTTGGGCTTTCGGCAGGCACAGCCGGCATCGGCCCGGTGCGGGCAGTAGTACACCGCGTCCAGGCGAACGCCCGCCGCTTCCAGCTGCGCCAGCATCGTGCGGTGGAGGTCCGCCAGATCCGCCTCGCGCATCAGCCCCTTGGCGATGCCCTGCTGGTTCGTCGCCACGACGACTCTGCCGAACATCGGACGCAGCCGGGCCAGGGTATCCACTGTGCCCGGAAGCCATTGAAAATCAGCTATTCGGGTAATGTAGGTGCCCGGTGCGGTGCGGTTCAGCACGCCGTCCCGGTCCAGAAACAAGGTCCAGTCCGGGCCATGCCATGCGGCGGGTTGCTGCTTCATAGGGGCAATACAGGCCGGCAAGATACAACGAAAGCCTAAATCCCTTCGTTCTACGTGCAGAATCTGCGCGCAGATTGCCCGGACAGTCCGGATTGTGTAAGTTTGAGCCGTATGCCGCCTGCCATGTCGATAATGCGTTGCCTCCTGCTGATCTGCTGGGCCTCGTGCAGCCTCACAGGCCTGCATGCCCAGACCGAGCGCGATCTGTTCCGCCGGGGCCTCGAACGCCTGGAAATCAAGGATTTCTCCGGCGCGGAGTCCGATTTCTCGATGGTGCTCCAGCTCAACCCCCGCAGCGATGCGGCTTACTTCAACCGGGGCTACGCCCGGATGCAGCTCGGAGACTTCAGCGGCGCCGTGCAGGATTTCAACCTCTCGCTTGACATCAATCCTTCCAATCCCGAAGGCTATTTCAACCGGGGCCGGGCCCGCCTCGGCCTCGAAGACTTCCTCGGCGCCCTCATGGATTTCAACCTCTCCATCAAAGGCCAGCCCCGCGACGACCGCTACTACCAGGCCCGCGCCCGTGCGAAAAGCGGTCTCCAGGACTACCGCGGCGCCATCCTCGACCTGAACGAGGCCATTTCCCTGAGCAAATCCAAAAAGCCCGCCTATATCTTCGACCGCGCCGAGGCCTATATCAACCTCCGCGATTTCGACCTCGCCATTCAGGACCTCGACTGGGTGGTGCGGCGCAATCCGCTGGACCCCAATGCCTACAATGCCCGCGCCCAGGTCAAGCTCCAGGGCGGTGATCTGGACGGCGCCTGCCTCGACTGGTCCAAAGCCGGTGAATTGGGCGATGTGAATGCCTACACCCTCATCCGCAAGCACTGCAATAACTGAAAGGCTTGCAGGTATCGCCTCCGCTGACTAAGTTTGACAATCCATAGCCCTGCCCGAGTGGTGAAATGGTAGACACGTTGGACTTAAAATCCAATGAGCCGAAAGGCTCGTACCGGTTCGAGTCCGGTCTCGGGTACTTAGATAGACTGTAAATCAACTAGTTATAAATAAAACGAAAGAAGCGCTGCTGCGCGCAGCGCAGGAACGCTCAGGCGCCCGCGGATTGAGCCGGACCTTCGGCGTGCCCCATCAGACTGTGCTCAACTGGATAAAAAAACGGCGTCGTGCCCGACGTAACCCAGACGCTGAGGGGGCCCTGAATTTCAGAACAGGGGGAGGGACGTCATGCTATTCCCCAACTGCGTAATTTTGGGGATACAAGTATTGCCAGTGCAGAACGCTTGAGTCCATCCAGGTTTCTGATGATTTCGGTTTTTTATTTGTCGGGAAGGTTTATATTTGAGATACAGATTGTGATGTTCACGTCCTTCGTTTTTCTCCTTGCCGGTATTCATTTTGTCTGCTTTCATACCTATGACCCTGACCTTATCCGTATCACTGACAGCAAGCTGTCGCCATGTCGCGGCTTTTATCTTGGGTTCAATCTGGCTTTGCGGGGCCCTATGGAGCCAGCCCTACCTGACCAACCAGCCCGAGCAGGACTGCGAGGGAGCGATCCCGGTCTGTAATGATGTATATTATTTTCCGGTGCCGTACCTTGGCGAGGGAGCTGATGTACCGGACTGGGGACCTCCCGGCAACCCCAATGTGGACTATACCGCCGATCCATCTACCTGGGGCTATGGGTATTATGGAAGTACGAATTTCTCTAATGTGCTCAATTGCCCAAACGACAATTATATTTCGCAAGGTAGCAGCCCTGTGTTTTACAGTAACCAGCATGACTGGGAGATGAATTCTGTTTGGTTTAAGGTCCGTATTGTCTCATCTGGTTATTTGGCCTTTGATGTTATACCTTACGACACACTTGATGATTATAACTACCATATTTTTAATGTAACAGGTGCTTATACCTGCGATGACCTGAACAGTCCAGGGGTGTGTGCCTCAAATTCTACATGGAACACCTCTGCTTTTTTTCATTTTCCCTATTCATCAAACCCAGTATGCACAGGTATAACAGGGACCAGCCAGCCTAATGGGATAGCTTATATCAATGGCATCTATTATGCGGTGTGTCTCCCTTATGGCAGCATTGTTCTAGCCACAGCCGGTGAGGAGTATGTGATATGCGTAGGGGCACGGTGGTTTCCAGGCGGATACTCCGCCAACAGTACTATTACTGGTGTAGGCCCGATCGTCAGCCAGCCGGATCAGGCTTTTTACAAGCCGAACGGGTTTATTATAGACTTTACGAGCTCGACGGCGGTGCTGGGTGATCTGGAGGACCCGTTTCTGACGGGGGCGGACTCGCTCCGGCTGGGATGCGGGTCGGTGACTTTGCCGGTGAGTTTTAATGAAAAACTCCAGTGCGCCAGTGTGCAGGCGGGTGATTTTGTGCTGACGGGCCCGGGAGGCCCTGTTCCGGTGACGGGGGTCAGCAGTGTAAGCTGCCAGGGCGGGGCATCGTATGGCAATCCTTTTGAGTTGCAGTTGGGCAGTCCGCTGACCCTGGCGGGTATGTATCAGTTGACGCTGGCTGATACGGTCATGGACCTCTGCGGAGGTATGCGCTGGGCGGACACGATTTCGTTTTACCTCGCCCTCGGTCCGGCGTATGCAGGCCCGGACCAGAGTATCAGCACCTGCCTGGGCGGTTCGCCTGATCTGCCCCTGCTGCCGCTGCTGGGACCGGGGATCACCAGCGGAGGCCAGTGGACAACTAACGGTCAGCCCTTCAGCGGGGTGTGGAGCCCTCAGACCGATAGCAGCGGGGTGTATGCCTACGTTCTCGCCACCCCCGGCTGCAACAGTGACACGGCCAGTTTTCCGATCACGGCCCTGCCGGAGCCTTATGCGGGGGTGGACTCGGTGGCGGCTTTTTGCCAGGGTTCCGGCCCTAAGAACCTGAACCTGCTTCTGGGCCCGGGGGTTACGCCTGGCGGGAGCTGGATCAACAGCCTCAACCAGCCTGTCTCGCCTTTTATCACCACAACCGTGCCGCAGGCGCTTCAGACGTATCGGTATGTCGTGCCGCCCGCGCTCCAGTCGGCTTACATGACATGTCCGGGCGATACGGCGGTGATCCAGTTTCAGGTCAAACCCCAGGCGGCTCTGGCGGGCGGGACGATCTCCCCCACCTGCTACGGCGGGGCCGACGGGAGTATCGTGGTCTCTGGATTCAGCGGCGGCGGCGGTCCGTACCAGTACAGTTTTAATGGAGGGCCCTGGGGCAGCACAGCCCAATATCCCGGACTGAGTGCCGGGGTCTACACGGTGAGTGTCCAGGGCGCTGCCGGCTGTCCGCGCACCTATACCTATACGGTGACGGCCCCGCAGCCGACGATCACCGTGCAGTCGCTCAGCCTTGTATCCCCTGCCTGCGCCGGAGACACAGACGGGAGCATCAGCCTCCAGGCCGTATCGCCTTTTCCGCCTGTGCAATATGCCCTCAACGGGAGCGCCTTCGGCCCGGCCGCATCCTTCCCCAATCTTCCGGCAGGCACCTACACGATCTCTGTGCTTGGGGGGAATGGGTGTACCCTCAATACGACCGTGATCCTGACCGAACCTGCTCCTCTGGCTGCGGCCATCCAGCCAGCCGGCGTGGACTGTTTTGGCAATCCCAGCGGCCAGATCAGCGTCTCAGCGACAGGCGGGACCTTTCCGTACGGGTATTCGCTCGGGGGCAATCCGGCGGTAACGGTTCCGGTTTTTGACAGCCTCTATATCGGGGCCTATCCGCTGACTGTCACCGACGCCCAGGGCTGCCTGGTGCAGGATACGGTCCTGGTGACAGGTCCTCAGGCGTTGTTTTTGACAGCTCAGGTCCAGGATGTCCTGTGTCATGGCGGCAGCAGCGGTCAAGTCACCCTCAGCAGCACCGGCGGCGTGGGACCGTATGAATATGCCCTCGGCACGGGTCCCTTTTCGCCCAATCCGGTCTTCAGCGGCCTGGCCGCAGGGGTCTATACTGCATATGCCCGCGACGCCAACGCCTGCATCATCGCCCTGCCGGTGACGGTCGGTTCTGCCCCGCAGCTAAGTGCGCAGGTGAGCGCCAGTATACAACCCCTTTGTTTTGGTACGGCTACCGGCTCGGTGACGGGCAGCGGCCAGGGCGGGACGCCCCCGTACCAGTATTCGCTGGACGGGATCAGTTTTTCATCTGCCCCTGTGTTTGCCGGTCTGGCAGCGGGCAGCCTGACCCTGTATGTCCGGGATGCCAATGCCTGCGTCGCCAGCGTGCCTTTCCTGCTGGGCCAGCCTGCGCCGGTCAGTGTGACGGCAGCAGCAACCTCATCTTATAATGGTTTTCAGCTGTCCTGTCCCGGCAGCACCAATGGCACCGCCCTGGCTGCCGCTGCCGGCGGCACACCGGGGTATAATTATGCCTGGAGCAATGGCCAGACCGGCCCGGCAGCCGCAGGACTGGGCGCGGGGACCTATACCGTGACCGTCACCGATGCCAGCGGCTGTACAGCCGCTGCCCCGCTGACCCTTGCCCCGCCGCCTGCCCTCAGCCTGAATGCCGGCGTGAGCAGCAGCTTCAACGGGTTCGGGGTCAGTTGTGCCGGGGGGCAGAATGGCGCTGCACTCGCCTCAGCCTCCGGCGGGGCAGGCGGATATAGCTATGCCTGGAGCACCGTCCCCGTCCAGACCGGCCCCGCCGCCACGGCCCTCGCAGCCGGTACCTATACCGCCACTGTCACCGACCTCAACGGATGCCAGGCCACGGATACCGCCCTGGTGAGCCAGCCAGCCCCCCTGGCTGGTAATGTCGTGATTGCCAGCAACTATAACGGCGCGCAGATCACCTGTGCCGGTGCCGCTGACGGTGCCCTGGCCGCTGCGGCGGCCGGAGGCGTGCTGCCGATGTCATTCCAATGGAACACCACGCCGGGGCAGACAGGCCCTGCGGCCTCCGGGCTGGGGGCAGGCATGTACCAGGTGGCCATCACCGATGCCAATGGCTGTCAGGCTGCAGCCACAGGCACTCTGGTCGCCCCAGCCGTCCTGGCGGCCTCTGCCAGCCTGACCAGCAATTACAACGGATATCCCATCACCTGCCCCGGCGCAGCAGACGGAACCGCCCTTGCCACAGCCGCCGGCGGCACGCCCGGATATGCCTTCGCCTGGAGCAATGCCCAGACCGGTCCCCAGGCCACGGGCCTCCCCGCCGGAAGCTGGAGCGTGACCGTCACCGATATAAATGGCTGTGCCAGTGCTGCGCAGGTGGTCCTCACCGGCCCGCCTCCGGTACAGGCCATGCTCAGCCTCACCGATGCCAGCTGTGCAGGGAGCAGCGACGGGAGCATCGGCATCAGCCCTTCCGGCGGGGCCAGTCCCTACCAGTACGCCCTGAATGGGGGACCCGTTGGGAGCGGCAGCCTCTTTGCCGGCCTGGCAGCCGGAATCTATACATTGGACATCCGGGATGCCAACCTCTGCCTGCTGAGCCTGAATGCCTCGCTCAGCGAACCCCTGCCCCTGCTGGCGGCTGCAGACTCGGTGGCGACCGTAGATTGTTTTGGCAACCATAATGGCGCGATTTATCCGGCAGCTGCCGGGGGGACCGGGCCGTATAGTTTTTCGCTCGGCGGAAGCCCTTGGGTGACGACCGCTTTTGACTCGCTGGGGGTGGCCTTGTATGCCCTCGTCGCGCAGGACGCCCAGGGATGCCGGGACACGGCGAGTGTGCAGGTGACGGGACCCCTGGCGTTGTTTACCGCCGTGGACAGCCTCCGGCCCGTGCGCTGCGCAGGAGAGGCCTCCGGACAGCTCTGGGTTCAGACCAGCGGGGGGATCGCGCCCTATGCGTATTCGCTCGACGGGATCAGTTTCGGCCCGGCGCAGACCGTGCTCGGCAGCCTCCCGGCGGCAGCCTATACGATCTTCACCCGCGATGCCAATCAATGTATCATCACCATCCCGGCGGCGGTGACCGCCCCGGCCCCGGTTGTGCTGACGGCATCCCAGGTGACGGACCCCAGCTGTGCGGGCTTTTCCACCGGCAGTGTATTGCTCATCGCCCAGGGCGGCAATGGAGGTTATGCCTACAGCCCGGACTCGCTGGCATGGTTTTCCAATCCGCTGATCTCCAGCCTGCCAGCGGGTGCGGCGACCTTCTGGGTGCGGGACAGCCTCGGCTGCACGGCCCAGGTCCGGGACAGCCTCGGGGAACCCCGGCCGCTCGCCCTGCAAGTCCAGGTCACGAGTGACTATAACGGACGGGAGATCAGTTGTGCCGGGGCCGCAGACGGAACCGCCCTGGTGAGTGCCGCCGGAGGTACTGCCGGTTATACCTACCAGTGGAGCAATGGGCAGACGACACCGGCTGCCAGCGGACTCGCAGCCCAACTGTACCAGGTGGTGGTCACCGATGCCCAGGGATGCACGGACAGCCTGAGTCTGAGGCTGAACGGGCCGCCTGTGCTGGCTTTGCTGCCTGCGCAGGTCACGGACTACAACGGCTGGGGGGTGCGCTGCGCGGGTGGCTCGGACGGGAGCATCCGGGCGGCAGCGACCGGGGGGACGGGTCCGTATGCGTATATATGGTCACATGGGCCTGCGGACAGCCTGGCCGCTGATCTGTCCGCCGGGGCGTATCAGGTCACGGTGACGGATATCAATGGATGTGTTGTGACCTCGGAGCCGGTGCTGATCACCGCGCCGCCAGCCCTGACCGCCACCCTAGCGGCACGGGAGGTCTCGTGCCATGGGGCCATGGACGGGCAGGTATATGCCCAGGTCTCGGGCGGGGTCCCGGCGTATGAGGTGCAGTGGGCGGTGAATCCGCCTGTGACGGACGCTGTCCTCGATGGCCTGCCTGCGGGGACCTACGGGGCAGTCATCACCGACCGCAACGGGTGCCGCCTCCAGGCGGAGGCAGCCGTAGCCCAGCCGGAGCCGCTGGGGGTCGAGGTACGGGTCACGGAGGCGTATTGCGGCCTGCCCAATGGAACGGCTGCGGCCGGACCATCGGGGGGGACCCAGCCTTATACCTTCCGCTGGGATACGGAGCCGCCCCAGAACGGCGGGATTGCTGCAGGCCTGGAAGCTGGGGTATATGCTGTCCGGGTGCAGGACAGCCGGGGGTGTGTGGCGGAGACCGTGGCCCTGGTGCCTGCTGAAGCCCCGCCAGTAGCTGCTTTTACGGCGACAGGCCTCAGCTCCGGCGCGGAATTATTGCTTTCGGAGGCTACCGTATCCTTTGAAAACCAGTCGCAGGCCGCAGACGAGTATGTCTGGGATTTTGGGGACGGGAGCCTGTGGAGCACCGTGAGTTCACCGACCCATACCTACCGCGAGGCGGGGACCTATATGGTGATCCTGACGGCCATTGGATCCTACCCGCAGTGTCCCGATACCGCCACCTTTTGGTTGGCGGTGATCCCGGACGGGGCGTTGTTTTTTCCCAATGCCTTCACCCCCAATGGCGACGGCCACAACGAGCGGTTTATCGTCCCCGGCCTGGGCTATCAGGATGCCGAGCTGGCCCTCTACGACCGCTGGGGACGGGTGCTTTTCCGCACCCAGGACCTCCAGGCAGGCTGGGACGGTACCCTGCCCGGCGGACAGCCTGCCCCCGAAGGGGTGTATACCTTCCGCCTGACAGCCACCCTCAACGATGGGACACAGATCCAAAGAGAAGGAAGCGTGACGCTGATCAGGTAGGACCCGGAAATTTGGCAGCGCCGCTTTTTTGTATCCGGCTGAGCGCAGTCTGATATTTTGGGGATTGCCTGCGCTGCTGCTGCCGTTCCTGATGATGTGCCCGGATTGGCACTTCCGGCAGCACTTGTGCTCGGTTGCCATCTTTCTCAGCAGAAATACAAAAATATAAATCGCACATTATCTTGTAGTGTCATTGGAAAATAATTATATATACAATAAGCTAATGAGATGATCATGAAATTATAAAAAAAGTTCGAGTCCGGTCTCGGGCACCCAAACCGCCAGACAATATAAAATGCGCAGCAGCGGGAAGAAAGATACTCCCGCCGCGTAGTAGCAGGTGAGAGCATATTATTCACCTAACTGCGCTTACAATGAAAACGAACCGATTCCGTCAGATGGCCGCCGCACTGCTGATCAGCACCGTGCTGCTGCCGATGGGAGCCTGCAGCCAGGATCCCGGCATGATGCCTGCCAGCCAGCCCGGCATGAACGCCGGACGCCCTGGCCGGGGCCCCGGCCAGGGCCTGCGCGCAGGCCCCCCCGCCGACTGCGCAGTTCTCGACGCTTCCTACGCGAAAGGCAGCCTGTCTGCCGCTGAAGCGGAGGCCATCCGCTACATGCGGGAGGAGGAAAAGCTGGCCCGCGATGTGTACCTGGCGCTGGACGCCAAATGGAACCATCAGACCTTCAGCCACATTGCCCAGGCTGAACAGCGCCACATGGACTGGACTGCCTGCCTGCTGAACCGCTACAGCCTGGAGGATCCCATCGCCGGACTGCCCGCCGGGACGTTCAGATCGCCGGCCATGCAGGCGCTGTATGATTCGCTGACAGCAGCTGGCTCGGAAAACCTCGGGCAAGCCCTGCATGCCGGCGCCTTCATCGAGGATCTCGATCTGGCCGATCTGGATGCCCGTCTGGAGCTTGCAGACAACGCGGATGTGCAGGCCGTATTTCAGACGCTTGCCAGCGGCTCCCGCAACCACCTGCGCGCCTTCAGCCGCAGCCTCGGCCGTATCGGCCTGGCGTATGCGCCGGTGTATCTGAGCGCGGATGCCTATGCCGAAATCCTGGCTTCGCCCCAGGAATCCGGCGAACTGTGCGGCGCATCGTGCAGCCAGTACCGCCGGGGCACCGGCGGATGCGCAGGCAACTGCCCCCAGCAGCCGGGGTCCGGCAGGGGCCGGGGCGCAGGCCGCGGGCCGCGCAGCTGACCGGATGCCGGAAGTCACCGCCGGTCTGCTTGAAAATCGGTAGGTTGAACCCGTAACAGACTGCCATGCAGGTATCCGGAGTGCCTTGCGGGTCGCTCAGCGACACAGAACTGGTCCGGCGCTCAATTGCAGCGCCGGACTATTTCGCGTGCCTGTACGAGCGCTATGAGGCCCGCCTGCTCCGGTATATCCGCCGGCTGACCCATGCGGATGCCCAGGAGGCGGAAGATCTGCTCCAGGAAGCCTTCATCCGCATCTGGCGGCATTTGCAGGAGGTGGATCCGGAGCTGCAGTTCAGCAGCTGGGCCTACCGGATTGTGCACAATCAGGCCGTGACCTGGATGCGCAGGCAGCATGCATTCGGCAGCGCCCGCAGCCCGGCCAGCCGGATTCCCATCGATACCCAATGGCCCGACGAAGCTGGCGGAGGCGAAGCCCAGGATGCCAATGAAGCCGGCATCCGCACGGTGCTGGACCGGCTTTCCGTGGAGCACCGGGAAGTGCTCGTGCTCAAATACCTCGAATCGATGAGCTACGACGAGATCTCGGATGTGCTGAAAATCCCGGAGGGCACGGTCGCTACCCGCATCAGCCGGGCCAAAAAAGCCTTCAGCCGGGCTGCCGAAGCCCTGCACCTGACGTTCACCCTATAATCCGACTTGCTATGCGAGGCGCAGAAAAGCTGATCAAAACCATTCAGGAACAGCAGATTACGCAAGTTCCGCGCTGGAGGCTCCGGCTCTTCGCATGGCTGCCGGGGCTGCTGTTCGCAGGGTCGCTGCTGGCAGGCGCGCTGGCCTGCTCCGTGATCCTGTTTGCCATCCAGCAGACCGAGTTCAACGTGCTGCGCCACCTGGGGCACTCGGCAGCCGAACTCCTGCTGGGCCTGCTGCCGCTGGCCTGGCTGGCGGCAATGGCCGGCTTTCTGCTGCTGTCCCTGTACGGCCTGCGCCATACCCGGCGGGGCTACAAGGTGGGCTGGCTGCGCATGGCCGGGTACAGCGCGGCGCTCAGCATCCTGCTGGGCACTGCGTTCTTCATGAGCGGCGGCGCCGGGTGGCTGGAGCGGGTATTCGACACCTGCATGGGCGCCTACGAAAGCATCGACGACCGCAAAATCCGGATGTGGTCGGCGCCGGAGCGCGGCCTGCTCTGCGGCACCATTCAATGGGCCGGCGAACAGTCGCTGCAGCTGCAGGACTTCAGCGGGAAGTCCTGGCTCGTGCGCCTGGATTCAGCCTTCATTGCGCCTGCGGCAGCCCTGGAGCCGGGCGAGCGCATCAAGCTCCTGGGAACGATGGACGGCCCAGCCGGCTTCGCCGCCGCTGAAATCCGCCCCTGGGGCGGCCAGGGCATGCAGATGCACCGGCGTAAATGAGGCAGGATCAGGGCGCTTCCGCCCGGAGCAGGGGGATAGGATGCTGGTAAGGGTCCGCATCACGTGCTGGAACGGAAGCTGCACATCCAGTTGAGTGCGTGCCAGAAATCTGTCCCACATTTGGATGCGCATCGGATCTTCTGCAAATGCAGACTGAAATATGGAATGATCGGGATTTAGCGGAGTGCCCCGGTTCCGGAAGGTTTGGGCGATGGCTTCCCGTAAGATACCGGAGTCGTATCGTTGCCTGATCAGCAGGTGAAACACATCGTAGAAATCTTTCATTCTGCTGTTGGCTTCAGCCAGATCGATCATAGCTTCAAGCTTCTCTGCAATAACTGTCTCCGGGGAGTAAGCTATCAGCGCTGGCGCATGCATATCCAGGATCACCGGATAAATGAGCTGAACAGGTGATGGGGTAACCGAATCTCCAAATCCAATATCGACCGTAAGTATTTGTCTGATTTGCCCTAAGGAGCATTGAATTTTGATTCTGACCCCGGAATTAACGCCAGTTCCCATGATCTCGGATGCCTGAACCGTAGCCGGATCGAAGAAAACTCCGTCTTCAGGATACCCGATGGAACAGAGCGATTTGAAAACTGCGGCCAATCGATCTAAATCCCGCTGGATCTCAATGGCCAGCAGATCAATATCGAGTGTTGGCCTGCTGGTTTCCCGTTCCCATGCATACAGCAGTGCTCCGCCTTTCAGGCAGAAGTTGACATTGAAAGGCGATTGCGAAAGCCGGTACAGAAGCCGTTCTTGAAGGTAGCGGGTCAGGATCAGCTGGAAAGACTTGTTTTCTGTGCGTGCAACGTTTTTTAGGCGCTCCTGAATAGATTGCGTAAGGTGTTTCATGTGAGCATCATGAGCAATGGAAGCAGGTAGGTGTCGGTGTGAAGGCGCCGGGCATAGCCAGTAAGCTTCGCAAGATCCCGCCCTGGCTGCTCCAAGTATGCACGCAGCACTGCCCGGACCTGGTCCATGCCTGTTTTGTTTCGCATGCGGATCATGTCGCAGATGGTTTTTTCCGGGTCGTATACGAGGATTTCGCCGCCTTCCAGCGGATAGGAGCTTGTTCCGAGCTGATAGGAAGAGTGGCCCCAGAAGTACAATTGAACAGGCGGATAAGATGGAATCACGTATTTGGATTTGCTGGGCACAGCAAGATGATGCGTGCCGGGCACGACATCGGAAAGCCCATGAATTGCCGCTGCGGAATGCAGGCAGAAGACGCCTTTGGGGATGCGTTTAGCAAGTTCAAGCCGCTCGTCCCGGAAACTCCCTGGCAATTGATAGAGACCGCGCTCAATCTTTTCGAGCAGGCCTGCTGCAATTAGCTGGCGTATTTGTTTGAAATTCAATCCGTCAGTAATCAGTTCGGATGCAGTGAGCATTCCGGACTGCCTGCTGGCCCGCGCCAGAACGGAGGAAGGAAGTGTGCGCATGGGACACAAATATACGGTTTTCTTATAGGATCACCGTATGATTGTGCCAGTTCCGCCCATCACCCCCATCCCCGCCATTCCCAGCGTTTGCCCAGCCGCCGGCCTGAACTTCCGGCCCGCATTGCCGTATCTGCCCTCAAACCTCCCGCTTATGGAAGTCTGGCTGCGCCGGGTCAACGATGCCGTGCATTTCGAGGCCCGCAATGAAGAGCAAAACACCGTCCACCTCGACGGTACGCCCGCCATCGGCGGCGAAAACCTCGGGTTCCGCCCCATGCAGCTGCTTCTGGCCTCCCTGGCCGGCTGCAGTGTCCTGGATGTGGTGGACATCCTGCGCAAACAGCGCGAACCCCTCCTCGATGTGCAGGTCCGTGCCACCGGCAACCGCAAGCCGGACAGCACCCCGGCCCCTTTTACGGATATGCACCTGCATTTTCTGCTCACCGGGCAGATCGACCCCGATAAGGCCGCCCGCGCCGTGTCGCTGGCCGTGGACAAATACTGCTCCGTGAAAGAATCCCTCGACAAATCCATCCAGATCACCTATTCCGTCGAAATCCTGCCCCCTCAGGCCTGAGGAATCGGCGCTTTTCCAAGCTATATGACTGACGAACAGCATTTTGAAACGCTGGCCGTGCGCCTTCAGGCGGACCGTACCGCCAACCGCGAGCATTCCGTGCCCATCTATGCCACCTCCAGCTTCGTCTTCGACGACGCCGAGCAGGCCCGCGCCCTCTTCGCCGATGAGCAGGAGGGCAATATCTACAGCCGCTTCTCCAACCCCAACAACGACGAGTTCATTACGAAGCTCTGCGCCCTCGAAGGCACTGAGGACGGCATCGCGACCGCCAGCGGCATGGCCGCCATGTTCGTGAGCATGGCCGCCTTCCTGCAGCAGGGCGATCACCTCGTGGCTTCCCGGTCGGTATTCGGCTCCACCCACCAGATCATCACGAAGATTCTGCCCAAGTGGGGGATCAGCTATACCTACGCCGACATCGGCCGGCCAGAGAGCTTCAGCGAGGCCATCCGCCCCGAAACGAAGATGATCTTCGTCGAGACGCCTTCCAACCCGGCCATCGACCTGATCGACATTGCCTGGCTGGCGGAGCTGGCCCATGCGCGGGGCATCCTGCTCAATGTGGACAACTGCTTCGCGACGCCCTACCTCCAGAACCCTGCCCGCCTCGGCGCAGACCTGGTCACCCATTCCGCCACCAAATTCATCGACGGCCAGGGCCGTGTCCTCGGCGGTGCGGTCCTGGGCCGCAGGGGCCTGATCAAAGAGGTGCGCTACCTCTCGCGCCATACCGGCCCTTCGCTCTCGCCCTTCCACGGCTGGATCCTGTCCAAAAGCCTGGAAACGCTGGCGGTCCGCATGGACCGGCATTGCCAGACGGCCTTGCATATAGCGCAATGGCTTGAAAATCAGCCTGCCGTAGAAAAGGTCCAGTACCCGTTCCTGCCCTCGCACCCCCAGCACGCGCTGGCCCGGCGCCAGATGCGCCTCGGCGGCGGACTGGTGTCCTTTGTGCTGAGCGGCGGCCTGGCCGCCGGCATCCGCTTCCTCGATGCCTTGCAGATGATCTCCCGCACCGCCAACCTCGGCGATACGCGCAGCATCGCCACGCATCCGGCGTCCACCACCCACTCCAGGCTGACCGAAGCCGAGCGCCTCAGCGTCGGCATTCAGCCGGGGCTGATCCGCATTTCCGCCGGGCTGGAGCATCCGGACGATATCCTCGCCGATCTCCGCCGGGGGCTGGAGGCGGCGGCGGGCTAGGCAGCAGGGCTATTCTTCCGCATGGGGACGGCTTCTGGACTGTTTGGTCTGGCTCCTCCGGGCTTTCTGCTGAAGCCGCTGCTTCACAGCGCCCGCCGAAGGGCGGGTCGCTTTCCGGGGCTTGGGCGCCTGCCAGGCCCGCCGGATCCAGGCGTGCAGCCGCTCCACCGCTTCCTCCCGGTTGCGGAGCTGGCTGCGGTACACGACGGATTTGAGGATCAGCACCCCGTCGGCTGTGGCGCGGGCGCCGGCCAGCGACAGCAGGCGGTTTTTGACGGCCTCCGGCAGCGAAGAGGCCCGCACATCGAAGCGCAGTTCCACGGCCGTCTCCACCTTGTTCACGTTCTGCCCGCCCGGGCCGGAGGCGCGGACCGTTCGCAGTTCGTATTCGGATTCGGGAAGCTGGAAATCGGGCTGCATATGCGGTATAGGTGGCGCTGCAAAGAACGGCATTTTCCCGCAACCCGCCTGCGGCAGGCGCAGCCTGATTTTCTGCTGGCAGTTGCCCAAATAATCGTATTTTCAGCCAGTTTTAGCTGCAAACCGCCTTGAGCAACACGATCAAAGCCTCCAAAATCATCAATGATCCCGTTCACGGGTTCATCGAAATCCCGCGGGGCACCATCCTCAGCCTGATCGACACGCCGGCCTTCCAGCGGCTGCGCCGCATCCGCCAGCTGGGCCTGAGTGCGATGGTCTATCCCGGCGCCGTTCACACCCGCTTCAATCACGCGCTGGGCGCCATGCACCTCATGCGCCAGGCCCTCGATGTGCTCCGCCGCAAGAAGGTGGACATCTCCAAAAAAGAGTATAAAGCGGCCCTGATCGCCATCCTGCTGCACGATGTGGGCCACGGGCCCTTCTCGCACGCGCTGGAGCGGGTCATCATCCCCGGCCTGCATCACGAGGATATGAGCCTCGCCCTGATGCACGACCTCAACCGCCGCATGCAGGGCAAGCTCTCGCTCGCCATCGAGATCTTCGAGGGCAACTACCCCCGCCGCTTCCTGCATCAGCTGGTGTCCAGCCAGCTGGATATGGACCGCATGGATTACCTCATCCGCGACAGCTTTTTCACCGGGGTGGCCGAAGGCGTCGTCGGCACGGACCGCATCATCAAGATCCTCAATGTCTATGAGGATCAGCTGGTATGCGAGGACAAAGGCATCTATTCCATCGAAAAATTCGTGCTGGCCCGCCGGCTGATGTACTGGCAGGTGTACCTGCACAAGGCCGCGATTGCGGCCGAGTTTATGATGGTCAACATCCTGCGGCGCGCGCGAGAGCTGCATCAGGCAGGCGTGCCCGTGCCGATGGGCGATAATCTGGGCTTTTTCTTCCGGCATTCGGTGCATGCGGCCAGCCTCGATGACGAGGTGATCGGGCGCTACATCCGCCTCGACGATACCGACATCGAGTATGCGGTCAAAGAATGGCAGTTTCACCCCGACCCGGCGCTGTCTGAGCTCTGCCGCCGGCTGCTCTCTCGCAAGCTGCTGAAAATCAGGCTGCAAAACGAGCCCTTCGACGAGGCGGAGACGGACGCGCTCCGCCAGCGCTTCGCCCGGAAGGCGGGCATCACGGATCAGGAAGCCGCATACTTCGTCTTCACGGGCCAGGTATCCAACCAGGCCTATCTGGAGACCAGCCAGGAGCCCATTCTCATCTGGTTCAAGGACGGCACGCTGAAGGAACTGTCCCAGGCGACGGACATCGGCAACATCCACGCGCTTTCCGAGCCGGTGGTCAAATGGTACCGCTGCGTGCCGGAAGAGGTGCGTTAAAACAGGCTCAGCTGCCCTTCGGGCGGAACGCGGAAGGCCTCCAGGTTGTAGGGCGGCATGTGGCGCCCGGCGAAGTGTTTGGCCCTGAGCAATTTGAACATGCCGGAGATCGAGTCGGCAATGGCGCCTTCGCCGCGCATGCGCACGCCGTAGCGGTGGTCTTCGAGGCTGCCGCCATGCGCCTCGCGGATCTGGCTGAGCACCTTGTCGGCCCGGTCGGGGTAGGCCTGGCGCAGCCAGGTCTCGAAGAGGCCCTGCAGATCGCCGTTGAGCCGCACGAAGGTATAGCCCGCCGTCAGCGCGCCGTTCGCAGCGGCAGCCTCCATCAGCGCCGGAAACTCGTGGCTGTTGAGGCCTGGAATGATGGGCCCCAGCATGACCCCCGTCGGCACCCCTGCGTCTGCCAGGCGGCGGACGGTCTCCAGCCGCTTGGCGGCCGTGGAGGTGCGCGGCTCCATCGCCCGGCGCAGGTCCTCGTCCTGCGTGGTGATGGTGATCATCACATTGGCCAATCCCTGGGCTGCCAGCTCCTGCAGCAGGTCCAGGTCCCGGAGGATCAGCGAATTTTTGGTGATCAGCCCCACCGGATTGCCGAACTTCAGAAACACCTCCAGGCAGCGGCGGGTGAGCTGCAGCTGCCGTTCCACAGGCTGGTAGCAGTCGGTATTGCCCGAAAACATCACCGGCGCCGGCTTCCACTTCGGGTGGCGGAAGGCCTTTTCGAGCAGCTCCGGCGCATGCTCCTTGATGATGATTTTCTGCTCGAAGTCCATGCCCGCGCTGAAGCCCCAGAATGTGTGGGAGTTGCGGGCGTAGCAGTAGATGCAGCCGTGCTCGCAGCCCTGGTAGGGATTGAGCGACCAGGGCAGGGGAATGTCGGGGCTTTCGACCTTGTTGAGGATTTTTTTGGGATGCTCGTAGAAATACTGCGTCTCGCCGGGCAGTTCGAGGGCTTCGTCGATGCCGTCCAGCTCCGTCGTATCCAGCCGCGCCTGCAGGAAGCGGTTGGCAGGGTTTCCGGATGCGCCGCGGCCTTTGGACATGGGGAGGAAGATGAAGCGGGATTTGGGGAAGTATACGCAGGGGCGGGAAACAGGATGCAAAAAAAGAGGGCCCGGAGGCCCTCTGAATGGTCTATGCACAGCGTTTCAGCGTCCGCCGCCGCCGGAGCCGGGATCGCCGCCCTTGCGGGGGCCGGTCTTGGCCGGCGTCGTGTTGGCAGGATCGCCGCCCTTGGAGGGGCCGCTGCCGGTGCCCGTAGCCGGGTCGCCGCCTTTGGAGGGGCCGGTGCTCGGCTGCTGGGGCGTGGAGGTCGCCGTGGAGGTCTTGGGCGTGGTGCTGGACTTCGGCTTGGACGGAGCGGCAGGCTTCTTGCCTGCGGCAGCGGCGGCCAGGGAGTCCTGCACGAACTGTGCGCGGGCAATCGAGTCGGCGCGGGCGATGGAGTCGGCCTGCGCTTTCATGCGGGCTTCGGCCTGCGCGATGGAGTCGGCGCGGCGCAGCGAGTCGAGCCGGGCTTGTTCGCGCTGCTCGGCCTGCTTGCTGTCGCCGCAGGCGGCCAGCAGGATCACAGCGGCGAGCGCAGGCAGCAGATGGGTGAATTTCATGAATCCGGATTATTTGCGGGTGAGGGTGACGTTGCAGTCGTAGCCGTAGTTCACCGTGGTGCTGCCGTCCAGCTCGGTCCAGGTGACCTTGTAGTTCAGGGTGATGGTGTTGCGGTCGGCGCTGATGGTGCCGTTGGTCTGCTGGAACTGGTAGCCGCTGAACTGGATGTTGGCGGGGAAGTTGTCCTTGCAGTAGTTGGCGGCGTCGATGCTCAGCGAACTGCCGGCTACCGTAGCGTTGATCTCGGCCTTGGCGGGCGAAGCGCTGTTGTCGCAGGCCAGGTCGCCGAGGCCTTCGAGGATGATGCGGCTGACCACAGGCCCGGACTGCTCGATGTCCACGGTGTAGTTGAACGTGAAGGTGCCGCCGGTAACGGTGTTCGTGCACTGCTCTACGGCATTGTACGATCCTACGAATTTTGCAGTCACGCGGTCATTACACTTGCCGTCTGCGTTTTGCTCGTACCCGGTTTCGCAGATACAGTCGCCCGTTCCGTCCAGATCCACGTCCAGGCAGGAGCCGTACGTGCCGCAATCCACATCTTTGCAGGCTTCGGGGTTGCATCCCGTAAGCGCAAACATACCCGCCACAGCGGTAAAGGCCAGAATACCAATGCGTTTGTTCATCGTGTTGCAGATAGTTGGGTGAAATGATGCAACGAAGTAAAAGCAATCGCTCTTTAGATGCAAGCGCGGCCCGCGCGTCACCCCCGGCCCGTTCGCGCGCCGAAGCGGGCATTCCGGAACTTTCTTTTTTTTCTTCCGCAAAGCTTTTGTTGATTAGGACTTTTCCGGCACTGCAATCACAAGCGATTCCGCCCCATGTCCCTGATCAAGCCGAAAACACCGGTCATCTTCCTCGCATTTGCCAATGAGCGGAGCGACCGCGGTTTTTTGCGCAAGCTGACCATCGAGCTCAAATCCGTCATGCGCGCCCTGGAGCAGGCCGTGCAGAACGGGCGCTGCCAGCTCCGCATCCTGCCCGCAGCCACCCAGAGCGAGCTGACCGAGGTGTTTCAGGACCCCTGGTACGACGGGCGCATCTGGATCTTCCACTACGGCGGCCATGCGGACGAGGACGAGCTCTGGCTGGAGACGGCGGAAGGCGCCAACAAGTCCTTCTTTTCCATCGGCCTGGCCCGCTTTCTGGGTGCGCAGAAGGGGCTCAAGCTGGTATTTCTGAATGGCTGCGCCACCCAGGCGCATGCGCGCATGCTCCTCGACGCGCAGATTCCGGCCGTGATCGCCACTTCGAGCAAGATCGACGATGCCCAGGCCACCCAGTTTGCCAACATCTTCTACAAAGGCCTCGCCAGCGGGGCCAGCATCGAGGAGGCATTCAAGGAGGCCGAGGGGGTGCTGCTGGGCGAATACGGCGATGCGCCGTTCAAGCCCCAGGCGGGCACGCGCAGCCTCTTCTGGGAGGATGCCCCCGAAGCGCAGCCCGGCACCCTGGATCTGCCCTGGCGCCTGCACCTGCGCGAGGATACGGCCTGGATGTCCTCGCAGTGGCGCCTCTTCTACGAGCTCAAGGAAAGCAGCGGCGAACAGCCGGTGGATGCCGAAGCCTTCGTAGGCCAGACCCTCAACAACTACCAGATCCTCGAATTCCTCGGCCAGGGCGCCCTGGGCCATGTGTACCGCGCCGTGCACACCAGCCTCAACGAAGAGCGCGCCATCAAGATCATGCACCCCATCATCGAGGGTTACGAGCTGTTCCGCAGCATCATGATCGCCGGCAACCGGGGCCTGGCCTCCATCCAGCACCCCAACGTGGTGGAGTTCTACGACGCGGGCGAGATCGATCTCTTCGGCGAAAAACGCCTTTACATCGTCATGGAGCTGGTGAAAGGCAAGCGCATGGACGAGTTCGACTTCGAGGCGATGCTCGAAGACCCGGCCCAGCTCAAGGAGCTCAAGCGCATGGCCATCGAGGTGGCTACCGGCCTCGAAGCGGCCCACAAGACCCGCTATTTCGACGAAAACGGCATCGAGCGGCAGGGCATCGTGCATGGCAACATCAAGATGCGCAAGATCATGTTCACCCCGGAGGGCATCCCCAAGCTGATCGACTTCATGTTTGCGGACGTGACGCGCTCGCGCAACATCAAAATGCTGCTCCCCGAAGAAGTGAAGCTGAAAAGCCGCGCCGAGCGCCCCGAGGACCTCTTTCCGCCGGAGGTTATCCGCGGCGACACGCCGGTCAACAAGCAGACGGACATCTTCGCCCTGGGGGCGGTATTCTTCGAGATTGCGACGGACGGGGAGAAAATCGCCGATTTCGCCTTCGGCTCCGCCGACGAAATGCACCGCTACATCCGCAACAAGCACGGCCAGTTCCCGCGCTACCTCAGCCAGGTCATTTTTCTTGCTACCCACCCCGATCCCCGTACACGCTACCAGGAGGTCGGCATGATGATTGAGGGGATGTTAAATAACACCGGATTCTGGGACCGGATCCGCTACCGGATGCGCCGCAAATCCGCCCTCAGCGTCCGGATTCCCGGCATGAAGCGGGCCTGATGCCGCGCCGGAATCCTGCGCCGCATACGCGGGCAACCATTCCGGTCGTTTTATCGTATATTCTGCATTACCAAAGGAACGAGGGCGCCGGTCATGAGAGCTTGGATGGTAAGATGTTGTATTTTCCCGTCTTTCGCAGAAAAAATGAACAGGAGTAATACAACTCCTGCGAATTTTTTACGTTTATTATGAAAAGTTGACATGCGGCATTTTACGATTTTGAAATATTCTTCATGCAGAGTTAATTACACTTCGTTAATGCTCCCGGATGCGGAATGATCCGAAGCGTGTTCCGGAGAGCCTTGATCCCTGTCCCGATTGATTCACGACACAAGCCAGTTAAAACCATGGCCAAAACAACCAAAACGGATACCCTTGCGATTCAGGATGCAGCCAATCTGGAGAAACAGCTCATTCATATGCGGGACATTTTCCGCCAGCATCAGAATGAAATCCGGAAGCGCTACAAAATCTCGGCTACCGAGATGGAAATCATCCTCTATGTCAACGACTTCGGCCCGCAGCGCATGAAGTCTGTCGGCGAAGCCTTCAAGATCAAGTTCAGCACGCTCACCAGCCTCGTGGACAAGATCGAACGCCTGAACCTGGTCAAGCGCGTCAACTCCAAGGAAGACCGCCGCTCCATCCTGGTGACGATCACCAAGAAAGGAAAGAAAATGCTCGACGAGTACAACGCCCAGATCCGGGAGCTGGCCGAGAAACTCTCGGAAGTGGCCCTCCAGGACGTGCCGGTGCTCGTGGACGCGCTCGAAAAAGTGAAAGCCTGAGCCGTCCTCCGGCTCCGCATCCCTTCCGCCCGCAGTTCCTGCGTACGGAAGGGATCTTTCATTTGCATCCCCTCACAGCTGATCGATCATGCGGCCCAGCGCTGCCTCCATCATGCTGCGCCCGCGCACCCGCCCGCCGATCAGCGGGCCGTCCAGCTTGGCGCCCGTGATAAACCCGATCAGCAGGGCCATGCCCGCCGTCAGATACCCTGCCGCCTCCGCCGGGCTCAGGCCCGGCCGGTAGCGCAGCAGGCTGTCCAGCATCAGCGCAAATACCTCCCGCCCTTCGGGCAGCTGGAGGTCCTGCTGGTGCGGAATGTGCACCCCGTCCAGGTTGTACATCACCTGGTGCAGCTCCCGCTCCTCGAACGCGAAGTCCCAGTGCGCGCCGGCAATGGCCAGCATCAGCTCCCGGAACTCCATCCCGGGACGCACCGCCTTCCGCACCCGCGCATTGAGCTGCCGGTAGGCATAGCGGTTGACTTCCAGCAGAATCGCCTCCTTGTCCTGAAAGGCCCGGTAAATGATCGGCGAGGCGCAGCCCGCGCGCTCCCCGATGGTACGGATCGACACAGCCGCCCAGCCCCGTTCGCGGGCCAGGTCCAGGGCGGCGTGCAGGATGCGCTCGCGGAGCTGCGTTCTGTCGGCAGGCGGGCGGCTCATTCGTTGATGCGGAAGCAGCAAATAACGAATAAAACCGCCCGCATCCGATAGCCGGCGCCCGGAACTGCCGCTCAGTAGCTCCATTTCAGCCGGAAAAAGACCGAACTGGCCTGGTGGCCGTAGCCGGTGCCCGGATCGGCGAAAAAGCTCTGCCCGATCAGGTCCAGGTCCCAGTTTTCCTTGATCGAATACGTGACGCTGGGAATGAAGATGCTCAGGTGGTACGAGGGCGCGTAGAGCAGCCCCAGGCTGAGGCTCACCAGCGGATGCGGCTGCCACGACTGCTGCACCAGCGCGGCCCACTCCGCCGGAAACAGGTTGCGCGCGGAAAGCGGCTGCGCTGCAAGCGAGTTGCCGAAGAAGGCGCCGCCGGCCTGGCCTTCGGAGTTGTAGAGCCCCGCCACCGTCAGGTAATAGCCGCCGGCAAACATGTAGTCGGCAGTCAGCGATACGCCCAGCGCCGCGCTGCTGTCGCGGGAGATGCCCTCGATGGGGAAGAAGGCGGTCGCCTCGCCCTTGAAGCCGATCTGCCCCAGATTGCCCTCCCAGCCGCCGCCCAGGGCCAGGTCGCCCCGGTAGTAGCCCGCCAGCGTCTGCACGTCGTAGCTGCCCGCGTGGAAGCGGTAGAGCAGCGCGCCGGTCGTGGTGCTGTCGTAGCGGCCGGGCGCCACGGCCAGCTCCACCCGCGAGAGCGGCCCGGGAAAATACTGGACGCGGATGGCGTCGCTGCCGGGGCGCTCTTCATAGTCGAAATCGAGGAAGTTGAGCGCGTTGAAGAGGTCGTTGGGGTTCCACGCCAGGTTGACGCCCCAGTTGATGCGCTGGCGCCCTGCCCGGATATCCCACTTGCCGTGCGTGTAGCCGATCCAGGCCCGGTCCACGATGCTGTGCAGCAGCCCCTCGGGCGCGTCGATCCAGCGCACGGAGAGGTCGGCCAGGCCTTCGTAGCGGTCGATCTGGCCGGCGAAGGTGGAATCCAGCTTGACCTGCTCGCCGAAGAACAGGCGGTTACGGGCTTCGAGGCTCAGGGTCCAGCGCGGGGCCGGCGTATAGCGCAGCACCAGGCGGTTGTGGATCAGGCCGGTGGAGACCGGATAGCCGGGAATGCCGGCAAAGGTGCTGGTGCTGAGGTATTTGACATACCCGTGCACGGTCAGTTTCGGTGCGGCTTCAGCCCGGAGCGTGTCGTCCTGGGCAAGCAGGGGGGATGCTGCCGCTATGCACAGCAGCATCCCCGTCCAAAGCATTCTGAGCATGGCAGTCGGAATCAGGCCTGAGGCGTGCGCTGCTGATCGGTGACGATTTCGCCGTCCACGAGGGTGATCACCCGCCGGGCACGGTCGATGACGCGCTGGTCGTGGGTGGAGAAGAGGAAGGTAATGCCCTCCCGGCGGTTCAGCTCGGACATGATGTCCAGCAGGTTGGCCGTGGAGCGGGAGTCGAGGTTGGCCGTAGGCTCATCGGCCAGGACGAAGCGGGGCTTGGAGGCCAGGGCGCGGGCGACGGCCACGCGCTGCTGCTGGCCGCCGGAAAGCTTGGAGGGGCGCACATTCGCCCGGTCGGCCAGGCCCACCGCGGCGAGCAGCTCGTCGGTGCGCGCATCGCGCACATCGCGGGGCTGGTTCTGGAGCAGCATCACAAACTCCACGTTCTCGCGGGCGGTCAGCACCGGGATCAGGTTGTAGGCCTGAAACACGAAGCCGATATGCTGGAGGCGGAAGCGGATCAGCTCGGCCTCGCTCAGGGCTGTGATGTCCTCGCCGCCGATGAGCACCTGGCCTTCGCTGGGGCGGTCCAGGCCGCCGAGGATATTGAGGAGGGTGGTCTTGCCGGAGCCGGAGGGGCCCACGATGGCGGTGAATTCGCCGGCCTCGATGGACAGGCTCACCTGGCTGACCGCCGTGACGGGCACCACGCCTTCGTAGGTTTTGGAAAGGTTACGGGTTTCGATGATCGCCATTTCCTTGAGGATCAAGAGGGTGGAGGAAAATTAGTGGGAACGGATGGCTTCGACCGGGCGCAGCCGCAGGGCGCGCAGGGCCGGATACAGGGCGGACAGCCCGGCGGTGATCAGCACCATGATGGAGATTTCGAGGTAATAGCCCGGCTGGATGCTCGGGTACACGACGGCGCTCATGCCGTAGGCGGCGGCGCCGGCCTCGCCGAATCCGGCGAGCGAAATCCCGGTATGGCTCGTCCAGGTGATGGTAGCCCAGGCCAGCAACACGCCCAGCGGCCCGCCGACCAGGGCGAGGTAGAGCGTTTCGAGCATGATCATCCCGAACACGCGCAGCTTGCCCATGCCGACTGCCATCAGCATGCCCAGCTCGCGGGTGCGCTCCATGACGGCCATCAGCATGGTGTTGATGATGCCGAAGGCCAGCGCCAGGAGGATGATTACGAAGAAGATGCGCATGGACACCTCGAACGACTCGGCGATGAGGTTGATGTCCGGGGCCAGCTCGGCCCAGGTTTCCGTGAGCATGCCCGGCGTCTGGCTCCGAAGCTCCTGCATCAGGGCGTCGGTCTGCGCGATGTCGCGCGCCTTGACCGCGAGCTCGTGCGTGAGGCTGCCCGCGCCGATGAGCGCTTCGAGGTCCTGCTTGACCGCAAAGACCTGCAGCTCTTCGAGCCGGCTGTTCTGGGCTTTGTAGATGCCGCAGACGCGGAAGCGCGCACTCAGGGTGGAGTCTTCTGCCTGGAAGGTCAGCACCAGGCGCTCGCGGAAGTTGACGTCCGCGCTGTCGCCGCTGCCTTCAAGGATGCCGAGTTTTTCGGCCAGCTGCTCGCCGATCAGCACCGGATAGCGCTTGTCTTCGGGAAAATACGCCCCGTAGGTCACCCGGCTGCGCAGGCGCGTCAGGGCGGCTTCGGCTTCAGGCTCTACGCCGAGGATCTGCACGCCTACGGCGTCGGAGGCGGTAGCCAGCATGCCGGTGAGCACCATGCGGGCGGCGGCAGCTTCCACTTCGGGCCGTGCCCGCAGCTGCGCCGCCAGCGAATCGCCCTGCGGCACGGTTAGCGAGAGGCGCTGCTCGTCCTTGAACTCGGGATGGTGCACCTGCAGGTGCGAGGTCTGCGTGTCGATGATGTCCCGGGTGCGCTGTTCGCTCATGCCCCAGGAAAAGGCCATCATGAACAGGCCGCCCCAGAGCCCCAGCGCAATGGCCAGGATCACCACCAGGCTGCGGAGGCGGTTGCGCCACACATTTCTCCAGGAAAGAATGGGTAACATGGAATTCGGAATGAGGAGGTGAACGCGTAGGATCAGCTGCGCATGGCGCGGACAGGCTGGAGCCGCTGGATGTTCCAGATGGGGTACAGGCTGATGGCCAGCGAGAGCAGGAAGACGATGACCGCCTGCTGCAGGAAAATGCCCGGGTCGGTGGAGGCCGGCAGCACCGGCTCCATGTCGAACTGTGCATACACCTCTGCCATCTGCTCGCCCATGTAGATGGGGTTCAGCTTGAAGTACCAGGTCAGCGGCAGGCTGGCGGCCAGGCCGGCGAGCACGCCGAGCAGGCCCATGAGGCTGATTTCGATGAAGATGACCAGGGACTGGCGCAGCTTGCTCATGCCGATGGCGGTCATGACGCCGAATTCATACTGCCGTTCCGCCGTCATCATCAGCACCGTGCCGAACATGCCGAACCCGATGATCACATACAGGATAGTCAGGGTAATGACGCCGCCGGCGCGGTCGCCTTCGATGCCTTCCACCAGCTCGGGCTGCAGCTCTTGCCAGGTCATCACTTCGTAGCTGCCGGGCAGGGCCTCGTCGAGCGCCCGGACCACCCGGCCGGTCTGGTCGGGATTCTCCAGCACCAGGGCGTAGGAGGTCAGGCGGTTTTCGGCACCGTAGAGGTACTGCGCTTCGGGCAGGGGCAGGTACACCATGCGCTTGTTCAGTTCGGGCGAGCCGAAGTGCAGCAGCCCCGCGATGGGATAGCGTCCGCCGGCGGATACGCCCTGGTAGCCCTGGCCGATAAGCAGCAGCGTGTCGCCCACGCCGAGGCCGAGTTTTTCGGCCAGATCTTCCGCCACCAGCGCGGCAGGTGCCGTGCCTGTGAAGTACGCGCCCGCAGACAGCTTCTGGTCCAGGTTTGTCAGGGCGGGCTCTGCCTCCGGATCGATGCCCACCACCATGGCGGGGCGGGTGTTGTCGCCGGAAGAGGCCAGGGCGAAGGACTCCAGCCTCGGCACCGCCCGCCGGACCCCCAGGTCCGGCCCGGCGGCCAGGTGCAGGTCCTCAGCCGGTTCGAAGCTGTTGTCCAGCGTCTGTTCGGCCCAGTAGCCCTCCTTGTGGATCTGGGCGTAGCCGGTGTAAAAGCTCACGACGTTGCGGATCATCACTTCGTAGGAGCCTTCCTGAAACGAGCGCATCAGGACCGAAAGCAGCACCGCGAAGAACACCGACGCGATCGTGATGAGCGTTCTGCGGCGGTTGCGCCACAGGTTGCGCCAGGCAAGTTTGAACAGCATAGTCGATGGGGTAGGGGAGGGTGGGTCAGAAACTGCTGGCTTTGCTCATGTTCTGCACGGAAAAGAAAGTTTCCGGGATCGCCTGATCGAACACGAGGGAACTGTATTCGAGAATGGTCTTCTGGCCTTTTTTGTCGAGCGGCACCATTTCCAGCCGGCTCACGAAGATCCGCCCGCCCATGGTTTTGATGCCCGATCCCTGCATGATGGTAACGCGGTATCCGTCTTCGTCGAAAAATTCGCTGCGGAGCTGGAGATAGTCTTTTTTGTCCACAAACAGGTGCACCTTGCTCCAGATCACCGCGGTTTCCTCCAGCGGCACCATTTCGATTTTCCAGCAGGGCCGGCCTTCGATGGTGCTGTCTTTGAGCACTTTCTGGGTGTAGTCGTCGACGAGGGAGACTTCCTGCACGAGGTCGTTGTTGGTGAAATCGGAGCCCATCCAGGACTGCGACATCATGGACGGCGGCAGCTTGACCGTACGCTCCACGCGGGGCATCCAGTTCCAGACTTCCTTGCCGCGCTTCAGGGTCACGGAGCCCTGGTCGCGGGCCGGCGCCGTCACGACCACCAGCGCGTAGTCGTCGCCTTTGCTCCAGGCTTTGAGGGACATGCTGCGGGTCCATTCAGGGCGGATGATGGTCATGGTCATCTCGGCCTTCGAGCTGGAAACCCCGCGCCGTTTTTCTTCGGACTTGCGGATAATTTCACGGGCGTCCTGCGCCTGCAGGGCCGTGGAGCCCAGGATGAGGCACATCAGCAGGAACATCAGCTGTTTCATGTGAAGAGGAGGTTTGTTGAGTGGAATCGGGCAGACAGTGGTAACGGTTCAGCAGATAGGTGCGCGTCAGATCCAGGTCGACCATGTCTTTGAGGACCATGGCCTGAAAGCCGACGCCGTCCAGCATGGCATTGAACATCCGGGCCTCCGTTTCCGGCTCCGGGATGCCCAGCTCGCGGAGGATGTCCGCGATGAGGGGCAGCGCCGTGCGGTAGCGGTCGAGCAGGGCTTCCTTGATCTCCGGAAACTCCTCGACATGCAGCGAAAGCGAGGTCAGCAGGCGAAGCTCCGCCGGCATGCTCCGGATGTACTGGATGCTGGATTCGATGATGGCCACGAGGCGGCTGCGGGCGTCGGGAAGCTGGCGCAATCGCTCCAGAATCTGGTCGCCCTGGTTCATTTCGCGGTTGAAGATTCCGTAAAGCAATTCGAGCTTGCTGCCGAAGTAGTTGTACGTCAGGCCTTTGGATACGCCGGCATGGCGGGCGATCTCTTCGATGGAAGTGTTGTGGAAGCCTTGGGTGCCAAACAGTTCGAGGGCCGAGGCCAGGATTTTATCCCGGCTCTGCTCCCGGAGCTGCTCGTTTTGCTTGACGGACCGGGGACTCATAGCGTAACAGGATTCGATCGATCGTTGACTGAACGGTCATTCATACGGCTGCCGGAACGGGCGGGTTTCGTCCGCGCGCGATTTTTTTCTTTGCGGCGGGAATGCGTACCTTGAGGAAATGAACCGCCGCCTGCTCTCTGGTCTGCTGATCTGCTGGCTGTCAGCTGCTTGCTTCTCCATCCGGCCCGTGGAGCCGCCCAATAACGGCCTCTCGGAATGGATCAGCCCTTCGGACTACGAGATCCTGCTCCAGAATTTCCGCACGGCGATTTCCCAGCGCAATCCGCAGAACTACCTCCGCTGCTTTGCGCCGGAGGTCTTCCGCTTCGACCCCGCCGCCCAGGTGCTGGACAATGGCGAGGCCATCTGGCGCAACTGGTCCCTGCAGGATGAGCAGACGTATCTCGACAACCTCTTCCGCCGCCTCAGCACCCAGTCGGGCAACTCCCTCCTGCTGGAGGAGCGCGACCTGCGCGACGTGACGCCGGACTCGCTGCGCTACGTAGGCCTGTACACCCTGCGCGTCAACCACACCGACACCACCCTGACGACGCTGTTCCGGGGCCAGCTGGAGCTGACCATCCGCCGCAACAGCTTCAACGAGTGGGAGATCCGCCGCTGGACGGATACGGAACTCTACGCCGACTCCAGCTGGAGCCGGCTGAAGCTGCGCTTTGTGCAGTAGAGGACTGCTTGCTGCTGGTATTTCAACCGCAAGGGGCGCAAGGGTGCAACCGCAAGGGTGTAACCGCAAGGGGCGCAAGGGGACGCAAAGAAATGCCTGCGGCCTGCGGATCCTGGCGGTGGCTTCGGCTCCGCTCAGCCACCGGGGCAAGACGCTCATGCTGGCCGTTGAGCGGAGCCGAAACGGCCTCTAGGGCGTGTTTCCGGGTGGCTGGGGCTTCGGCTCCGCTCAGCCGCCGGGTTTTTAGACTGTCAGGGCCTGTACACCCCGTCGCCGCGGCTGCCCATGTAGGCGCCCCAGGCTGGCGGCGGCTGCGCAGGCGTTTCGAGAGGCTGCTGCGCCAGCCGGAGGCCGAAGAATTCGTGGAGGCGCGTGGTATTGGCCTGGACGCAATAGACGAGGTTGAGCCTCCCGTCGCCGTCGAGGTCGCCCAGCCAGGGCGTGGAGGAGACATTTTTGCCCGGCAGCGGCGGGATCAGGTCGCGCGGGCTGCCTTCGCGGAAGCTGTAGGCCAGCAGCCGGTGCGCAGACTGGGGCGTGCGGGCGCCGCAGACATACTCGTTGACGCTCACAAGGGCCTCATCCAGCCCGTCGCCGTCGAGATCGGCCGCCAGCGGCGTCGAAAAGCCGGTGCAGCCGATGGAGTCCTGCAGGACCACCGCGCCCGACGCGCCGTCGATGAGCACCTGCACGGTGCCGGCATTGTCGGGCCAGGCGCCGAGGCTGTAGAGCGCGAAGCAGCCGGGCGTGCCGCTGCCCGTGAACCGGCCGACGGCTACGCCGTTGCTGGCCTCGGCGCCGGCCACGGCCTGGGTCTGCCAGAGCAGGCGGCGGCTGCGGAAGTCGTAGGCGCTGAGGCGCGCCGCGTGCGAGTTGACGATAATTTCCGGCGTGCCGTCGCCGTTGAGGTCGGCCAGGGCCGGCGGGGCCACGAAGCCGTGGCCGGTTTCGGAGAGCAGGCGTTCCGCGCCCTGGATGGAGCCGGCGCGCAGGGCGCTCAGCGGCACGGCGTAGAGGCTGCCGCCGACGGTCTCGCCGCCCGTGCCGAAGAGCACGGTGAGGCCGCTGCCGAAGTCGAAGACGAGGGGCGAGAGGTAGCTTTCCTTGCCGTCGGGCATGGTATCGGCGGCCAGGATGCGGCCTGTGGCGCTGCTGAGGATGAGGAGCACGCCGGGATAGCGGCTGGCCGTGTCGCGGGGCGGGGCATGGACATTGCCGCCGTTGACGGTGAGCAGGTCGTCGAGGCCGTCGCCGTCCTGGTCGGGGATGCGCTGGGCGTCGTAAAAATTAAAGCGGGCGAGGCCAGCCGGCGTATAGCCCTGGCCCTGCACCTCGTAGCGCCAGAGCTGGCGGCCGCTGCGGCCGTCGAGGGCCATGAGCTGGCACTTGCGCCCGCCGATGACCACGTCGGGCGTGCCGTCGCGGCTGATGTCGATGAAGGCTGCCGATCCCACCACCTGGTCGATGCCGGGGGCCTGCCAGAGGAGCTCGCCGCTGGCGCCGTCCACCGCCAGCACCGCCGATTCGGATGCCTGGAATTCATTGAGTCCGGCGCCGATGACAAGGTCGAGGACGCCGTCGCCGTTGAGGTCGGCAGCACGGGGCGAGGAGTTGGTGCCCAGCAGCGGGAAATCCGCATTCCAGGGCTTAGGCGGGCGCGGCCCGCAGGCGGAAAGGGCGAGCAAGCCGGCGGTCCAGGCCATCGCAGCCCATGCCGCCCCGGCCCATGCCGCCCCGGGGCGCCCCCTCCATATCCATCCGCAGCGCAAGGAGTTCATCGCAAGGTGTTGAGGGGGCAAGATAGGGATAATACCTCGACCAAATTAGACCACCAGCTAAGTTGAAGTTTTAGTACGTGACTTGCAATCTAATGAAGGAACAATGTAGAAAATTCAATTTTTTGTATAGAAAAAAAGCAGAATGCTCCTTGTACTTTTCTTAATCGAAGAAGTTCTGCTGAAAAACTCACCCTCCCAGCCACGCCTTGAACCCCGGCGTCTTTTCGATGCTGACGATCGCTTCCTCGTCCGAGGGGGGCTGGAGGTCGAGCTTGATGCGGCTGCGCGACC
The DNA here is from genome assembly GCA_033765305.1 of Bacteroidia bacterium. Classification (GTDB taxonomy): domain Bacteria; phylum Bacteroidota; class Bacteroidia; order J057; family J057; genus RDXT01. The sequence goes on from JANRID010000034.1 coordinate 57,327, forward strand.
ACGCGTGCATCGCGCCGATGGCGCCGTAGCTGACGATAAACTGCCGGTTGATGCGGTAAAACTGCGCGGGGTCCAGCAGGCCCTCCAGCTCGCCGAGGGTGAAGTCCACCAGGTGCCGCCGGTTGTCGCGCGTGATCAGAAAGACGAATTTCTGCTGCCCGTAGAAGTACGACACCTCCTCGATGGGCACCGAACGGAGCTTTTCGCCCGCCTGCACCAGAAAGCGCTTCTGGTAGGCCGGGGTCTGCTGCGGC
>JANRID010000040.1:0-268230 GCA_033765305.1 Bacteroidia bacterium
CGGGGGTCCACCTCTTCCCATCCCGAACAGAGAAGTTAAGCCCCGTAACGCCGATGGTACTGCGGTAGAACGTGGAAGAGTAGGTAGACGCCGGTCTTCAGCAGCGCCCCCTCCCGGGGCGCTGCGCTTTTTTGCACCCCCCGCCCTTACACCCGAACCCCATCCCGCACACCCGGACGCGGCTTCGCAAGGGCAATGAAAAAAGCCCCGGCCGGCGGCCAGGGCTTCGCTGTACATGAAGCATCTATCGTCTTACAATACGTCACGGCTTTTCAGCGACTCGATGCCGTCGCGGATCTCATCCAGCTGCAGATCCAGCGCCGAGTCGTCCCAGATGAGGGCACTTTCGGCAGCAGGAGCAGGCGCGGCAATCCCCTGCACCGGCTGATGCGCCGCCATGAAAGCGGGCGCCCGGTGCCAGGCGGCAGCCATGACCAGCATGGCTGAAGCAGCTACGGCGAGCACATTCAGGCTGAAGCGGAACTTCATCGGGCGGGCCGGGCGGGCCGGCGGCGTTCTCAATTCGGGCATATCCAGTCCCGTTTCGGGAACGGGCTCGGGCCGCACGGTGCTGGCATAATGCAGAATCCGCGCTACCGTCCGCTCGGAAGGGTCGTAGTGCAGCGCGCCGATCTGCTCTACGATCGTCTGGAAGCTTTCATACCGCTCCCATAGCTCCTCGTCCGTGCAAACGGCTTCGAGGAACCGGCGGCTTTCTTCGGCGTCCATCTCGTCGAACAAAAAGCGCAAAATCGCTTCATCCGTGAACCTGCTCTTCATATCCTTGTACGATTCCGTGCCCCTGAGCCAGCTTTTTCAGGTTCAGCAGGGCGTAGCGCATGCGGCCGAGGGCAGTGTTGATGCTTACGTTGGTGATCGATGCGATCTCCTTGAAGCTCAGGTCTGCATAACTCCGCATGATCAGCACTTCGCGCTGCTTTTCCGGCAGCATCTGGATCAGCTTTCGGATATAACGCGCATTCTCATCGGATATTATATGCTCCTCTGCGCTGGGCTCTGCGCGGTGCAGGCCGTGGAACACATCGTACTCTTCCGTTTCGCGCTGAACCGGGTTGCGCTGGGCTTTGCGGAAGTAGTCGATAGCCAGGTTGCGGGCGATGCGGACGATCCAGGGCAGGAATTTACCTTCTTCATTGTACTTGCCCGAACGGATCATCCGGACAACCTTGATCATCACATCCTGGAAGAGGTCTTCGGCGACGTTCCGGTCCTTGACGATTAAGTAAATTGTGGTAAAAACCTTAGTTTTGTAGCGCGACAGCAGCTCGTTGAAGCAACGGTCATCGCCGGCCATAAAACCCTTGATCAGGTCCTTGTCCTGGGACTTTTTTAAGAGCGCCTTCTCCATGACATTGAGGTTAATAAGTCGCGTCGACGTGTGTCATTCAGCTGGGTTACAGGGGTTTGATCGGTGTGTTGGGGCATTACACGTAAGCGGCTTGCGGTATCGTTTACCTCAATGAAAAACAATCTTCGGGGCAATAATCCGCCGGGGGCGGCGTAATCTGTATCAGTGTGCTATGAGTTTCATCTACATAAACAATGCCAGAGTCAACAACCTGAAGCATGTCTCGGTAAAAATTCTGCGCGAGCGGCTGGTTGTGGTGACTGGAGTGAGCGGCTCAGGCAAATCTTCCCTGGCATTCGACACCTTGTACGCTGAAGGCCAGCGCCGGTATGTGGAAAGTCTCAGCGCATATGCCCGCCAGTTTCTGGCGCGCATGGAGAAGCCGGAGGTGGACAGCATCGAGGGCATCTCGCCCGCGATGGCCATTCAGCAGAAAGTAAGCACCTCCAACCCCCGCTCCACGGTGGGCACCGTGACGGAAATCTACGAATACCTGAAGCTGCTGTATGCCAGAGTAGGCAAAACCTATTCTCCGGTGTCCGGAAAACTGGTCACGTCGGATTCGGTGACGGATGTTGTGGACTATATCCTGGACGCGCCGCCCGGCAGCCGGGTGCAGATCCTCGCCGAGGTGCGCGTGCGCTCCAAAGGCTACCGCGCCGAGCTGGAGCTGAGCCTGCAGAAAGGATTTACCCGCATCTGGGATGCCGATGGCCTGCTGGATATCGAATCCGAGCTCGAGCGTACGGATCTGCCGGAGCGCGCGTCGTTTATGCTGCTCATCGACCGGATCGCCCTGCACAGCGAAGAAGACCCGCAGACCCTGCGCGGCCGCCTGGGCGACAGCGTGCAGACGGCCTACCAGGAAGGGCTGGGGGCCTGCATGGTGCAGATCGGTGAGGATGCGCCGCGCCATTTCTCCGAGCGGTTCGAGGCGGATGGGATAACGTTCGAGGTGCCGAGCGTGAATTTATTCTCCTTTAACAACCCATACGGCGCTTGCCCTACCTGCGAAGGCTTCGGACGCATCCTGGGCATCGATGAGGACCTGGTAATCCCGGACAAAACCCTCTCGGTGTACGAAGGCGCCGTGGCCCCGTGGAAAGGCGAGGTGATGGGCGAGTACCTCCAGGAATGGCTCGCCGCAGCCCGTAAGACGGATTTTCCCTTTCACCGGGCCTACATGGACCTGACCCAGGCCGAAAAAGATCAGCTCTGGAACGGCATCCCCGGCGCAGCCGGGATTCACGGCTTTTTCAAATACCTCGAATCCAATCTCTATAAAATCCAGTACCGGGTCATGCTGGCCCGCTACCGGGGCTATACCACCTGCCCCGACTGCAAGGGCAGCCGCATCCGCAAGGACGCCTCCTACGTGAAAGTCGGCGGCTACGCCATCGGCGATCTGCTTATGATGCAGCTCTCGGACCTCCGGGAGCTGGCCGCCACGCTCGAGCTCGATACCACTGAGCGCATCATCTCCCAGCGCCTGATGAACGAGATCCGCACCCGGCTGGATTATCTCCTGCAGGTGGGGGTAGGATACCTGACGCTGAACCGCAAAATCAACACGCTCTCCGGCGGCGAGATGCAGCGCATCCGCCTGGCCACCTCGCTGGGCAGCGGCCTGACCGGCTCGATGTACATCCTGGACGAGCCCAGCATCGGACTGCACCCCCGCGATACGGACCGGCTGATCTCGGTGCTGGAATCGCTTCGCAATCAAGGAAATACCGTGATCGTCGTCGAGCATGACGAATCGGTGATGCGCCGGGCGGACCAGATCATCGACATCGGGCCGGGTGCCGGGGAACTGGGCGGGCAGGTGATGTTCAGCGGCGGCTTCGGCGAGCTGATGCAGGCAGATACCCTGACGTCCGACTACCTCTCCGGGCGCAAGACCATCCCCCTCCCGGCGGTTCGCCGCCAGCCTTCGGCCCGGATCTATCTGCGCGGCGCCATGCTCCACAACCTCAAAGGGGTGGACGCCGAGATCCCCCTGCATGCTATCACGGTGGTGACGGGGGTAAGCGGCTCCGGCAAGACTTCGCTGATCCAGCAGATCCTTTATCCGGCGCTGAAGCGCCAGCTGGGCGAACCGGCCGAAAAAGGCGGCTTTTTCAAGGAGCTGGGCGGCGACCTTTCTCTGGTCAAAGCGGTCGACCTGGTGGATCAGGATCCGGTGGGCCGTTCGGCGCGCTCCAATCCCATTACCTACATCAAGGCCTACGACCAGATCCGCGACCTCTTTGCCGATCAGCCGGTGGCAAAGCTCAAGGGCCTCAAGCCCGGCCATTTCTCCTTCAATGTGGAAGGCGGGCGCTGCGATACCTGCCAGGGCGAAGGGTTTGTGACGGTGGAAATGCAGTTCCTGCCGGACGTAAAGCTCGTCTGCGAAGCCTGCAACGGCAAGCGCTTCAAGCCGCACATGCTCGAAGTGCAGTATCAGGGCAAAAACATCGACGAGGTGCTCAATATGACCATCTCGGAGGGCCGCAGCTTCTTTGCCGGGGAGCGGAAACTGGTGGAAAAGCTCGACATTCTGGAGCGGGTAGGCCTGGGCTATCTGCGCATGGGCCAGAGCACCAGCACCTTATCCGGCGGGGAGGCACAGCGGATGAAGCTGGCGGCCTTCCTGAGCCAGAGCGCGCAGGCGCGCGACACGTTCTACATTTTCGACGAGCCCACCACCGGCCTGCATTTCGACGATATCCGGAAGCTGCTCTCCGCGCTGAACGAGCTGGTGGAGCGGGGCAATACGGTGCTGATCATCGAGCACAACCTCGATGTGATCAAATGTGCCGACTGGCTCATCGACCTGGGCCCCGAAGGCGGGGCCGGCGGCGGCCAGATTCTGTACCAGGGGCCGCCGGAAGGGCTGCCGGCGGTGGAAGCATCGTGGACGGGGCGCTTTCTGCGGGAAAAACTGCAGTAAGCCTGTTCAGCCGAGGGTTTCGATGGCCTTGCGGATGCGGGCCAGGGTTTCTTCCCGTCCGAAGAGCGCAGCCATATCGAAGACGCCGGGGCCGTTGGGCACGCCGGTGAGGGCCAGCCGCAGCGGTGCCATGACCTTGCCGGCACCTGCCTGCACCTCGGCCAGATAGGCCTGGAAGGCCTCATGCAGGCTGTGGGCATCCCAGTCCGGGTGCACTGCGAGCCGGTCGGCAAAGCCAGCCAGCAGGCTGGCCGTTTCGGGCTTCCAGGCTTTGGCCTGCATCTGCGGATCGTAGGATTCGGGGGCCCGGAAGAGGAAGGGCGCGTCCTGGACAATCTGATGGATGAAGGATACGCGCTCGCGCATCAGCTCCACCGCTGTGCCGAGGTAGGCATCGGCGGGGATGGGCAGCCCGGCTGCTTCGGCGGCGGCGCGGAGCCCGGGCAGCCATGCCTCCGCAGGCTGGCTGCGGAGGTACTGCTCGTTGAACCAGTTGAGCTTGTTGAGGTCGAATTTTGCCCCGGCATTTCCCAGGCGGTCGAGGCTAAAGAGCTCCGTCATGCGGCCGAGGCTCATCAGTTCCTCATCGTGGCCGGGGCTCCAGCCCAGCAGGGCGAGGAAGTTGAGCAGGGCGTCGGGTAGGTAGCCGCGCTCGCGGAAGCCCGCGGAGCTGCTGCCGGATTCCGGATCGGTCCAGTCGAGGGGAAATACGGGAAATCCCATCTGGTCGCCGTGGCGTTTGGAGAGCTTGCCCTGGCCGTTGGGGTTGAGGATCAGGGGCAGATGCACAAACTGCGGCATATGCTCCGCCCAGCCGAGGGCCTGGTAGAGCACTACGTGCAGGGGGGTGGACGAGACCCATTCCTCGCCGCGGATGACGTGGGTGACCTCCATCAGGCGGTCGTCGACGACATTGGCGAGGTGGTAGGTGGGCAGCCCGTCGCTTTTGACGAGGACCTTGTCGTCGAGCTGGCGGGTATGGAAGACGACTTCCTGGCGGATGAGATCGAAGAAGCGGATTTCGGTATCGGCGGGCATGTTCATGCGCACGACGTGCGGCTCGCCAGCAGCGATGCGGCGCTGCACCTCGGCTTCGGGCAGGGTGAAGCTGTTCTGCATGCGTCCGCGCGTGAGGTAGTTGTACTGCTGCACATCGCTGCCGGCGCGCTGGAGCTCCTGGCGCATGGCATCGAGGGCTTCGGGGGTATCGAAGGCATAGTAGGCATGCCCGCTTTCGATCAGCTGCTGGGCGTACCGGCGGTAGATGCCTTCCCTGGCGCGGTCGCTTTGGCGGTAGGGGCCCCGCGGGCCGCCTTCGCGCACTCCTTCGTCCGGCCGGATGCCGAGCCATTCGAGGCTGTCCATGATATAGGCTTCAGCGCCGGGCACATAGCGCTGCTGGTCGGTGTCTTCGATGCGCAGGAGGAAGCGTCCGCCCTGCTGGCGGGCGAAGAGATAGTTGTACAGGGCGGTCCGGACGCCGCCGATGTGCAGGGGGCCGGTGGGGCTGGGCGCAAAACGCACGACTACAGGAGAAGCCATATTGAAAATTTTGCGCTAATTTAGCCCAAACCCCGCTAGAACCATGCGCAGTTCCATTTTTCTCCTGTTTCTGTTCTGCTCTGCCGCCCCGCTGCTTGCGCAGCGCCTGTCTGCCCGCGATGCTGCCGCAATCCGGCAGGTGCTTGCTGTTCAGCAGGATGCCTGGAACCGCGGGGATCTGGAGGTCTTCATGCAAGGCTATGTGCAGTCGGATTCGCTGGCATTTGTAGGGAAAAACGGCCCGGTATTCGGCTGGCAGGCCACGCTAGAGCGCTACCGGCGCAGCTATCCGGACCGGGCAGCGATGGGGGAGCTGCGTTTCGAGGTGATCCGGCTGGAGCGGCTGGGGCGCCGCTCGGCCTATCTGATCGGGAGCTGGCACCTGACCCGGAGCATCGGCGACGCCGGCGGGTATTTTACGCTGATTTTCACCAAAGAACGGAGCGGATGGCAGATCCGCTGCGACCATACCTCCTAATGCACTTCCGCACCGACCTTCGGACTATGGAACATCCCGATCTGATGCAATACCTGGCCACCGCCCGGATTATTCCGCAGCTGTCGATCGACTGTGTGATTTTCGGGTTTCACGAGGGCATGCTGAAGGTGATGCTGCAGAAATTCCGCCAGCTGGATTACTGGGCGCTGCCCGGGGGCTTTGTGCTGCAGACCGAAAGCCTGGACAGCGCTTCGAAGCGCATTCTGGAGGACCGCACCGGGCTGCGGGATATTTATCTGGAGCAGTTTTACGTATTTGGCCGGACAGACCGCGATACCGGAAGCTTTCAGCGGGAAATCATGGCAGCCCAGGGCATGGATCTGCCGCCGGACCACTGGATCTACGAGCGCTTTGTGACGGTGGGCTACTACGCCCTGGTGGATTATCAGCGGGTGGACCCGCAGCCGGATGTGTTTACCGAAGCCTGCGCCTGGTATGAGATCGATGCGCTGCCGCGTGTGGCCTTCGACCACGGCGAGATCATTGCGCGGGCGCGCGAGACCCTGCGGCAGCACCTGGTGCACCGGCTCGCAGCGTTCAACCTGATGCCGGAGACCTTCACGATGAACGAGCTGCAGCACCTGTACGAAATTGTGCTGGGCAAGAAGCTGCTGCGGGCCAATTTTCAGCGCAAGATGCTGAGCCTGGAGATTCTGGAGCGGGTGGAGAAAAAATACACGGGGCAGGCGCACAAAGCGCCCTATCTCTACCGGCTGAACCCCGACGCCCAGCGCAACGGCTAGCCGCCGCGCAGCTCCGGGTAATTCACCAGGCCCGGTATTCCGTATAGTAATACTATTGCATCGGGAATTCCCCGGATGTATATTTACTTTCCTTAATCAGCAAAAAGGCTACTATGACTCCGCTCACGCAGACGCAGGCGCAACTGAAGACGCCGCTGGAGCTGTTCTACCAATGGGAAACAGCTCATCCGAATAAACCCTATCTGCATCAGCCCATCAAAGGCGAATGGCGCAGCTGGACCTGGGGGGAGACGGCCGGCGAAGTACGCCGCATGGCCGCGTATCTGCAGGCGCAGGGATTTGTGCCGGGCAGCCGGATTGCCATCTTGTCCCGGAACTGCGCGCACTGGATGATGGCAGACCTGGCGATCATGATGGCCGGGTATGTCTCGGTGCCCATTTATCCGAACGTCAATGCGGATACGGTGCGCTATGTGCTGCGCCATTCGGAATCCCAGCTGCTCTTTGTCGGCAAGCTGGAGCAGCACGACTGGCAGGAAATGAAGCCGGGCGTTCCGGGCGACATCGACCTGATCAGCTTCGGCATCTATGATCTGCAGGATGCCCCGTATAAAACCTGGGACGAGGCAATCGCCGAGGTGGAGCCGATGGAGGCCAGCCCGGCCCGCAGCCTCGAAGACCTGTGGACCATCATTTACACCTCCGGAACCACCGGCGTGCCCAAAGGCGTGGTGCATAAGTTCGTGTCGCCTATTTTCGCCATCGAAACCTTCGCCCAGCTGTTCAAGCTCTCGCCGGAGGACCGCTTCTTCTCCTATCTGCCGCTTTCGCACATTGCCGAGCGCATGCTGATCACGATGGGCACGATGCGCTGCGGCGGCTCGGTGCACTTTGCGCAGTCGCTCGATACCTTTACCGACAACCTCAAGACCGGCCAGCCGACGATCTTCCTGGCGGTGCCGCGGATCTGGACGAAGTTCCAGTCGGGTATTCTGGCCAAATTCTCCCAGTCCCGGCTGAATATGCTGCTTTCCATCCCGGGCCTCAACGGGGTGATCCGCAAGAAGATCCGGGAAGCGCTGGGCCTGTCCCAGGCCCGCATCTGCCTGACCGGTGCCGCGCCGATTCCTGCTGCGCAGCTGGAATGGTTCAAAAAGATCGGCATTCTGATCTACGAGGTGTACGGGATGACCGAAAACTCGGCCTATTCGCATGCCAATTACCCCGGCGCGGTGAAGTTCGGCACGGTCGGCAAGACGCTGCCCGGCTGCGAGTTCAAGCTCACGGACGAGGGCGAAATCTGCGTCAAGTGCATCACCAACCTGATCGAGTACTACAAAGAGCCTGAAAAGACCGCCGAAACAATCCGCGACGGCTGGCTGCATACCGGCGACAAGGGAACCGTGGATGCCGAAGGCTTCGTACGCATTACGGGCCGGGTGAAGGATCTGTTCAAAACGTCCAAAGCCAAGTACGTGGCGCCCAACCCCATCGAGCTGCGCCTGTCGTCGAATGAATTCGTCGAGCAGGTCTGTGTCGTGGGCTCCGGCCTGCCGCAGCCCATCGCGCTGGTGGTGCTTTCGCCCGATGGCCGCAAGCGCAGCCGCGAAGAGATCAATGCAAGCCTGCGCGGCACCCTCGACACCGTCAACCCGGCGCTCGAAGATCATGAGCGCCTCCAGAATCTGGTGGTGATCCGTGACGAGTGGACTGTGGAAAACGGCATCATGACGCCTACGCTCAAGATCAAGCGCGGGGCCGTGGACGACCGCTATGGCAAGCACTATGAAAAATGGTATGAGTCCGGCAAAGGGGTGACCTGGGAAGCCTGATCGGGCCGGCTGCATGCCGCATCTGACGGGGCAGGCCGCAGGCCTGCCCTTTTGTATATCTGATCTGCCGCATGCAGCATCCGGCGGGCGGGCTGCGTCTCCATTCAAACGGGAAACTATGGGAAGGAATATATATCTGGCGGCCCTGACGGGTCTGGTTATCTGCTGGTCGGCTTCGGCATCGGCGCAGCCGAGGCGGATTCAGGATGTGCTCTATCTGCACAACGGCTGGATCATCCGCGGCGATCTGATCTCGGCGCCGGGGGATACAGCCGTCTCAATCCGCACGGCGGGGGACAATGTATTCACATTCCGCCGGAGCGAAATCAGCTGGCAGGGGCAGGAGCTCAACGCCCGGAGCAAGATCATCCGCAACCGCGACAGCGTGGTCTACAGCTTCAAGCCTGGCCTGGCCGGGCATATGGGCTTCGGCCTCCTGACCGGAAACAGCACCTTCAACACCTGGATTCAGCAGACTCCGGTAGCCCTGTCGGCGCAGGCCGGGCTGGGCTACCGCCTGCGGCCGCAGCTGCAGGCCGGGGTGGCGACCGGCATCGATCTGTTCGCGCTGGGTGCCATCATGCCCCTGATGCTGGATCTGCGGGGAGATCTGCTGAAGCGGCGCTGGGTAACACCGCATTATTATATGCGGGTCGGTCATGGGTTTATGGTGTCGCCGACCGCAACCTGGGCCGATCCGAACCTGACCTACGAAGCCCTTGGCGGCCGGGCCTTCGACGCAGGCGGCGGGCTGAAGCTGCGGACTGCCGGGGGATTTCTGCTGATGACCTTCGGCTACCGGCTGCAGCGGGCGGAGGAGCGGGTGATGTATCCCTGGTCGGTCAATATCCAGCGGTTTCAGTACAATCGCCTGGCCATGAGCTTTCTGGTCGGGTTCTGAGGGCAATGGGATATCCTGTCATGCAAAACGCCCGGCCAGATGGCCGGGCGTTTTGCATCGGAGCTGCGGTGCTTACTGGAGGCCGAGCTTGCGGCGGTCGAGCGTGGCCATTTCGGTAGCGAGTGCAGCGGCTTCTTCGGCCCGTCCCTGCTGGGTATAGTGCTGCTGGAGCAGCTGCAGGGTGAAGTAGTACTCCCGTGCGCGGGGGAAGGCCTCGCCGATGCTGCTGTAGTATTTCAGGGTTTCCAGCGTGCGGGTCTTGGCAAACTCGAAGCGTTCGCCAGCCTTGGTGCTGTCGCCCATGCGCTCATGCAGCGTCGCATTGCGGATGATCATGTAGTGGAAGGGTGTCGCGGTCTGGTAGGGCAGATAGCGGTCCTGGAATTCAAGAACCTCCCTGGCGCGTGCGCGGTAGCGGGCCGCCTGCTCCTGATCGGAAAGGGATACGGCACCCGTCAGCTCGATGTCCTGGCGGATGCCGTCGCTGCCGCCGGGCTGGGCGGGGCGGAGGCCGCGTTCGAGGGCATCGGCGCGGAGCAGGTACTCATCGGCGAGGCGGAAGAAGGACTCATGGTAATTGCTCACCATGCGCTGGATGTTCTCATCGTAGTAGATGTCGCTCCGGTCGAGGTTGCGGTAGCGGAACTTGACCGTGAGGGCGCTGTCCATTTTCGCCAGGTTGACGGCTGTGGTGGTCGGCTCCATCGGATCGGGCGCTACAGGCTTCTTCACCGGCAGAATGCGGTAGGCCAGGCCTTCCTGATGCAGATAGGGCTCCAGCTGCAGCATGGCATCGGGGGTCACCGTATTGGCGAAGTACACCGGGCGGCCCCAGCCTTCTTTCGCCACATTCTCCAGCAGATTGAGCACCAGCAGGTCTTTGAGCTCCAGGTAGCGGTTCTGGCCGGCACCGCGGGTGCGCACCTGCCAGGCCATGGGTGATTCGACATACTGCGTATCCTCTGCCGCGATAATGCCGGAGGCAAGCAGCGAGGCGGCATCCGCCGGCAGGGAGAAGGAAAGCAGCTCGCGGTTGGTTTGCCGGGCCTGATTGACCTGGCCTACATAATCCTGACGCTTGAGGCTGATGGGCAGCGGCTCGGATTGGTTGACCTTCATCTTCATCTGGTCGATGTACCAGTCGGTGTTGACGTAGCTCAGGCAGAGCACACGCACATCGGTCCGGACGCCTTCCACCTCCTGGAGATACCAGAGGGGGAAGGTATCGTTGTCGCCGTTGGTAAAGAGGACGGCGTTGGGCGCCACCGAGTTGAGCAGGTTCCAGGCCGAGTCGGGGGCCACGTAGTTGTTGGCGCGGGAATGGTCGAACCAGTTCTGGGCGGCCATGACCGCAGGCGCTGCGAGGCCGATGGCGGCTGCCGCATAGACTGCAGCCTGCTTCAGGAAGCGCTGCAGCAGCTGATACAAGGCGATTACTCCCAGGCCTACCCATATGGCGAAGGTCTGGATGGAGCCGGCGAAGGAGTAATCCCGTTCGCGGGGCTGCATGGGGTTCTGGTTCAGGTAGATGATGATGGCCAGGCCCGTAAAGAAAAACAGCAGCCCGATCACTGCGGCGTCGTACTGACGGGCGCGGGCCTGCCAGCCCAGGCCCAGCACGCCGAGGAGGAAGGGGATGAGGAAATAGTGGTTCTTGGAGACATCCCGCTTCATGAAGTCCGGCATCTTGGAGGTGCGGGCAATGTTGAGCCCGGATTCCCAGCTGGTATCCTGGATGTCGCTTTCGCGGCCGGCAAAATTCCACATGAAATAGCGCCAGTACATGTGGATGACCTGGTAGTTCCAGAAAAACTTCAAGTCTTCGCCTGCGGTGGGCTTATCGTCGGAAGGATCCTGCTGGTCGCTGCCCTTGTTGCGGACGTAATTAATATAGGCATGGGGGCCGGCGGTGTATTTGCCGCGGTCGTACATGCGCGGAAACCACTTTTCATCGCGGCTGTTGTACACGTATTCCCGTTTGTCGCCGATCTCGGTATAGCGGTCGGCGCCTGCCTCCAGAACATATTCTTTTCCGATCACCTCCACATTCACGGGATTGGCATTGTAAAGCGGGCCGCGGATGAGGGGGCGGTCGCCGTACTGCTCGCGTTTCATGTAGGAGATGAAAGTCTGGGTATTTTCAGGATTGTTCTCGTCGATGGGGCTGTTGGCGCCGGAGCGGATCGGGATCATCATGTAGGAGGCAAAGCCGATGTAGATCACGATGACGGCCAGCGATGCCGTATTGAGCAGCAGCATGCTGCGCTTGGCGGAGTACCAGACGACGAATGCAAGGCCGCCGAAGAGCAGCAGGAAGAAGATCACGAGGCCTGAGCCGATGGGCAGGCCCATGCCCGTTTTCAGCACGCCGCCGCTTTTCTGCACCCCGACGAAGATGCGCTCCATCCACCAGGCCAGATCGAAGGTGTTGATGATGATCACGCTCTGAATCACGCCCAGGATGGCGACGGAGATTGCGCCCGTCAGGATGAAACCTCCCCAGGAGAAGGAATATTTGCGGAAGTAGTAGATAAAGGCCAGCGCGGGGATGGCGAGCAGGTTCAGCAGGTGCACGCCGATGGACAGGCCCATGAGGTAGGCGATGAGGAGGAGCCAGCGTTCGCTGCCGGGCTCATCGGCGCGGTTTTCCCATTTGAACATCAGCCATACGACGACGGCGGTGAAGAAAGAGGAAAGCGCGTACACCTCCGCTTCCACGGAGTTGAACCAGAACGAATCGGCGAAGGTGCAGGCGAGCGCGCCTACGGCGCCGGCAGCGATGACTGCGATCAGGTCCTGAAGGGTCATCTCCGATTCCGGCTTGCCGATCAGCTTCCGGGCAAGATGGGTCGTAATCCAGAAGGTAAACAGGACCGTGAAGGCGCTGGAGAGGACGCTCATGAAGTTGAGCATAAAGGCCACACGCTCGGGTCCGCCGGCCAGCATGGCAAAGATGCGGCCCAGCAGCAGAAAGAAGGGTGCCCCCGGCGGGTGCGGCACTTCCAGCTCGTTGGCGCAGGCGATGAACTCGCCGCAGTCCCAGAAACTGGCCGTCGGCGCCATGGTAAGCAGGTAGGTCACCAGGGCAAATACAAAAATGGCCCAGCCGGCGAGCGTATTGATGCGCGAATACTTCATAGTGCAGTTCAGCATTCAAGGGTGGAGGCGGCACCGCAGGCATTGCATGCCGCAGGCTGCCTGGAACGTACAGCGCGCCCAAGTTAGCAAAATCTCCCGGAATGCTGCGAAACCGCTGCCGGACAATCCAGGCGGCTCGCCGCAGGGAGCGATACACATGCAGAATACCTAATATTAGGCAGGCGGCTGCGGGCCCCTTTACCTAATCTTAAGTACTAAAAACCCTAATTCTAGGTATTGCCCCGCGCAGATCTGCCCCCTAGCTTTGCTGTTGTTTATAATTAGTCTAAATAAACGCTCCATGCATACGCCGAATACCGCCCTGCGCTTCCGCGCACTCGTAGGGTTTCTGCCCGCGCTGCTGCTCTTCAGCGCCTGCAAACCCGATAAAACCCCGCTGGTGATCCCCGACACCTATGACGGGGCAGCCTTCGTCTCCCATACGGCTGCCCAGGCTGCAGTCCGCAGCGCGCTCACGGTGCTCACCGATGAGATGAAAAAAGGCCGCGTACAGGCCAATACGGTCAGTTTCAGCACGCTGACGCAGCTCTACACCAGCGGCGCGCCGTCGCTTTCCTCCCTCACCAGCAGCTACTACCGCGGCCGGATCGAAGGCAGCGGCGGCTGGCTCGACAACCTGGCCCAAGCCAGCGGCAATGCCTACACGCCGGGCGCACCGGCGGGAAGCGGCGGAGTCTTCGGCGGCTACCTGCTGGACGAGCATGGCCTCGAGCTGGAGCAGATGGTGGAAAAAGGCCTGTTTGCTGCCGCCATGTACAACCACGCGATCACCCTGATGCAAGGGCCGCTTACCGAGGCTACGCCCGACCAGCTGCTGAGCATTTTCGGCGCGCATCCCGATTTCCCCAATACCACGACCGCTGCCAATACCGCCAATCCGGATAAGTTTATGGCGCAGTATGCCGCCCGACGCGACAAGAGCGACGGCACCGGCCTCTACAGCCAGATGGAAGCGGCGCTGATCAAGCTCCAGGCCGCCATTGCGGCGGGCGAGGACTACGGTCAGGAGCGCGACGAAGCCCTGCAGGCCTATCAGCGCACCTGGGAGAAGGTATGCTTCGCGACCGTGATCAACTATTGCCACACCACGATCTCCCGGCTCAGCGCCACCAGCCCCACCGATGCCGACCGCGCCAATGCCATCCACGCCTACGGCGAAGCGGTGGGCTTCACACACGGCTGGCGCACTCTGCCCCAGGAATTCCGCCTCATCACCGATGCCCAGCTCGACGAGCTGCTCACGCTGATGAATGCGCCCTACGATGCTGCGCCCGCTTCGTACAAGTTTCTCACCGATCCGGTCAGCGAGCTGCCGAAACTCACCCAGGTGATCGGCCGGCTTCAGACCATCTACGGGTTTACGAACCAGGAAGTGGAGGATTTCCGCGAAAACTGGGTATCGAAGCAAGGCCGGTAAGCATCACGCCCCCGCGCCCGGCGCGGGGGCGTTCCATCGTTTGAATCATCCTGCTATGAACAATACGCTGAAGCTGTTATGGATCCCGCTGGCGCTGCTGCTGGGCGCCTGCAAGCCGGAAGGCCCTCAGGAGCCGGACTTCGACCGGCAGGCGATGCTGACACACTACGCAGACCAGCTGATTCTGCCGGCCTACACGGCGCTGCAAACCCGCACAGCTGCGCTCCAGGCGGCTTACACCGCCTTCGACACGGACCGCAGCGAGGCATCGCTGGCGGTGCTGCGGCAGGCTTGGCTGGAAGCTGCCATTGCGTGGCAGTCGGCCAATGCATACAATTTCGGCCCGGCAGGCGAGGCCGGCATCCGCAAGGGGCTGATCGAGGAGATCGGCACCTTTCCGGCCAATGAGGCCCGCATCGAGGATCTGATCGCTGCGGGGGATATCAGCCTGAACAACTTCAGCCGCGATACCCGCGGCTTTCCCTCCATCGAATACCTGATCTTCGGTTCGGATCAGCCAGTCTCCGAGGTGCTGGCTGCGCTCGAAGCACCCAGCCGCCGGGCTTATCTGGGGGCCATTGTGCAGCACCTGCATACCCGTGTGAGCGAAACCCTGGCCGCCTGGAGCAGCTACCGGGCTGATTTTACGGCGAATGCAGGAACAGATGCCGGCAGCTCGACCTCGCTGCTGTACAACGAATTTGTGCGCAGCTTCGAAAGCATCAAGAATTTCAAGGTCGGGCTTCCCGCCGGCCTGCGGGCAGGCCAGACTCAGGCAGCGCCGCAGCTCGTCGAATCCCGCTACGCGAAGCAGTCGCGCGCGCTCATGGGCGCGCACCTGGACGCCATTGGCCGGATCTATTACGGCCAGGGCAGCAGCGACGGGCCCGGCTTGTATGAGTATCTCCGCGCCGTTACCGGCGGGCCGGAGCTGGCCGCTGCCACGGAAACCCAGTGGAATGCCGTGCAGTCAGCCCTTGCGCAGATTCCTGCCGCCGCCGACTTCGGGGCGCTGATTGCCGCCGGCGATCCCCGCGTCGCTGCCCTCCATACCGAGCTGCAGAAGCATACCCGCTACTTCAAGAGCGACCTGTCGTCGCTGCTGGGGATCGCCATCACCTTCAGCAGCGGGGACGGAGACTAATCTCATCGGCCTGCACAGCAGGCACCCGCACCTTTGTTTATTCATCCCCTATACGATTTCTGCATGCATATCAATCAACTGCGACGCGGTCAGCCGCGAATCAATGCGGCAGCTGTGCTCTGCCTCCTCCTCTGGGCTGCCTGCCAGGAGCCTGCGGCCGGCAATGCTTCCAGCACTGCGGCAGCCCCCGCCGCTCCCGCGCCGGCAGCCGCCGGCACCCCGTATCTGGTGCTGGCGGACAGCAGCTGGATCGAATGGAAGGCGACGGAAGGCGGCGCCGAAGGGCACAACGGGCGGATCCGCCTGCAAAGCGGCTCGCTGCGCATGGAAAACGGCCTGCTGGCCGGAGGCGAGTTTGTGGTCGATATGGCTAGCATCACCGTGGAGGACCTCAGCGGCGCCCGCCGCACGAAGCTGGAAGGCCATCTGAAGGATGCGGACTTCTTCGACGCGGCGAAATTCCCTACGGGTGCCTTTGTCATCACCTCGGTGCAGCCCGACAGCGCGGCCGGCGCCTACCTGCTGACCGGCAACCTGACCCTGCGCGACAGCACCCGGAGCATCCGCGTCCCGGCCATGCTCCGCGAGGCCGGCGGACAGATCGTGGCAGAGACCCCTGGATTCAGCATCAACCGCACCGAATGGGGCGTGGTGTACCGCTCGGCCCTCATCGGCACGCTGGCGGACAAGATCATCGACGATGAGGTCGGGCTGAAGGTCCGGCTGGTGGCAAAGCCCTGACGATCCGATGCGCCGCATGACGCACTGGCTGGCCGGCGCCGCCGGCCGACTCACGGCTCCGGTCCCGAACGCTCCCCTGATCAGCTTCAGGGTGGTGTTCGGGGCCGTCATGCTGTACAGCACCCTGCGCTTCTGGTTTCTCGGCTGGATCGGGGAGCATTTCATCGACACCCGCTTCACGTTCAAGTTTTTTGGATTTGAATGGGTGCAGCTCCTGCCGCCGGCAGGGATGTATGCGCTGCATGTGCTGATGGTGCTGGGGGCGGCGGGCGTCATGCTGGGCGCCTGGTACCGGGTATCGGCTGCGGTGTTTTTCCTCAGCTTCACCTACACCTGGCTCATCGACCTGACCTATTACCTCAACCATTATTACTTCGTCAGCCTGGCGGCCTTCCTGCTCATCTGGGCGCCGGCGCACCGGCGCTTCTCGGTCGATGCGCTGCTGCGTCCGCAGCTCCGCACGCGGGAATGCCCGCGCTGGGCCACGGGCATGTTTCAGGCGCAGATCGCGATTGTGTACGTCTATGCCGGCCTCGCCAAGATCAGCCCGGACTGGCTCATCGAGGCCCTGCCGCTGCGCATCTGGGGCCCGGCGAACGACCGGCTGCCGCTCATCGGCTGGATCTTTACGTGGGAGTTCACGCCCTGGCTTTTCAGCTGGGCGGGCATGCTGTACGACTGCACCATTGTGCTCTGGCTCAGCTGGGCCCCTACGCGGCTGCCCGCGTACCTGAGCGTGATCCTGTTTCACGGCATCACGGGCATGATGTTCCAGATCGGGGTATTTCCGCTGGTGATGATCGGGGCGACGTGGATCTATTTTCCGGCCTCCTTCCACGAGCGGCTGCTGGGCTGGGCGGAGCGGAAAGCGGCGCCTGCAAGCCCCCCTGCACCTGCCGGCAGGCGCTGGATTCTGGTGCCGCTGGCTCTGTATTTCGCCTTTCAGCTGCTCTTTCCCTGGCGCTACCTGCTGTATCCGGGCAATCTGTTCTGGACCGAGGAGGGCTACCGCTTTTCGTGGCGGGTGATGCTGATGGAAAAAGCCGGCACAGCCGCCTTTTACGTCCGCGACCGGGCCACCGGGCGGGAGGGCGTAGTGGACAATGCGGAGTTTCTGTCGGCGCATCAGGAGAAACAGATGGCCATGCAGCCGGATATGATCCTGCAGTTCGCCCATTTCCTCAAACAGCACTATGAAGCCCGGGGCATGCACGATCCTGCGGTGCGCGCGGAGGTGTATGTGACCCTCAATGCGCGGCCCAGCCGCCTGCTGATCGATCCCAGCCTGGACCTGACGCAGATCCGGGACGGCTGGGCGCCCAAAACCTGGATTTTGCCCTACCCATATTCCGCTGCACCCTTATGAAACCTGCGCTCTTCTGCCTGCTGCTTACCGGAATGGCCCTGACGCTGCCAGGCCAGACCTGCCGCCTGGCCGGCCGGGCGCGCAGCGAAACAATTCCGCTTGCCGGGGCCTACGTATCGCTGCCGGAGCTGGCGCGGGGTACCAGCACGGACGACGCCGGGGCATTCCGCCTGGATTCGCTGCCTCCGGGCACTTATACCCTGGAGCTGCGCTACATGGGCCGCCTGCTGCACCGCCAAACGGTGGAGCTGGGGCCGCGGACGCCGGAGCTGGACCTGAATGCCGCGGTTACCCTGGACGCGGTGCTGATCCGGGAGACCCAGGCAGGGCATGGGCTCAGCCGCCTGCGCGGAGTGGAGGGCGCCGCGATTTACGAGGGGAAAAAGAGCGAAGTGATCCAGCTGGCTGCGCTGACGGCCAATCTGGCGGTCAGCAATCCCCGGCAAATCTATGCCCGGATCGCGGGGCTGAACATCTGGGAGAGCGACGGGGCCGGCATTCAGCTCGGCATCGGCGGCCGCGGCCTGAGCCCCAACCGCACCGCCAATTTCAACACCCGCCAGAACGGCTACGACATCAGCGCCGATGCGCTGGGCTACCCGGAGAGCTATTACACCCCGCCGGCGGAGGCGCTGGACCGGATCCAGATTGTCCGGGGGGCAGCATCGCTGCAGTACGGCACGCAGTTCGGGGGCATGCTCAACTTTGTCTTCAAGCGGCCGCCGGCGCATCAGGCATTTCACCTGCAAAGCCGCCAGACGCTGGGGGCCTTCGGCCTTTTCGGCACCTACAACGAGGTTTCCGGCACGCTGGGCGGGGGGCGGTTTTCGTACTTCAGCTATTACCAGTACAAGCAGGGCAATGGCTGGAGACCCAACAGCGCCTTCCGCCTTCACAATACCTATTCGGCGCTCAAGTGGCGCCCGCTGCCGCAGGTTCAGATCGGGCTGGAGTACACGGGCATGCACTACCTGGCGCAGCAGCCCGGCGGCCTGACCGATGTCCTGTTCGCGCAGGACGCGCGCCGCGCGTACCGCACCCGGAACTGGTTCCAGGTGGACTGGAACCTCGCGGCGCTGACCCTGGAGTACCGGATCAGCGCCAGCACCCGCCTCGAAAGCCGCAGCTTCGGCCTGCTGGCCGGCCGGCAGGCCCTGGGCATCCTGACGCCGGTCAACGTCATCGACTTTGGCGGCCCCCGCGACCTGATCGACGGCAGCTTCCGCAACGCAGGCAACGAAACCCGTCTGCTGCACCGCTACCGCATCCGCGGGCGGGACCAGGTGCTGCTGGCCGGCTTCCGGGCCTACCGGGGGCAGACCCGCGCCCGCCAGGGCGAGGGCAGCAGCGGCGAGGGGCCGGAGTTCCGCTTTCTCCGCCCGGACAATGTGGAGAAATCGGATTACCGATTCCCCAGCACCAATTATGCCGCTTTCGCGGAGCACATCGTGATGCTGAGCCCCAGCCTCAGCCTGACGCCCGGCATCCGCTACGAGTTTATCCGCACCACGGCGGCAGGCTACTACCAGCAGCGCGTCTTCGACGCCGCCGGCAACCTGGTGGCCGAGTCGCGGCTCGAAGACAGCCAGACGCGGAGCCGCGCCTTTGTGCTGGGCGGCCTGGGCCTGAGCTGGAAGCAGCAGCAGGGCGAATGGTACGCCAATCTTTCGCAGAATTACCGGGCGATCAATTTCTCCGACCTCCGCATCGACAATCCCAACCTGCGCGTGGATCCCGAGATCCGCGACGAGCGCGGCTACACCGCCGACCTGGGCTGGCGCACCCGGACCGGCGGCTGGCTGTACGCGGATGCGACGGCGTTTTATATGGTGTACCGCGACCGGATCGGGCAGGTGCTGCGCTCCGGCGAGCCGCCCCTGTACAACGACTACCGCCTGCGCGCCAACATCGCCGACGCCCGGACCCTGGGTCTGGAGTGCTTTGCCGAAGGCAATCTGTGGCAGCTGTACCGCCCCGGCGATACGGCCACCCGCATTGCTGTGTTTGTCAACGGGTCGCTCATCCGCGCCCGCTACATCCGCACGGAAGACCGGTCCATCCTGGGCCGGCAGGTGGAGCTGGTGCCGCCGATGACCCTCCGCACCGGCCTGAGCATCGCGCACGGGCCCTGGGGCGGCTCGCTGATCTGGGCCTATACGGCAGCGCATTACACCGACGCGACCAATGCGGTCCGCACCGCATCAGCCGTCAACGGCATCATCCCGGCCTACGCGGTGGCAGACGTATCGGTCCGGTGGCAGGGCCGCATCCTGTCGGTGGAGGCCAGCTGCAACAACCTTTTCGATGCGCGCTACTTCACGCGCCGGGCCGATGCCTATCCGGGGCCGGGGATCATCCCGGCCGACGGGCGGGGCTGGTTTGTGACGGTAGGGGTACGGAACGGGTGGAAGTGAGCGGGGCGGGCAGATTTTCCGCCCTCCCGGTAGGGTCCGGGCTGCCGGGCCTGTACAATGTGCAGCGCAATCTGTACATTGCGCCTATATCAACCCCGATTGCGGGCGCAAGCCCCTTGCAGCACGATGGTACTCATTTTCATGGGCGTTTCCGGGTCTGGCAAGACCACGCTGGGGCAGCTGGCAGCCCGCCAGCTGGACTGCCCCTTCTACGACGGCGATGATTTTCATCCGGAGGCGAACATCCGCAAGATGTCGGCAGGCGAGCCGCTGAGCGACGCCGACCGGATCCCCTGGCTGCTGGCTATCCGGGAGGTGATCGAGCGGCATCTGGATGCGGATACGGATGCGGTGGTGGCCTGCTCGGCGCTGCGGGAGGCCTACCGCGAGGTGCTCAGCCGGCACGACCGGCGGGTGCGCTTCGTATATCTGAAAGGGAGCCGGGAGTTGCTCCAGGCGCGCATGCAGGCGCGCGGGGGGCATTTTATGCCGCCGGCGCTGCTGCAAAGCCAGCTCGACACGCTCGAAGAGCCCGCCGGCGCGCTGGTGCTGGACATCGGGCAGCCGCCGGAGGCCCTGCTGGCCCAGCTGATGGACATCGTTCAGGTGCGGGGCGGCCTGCGGGCCTGAAGGCAGCTTATTTTTCCCCTTCGGGCTGTGCTGCCAGCAGCTCGCCGTCTCGGTACCATTCGGAGGGCAGGGGGCTGCCGTCTTCGGCGAAGTTGCGTTTTTCGCCCTGGAGCTTGCCGGCCGCATAGACGCACTCGCTCATCAGGGCACCGGATTCGTAGTAGAGGCGCCAGGTTCCTTCGGGCAGGTCCAGCACGTATCCGCCTTCTTTTTTGAGCTTGCCGTTGTCGTAAAAAAACTTCCAGAGGCCGGTGGAGAGCCCGTCGGCATACCTGCCGGTCTGCTTGAGGGCGCCGTTGGGGTGGTACACCTCCCAGGGCCCTTCGAATTTCCGGTCCCGGAATGCGCCGCGCAGGTAGAGCTGCCCGTCGGGGTAGAAGGTTTCCCAGATTCCGGTTTTTTCGCCGTTTTCATACATGCCGCGGTGCTGGACGCGGCCATTTTCGTAGAATTCCTCGCTGAGCCCTTCGACGAGGCCTTTGCGGTAGGTGCAGCGGAGGCTCATCTCGCCGTTGGGGTGGAAACCCAGGTATTCGCCTTCGAGGATGCCGTTTTCGTAGTTGCAGACCTTGTGCTTGGCGCCGTCCTCGTAGTCTTTGTAGTAGCCGATGAAGCGGCCCGTGTACTGGTCGCCGACCTTGAAGGAGCGCTCTTTAATATGGCCGTTGGCGTAGTATTTCTCCCAGGGTCCATTGACCTTGCCGTCGAGGTAGTGGAGGCGCTGCATGAGCTTGCCATCCTCGTAGAAGTCGAGGACCTCGCCCTGGAGCACGCCGTGCTCGTAGTAGGCCAGTTCTTTCAGGGCGCCGTTGGCGTAGAAGAGCTGCACCTGGCCGTGAATTTTGTCGAAGAGGAAGGAGCCGCTTTCCTTGATCTGGCCGTTGTGGGGGTAGAAAGAAACGAAGGGGCCCACCTTGCGGCCGTTGACGTAGGAGAGGCGCTGCTTGAGCATGCCGTTGTCGTCATAGATTTCCCACTGGCCGTCGAGGTTGCCGCTGTAATACTGGCCATTCTGCCAGAGGCGGCCGTTGGCGTAGTAGATCCGGTAGTAGCCGTGGCGGACCTTGCCTTCGGCGGTTTCCCGGGTCTGGTATTCCTCGCGCAGGTTGGTTTTTTCCGCATCGTACCAGGTGCGCATGACCTCCCGCATCTGGGCGGTCTGCACGACGAATACGGCTTCCGTGTCCTGGGAGTCGGGGGCCTGCTGGGCGGCCAGCCGCAGGCCGGCGCCGGCAGTCAGGAGCAGGATGCACAGCCTTTGCGCAAGGCGAGGATTCATAGCGGCGAGGCGTTAATCGTCCGAAACTATATCCGTGCCGAATAATTCCCAATCCATAATATCCGATAAAATAACATCCTCCCGGATGCGGACGCAGCGGGAGGATGAAGATCAACGGGAGAAAACAGCTATTACTTGATATTGACCTGAACCTGAGCGCCTTCCAGCGGATAGTTGGGGCCGTAGTCCAGAATGGCAGCCACCATGTAGGAGCCTTTCTTAAGGTCGCCGGGCAAGGCGAGCTCCTGGCGGATGGTGCCTTCAGGCAGGAGGCGGAAGGAAACCGGGTCCAGTTTGGTTTCGGTAGCGGTCTGGAGGTCGGAGATGACGAGGTACACGTTGCAGTCGAGGATTTTCTCGCCGGTATTCTGGGCTTTGAGGGCGAATACGCGGTTTGCGCTGCCGGAGGGAGTGACTTCCTTGAATTCTTTCACCTTGGCTGCGGCATTGCGGTTGGAGCGGGGCGACTGCGTGACGAACACGCCGATCTGCTGGTTCACTTCAATACCCATGGCCAGCTCCTTGTCCACCTGCGGAGCTTCCTGCTCCTTCTGGATGGTGATGTAGGCGATGGACCACTTGGAGGCGCGCTGGCCGGCGGGGACGTTCATGCTCACGGTCACCTCGCGGGATTCGTTGGCGCCCAGCTCGACGAGGGCAGGCGTGAAGCTCAGCCAGCGGGAGCAGGAGTTCTTGTTGGCGTTGGCTTCCTGGCGCACCACCTGGCCTTCTTCGTTGAGGTACCAGTCTGCTGCCGAGAGGGTGTAGATCGTGCGCTTATTAGAGGTGTTGCGCACGGTAACCGTCCGGGTCTCGGCCTGGCCAGGCTCCAGCGAGAAGTCCAGGCGCACCGGCGATACTTCGAGGCCCTGAGCAAGCATGGCGGGCGTTACAGCGATGGCTGTGAGTGCAAGGATTGCGATCCGCTTGAAATTAAACATACACTATCGGGTTTGAAGATGAGACGAGAAAGAATCACGGCTGTAAATTAAAGCGGGTGAAATGTTTTTTGAAACATCCATGTAACGTATTTCCCGAATTCGGATCTTGGGGCCGAGGCTCCGCTGCGGAATCTGCACGAACCTCCGGATTCTTTCATGCAGAGATATAGCCTGATTTTCAGGCACAAGCATATGAATAAAACTATATTCGATTCACTTTTCGATGAATTTGGCCAGGGCAGCCTATTCTTATTACATCACAACTTTTTCAGAATAAAATATTTTAACACTGTAATTGAAACGCATGTTCAGAGTTTACCTGCCCGGACCCTTGCCATAATTTGGCTGCCGGAATCTTAACCATCTCATTCGCTATGCAAGCATTAAAAGGATCCATTGTTCTGTTCTTCGCTCTGCTCCTGTCCTTCGGCGCGATAGCCCAGACCGACGACACCGACGAGATCAACATCTCCGCCGCGTTTTCCTCTTCCATCGACCTGACGGTGACCAGCGGTGACAACATCAGCTTCGTGGTGGCCAGCCTGGAGCAATACACCGACGGCCTGGCCGATCCCGCAGGCGTAGCCTACTCTTCGATCTTCGAGGTGAATGCTTCGGTGGACTTCAAGGTCGACCTCAGCTCGACGGACTTCACCGACGGTGCCGGCAACACCCTGAACGCCGGGAACTTCGGCTACACCCTCGAAGATGCCGGCACCTACCAGGTCGGCACCAACCACCTGCTGCTCGGCGGCAGTGCTACGCCTTCGTCCATGGCCGTGCTGGGTGCCCCGCAAACGGTCGTGGAAGCTGCCGGCAGCGGCAACGCAGGCCCGGCTACGGCCAACCGCTTCAAAATCAACTTTGAACTCGGCACCGCAGCCGCCCGCGCAGTCAGCGGCCTGCCCACCCTGCTGAGCCAGAACATTGCCCCCACCACCTACACCTCCGTGGTGACGCTGACGGCTAGCGCAATGCCGTAAGGCAACATACTTCCTTCCGGGAGGCCGCTGCCGTAGGTGTGCGGCCTCCTGTCTTTTGCATCTTTCAATCCCATGCAGGCTTATGCATTCCGTCAGGATCTGTTCCGCTTTGCTGCTGGCGCTGCTGCCGGTCCTGCTCCGCGCGCAGGCGGATGAAGCCGATGATATTCAGCTCTCTGCGGCATTCGAGGCGTCTATCGACCTCCGGGTGACGGAGGGGGACAATATCAGCTTTGTCGTGGCCACCACCAGCGAGTACACCGGCGGGCTGGCCAGCCCGTACCAGTACTTTTCGGAGTTTACCGTGACGAGCAGCACGGCATTTCAGGTCGTGCTGAGCGCCTCGGATCTGGCCGACGGGGCGGGCCGCACCCTGGACATCCGCAACCTCGGCTGCCGCCTGACCGACTACGGCACGCACAGCGCCGGCGTCCAACACCTCCTGATGGGCGGTGCGGCAAGCCCTTCCCCGCTGGCCCTGCTGGGCCCCTCGCTGACCCTCATATCGGCGACCGGCTCCGGCAATGCCGGCACGGCCGCCCAGAACCGCTTCCGGATTCAGTTTGAACTGGCTACGCCCGAGCTGCGCGCCCTGAGCGGGCTGCCCACCCTGCTCGAACAGCGCATCGCCCCCGGCGTGTACCGCACCGTGATCCTGCTTACGGCATCTCCGATGCCCTGAGCCGTCTGTTTCTGCTTCCGCTTTGTCCCGTATTGCTGACCCGATTTGCCCGCCATGCCGATTCGCCCCCTGTCTGCCCGCCGGCGCCTGCCGCTGGTTCTGCTCCTGCTCTGCCTCGCTGGCCGCGCTGCGGCTACCGGCGAGGTTTCGACCTATTTCGAGATCTTCGTCCCGCCCAACAACGATGCCGTCCGCCGCGATGTGGCCCTCATCCTCACCGCGATCTACGACAGCACCACCTTCGAGATCACCGACGACGGCCGAGACGGCGACACCGACGACTCCGTGTCGGGCATGCTCATGAGCGGCCAGTCCTACATCCTGTACATGCGCGAGGGCAGCGTCAACGACGATGCCAATGCGCCCGGGGCCAGCGGCGCCAAGCAGGACGGCGATTTCTTCACCATCCGCACCAGCAACCTCGTCATGGCCTTCCAGTCCTGCGACTCCGACTGGCAGCACGACTGGGTCCCGGCGACCAACAAAAGCTCCAAGGGCACCAAGTATATCCTCTACGCGCCCAAAATCAGCAGCTCGAAGCGCGATATCAATGTATTCGCATACGCCGATTCCACCCAGATCACCATCCGCAAGATCTCCACGGCGCCCAAGACGACCTCCGGCTACACCGATGTAGACCCCACGCGGAACGAAGTGGTGGTGCAGCGCCTGCTGAATGTGGGCGAAGACCTGATTTTTTACCATACCAACGGCCGGGACCTGATGGAAACCGGTGCGACATACGTCCTCGAATCCAACAAGCCGGTGACGGTGCAATGCGGGGCGCTCTGGGGCAATGCCCGCGACGGCGGCGGCTATGTGCCGTCCGACAATGGCTCCTCGGCCGGGGAGCTGTTTTACTTTACCGTGCACTACCAGGCCGCCAAAGAGCAGGAAATCCGCATCGTCTCCTGGGACAACAGCAACACCGTATATCTGGACCGCTACCTGGCCGGCAACTGGGTCAACATCCGCTCCTGGACCCTGAATGCCCTGCAGCCCGGCGACTGGATCTCCACCTCCGGCAATATCGACGCAGTCTTCCGCGTGCGCTGCGGTGCGGGCAAAAAAGTCTC
The DNA here is from genome assembly GCA_033765305.1 of Bacteroidia bacterium. Lineage (GTDB taxonomy): Bacteria > Bacteroidota > Bacteroidia > J057 > J057 > RDXT01. The sequence continues at coordinate 25,615 of JANRID010000040.1, forward strand.
GGTCTTTGAGGCCAACTGGCTCGAAACCGGCTCTCCCGGCACCTCCGACATCGGCACCATGGCCTCCGGCGAAGACGGCACCTCCGCCGGCCGGCGCTTTCTGATCTACCTCGCCCCGCCCGGCAACGAAAACAACGTCACCAACCCCGCCACCGGGCTCAAATACACCAAGGCCACCCACGCCTATGTGTTTTCGCGGAAAAACGCCAGCATCACCGTCAAGGATGCCCAGACCGGCGGCAGCCAGCTCTCCCGAACCTACTCCGTGCAGGCCGGCTATTATGTGGATGTGTTTCTGACGGAGGCGGAATGGCAAAGCATCTACAACGGCAACGGCAACCCGGCCTCCGGGCCGGAGCGGCCCTACATCATCATCGAGTCGGATCAGCCGGTATCGGTCTTCAACACCAACTTCAACGACAACTGGATGGCCTACTTCGGCACCTCGCAGACCCAGGATTTCGGGGTGCAGGGCGAAGTGAGCAAACCCGTGGCCGATCCGGGCGAAACCATCCGCATCGGGGCCGAGATCACCCTCAGCGACAGCGTGCAGAACCCTGAAGTGCGGGTCGTGATCGGAGACGGCGCCACCGTGATCAAATCGGATCTGATCAATGAAACCGAGGAGGAAACCTACGGCGGACGGCCGGAGCCCAATCCCAATACGGGCCAGACCATCGTGTATTTCGACAGCATCCCGGCCCTGGACCCCGGCGACCAGTACCGGGTGGAGACCGATGTGGTGCTGAACAACAACTACGCCAGCGGCGATCCCATCCTGAACAACACCGTCGTGACGGTGGAGACCGTCGTCTCCGGCGACATCAACGGCACCTACCAGCAGGCTACCACCTCGCAGGGCATTACCAACCAGACGGTCAACCGCCCGCCGCCGCTTTTCTTCCGCGTGCAGAACGGCTCCGACATCGTCACCGACGCCCGCGAGAATCTCGGCATCGCCTTCGGCGACTACAACAACGACGGCTTTCAGGACCTCTACCTGCCGGCCTTCAACTCCGGCCAGACCAGCCTCCTGTACAAAAACGACGGAAGCAGGCGCTTCACCCGCATCGCCACCGGGCCGGTGGTCACCGATCCCGGCGTCAAAACAGCCGCCTCCTGGGGCGATTACGACAACGACGGCGACCTGGATCTGGCGGTCTCCTATGCTGGCGGCCGGCCCAAGCTCTACCGCAACGACGGCAACGGCGTCTTCCGCGATGCGGAGATCGACGCCCTGCGCGACTACAGCGGCTCCTGCTACAACACCTCCTGGGTGGATCTCGACAACGACGGCTTCCTCGACCTCTTTTTCTCCGACCTCGTCTCCAACCGCCCCAATGTCCTCTTCCGCAACGACGGCCAGGGCGACTTTGTGAAGCTTTCCGACCGCACGCTCGATGCATCGGGCGCCAGCATCGGTGCAGGCTGGTGCGACTACGACAACGACGGCGACCAGGATCTCTTTGTGCCCAACAGCAACGGCCAGAACAATTTTCTCTTCCGCAACGAAGGAGAATTCCGCTTCACCCGCATCACGGAAGGCGATATCGTCAATGACGGCGGCAATTCCACCGGCTGCAGCTGGGGCGATTACGACAACGACGGCGACTTCGACCTGTTTGTCGCCAATGCCTCCAACGAGCCCAACTTCCTGTACCGCAACCTGGGCAACGGCAGCTTCGAGAAAGTCACCACGGGCGCCATCGTCAGCGACCGCGCCGACTCGCAGGGCAGCGCCTGGGGGGACTACGACAACGACGGCGATCTGGACCTGATCGTGACGAATGCCGACGGCGCGGAGCATTATTTCTACGTCAACAACGGCGACGGCTCCTTCAGCAAAAACACCACCGAAGACATCGCCTCCATGCAGGGCTTCGTCACGGGCGTAGCCCATGCCGACATCGACAACGACGGCGACCTCGACGTATTTGCCGCCAACCACTTCAACAACGCCAATTATTACTTCGTAAATAATGGCACAAGCGGCAAGTGGCTGGAAATCAAACTGGTGGGAACCCGGTCCAACAAGCGCGCCATCGGCGCGACGGTGCGCGTGAAGGCCCGCATCGGCGGGCGCGACGTCTGGATGACGCGGCATATCGCCGGCCAGACCGGCGGCGGCCCCGGCGCCCAGAGCAGCCTGGTGGCCCATTTCGGGCTGGGCAGCGCATCCAAAGCCGACTCCATCCTGGTCATCTGGCCCTCCGGCTACCGGCAGTTCGAGCGCAATGTGAACAGCAACCAGCTCTACACCATCATCGAAGACGAGGGCATCGCGCTCAGCGGCCAGCTCTACTTCGATGCCGACAGCAGCTGCAGCTTCACCCCCGGCGATGCCGGCATTCCCGGCCTGCGCGTGCGCCTGAGCCCGGGCAATATTTCCGCCCTGACCGACAGCGCCGGCGCCTACACCGTGCGCCTCAACCCCGGCACCTATACCGTCTCGGCCCTGCCCGACGCCAACTGGCGGCAGATCTGCCCCGCTTCGCCCGCCACCTACACGGCTGCCGTCAGCACCGCCGGCGGCAACGCCACCTACCGCTACGCCAGCATCAGCAGCGTGGAGGACTGCAGCTGGGGCTGCACCCGCACGGCCAGCGGCAGCTCCCTGACCATCGGCAACGGCGAGCAGGTCTGCGTGCCCGCAGGCGCCACCTTCAGCGGCAGCGTCACCTTCAATGGCAGCGGAACCCTCGTCATCTGCGGCACAGCTACCGTATCCAGCCTGAACTTCAACGGCGGCGGCGGCGCGGGAAAAATCATCATTTCCTCCACCGGCCGGCTCAATCTGAACAATTTGAACCTCAATTCCTCCGGCTCCGCGCTGATCAACTACAGCAGCACCCTGAGCCTGAGCACGCTCACCGTGGGCAACGGCGTGTTCGAAAACTTCGGCACAGCCAGCATTTCCAACCTGAACCTGAACAACAACGCCACGCTGCTCAATACCGGCACACTGACGGTCGGAGGCGGGATGAATGTGAACGGGGTGACGGACAACTACGGCACCATCAGCCTCTCCGGCAACCTGGTCATCAACAACAACGGCGAGCTGAACAACTACTGCACCCTGACAGCATCCGGCAATGCTACGCTGAACGGAAGCCTGCTGCACGGCGGCTACCTGCAGGTGGCCGGGCAGACGATCTTCAGCAATGGCGGGCCTTTCGAATTCCGGCGCGGCGCGCTGCTGACGACCGGCAGCCTGACGGTGAACGAAGACCTGACCGGTCCGGATCAGGCGGGCGCCTCCATCCGCGTGTCGGGCAACACGGCACTCAATTCGGGGGCTGTCATCTCCGGCTATATCGACCTCTGCGACGCCAACGGCATCGAAACCTTCAACGGCAGCCTGTCCGACCGCGCCACCAGCGACTGCAGCCGCACCATCAGCGGCCAGCCCTGCGACAACGGCCTGCTGAGCCAGGGGTACACCAGCTACGACTTCGCCTTTGCCGGCCAGTGCACCGAACCCGATCTCCGGGTGTCGCTGGGCACGACCGGCCTGCGGCTGGGCTTCACGAATCCGTTCACCATCGACGTGGCGAACGCAGGGCCCGAACGTGCGGAGGATGTGGAGCTCCGCGTGACCTTCAATACGCACCTCGACGTCAAATCGGCCAGCATTCCCTGGCAGGACTCGATCCCGGCCGCCGGCGGTCTTACCTACCGCTGGAACCTCGGCGACCTCGATCCGCTGGCGCAGCTGAGCATCGAAGTCGTGGACTCCGTGCGCATCACGGCGCCCTTCGGCGAGCTGGTCGCCACATCCGCCGCCATCCGGGCCGACAACCAGCCCGACTGCGATTCCGCCGACAATACCGCCGTATCGCTCGACGAGGTCGTCGGTTCCTATGACCCGAACGACAAGCTGGTCTTTCCGGTCGGCGCCGGCGCCAATCACTATATCCTCGGCACAGACACCTTGTACTACAAAATCCGCTTCCAGAATGTGGGGAACTACCTGGCAGGCAGGGTCATCATCTTCGACACGCTTTCGGAGCACCTGGACTGGGGCACCTTCGTGCCGGGGCCGATGAGCCACGACGGCTATGTGCTCATGAGCGAGGACGGGGTGCTGGTCTGGACGTTCAACAACATCAACCTGCCCGACAGCGGCTCCAACGAAGCGCTGAGCCACGGCTTCGTGCAGTTCAAGATTCTGCCCAGGCAGGAGCTGCCCTATGGAACCCGGGTTGAAAATTCCGCGGCGATCCAGTTCGACTTCAACGAGTTGATCTACACCAACACGGTCTTCCACACGATCTCGGACCGGCTCACCTTCGGCGAGGACTACAAGCTGGCCGTGCAGGCCAATCCCAACCCGGTGACCAGCGCGAAGTCATCTGCTACGGTGTACAACCTGGACGGCACCCCGCTGCCGGCTCCGCTGGAGCGGCTGGACATCTACACCCCGGCCGGGGTGCGCGTGATCTCGATCCCCGGCGAAGGGCGCTCGGAAATCCCGATTCCCTACCATGCGCTGACGCCGGGCTTCTACTTCCTGAAGGCGGTGGACCTGTACGGGTATCCCTATACCGGCAATATGGAGGTAAAATAAGCCGGGCGCTCCGGCTCCCAATGCAATGCTCCCCGTCCGCAACTGCGGGCGGGGAGCATGTCTGTACGGCCGGCCGGCTCAGCGGCGGCGCAGGATCAGGCTGTCAGCGGGATACTGCGCCTTCATCGCATCCATCTGCGCCTGCGCCCACGAGGTCAGCAGGGCCTGCTGCTGCGGGCTGAGGCGGGCATCGCCGTGCGTGATGGTGTAGGACTGCAGCGGCATTTCGCCTTCTTTCACCTGTTCCACGATTTCCTCGAACTTGTGATGCTGGACCGCAAGTTTCCGGCTGGTGAATTCGGAGAAATTCAGGTGCTGCTTGCCTTCCTCCACGTGGTCGGCCAGCCACCAGGCCACCGGCTGGATATTGCTGTACCAGGGGTAGCGGGTTTCGTTGCTGTGGCAATCGTAGCAGGCGACTTGAAGGAGCGCTTCTACGGAGTCGGGGACGGGGAAGCTGGTGCGGAGATGCGCGCTGTGGCTGGCGGAGAGGTTCCGCTCCGGGCGGATGAACTGGATCGCGACGAGGATGACACCCAGCGCAATCAGCATATACCTGCCGATCTTTTTCATATGCGGATCGAAATAGAAGAGGGGTTTGGATGCAAAGATACGGATCAGATCAACGCTGGCGTCCGCCGCCGCCGGGTGCGCCGCCGCCCCCGCCGCCGTTGTTGTCTTCGCCCTGCTTCACGTCGTCGTTGTTGACCGAGCGGCTCCGGCGGCGCTGCTGCTGCTCGAAGCTCATCTTGCCGAAGCGGTAGCTGAAGTTGACCCGCACGCCGTTGTTGAGCAGGCGTGTCTCGTTGACCTGGGTAAACTGCGGCGAAGTCAGCTCGGTGCGCTGCAGGATGCCGCGGGTGAAGAAGTTCTCGCCCGAGAGGCCGATGCTGCCGCGCTTTTCGTTGAATTCTTTCCGGATGCCCAGCGAATAGATGCCAAATCCTGCCTGGCGGCCCTGCAGCTGCACCTGGCTGCCGCGCACGAAGCCGAAGCCCTGGATGCCCCAGCCGTTCTTGAGCGTGATCTGGGTGTTCATGCGGCCGTTGAGGTTGAAGCCGCTGTTGCGGACGGTCTCGCTGACGCCGCCGGCGCCGGGCGCCTGGCCTTCCAGAATGGCATAGAACACATCGAAGCCGCCGCCGATCGTCCACCAGGGAGCCAGGGTGACGTTGCCGAAGGCATTCATGCCCAGGGTCTGCTGCTGGCCGATGTTCTCGAAGGTGGTAATGACGGCGCCCGCAATGCTGTCGGAGGGCACGCGCACCTGGGTGATGGCATTATCCGTCAGGCGGCCAAAGAGCGACATGCTGATATAGGATTTTTTGAGGCTGGTCCCCAGGCTGATTTCGAGGTTGTCCGTCAGTTCGGGGCGCAGGGTCGGATTGCCGACGGTGATGTTCTGGGGGTTGGCAGCGTTGAAGTTGGGGTTCAGCTGCTGCAGGCCGGGACGCTGGATGCGGCGGTTGTAGCCGAGCTTGATGGTCGGGCCTTTTTTGAGGGTCTTGGACAGGTTGAGGCTGGGCACCACGTTGCCGTAGTCGGCGATTTCGATCTCGCCCACGCCCTGCTGATTGGCGGCGATGAAGGTGTACTCGTAGCGGACCCCGGCTTTGATGTTGAATTTCTGCTTGGTGCTCAGCGTATAGGATACATAGCCTGCGCCTACATCCTGCACGTAGTCCAGCTCGCCGAAGGGACGGGTGAAGTCCTGGATGAATTCGCCCGAGGACCCCGTCGCGATCTGGTAGCTGAAGTCGCTCAGCACCTGGCGGAAGATGCCCTTGCCGCCGATTTCGAGCAGCTGGTTCTTCTTGATCGGCGTCTGGTAATCGGTCTGGACGGTAATTTCCTGATTGACATTCAGGTTCAGGTTTTTCTCGCGGCTGGTGATTTCGTTGCTGCCGTTGAGCAGATCCGCGTCGAAGTTGTTGGTCAGGTTGTTGCGGCTGTACTGGGCGGCGATGCTCCATTCCTGCTGCGGCTTGAAGATGCGCAGGTAATCGAGGTTGACGTCCACGTTGTTGGAAAAATCGCGGCTGTTGACGTCGCGGAAGGACTCGAACAGCAGGTTGCTGCCCTCGAACACATGGGTTTCCTGATCCTGCACGCGGCGGAAGCCCCGCAGGCCGTAGCGCACGTTGCCGGTCAGGGACTGGTTCTTGCCCAGATCGTAGTCGAAGCCGAGGTTATAGTTGCCGAAGGCACCCAGGTCGCGGGCATCCACATCCTGCTCGGTGATGCGGGTAACGCCGTTGATCAGGGTGGTCTGGTCGAAATCGGAGATGGCGCGGTTGTAGAAAGCGCGGCCCCAGCCGCCCAGGCTCAGGCCGAGCGGCCCTTTGCGGTAGTTGCCGTTCAGGCCGAGGTTGGCACCCCGGTTGCCGATACCGGTATCCACGTTGAGCGTCAGGCCCTGCAGCGTCGTCTTTTTCGTGATGATGTTGATGATGCCGCCGGAGCCTTCCGCGTCATAGCGGGCCGAGGGCGAGGTGATCACCTCCACCGATTTGATCATGTCGGCGGGAATCTGCTTCAGCGCATCGGCCACGCTGCTGGCCAGGATGGTGGAGGGCTTATTGTTGATCAGCACGCGGATGTTGGAGCTGCCGCGCAGGGACACATTCCCTTCGAGGTCCACGGCAAGCAGCGGTACCTTGCGCAGCACATCGGAGGCGTCGCCGCCGCGGGAAGTCAGGTCTTTCTCCGCATTGTACACCAGGCGGTCCACCTTTTCTTCGATGAGCGAACGCTGGCCGGTGATGGCCACCTCGTTGAGGGTCGTGGCAACTGCTGCCAGCCGGAGCGTGCCGAGGTCGGCATCTTTGCTTTTCTCGATCTGAATATCGCTGACCACCAGTTCTGTATACCCCAGCGACGAAATGCGTGCCCGGTAGGTGCCCGGCGCGAGCTTGCGCAGCACAAATTTGCCGTCCGTATCGGCGACGGCACCGTCCACGGGCTTGGCAGGGTCTTCGCCGAAGAGGGCGATGGTGGCATAGGGCACGGCCTCGGACGTAGCGGAGTCGATGACCGTGCCGCGCAGTTCGGAGTTGCCTTTGGGGCCGGTGGGGGTAAAAGTAGGCTGGGGGGCCGCTGCCGGTGCGCCGGGCATTCCGCCGGGCATGCCGCCAGGCCGTCCGCCGCCGCCGCCGCTGGGATATTGGGCTACCGCCAGATGCAGGCTTGCGCAGGATGCGATGAGAAGAATAACGCGTTTCATATGCACAGTGAACAGATTCGTCGCCGGGTGCCGGCTGGGAGATGGTGATTAGTACCAGATACTGACAATCAGGGCTCCGGGTTGGAGGCCGGGCGGCCTGGATAGACGTTTGGGCATAGTCTATCGACCATCCCGCAGATTAATCGACGGCGCGGAACGGTCCCGGCTCGGGGCCGCCCAGGCCCCAGAATTGCGGCAGCGATTGCCCTGTGAGGCGTTTCCAGTCCTCCGGCGTGTCGACAGCCGGGCTCTCGGACCCGGCAGGCAGGCTGGCCATCCGGATGCGCAGCCCGTGATGCAGCCACCGGAGCTGCTCCAGCGATTCGGCCTGTTCTGCAGGTGCAGGGCTGAGTGCAGGGATGCGGAGCAGCACGTCGCGCCGGAATCCGTACACCCCCACATGCCGGAAAAATGCCGCCCGGCTCAGCCAGGCCTCCGGCGCGGCTTCCCGCACGTAGGGAATAGGGGAGCGGCTGAAATACAGGGCATTGCCCTCCGCATTGCTCAGCACCTTCACCACATGCGGGCTGTGCAGGTCTTCGGGCCGGCGGATGGGCTCCATCAGGCTGGCGATCTCCGTGCCGGGCTGCTGCAGGGTGCTGCACAGCAGGTCGAGGTGCGCAGGGTCGATGAAGGGCTCGTCGCCCTGTACGTTGAGAATCCATTCCGCTTCCGGGACCGCCGCCGCCGCTTCGGCAGCGCGCTCCGTGCCCGAAGCGTGGTCCGGACGGGTCATGACCGCCTCGAAGCCGCCGGCGCGGACATGCCTAAAGATGCGGAGGTCGTCTGTCGCTACGCAGATCTGTCCGATGCGCTGCGCCTGCTGCACCTGCCCGCATACACGCAGGATCATGCTGCGCCCCCCGATGTCGGCGAGGGGCTTGCCGGGAAAGCGGCTGCTTTGAAAACGGGCAGGGATGACGGCCAGAATCATAGACGCGCAATGCAGGCGCAAAGATGGCGCAAACCCGCTCCCGGATCAACTGCCGCCCAGCAGGGCTGCCGCAAGGAGGCCCCGCAGCGTCCAGGCCAGGGTGCGGAGCCAGTTGCTGCGGATCAGGCGGCGGATCAGCACGGGGTCGTGCTGCGCGCCCAGGCGCGCATGCAGCGGCATCTGGACCAGAAAGGTGCTCCCCCAGATCAGCCCCAGCAGCGCCAGCCCGGCATACGCCGCAGCACCGGGCCGGAAGCCGCACAGCAGCACCGCTGCAGCCAGCTCCGCCAGCATCAGGGGCGCCACCAGACGGCCCGTCAGGCGCTGGTGTGCCAGCTCGTAGCCGCTGAAGGTCCCGGTGCCGACCCGCAGCAGCAGCGGATAATGCACCAGCTGCACAAACCAGATCAGGCCGCAGAGCATCCAGGCAGATGCGGCGTGGAATACCGGAAGCCATTGAACCATATGCCAGTCGGTTGCAGGAAAAACCAGGGCATATGCCGGGCAAAACAGCTGGATAATACAATCCGGGAACTATCCCGCCGGGCACAGCCAAATAAATCCGTATATTCGCAGGAGCAAACCAGGTTTCACATACCAGATCCGGCGCCCTGCCGTTTGAAACCTGAAAGGTACGTTTACGGTTCTCGAACCATGCATCGATTGTTTCTGATCACGTCTTTGTGCTTCCTGCTGCGGCCCGCAGCGCTGCTTGCGCAGCGGGAATCCACCATTCTGGACCACCGGGACCGGATCCGGATCACCCGGATGGACGTGCTGAACTCGCCGCACCGGGAAACCAACCTCTCCATCACGCCCGACGGCAAAATCATCTACTTCATGTCGCTGCGCGGCGGGCAGGAATGGTCCTGGAGCTACATGACCTACCGGGGCGATTCCGTTTTCGACGGCGACATCTGGTATTCGCAGAAGACCGGTACCGCCTGGGCCCGGCCCAAGTGCATGCCCTACGGCATCAACACCCGTCAGGGCGAGGACGAGCCCACCGTAAGCCCCGACGGACGCACGGTCTATTACCAGAGCTGGAATGAATTCTGGCAGTTCACCGGCGGCCCGTATTACAAAGCCTCGCGCGAAGGCAGCAGCTGGGGCAGGCCCCAGGGCCTCGGCGGCGGCATCACGGAGTTTTTCAAGCTCATCCACGCCACCGACGGCATGAGCATTTCGCCCGACGAAAAACGGTTCATCGTCGCAGCAGGCCCGGAGTACGACCAGCCGATGGATCTCTACATGAGCAAAAAGTCGGATTACGGGTGGAGCTACTGCCAAAAGCTAGGCATCAGCACCCCCGGCGACGAACGCTCTGCGTTCATCGCCGCCGACGGCAAAACGCTCTATTTCGCCTCCGACGGCTACCGAGGCTTCGGCGGGCTGGATATTTTCAAAACCACCCTCAACCCTGACGGCTCCTTCGGCGAGGTGATCAACATCGGCGCACCGTTCAATACACCCGCTGACGATTACGGATTTATCCTCACCGCTGACGGCAATGAGGCGTATTTCATCCGCAATGGCGACATCTACTTCGCCGACCTCACCGAGGCCGATGTGCGCATCAAGCCCACGACCGCCACGGTGGCCCATACCCTCACCGGTACCGTCAAGGACAGCGCATCGCTCAAAGGCCTGACGGCACAGATCACCCTGCTGGATGCCCGCACCAAGCTGGTGATCGATAAAACTGCCACCAATACGGCAGGCAAATACAGCATTCAGCTGCCCAACCAGGCCCGGATCATCGATCAGGTGGTGACGGTGGACGGATATCCGTCCAAACGCCGCCGCCTGACCATCGAGGCAAAATCGTACAGCCAGACCTATCCGTCCAATTTCCTGATGGGCAAACCGGCCGAGCCGCCCGTCCTGGCTCCGCCGATCGCCACCGTGCCGCCGCCGGCACCTCAGCCGGCGCCCCTCCCGGTGCAGCCGGCACCGCAGCCCATCGGCCCGACCCGCTCCGATCCGGTTCCCGTCAAGCCGGTACCGGTTCCCGTCAAGCCCGTAGACCCGTATTCCTTCGAAGGGATTGCCCGCAACAACCTCGTGCTGCTGCTCGATGTCTCTGCATCGATGAACAAGCCCGAAAAGCTCCAGCTGCTCAAACAGTCCTTCACCCGCATGCTCACCCACATGCGCGGCGAAGACCTGATTTCCATCATCATCTACTCGGGCGACGCCGCCGTCGTGCTCGACGGGGTCTCTGCCGCCAACAAGCAGGCCATTACCCGCGCATTGGACAACCTGCGCTCCTCCGGCTCCACCAACGGCAAAAATGCCCTGCGCCGGGCCTACGCGCTCGCGCAGGAAAACCTCATCCCCGCAGGCAACAACCGCATCATCCTGGCTACCGACGGCTACTTCGAAGTGGAGGAACTGTATGGCATTGCGCAGAAAAGCTCCAACCAGCAGATCAAGCTCTCGGTGCTGGCCTACGGCAAGCTGCCCAAGGAAAAAATCGCCGAGCTGGAGCAGCTGGCCCGCTACGGCGGCGGCAATTTTGCCAATGTAACCCCGGAAAATGCCGACGAGGCGCTGCTGAAAGAGGCGAAAGCCGTCCGCAACTAAGCACACCCTATGGAAATCACACAAGAAAGCCGGGAACTGGTGGTCGGGGAGCAGCGCTCCTTCATGCCGGGGGTCATCAGCATCGCAGCCATCGGGGCCGGGCTCTCGCTGACCCTCGGCGCTGTCAAATCCTACGGATTTCAGGCCTGGTACCGGACGTATTACTGGCTGGGCCTGCTGATTGCGCTGGTGGCGGGGGCGGCCTATCTGACGCTGTTTTCCGCGCGTACGCGCGTGACCCTGTCGGTGCCGGAAGGCACCCTGCGCTACGCGCAGCGCCGGCGCTTCCAGCCGGAAGCGGCGCAGGCCTGGAGCCTGAGCGAGGTGCAGCGCTTCGAGACGGAGGCTTACGGCGGCGGATACCGCCTGACCGCCCGGCTGCCGGACGGCGCGGCCGTCCTCTCCGGGATGATGCGCGACCGCCGGCGCTGCGAGCAGGCGGCAGGCCGCTTCAATGCGGGCCTGAACCGCTACCGCGCTACCAGCGCCGAAGCCACACGTGCTGCTTCGCCTGCGGACGCCGGATAAAGCACAGCCCCATCGACAGCAGGTCGATGCTGAGGGTCACCTCCGGCAGCCGGGCCACCGCCTGCCATGCTGCCCACATGTCCTCCGACCATCGGATGTCGTCGAGCACCAGGATGCCGCCTGCCGGCATCAGGGGCAGCAGGCGTGATACATACTCGAGGGTAGGCGCGCCGCGGTGGTTGCCGTCCAGCAGCACGTAGTCGGGCCGGTATCCGGCGGCAATCAGCCGGTCCAGGGATGCCGTGAACTCGCCCGGCAGCACCTGGCCGCCGAAGCCTTCGGCGTGCAGGGCCTGCTGCGCCCGTTCCGCCAGGCCGGGATCGCCTTCGAGCCCGGTAAAGGCCATCTCAGGCCAGCCGCTCAGCTGGTACCGTGCCGAAAACCCCAGGCTGACGCCGAGTTCGAGCCCCTGCCGGGGCTGATAGCGGCGGCAGAGCCGCAGGAGCAGCTCGCCGTCGCGGCGGTGCCGCGCGCTCCGGCGCGCCAGGTCCGCAATCCGGACGGTTCGGAGGCCGCCGCTGCCGCCGGCGCCATAGTCCTGCATCCGGATCTGTTCGGAGCTCCGGGCCAGGGTGCGCCGCTGTGCTTCGATCCGGGCGCCGGCTTCGCTGGGCTGGTGCCGGACTACGGTCTGGAAGCAGTCGTACAGAAAGGGGGAATGCAGCCATTGCGCGCCCTGGGCGCGCCGGAGGTATTCGCCCAGCCCCAGCGGAAAAAAGGCATGTTTCATCGGCTGCAAGATACGAGCCCTGCGCGGGATAAACGGAAACAGCCGCCCGGAAGGGGCGGCTGTATTGCGGTCTCAGGGCCGGATCACCCTTCCTGCACGTCGGCGATGGTGCGCTTGCCGACGGTGACGGTGATTTTCTCGCTTTCCTTGTCGAAGTCCACGAAGAGTACGTCGCCGTCTTCGGCGGGGGTCTCCAGGATCTGGTCGGCGATGGCGTCTTCGAGGTATTTCTGAATGGCGCGCTGCAGCGGACGGGCGCCAAACTGCTTGTCGAAGCCTTTTTCAGCGATAAAGTCCTTGGCGGCCTGCGTCAGCTCCACATCGAAGCCGCGCTCGCGGATGCGTGCGAACACGCTCTTGAGCTGCAGATCGATGATGCGCATGATGTGCTCCTTGTCCAGCTCGTTGAAGATGATCACTTCGTCGATCCGGTTGAGGAATTCAGGACGGAAGACCTTGCGCATGGCGCCTTCGAGGGTAGAGCGGACCACATCGCTGCTCTGGCCCTCCCGGGAAGAGGTGCTGAAGCCGACTCCGGCGCCGAAGGCTTTGAGTTCCTTGACCCCCACGTTGGAGGTCATGATGATGACGCAGTTTTTGAAATCCACGCGGCGGCCCAGGCCGTCGGTCAGGATGCCGTCGTCGAGCACCTGGAGGAGGATGTTGAAGATATCCGGGTGGGCCTTCTCGATCTCGTCGAGCAGCACGACGGAGTAGGGGCGGCGGCGGACGCGCTCGGTGAGCTGGCCGCCTTCTTCATAGCCCACATATCCGGGCGGCGCGCCGATGAGGCGGGAGACGGTGAATTTCTCCATGTATTCGCTCATATCCATGCGGATGAGCGCCTCTTCGGTGTCGAACATATAGCGGGCGAGCGCCTTGGCGAGCTCCGTTTTCCCCACGCCGGTCTGGCCGAGGAAGATAAAGGAACCGATGGGCTTGCCGGGATTCTTCAGGCCGAGGCGGGAGCGCTTGATGGCCTTGACAAGCTTTTCAATGGCATCGTCCTGGCCGATGATGGCGCCGCGCAGGTCTTCGGCCATGGTCTTCAGCTTGGCGACCTCGCCGGCGGCGACCTTGGTCACGGGCACGCCCGTGATCATGGACACCACGGCTGCCACATCGTCTTCGGTGACGGTGTAGCGCTTGTTCTTGGTTTCTTCTTCCCAGTCTACCTTGGCCTGCTCCAGCTCTTCGAGCAGGCGTTTTTCCTGGTCGCGGAGCTTGGCGGCCTCCTCGTACTTCTGGCTCTTGACGACGCGGTTTTTATTCTCCTTCACCTCCTCGATGCGGGCTTCGAGGTCCAGGATGCTCTGGGGCACGTGGATGTTGGTGATGTGCACGCGGCTGCCGGCCTCGTCGAGCACGTCGATGGCCTTGTCCGGGAAGAAGCGGTCGGAGATATAGCGGTCGGAGAGCTTGACGCAGGCGTCGATGGCCTCGTCGGTGTAGTTGACGTTGTGGTGATCCTCGTACTTGGACTTGATGTTGTAGAGGATGCGCAGCGTCTCCTCGGAGGTCGTCGGCTCGACGATCACCTTCTGGAAGCGGCGTTCGAGCGCGCCGTCCTTCTCGATATACTGGCGGTATTCGTCGAGGGTGGTAGCGCCGATGCACTGAATCTCGCCGCGGGCGAGGGCAGGCTTGAAGATATTGGAGGCATCGAGGGAGCCGGAAGCGCCGCCTGCGCCTACGATGGTGTGGAGCTCATCGATGAAGAGGATGACATCGGGCGATTTTTCCAGCTCGGCCATGACGGCCTTCATGCGCTCTTCGAACTGGCCGCGGTATTTGGTGCCGGCCACGAGGGAGGCGATGTCGAGGGTGACGACGCGCTTGTTGTACAGCACGCGGCTGACCTTGCGCTGGATGATGCGGAGGGCGAGGCCTTCGGCGATGGCGGTTTTGCCCACGCCGGGTTCACCGATGAGCACGGGGTTATTTTTCTTGCGGCGGCTCAGAATCTGCGCAACCCGTTCGATTTCGCGGTCGCGGCCCACGATGGGATCGAGTTTCCCTTCCTCGGCAGCCTTGGTCAGGTCACGGCCGAAGTTGTCGAGCACGGGCGTTTTGGACTTGGTCTGTTTTCTCGGGCGGTCGCCGGGGGAGCTCATTTCGGAGGATTCAGGAGATTCGCTGGATACGGACATACGCGGAGATTCAGTCTCGTCTTTAGGGTCAATTTCCGCCCGGACCAGATCGTAGGTCACGCTGAGGCGGTTGAGAATTTGGGCTGCCACATTGTTTTCCTCCCGGAGGATGGAGAGCAGCAGGTGTTCAGTGCCGATAACGGCGCTTTTGAGCAGCTTGGCTTCGAGGCGGGTGATTTTAAGCACTTTCTCCGCCTGGCGGGTCAGGGGCAGATTTTGCTGGGGCATGGAGGATGCGGTGCCGCGGACGGCATTCTCGATCGCCTTGCGCAGCTGTCCGCGCTCGACATTGAGGGACTGGAGAATTTTGATCGCCATCCCTTCGCCTTCGCGGATGATGCCCAGCAACAGATGTTCCGGACCGATGTAGTCATGGCCGAGCCGGATCGCTTCTTCCCTGCTGAGGGAGATGACGTCCTTGACCCGATCTGAAAAGTTAGATTCCATACAGTACGCTCCTGACGATGGTGAGAATCGTATCGGGTTAATCTAGCCGGAACCGTGCCGGTTTTCAATAAGCTGACAGCTTGTCAGGTTATGCATCTAACGGAATCGGGCCTCAAGTGTTTCGCTCAGGCCTGATCCGCTGCGTAGATCGTGTACACTGCCACAGCCGTCGCGATCAGCATGAGATTGGCGAGGGCCAGGGGCAGGAAGCGCTTCCAGCCGAGATCCATCAGCTGGTTGTATTTGAAGCGCGGGAGCGTCCAGCGTACCCAGATGAATACGAATGCAAAGAAGACCGTTTTGAGGGAGAACCACCCGAATCCCCAGGCGAGCTGGCCGATCCAGCCCCAGTCTGCAACGCCGAGGGCGCTTTCAAACGGGCCGAGGTAGCCGCCCATGAAGAGCGTGGTGATCATCATCGAGCCGGTCACTACGTGAATATACTCCGCCAGGAAGAAGGCTGCAAATTTCATCGAGCTGTATTCGGTATGAAACCCGCCTACAAGCTCCTGCTCCGCCTCCACGAGGTCGAAGGGTGCGCGGTTGGCCTCGGCGAAGGCGCAGACGACAAAGATGAGGAACCCGATGGGGTTGATGAGCACATTCCACGCGCCCCGCTGCGCCTCCACGATGGCGCCCGGCGAGAGGAAGCCGCCTTCGCCCTCGAAGCGCGCATTGGTCAGCAGCACGACACTGACGATGGAGAGGCCCATGGCCAGCTCATAGCTGATCATCTGCGCCGAGGAGCGCAGCCCGCCCATGAGGGAATATTTGTTGTTCGACGACCAGCCGGCGAGGGTGATGCCGTAGACGGAGATCGACGTGATGGCCAGGGCGTACAGGATGCCGATGTTGACGTTGGCTACGGCAATGAAGCCGCCGGTAGCCTCGGTGAAGGGAGCATCCACCTTCGCGAAGGGGGTGACCCCGATGGTGATCAGGGCAATGCTCACGGCAATGACCGGCGCGATAAAGTGCATCAGCCGGTCGGAAGCGGTGGGAATGATGTCTTCCTTGAGCAGCAGCTTGAGCACGTCCGCGAAGGGCTGCAGCAGGCCCAGCGGGCCCACGCGGTTGGGTCCTTTGCGCTGCTGAATCCAGGCGGAAATCTTGCGCTCGAAGTACACGGAATAGGCGGCGCCCAGGATCAGCCCCACGATGATGAGCAGGATCAGGACCAGTGCAAAGACAATCGCTCCCATACGGCGAAGGTAGTAAAAGTTTTGTTCAGGCCGTAATATTAGGCAATCCCTCCGCCTGCTGCAAGGGCTCCACGACGTACCAGGCCGCAGTGGTCAGGCTTTCGCGCAGCGGCGGCACCGCCGCCAGCAGCCGGAGCTGCCTGCGGGGCCTGAGCCCGAATTTATAGCGGTAAATTGGATTGATCAGGAATAAGGTTCGCGCCAATATTACATGCCCGCTGCGGCGCAGGATGCGCTCGAAGCGTGCGATGGTCAGGCCGGTGTCCTGAATTTCGAGCAGGTCCGATACGATCTGCTCCGGCTCGCCCAGTGCGCGCAGCAGGCGCGCATAGGCTCCCCGCGGCAGCAGGTGCATCCATACCAGCTTGCTGCCCAGGCGGCTGCGGCAGATCTGCTGATGCCCGCCGAAGGGCATGTACCACGGCGGAAAGCCGAAAAAGACCTTGCCGCCCGGTTTCAGAAAGCGGACAAGGTACGGGATGAAGCGCTCCTGCTCCGGAATGTGCTCGATGGTGTCTTTGAGCACGATCCAGTCGAACTGCCCGGCCCAGCGGGCCTCGAAGGCAGGGTCGTACACGTTCTGCGCGATGAATTCGGCCTGGCCTGCGGCAATTTCCTCCGCCATCAGCGCCTGTGCCGTGCGGATGCGGGACTCGCTCAGGTCCACCCCCAGGCACCAGGCGCCCTGCTCCGCGAAGGCGCGCAGCACGCCGCCTTCGCCGCAGCCGATTTCCATCACCCGCAGGCCGGAGCCGGTCTGCATCCAGGGCTGCAAAAATGGCAGGAGGTATTCGCGGGCGTTGTCCACCTGCTGCCGGAAACGGATCTCCAGATTGAGATGCTGATCGAGGGCCATAGCCTGCAAACTACGGCATTTGCAGGGGAATTTGCCAGCGCAGGCCCTGGCCTGCGGCTCCGGAGGCCGGACATTTGCCTGCCGGCAAACGGATAAGATTTATGGCTGATTTTCAGCTGGTTATATACTTGGCGTAGTAGTAGTGTAGTGCAGTGCTGGTATTTTTCGGGTGAAATCGTGAGTTTGGAGGCTACCGTATTCTGAATTGCGCCTGATATGCTACGGACTGCTGCTGCATTATTCGCCCGGAGGCTTATTTCCGTCCTGTTTGGGGCTGGCGCCTGCCTGCATGGCATGGCCCAGCCCGTTTCGTTTTTTATGGACAGCCCCAATGCCCGCTATTACGATACCGGGCTGGCCTTCCAGTCGGGGAGCAGCAGCATCGCCCGCACGGGCCCTACGCAGGACAAGCTGCCGGTGCAGCGCGAGGTGCAGGCGCTGCAGGGCAGCAATTCCCTCCGCCTGAGCTGGACTTCGCAGCCGGGCGGCAACTGGCGGGCGCTGGTGATCGCGCCGGGATTTCCGTTTCAGAACATCACCCTCGCCGATACGCTGGCCTTCTGGGCCTATGCACCCGAAGGGCTGGCGCAGCATGCCTGGCCCCTGATCTCGATGGAGGGCGCTCCGGGCGCTACGGTCTCCCGCGCCTACCGCCTGCGCGGCTATGCGCCGGCGCTGGCGCCGCGCACCTGGGTGCGCGTGAAGCTGCCCCTCGATCTGTGGTTCTCCGACCCGCAGCAGACGAATATCGACTTCAACCAGATCAAGGCCATCATCTTCAGCCAGGACAGCGCGGACGCGCAGCCCCACACCTTATATATAGATGAGGTGATGGCCTTCGGCGGGAACTTTCAGCCGGCGCCGCCGGCTGCGCCGGCGCAATGGTCGGCCCAGGGCTACGACAGCCATGTGGAGCTGCGCTGGGCCGCCCTTCCGCCCGCCAATCTGGCGGGCTGCCTCATCTGGCGCTCCGCCGACGGCGGCGCTACCTGGCAGGCCGTCCGCAAGGCGGCCCCCGCCGATACCCTCGCCCTCGATTTCGTGGGGCCGGGCGGCTTCGCCGATCTGCGCTACCGCCTCGCCCCGGTCAACGCCGTCGGGCAGCCGGGGCCCCTGACGCCGGAGGTCCAGGCCGCTACGCGGGTTTTCTCGGATGAGGAGCTGCTGGACATGGTCCAGCGCTATACCTTCCGCTACTTCTGGGACTTCGGCCACCCGGTCTCCGGCATGGCCCGCGAGCGCAATGTCTCCGGCGATCTCGTGACGAGCGGCGGCACGGGCTTCGGCATCCTGGGCATGCTCGCCGGCGCCGAACGCGGCTACGTGACCCGCGCCCAGGCGCTGGCGCGCCTGCTGCAGTTGGTGTCCTTCCTCGAAACAGCCGACCGCTTCCAGGGTGCTTTTCCCCACTGGATGAACGGCATCACCGGCGATGTCATCCCCTTCAGCCAGTACGACAACGGCGCCGATCTGGTGGAAACGGCCTTCCTCATGCAGGGCCTCCTGACAGCCCGGCAGTATTTTTCGGGCTCGAGCCCCGATGAGCAATTGCTCCGCCAGAAAATCACGGCGCTCTGGGAAGGGGTCAACTGGAACTTCTTCCGGCGTGGCACGCGCGATTTCCTGTACTGGCACTGGTCGCCCAATTTCGCCTGGCAGATGAACTTCCCCCTGCGCGGCTACAACGAGGGCCTGATCGTGTACCTGCTGGCGGAGGCTTCGCCTACCTATTCCCCGCCAGCCTCGATTTATCAGGCAGGATGGGCCGGCAGCAATTACCTCAACGGCAACAGCTACTACGGCTTCCGCCTCGATGTGGGGCCGGCGCGCGGCGGCCCGCTCTTTTTTGCCCATTACTCTTATCTGGGCTTCGATCCCCGCAACCTGCGCGATGCCTATACCAACTACGCCCGCCACAACCGCTTCCACAGCCTGGTCAATCAGGCCTACTGCATCAGCAACCCCGAAGGCCACGCGGGCTACAGCGCCGAATGCTGGGGCCTGACGGCCAGCGACGATCCGCTGGTGGGCTATCTGGCGCATGAGCCTACGGCCAGCGGCGACAACGGCACGCTGTCGCCGACGGCGGCGCTTTCCTCGATGCCCTGGACGCCCTGGGAGTCGATGGCGGCGCTGAAGCATTTCTACCGCGTGCGGGGCTCCGGCCTCTTCGGGCCGATGGGCTTCTACGACGCGTTCAACCCCAGCCTTGGCTGGGTGGCGGATTCCTATCTGGCTATCGACCAGGGGCCTATCCTGGCGATGATCGAAAACTACCGGAGCGGCCTGCTGTGGCAGCATTTTATGGCGAATCCGGAGATCGCGCCGGCGCTGGCGGCGCTGGGCTTCACGGCCGACAGCACAGGCGGCGGGGTGGGCGTGGAGCCGGATGCAGGCGTGCTGCCGCTGTCGGTGTACCCCAACCCGGCCGGCCAGGCCGGCGCCTGGGCGGAATGGGTGCTGCCGCAGACCGGAATGGCCGAGCTGACGCTCCTCGATCCGCAGGGCCGCCTGGTGTGGCGCTACGAAGGGCATTTTGCGGCGGGCACGTCCGGAATCCGGGTGCCGGCACCCGGCGCGTCCGGGCTCTATCTGCTCCGCTTGCACAGCGCGGCAGGCCAGACTGCCCATCTCATCCGCTTCGGTGACTGAATGCACTGGCGTTTGCCGGTTCCGTTCTTTGATTGCGAGGTATATTTTCTGCGAACAATTTGTTTAGTCCCATTTAACCGTACACACAATGAAAAAGGCGCTACTGTTTTTGTTCGCCGCAGCCTGGCCCTGGCTGATGCAGGCCCAGGTGGTCTATGAGGACTTTGAAGGCGGCACAGCCGACCTCACTTGGCAGGCCGGAAACGGCACGTATGACGGCGTAATCGCTAACCCGGACCCCGCAGGCCTGAATACCAGCGCGTTCGTGGGTTCCTACACCAAATCCAACCAGCATGCCTACAGCCTGTTCTCCGCCGAGCTGGCCACGAACCTGGATCTGTCGGTGAACAACCAGTTCAAGATCCAGATCTACGCCGGCGAAGCCACCCAGGTGCTGCTGAAGCTGGAAGGCCCGGGCGGTGCAGTCGAACAGACGAAAAACATCACCCTGGCGGATGTCTGGATGGAATACACCTTCGACTTCAGCTCGGCTGCAGGCAATACGGGCCTGAACAAGATCATCCTCTTTTTCGATCCGGGGGTGACGGCCAGCGGGGATACCTATCTCTTCGACAACCTCTCCGCCGGGCCGGCCGGCCCTTGTGCCGGGGTTGCCGCCAATCCGGATTTTATCGATGATTTCGAGTGCCAGCGCAATGCCTCCTACGGCGTGGGCTTCGACCGCCTGACGGCGATCGCCAACCCGGATCCCTCCGGCATCAATACGAGCGCCACCGTGGGCCGCTACGAGGATCCGCTGGATGAATGGTCGGCGCTGGTGATCGACTATAACGATGCGATGGATTTCTCCGTCCGTACCACGATCCGGGCTAAAATCTGGTCGCCTAAAACCGGCCAGGTGCTCTTCAAGCTCGAAGGCGGCGCTTCGCCGCCGGCAGAGGTCTTTATTCCGGTCACGCAGACGAATACCTGGGTGGAATACACCGCCGATTTCAGCGCGCAGGCCGGCGCCAACCACAAGAGAATCGCCATCTTCTTCAACGCCGGGGTGCTGGCGGTGGCTGGCGATGTCTATTTCATCGACGATATTCAGCGGATTCCGCCTCCGCCCGCGCCGCCGCTCGAGACCTTCGAGCCGGTTTCGCTGACCTGGGCGCCGCTGAACAACAACACCGCCCTGCATGGCACGTTCTCGGTGATCAACAACCCCAGCTCCGGCGGCATCAACACGACGACGAAGGTGGGCTCCTATACCAAAGGCAGTTCGTCCTTCTCGACGCTGACGGCGCTGCTGCCCTCCGGCTTCAGCCTGGCTGATAAGCCGCAGATCAACCTCCAGGTGCTGGCACCCGCCGGCTCTACTTCGCTGCGCATGCAGCTTTCCAGCCCGACCGCCGGCAACAAAGACGTGACCCGCGATATCACGACCCCCGGCGCCTGGGAGGAACTGAGCTTCGATTACTCCGACTTCATCGGCGTGACGGATTTTATTCAGATGAATCTGTTTTTCGATCCGGGCTTTTCGGGCAGCGGGGCCTATCTGCTGGATAATCTCTCCCAGACGGGCAGCACGGTCGATCCCTGCGAAGGCGTGACGCCGCTTCCGAATTACCTGGACGACTTTGAATGCCAGCGCAATGTGGCCTACGGCGCCGGTGCCGACCGTGTATCGGTAGTGCCTAACCCGGATGTGTCCAATGCCAACAACTCCCTGAAGGTGGGCAAGTACGCCGACCCGACGGATGAGTGGTCTGCCCTGGTGCTGGATTTCGGCGCGCCGATCGATCTGTCGGTGTACAACCAGTTTTTCATCAAAATCCGCTCGCCCAAGGCGGTGCCGCTGCTCTTCAAGCTGGAAGGCGGCACGTCGAATGCGCGGGAGGTGACCGCTGCGATTACGCAGATTAATTCCTGGCAGTCGTACCTGATCGATTTCAGCGCCTTTGCCGGTGAAAACCACCGGAAACTGGCGATTTTCTTCAATCAGGGGGTGGTGCCGCCTGCCGGCGACGAGTACCTAATCGATGATCTCCGCTGGCGCCGCGCTGCCTATTCGGGCTGCATCAACGACTATGAAACGGCGGCTTCGTCGATTACCAATTTCAAATACTTCGCCAACGGCTATCTGGAGACGCAGAACTATGCCTTCAAGGTGGTGGACAACCCCACACCGAACGGGGTGAACCCGAGCACGAAGGTGGGCGAGTTCAAGCGCGCGCTGGATGCGCTGCCCTTTGCCGGGATGTATGCCGACCTGGATGCGCCGATTAAGTTCGACGGGGCGAAGACGGTCCGCGCAAAGGTGCTGATGGATCATATCGGCAACTTTGCCGTGAAGCTGGAGGGCTCCACGACCGGTGCGCAGGCGATCGAGATCCCGGTGCCGAATACGAAGGTGAATGAATGGGAGGAGCTGACCTTCGACTTCAGCGCGGTGGGCAGCAATGCGAACTACCAGCGCCTGACGGTGTTCTTCGATCTGGGGATCAATGCGACAGGGGTGGATGTGACGTCGTATTTCGATGAGATCGTCATCGGCAACGGCGCCTGCCTGACGACGCGGATCGACCCGGATCAGCTGGAGGCGTGGACGCTGGCGCCGAACCCGGCAGCGTCGGAGCTGCGGGTGACGTTCGGGGAAACGGGATCGGTGCGCCGTCTGGTGGTGCAGAACCTGATGGGCCAGCCGGTGCTGGTGCGCGACGGGGTGCTGGCTTCGGAAGCGGTGCTGGATGTGCGCAGCCTGCCGGCAGGGATCTATGTGCTGAGCGGCTACCGGGCGGATGGCAGCCTGGCAGCGCGGAGTAAGTTCCGGAAGGATTGAGGAAGAAGGCACCGGTCCTGCTGCCGAAGGCAGCAGGACCGGTGCGCAGTTGGGGCTGCGCCGGCGCCGGCGGAGGTTCCCCCCCGGATACGGGGGGGCGAGGGGGGGATACGGCGGCGGCGCAGCCATCTGGATGATCATTTGCTGAAATCTGCTGAGTATGAAATATCTGTATATGCCCATCATCCGCTGGACACTCCTGCTTGCGATGCTGCTCGCTGCCTTCGCAGCTGCCGCACAATCGGTCGAAGTACGGGGAAATGTCCGCAATCCCGCAGGCGAACCGCTCATCGGGGCTACGGTCACGATCCGGGGCGCCACGCGCGGGGTGCTCACCGACGGCGAAGGCCGCTTCACGATCCAGACCGGACCCTTGGATACCCTGGCTGTCAGCTACTTTGGCTACCTGAGCCAGCGGGTGCCCGTGATGGGCCGCACGTCCGTCGAAGTGGTCCTCGAAGAGGCGCCGTCCAACCTCGATGAAGTCGTCATCGTGGGCTACGGCGTCCAGCGCAAAAGCGATCTCACCGGCTCGGTCTCCAGCGTGAAAGCCGAAGAGCTGAACCGCATCCCCACCGCCTCGGTCGAGCAGGCCCTCCAGGGCAAGGTCGCCGGCGTGCAGGTGACGCCGGTCTCCGGCGCGCCCGGCGCAGGCGCCATTATCCGCATCCGGGGGGTCGGTACGCTGAATGACGCATCGCCCCTCTTCGTCGTGGACGGTCTGCTGCTCAACGACATCTCCTTCCTCAATGTCCAGGACATCCAGTCGGTGGAGGTGCTGAAGGATGCTTCGGCAACGGCCATCTATGGTTCCCGCGGCGCCAATGGCGTCATCATCATCACCACCCGCCAGGGCGTGCAGGGCCCGAAGACCAGCTTCGAGGCTTCTGCTTACTACGGCATGCAGCAGGTGATCCGCAAAATCGACCTGCTCAACGGCTCCGAATTTGCCGAACTGGCCAATGAACTGGCCGCCAACGAAAACCGCCCGCCCATCTTCAGCAATCCGGCCAGCTATGGCGAAGGCACCGACTGGCAGGATGAAATCTTCGGCCTCGCGCCGATCCAGAATTACCAGGTCTCCGCCGGCGGCGGCAACGCACTGACGACCTACCACCTCAGCGCCAACTACTTCCACCAGGAAGGCATCGTCACCGGCTCCGATTTCGACCGCCTGACCCTCCGCCTCAACAATGCCTACACCCTTGCGCCCAGGGTGAAGGTGGGCCATAACCTCGCCTTCATCTACCGCACCAACCGCAATGTGCCCGGCGGCGTGGTGGCAAATGCGTACCGCGCCTCTCCCACGGTGCCCGCCATCGACTCGGCAGGCCGCTACGGCCAGACCACCCGCGTGGCCTCTGTCGCCAATCCGGTAGCGGAAGTGGCCTTTTATGACGACAACAGCGAGGGATACCGCGCCGTCGGCAACCTCTTCGCCGATGTGGAACTGCTCAAAGGCCTGACCTTCCGCACCAACCTCGGCCTCGACCTGAGCTTCAACCAGGGCAAGGTCTTCGTGCCGAAATTTGAAGTGTCTGATATCCAGCGCAATGTCGAAGACCGGCTCTCCGTCAATACTGACCGGAACTTCAACTGGCTCTGGGAAAATACCCTGTCCTGGCAGCGGGAATGGGCTGCGCACCGCGTAGGCCTCCTCGGCGGGATCACCGCCCAGGAAAATACCTTCGAGTTCCTCGGCGGCAGCCGCATCGGATTCCCGGACAATACGCCGCTCTTCTATTACCTCAGCGCCGGCCAGGAAACCAGCCAGACCAACTACAACCTCGGCGAGTCGTGGAGCATGGTCTCCTACCTGTTCCGCGCCAATTACACCCTCCTGAACCGCTACCTGCTGACCGCGTCCTTCCGCGCCGACGGATCCTCCAAATTCGGCCCCAGCAACCGCTACGGATATTTTCCCTCCGTCGCGCTGGGCTGGAACATCGCCGAAGAGGCCTTCATGCAGCCCCTGGTTTTCGTCAGCCGCCTGAAGCTGCGCGGCAGCTGGGGCGTGATCGGCAATGAGAAAATCGGCGCCTACCGCAGCCAGGCCATCGTGACCCCGAACCTCAATGCCGTATTCGGACCGCAGGAATTCCTCAACTTCGGCGCGTCCATCATCAACCTCGCCAATCCCAACATCCGCTGGGAACAGACCGCTCAGACCAACATCGGCCTCGAACTCGGCCTGCTCGATGACCGCTTCCTCGCTGAAATCGACTGGTACAACCGCCTGACCCAGGGCATCCTGGTCGACCTGCCGATCCCGGATTACATCGGCGCCGCCAACCGCCCCGTCGTCAATGCAGCAGAAGTGCTCAACCAGGGGGTCGACCTCAACCTGATCTGGCGCGAAACCCGCGGCAAGTGGTCCTACGTGCTCCGCCTCAACGGCTCCACCGTGCACAATGAAGTGGTGTCGCTCGGGGAAGGCAATGAGGAAATCTTCGGCGGCGGCATCGGCGAAGGGGGCAAACTCGGCACCCGCACCACCGTAGGGCTGCCCATTGGCGCCTTCTTCGGCTATCAGGTCGAAGGGGTATTCCAGAACCAGTCCGACCTCGAAACCTATCCCAAACGCGGCAACGAGGTGCCCGGCGATCTGCGTTTCGCTGACATAGACAACGATGGTGTCATCACCACCGCCGACCGCACCTTTATCGGATCGCCCATCCCCGACCTGGTCTACGGCGGCGGCGTGGAGCTGAGCTTCGCCGGGATCGACCTCGCAGTGGACCTGAACGGTGTCTACGGCAACGAACTCATCAATGCCAAACAGATCGCCCGTTTCGGCACCTACAACTTCGAGTCGTCCTTCCTCGAACGCTGGACCGGTGAAGGAACGAGCAATGCCGAACCCCGCATCACCAACGGCGGCCCCAACTACGAGGTCTCGGAGCGCTTCATCGAAGACGGCTCCTTTACCCGCCTCCGCAGCGTGGTGCTCGGCTATACCCTGCCGCAAGCCTGGTCGGATGCCGTGAAGCTGCGCCGCGTGCGCCTCTATGTCAACGGCAACAACCTCTTTACCTGGGCCCGCTACAGTGGCTATACCCCCGAAATCACAACCGGCTCCGTGCTCGATGTGGGCATCGACCGCGGGGTGTATCCGGTGGCCAGAACCCTGCTCGGCGGAATCGATGTGTCTTTCTAACCTGCTCAGCCTATGAATCTCCAGATCCTGACTCCCCGCCATGCCGCCCGTGCCGGCGGAATCGCGCTGACCGTGCTGCTGACTGCCTGCAGCCCGGAATTTCTCGATAAAAAACCCCTCGGCCTGCTCTCGTCCGACAGCTTCTTCCGTACGGAGCAGCAAGCGGTCTGGGGTACGAATGCCATCTACGAGCAGCTCCGAAACTGGGAGGTGCACGTATTCAGCTACATCGGCCTGACCGATATCCTCTCCGACGATGCCGACAAGGGCAGCACGCCCACCGACGCCAATTTCCTCAACGAGATCGACGAGTTTACCTTCGATCCGGGCAATCTGGCGATGAAAACCGTCTGGAGCGGCTACTACCGCGGCATCTACCGCGCCAATCTGGCCATCCTGCGCATCCCCGATGTGGAGGAGATCGACCCCGCGCTGCAGGCCCGTCTTATCGGCGAAGCGAAATTCCTCCGCGCCTATTTCTACTTCAACCTCGTGCGCTGGTTCGGCGATCTGCCCCTGATCACCGAGCCGCTCGGCCCCGATGAATACGAGCAGAGCCGCGTGCCGGCCGCCGAAGTGTATGCCTTTATCAAGCAGGACCTGCTCGAGGCCATCCAGGCGCTGCCCGAAAAGTCGCAGTATGCCCAGGCTGATCTGGGGCGGGTGACCAAAGGCGCCGCCCGCGGCCTGCTGGCCAAGGTGCACCTGACGCTGGGGGAATATGCCCAGGCCGAACAGTACGCGCTCGAAGTCATTAACTCCGGCCAGTACAGTCTGCTCGCCAGCTATGAGCAGATCTTTGCCCGCGAAGGGGAAAACAGCTCCGAATCGGTCTTTGAAGTGCAGTCGGCGGCCCTCGAAACCGGCAGCGGCGGCTCCCAGTACAACGAAGTTCAGGGCGTGCGCGGCACCCCCAACCTCGGCTGGGGCTTCAACCGCCCCTCCGACAACCTGGTCCTGGCCTATGAGCCCGGCGATCCGCGCCGCGAAGCCACCATTCTCTATCCCGGCGAGGTGCTGCCCGATGGCTCGGCGATCGTGGAGGACAACCCCGACATCATCAACGAACGCTACAACCAGAAGGCCTGGGTGCCCCTGCATCCCGGCGGCAACGGCAATGGCCCCGGCAATATCCGCATCCTGCGCTACGCCGATGTGCTCCTGATCGCGGCCGAAGCCCTCAATGAAACCGGCAAGCAGGCACAGGCACTCACCTACCTCAATCAGGTGCGCCGGCGCGCCCGCGGCACGCTGCCCGCGTCCATCCTGCCCGATGTGAACACAGCCGATCCCAATGTGCTCCGCCAGCGCATCTGGCAGGAGCGCCGCATCGAGCTGGCGATGGAGCAGCAGCGCTGGTTTGACCTGCTCCGGCAGCAGCGCGCCGCCCAGGTCATGCAGGGCGTGGGCAAGGCCTTCGTAGCCGGCAAGCACGAGCTGCTGCCCATTCCGCAGTCGGAGATCGACCTCAGCGGCGGTGCCCTGGCACAGAATCCGGGGTACTGAGCCCCTGAATACAGCAACACCTGTAAACCGGCAAACGGCCCGGAGCTATGCTCCCGGGCCGTTTGGCCTATCCGGTGCCTCCGAAGGGCGCAGGCCAATTCTGATCTCCACTTTTTCCCACATGCCCTGCCAGTTCAGGTTTGCATTGACCAATGTCTTGATTTACAGAGCTGACCGAAGAGCTTCCTAGCCTCGCACACGGCAGCAGCGCTGAAAGGCCAACGAAACTTCCCGCCAAAATTGGCTATTGGAATGAGATTGCTGCAAAGCGGCTGAGATTTTTATAAAAATTTTGATCAAAAATTTGGGAATTTCAACTAATAATTTTAGAATTGCATGTGAAACACCCCTGCTGCTGGGAAAAGTGGGAGGATGTGGAAAAAATCATTCAAAAAAAGTGGGAGAAAGTGGGAGAAAGTGGAGCTTTTTGTATAGCTTTACATTGGGAATAGAAGTATGACCCGTGCTGGCACTGATAGGCGAATATGACTGCAAACTGGACTCGAAGGGGCGTTTCCTGATGCCCGCGGGTCTTAGGAAGCAGTTGCCTGAGGACCAGCAGAATGAGTTCATTGTCAATCGGGGATTGGACAAGTGTCTGGTGCTGTATCCCATCTCGGTATGGGAGCAGGAGCTGGAGCGCATCCAGTCGCGGAATCAGTATGTGCGCAAGAACCGGGCGTTCACCCGCATGTTCCTCAATGGCGCCACCCGTGTCGAGCTCGACAGCAGCGGGCGGGTATTGCTCCCGAAGCGCCTGATGGAGTATGCCGGTCTGGACAAGGACCTGATGCTCGTGCCGCAGATCGACAAGGTTGAAATCTGGGATCAGGCAGCCTACGACAAGTGGATGCAGGAGCCGGACTACGACTTTGAAAAGCTGGCCGAAGAGGTGATGGCAGGTTTGCCGGACAGCGACGAGGACGAGGGCGGCGACGCATGAGCAGCGGATACCATACGCCGGTGCTCCTGGAGCCCGCGCTGGAGCTGCTCGATGTGAAGCCTGGCGGCACGTATGTGGATGCCACCTTCGGCGGCGGCGGCCACAGCCGTGCGATCCTGAGCCGGCTCGGCGAGGGGCGCCTCCTGGCGTTCGACCGCGATCCGGATGCCGCGCTCAACCGGCCTGCGGACAGCCGCCTGCTTTGGGCTGCGGCTGATTTCGCCCAGCTGGAAGCCGAGCTTCACCGCCACGGCATCGCAGCGGTCGACGGCATCCTGGCGGATCTCGGCGTTTCGTCGCATCAGTTCGATACGCCGGAGCGCGGATTCAGCTTCCGCTTCGACGCGCCGCTGGATATGCGCATGAGCCCCCTGCAGGAACTGACTGCGGCAGATCTGGTCAACACCTTGGAGGAAGACCGGCTCTACCGCCTGCTCCGCGACCTGGGGGAGGTGGAAAACGCCCGCAAAGCCGCCGGCGCCATTCTGCAGGCGCGCGCGCGCAGCGCCATCCGCACCACTGCCGGCCTGAAGCTCGCGCTGGAGCCCTGCCTCCCGCCGAAAGGGCAGGCCAAGTATCTCGCGCAGGTCTTCCAGGCCCTCCGCATCGTCGTCAATGGCGAGCTGGATTCGCTCAAGACCTTGCTGCTCAGTGCACTCAAGGTGACGGCACCTGGCGCGCGGGTGGTGGTGATCGCCTATCATTCCCTCGAAGACCGCCTGGTCAAGCACTTCCTGCGCACCGGCAACTTCGAGGACCGCGAGGAGAAAGACCTGTATGGCAATTCCCTCTCGCCCTGGCGGCTACTGACCCGAAAGGCCATCCAGCCTCCGGAAGACGAAGTGCAGGCCAACCCCCGCGCCCGCAGCGCCCGCCTCCGGGCTGCCGAACGGCGATGACCCGATGCCCCCGGTTCCGCAAGGGACCTCCGAGATACCTGATGCCAGACCGCAGCCTGACAGTTTTCATTTCAACGTTCATCCCATGCCAATGCGCATGATCAACAGAACCCCTAACGGTAAAGCGGCTGTCCCGGCCGCTGCTGCCGCTGCGGGAAAACGAAAAGGGCTCTCCGTCCGCAAAGTGGACGATTATCTCCGCTTTTCGTTTTTTCTGGTGCTCATCGGGATGGGATACATCTGGAATTCCTACCAGGCCGAGCGGCAGATCAAGCGGATGGAAGGCTACGAAAAAGAGGTAAAAAGCCTGAAATCCCGATTCCTGCTCCAGCAGGCTACCCTCAACGCGGGCACCCGCTATTCTGAAATCCGCCAGTGGGCGGATACCCTCGGCCTCCAGGCCTCCCGCGAACCGGCCTACCGCCTCGTCCGCGGACTCGATATGCCCCTCAGCCGCCTCGATGTGCCGGTGCGCAATCCGCTCCAGCGCTTCGAGGAGATCGCGCCCGACTCCCTCCCGGCCCCTGTGCCGGATGCCGATACCCTGTTCCCGGATTCGCTTCTGCTGGCCGACTCGCTGTATGCCCGGCCTGCCGCAGCAGATCCCAGCCTGCGCGCACCTGCTCCCGTTCCTCCCCGGACCCCAACTCCGTAACTGCTTCCGCCGCCCCCATTTCTTCCCTCCTTGCTCCTGCTGATCTTTCCTGTACACACGAGGGGGTAATCCCCTGGTGTATTTGGCATTCTCTACGACAGGCTCGAAACAATGAAAACTGCCAGACCTGCACACCGGAACAGCAAGCCCGGAACCTTTGCCACCCGGATGGTGTCCGACCGCATCCTGCGGAGGGTCTATATCCTGTTTGGACTGTTTATTCTCTTCAGCGCAGCCATTGTCTTCCGAATCCTCTCCCTTCAGCTCAATAAAAGCCGGTGGGTGCAGCAGGAAATGGAAGAGCAGGTGTTCTTCAAGCGGCTCGAGGCCGACCGCGGCAATATCCTCTCCGCCGAAGGCGCTATTCTGGCTGCCAGCCTGCCGTTCTACCGCATCGCGCTGGATCCTACCCGCATCGACACGGCCCGTGTCCCTAATTTTCAGGATTCTCTCTATACCCTCGCCGCCAACCTGACGACCCATTTCGACGCGCCGGAAGACCGTGATACCCTCCTCTATATCAGCCGGATCCGCGAAGCCATCCTCAAAGGCGACCGCCACATCTACCTCACCCGCAAGAAGCTGAACTTCAAAGAGCTGGAAATGGCCCGGCAATGGCCTATCCTCTCCTGGGGCCGCTACCAGGGCGGCTTTATCGTGGAGCGCCTCGAAAATGAACGCTTCTATCCGATGGGCGATCTGGCCCGGATTACCCTGGGCCGGCTTTCGAGCGACTCTTCCGAGCGCAGGGGCATCGAGCATTCCTTCGATACGCCGCTCCGCGGCGCTGACGGGTACTTCCTCGCACAGAAAGTTGTCGGCGATTCGTATGTCCCGCTCACCGAATACGGCCAGCAGATGGCTACCGACGGCTATGATGTGGTAACCACCCTCGATCTGGATATGCAGGACATTGTGTCGGCCGCACTGAAGCAAGGGGTGCAGGAAAACCAGGCCCAGTTCGGCACGGCGATCCTCATCGAGGTGGCAACCGGCCAGGTCAAGGCGGTTGCCAACTATCCGGAGGCGTATAACTATGCCTACGCCATGCAGGTGGAGCCGGGCTCGACGTTTAAAACCGTCTCGGCCGCTGCCCTCATGGAAGATGGCTTCGTGGATGTCTGCGATACCATCGATACCGGAAACGGCACCATCCGCTACGGAGAGCAGGAAATCTCCGACAGCGGTATCCGCCTCGGCAAGACAGAATTCCAGAAAGTATTTGCCTATTCGAGCAACGTCGGGATTTCCAAGACGGTGAACGAGTACTACGCCCGCACGCCGGAATGCTACATGGAGCATCTGAAAAACTTCGGATTCTCCGATGTCATGAACACCCAGCTCAAAGGCGAGCCGGCACCCCAGATGATTCGTCCCGAAGACCCGGACTGGACGGTGGCTACGCTGCCGTCGCTCTCCTACGGCTACTCGATCCGGGTGACGCCGATGCAGATGGCAGCCTTTTACAACGGCATCGCCAACCGCGGCCGCCTGATGCGTCCCTATGTCGTGCAGGAAATCCGCGACGATGCGCGCGTCATCGAACGCTTCGGCCCAGAAGTCATCAACGCGCAGATGTGCTCCCCCCAGACGGCTGTCCGGGTGCGCGAAATGATGAAAGGCGTCACCGAATACGGTACCGCCGCCTCCGCGTTCCGGGGGCTGCCCTTCAGCGTGGCCGGCAAAACGGGCACCGCCCGCAAGGTGGAGGAAGGCGTAGGCTATGTGAAAAAATACCGGGCCTCGTTTGGCGGATTTTTCCCTGCGGACAATCCCCGCTTCACGCTCTACATCATGCTCGAAGAGCCGATCGGCAGCTATATCTCCGGCGGTACGGTGGCCGCGCCGATCTTCCGGCGGATCGCCGAAGAAATCTACCGCATCGACTCGGATCTTGCCCGGCCGCCGGCAGACAAATCGGGGCGGCCCGGCT
The DNA here is from genome assembly GCA_033765305.1 of Bacteroidia bacterium. Lineage (GTDB taxonomy): Bacteria > Bacteroidota > Bacteroidia > J057 > J057 > RDXT01. The sequence continues at coordinate 57,368 of JANRID010000040.1, forward strand.
CCAAGCCCAGCCTGCGTACGGTGCACGCGCCCAGCGCGCAGGAGGTATTTGCAGCGCTCGATATTCCGAGCGCAGCCTTCCCCGCTGGCAGCCAGTGGGTCAGCGGCCAGTCCAACGGCCACCAGGTCAATGTGGCAGAATACAGCGTCAAGGAGCAGACTGTGCCCAATCTCCGGGGCATGACTTCCCGAGACGCAGTCTATATGCTCGAAAATATGGGGGTGAAAGTTGAGCTCAGGGGAACCGGCAGGGTGCGGGCGCAGTCGCTTATGCCCGGGCACCGGATCCCGCCAGGATCGACTGTTGTCCTGTTTCTTGGATAAGTATCAGATTTTCAACAATATACAGGTGCTTCTTTCTTCCGTCATACACGGCCTTCAGGCCAGGCTGCTCAACAGCAGCCTCGATCCGGACATTCTGGGAATCGAATCCGATTCCCGCAATGTACGGCCTGGATTCCTGTTCGTGGCGGTGAAAGGCACCCAGGCGGACGGCCATGCCTATATCGCCCGCGCCATTGAACTCGGGGCGGCTGCTGTGATGGCGGAAACCCTGCCGGAGCCGCTGCCGGAAGGCGTTGCATGGATCCGCTCCAGTTCCACCAGGCAGGACTTGGGCCTCGCGCTCGCCAATTTCTATGAACATCCGGCCCGGGACCTCCAGGTCTGCGGCGTGACCGGTACCAATGGCAAGACGACAGTCGCTACCCTGCTGTATCAGCTGTTTACGGCGCTGGGCTACCGCTGCGGGCTGATCTCGACGGTGTCGTACCGCATCGGTTCCGAAGTGCTGCCTTCCACCCATACCACGCCGGACGCCGTGCAGCTGCACCGCCTGCTCCACCGCATGCGGGAGTCTGGCTGCACCCACGTGTTTATGGAGGTCAGCAGCCATTCGCTCGATCAGGAGCGGGTTTCCGGGGTGCCCTTCCGGCTGGGGATGTTCACGAACCTTACCCACGATCACCTGGATTATCATGGCTCCTTTCAGGCGTATCTGCGGGCTAAAAAGCGGCTGTTCGACGGGCTGGCGCCCGGGTCGGCTGCCATTGTCAACACCGACGACCGCAACGGGCTGGTCATGGTCCAGAATACGCAGGCGCGTGTGCGGACCTATGCGCTGAAGCATGCCGCAGATTACCGGGCCCGCATCATCGAAAACACCCTCGAAGGCCTGCACCTCGATGTGGATGGGCGCGAGGTGTGGTTCCGGCTCGTGGGCAGCTTCAATGCCTACAACCTGCTGCTGGTCTATGCTGCTGCGGCCGAGCTGGGGGCTGCGCCTGAAGAGGTGCTGCAGGCGATGAGCCTGCTCGAAGGCGCCGAAGGCCGGTTTCAGCTGATCCGTTCGGCGGGCGGCATGACAGGCATCGTGGACTATGCCCATACGCCGGATGCGCTCGAAAATGTCCTCTACACCATCCGCAATGTCAACCAGGGTCAGGCGCATATCCTCACGGTAGTGGGATGCGGCGGCAACCGGGACCGCGAAAAACGGCCCAAGATGGCCAAAATTGCGGCTGAACTCTCCGATCAGGTTATTCTGACCTCCGACAACCCCCGCGAAGAAGATCCGCAGGAAATTCTGAACGATATGTGGGCCGGGGTGCCTGCGGAACATCAGCGGAAGACCCTGATCATCGAAAACCGAAGGGAGGCGATCCGGACTGCATGCCGCCTCGCGCAGGCGCAGGACATCATTCTCGTGGCCGGAAAGGGGCACGAGACCTATCAGGAAATCCGGGGCGTCCGGCATCCGTTCGACGACCGCGAGCAATTACGTGAAGCGATGCAACCCCAACTCTGACCCGTATGCTCTACCATCTGCTCGACTGGCTGAATGAAGCGTACAATATTCCCGGTTTCGGGGTCTTCCGGTACATTACGTTCCGGGCGATCCTGTCGATTATTTTTTCGCTGATCATTTCCCTGCTGATCGGGCGCCGGATTATTGCGCTGCTGCGCAAGAATCTCATCGGAGAGGTAGTCCGCGACGCAAAGCTGGGGCCGGATCATACGTCCAAAGCGGGCACGCCTACGATGGGCGGCCTGATCATCATCGCCGCCATCGTGGTGCCGACGCTGCTCTGGGCCGATCTGCAGAATGGCTATGTCTGGCTGATCGTCATCGGCACGCTGTGGATGGGGCTCATCGGATTTGTGGACGACTACATCAAGGTCTTCCGCAAGGACAAGCGCGGCCTCAAAAGCCGCTTCAAGCTGGCCGGCCAGATCGGCCTGGGGCTGATCATCGGGCTGACAATGCTCTTTCATCCGGATTTCATGGGCAGCCGGGCTCATCTCACCCAGCTCAACAAAATCCGCAGCAGCCGCCTGCTGGAATCCGCAGGCTTCCGCCAGGGCGATGCCTTGGTGGCGCTGAATGGCACACCGTTCTCCAGCCCGCCCGACGGCGACCTGTACGACCGCATTGCTACCTATTCCCTGCGCCGCGACCTCGGGGACCAGGTCGTGCAGCTGACCCTCGAAATTCCCCAGCCAGACCGCAAGCGCATTGCCAGTGAGCTGTTTGGCCCTAAGGACCAGAGCTTTATCTATATCACCGATTTTCCCTTCTTCAAAAATTACGTATTCGATTACTCCAAGGTAGCCCTGCTGCGGGACCTGATTCCGGGCGAAATCCTCGGCAGGATCATCTACCTCCTCATGGTGATCTTCATCGTGACCGCCGTCTCAAACGGCGTCAACCTGACGGACGGGCTCGATGGCCTGGCCGCCGGCACAACGGCCATCGTAGGCGCCGGGCTGGGGGTGTTTGCCTATGTGTCTGGCAACCATATTTTCTCCAACTACCTCAATATCACCTATATCCCCCTCTCTGCAGAGCTGCTGATCTACACAGCGGCGCTGGTGGGCGGATGCCTGGGCTTTCTTTGGTACAATACCTTCCCCGCCCAGGTCTTCATGGGCGATACCGGCAGCCTGGCGCTCGGCGGGGCCGTAGGCATCATGGCGCTGATGGTGAAGAAGGAGCTGCTGCTCCCCATTCTGTGCGGGATCTACTTCGCCGAATCGCTGTCCGTGATCCTGCAGGTATCCTGGTTCAAATATCTCAAACGCCGCAAAGGCCTCGAATATGCCCAGCAGCATCGCCTGTTCCGGATGTCGCCCCTGCATCACCACTTTGAAAAAGGCGGCATGCACGAAGCGAAGGTCACGATGCGCTTCATGATCGTAGCCATCTTTCTCGTGCTTGTCGCATTCGCCACCTTAAAACTCAGATAATCCACTCAATACCATGCGAGTAGCTATCCTCGGAGCGGGTGAAAGCGGAACCGGAGCCGCAGTCCTGGCGCAAGTCAAAGGCGCCCAGGTCTGGCTGTCCGATGCCGGCCGTATCCAGGATGCCTACCGCCAGACCCTGCACGCGTACGGAATTGCCTTCGAGGAAGGCAGCCATACCGAACAGCAGTTTCTGGAGGCCGATATCGTCGTGAAAAGCCCCGGTATTCCGGGCAATGCGCCCTTCGTGCGCATGCTTCGTGCCGCCGGCAAACATGTGATTTCGGAAATTGAGTTCGCAGCCCGGCATACCACAGCCCAGATTGTGGCCCTGACCGGCACCAACGGCAAGACCACCACGACCTCGCTGGTGCACCATCTGCTCACGGCTTCCGGATACCGCGCCGCACTGGGCGGCAATATCGGCAAGAGCTTCGCCATGCTGGCCGCTACGGAAAATCCGGATTGGTATGTACTGGAAATCAGCAGTTTCCAGCTGGATGACATCGTCACCTTCAGCCCCCGGGTCGCCGTGCTGCTCAACATCACCCCGGATCACCTGGACCGCTACGACGGCATGGATGCCTACGCTGCGGCCAAGTTCCGCATCACCGAAAACCAGCTTCCGACCGATGCATTTATCCATTGCCTCGAAGACCCGGAAACCCAGGCCAGGATCGGCAGCTATGCCATCCGGGCCCGGCAGATGGGCTACAGGCTGGATCCGCAGCCTGGCGCGGCAGCCTGGATGGAAGGCAGCAGAATCGTAATCGGCGGACGCGAGGCCGGAGATTTCAGCCGGATGCAGCTCATCGGACGGCACAATCAGCTCAATACGCTTGCAGCGGTGCTGGCAGCGCATGCTGCCGGGGTGAGCCTGGAAACCATCGCAGCGGCGCTGCCGGCTTTTGCGCCGGTTCCGCACCGCCTCGAACCTGTCGCCTCCATCGGCGGCGTGCAGTATATCAACGACTCCAAGGCGACCAACGTGGATGCGGTGTACTATGCCCTCGAAGGCATGCGCCAGCCCATCGTCTGGATCGCCGGCGGCGTCGATAAAGGGAATGACTATCAGCAGATTGCATCGCTGGTCGAAGACAAGGTGAAGGAAATCGTGGTGCTGGGCAGCTACATCGGCAAGTTCCGCTCCGAATTCCGCAAGCCGGTGCATCAGGCCATGAGCATGCCGGAAGCGGTGCGCATGGCGCAGGCGCTTGCCGCGCCAGGAGACGCCGTGCTGCTTTCGCCGGCCTGCGCCAGCTTCGACCTGTTCCGCAATTACGAAGACCGCGGCGATCAGTTCCGGGCTGCGGTGCTTCAGCTTACTTCCGGAACTCCGCAAACCACCGAATAACCCGCCACCTCAGATACACGCATCATGTTACGCTGGATATTGCATCGGCTCAGAGGAGATAAAATGATCTGGATCCTGGTGATCCTGATCTCGCTGGTGAGCATGCTGGCTGTATACAGCTCCAGCAGCGCGCTCTCATTCCGCATTCAGGGCGGCGATACCGAATACTTCGTGCTCAAGCATATCCTGCTGCTGATCGGCGGCTTCGTGCTGATGTTCGTCGTGCACCTGCTCGATTACCGGGTGTTCGCGCGCTTTACGAACGCCATGCTCTTCATCACCATCGCCCTGCTGCTCTACACCATCGCCCAGGGCAGCGAAATCAACGAGGCAGCGCGCTGGGTTACCGTCTTCGGCCAGTCCTTCCAGCCCTCCGACCTCGCCAAGGTGACGCTGATGATCTACCTCGCCAAGCTGCTCACCCAGCGCCAGGATGTGATCAAAGATTTCACGGAGGGCTTTCTGCCCGCCCTCTTCTGGGTAATCGTGATCTGCGGCCTGATCGCGCCCACCAACCTGAGTACGGCGTCGCTGCTGTTCATCGCCAGCATGATGGTGATGTTCATCGGCGGGGTGGACATCAAATACCTTGTGATCCTGACGCTCGTAGCCCTCATCGGGCTGGGGATTCTGATGAAAACGGCCAAGCGCTCCGCCACCTGGGAGTCGCGCTGGAGCGACTACGTGGAGCGGATCGCAGATGATGAGTACGAGGGCAACTTCCAGACGGTCAGCGCCAATGTCGCCATTGCGTCGGGCGGGCTGATCGGCAAGGGCGTGGGCAAAAGCAGCCAGCGCAACTTCCTGTCCTATGCGCATTCCGACTTTGTATATGCGATCATTGTCGAAGAATACGGGCTGATCGGGGGGGTATTTGTACTGATGCTCTACCTGATGCTGCTCTTCCGCAGCGTAAGCGTCATTACAGTCAGCAAAACATTCGGGGCGCTGATGGCCAGCGGGCTGGCCTTCATCCTCGTGCTGCAGGCGGTCATGCACATGGGGGTGACGGTGGGGCTGCTGCCCATCACCGGCCTTACCCTGCCGCTGGTCAGCCTGGGGGGCTCCTCCGTGCTGTTTACCTGCGTATCGCTGGGAGTCATCCTGAGCGTGAGCCGGGATGCCATGGAGAAAAAAGGCGCTGCTGCCGCTTCTCCGCTGCCTGTCCGCGCCTGGCTCGGCAATTTATTCTCCAAACCTGCCAAAGCATAACCCTGTAACCCCTTGAATCCCGGCACTATGCTTCGCATCATCATCTCAGGCGGCGGCACCGGCGGCCACATTTTCCCGGCAGTATCCATTGCCGGGGAGATCCGCCGACGCATGCCCGATGCGGAGCTGCTCTTTGTCGGCGCGCAGGGCGGGATGGAGATGTCGGTGGTGCCCCGGAACGGCTATGCAATCGAAGGGGTGTGGATCAGCGGGATTTACCGCCAGCTGAATCTGCGCAACCTGGGCCGCAACCTGCTCTTTCCGGCCAAGCTGGCCGTGAGCCTGATGCAGGCCCGGAGGATCGTGGCGCGCTTCAGGCCGCAGGCGGTGGTCGGCGTAGGCGGCTTCGCCAGCGGACCGCTGGGCCGGGTGGCCGCAGGGCAGGGCATTCCGCTCTTTCTCTGCGAGCAGAATGCCTTCCCGGGCCTGGTCAACCGCTGGCTGGCGCCCCGTGCAACGCGCATCCTGCTCGGCAATGCCGACGCTCTCCGGTATTTCGATCCCGCCAAATGCATCGTGACGGGCAATCCGATCCGTGCATTCGCCCTTCCGGACCGTGAAACAGCCATCCGCAGCCTCGGCCTCGACCCGGCGAAGCCGGTGGTGCTCAGCCTGGGCGGCAGCCTCGGTGCCCGCCGCCTCAACGATGCGCTCGAAGCCGAACATGCACAGCTCCTCGATGCAGGCGCTCAGCTGATCTGGCAGAGCGGCCGCATCTACCATGAATCGCTGCAGGCCCGCGTCCCCGCACGCGAAGGCCTGCGCCTGATGCCCTTCATCGAAGATATGGCTGCAGCCTACGGCGCCGCCGATCTCATCCTGAGCCGGGCCGGCGGCAGCACGATCTCCGAACTGATCGCGCTCTCCAAGCCCTCGATCCTTGTTCCTTCGCCCAATGTGGCGGAAGATCACCAGACCAGGAACGCGCTGTCGCTTTCGGAAAAAGGAGCTGCGCTCCTGATCCGCGATGCCGAGGCGCAGACTGCCCTGATCCCTGCCGCATTGGAGCTGCTCCAGAACCCCGGCAAGCTGGATGCCCTCCGGAGTGCCATCGCCTCCATGGAAAAGCACGACGCAGCCGCTGAAATCGTAGATGAAATCCTGAAACACCTGTGAACTGGCGCGACGCACATACGATCTACTTCCTCGGCATCGGCGGCATCGGCATGAGCGCCATTGCCCGCTATTTCCGCCTGATGGGGAAACAGGTCTCCGGCTACGACCGCACGGAGACGGCCGTGACGCGCGCGCTGGAAGCGGAAGGCATCCGGGTCTATTTCAATGCGGATCCGGCCCATCTGGCCGGCGCCGGACTGGTGGTCTATACGCCCGCCATTCCGTCCGATCATCCGGAGCTCGTGCATGCCCGCCAGACAGGAATGCCGCTGTTCAAGCGCTCGCAGATCCTGGGGCAGATCAGCCAGGGCGCCAAGGCGCTGGCGGTGGCCGGCACCCACGGCAAAACCACGACCTCGGCCATGCTGACCCATCTGCTGCGCGAAAGCGGGATCAGCTGCACCGCCTTCCTGGGCGGGATTTCAGCCAATCTGGGTTCGAATTTCGTCTATGGCGAATCTGACTGGCTGGTGGTGGAAGCGGATGAATACGACCGCTCCTTCCTGACCCTGCATCCCCATGCAGCCATCATTACCGCGATGGACCCCGACCATCTCGAAATCTACGGTACGGCGGCGCAGATGGAGGCCGCCTACCGGCAATTCGCTTCGCAAAGCGGATCGCTGCTGGTGCATGCCTCGCTGGCCGGCGCCGGCTGGCCCTCGGCACCGGCTACCTTCGGCCTGGATGAAGGGGATTATCAGGCAACGGCGCTGCGCTTCGGCGGCCTGTCGGTCTGGTTTGACGTGGAAGGCCCGGGCCTGAGTCTGCACAATCTGGAGCTTCAGATGCCCGGCGCGCACAATGTGCTGAATATGACCGCAGCGCTCGCGCTCGCCCACCGGGCAGGCGCACCTGCGGAGCGCCTTGCAGCGGCGGTCGGCAGCTTCCGGGGGCTGTACCGCCGTTTCGAAGTGCTGATCCATCGGGATGACCTGACCTATATCGACGATTATGCGCATCATCCGAAGGAAATCGCGGCGGCAGTTGCGGCTGCCCGCGCCCTCTTTCCGGAGCGGAAGCTGATTGTAGTATTTCAGCCGCATCTCTATACCCGCACACGGGACCTCTGCGAAGGATTTGCCGCGGAGCTTTCCAAGGCGGACGAAGTGCTGCTGATGGAGATTTATCCTGCCCGCGAGGAGCCGATTCCGGGGGTGACTTCCGATATGCTGCTGCAGGCAATGTCCTTGCCAGCCAGTCATTTAGTTGCCCGGGCGGCTTTGCCCGATGCCATCCGTGCTGCCCTGACCCGTCCTGCCGTGCTGCTCACCCTGGGCGCCGGCGATATCGATAAAGAAGTATCAACCATTCAGCAATGTTTCTCCTGATCCAGACCCCAATGACCCGTCCGGCGCCTGCCCGCCGGAACCGCCCGCTTGAAGAAGTGGAAGCGGAACAGCAGCAGAAGCGCAAGCCTGCGGTGCTGCGGCTCGGCAAGGTCCGCCTCAAACGCGGGGTGCTGTATGCCGCCATGGCTGCCGGGCTGCTTGCCCTGATGGGCATGGTGTATGCCTATCAGGAGATGATGCCTGTGCGCGGAATCGCCGTCTCCATCGAGGCAGCGCCGGACAGCCGGCTCCTCGACGAGGCGGCCGTGCAGGACCTGCTCGCCGGATATGCCGGGCATGATATTGCCGGCCAGCCGATGAAGCGTGTCGAGCTGCAGCGGCTTGAAGATTCGCTCCTGGCCAACCGGATGATCCGCCGGGCAGAAGTGTACAAGAGCATGCTCGGCGTGGTGCATGCCGAGGTCGCCATCCGCGAGCCGGCAGCACGCATCATGAACAACAGCGGAAACTCGGTATACATGGACGGGAACGGATATAAGTTCCCGGTCTCCGAGCTGCACACCGCGCATGTCGTGCTGATCCGCGGCGACTTTGAAGAAGGCGCAGTGGATACTTTCGCCTGCAATACCATCCCTGCTGCGCTGAAGGTGCTCAATTTCATCCGGAAGGACGCCTTCTGGAATGCCCAGATCGCGGAAATCGCCATCGATCAGGGCGGCGCACTGACCCTGTATCCCCAGATCGGGGATACGAAGATCGAATTCGGCTACCCCGGCCGGATCGAGGAAAAATTCAGCAGCCTCATGGACTTCTACCGGCAGGTTATGCCCGAGGTTGGCTGGAACCGCTACCGGAGCCTGAATGTGGCCTTCCAAGGCCAGGTCATCGCCCGGCGACGATAAGCATCTCTGAACGAACCCGAATATGAACTGCATCTGAATCCTCCCATTCTCCGCCCATCGCCTTCATATCCAGTGATTTCACCCGATTGGTACCCTCTTGTTCCTCACGTACAAATCCGCTAAGCTATGCCTTCCGAACGAAACGCCATCCACAATGATCAGATCGTCGTAGGCCTCGACATTGGCACTACGAAAATCTGCGCCATCGTCGGCAAACGCAACGAGTACGGTAAAATCAACATTCTCGGCCTCGGCAAGGCCCATTCCGACGGCGTAAGCCGGGGGGTTGTGGTCAATATCGACAAGACTGTCCAGGCCATCCGCGAAGCGGTCTCCGAAGCGGAAAAGCATTCGGGGATCAAAATCGAAGTCGTGCATGTCGGCATCGCCGGCGAGCATATCCGCTCCATGCAGCACAAAGGGATCATTACCCTCAACAATCCCGACTTCGAGATTACCCAGGACGATGTGAACCGCCTCCATGAGGACATGTTCAAGATCGCCACGCAGCCGGGCACGGAAATCATCCATGTGCTTCCGCAGGAATACACGGTGGACAACCAGGCCGGGGTCATCGATCCGGTGGGCATGTCCGGCGTGCGCTTGGAAGGCAATTTCCACATCGTGACCGGCCAGACCACTGCCGCGCACAACATCTACAAGTGTGTGACCCGCGCCGGCCTGGAGGTCGCCGAGCTGATTCTGGAGCCGCTGGCCTCGAGCGCAGCTGTACTGACCGACGAGGAGCGCGAAGCAGGCGTATGCCTCGTGGACATCGGGGGCGGCACCACGGACATCGCGGTATTTGAAAACAACATCATCCGGCATACGGCGGTGATCCCCTTTGGCGGCAATATCGTGACCGAAGACATCAAGAATGGCTTCAAAGTCATGAAGAAGCACGCAGAGCTGCTGAAAATCCAGTACGGCAGCGCACTGGCAGAAGCCGTGACCGACGATGTGATCATCAGCATCCCCGGCCCGCGCGACCGGCCCGCCAAAGAGATCCACAAAACCATGCTGGCCCAGGTAATCCAGTCCCGGATGGAAGAGATTCTTGAATTCGTGCTCGCCGAGATCAAAAACTCCGGCTACGAAGACAAGCTGGTCTCCGGCATTGTGGTGACGGGCGGCGGCGCACAGCTGCAGCATATGAAGCAGTGCGTGGAATACGTGACCGGCATCGATACGCGCATCGGCCTGCCTGGCGAGCACCTCGCCAGCGGCATGGTGGACGAGGTCAACTTTCCGATGTATGCCACCTGCTCCGGTCTGGTGATCATGGGGCTGGAATCCGAATATACCACTCCGCGCTCCGCAGCACCTGCCGCAGGCAGCAGCACGCGCAAGGAGCCTGCGGTCCAGTACCAGCGCACCGGCCCCGGACTTAAAACGGGCGGCCCCCGCATCAGCTTCATCGACAAGGTGAAAACCTGGTTCGAGAGCACCCTGACCAATACAGGTGATTTCATCGAATAACCCCGCCGCCAGGCACGTTCTTCACGCTTAAACTCCGAAAGTCATGCAATTTGAATTCCCCAAGCAGCAAAGCTCCATCATCAAGGTCCTCGGCGTAGGCGGCGGTGGTGGAAACGCAGTGAACAATATGTTCGAGAAGGGCATCGAAGGTGTTGATTTCATCATCGCCAATACCGATGTCCAGGCCTTGAAAATCAGCAAGGTGCCGAATAAAATCCGTCTGGGCACCAACCAGACGGAAGGCCTCGGCGCCGGCGCAAATCCGGAGGTGGGCCGGAAAGCGGCCATCGAAACCCTCGAAGAGGTGCGCGCCGTGCTGAACAACAGCACCAAAATGCTCTTCCTCACCGCCGGCATGGGCGGCGGCACCGGCACGGGCGCTGCGCCGGTCCTGGCAGCCCTGGCCAAGGAAATGGGCATCCTCACGGTCGGAATTGTGACCCTCCCCTTCCGCTTTGAAGGCCCCAAGCGTGCCCATCAGGCCGATCTCGGAATCCGCGAGCTCCAGCAGATGGTCGATACCCTGATCGTGATCGACAACAACAACCTGCATAAGATCCTCGGCCCCAATGTGAAGATGAAGGAAGCCTTCGACTCGGCAGATCAGGTGCTCTGCAATGCCGCCAAAGGCATCGCCGAAATCATCACTACCGAGGGCTATATCAACGTGGACTTCGCAGACGTATGCACGGTCATGCGCGACGGCGGCAAGGCCCTCATGGGCACCGCTACCGCCGAAGGCGAAGGCCGTGCGCTCAAAGCGGTCGAAGCAGCCATCAATTCCCCGCTCCTGGACAACATCAACATCGCCGGCGCCCGCGCGATTGTGGTCAACATCACGGCCTCCGAGGATTCGCTCGGCATGGATGAGACCTCCGAGGTGGTGGAGCATGTGCAGGAAAAGGCAGGACACGAGGCCAATATCATCTACGGGATCGTGTACGACGACTCGATGGGCGACAAGATCCGCGTTACGGTCATCGCTACCCGCTTCGTCGAGCAGGATGAGCAGCCGCAGCGCGGCGAGCCTGAGCGCCGCCGCGTGGCTGCCGAGCCTGAGGCCGAGCCCGAACTGACGGTCCGCCGTGCCGTTGCCCCGCGCCTCGATACCAGCGAGCGGAGCGAACGCCTCCAGAAGCTCAACTCCAAAGCGTATGATATTCACGACCCGGAAAGCCTCCAGGGTCTTGAAAATCAGCCTGCATACCTGCGCAAGTATGTGACCCTCGACCTGGATTCCAAGCCAGCCGACGGGGTGCGCCCCTCGCGCATGAGCGTGGAGCAGGATAAGGACCGCCGCTACCGGCTGCGGGACAACAATGCCTTCCTCCACGATACCGTGGACTGATCCCGGATATTGCCCGGCAGCCTGCCGGACGTTCTGCATAGCTTAGCACCTGTATATTCACTTTCGGAGCCTTCCGCGCCGGTCCCAGTGGGATGGGCCGGAAGGTTTTTGCATCGCTGGCAGCGCAACCTCCGGCCTTTTGCGTACTCTTTACGAAAACGGCAGCAGCAGGCATGACTTTTGGACGCTTCTGCTGCATACCGGTGACAACAGCCCTATGAAATACCTCCTGCTGACGCTGCTCCTGATGCTGGCCCTGCACCCTGCCGGGGCCCAGATCCGACCCTATCCGTACCAGACCTCCGTAGGTGCCCGCCTGGGCAATACCTGGGGGCTGACCGTCAACCAGCGCGTGCTGCCAAGATGGACGGTAGAAGGCATTCTGCAAAATGATTATCAGCTCAATACGCCGAACCTGACGCTGCTGATGCGGCGGCATCACCCCATTTTTTTCCAGCGGATCAACTGGTACTATGGCGCAGGACTGCATGCAGGCCTCGACCGGATCGAGACGGCGCCCATTGCAGGCCTCGATGGCATCGTGGGGATCGAGACTTCGATCGCCCGGATCAATGCGTCGGCAGATTTCAAGCCGCAGCTGGATCTGGCTGGCGGCGTGCGGTTTACGCCCTCGGTGGCTGCCTCCGTGCGGTTTATCGTGGTGAAAGCCAAGCCTTCCTTCAAATTCAAAGGCTCGAAGACCAAGAAGGCGCGCTCGCGCAAGCCCAATATCAGGATATTCTGACTGGCTGTGCGCGGCGGTAGCCGAGCCAGTCGGTGCCGGAAGGCTCCACCCGGTCGAAGCTGAAGCCTGCGGGCAGCCGCGGCTCGCGCACTCCCTGCCCCAGGGTCCGCACCGACTGAATGCGGTACAGTTCGTCCCAGATGCCCTGGTCCAGCAGGTGCTGATGGATTGCCGCTCCGCCTTCGACCATGATGCTGCAGATGCCGAGCGACTGGTACAGCTCCGCGAAGAGCAGCCGGAAATCCTGCCATTGGGCAGGTTTATGGTACCGCAGCGGCCCTTGCGCAGCCGGTTCCGGATGGTCGGTGAGGCATAGGGTCGGATTGCCGTCGGTAAACAGATGCAGGCCCGGGTCGAGCTGGCGGTGGCGGTCCAGCACGATCCGGAGCGGATCGAGGCCGGGGTGCAGCCGGGTGGTGAGGCGCGGGTTGTCAGCGGTGGCTGTGCCCCGGCCTACGAGAATGGCGTGATGCCAGGCCCGAAGCCGGTGCGCAAGCGCCATCGAGGCCTCGCAGGAAATGATTTCCGGCACCGGATTGCCTGCATCGTCCCAGCCGCCGATGAAGCCGTCGGCGGTGGCTGCCCATTTCAGCGTCACCCAGGGCCGGCGCTCGGTCTGGTTGAGGCGGAATACCCGGATCAGATCCAGGAAAGGCCCTGGATCCGGCGCTTCGGCCACTTCTATGCCTGCTTCGCGCAGACGCCGGAGGCCGCCGCCGGATACCTTCGGATTGGGGTCCTGGCATCCGACGACCACCCGCGGGATGCGGTGCCGCAGGATCAGATCTACGCAGGGCGGCGTTTTGCCGAAAAAATTACAGGGCTCCAGGGTGACATACAGCGTGGCGCCGGAAAGCAGCTCAAGGTCTTTGACCTGGCGGATGGCTTCTACCTCGGCATGCGGGCCGCCCGCATACGCGTGAAATCCTTCGCCGATGATCCGGCCCTGGTGCACGATCACCGCCCCTACAAAGGGGTTTGGATAGACCCGCGAAGAGGCCATCTGCGCCAGCGTGATGGCGCGGCGGAGATACAGCGTATCATCCGGGGAAAGGGGGGGCTGGCCGGGAGCCTGCATGTGCCTGTATGCTGCGGATTCCAGGGCAATATACGCAGGCAGAGGACTTCAGGATGAAGTTGTGCTGCTGGACCGCATAAATAAAAAAAGGCAAGAACCGTATCGCACCGATCAACCTTCTACCGTTGCTTCCTTTCGGACCTGGCGGGTTTCAAAGGGATCTGGTCGTACAGCCTTGCCGGATGCAAAGGTAGTAACATTCCCGTAAACTGCAATCAAGGCACGGGAAATAATAGAGGTGCTTAAGGCTGTTGCGCCAGGAACTGTTCGATCTTGAGCATCCAGTAATGAAGGCCTTGCTGATTAGGTTGTAGTTTTGAAGCCCAAGGCCTTCCAGGATGCACCAGATCCCAAGGAGATATTTTCTGGCCAGTACGTCCTTGGCCAGGATCATGATTGCCGAATCCATCCAGCAGGTTATTCCAGATAGGACGGTATTTGGAAATCAGCATAGATTCTGCAAGCGGAATCCAAATATCGTCAACAGCGAGATAGCGGCACGCGAAATCTTGCAGGTCCAGGTTGTCCGCTTGACTGATAGAATCTGCATGCTCTCGGAGCCTTTTCCAGAGCACATTCCCGATGTCTGCAGCTTGCAATATGCCTCCTTTCCGAGCGCCAGCCGGTACAGCTTTTCCCACATACATAGGTGCAGCCCACTTCTCATCTGCGTTTCGCGCTGCAATGGTGGCATACGGTGAAAATGGACCGGTATAATAAATAGCATAAATACCGGCTCCGTTAAATGGCGTGGGCGGCAATGGTGAGACAGGCTTATCGAGAAGAGCCTGTGCTACACTTTCGCCCAAATGCTGCTTATCGAGTGGGTTAAATGGCCGCTCTTCCAAGCTCATGGCTTACGCATGATTACGACATACTCGGCCAGCGCCGCTCGGTTGCCTTGATGATTCCGCAATCCGGACTGTGTGATACTGGAGCCAACCCGTTTTTCCCGCAGGCACTGAATCTGCTCCAAATGAAGCCCCGTCAATCCTGCAATATCTCCAATGATCTGCTGTACTTCCAGATTGACGCCTTGGATGATAGAATTCCCCACGACAACCGCTGCTGTACTGCCTGGTGCCATCAGCATCGAAAATCCCTGCATCATCCGGTAACAGTCATTGAAGTAGGCAGCCGCATAGTTGGCCCAGCCTGGACCGCCGTAGATACCTTTTTGGTGATTGAGTGCCCGGATTTGCTCAAGCTGGTCAGATAGCGCCGCATGTATGAAGCAGAGGTGTATCTCCGCTTTATCGCGGACATTTTGCCAGTACTGGCCAAAATTATGGGTTTCGAGCGGCTGCTGCTCCTTGGAGTCCGAGATAAAGTTCAGCCAATGCAGATGCGGCCGGGTATTTCGCACATAGTGATAGTTGTTCAGATACGGCGGAGATGTAATAATCAAATCGATCGAACCAGACCCTAAGTATTGTGAATAATTGAAGAAGGTATCATGGATAACGGTTCCCTGCGGAGTGCTCTTAACAAATTCCGAACCATGGGCCGCCGCGACATCCAAGGCCATTTCCTGAAGTTTTGCCGTAATAATGCCTGCAACGCCTGCATCTTCTACCAGACTTTTCCCCGCAGCGGGCCGGGAACCCAGGCTAGGCTCGTAGGTATAGTTGGAAAAGCTGATCATCGTAGCCCCAAATGCAACCCGGACACAATCCGCGATCAGGGGATCTTCGATGGAGGCAATGAAGGACAGGAGGTGAAGCACCTGATGCTGAACCCGAGGGCTGAAAAAAGGAATCTTGGAACGGAATCCGGGAGGAATAAATTCAATTGGAGCATCACGAAACGCCCATGTTCGAGCGTCGGCCTGCAAGGATTCGATGACCCCGGCAAGCGCCGCAGGCGGGATGCATGCAGTTGCCAGTTTAACCTTTGAAGCAAGAGCTGGATAGGGATTGATTTCAAATCCGATCGCCTCATATCCCATGAAGGCTGCCTCCGTGAGGGTAGTGCCGACTCCGCAGAATGGATCAAGCACCCGGGCAGCCTGTCCTGGCTTTACATACGCGTTAATGATATCCCGGACGAAATCTGCCGAGTATCCTGCTATCCAAGGAACCCACCTGTGGACAGGCAGTTTCTTATTCTTCATAAAGGCAGGATCTCTAAACTTATTAGCGCCTTCAGAAGGCTCGTGATGGATGAGGGCGAGCTTTAATTGAGAGTTCATCTGGTTGCTAGCTTAACTCTACCATCTAAATTGGGAAATTCCATTTATAAAGCTAAAAATAATTTCAACAAAATGCAAATGCTACTTATCCACATACTACCCGGCAACAGCTTATTGGGCGTGTAGCCGCCTCCCCGCCGGAACCGGCGCGGAAGCGGCTGCCGCAGATCAGGCGTCGATGTTGGCGTATTTGGCGTTGCGCTCGATAAACTCGCGGCGCGGCGCGACCTCGTCGCCCATGAGGGTGGTAAACAGATGGTCAGCTTCAGCGGCGCTTTCCACGCTGACCTGCTGCAGGGTGCGTGTGCCGATGTCCATCGTGGTTTCCCAGAGCTGTTCGGGGTTCATCTCGCCCAGACCTTTGTAGCGCTGAACCGTGACGCGGTTTTCGTCCCCGTTGGCCAGATCGATGACCGCCTGCTTGCGCTGGGCGTCGTTCCAGCAGTACCGGTACTGCTTGCCGACCTTCACCTGGTAGAGCGGAGGCGAGGCGATGTACACGTAGCCGTTGCGGATGAGCGACTGGAAATAGCGGTAGAACAGCGTCAGCAGCAGGGTGCGGATGTGCGAGCCGTCCACATCGGCATCGGTCATGATGATGAGCTTGTGGTAGCGCAGGCGGCTGAGGTCCATTTCCTCATCCTGCTCCAGCCCGTTGAGGCCCATTGCGAGGATGATGTTGCGGATTTCTTCGTTTTCATAGATCCGCGACGGGTGGGATTTTTCCACATTGAGGATCTTGCCCCGGAGCGGGAGGATGGCCTGATAGCGCCGGTCGCGGGCCTGCTTGGCGCTGCCGCCGGCGGAGTCGCCTTCCACCAGGAAGATCTCGCACTCCTCGGGATTGCGGCTGGAGCAGCTGGCGAGCTTGCCGGGCAGGCCGCCGCTGATGGAGTTGCTGCGTTTCTGCACTGCTTCGCGGGCCTTCTTCGCCGCATTGCGCGCCTCGGCGGCCACCAGCACCTTGTTGACGATGCTTTTGGCGATGACCGGATGCTCCTCCAGGTATTCGGCGAGCTGCTTGGCTACGATGGACTCTACAATGCCGGCCACATCGGAATTGCCCAGCTTGGTCTTGGTCTGGCCTTCGAACTGGGGCTCAGGCACCTTGACCGAGATAATGGCCGTGAGCCCTTCACGGAAGTCGTCGCCGGAAATGGGGAACTTCACCTTTTTGAGGAGCCCTGCATTGTCTGCATAGGTCTTCAGGGTGCGGGTAAGCGCCTTCTTGAAGCCCGATACGTGCGTGCCGCCTTCGTAGGTGTTGATGTTGTTGACGTAGGAGAAGAGGTTTTCGTTGAACGAAGAGTTGTACTGAATCGCCACCTCTACGGGCACCCCCTGCTCTTTGTCTGCGCCTGCGATGACGATCGGCGGGTCGTGCAGCGGCTCCCGGCTGGCGTCAAGGAAGCGGACGAACTCCGAGAGGCCGCCCTCGGAGTAATAGACGCGGGTCAGCTTGCCTGCGGGCGAGGAGGCTTCGCCGTCCTGCTGTTCGCGTTCGTCCACGAGCGTGATCCGTACGCCTTTATTGAGGAAGGCCAGCTCGCGCAGGCGCGAGGCGAGCGTATCGAACTTGTATTCGGTAGTCGTAAAAATGGTGTCATCCGGCAGGAAGGTAGTGACCGTGCCGCGCTCCTCCGCCGTGCCGATCGTTTCCACCGGGGTCACGGCTATGCCGCGCTCGTAGATCTGGCGGTAGATCTTCCCGTCGCGGTGCACATGCACCTCGCAGCGGGTGGAGAGGGCGTTGACGCAGGATACGCCTACGCCGTGCAGGCCGCCGGAGACCTTGTAGGAGTTTTTGTCGAACTTCCCCCCCGCGCCAAGGCGCGTCATCACCAGCTCGAGGGCCGAGATTCCTTCTTTTTCATGAATATCCACCGGGATACCCCGTCCGTCGTCGCGGACCGTAATGGCATTGGAGGCGTGGATGGTAACGAAAATGTTTTTGCAGTAGCCAGCCATGGCCTCGTCGATGGAATTGTCCACGACTTCATACACCAGGTGATGCAGGCCGCGCTCGCCCACGTCGCCGATGTACATGGCGGGACGCTTGCGGACGTGTTCGATGCCTTCGAGGACCTGGATGTTGCTGGCCGTATATTCGTTTTCAAGCCTTACGATTTCGCTCATTATGAGATAGTTATAAACAGGTTTCCAGAATCGGATCTGACCTCAAAGATACGGATTTTTAGGATAAAAACCCAGTTTCCGGAAGCATGCAGGCACGCCCGGCCAGCACCTGCGCAGCCCCGGCCCGGGACGCAGGCAAACGGCCCGGCTGCCGCTCAGGCAGCCGGGCCAGCCGACACCTATCGATCCGGAAACCGGCCCCAAACCGATCCCAGACCAGTCTTCCTACTTCCTGCTACTTCACCTGATACTGCGCCGCCATCGCTTTCGCCTGCGGGACCCATTTGGCCAGATTTTGCGATCGTGTCTCGTCGGAGGGGTGGGTGGAAAGGAATTCCGGGGGCTTCTGGCCGCCTTTGGCCTGCATGCGCTGCCAGAAGGGGGCGGCAGCCTCCGGGTTGTAGCCGGCAATGGCCATCAGGTACAGTCCGATCTGGTCGGCTTCGCTCTCGTGCAGGCGGCTGAAGGGCAGCAGCGCGCCCAGCGTGGCGCCGGCGCCGTAGGCCTGGAGGAAAATATTGCGGGTCTGTTCGGGCTTGTCGCGCAGGGCTACAGACAGGCCCGCGCCGCCGAGCTGCACCGCCAGCTGCTGGCTCATGCGTTCGTTGCCGTGGTGGGCCAGGGCGTGCGCGATCTCGTGGCCCATGACCACCGCCAGGCCGTCTTCGTCCTGCGTCACGGGCAGAATGCCGGTGTATACCACCACCTTGCCGCCGGGCATGCACCAGGCGTTGATGGTCGGGTCATCGACCAGGTTGAACTCCCACTCGAAGTTTTCGAGTTTTTTGCTCATGCCGGCAGCGGCATAGTACACCTCGGCGGCTTTTCGGATGCGCTCGCCCACGCGGCGCACCATGTCGGCCTGCGACTGGTTTTTGCTGGGCGGGTTCTGGGTCATAAACTCGCGGTACTGGGTGAGCGCCATGGTGTTCATGGTCGTCTCGGGCAGCAGGCGGGCCTGGCGGCGGCCGGTGAAAGGCACTTTGACACACGCAGCCAGCAGCGCCGCGGTCAGGAGCATCAGGAGAATCGCACGGACGTTCATAAGGATTCTGCAAGGTTACGTCAGGGAAACAACCGGCATCCGGTTTCGTTGGTCAACGATGGAGGCCTGCAGCTTGTTGCACAAAAAGCATCAGCGCCTCCCCGCTGATATTGAGATGCTTGAATGAAGCGGAGGTTACAGCCGGCAGTACAAATTTGGCGGTGCTTTTGGATTTGTGAAACTTCGTACGCTAATTTATCGACCGTTACCCTTGATAAGATTGAGCCTATAGCCAATATGTTACTCAGAATTGGTGTGTTTTCGCTGATCCTGGCCGCTCTGGCCGGGAACGTTTTTTCGCAGGACGGGAAACTGACCGGCAAAGTCCTCGACCAGGCAGGCCAGCCCCTGGCGTCCGCGACCGTACTGGTGTACGAGGGGGACCGGGTCCGGCATGGGGTCATCACCGATGACGACGGCATCTATAGTGTCAATCCCATCCAGCCAGGTACCTACAAGGTGGAAGCCCGGTATCTGGGGAAAACGAGGAGCGTCGAGAATGTATCCGTGATCTCAAATCAGACCCGTACGCTCAACATTCAGTTCAGTGAGAACGTCACCCTCCAGACCGTCGAAATCTTCGAGGAGCGGCCTTTCGAGAATACGCCCATCGTCGGCACCACGCTGACCAACGAGCAGGTGGTGAACTCCGGTATCCGGAGCGTGACGACCCTGGCCTCGCTGACGGCGGGGGTGTATCAGGGCGATGAAGGGGAAAACATCTCCATCCGGGGCGCCCGCAACACCTCCAACACCTACCTCATCGAAGGCGTGAAGATCCGGGGCCAGATTACGATTCCCCAGGCGGCTATCGCGCAGTTTCAGGTGATTACAGGCGGTACGCCCGCAGAGTTCGGCGACTTTACCGGCGGGGTGATCAACGTGACCCTCGCCAATCCCACCCCGGTCTACACCGGCGGCCTTGAACTCCAGACGAGCCAGTACCTCGATCCTTTCGGCAAAAACCTCGCAGGCTTCTCGCTCAGCGGCCCGATCCTCACGCGCACCCGGACCCTGCCCAATTCCGACCAGAAATTCAAATCGACCCTCCTCGGCTTCTTCCTCAACGGCGAGGCTGATTACGAATACGATCAGGACCCCGTCACCCGGGGCATCTTCAGGCTGAAAGACGAGGTCCTCGCCGATCTCCAGCAGGATCCGATGATCCTGGCTGCCGACCGCCGGGCCTTCCGCAGCCGTGCCAATTTCATCACGGAAGACGACTACGAAACGATCCGCGCGAAGGAGAATAACACCGCCCTGCGGCTCCGCGGCCTCGCCCGCCTCGATTTCCAGCCCGCAGACAACGTGCTCATCAAACTCGGCGGCACCTACGAGCATATCGACCTCGACCAGTGGGGCATTGCCAACATGCTCTTCGCCCCGGATCCCCAAAGCCAGTTCCTCGGCCGCAACTACCGCGCCTGGCTGCGCTTCCAGCAGAGCTTCCCCGGCGGCGAAAACTCCGCCGTCCGCAACCTCTACTACACCATCCAGGCCGACTACTCCGGATACGCCCGCAACTTCCGCAACCGGATCCATCAGGAGAATTTCTTCGACTACGGCTATGTAGGGCAGTTCAACTTTGATATTCAGCCCATCTACGCCTATGTCAACGATCCCAACGATCCCCTCTCCTCCAGCCCCTACTGGCGTACCATCGGCTACGCCGAAAACAACCTGCAGTTCGACCCTACGAATACCCGCAACCCGCTCTACGCCAATTACAATACCGACATTTTCAACGAAGTGGCGCAAAGCGGAGTCGTCAACCTCTTTCCGGGCCTCTTCACCACGGACCCGATTGTCAACCGGCTGAGCAACCTGCAGGAGCTGACCTTCCGGCAGGGCATTCCGAACGGCGGCGGTCCCGGCGGGATCTACTCGCTCTTCTCCGGCGTCGGCGCCAACAGCGGCGGCTTCCAGAAATTCCTCTTCGAACAGTACCGCCTTACCGGCCAGGCCACCGCCGAAATCAAGGGCCACAACATCAAGGCCGGCTTTGAGTTCGAGCAGCGTGTGGAGCGCGCCTATTCCCTGGCGGCCCGCGGGCTCTGGGGCCTGATGCGCCAGTACACCAACTTCCACCTGCAGACGCTCGAAGACGACCCCAGCAAATTCATCTACAACCTCAACTCGGCCGGCGAGTGGAACGATACCATTACGGTGCCGCTCACCTATGTCGCTTCCGACCAGAAGCTGTTCGATAAAAATCTGCGCACCAAGCTCGGCCTGCCCGTAGACGGCACGACCCTCATCAACCTCGACCAGTACGGGCCGGAGATGTTCTCCCTCGACATGTTCAATGCCGACGAGATGCTCAACAACGGCCTCGGTGTGGTGACGTACTACGGATACGACTTCAAAGGCAACAAAACCCGCCGTGTAGCGCCGGAGAATTTCTTCACCGACACGCAGAACCGCCCGGAAAATGCCTTTTCCCCGACGTATATCTCGGCCTTCATCCAGGACCAGTTTGAGTTCGAGGACATCATCTTCAACGTAGGTCTGCGGGTGGACCGCTTCGACGCCAACCAGAAGGTGCTTCGGGACCCCTTCTCCCTCTATCCGACCTATACGGCAGCGGAAGTAGCATCGGGCCAGCTCGGCGTGCCGGGCTTCGAGCTGCCGGGGGGAATCGGCGGCGACTTTGTGCCCTATGTGAATGACGAGCTGAACTTCACCGAAGTGCTGGGCTACCGCAGCGGCGAGTCGTGGTTCAACGCCAGCGGCACGCCGATCTCTTCCGCCGAACTGGCCCGCCTTTCGGGCGGCAAGCCGATTCCCGCGGTGCGGGTGGATTCGGTCAGCATCGCTTCCTTCGAGGACTATGCTCCGCAGACGGTCTTCATGCCGCGGATTTCGTTCTCCTTCCCCATTTCCGACCAGGCGCTCTTCTTTGCCCACTACGATGTGCTCTCCCAGCGTCCGGGCCAGCTCTTCGTAACCCAGGGTTCGCTGCTCGCCGGCCAGATCTCGGATTATGCATTCCTCGAAAACCGCCCCACCTCCGAGGTCGTCAACCCAAACCTGCGCCCGGAAATCACGGTGGACTATGAAGCCGGCTTCAAGCAGCGGCTGGGCCAGCGCATGGCGCTTACCATCTCGGCCTTTTACCGCGAGCAGCGGAACATGATCAACTTCCGCCGCTTTGTGAACGCCTATCCCTTCTCCTACGACTCTTACGCAAACCTCGACTTCGGCACGGTCAAAGGCTTCTCCTTTAGCTACGACATGCAGCGCATGCGCAATGTGACCCTCCGGGCGTCCTATACGCTGCAGTTTGCCGATGCCACTGGCTCCAACTTCAACTCGGCCCGCGCGGTGGTAAACTTCCTCGAAGGGGTTGGGGTGCTGCGCACGACACTGCCCATCGACGAGGACCAGCGCCACCGCCTTGTCGGCAACATCGACTACCGCTTCGCAGGCCGCAGCGTAGGCCCCGGCCTGAAGCTTGGGGAGAAGACGGTGCATCCGCTCAAGAATTTCGGTGCCAACCTGACAGCTCAGCTGGGCTCCGGCACGCCCTTCACGAAAAATGCCGTTGCCGTGCCTTCGGTGCTGGGCGGGGTCAACATCGTCAACCAGATCCAGGGAACGCCCAACGGCTCCCGCCTCCCGTGGCAGTACCGCCTCGACCTGCGCCTGGACAAGGGCTTTGTGGTCGGCGGTCAGGCCCGCCCGGATGGCTCGGTCTCCCGCGCGCTCGACTTCAACCTGTACTTCCAGGTGCTGAACCTCCTCAATACCCAGAATATCCGCGGGGTGTACCGCTTTACCGGCCTTCCGGACGACGACGGCTTCCTGGCCAGCGCCAGCGGCGAGCAGTACGTGCTCACGCAGATCGATCCGGTAGCCTTCGTGGATATGTACCAGGCGAGGGTCAACAACCCGGACAACTACAGCCTGCCGCGCCGCATGCGGCTGGGTCTGCTGTTCAACTTCTGATTCCGTCTTCCTTTGTCTGATCCCAGCCGAGGCTCCGCTGGAGCCGGCCCGCAGAACCTGAGTATGAACCAACTGAATCTTTCTTCTTTCCGAATCCGATTGGATATGCGCAGTGTGATACGTGTGAGCCTGATGTGCATGCTGCTGACCGGCATGCAGCTGCTGCAGGCCAAAGAACCGGCCGGCGTGACACGCAGGAACCCCGGCGGATTCCGGGTGTCCAGCGACTGCCTGCCGCCGAGCGCTTCTGCACAGCTGGACGTGAACAACGTCCGCACCCTGCTGCACAACGGCGGGGATATGTGGTGGGATCTGGTAGGCGACCCCCGCTATGAGGTGCCTAAAGGCAGCAACCGCCACTCGATGTTTGCCAGCTCGCTCTGGATCGGCGGCATCGACGATGCCGGCCAGCTCCGCATTGCGGCGCAGACCTACCGCCAGTCGGGGATCGACTTCTGGCCAGGGCCGCTCAGCGGCGGCTCCACCGGCGGCGACGCTGCAACCGATGCAGCTACCTGCGAGAAGTTCGACCGGATGTTCAAGATCAACAAGACCGAAATCGACGCATTCCGGGCCGACTGGGCCGACGGGGCGCTCGACAATGCATCCAATTATCCCAACGTCATCAACTGGCCGGCCATCGGCAGCCCCCTCGGCCTCGACCGCGACAAGGACGGCGTAGCCCTCGAAGCCTTCCGCCCGGACGGCTCCGTGCTGTATGCCGCTCCCTTCGTCAACGTGGATTCCGATCCGTTTACCTACAACCCCGAAAACGGCGACTATCCGGATATCGACGGCGACCAGGCCATCTGGTGGATCATCAACGACCGCGGCAACGTGCATACCGAGACCGGCGGCGAGCCTATCGGGGTGGAAATCCACATCCTGGCCTTCGCCTTCACCACGGCCAATGCGGTCAACGATATGACCTTCTACCGCGAGACGGTCATCAACCGCTCCAGCCAGGTGCTCAATCAGACCTACATGGGGCAGTGGGTGGATGCGGATCTGGGCAAATTCAACGACGACTACGTAGGCTGCGATACCGTCCGCGGCCTCGGATACTGCTACAACGCCGACAACAACGACGACGGCCCCGCCGGTTACGGCCTCAATCCGCCGGTATCCGGGGTGGACTTCTTCCAGGGCCCGCTCGCCGACCCGAACGACGGCATCGACAATGACAAGGACGGGCTGATCGACGAGACAAACGAGACGATCATCATGTCCAAGTTTGTCTATTATAACAACGACTTCTCGCTCGTCGGCAACCCGGAGGTGGCGCAGCACTTTTACGGCTACCTGACCGGCTTCTGGAAGGATGGCTCGCCGATCGTGGACAACTTCACCAACGGCGGCGACGGCACCGGCTACGGTGCCAGTTCCCCCGGCCCGGTGACCAACTATATGTTCCCCGGCGATGCCTGCACCGGCACTGGCTGGACCGAGGACAACGCCGACAACCCGCGCAATGAAGACCGGCGCTTCCTCCAGAGCGCAGGCCCCTTCACCCTGCAGCCGGGCGCCGTCAACGAAATTATTATCGGATCTGTCTGGGCACGCGGGTTTTACAACGACCAGTTCGGGTCGATCTGTGAACTCTTCGCTGCCGACGATATCGCGCAGGCGCTCTTCGACAACGACTTCCGTCTGCTCGACGGTCCGGATGCGCCGGAGCTCAAAATCTCCGAATACAACCAGGAACTGCTCCTGACCTGGGGCTATCCGGAGGCGCTCCGCAATGTGCGCAACAACTTCAACGAGTCCTACCGCCAGGCAGATCCCGTGCTCAAAGCGCAGGGCGTAGCCGACTCGGTCTTCGAGTTTCAGGGATACGTGGTATATCAGCTGGCCGATGTGACTGTGGGCCCGAATGAGCTCGACGATCCCGACCGCGCGCGCATCATCCTGCAGTGCGACGTCCGGGACAGCATCACGACCATCGTCAACCGAACGGCACAGCGGGTGGAAGGGCTCAGCCAGCCGATCATCGTGGAGAAGGTAATGGTCCAGGGCCGCGACGAGGGCATTCTGCACTCGGTGCGCGTGGACCGCGACCTGTTCGCGCAGGGCTCGGACAACCGCCTGAAGAATTACACCAAATACTACTACGCGGTCATCGCCTATGCGCACAACGATACCAGCTCCGACGGACGGAAGTACGTGCCCGGCAACCGCTTCTTCGCAGCGGTAGAAGCGCTGCCGCACCCGGTCGAAATCGAGCAGGTGGGGACGGTGGTCAACAGCGCCTATGGAGACGGGCTCGAAATCACCCAGGTTTCGGGCATCGGAAACGGCGGCACCTTCGTGCGCATTACCCCGGAGACGGAGCTGGCTGCGCTGAATTCGCAGACCAACATCGCGCCGGGCATCACCTATCAGTCAGGCTCGGCGCCGATCGTGGTGAAGGTGGTGGATCCCAAGGCAGTCCTGCCAAAGCACTACCAGATCGACGTGACCGTGGACTCGCTCCTGGAAATCAAGACCGTGATCGATGATCCGGAAAACAACGTCCTGATCCGCGACTCGGTATTTGCGGAATGGATCCTGTATGAGAGCGACAATGCTTCCGGGCCGTTCAGCCGCGTGTATGCCTCGACCTATACCAAGCGCAACGACGGCAGCAAACCCCGTCCTGCTCCGCTTTCAGGCACGGAGCGGGTGATCGAAAACCGGGGCATCTCGGTGCTGATCCGCGATACCCGGCCTGCCGCGGATACGCTGGACATCGGAGGCCAGATGGGGGTGCTGGGCGGCGAACTTACCTTCGACGATCCCACCAAGCCCTGGCTGACGGGCCTGGCCGACAACAACGAGTTTGGCGGCGGCATCTGGAACTGGCAGACGAACGAGGAAGACCGCACCTTCAAGGCGCTCAATATCTATGACAAGTACGGGTTCTTCCAAACCTTCCTCGGCGGACGCTGGGGGCCCTTCGCCCTGGCACGGAGCTTCAGCAATGCTGCCACGGGCGGACAGATCGCGCCGGGCCTGCCAGTGGGCAATCCCACCAACAACCGCCAGGTATCTCCTTCCGAACTGATCGACCTGCGCAGCCTGCCCGATGTGGATATTGTCTTCACAGCGGATGTGACCAAGTGGTCGCGCTGCGTGATTGTCGAGACCAGCCCCAACTCGGCGCTCGGCACCGGCGCCTGGCAGCTCTCTGCGAAGTTCAAGCAGAGTGTCAACCAGAATGGCTCGCCCGAATCGCCTACGCTACCCCAGGATGGCGGCCCCTACGGCATGGGATGGTTCCCCGGATATGCCATCAACGTCAACACCGGCGAACGCCTGAACCTCTTCTTCGGCGAGAGCGAATGGGACAGGATCAACAACGGCGACGATATGCTTTGGAATCCCGGCACCGAGCTGGGCACCAACCTCGACCGGGTCGGGGGGCGGCATTACGTCTATGTCACCAATCTGCGCTACGACGGCTGCGAGTCGATCAAGTCCTTCCTCTTCAACCAGAATTTTGCCGGCACCAGCGGCTTCCCCACGGCTATCGTATTTGATCAGACCGGCAACTCGCTCAAAGATGCGTACAAGCATGTGGCCTGGGTAGGCATTCCCTATGCAGCACGCGGCTTCGGCTTCGACGATCCGCGCAACATTCCCACGACTGCACGGGTGTCGCTGCGCACCAACCGCCCCTTCGGCTCCCGCACCGGCACGAACGATCAGCCGGTATTCCGCTTCAATACCGTGGACCGGGCTGCTCAGACCGGCCAGGTAGAAGTGGCAAAAGATGCCCTGGAGAAGGTGCTCGTCGTGCCCAATCCCTACTATGCCTATTCGTCCTATGAAACCGGCCAGCTGGACAACCGGGTGAAAATCACCAACCTGCCTCAGGTGTGCCGGATCAGCATCTTCACCCTCAACGGCCACCTGGTGCGGCAGTTCGTCAAGGACTCCGACGAGCCGGACCAGGACTGGGACCTGAAAAACCAGGCCGGCGTGCCGGTAGCCAGCGGGGTGTACATCATCCACGTGGACGCCAACATCGGCGACCAGAAGCTGGGTGAAAAAGTGATCAAACTATTCGCGGTCATGCGCCAGCTCGACCTCGACAACTTCTAATCATACCGGCCCTCCCGCAAGGGGGGCCTTTCTTCCCGACCATCGGCAGATCAACAGGATATGAAACGAATTCTCCACGCCGCAGTCTATGTGTTGCTGATGCTGACCGTGCTCCAGGCCCAGCCGCCGGAGCGGGTAGGCCAGGCTGGTGCCACGCAGCTGCTCATCAACTCGATGCCTAAAAGCTCCGCGCTCAATGGGCTGGATATTGCCAGCACCGACGGGATCGAAAGTTCCCAGGTGAATCCTGCCGGCCTCGCCCGGACCACCGGCACCGAGCTGCTCTTTGCGCATACCCGCTGGATGACCGGCAGCGACATCGGCATCAACACCTTCGGATTTTCGCAAGGGCTGGGCCCGAATGGCGGCGCATTGGGCGTGGCCATTACCGCCTTCAGCCTGGGCGACTTTATCCGCACCACCACCGAGCAGCCGGATGGAACCCTCGGCACGTTCAGTCCTACTTATCTGAATATCGGTATTTCGTACGCCAAGAAATTTACCGATCATATCTATGTAGGCACTACGGTGCGCATCGTCAATGAGGCTACGCCGGAGGTATCTGCGGGTGGAGTGGCTTTTGATGCGGGGATTCAGTACCGCACCGGCGAAAAAGACCGGGTGCGGCTGGGGATTGCGCTGCGGAATGTCGGCCCGACGATGCGCTTCAGCGGCGACGGCCTTTCCGGACGGGTGCTGTTTCAGCCCAACAACCCCTACACCTCCACGGTGACCCTGCCCACCGCCCGCTTCGAGATGCCTACGGTACTCACCATGGGCGGTGCAATGGACTTCTTTGCCGGCACCCAGCACACGTTCACGGTCAATGCCGGATTCATTTCGAATTCGTTCTACCTCGACCAGGGCGGCCTGAGCCTGTCGTACAAATACCGCGAATACCTGATTCTGCGCGGGTCCTTCCTGTATGAGGACGGCATTTTCGGGCGGGTAATCGGCATAGACGGGCGGTATAACGTACACACCGGCGCAGCAGCAGGGGCCACCTTCCAGATTCCCTTCAAAACCGGCAAGGTGGATGCCAGCGGCAATCCCGACTTCTCCAAATTCTCGCTCGATCTGAGCTACCGGACTACGAATCCGTTCGACGGCACATTTGTATTTGGAGCGCGAATAGATATTTAATATATTTGCCAATACGCACATCAAGATATGGGTTGGCTATCAGGGCTAACCCAAATCTTTTTTTCTGTTTTCATGCCGTCCGGAGCCCGGCTCCATCGCGGCATCTACACCTGTTACAGTTGGATATTATCAGTATTGCAGTCATGAGTGAACTAACGTATCTCACCAAGGAGGGCTACGACAAGCTGCGCGCCGAGCTGACTGAATTGAAAGGGAAAGGCCGTGCAGAAATTGCCCAACAGATTCAGCGCGCCCGCGAACTGGGCGACCTGAGCGAAAATGCGGAATACGACGCTGCCAAGGATGCGCAAGGCATGCTGGAAATGAAGATCAGCAAGCTGGAGACGCTGGTTGCCAATGCCCGCATCCTCGACGAGTCTGAGGTGGATACCCGCAAGGCGTACATCCTGTCGACGGTCCGGCTCCGGAACATGAAGCTCAATAAGGAAATCCGCTACACGCTGGTGGCCGAAGAGGAAGCCGACCTGAAACGGGGCCGGATTTCGGTGAAATCCCCCGTAGGCAAGGCGCTTCTGGGCCGCGAAGTCGGGGACACGGTGGAAATTGTGGTGCCTGCCGGCAGCCAGCAGTTCGAAATTCTCGAAATCACCCGCGAATAGCCGGGCCTGCGGTTTCGACGAGACGGGGCCGGAAGCGATTCCGGCCCGTTTTGCTTATAGCCTGAGGTGCCAAACCGGCCTGGCCCCGCATCTGCGGAACCAGGCCGGCTGCAAGGGGGCGATCAGCGCACGAGCAGCCGCTGCACCGCTGCGGTGCCCTGCCCGGTCTGGAGGGCCAGCACATACCAGCCTGCGCTCACGCCGTTCAAATCCAGCGGCTGGCGGTCCGGCTGCGGCCCGACGCGCCAGCTCCGCAGCACGCGGCCCTGAAGATCCCGCAGCAGCAGCTCGCCTGCGGCCTGCCCCGGCGGCAGGCCGACCTGTACGGCCGTATGGCCGGAAGCCGGATTGGGTTGCGGTGCGCTCAGCCACGGCTGCTGCTCCAGCGGCGTGCGGCCCGTCGTGCCGACCTTGAACACATAGGTCCGCTGAATGGAAACGCCGGTGAGCACATCGGTGAAGATCATCGTCACCTCGCTCTGCCCCGAAAGGTTGTTGGGCTTCAGTACGGTGTACTGCCCGAAGGTTGTCGTATCATTCGCGTTGATGGTGACCGGGTTCAGGCTCGCATCCGCCGTGGAGTCGTAGCATAGATCCCAGCAGAAAAAATTGCCGTGGCCTGCCGTCAGCTCCGTGCTGAGCCGGTTGGCGACCACCTGCCGGTTTTCGGAGGTCAGGTTCACGATTCCGAAATACACGGTAAACTCATTGGTGCCGTCGGTGCCGTCGGGCGGCACGATAAAGGCCGCTACGGAATCCTGCGCAAATTTCAGCACCTGCTGCGCCCGTGCCTGCGGGAGGCCCATCAGCAGCGCGGCCATCATACCAAGCGTAACGTATTGTTTCATTGTGAAGGGAAGGTTATACAGCATAGATCGTCTGTCAAAGATACCACAAAAATGCAGACGGCCCTGCGGCTCAGTAGCGGTCATCGAGGGCGAAGCGCCGCTGGCGGTTTTCCCAGCGCCCACGGGTAAAGTCCGGGAATTCGACCAGCGCGCCGCCCTGTGCGATCGACTGCTCCGAAAGGGCCGAGATCGCGCTCCAGGCTGCGGCGTCGTACACATCGAGCGGCGGGCGCAGCCGCATTTTGGCCGATTCGATGAACGCATGCAGCACGAAGAAGTCCATGCCGCCGTGCCCCGCGCCTTTGGCGTCCTGCCCGTACCGCTTCCAGAGCGGATGGTCGTACTGCTCCAGGTACGGAGCTGCCGGTTCCCAGGCGTGGGCCTTTTTGCTGAGCCCTTCGATGTAGAGCGAGGCATTCAGATCCATCCAGATCCCCTGCGTGCCCTGGACCCGGAAGCCGAGGGAGTAGGGCCGGGGGCCGTTGGTATCGTGGGAAAGGATGACCGTTTCGCCGTTGGCGGTGCGCAGGACCGTCGTCACGATGTCGCCCAGCTTGAACTCGACGGAGGCATTGGGGTGGTCGGGACCGCCGTGCTCGACGATGTATTTGTGCAGGCCGCGCGATTTGGTGGCAACGGAATTGAGCGACACGAAGCGGTTGCCGTAGTGGATGTCCAGCATGGTGGCCACCGGCCCGATTCCGTGCGTAGGATAGAGGTCTCCGTTGCGGCGTACGGCATGCGCCGTGCGCCAGCGGGCTTCGGAGAAGCCTTTTTCGCCGAACTCCACCCCGCCGCCGTAGGGCTGCTTGCCGTCGTTGAACTTCACCTCGCGCAGGTCGTGCTGGTAGCCGCATTCCAGGTGCAGCAGCTCGCCGAACAGACCCTGGCGGACCATGTTGAGCACCGCCATGACATCCCGCCGGTAGCAGACGTTTTCGAGGATCATGCAAGGCATATTCGTTTCTTCCGACACCTGCACCAGTTGCCAGCATTCCTCCAGCGTCACGGCAGCCGGCACTTCCAGCCCCACATACCTGCCGGCACGCATCGCGGCCACAGCCATCGGCGCATGCCATTCCCAGGGCGTCGAGATAATGACGGCGTCCACATCGTCGCGCTTCAGGAGGTTGCGGAAATCCTCCGGGCCCTGCTGATACACCGCAGCTTCCTTGCGTCCGGCCTCGCGGAGCATTTTCTGGGACTCGGCATTTGCGGCGGGGTCGATGTCGCAGATGGCCGTAATGTCCGTGTCCTCGCGCATGATGGCGAGCTCGAGGTGGCTGCGGCCGCGGAGCCCCACGCCGATGAAGCCGAGGCGGAGTTTGCGGGGCGGCACATCGGCGGCCAGCGCATCGGGCAGGGTCAGCAGGGCACCAGCCGCTGCGGTAGTTTTGAGAAATTCGCGTCGGGAGGTCATCACAATTGATCGGGTAGAAGTCCTGTTCCAGTATGCATATAACGAAAATCGCGCCTTCCGGGCAAGGCGGAAGGCGCGGTGACATACACTCCTGCAAAAGAGCGCAGACAGAAATAGCAAATCAATTACACGTGCTAATACAGCTGACAGGCCTTTCCCGCTCAGCCGCGCAGCTTGAAGGTCATGGTGACCCGTACCTTCTGGCGGCCGCCCTGGCCGCCGGGCAATTGGCTGAAGCGCCAGTTGCGGATGGCGGCCTCGCCGAGGCGGGCGAGATTGGGCTTGTTGTTCGGCAGGGCCTTGGCGTACGAGACCGATCCGTTGGGCTCGATGAAGAATTCGAAGCTCAGCGTGCCTTCCTCCTGCACATTGTACTCCGGATACGGGAGGCTGATGGCATCGCGGCTGCCGATGCCGCCCTCGCCGTCGCCCTGGGTAAAGCCGTACATCCCCCTGGGATCCAGCGTTTTGACGTTCGAGCCGCTGTTGCCCACATCGCCGCCCTGGCCCTGGTTGGATCCGCCGCCGTTGGAAGGCTTATAGGTGAATACATCGTCCACCTTGGGCTTGGAAGGCTGCTGCGAAGGCTGCTGGGTAGGCTGGGCGGGCGCCGGGGCAGGCTGGGAGGGTGTCACCACCGGCGAAGGTGCGGGCTGGGTCTGGACCGGTGCATTCTGGGAAGGCGCAGGAGGCGTGGGGCGGGCCGTAGGCTCCTGCACCTCGCGGACCTGCTGCGGCTCGGGCACTGCACGGGAGAAGTTGTTGATATTTTTGTTGCCCTGGCGGCTGTCGCCGAAGTCGAAGGAGCCGACCATCTCGTACTTGGCACCGGGCGGCGGCACCTGGTTGCGGAATACCTTCCACACAATGCTGAACAAGGCGATCAGCACGACCACGCCTGCGGTCACTGCTGCGCTGATCCGCTCGTGGCGGCGTTCCATGGCTTCTATTTCCGGGGCAAACATGTCGGTGCTATGAGGTCAATCCGGGGATAAGATAGCATGCGGCCGCAAATTCCACAATTTCTCCTCCACATTGCTGCTGGCTAAAGAACGTAAATCCCGGATTCAGGTTGCAGGCATGGCTTCCCACTGCTGCAGCAGGGCCCGGAATTCGGCCTGAATGGAGGCGCTGCGGTCGTGCGCGTACCAGATCTGCGCCTGCCGCACCATTTCATCGTGATCTGCCTGCGCTGCCTTGAGGCGCTGCACCAGCGCGTGGGCTTCAGCAGGCCGGGGACCCCAGCTGCCGAGTACGCCGAGGCGGTCCGGATCGAGGCAGATGAGTTTGGGAATGGAGCGGGTACCGCCGGGGCCTCCAGTGAGAAACTGGTCCATCAGGTCGGGGTGCTCGTCGCGGAAGATCAGGCGGAAATCGATCTGCCCGTGTGCAGCCGCTGCCATGGCATGGATGACCGGCAGGCTCTGGGCCGCGTCGCCGCACCAGGCTTCGGTGAGGGTCAGCCAGATATAGCGGCGCCGGAGGCCGGCGAGCTGTCCGGCCAGGCCAGGATCGAGCGCAGTGGTCTTTTCGATGCGCTGCATGCGGTGCAGGTTCAGGCCGGTGTACTGGACCAATGCCGGAGTCTGCACCAGGCCGGAGGTCTGGCCGTTGGCCACGAGGCGGTCCATGAGGCTCCGGTAGGCAGCATAGTCCATCGAATGGGCCAGTTTCTCTTCAAACCAGGCGGGCTGGAGCATATGCGGGAGTGTGGGGTACGGGAATGATGGGTCATACGGGCCGGCGAGCCCGGAGGATGCCGGTCCGGGGGATGAGCATGGGCGTCCGGGCAGCATACTGGCGGTAAATGTCGCCGAACTGACGGATGAGCTTGCGTTCTTCGAGCCAGATGCCGGCCCGGATGTAGGCCAGCACGACGGCAAAGAGCCCCAGATCTGCCGGGCGGGCGAGGAGGAGCACATAGCCGGCGAAGAGCAGGAGGGTAGCGGTGTACAGCGGGTGCCGCACATAGCGGTTGAAGCCGCTAGTCTGGAGGGAGGAAGGCCTGGGGCTGGCGGCAGGCTGCGGCCAGCCGGCAAATTCGAAGGCGTCATACGCGCGGAAGGCCAGCGCGAGGCCGGCCAGGCCAGCCAGCAGGAGCAGGGCGCCCGGCACAGCCGTCAGCAGATGCAGCGGCCAAAGCCGCGCGCGGCCGGCCTGCCACTGCAGCCAGGCCAGCGCGCCGAGCCCGAGCAGGGCCCAGGCATTGTACAGCAGCCGGTACCAGGGCATCAGCCGGGGCAGGCGGCGGGCCACCAGCGCCTTTGCGGCATCGGCAGCCAGCAGGCTGTGCAGCGTAAAGTACAGAACCCATCCGGCCAGCAGCAGGAGCGTCGCATTCATCCCGTCAAGATACGATGCCGGGCATGCCGCAGCAACTGCCGTTGATCCGGAGAATTTAACCATCCGGAGTCCCGGCGGCGCTTGCGCGGGGTTTCGAGCGTATCTAGCATACGGTTTTGTGCAGGACATCTATAAACGGGAAACTTTCAGATGGAAACAATCAGACGGTATGCGGTTCGCGAGCGCCAGCATGTTCTTTCCCGGACCGAGCGGATTCATGAATGGATTGTAATGGGAATTTGCGCAGCTTTGTGCCTCGGTTTTTTTGTGAAAATCGTATTTTTCTGACCGGAAATCCGCCTGGGCATGCAGCCGTTTGTGTTCAAAATGCGCAATGATTCCGCCCCCCCGGCACTGCGGGAGCGGATCGGCGCATGGCGGACGGCACTGGCGCAGCTGTTCCAGTTCGACAGCCCCTGGGGATATATCTACGGTACGCTGCTGGCCCTGCTGCTGGGGCGGATGATTGCCGGGCAGGGCATTGCGGCGGCGACGCTGATGCTGATCGGCCTGGCACTGGTGCCGGGGCTGCTGATTGCGCTGTTTCACGTGCGCTTCGGGCTGGTGCTGCTGCTGAGCGCAGCCTGCTTTCTTCCCTGGATCAAACGGATGAGCGGCGATTTTCCCGTCAGCATTTTTATCGACGGCGGGATTCTGGCGCTGCTTTTCGGGGTATTTCTCCGCCAGGTGTATGTGCGGGACTGGCGCTTTGTCCGCAATCCGGTTACGCCGGCGCTGCTGGCCTGGTGCGTGTACTGCCTGCTGGAGCTGCTGAATCCGCTGGCACCTTCGCGGGTGGCCTGGGTCTATGCGGTGCGCGAATATGCCGGGCATGGGCTGGTCTATTTTGCAGCTGCCTATGCCGTGTCCCAATGGAAGCATCTGGGGCGCCTGACGTTCTGGATCTTGCTGCTGGCAGGCCTGGGCGCAGTCTATGGCCTGCTGCAGGAGGTATACGGCCTGAGCCGCACGGAGCAGGAGTGGCTGCTGGCCGGACCCGCGCACGGCGGGAGCCTGTTTGCCAGCGGGCGGAAATTTTCGGTATTTTCTCATCCTTCCATCTTCGGAGCCATGATGGGCGCCGCCTGGGTGCTGGCGCTGGCGCTGGCGGATGTGCCCGGGATGCGGCGGCGCTACCGGCTTATGCTGGCCGGATTGCTGGTGCTGCTGCTCCCTGCGATGCTGATTTCAGCGTCCCGGACAGGGTTTTTGGCGCTGGGTGCCGGGCTGGGCTTTCTGACGCTGCTGGGCCGCTGGCGGCCGGCCCTGGCGGGATGGGCTGTGACAGGCCTGCTGGCCGCCGGGCTGCTGCTGTATCAGGGCCAGAACGAGCGGCTGCTGCACCTGCAGGAGATGTTCCGCCCGGGCGAGATGGCGTCGATGGTGCAGCAGCTTGAAAATGAGTCGTATGTGCGTTCCTATATCCTCCGCCACCCCATGGGCAGCGGGTTGGGCAGCACCGGTGCCTGGGGCGAGCGTTTTTCGCCGGAATCGATGCTTTCGCAGTTTCCGGCCTCGGGCGGCTACCTGCGCGTGGCGCTGGAATCGGGCTGGGTGGGGCTGCTGCTGTATTGCCTGCTGCTGCTGACGGCGCTCGTCAGCGGGGTGCGGCACTACTTCCGCCTGGAGGATGCCCGCCAGCGGGCCTGGCACGCAGCATACCTGAGCCTGCTGTTTGCGCTGGTGGTGGCGCATTATACCCATCCGGTGCTGATGGAGCTGCCGCTGAGCCTGATCGCGGCAGTCAGTCTCGGCGTGCTGGCGCGTATTGGCTCGCTGGAGGTGCAGCCTGCGGCCCCGTTGAATGATCGATCCTGACGGTTAACGCATTCCGGCGCGGCATCCGCCAGATTTATGCGGATCTTTGTATTAGCTGCCGGCAGGTTCGGGTCCGGTTGAATGCTTAAACATCCATGCTGTATAACACCCTGGATTTTGCGGTATTTTATGGGCTGGTATTCGGCTTGTACTGGTTTGTGTTCCGGGACCGGCTCCGGATTCAGAATGTGCTGCTGCTGACCGCCAGCTATGTATTCTACGGCTGGTGGGACTGGCGTTTTTTGGGCCTGATTGCCGGCGGATCGCTGGTGGATTTTGTGTCCAGCTACCAGATGTCGCGCACGGAGGATGCCCGCCGGCGCAAGGCCTGGCTGATGCTGAGTGTGGTCTTCAACCTGGGCATGCTGGGCTTTTTCAAGTATTTTGGCTTTTTTGTCGATTCGTTTATCGCCCTGGCGCAGTCCTTCGGGGTGACGCTCGGCCCCCGTACGCTCCGGGTGATTCTGCCGGTGGGCATCAGCTTTTTCGTCTTCCAGTCGCTGAGCTATACGATCGATGTGTACCGCAAGCGGATCAAGGCAGCGACGGATCCGGTGGCCTTTCTGGCGTTTGTGAGCTTTTTCCCGCAGCTGGTGGCTGGCCCTATCGAGCGGGCGTCCAACCTGCTGCCGCAGTTCTACAAGGCCCGCCGCTTCGATGCGGAGAAGGCCCGGGAGGGCCTCCGCTACATACTCTGGGGACTGTTTAAAAAGGTGGTGATCGCCGACAGCCTGGGGCAATGTGTGGATCTGGCCGTGGCGCATCATGAGGCGTACCGGGGGAGCGTGCTGGCCGTGAGTGTGTTCCTGTTTGCTATCCAGCTGTACTGCGATTTTTCCGGCTACTCCGATATGGCCTACGGTACGGCCCGCCTCCTGGGTTTCGACCTGATGCGCAATTTCAATCTGCCCTATTTTGCCCGCGATATTTTTGATTTCTGGCGCCGCTGGCATATTTCGCTTACGACCTGGTTCCGGGATTATGTGTTTCTGCCGCTGAGCAAGGGCAAGACGAATCTCTCGAAGGCGATGCTGATCCGCAACTACCTGATTACGTTCACGGTAAGCGGTCTCTGGCACGGCGCAAACTGGACCTACGTGATCTGGGGGGTGCTGCATGGCCTGTACCATATTCCGTATATTCTGTTTCCGCAGCTGAAATCGACCATCCAGCAGACCCGCCCGCCGTATACGGTTCCGGGCACGGTGCGGGCCGGCCTGCAGATCGGCCTGACGCTGGGGCTGAATCTGTTTGCGCTGATGTTCTTTATGTCGCCCAGCGTGGCGCATGCGCTGAGCTATATGGGCCATCTGTTTACGCCCAGCTTGTTTCAGGAGCTGAATGACTTCCGCCTGGAGTTTGCCGGCGCGCTGGCGTTTCTGGGGCTGGAATGGGTGGTGTTTCACTACCGGAAGCATCATCCGCTGGA
The DNA here is from genome assembly GCA_033765305.1 of Bacteroidia bacterium. Classification (GTDB taxonomy): domain Bacteria; phylum Bacteroidota; class Bacteroidia; order J057; family J057; genus RDXT01. The sequence goes on from JANRID010000040.1 coordinate 94,160, forward strand.
GATCGGCCACTGGCCGGCAGTGCTGCGCTGGTCGGTCTACTATGCGATGGTGCTGGTGATCCTGTATTTCAACTACGAACGCCGGGCTTTTATCTATTTCCAGTTCTGACGCGCTATGAAGGCTTTTCTCCTGCGGTTTTTGGGGTTTTCGCTGCCGGTGCTGCTGCTGCTGCTGGGCCTGGAGCTGCTGCAGCGCAGCCTGCCGAATCACTACGAGCGCAAGAAGGCGCTGCTGGAGCAGCAGGCGGCCAGCCTGCATACGCTGATTCTGGGGAGTTCGCATACGTATCTGGGAATCGCCCCGGATCTGCTCGATGGGCCTGCCTATAATATGGCTTCGACGGCGCAGACGCTGTACTACGATCTGTTTCTGCTGGAGCGCTACCTGGACCGGATGCCCAGCCTGCGCACGGTAATGGTGCCGGTGTCGTACTCTTCGCTGGGCGCTGAATCAGACCGGAATCCGGGCGATTACAACAAGAGCTACCACTATGCTTATTTTTTCGGCACGAAGGACTTCGTCAAGCCTTTGTCGGCCCGCCGCTTCAGCCTGACGGCGCTTTTTACGGTAAAAGGGTCGGTGGACCGCGCCTGGGGCTATTTCATGGAGGGGGATTCGCTGATCGAGTTCCGCCCCGATGGGTGGTTTGCGACGGAGGAGCAGCGGGATCTGCTAAAGAATGCGGCGGAATCGGCGCCGTTTCATGACCGGTACTATGATGAACGTCTGCATGGGGTGAATCTGGCCCGCCTGGCGGCGATTGTCAGCCGCTGCCGCATGCGCGGCGTGGAGCCTGTGCTGATCTCGATGCCGATGCATCCGGCCTATATGCGCCAGGTCCGGGCCGACCGCTATGCCTATATGACGCAGGCTGCCGACTCGCTGAGCCGCGCACATGGAGTGCGCTACCTGAATTTCACGGAGGATCCGCGATTTGAGGATGCGGATTTCTTCGACTCCAATCACCTGCGCCGCCAGGGCGCGGAAAAGCTGACACGTATCCTGCGGGATACGCTGGCACGTCCGGCAGGAGAGTAGGGCGGCGTCAGCCGCCTGGAGTCTTTCCCCCCCGGCAACGGGGGGGACCAAGGGGGGGCAGCACCCGCAGGCCGAAGGCCTACCGCACCAGAAAAGCCGTGCCCCTGCCTACTTCGTCCGCCAGATCCTGCAGCGTCTTCGTCCGCAAACTCTCCAGCAGGCCGTCCCGGCACCGGCCAAAGTCGGCATGCATCGGGCAAGGCTTCTCCGCATTGCAATGCCGGATGCCCAGCAGGCAGGTGGAAAATACAATGCTGCCGTCCGTAATCTTCAGAATCTCCAGCAGGTTGAGCCCGCTCGTCCGGCTGTTGGGATAAAAACCGCCGTTGGGGCCCTTGGTGGATTCCAGCACCTCGTGCCGGACCAGGTCCTGCATGATCTTGCCCAGGAAGTGATGCGGCACGTCGAGCGCCGCAGACAGGTCCTGCAGGCTCACTTTCTGATCCTCCCTGCCGTGCAGCACCACATACGTAGCGGCCCTGAGCGCATAGCCATAAGTCTTGGAAAACATCCGTACACGTCCTGTATTTCGTCCAGTATCCGCCGGGATAGCACGGAATCTGATGCATACCACGAGCAATGCAAATATAAAGAGTTAAAACTCTTTTTTGCATGATAATGATCATCGCCTGAAGAGAGTTTATGCATTCCCGGGGCAGGCAGTCGGTAAATATATTTGCGATATAAAGAGTTTAAACTCTTTTAATACGAAAACAAAACCTATCCTATGGCCCTCCGACTCCTGCTGATCTGCTGCATGGCCGCCGCCCTGAGCGCCTGCACCTCCAAAGAACAAGCCGCCCGCGACGCGAAAAATGCGCCCTCCCCTGCGGAGGTGGCTGTGCCTCAGCCCGAAGTGCATGGAAAGCCGGTCTCGACCGTCAAGCTGACCAATCCGCTTGATGCCGAGTGGGTGAGCACCGGTAAAAGTATCTATGAAACCAAGTGTCTGGCCTGCCACCGTCTCACCACCGACCGACTCGTAGGACCGGGCTGGGCTGGGGTGACCCAGCGCCGCACGCCTGAGTGGATTATGAACATGATCACCAACGTGGAAATGATGCTCGCCACCGACGAAGAAGCCCAGAAGCAGCTCGAACTCTGTCTCGTGCGCATGCCCAACCAGAATGTCTCCGAAGCTGACGCACGCAAAATCCTGGAATTCATGCGCCAGAACGATGGCGAAAAATAAGCCTCAACGTTACAACTCCCTGATCTTATGAATGCTCGAATCAGCGTATTATGCAGGGCTGTGCCCGCGCTTGTGCTCGCCCTGGGCGTGCTGGCAGGCTGCGCCCCCAAGAACCCCACGCAGTCCCTCACCGGCGACGCCGCTTCGAAGGTGTATGTAGCCCCCGGCCAGTATGACGAATTCTACAACATCGTCTCCGGCGGATTCAACGGCCAGGTCAGCGTATATGGAATCCCCTCCGGCCGCCTCTTCAGGATTATTCCGGTATTTTCACTGTCGCCGGAAAATGGCTGGGGCTTCAGCGAGGAAACCAAGCCCATGCTGAATACCTCCCACGGATTTACGCCCTGGGACGACAGCCACCACATCGCCCTGTCCACGACCAACGGCGAGCATGACGGAAAATGGGCCTTCGTCAATGCCAACAATACCCCGCGCATCGCCCGCATCAACCTGAAAACCTTCCGCACCGAGGAAATCATCGAGATCCCCAATGCCTCCGGCAACCACTCCTCGCCCTTCCTCACCGAAAACTCCGAGTACGCCGTCGCCGGTACCCGCTTCTCCTTCCCCCTGGACTACAAAGGCGCCAACACCGATGTGCCCATCAACACCTATAAGGAGAACTTCAAAGGCACGGTTTCATTCGTGAAAATCGATCCCCAGGACGGCAACATGAGCATCGGCTTCCAACTGCTGCTGCCGGGCGTCAATTTCGACCTCTCCCGGGGCGGCCGCGGCCCCTCGCACGACTGGTTCTTCTTCTCCTGCTACAACACCGAGCAGGCCAGCACCCTCCTCGAAGTCAATGCTTCGCAAAAGGACAAGGACTTCATCATGGCGGTGAACTGGAAAAAGTGCGAGGAATACGTGAAAGCAGGCAAGGGCCGCAAACTGCCGGTCAGCTACATGAACAACGAATACTCCGACCGTACCCACAGCGCAACGTCGACGACGGTGACGGAAGTGACCGTGCTCGATCCCCGCGAGCTGAAGGATGTGGTCTACTTCATGCCCTGCCCCAAGTCGCCCCACGGCTGCGACGTCGATCCGACCGGTAAATACATCGTCGGCTCCGGTAAGCTGGCTGCCATGATCCCGGTCTTCTCCTTCGACAAAATGCTGAAAGCCATCGAAGAGAAAAACTTCGAGGCGGAATACGACGGACTGCCGGTGCTGAAGTACGATGCCGTCCTGCACGGCGAGGTGCAGAAGCCGGGCCTGGGGCCCTTGCACACCGAGTTTGATGCCAATGGCTTCGCCTACACCTCCTTTTTCGTCTCGTCGGAGATTGTGAAGTGGAATGTGGAAAAACTGGAAGTGGTGGACCGCGTCCCGACCTATTACTCCATCGGCCACCTGAGCGTGCCCGGCGGCCCCACCCGCAAGCCCCACGGCAAATATGTGATCGCCTACAACAAGATCACCAAGGACCGCTACCTGCCGACCGGCCCCGAACTGACCCAGTCGGCTCAGCTCTATGACATCACCGGCGACAAGATGAAGCTCCTCCTGGACTTCCCCACCGTCGGCGAGCCCCACTACGCCGAAGCCATTCCGGCCTCGATGGTCGCTCCGAATTCGGTCAAAATCTTCAAGATCGAAGAGAATGAGCACCCCTACGCAGCCAAAGGAGAGAAGGAAGCAAAGGTAGTCCGCGAGGGCAACCAAGTGCATGTGTACATGACCTCCATCCGCTCGCACTTTACGCCGGACAACATCGAAGGCGTCCGCCTGGGCGATGAAGTGTACTTCCACGTCACCAACCTCGAACAGGACTGGGATGTGCCGCACGGCTTCGCCGTCAAAGGCGCCGCCAATGCCGAAATCCTCATCATGCCCGGCGAAACCTCCACCCTCAAGTGGATTCCCGACCGTGTAGGCGTGATTCCGGTCTACTGCACCGACTTCTGCTCGGCACTGCACCAGGAAATGCAAGGATATGTGCGCGTATCGCCCGCGGGCTCCAATGTGCCCCTGAAATACAGCACGGGCGGCACGCCCGAAGCAGGCCTCGCGGCTCAGTAATCCTCCTGCCTGAAGGGGCAGGCCTCCCGGGCTGCCCCTTCCAATTTCTGCTCCTATGAAACTCAGCAACTTTTCCCGCTTCCTCCTCGGAGGCGCCAGCCTCGCCATGATCGCGACGTATTTCCTTCCGCTGTGGCAGATCCAGCTTTGGGCGCCCCAGTATCCCGAAGGGCTGAACATGAAGATCTGGCACAACCGCCTCAGCGGAGCCTTCGACATCATCAACGGTCTCAACCACTACATCGGCATGCGGGAAATCAAAGCGGAGATGTTCCCGGAGTTCCAGTACATCGGCATCCTGCTGGGGATCTTCATCCTCATGGGCCTGCTGACGGCCGTCGTGGGCAGCCTGCGCCTGCTCTGGGCCTTTGTGGGCATGGCCGTTGCCTATGGCGCCGCTGCACTGTGGGATTTTTACCGCTGGGGCTACGACTACGGCCACAACCTCGACCCGCACGCGGCCATCATCGTGCCGGGCATGGCGTACCAGCCGCCGGTCATCGGCTATAAGAACCTGCTGAACTTCACCGCCTACTCCGGCCCGGATCTGGGCGGCTGGGTGATCATTGCGGTGGGGCTGATCGCGGTGGGGCTGCTGGCTTTCGAGGGGTACTCGGCCCGCAAGCAGGCCCGCGCCGCCGTGACGCCGCTGGCCGGCACGGTGCTCCTGGGCCTGAGCTTCATGCTCTTCCAGTCCTGCAAAACGCCGGGTCCGGAGCCCATCCGCTACGGCCAGGATGCCTGCCACGCCTGTAAAATGACCCTGACCGACAAGCGCTTCGGCGCCGAGATCGTGACGAAGACCGGCAAGGTGTACAAGTTCGACGACCTCAACTGCCTCGATGGCCACCTGCGCGCGGGCGCCGTGGAGCCCGCGCAGGTCGCAGGCCGCTATGCCGTCGACTTTCTGCACGTGAACAGCTTCGTGCCGCTGGAGCAGGCTTTTCTGCTGCGCAGCGAGGCCATCCGCAGCCCCATGCGCAGCGATCTGGCCGTATTCCGCTCGGCAGCGGCCCGCGACTCCGTACGCGCCCGCAGCGGCGGCGAAGCCCTTGATTGGCCCACCGCTCAACGCAGCTTCTGATGAACCGCTCCCGCCGCTCCGTGCCGCACGGCCTGCTCCTGGCAGCGCTTCTCGTGTTCGCAGGCTCCGGATCTGCCGCTGTGCTGCACGCGGGCCCGGGCCAGCTTCTGGGCAGCATCCGCGATGCCATCCGGCTGGCCGCGCCTGGCGATACGGTCTTCGTGCATCCCGGCTTCTATGCCGAGGGCAATCTGGTGGTCGATAAGCCGCTGGCGCTGATCGGAATCGGATATCCGGTGCTCGACGGGCAGCATCAGGCGGAAATCCTCACCATCCAGGCCTCCGGCACGCGGGTGCAGGGTTTTGAGATCCGCAACAGCGGCCAGATGAGCACCATCGATATCGCCGGCATCAAGGTCCTGGCTGTCAGCCGCGTTTCAATCGAGCAGAACCGCCTCTTCGACTGCAACTTCGGCATCTACCTGTCGAACACCGTGAACTGCCTCGTCAAATATAACCATATCGCCGGCACGCCCGCCGAAGAGCAGAATACCGGCAACGGCATTCACCTCTGGAAATGCGACAGCGCCGCCATCGAACATAACTACGTGACCGGCCACCGGGACGGCATCTACTTCGAGTTTGTCACCCAGTCCCGCATCTTCGGCAACCTGAGCGAAGGCAATATCCGCTACGGCCTGCACTTCATGTTTTCCCATGAAGACCGCTACGAACGCAATACCTTCCGCCGCAACGGCGCCGGCGTGGCCGTGATGTACTCCCGCAAGGTGCAGATGTATGAGAATACCTTCGAACACAACTGGGGCGGAGCGGCCTACGGCATCCTGCTCAAGGATATTTCGGACAGCGAGGTGGAATGCAGCCGCTTCGTGCACAACACGGCCGGCATCTACATGGAGGGATGCAGCCGCATCCGCTTCCGGCACAACGAGTTCCGCGAAAACGGCTGGGCCCTGCGCATCCAGGCAAGCTGCGATGCGAATGTGTTCAAAGACAATGGCTTCTACGGCAACTCCTTCGACGTGGCCACCAACGGCACGATGGTCCTCAACGACTTCAACGGCAATTTCTGGGACCACTACGAAGGATACGACCTCGACCGGGACGGCACAGGCGATATCCCGTACCGGCCTGTGCGCCTCTTTTCGATGATCGCCGAACGGATGCCCCACGCCCTGATCCTCATGCGCAGCTTCATGGTGTACCTGCTGGACCGGGCAGAAAAGACCTTGCCCGTGCTGACCCCGGTCCGCCTCCTCGATGAACAGCCCCGGATGCAGCCTGTACTGCATGAGTCTGATTGTCAGGAGTTCGGGCCTGATCCGCTTTCTTTTGCGATTCACCCTGCATAATCGATACCCCTATGAACAAGCTTTCGCATTTTGCTCTCGGCCTGCTGCTGGCATTCGGCTGTGCCTGCAATTCGCCTTCCGGATCCGCTTCGGCCTCTGCTGCCCCGGACGCTATGCCAGCAGGCGGCGGCCAGGCTTCCGTCAAAGATGATGTGTCGCAGAAGGATGTGGTCAAAGTAGCCATGGCCAGCCCGGATCACACCACGCTCGTCAAAGCCGTGCAGGCTGCCGATCTGGTGAACGCGCTCTCCAACGCAGGCCCGTTTACGGTTTTCGCTCCGGTCAACGATGCCTTTGCCAAGCTGCCGCCCGGCACCGTCGAAGGGCTGCTGAAGCCTGAGCAGAAGACCACCCTGCAGGACATCCTGCAGTACCACGTGGCAGTGGCTGTGTACCGGCCTGAGATGCTGCGCGACGGCATGACCCTCGGCATGGCCAACGGCGGCAATGTGCGCGTCTCTGTGCAGGATGGCAAGATCCGCCTCAACGATGCCGCAACCGTCGTGGCCACAGTGCCCGCTTCCAATGGAATCGTGCACGTCATTGACGGCGTGCTGCTGCCCCAGTAATGTCTGTGTTGTACCTGATACCCTGATTATCCCGCTGCGATGCTCCGGATCGACCAACTTACCAAGCGCTTTGGCCGTCAGTATGCCCTCGACCAGGTCTCCGCAACCCTGGAGGCCGGGCAGGCGGTGTCGCTGATCGGACCCAATGGCTCCGGCAAAACGACCCTGATCAAATGTGTGCTCGGGCTGGTGCGTCCGGACAGCGGAACGCTGTCGCTGCGGGGCGAAGATCTGCGCCTGGGCTGGGAATACCGCCGCCACATCGGCTATATGCCCCAGACTGGGCGCTTTCCAGATCATATGCGCGTCGGGCAGCTGCTCGATATGCTGCGCGAGGTGCGCCGCAGCACCTGCGACCGCCTGGACGAGGACCTGATCGGCGCTTTTCAGATTGCCCGGTTTGCCCACAAGCCCATGCGCACCCTCTCCGGCGGCATGCGCCAGAAGGTCAGCGCCTCCATCGCCTTCCTCTTCGACCCTGCAGTGCTGATTCTCGACGAGCCGACCGCCGGCCTGGACCCGCCGGCAGCCGAGATCCTCAAAGAGAAAGTGCTGGCCGAAAAAGCCAAAGGCAAGCTGATTCTGATGACTTCGCACCTGCTGAGCGACCTGGAGGAACTGACCACCGAGGTCATGTACCTCCACGAAGGGCAGCTCCGCCTGTTCCTGCCGGTCGGACAGCTAAAATCCGAGACCGGCGAATCCACCCTCCAGCGGGCTGTCGCGCGCATCATGCGCGATTCCCTCAACGCCGCCGCCGCATGAAGCCCCTATCTCCCGCGCTGCAAGCGCCCGTTTCCACCCTGGCGCTCAGCCCTGCGGCTGCAGCCCGCCGCATCCGCCCCGCTGCCATGATCCGGATTGTCCGCTATGTGCTGGCCGATATTCTGCAGAGCCGCTTTGTCATCGGATACTGCATCGGCCTGCTGGCCATTTCATTCGGCCTTTTCGGCCTGAGCGACAGCCCGGTGAAGGGGCTTGCCAGCCTGCTGAACCTGGTCCTCCTGATCGTGCCCCTGGCCAGCCTCATGTTCCCGGCCATCCACCTCTACCATGCCAGCGAATTTATCGAGCTGATGGCGGCGCAGCCCCTGCGCCGGAGCGTGATCCTGGGCAGCGAATACCTCGGGCTGGTGCTGGCTATGACGGCTGCCGTGCTGATCGGCATCGGAATTCCGGTTGCCATCTACCTGCCGGAGCCCGGCGGCTGGGCCTTGTGCCTGGCAGCCGCCGGGCTGACCTGGGTAGGCACATCGCTGGCCCTGCTCGTGGCGGTGTCTGCGCGGGATAAAGCCCGGGGTATTGGCATCGTGCTGCTGATCTGGCTGTATTTTGCGCTGCTCTACGATGCGCTGGTGCTGCTGCTGATGTTTGCCTTCGCCGATTACCCGATGGAGCAGCCCATGCTGCTGCTGATGGCGCTCAACCCCATCGACCTGGCGCGGGTGGCCGTGATGCTGCAGCTGGACCTGGCTGCGCTGATGGGCTACACCGGCGCCCTCTTCCGCGAGTTTCTGGGCGCCGGGCCGGGCATCGCCGCAGCAGGCGGCATGACCCTGCTCTGGATCCTGCTGCCGCTGGGCTTGGCCTTCAGACGCTTCAGCCGGAAAGATTTGTAAATCGGCAGAAAAATAGAGGACGGTTGCTGCCGCCCGGACCAGGTCCGGGCGGTCCGCATATGGCTGCAAGGGGATGCCAGATGTCGGAAATAGCGCTGCATGAGCCAGATTTGCAGGCATCTGCTCAGGCGCAGCCCCGGCGACGGATGCAAGAATCTGCTGCGTTTCAGGCTGAAAACTGCTGGTACGCAGCATCCTGGCAGAGAATTTGAGGTGCCGGGCATATGCAGCGCATAACGGGATGCTGCCAGATCCGGCCTGCTGTCCGGGGCAGCCGTACCGGTTGTGCATCAAAACTGACCGAACAGGTTCCAGCCTGTGTAAGGATGCAAGACGTTGCGTAATTTAGGGGGTAATTCTACGAAGTAGTCCATGTTGTTTCGGATCCTGTTCCGCAGTGTTTTCGGGCTTGCCGTCGCACTGCTTATCGCCCAGACGAGCCATGCCCAGGAGTTGTACTACTGGTCGAGTGGCGTCAAGCACCGGCTCGCGGAGAATCCGCAGAGCGTGATCCTGTATCTGAATCAGGAAGTCCCGGAAGCTGCGCTGCGGATGTCCGCCCGCGCCGGGGACGCGCCTGTGCTCGGATACGGCGCAAACGGGGTGTCCCGGCTAGTCGTCGACCTGCCAGCCTCGCTGCGCGCTGCCGATCCGGACGCTGCCGCCAGGGCTTCCGGCGTCGATCCTGCCCTGCTGCGCAGTGCGGCCTTCGGCCTCAGCCTGGAGGAAGACCCCAGCTTTACGATGTGGCCCACCTACCGCATCGTATACCGGCCGGGAAAACTGTTCGACCGCAGCCGGATGATGGAGCTGCTCGGCGCCGGCGACTGGTCCTTCGGCGAAACCGGCGGCGGAATCCGCTATATCCAGGCTGGCGACCTCGCGCAGGTGCTGCCCGCCGCAAACCGGCTCTACGAGTCCGGCATGTTCGAGTGGTGCCACCCGGATTTTGCCTCGATCGCACACGGACAGAGCTATGTGCCGAATTACAGCTGCCCGCCCGCCGGCTTTGTCCTCCCTTCCGATCCATACATGAATGTGCAGTACTACCTGCACAATACCGGCAGCAACAGCAACTCCGTCTATCCCTACCGCCGCAACAACGACATCGACATCGATGCGCCGGAGGCCTGGTGCCTCTCGCTCGGCGACAGCAATATCATCGTGGCGGTTGTGGATGAAGGCGTGGAAGCCCACGAGGATCTGGTGGATTACAATGGAAGCTCCCGCCTGCTGACCGGATACACCACGTCCGATCCCGCCGGCGTAGGGGAGCCGCGCAACAACAACGATGCCCATGGCCAGGCAGTGGCAGGCATTATCGCCGCCTCCCACAACAATCTCGGCGGAGCCGGGATCGCGCCGAATGTGAAGATTCTGCCGGTGCATGTGTACATCGACGGCGTATCTTCCCCGAGCGAATTTGCCGATGCGATCAGCTGGGCCTGGCAGAATGGTGCGGATGTGATCAACAACTCCTGGGCGTACAGCGTCTGTTCCCAGAATCTCTACCCGGTGATCGATCAGGCTATTTTGGATGCAGTCACCCTCGGACGGGGCGGCAAGGGTGCTGTTGTCACCTTCTCCGCCGGCCAGAGCACCGTATCCAGGTCCTGCATCGCCTATCCGTCCAACAGTCCGTATGTAATCACGACGGGCGCCGTCGATCAGCGCGCCCGCAGGACCAATTATTCCCGTGAAGGCAGCCAGCTCGATCTGGTCGCACCGTCTTCGATCAAAGACTCCATCGAGGTCAATGTAACCGTGATGGACCGCATGGGAGATCTGGGATACAATTTCACGGGTATTCCCTACACAGACTACACCAACCGGAACTATACCATGTGGTTCGGGGGCACGTCGGTCTCCTGTGCGCAGACCTCCGGCGTTTCGGCCCTGGTGCTGTCGGTCAATCCCAACCTCACCTACACCGAGGTGCGCAACACCCTGATCACCACGGCAGACAACATGGGCGCGGCAGGCTTCGACACCATCTTCGGCCACGGACGGCTCAACGCCTACGCAGCAGTCTCTTCTGCCTCCACCAACCTGCCTGTCGAATGGCTCTCGTTCCGGGGCTGGGAAACGCAGGCAGGCGTGCTGCTCGAATGGGTGACCGTGAGCGAGACCGGCAATGCCTACTATGCCGTCGAACGCATCGCCAACGGCCAGGCCATCGAGCTGGGCCGGGTGGCAGGCGCGGGCACCACGGCCGATCGCCAGACCTATACCTTCGAGGACCGCAGGCCGCTGCCCGGGCTGAATGTGTACCGCCTGCGGCAGGTGGATCAGGACGGTTCGCAGAGCTTTTCCTCCCTGGTGGAGATCTGGACGGAGCCGGGCGGCGCAGCCATGCTTTCGGTTCCCTATCCCAATCCGGCCTCGGACGCCTTCACCTTCGAGCTGCTGGGGCTGGCTGGCCAGGAAGTGCGCTGGAGCCTGCTCGATCTCCAGGGGCGGGCCATGTACAGTGCCGTGCTGGTGCCCCAGGCTGCGGTGGAAGCCGTGCCGGTTCAGGCAGCTTCGCTGCCGGCGGGCATGTACGTGCTCCGCGTGGAATCGGGCGGGCATACACCTGCATTGCAGCGCGTGACGATCTTGAAATAATATCGGGTTTTTGGAAGATAGACGGGCGCGGCTCCTTGCGGGGCCGCGCCAGGTTTTTGGCGGCGGCCTGTGCACGGTCTGCCTGCGGCCTGTATATTTGCCCGCTGTACTGTGACCCCCTGCCTCCTATGACTGTCGATTCTGCCCGGATTGCCCAGCTCCAGGAAGCCGCCTACGGCCTGCTGCGCGAGCTGATTGCCATTCCCTCCTTCAGCCGGGAAGAATCCGGCACTGCCAGCCGCATCGAGGCATTTTTCCGGGACGCCGGCGTGGACACCCGCCGCACCGGCAACAATGTCTGGGCGCGCAGCCGCCACTTCCGCGAGGGCCTGCCCGTCGTGCTGCTCAATTCCCACCACGATACCGTGCGCCCGCATGCGGCCTGGACCTATGACCCGTTTACCCCTGCAGAATCAGACGGGCGCTTGTACGGACTGGGGAGCAATGACGCCGGCGGCGCCCTGACCGCCCTGATGGCGGTGTTTCTCTACTTCCACGACCGCCCCGGCCTGCCGTTCAACCTGCTCTTCGCTGCCTCGGCAGAGGAGGAGATCTCCGGTGTCCAGGGCATCGAGGCCATTCTGCCCGAACTGGGCCCCATCGATCTGGGAATCGTGGGCGAGCCGACACAGATGCACCTGGCAATCGCGGAAAAAGGCCTGCTGGTGCTCGACTGCACCGCGCGCGGCCGTGCCGGGCATGCAGCACGCGAGGAAGGCCTGAATGCCATCTATGAGGCCCTGGCCGATATCGAATGGTTCCGGACCTACCAGTTTGCGCAGGTGTCGGACTTTCTGGGGCCGGTCAAGATGACCGTCACCCAGATCCAGGCCGGCTCGCAGCACAACGTGGTGCCGGACAGCTGCGCCTTTGTCGTAGATGTCCGCACCAATGAATGCTACAGCAACCGCGAAGCCTATGACCTGATCTGCGCGCATGTGCGCTCCGAAGTGCGCGCGCGCTCGTTCCGGCTCAATTCCTCCCGTCTGCCCGAAGCGCACCCCGTGGTGCAGCGCGGGCTCGCCCTGGGCCGCCGGATCTACGGCTCGCCGACCACCTCCGACCAGGCCCTGATGCCGTTTCCCACCCTGAAGATCGGCCCCGGCGACTCCGCCCGCTCGCATACCGCCGACGAATACCTGCTCCGCAGCGAGCTGGAGGAGGGCATCGATCTGTATATCAGGCTGCTGGAAGGGCTGGATCTGCAGGCCTGGCGCTTCAGCGCATGAACGCACGCAGCCGCTGCACGATGCGCTCCGCATCGGGGTCCTGATCGAGCACCGCTTCGAGGATCGGAATGCCGCTCAGCTCGGTTTCCTGCGCAAAATACGCATCCGAATACTCGGCCAGCATAATATCCGGATAGTCCGGGCTTACATATACCTCCACGATCCGGTAGCAGCCCTGCTCGAAGAGGTAGTCGATGCCGATCAGGCGGTCCTCGCTGTGCCAGCGGCAGATGAGCAGGAGGGGGCTTTCAAGAAAGGAATCCTGCTGATTGACCAGATAGCCCAGAGAAAAGAACACATTGTAATGCCGCTGGGGCCGGATTGGGCTGCCGCTCAGCAGCAGCTCGGCACGTGCAATGGCTGCATGGATCACATTTCCGGCCAGCCGGTCAGGGTCCAGGCGGCTCATCCGCTGCCAGCGCCCTTCGAAGGTATAATACTGCATATCCCCCAGCCGCAGCTTGTAGTTGAAGCTCGGGTCCCCGTCCAGCACATAGCCGGGATAATACCACCGGAGCCCCTGCCCGATGCCGTAGCGGATCTCGCAGAGCATGGTATACAGGCCGGGGCTGAGGCGGCTGTACTCGGCATCGAAGAGCCCCAGCAGGCTGGCAGCAGCGCGTGCGCCGATGTCGAAATAGCTCGCGGCGATGAGGCGGTCGCCATCGTATACCCGTACCTCGCGGGTCTGAAACAGCGAACGGGAAATGCCGGCGAAGAGAAAGTCCTCCAGCGTCGGGAAAATAAAGCCCCGGAACCGGGCCTTCTGGGCCTGGTACAGCCGTTCCGTATCGGCATCTGGCTGCACCGGCCCGATTTCGGTGCGGAAGCCCGCATGCCTGCGCAGAATGCGCTGCAGGCTTCCGGATGGCGAATAGCCGTCCAGCGGCAGCCGGATGTTGAGGATCGAAAACAGGCCCCCTTCCATGCACAGCACACGGGGACGGAACAGGGCGGGTCCGCCCCGGAACCAGCCGCCGGCCAGCAGCCGGTCGAGCCGGGCGGGGGGCAGTTCGCGGGGCTGGATCAGATCGATCAGCCGTTTACGGTCCGGATGCATGGGGTCAGGATCCTCCTACATGAACGCCCTCATACCCGGTGTGCAGATGCGCCAGGTAGGAGCGGATGGCAAAATCGCTGGAATGAAAAGCCAGCGCATCGTATGGGATCTCATCGAAGCGCACCAGCCGGGCTTCGAGGGTTTCCTCGCCGGGATGAAATACCGGCGCATGCAGGCGGGCAAGAAAGAACAGATAGATCTGGTTGATCCGGGAAATATTGTAAAGGCAATGCAGCCGCAGCAGCTCGACTTCCGCGCCGGCTTCTTCGAGGGTCTCCCGAAGGGCCCCTGCTTCAGCTGTTTCGCCGTTTTCGAGATAGCCGGCAGGCAGATTCCAGTACCCGGTCCGGGGCTCGATCGCCCGGCGGCACAGCAGAATCCGGTCTTCGTATACCGGCAGGCAGCCGACGATCATCCGCGGATTCTCGTAATGCACCGTTCCGCACACGGCGCACCAGTGCCTCGGGCGCGAATCGCCCGGCGGAACCGAAAACAGCAAGGAACTGCTTCCGCAGTGGCTGCAATACTTCACAGGGTGCCGGCAGTAAGAAATCAGGCTAAAAATAGGGAATTGAAAATAAATTGGACAAGCTGAAAACACCCTGTAGCTTTCTTTGTTTAATATTGCGGGGCATGTATTCAACAAAGTACATGCTTTGTTGAATGAGCAAACCATCATCTATTACCGTCATCGGCGCCGGCTTTGCCGGGCTGTCAGCTGCGTCCCTGCTCGCCAAGGCAGGCCACGAGGTCACCATCATCGAAAAGAACGACCAGACCGGCGGACGCTGCCGCGTCTGGCAGAAGGATGGGTTCACCTTCGATATGGGCCCCAGCTGGTACTGGATGCCCGACGTGTTCGAGCAGTATTATGCGCTTTTTGGCAAGTCGGTGGAGGATTTTTATAAGCTCGTGCGCCTCGATCCGTCTTACCGCGTGTATTTCGGCGAAGACGACTATGTCGATGTGCCTGCAAATATGGGCGAACTCGAAGCGCTCTTCGAGTCCATCGAGCCGGGCAGCAGCCTCAAACTGCGGGAATTCCTCCGCCAGGCAGCCTATAAGTACGAGGTGGGCATGCGTGACTATGTCTTCCGGCCTTCCCACAGCATCTTCGAGTTCTTCGATCTGCACCTGGTCCGCGAAAGCTTCCGCATCCAGATGTTCACCTCCATGAGCAAGCACGTGCGGCAGTATTTCCGCAATCCGCGCCTGATCAAGATCCTCGAATTTCCAGTGCTCTTCCTCGGCGCTACGCCCCAGAATACGCCTGCGCTCTACAGCCTCATGAACCATGCCGACCTCACCCTCGGCACCTGGTACCCCATGGGCGGCATGCACAAGATTTCCCAGGCGATGACCGCTATCGCCAGGGAACAGGGCGTGCGGATCGAACTGAATACGGAAGCGCTGCGCATCAGCGCCCAGCAGGGCCGCGCCAGCCATGTGCACACCAACCGCGGCGATTTCAGGACAGATTTCGTCATCGCCAATGCGGACTACCGCCACGCCGATCAGGAGCTGCTCGACCTGCCGGACCGTAATTATTCCAGCGCGTACTGGGATTCCCGCACCATGTCGCCGTCCAGCCTGCTGTTCTACATCGGCACCGACCGGCCCCTGCAGGGCCTGCTGCACCATACCCTCTTCTTCGACGAGGATTTCGATCTGCACGCGAAAGAAATCTACACCACCCCGAAATGGCCGACGAAGCCGCTCTTCTATGTGTCGGCTACGTCGAAAACCGACCACTCCGCAGCGCCGGACCAGCATGAGAATATCTTCATCCTCATCCCCCTGGCCCCGGGCCTGGAAGATCGGGAAGAGCTGCGCGAGCAGTATTACCATCTGGTCATGGACCGCCTGGAGCGCCTGACCGGGCAGGCCATCCGCCCGCATGTGATCCTCAAGCGCAGCTATGCCATGCGCGACTTCGAGCAGGATTACCACTCCTTCCGGGGCAATGCCTACGGCCTTGCCAATACGCTGCTGCAGACGGCTTTTTTCAAGCCCAAGCTGAAGTCGCGCAAACTCTCCAACCTCTACTATACCGGCCAGCTGACAGTGCCCGGGCCCGGCGTGCCGCCCTCGCTCATTTCCGGACAGGTGGTCGCCCGCGAAATTGAAAAAGAACTGATGAACGGACGCGGCCGCTGAGCCTATTGCACCCGCTCCAGCACAGCGCTGCAGCGGTCTGTCTGCGTAAATCCCCCCACATCGTATGACACCTCGAAAGAGAGCGTCAGGCGGGAAATACCGTCGAAGCTGCCGCTGCCTTCGAAGGTGTAGGCAATGCTGCCGCAGGATATGGCCTGTCTGGGCAGGGCGAGCTGGGTGCCGTTGAGGGTGGCCTCCGGGCGCAGTTCGCCGCCAGGGCAGGCATAATCGCCCAGACCGGCCAGGGAGATCCGGTTTCCGCTGCCAGGCACCGCTTCCAGCATCACCCGGTGGCCGGGGCTGGTCGTGAAGCAGCCGCTGTATTCGGCGGCAAATTCGCCCAGATAGGCCTCCAGGTCGAAGGTTTCGCAGGAGATCCCCCGGAACCCTTCCGGGCACTGGCAGGCGCCGTCGAGACAGGTGCCGCCATTTTCGCAGACCGTATCCTTGCAGGGATCGGGCTTGCAGGCGGAAAACAGCCACAGGGCTCCGAAGCAGCAGATGAGTAAGCGGGACATAGGCGTTACAGGCTTGGGGGTTAAATTGGCGAAAGAATCGCGAACCTGCAAACCTGCATCAGATCCGGCGTGCCAGATAGGCCCAGCGCTTGCCCTGCCACAGGGTGCAGATCAGAAAAAGCTCCCCGCCTTCGGCGGCGCCCAGCTGCTGCCGGATGGCGGCAGCGCCTTCCGGAAAATGCCGCTGTACGACATTCAGCGCCCGGATGCCGCGGGCACGCAGCAGCGCTTTCAGCGCGGAAGGCTTGTAAGGCACCGCCTCGATGACTTCGAATACCCGTCCCGGAAACCCGGACGGTGCTTCGCCGCAGAATGCGAATCCGTCCGGATAGTTCAGGACTGCTGCCAGGCCGGGATATTCGCCGGCCAAAAGGGACGCGAGCCCGCGGGCTTTGTAAAACGCGGCATCCGGCTCCGCGATATAGCGGTATGCGGCAGCCTGGGTTTCAGGTGCGGCTGCCGGCTGCGCCTCGGGGCCGATGCGGAAGCGCCGGGGCCCTTCGGGGGTATGCAGCCAGACAGCCGTTTCAGGCGGGCCGGCTGCGGTGCCCGGCGCCAGCTCGGCAAGCACCTCCCGGACTTCCCCGTCCACGCTGAGCACAGCCAGCCGGTCCAGATCCGGCAGGATGCGGGCCGCCTCCGCCAGGTCGAAAAGCGGAGAAAGCTTGAATACCAGCCGCTTGCCCAGCTGGCAGAGGCGGGGCAGCAGCGCCGGCAGATCCGGGCTGCAGTCCTCCAGTCCGTGCACGCGGGCGCCGCCGGCGGTGCGCCGGTCCGGATCGGCATAGATCAGGTCGAAAGGCGGGCCGTGGTAGCTGGCCAGAAAACGCTCGGCAGAGACGGCATGCACCTGCACCGCTTCGCAGCCCAGGCGCCGCAGGTTCCAGGCCGTGACCGCCGCCAGGTCCGGATCGGCCTCCAGCGCCGTCACGGAGCGGAAATGCCGCCCGAAATGCCAGCTGTCCACCCCCAGGCCGGCAGTCAGGTCGAGGCAGGTGCCGCCGGCATAGGGCTTGAGCGCGGCAGCAGCCTCGCTGCTGGCCTGCTCGTAGGCGCGCGGCGGCAAAATGCAGCGCGCCTCGTACCAGGCGGGGAGCTTGCGGCGGCTTTTCTGCAAATATTTGAGCTGCGCCGAAACGATTGCGGTAGGGTATTCGTTAGAACGGTACCTTAACGCGAAAGCAGCCGGATCATCATGCAGATGCGCTTCGATCAGTTCCCCGATCGCTGGGTCTGTAAGAATCCTGAATGCTTCAGCAGTCATTATTTCGCCGGATGGACGTATGTTTACGTGTCAAATGTATACTTTGCATTCCGGAACTTCATCGATAACGATTCCACTCATGAAGCGTAGCAAGCATTTCTTCGCTGCCCTCCTGCTGCTCATGGCGCTGGCGGCTACCTCTACCGGCTGCTATTACGGTAAAGTCTGCCAGGCTCAGAAAACCGACAACCATCGCTGATCCCTTCCGATGGCGCATTGGCATGTATTAAATCAGGAGGCCCAGCTTGAAGCAATCGGCGAGGCCTCCTTTTCGCGTCCGCAGCTGATCTTCAAGCACAGCACGCGCTGCGGTATCTCGGCAGAGGTGCTGGAGCGCCTCGATCTGGCTGGGAGCCGGCTAACGGAAGCGATGGATGTGCATTACCTGGATCTCCTGGCCTTCCGTCCGGTATCCAACCGGGTGGCAGCGCAGTGGTCGGTGCCCCATCAGTCGCCCCAGGCGATTCTGCTGGTGGAGGGCCGGGTAGCCTACCAGGCCAGCCATTTCTCGATCATGCCGGAGGAGATTCTGCGCCGGGCCGCTGCGCCCAGAACCTGAAGGGATGCCGGAGCGGCATGCCGTCCGGACCTGCGGAGGATCTTTCCGCGCGGGTCCGGCTGATTCCTGCTGACGGGCAGCTGCGGCAGCGCTTCGGCCTCAGTCGTATCCGAACCGCACATGCACCACCAGCTCCGGATGCAGGCTTCGCGTAACCGGGCAGCGCATGGCCGCCTGCTCCAGCAGCAGTTTGCCGTTTTCGTCCAGGCGGTGTCCGCCAAAGTGCAGCGAGATGCGCAGCGCCCCTATCCGGGCGGGCGATGCTTCCGCATGGGCTTCCGCCTCGCCGGAGACCTGGCCCGGCTGCAGGTGCTGCCGGGCTGCTTCCTGGGAAACGGCAGTGAGCATGCTGCTGAGCACGGCGGCGGCGAGCAGATCGGAAGGGTAGGAGGAAGCACCTTCGCCGGTATCCGGCGCCAGCGCCGGCACTGCGGTCCCGGAAGGCAGGCGGATTGCGGCGGCATGCTCCGCGGAATATTCGGTACGGACCATCGGCATGAACCGGGAGCGTCAGTTGGATAAGGCGGGCAGCGCCATCACGAAGGCTGGGATCTGCACCTCGAAGCGGGCGGCATTGTCCTGGCGCAGCATCAGGTAGAAGCCTTCCATCCGCCCGACCGGCGTCTCGAAATGGCATCCGCTCACATAGCGGTAGGAGGCGCCCGGCGCGATCACAGGCTGCTGCCCTACCACGCCCTCGCCCTGCACCAGCCGTTTGACGCCCAGCGCGTCGGTGATCCGCCACTCGCGGGAAAGCAGCTGCACCGGCGACCGGGATTCGTTCGCAATCTCGATTTCGTAGGAAAATACGAAATACTGGTGCCCGGGCGAGGACTCGTGCGGCGCATACTCGGAGCGGACCGTGACGCGGATTCCCTGGGTTACGAGCGAAGGCAGGTGATGCATAGCAGTATAAGCTTGGGAATGCCTCAAGCTAGGTATTTTCTTTCAAAGTACCAATGCCGGATTCCGGATCAGTACTGTCCGGTATGCAGCATGACAAGGGTGCAGGCTGCTACCGGCTCGATGCCGGCCTGGGCCAGGGTCTGCATCAGCGCAGGATTTTCGGTGCCGGGGTTGAAGATCACGCGCTCCGGCCGGAGTTTGAGCAGCCAGGCTTCGTACTGCGCCTGGAGAGCCGGGTTGACGTAGAGGGTCACTGTATGCACCGGGCCGGGCTCCAGCGCTTCGGGCCGGGTTTCAATCTGCTGGCCGGCTACCTCCCCGGCCCGCTGGCCCAGGGCCAGCACCGGATGCCCGTGGTGCCGCAGCAGGTGCATGGCACGGTAGGAATAGCGGTCGGGATTGGCGGAAGCGCCGATGACGAGGGTGGGCTTGGCTGGCATATGCGTCCACGGTCTATGGTGCGGCAAAGGTACGCAATATATGCATGCGCTGCCGCTGCGCATGACGGGCAGCGGACAGACGCAGCGCGAGACAGCAAAAGCCCCCGCCTGAACGAGCAGACAGGAGCTATACAAAGCACGTCGTAACAGGAGGAGATCAGCGCACCAGCAGCCGCCGGGTAATCGGCGCAGCCATGCTGCTGCCGTCAGGCGTCAGGCTGAGCAGGTAGCAGCCGGGAGGCAGGGCTGGCAGCGTCAGGTCTGCGCGGGCGTCGCCCTGGGCGGAGAGCCCGACCGGCTGCTGGTGCAGGCGGCGGCCCTGGGCATCCATCAGCACCAGCTGGGCAGATGCGCCCGGCCACTGGCGGATGGCCAGCGAGACCGTGGAGCCTGCCGGAGCAGGATTGTTCAGCAGGGTGACGGAAGGGCCGCCGAGGCTGCTCATCCGCACCTCGACCACCGGGCTGTAGGTGAAGGCACCGTCGAAGTCCGTCTGGCGGAGGCGGTAGTAGGCGACACCGGTCAGCGGCGCGGCGTCTACGGCCTGATAATGCAGCGTGGTGCTGCTGTTGCCGGCACCGGGCTGCTCGCCGATGGTCTGGTACAGATTGCCGTCCTGCGAGCGCTGGACGGTAAAATAGGCATTGTTCAGCTCCCATGCCGTGGACCAGTTCAGGATGACGGCCTCATCATCGGCTTTTGCGCTGAAGCTCAGCAGCTCGATGGGGAAGGGGGTGACGGTGAAGGAGCAGGCCCCGGGATTCGGCGCAGCAGCCTCGCTGTTGGTCAGGTTCCAGTACAGTTCGGAGTAGATGGTGTTGGCGAGCGTGACGGCATCGCTGGAAACCACGGCACAGGTGTAGCCGCCGAAGTCGTACTCGGTGTTGGGGGCGAATGCGGAAAAGCCTTCGGTAAGCACGGCGGGCAGTGCGGAGTTGTTGCCGCCGGTGGCATCCGAATTCCAGGGGCCGTTCATGTGGATGCCCGAAATGAGGGAGGGCGACGCAAAACTGCCCTGATAGGCGAAAATCTGATCACCGTTTCGGTGCAGGAACAGCGGGGTGCCCGAGGAGCTGCCGATGTCGGCCACGCTGCCCGTAACAACCACCTCGGTGCCGGCATTGAGCGGCGCAGTGGCGCGCCAGGTGATGATGTCTTCAGCTGTACGGAATGCGCCGATATTCCGCCATCCGGTGTCGGTGAAGGAAATCTCCGTGTTGGCGGCTACGTCGCGCAGCAGGAGAAAAGAGAAGCGGCTCGGAAAAATACCGTACGAGGGGCTGTATCCGGTGAACACCAGATCGCCGGGTACCAGCGTGGTCTGTGAAAAGGCAGGCAGTCGGAATAAACAAAGAGCAAGGCAAGCCAGTGCGGCGTAAACAGTACGATTCATAACAGAGGCGAGGAACAATCACAAGGTGTGCAGAAGCCTGTGCGTCCGGCGTATTCCGTCAAACGCAGTATAAAATTGCGCATGAAAATTCACAGCGCCAACTGTTATCCGGAGAAATAATCCAAACTGTCAGAACGACCGCGCGAATGGCCAAGCGGCTGGGGCAACCTGAGGGCTGCCTGCCGTTGCACTATTTCAGATAGGCGAGCAGCTTGCGCTTGGCTACCGGCAGCAGGGCCGCATCCTCCGGAAAGGCCTGGCTGGCTGCCACCAGATACGCAGCCGGGTTGGGCAGCTCGGCATAGCGGCGGCTGAGCTGCAGCTTCATCGACTCGTAGGTATTGGCCAGGCTGTACTCGAAGGAATCCACCGGCCGCAGCGTGATGCCGTGGTAATTGCCTTCGGTATTCTCGAAAAACACAATCCGGTACCGGTAAATCCGCACCGTGCGCGCGGTCGTGACGTGGAAAAAGACGTACCCTTCCTGCCGGTACAGGGGCGAAATGCCGATCGGCTCGATCCGGATGCGCTCATCGATCCGCTCGTAGATATCCTTGCCTTCCTGCAGGCGCTGCTGCACCGTCGGGATGGCGTATTCCACGATCTGATCCACTTCCTGCAGCACATCGTCGTCGGGCAGCTCGGGCTGCTGCACGAGCCTGAGCTTGCGGAACTCCTCCTCGCTCAGCCGGGCCGGAAACTGCCCGTACAGCCGCTGCTTGTCCTCGCGGAAGCGCCGCAGGTTCTGATAGTGGAAAATCAGGTCCGAAAATGCCGGATAGAGCCGCACCTCGGCAAACTCCCGGCTCACGTGCTGCAGGTAGGCTAGCAGCACATACTTCTTGTACTCGAAATCGACGGTTCCTTCGACAAACCAATCCGGAGTTAAGGACTTCATAGGGCTCGTTCACAATCAGTTACACAGCAAAACCGCCTGTGTCCAGGCGGAAAGCAGTCCTTTTTCAACCCATAACATAGTATAAAATCTGGATATAACCAAATGCCGCCTGCGCTGTGCTGCGGCTTGCTCCGCCCTCCCGGACAGGCGCACGTAATAGATTGCGCAGTTTTGTCGTTTTCGCATTTGGTCAATTGGGGGCGGATGCGTAGATTCGTTCTATTGCTTGTTCTGAACCTGCCACCTTATGCGCCCCTTCGCCCTGCTTGTGCTGGCGGCGCTGTTGTCGGCCTCCGGGCCTGCAGCTGCCCATCCGCATGAGCAAACTCCTGCGCTCGCTGTAATTCAGCAATTTACCGATCCTTCCGCTCCTGCTCCCGTACGCCAGCCCCCTGCCGTGCGCGAGACGCCCCCTGAAGCGGTGCCGCTGGTCATCCTGGCGGTAGCGCTCATTCTGACCGCGCCCCTGCTGCTTGAGATCCGCCAGTTCCGCTCGCGCCTTCACTACTGATGTGAAGGCGCTGCCCGAAGCGGCGCACCCATTCCCGGAACATCCAGCCCAGGCTGGCAGCCCCCGCTATGGGGCCAGCCCCGCTCCAGGGTGCCAGCACGGCCAGCAGCAGGGCCCAGAGCAGCGCGCCTGAAACCGTCAGCGAGGCCCATTGCCCCAGCCCTTCCAGCCGCCGCAGCTCCGGCAGGCTGGCACCTGTGAGCGCCAGCACCGCACCCGCCCAATGCGCCGCGCCCGGCGCATCCCGGAGCGAGAGGAACATCAGCAGGCTCAGCCCCGCCGCCAGGCCGATCCAGGCCCGCTGCGCCGCCGGATTGGGGTCGGGCGCGCTGCATGCACCTGCATCCGGGGCGGCCCCGGCCATGATCCGGCGGTTGTACGTAATGAGCCAGTACAGCGCCCGAAGCGGCAGCCGAACCGCCGCCAGCTGCATCGCCGCCCGGATCCAGGGCCAGCGGGTGCCCAGCACCTCCCGGAGCGCTTCCAGCCCGTACCAGATCCGCCCCGTCCCCAGATCAATCAGCGGGATCTCATGCCGGCTCCGCACCGTATCCACCTGGCGCAGCAGCGTATCCGGTGCGCAGCCCATGCCCTGGCGGTGTGCTGCCTGCAACAGCCCTGCCTGGACAAATGCTCCGGTGTACGCCGCACACATGGGGCAGTGGTCGTCGTAGAGGATGAGATGCTGGTCGAGGCGGGCCATTGCGTGCAGGATGAAGGTGAAATCCCTGTAGAATACCTGCTGTACGGCCAGAATTACATTTTGTTTCTGAATTTTCAATAAAAATTGAAAATTTAAAATTTTCAGTCCTGCGCTTTGCGCCGCTCTTCCTCGGTCATCATTTCCAGCATGCGGGGGAAGGCGGGGCTGGTCCGCAGGTACCGGACCAGCTCCGGATCGGTGAGGCTGATGCCTTTGCTGCGCAGGATGCCGATCAGCATCGGCACCCAGTTGTCGGGGTGATAGAGGGGCCGCAGGGCTGGCTGTCCGGGCGCGTCGGGCACCAGGGTAGCCGAAGGCGCCACGGGCGGATGGTCCCAGGAGGGCGGCAGCAGGCGGGGCTGCGGCGCCAGCGAAACTGCGCCGGATGCGGCGGGCGGCGGCTGCGGATCTTCCCGCAGCAGCGCGGCCATTTCATTCAGCCGCTCCTGCTCTCCGCCCACAATCTGCTGGGTCGTCTGCACGAAGAGCTTCTGCACGAAGACTTTGAATGCAGTCACATTGGGCTCGGACAGTTCGCCGGTCGCATACAGCACATCCCGTTTCACATCCTCCACATACACCGTGCCGCCGGAGTAGATATAGTAGCCGCGCAGGATGGTTTTGTCGAGCTTGACCCAGAGCGGGTCGGCAGGTTTGCGGACCAGTGCGGCTTCGCCGGGGGCGAGGTACAGGAGGCTGTCGGCCTGGAGCCATTCGGAGCGGAACTCGATGCGCTGGTTGGCGTGGTCGTACTGGCCGTAGCGGATGAGGATATGGCGCAGGTAGATCTTGTCGAAGGGCTGGATATTTTTGAGCGCCAGAAAGCGGTCTACGAAGGCGATTTTGACGCTGTCGGCGCCGTAGTTGCCGAGGAGGGGAATGCCTTCGAAGAGGTCGTCGAGGGCTTGGTTCATGGCGGCGGCCTGGCCATGCTGGGGCAGGGCCGGCTCCAGGTGGTACACGCGCAGGTTGGAAGTGCGGAGCAGGCAGTTGCGGGGGTAGAAGGAGAAAGTAGCCAGCTCGCCGAAGGGCAGCGTCAGGGTCTGGTAGGCGTCGGAATACTGGCCTTTCAGCTCGGCGTAGGCTGCCAGCCGGAAGCGGTTGTCCGGATGCAGGGGGTACTCGCTCAGCACGCGGTTGATCAGATCTTCAACGGCATTGGCGGGTCCGGCGGGGAGGGCGCTGCGCCGGGTCTGCTGGGCGGCCATGGGCAGCAGGGAAAGGCAGCAGAGCAGCAGGGAAGCGAGCGGGTGCAAAAACGGCTGGATGCGGTGCATACGTAAGGTGCAAGCTTACGAAGATAGCAAATTGCGGACCGTTTCGCCTGCGTGATTGGGCTGATTTGTTACGTTTCCAGTTGGCGGGAGGTGCGTGCGCCCAGCTCGCGCAGCTTTTCGGCGCGGGCGGTGAGGCTGTTGTGGCCTTCGCGCAGGCGGCGCTGGGCTTCGTCGCAGGCTTCCTGGGCTTTCCGGATGCTGGAGCCTACGCGGTCCAGCTCTTCTACAAAGGCCACAAAGCGGTCGTAGAGCAGGCCGCCCTGCCGGGCGATCTCCGCTGCATGCCGGTTCTGGTGCTCCAGGCTCCAGAGGGAGGATACGGTGCGCAGGGTGGCGAGGAGCGTAGCCGGGCTGACGAGCACGATGCGTTTTTCCCAGGCGTGGGTAAACAGATCGGGCTTGCCCTGCAGCGCAAGGGAAAAGGCCGGCTCCAGGGGCATGAAGAGCAGCACGAAGTCGGGGCTGTTGAGGCCGTCGATGCCGGGGTAGTGCTTGTCGCTGAGCTGGTGGATGTGCGAAAGCACGGAGTTGAGGTGCTGGCGCAGGGCCTGCTGGCGGGCGGGCTCGTCGGGGGCGGAGGCGTATCGTTCGAAGGCGGTGAGCGATACTTTGGCATCGAGGATCAGGTGCCGGCTGCCGGGCAGGCGGATGAGCACATCGGGCTGGAGGCGGCGCCCGTCGGGGCCGCTGAGGGACAGGTCTTTGCCCTGTACGACAAATTCTTCTCCTTCGCGCAGGCCGCTGCTTTCGAGCACCCGGCTCAGGACCAGTTCGCCCCAGGCGCCCTGGGTTTTGCTCTCGCCTTTGAGGGCGCGGGTGAGGCGCTGGGCTTCCTCGTTCATCTGCTGGTTGAGTTCTGCGAGGCGGCGCACCTCCTGCTGGAGGGAAAAGCGTTCGCGGGCTTCCTGCTGGTAGCTGTGCTCGACCCGTTTTTCGAATTCGGCGAGGCGCTCCCGGAGGGGCAGCAGGGTGTCCTGGAGGCGGGTGCTGGAGTCTTCGGCCAGCCGGCGGCCGGCCTGGTCGAGGTGGGCGGCGGCGAGGCGGTCGAATTCGAGCCGCAGGCGTTCCTGCATCTCGGCCTGCTGGGCGCTGCCGGTCTGGGCGCGCGCAAGGTCGCGCGTGAGGTCCAGCAGCTGGCTCTGCAGGTCGATCTCGCGGGCCCGGAGCTGGCGCAGCTCGGCCTCGCGGGCGTCGAGCTGGCCGCGCAGGGCGAGGGCTTCGGCCGTCTGGCGGGCTGCCTGGCCCAGCGCCGCCTGCAGGCGGCGGCTCAGCAGGAGCAGGGCCAGAAGCCCGCCGCCCAGCAGGCCCAGCAGCAGGGCAGCCCACCAGGGCATAAAGGGTGCAGCGTCCATAGGAGGTTCGGTTCAAGGGGCATGCAGCCCCGTAAGTTGCGCAATATTCCGCAGGAAACCGGGCCGCAGGCGCAGGCAGGGCAATAAAAAAAGCCCCTCGGCAGAGGGGCGTATGCGGAATGTGCTCGCGGCAAGATTCGAACCTGCGACCTTTGGTTCCGGAGACCAACGCTCTAATCCACTGAGCTACGCGAGCAGAATGGGGACAAAGGTACGGAACGTGCAGACATGGAGCAACTGGCGCGGGAAAATTTTCACCGGCAGGCGATCACTGAATCACGATGCGCCGCAGCGACTGGTCCTGGCCTTCGCCGATCTTGATGAAGTACACGCCCTTGGGCAGGTTCGATACATCGATCCGGGTCGGGTGGTTGGTCTCGACAGACTGGGTGTAGAGCGTCTGGCCGATCAGGTTGACAATGCGGATATCGAGCGACGTCTGTGCGGACGATTTAACCTCCAGCGAGAATACGCCGTTGGAAGGATTGGGATACACCGAAAACTCTATATCGGGGCCCGCGCCCTGCGTCAGCACGGCTGCCTGGCTGGGTTGTGCAGCGGCCAGGAAGGTGAGCAGGAAGAAAAGTGTAGCTGTACGTCGCATATGGGTAGGTGAAATCTCTCGGTAATATACCGAATTCTGTGCCAGAAAGTTCCGTTTACCGGAGCAAAAGTGAATATTCGTGAAAAATTAACCGGAATTCGTGTCGTGAAAGGTAAAACTGCCCTCGTGTTTGGCGCTACCGGGCTGGTGGGCCGTTCGTTGCTGCGCCTGCTGGAGCAAGACGCGCGCTACGCGGAGATCGTTGCATTCTCGCGGAGAGAAACGGGTTCTGCATCCGGGAAAATCCGCCATGCAATTGTGCCGATGGAGCGCCCTGCGGAATGGGAAACGCAGGTGCGCGGCGATGTGCTGTATTGCTGCCTGGGGACCACCTCGGCCAAGGCCGGTTCCCGCGAGGCATTCCGGGCAGTGGACTACGGGCTGCCGGTGGCGCTGGCGGAGATCGCTTCCCGCAATGGCATAGGCACCTTCGCCGTAGTGTCTTCGATGGGGGCCCATCCCCGCTCGCCGGAGTTTTACACCCGCACCAAGGGCGAGATGGAGCGGGATATTGCCCTGCACCCCATTCCCCGGCAGGTGATCGTGCGGCCCTCGCTGCTGCTCGGCGACCGGGCAGAGCAGCGGCTCGGCGAGGATATCGGCAAAACCCTCAACCGCCTGCTCGATCCCTGGCTGGGCCGGGTGTGGAAAGGCTGGGCGCGCTACCGGGGCATTCACGCGGATACGGTAGCCCGTGCGATGATCGAGCTGGCCGAGGCGCCTGCTGCGCCGCCCCGGATCGTGGAGTCGGATGCGCTGCACGAATGGGGCCGCCCGCGCAGCTGAAGGCTAGCGGACTCCATTGGCGCGCTGCACCTCTTCAAGCGCCATCAGAATCCACTTCCGCCCTGCTTCGGAAAGATCCTCCAGCTCCTCCTCCCGCAGAATCTGCTCGCCCACCAGCTGCAGCAGCACCAGAGGCCGGTCGCGCTTCGTGACCGGGTCGTAGCGGCGGGCGATGTGCTTGTCCTGCTCGCGCATCAGCTGATAGGCCCGGTGGAAATGATCCTGGGAGCTGGCCGGCGCGCTTGCGCGCCAGTCCTGCAGGAGGGCTTCCAGCCGTGAGAGCCCCGAAGCGTACTCGCGCTGCAGACCCAGATCGATGAGCCGGGCAAGGGTTTTGTGATCCTGCTTCGAGAATTCCATAGGGAAGGCGTCATAGCTGTAAGCCAACATACGCAATCGGGCGCAAAGATGGAAGCAGCCGGCGCAGATCGCAGGAAAATCGGGGGAAAAACGCGCCGCTGCGGCGCCATGTCGGCTCAGAACAGCCCGGCAGGGTCGATGCGCAGCAATTCATCCCACGGCAGGCCGCTGCTGCCGGTAATCAGCACCTTGTGCGGCTGAAAACGCTTGCGGAAGATTTCCAGGCCCCTGCGGCTGCCTGCTGCCCCGCTTTTGACCTCCAGCGCGATCGTCAGGCCCCGGTGCTCCAGGATGAAATCGACCTCATCGTTTCCCTCGCGCCAGTACCAGAGCTGCAGGTGCTGCTGCCGTGCCGCATTCAGCAGATGCGTGCCGACCGCAGATTCCACCAGCCGGCCCCAGAGCTCCGGCTGCTGCTGCGCTTCTTCCAGCAGGGCAGGGTGCAGCGCCGTCAGCAGGGCCAGGTTGTGCACCTGGAATTTGGGGCTGGATGCGCGCTGCCGGATCAGGCCGCCGCCGTATTTCGCCAGTCCGCCCAGCAGGCCTGCCGTGTCCAGCAGCTCCAGGTAATGTGCGAGCGTGGTGGTATTGCCTGCGTCCTGCAGCTGGCCCAGTAGTTTGGAATAGGATACGATCTGTCCTGAATACAGGCAGCCTAGCTCGAATACACGCCGCAGCAGGGCCGGTTTGTCTACCCGGTTCAGCATCAGGATGTCCCGCGAGATGCTGGGTTCTATGATCGCGTCCCGGATATAGGACTTCCATCGCTGCTCGTCGCCGATGAGCTGCGCCGCCCCCGGATATCCGCCATACCATACATATTCGGCAGCGCTGAGCCCAAATGCAGCCTCCATTTCACGGAACTGCCAGTGCCCCAGATATGTCAGCTCGTAGCGGCCCATCAGCGACTCAGTAAGGCCCTGCTGAAGCAGCAGCCGCGACGAGCCCAGCAGCACGACTTTCAGCGGTACGTTGTTCCAGGTATCTGCGTCCCACTGGGCCTTGACGGCTTCCGGCCAGTTCGGCACTTTCTGAATCTCGTCGATGACCAGCAGGGCGAATGGCGCACCGGAATGCAGAAGCCGCTGCCTTGCCGCTTCCCATTGCTGTTCCAGCCAGCTGTGGCTGCTGTCCGGAACCGCATCGGCTGAGAGGAAATAGCCTGGCTGGCTGATGTGCGTGAGCAATTGCCGGGCCAGGGTAGTTTTGCCCACTTGCCTCGGACCCGCAATCACCTGAATACAGGTTCGGGGCGCTAGTATTCTATTTATAAGCACTTGTAAATGAGATCGTTGAAACATGATTTTGAAATTACTCAATATGTTGAGTAAAATTACTCAATATGTTGAGTAAAATCAAATTCAAGCACCGGCATCCATCCTGGCGCAGCCGGGCTTGGCCTGTTGCCTGCAATTCCCGATCTTTCGGCTCCTCAATCCGAGTGTTCCATGCACCTGCTCCGCTGTTCCCGCCGCTGTCTCCTGCTGAGCTGCCTGGCAGCGATGGCCCTCCTGCCCCGTCAGGCATCTGCCCAGCTGGATGTGCTCCAGGCCCGCCTCGACTCCATCGCCGCCAGCATCCCTGCCACGGCGGGTATCGCCGTCAAGCTGCTCGGCAGCGAGGAGGTGCTGAGTGTCAACGGCCACGCCCGGCTGCCTATGCAAAGCGTGTATAAGTTTCCCCTCGCGCTGGCGGTGCTGAATGCGGTGGAGGAAGGGGAACTGAGCCTCGACCAGATCTGCCATCTGACGCCGGAGGACCTGCTGCCCGATACCTGGAGCCCCCTCCGCGACGACCATCCGGGCGGCTATGCCGACGTCACGGTCCGCGAGCTGCTGCGCTATACGGTGTCGCTGAGCGACAACAACGGCTGCGATGTGCTCTTCCGCCTCCTGGGCGGCCCCCGCCGGGTGGAGGACTACATCCACCGGATCGATGTGACGCAGATCGCCATCCGGACCACCGAAGCGGAGATGGCGCGCCGCTGGCCAGTGCAGTACCGCAACTGGGCCGAGCCGCTGGCGGTTCTGCGCCTGCTGGAGATCTTCTACGAAGGCGGATTGCTCACGGACGGACACCGCGGCCTGCTTCTGCAGTGGATGACGGAGACGCCTACCGGTCCGCAGCGGCTCAAAGGGCTGCTGCCGCCGGAAGCAGGGGTGGCCCACAAGACCGGCACCTCCAGCATCCGGGCCGACGGCCTCATTGCTGCCACCAACGATGCGGGCATCCTCCTGCTCCCGGACGGGCGTGCTGTGGCTGTGGTGGTGCTGGTTTCGGACGCGCGTGCGGACCGTGCGGCCTGCGAGGCCCTGATCGCCCGCACCGCCCGCGCCGTGTGGGACTATTGCCTTGCAAATCCCTGATAATCAATCCTGCACCTCGAACACCGCCTCGAAGCGGCTCAGATCCGGCTGGAACGCCCGCTTCCGCTTGCGTTCGTAGCGGTACACGCGCTTGCCCAGCTCCTCGAAAAAGGGAAATCCCAGGGTTTCATACGCGTAGCGGTCGTCGTTGAAAATGCCGTCCTCGTTCACCAGCACCACGGCCGAGAGCAGAAATTCCGTGCCATGCCGGAAATCAGCCAGGTAGGCATTGTCGATGAGGTAGCCGTAAGCGTCGCCCACCTTGTTGAAGATGCGGATATGGCGGGGAATGCGGGGCCTGCTGCCGCCGTAGCGGAAAAACTTGACCCAGCCGTCGGGGTAGGTGCGGGGGTCGTAGCGGGGATCGCGGCTTTCGCGGGGCGTGAGGGCCAGATAGCGCCAGAGGAAGCGGTAATCCTCCTCCGTCAGCTGAAAGCGCCGCTGCGGCGGCACGGATTCAGGAAAGAGCACCGCTTTGAGCATTTCCTGCTGGGTTTCCAGGGGCAGGCAGTTTTTTCCGGCAAACTCGAAAGGCGCCTGCACCAGCGTATCGCCCTGGTAGTAGCCGGTTCCTTTGGGAATGGAAGGCGGATGCGGAATAGGCTGTCCGTTGCAGCGGGCGGGCTGGCTGTAGACGAGGGAATCGCCCCGGAAAAAGCGGACCGGATTGGTGCAGCGGTTCTGCTCCGCGCTCAGGGTGCGTTCGAGGCGGTGCACGATGCGCACGCCTTCGTAGCCCTTGGCCAGCAGCCCTTCGTGCAGGGGCCCCTGGCCGGTGAACTCATACAGGCGGTTGAAGGCGTCGTTGTCGCTGACGAGCAGGATTTTTTTGATGTAATGCGCTGCCGAAGGCAGGCCGCCGGCGGCGCTGGTGTCGCGCAGCACGCGTATCTGGCCGCTGAAGGCGCTGTCGGTGAGCATCACCGAATATTTATCCAGGCCATCGATGGCGAGTGTATTCAGCTGCTCCAGCGCCATCAGGGCCGCGGGCAGCTTGACGGTGCTGGCAGGATAAAAATAGGCATCCGGGTCCACGCGGTAGCGCCACGAGGTAAAATGCGGATGGTTGGCGCTGTCGCGGTCGATCTGGGTGTACAGGATCTGAACCTCATAGCGGGCGGGATCGGCCAGGATGCGGCGCATGGCCTTGCCGGGCCGGGCGAGCATCTGGGCCAGGGGGTCGGGCTGGGCCGCCAGGCCGGCGGTGGAGCACAGCAGGAGCAGACATACAAACCGTCGCACAGGCCAGGGATACATCGGGTACATATAGGTTCAGGAGTCTGACAGCCAATCGCCTGCCGTCCATTCAGGCAAGGCGGCGGGGAGATTCATCCGCAGCACCCAGGCGGCGGGGAAGTAGTTGTTGAAGCGGGAGCCGAGCTGCTTGGCCCAGCCCATCGGCTGGCCCCGGTAGCAGGCCAGGGCCCAGCCTGGCGGGCCGGGCGCGGCGAAGGATTCGCGCTTGAGGTAGCGGAGGGCCTCCAGCCGTGCGAATTCCATCAGGCTGGCCTGGCTGCGGTCGAGCGCGGGGGAGAAGGCCAGTTCCGGTGCCGGGCGGCCGGGCCCGCTGGTGAGCGGCAGTCCGGCGAGGCGCAGGCGGAGCCTGCGCTGGAGCACCGGCCACAGCGGCGCAGACGGCTCCGGCAGGGCCAGCAGGTGCTCCTGATGCTCCAGCACGGCATATGCCACCGGTTCCAGGAGCCTGGCAGGCAGCGCCTCCACCGCCTTGCGGGGCGCGAGGGGCAGCCTGCCGGCATCCGGCTTGCTGCGGCTGCCGGCAGACCCGCCAGGCTTGCGGCAGAGCGCCATGAAAAACCCTTCGCCCTGCACGCGGTGCGGCCAGCAGCGGTAGCCGGCGGCTTGCCCCGCCGCGACTTCCTCGATGCCCCAGGCCCCGGGCAGGTCCAGCCGCAGCCATTCCGCCCCGCCGGTTTCCGTCAGCCAATGCAGATGGTCCTCATTTTCAGCGGGATTGAAGGTGCAGGTGCTGTAGATCAGCAGGCCGCCGGGCTTCAGGGCCGGCCACACATCGGCCAGGATGCGGCGCTGCCGGGCGGCGCAGTGCGCCGCCTGGTCTTCCGTCCATTCCTGCACGGCATGGGGGTCTTTGCGGAAGAGGCCCTCGCCGGAGCAGGGCGCATCGGTCAGCACCACATCGAAGAGGCCCTCCAGCGCGGCAAAGTCGCGGGGATCGTTCTGGGAGACCAGCACGCCGGGCTGCCCCCATTTCACGAGGTTTTCGGTCAGGATGGGGGTGCGGGTCTGGATCACCTCATTGGCTACGAGCAGGCTGCCGGGCGGCAGCATAGAAGCCATGAGGGTGGCTTTGCCGCCGGGCGCGCCGCAGAGGTCGAGGGCGAGCAGGGGCCTCTGCGCCGGCAGGTGCTGGCGCAGCGCCTGTCCGATCAGCATGGAGCTGGCCTCCTGCACGTAGTAGACGCCGGCATGCAGCCAGGGGTCGAGGGCAAAGAGGGGCCGCTCCGGCAGGTAATAGCCGGTATCGCACCAGGGGACGCGGGGCAGGCGCAGGCCTTGGGGGAGTTTGGCAGGCTGAATGCGGAGGCTGACGGGCGCGGGCGTCTCCAGCGACGCTTCGAAGTCGGCGGCTTCGGCGCCGAGCTGGCCCCGGATGCGCTGGCGGAAGGCTTCAGGCAGATGCATGGGCAGGCCGGGGCTGAGGGGTGAATGCGAGCAGCAGGATGAGCGGTGCGCAGGCGTGGGGCACGCGGATGAGGGTTTCGGCGCTCCAGTAGAGCACTTCTTCCCAGGTGCTGTGGGCGTGGAGGTGCGCGGCTGCGCGTGCGAGGGCGGTGAGGCTGCCCCAGAGGACCATGTAGATCAGGGCCGGGCGCGGGCGGCGGGTGAAAAGCAGCATGGCGGCTGCCAGATCCGCCAGGCCGATGCCGAAGAGGAACTCCTGGGCCGCCGGCGGGGTCAGGTGCAGGAGCCGGGCGGTCATGGAGAGAAACTGCGGCGGGGTGGGGAAGGGCCAGCCAAGGGCGTAGATCCCGTGCCCGGCGAAGGTGCCGGCAAGGGCCAGCCTGAGCGCCAGGACCGGCGGGCGGGATCCGGGCAGGCTTAGCCAGGCCAGCAGGGGCAGGGTGGCGATGCGCAGGCTATGTTCGATGAGCTGCGGCCATTCGTATCCGCTGTCTGACCAGCGCCGGAGGGTGAGTGCCAGAATGGCCGCGGAGGCGGGGAGCAGGGCGATGGCCCGCATGCGCGAAGGCGGCAGCCAGCCTGCGGCAATGGTGCCCAGCATCAGCAGGGCGAGCAGCAGGCCGGCCGGATGCTCCGGCAGCACGGCGGCCTGCATCAGCCAGGCCATACCCAGCAGCAGCGCTGTTGCTCCGGTCCGCAGTCCTTGCTCCATGTCTGCAAACATACAGCAGATCCGAAAAATAATTTCACCTGCACCCAACCGAAGCCGGGTTCCCTGCGTGTTGCCTCCTGAAAGGCGCCATTCCTCATTCCTTCACCGATCAAAGCACCTGTACTTTATATGCGTATGCGATCTGTTTATCTGCTTCTGCTGAGCCTGCTGCTGCCTGTGGCGGCATGGGCCCAGATCCCCCCGGTCTGGATCGGCGGCGAGGTCACAGCCCTCCAGGGCAACCTGCCCGTCCCGCATCATCCGGTGAACATTACGCTCAGCGGCCCCGGCTTCACCCTGTCGAGCAGCGTGATGACCGACTCCACCGGCCACTTTGCGGACACGCTTCAGCCGCCTGTAGGCTTCAATGCTGGAACGGCGATCGTCACGACAGCCGACTGCAACGGATCGGTTGTCACGGACTCCGCGCTGGTTACTTCTGGAAACCCCGGAGCCTATTTCACCCTGAACATCTGCCCCAACCTGAACGCATGTGCAGCAGCCTTTGGCGTTTCGCTGGCTCCGAGTGCACCGCTCGATGTGCAGTTCCTGAACTTTTCGGTGGCGGGCGACCCCACCGTGCCGCTGCAGTTTCAGTGGAGCTTCGGGGACGGCACCTCTTCGGTGGATTTCGAGCCGCTCCATACCTTTCCGGCTCCGGGCATATACACGATCTGCCTGACCATTTCCAATGGCAGCGGCTGCACCGACCAGTTCTGCGTCCCTGTACAGGTCGGCAGTCTGCAGGGCAACTGCAGCGCGTATTTCACCAGCATTCAGGGCAGCAGCCCCTATGTGTACTACTTCCAGGTGGACAGCAGCAGCTACCTGCCGGGTGCTACGTATATCTGGGACTTCGGCGACAGCTCCGGCATCGCCTACGGCGGCCCCGGCATCCTGCACATGTTCCCTTCCGCCGGTTTTTATCCCGTCTGCCTGACGGTGATCGACTCCGCTAACTTCTGCCAGGATACCTACTGCGATGCAGTATTTGTGATTGATTCCACATCTGCCTGCGACGCGCAGTTTTCGGTGCAGACCGACGGGCTGCACGCGATCTTCCACCCCTTCACCTTCCTGCCGACGAGCTCATACAGCTGGGATTTCGGCGATGGGAATACGGCTTTCGGTGCAGGCGGCGCATTCCACCTCTACCCGAGCTACGGCACCTACACCGCCTGCCTGATTGTGTCGGACAGCCTGTTCGGGTGCAGCGATACCGTATGCCAGCAGATCACGGTGGCCCCGCCTGCCTGCGTAGCAGACTTCACCTGGAGCATCGACTCGACCGGTCTGGCTGCATTCACCAACCTTTCGGCTACGGCCAATCCTGCCACAACGGTATACTACTGGTACTTCAGCGACAGCACCATCTCGACCGATGCCAATCCGGTGCATCAGTTCGTGGGCACCGGCCCCTGGAGCGCCTGCCTGATCGTCTCCGACACCAGCAACGGCTGCACCGCTGCCGACTGCGCCGTCCTGGATCTCAACAGCCAGCTCCTGACCATCAGCGGCGCCGTGGTGTACGACAGCCTGAGCCAGTTCATCTCGCCGATGGGAACAGCCTACCTGATCAAATACGACAGCCTCGCCGGCACGCTGAGCATGGTCGATTCCACGGATTTCTTCCTGTACTACAGCTTCGACAACGTGGTGCCGGGCGACTACCTGGTGAAGGCTGTGCTGTCGCCGCAGGATCCGTTCTACGCGAACTACATGCCGACCTACCTGGGCGATGTGCTCTTCTGGTACGAGGCGACGGGCGTGGTGGTGACCAATGCCCATGTGACGGTGCCCTTTATCCAGCTGATTCCGGGGAACAATCCGGGCGGACCCGGCTTCATCGGCGGCCTGGTGGGACAGGGCGCCAACAAGACCGGCAATACCGGCATCGGCAACGTATCGGTGATGCTGATGCATCAGAGCGGCGAGGCGGCTGCCTATACCTTCACCCACAACGACGGCACCTACAGCTTCGACAACCTCGCCTACGGCACCTACACGCTGCATGTCGAGATGGCCGGCCGCTACAGCGATGCGATCACCGTGACGCTGAGCCCGCAGACGCCTTCGGCGGAGGGTCAGGATTTCGAGGTGAAAGAACACACGGTGGTGGCGGCTACGACCAGCATCGGCGAACTGGCCGGCGGACGCCTGCTGGGCATCTATCCCAACCCGGCCGGCAGCCGCGCCTCGGTGGAGCTTTCGCTCGACCAGCCGGCAGCGATCTCGCTGAGCATCCTGAGCCTGAACGGCCAGATCCTGCAGCGCATGGAAGCCGGTTCCCGGATCGGCGAAGTCGCCATCCCGCTGGACCTGAGCAGCCTCCCGGACGGCGTATACCTGGTGGAAATCCGCTCCGGCGATACCCGCACGGTGACCCGTCTCATGAAAGGATTGTAATTGGCAATGAGATCTGCGTAATTTTCGTATCCCGTCCTTCCGGCAGCGCGAAGCGTGTGCCGGAAGGGTTTTTAAACAGGCGCCACCTTCGTTTCCGCATGGTAGAACCTCGCCTCATCGAAGCATGTATCCGGGAGGACCGGCTGGCGCAGTCGGAGCTGTACCGGCGCTGCTTCCCCGTGCTGATGGGGATCTGCATGCGCTACTGCCGGGACCGGGACGAGGCTTCGGCGATTCTGAACGAAGGGTTTCTGAAAATCCTCCGAGGCCTGCGCAAGCGGGCCGAGCAGGTGCCCTTCGAGGTCTGGATCCGGCGGATTATGATCAACACGGTCATCGATGCCTTCCGCAAGGCCCGCCGCGAGCGCGAGACCATGCAGGCGCTCGATGAAGGAGCGGGCGAAATGGCATATCTCGCCCCTGACTACAACGAAGCCGAGCGCCGGCTGGACGCGGAGCAGGTGGAGGCCATGATTGCCTCGCTGCCGCTGATGACGCGCCAGGTATTCAACCTCTTCGCAATCGACGGCTACAGCCATCAGGAAATTGCGGCGATGCTGCAGATTTCCGAGGGCACCTCCAAATGGCATGTGCATGCCGCCCGGAGCCGGGTGGCCGAGATGATCCGGAAGCAATTGCAAAACCCTAAACCGGTTTTCCATGAATGAGCAGCATCCCCTGGACGAACTGCTGAAGCGGAAGCTGGCCGAGTCGGCGCATGAAGCCAGCGCGGCGGACTGGGCCGCCGCCGAAGCGCTGCTGGGCCGCCGCCGGCGCAGGAGAGGTCTGTGGATCTGGCTGATGCTGGCGCCAGTCCTGCTGGCCGGCATGCTGTGGCAGGCCCTGCTGCGGCAGGACGCAGCCGCTGGTGACGCTGGCGGGCGGCAGGCTCCGGCTGCCCTGTCCGGATGGGCCGGGCCAGCAGACACCCTTTGTCCGCCGGCTCCGGCCTCCAGCTCCCTGCCCCTGGCCCGCGCAGTGCCGCAGCGGCAAGCCGCGCGCCGGACCGCTGCCGGCAGCCCTGCCGCGCAGCCTGGCGCCCAGGAGGCCCGCCTCCCCGGGACCGGACCGGCTGCATCCGGTTCAGCGTCCATATCAGCGTCCGGACCGGCACCTGCCGCTGCCTCCAAGGACAGAGCTGCGGCGCCTGCGCCACGCTTCCGCGCCTTCAGCCTCTCCCGCCTCGCTGCCCGCCGCGCCGGCCTGACGGCCGCCGGGCCGCTTCTCCCGGCGCCGCTGCCGTCTGCCTGGAAGCAGCAGCGCCACCTGCTCGCGCTGCACACGGGCCTCAGCGTGGCCCCCGGCTGGCAGAACCTCGGCACACGCCCCCAGCCTCTGAGCGCGCACACGATGATCGGCCTGCGCTATGCCCTGCAGCTTACGCCCCGCCTGCGGCTCCAGACCGGGCTGATGTACCAGGGCCGGGGCGGCCTGGACGCCGACACCGCCGTGCGCAGCACGGAATTCGGCTTCGGCTTTGAATCGCAGGTCACGGAGCTGTCGCCCCGGCGCATGCACTGGATCGAGCTGCCGCTTCAGGCCGATCTGCGCCTCGGCGGCCGCCACTACCTCCTGGCCGGCGGCTACGCCGCCTGGCTGGCCGATGTCTCCGGCGTGCGCAGCCTGCGCCTGGCCTCCGACTTCGGCGAGACGCCCCTGAGCCGGGAATCGGCCTGGGGATACCGCCAGGGATTCCGCCGCTGGGACGCCGGCCTGCTGCTCGGCTACGGATACTACCTCGGCGACGGCATGCGCCTCACCGGCCAGATGCAGTACGGCCTGCCCGACCTGACGCCGGGAAGCTATTTCCGCAATACCCGCTACCACCGCTCCATCGGGTTCCGCCTGGGGCTCGAAATCGAACTTACCCGGCTGTGACATGGCACGAATACTTCCCTCCCGCCTGCGCGCAGGCGCGCACGCCGCGCTGCTGCTGACCGCCGCGCTGGCCGCAGCCTGCAGCCTGCAGGAACTGCCGGATGAAGAGACCGGCATGCCGGTGTTTACCCTCGACGGGCTGCTGGAAGGGCAGCCCCTGCGCCTGCGCGCCGGCCTGGAGGACTATTACCTGCAGACCAGCTACCAGCGCGACGCGGATGCCGGGATCTGGATCATGCAGGGTGC
Source organism: Bacteroidia bacterium (assembly GCA_033765305.1). GTDB lineage: Bacteria > Bacteroidota > Bacteroidia > J057 > J057 > RDXT01. The sequence continues at coordinate 131,897 of JANRID010000040.1, forward strand.
CTTCGCGCCCGACAATTGCACCAGCTGCCCCGGAAAGCTGGAAATCAGCTTCCGCGACGTGCGCGCAACTGCGCCGGGATCCGGGGTGGACATGCCGGAAGCCCTGAGCCCCGGCGTGCGCCCCTACTACCTCGCCGACGGCCAGACCGGCGGCTTTGTGTACGAGGTCGTTTTTTTCAACGAATCCCCGCCGGATGCTGCGCAGTACGAATGGGACTTCGGGGACGGTGCCCTCCACCAGGGGCCCAATCCGGTGCATACCTATTCCGATACAGCCCTGACAGAAGTGCAGGTCTGCCTCGAAGCAGTGGATGCCAGCGGCTGCAACACAATTGTCTGCTCGCCGGTCCAGCTGGATCCCGGCGGCTGCAGCGCCGACTTCACCTACGAGCTGTTTCCGGGGACGAATTTCGTCGGATTTGCAAGTTCGGTGTCCGGCACGCCGCCCTACCGCTTCCGCTGGAGCTTCGGCGACGGCTACGGGGCGCGGCTGGGCAATCCCGGCTACACCTACGCCGTGCCGGGCCGCTATACGGTATGCATGACCGTAACCGATGCCACGGGCTGCAGCCGCACCGTGTGCAAGACCATTTCGTCCGACCCTTCGCTCTGCACGTATAATTTCACCTACCAGGTATCGCGCCGGGGCGTGGCCGATCCGCTCCAGGGCGGGCGCGTGCGCGTCCGCTGGACGGATGCCGCAGGCCGGGTCTGGGATTCCGCCCTGAAGCCCCAGCCTGCGGAGAGCCGCTTCGAGCTGCTCCGCCAGGAGCCCTACCGCGCCAACCTCGACGGCGATCCGACGCGGAAGGTGGAGCTGGCCCTGGGCTGCCTGCTGTTTTCGGAGGAGGATACCCTGCGGCTGGAGCAGGTGCAGGCCGTGACCGCTGTGGCCTATCCCGACTAAGTAACGCTCAAAGAATAAAATCCGCTTTTGGCTTGATCTCTTGCACGCATACAGCGTCAGAAAAAGCCTCACTTGGCTCGCCAAGCTCGGTTTTTCTTCCTTGTCTGCGCACAAGATATCTGCGCAAAATCGGGAAGTTATTCTTTTCGCGTTACTAACGGACGACCAGGCCCATCTGCGCTTCGGCGTAGCGGCTGCCCTCGAATGCGCCGTCGGGGAAGGCTTCGTCCAGCCGCCGGAGATCTTCGGCGCTGAGCCGGATCTCCAGCGCCTGCAGGTTTTCGGCCAGGCGGCTGCGCTGGGTGGTGCCGATGAGGGGGAGGATATCGCTTCCCTGGTGAAGCACCCAGGCAATGGCCAGCTGCGCGGCGCTGCAGCCCAGTTCCGATGCCATTTCATGCAGGGTGCGGACCCGCTGCTGGTTGTGCGCGTAGGCTTCACCGGCAAAGCGGGGCGCATGGGCCCGGAAGTCGGCGGGATGAAACGCCTCCGGCAGCCCGCCCGTCAGCAGCCCCCGCGACAGCACGCCGTAAGCTGCAATCCCGACCCCCAGTTCGCGCGCGGTGCCGAGCAGCTCCCGCTCGATGACCCGCGTCGCCAGGGAGTACTCCACCTCTACGGCCGTCACCGGATGCACCTGGTGCGCCCGGCGCAGCTGTTCGGGGCTGGCTTCCGAAAGGCCGAAGCAGCGGACCTTGCCCTCTTTGATCAGGTCGGCGATGGTCCCCGCGATGTCCTCCACCGGAATGGACGGATCGAGGCGGGCGGGCTGGTAGAGATCGATGACCTCCACGCCCAGGCGGGTGAGGGTATGGGCGGCGAAGTTGCGCAGGGCCTGCGGCCGCACATCGAGGCCGCCGAAGCCGCCGGAAGGGGTGCGCAGGATGCCGGTTTTGACGCTGATGAAGGGCTTGTGCCCGCTGCCGCGCAGCGCCTCGGCGATCAGCAGCTCATTGTGCCCGGAGCCGTAAAAGTCGGCGGTGTTGAGCAGCGTGATGCCGGCGTCCAGCGCCGCGCGGATGGTGGCGATGCTTTCGGCATCGTCGCGGGTGGCTTTGCTGCCGTAAAAATCGGACATGCCCATGCAGCCCAGGCCCAGGGCGGAGACCTGCGGGCCATTCGATCCAAGTGTTCTGTGTGTACGCATTGGAGGTTTGCTGAAAGATCCGGCACAAACCTAGCGCCGGGCCTGCCGCCGGGCACGGCACCATTTGCAGCACCTTGGGTATGGGTTACAGATCCGGCTGCCTGCGGTAGGCGCCCGGTGCGCAGTGCTGGTGCTTGCGGAAAAACCGGGCGAAATGGGCGGTGTCGGTAAAGCCCAGGCTGAAGGCGATTTCGGAGACCGGGCGGCTGGTGTGGCGCAGCTGGGCGCGGGCCTCCATGAGCAGCCGCTCCTGGATCCAGGCGGAGGCGGGTTTGCCGGTCAGTTCCCGGAGGGTGTCCGAGAGGTGGCTGGGATGCACGTGCAGGGCTTCTGCCAGGGCTTTCACGCTCGGAATCTGCTGTAGCTCGCCGGAAGCCAGCTGCCGGAACCAGCCGTTCAGCCGGGTTTTGAAGGCCAGGACGAGGTCAGCGCTTCTGCCTTCGGGGCGGATGACGGCGCGGTGCGTGATCAGGAGTTCGCGGGTTTTGAACAGCAGGACGAGCAGCAGGTGCGCCAGCATATCGGCCTGGAAGGGCGAGGGTGCCTGATAGACGTGCAGCATCTGGCGGAAAATCAGGTCCAGGGCCTCCAGCGCGTCGCTGCCCGGCCACATGACGGGCACCGACTCGTGGATCAGGAAGGGGAACTGCTGCGCGGATTCCCGGCCTGCATGCTGCTGGAGGAAGCGTTCGGAGCAGGTGACCATATAGCCCGAGAGCGGTTCGCGGATGCGGAAGGATTTCAGGTGGCCGGGATTGGTGAAGTAAAACGCGCCTGGCCCCAGGTCGTAGCGCATCCCGTCGATGGTGTATTCGCTTGCTCCGCCCTGGATCAGGATGAGGGTGTAATAGGCCGTGCGGAACACCGGCGACGCCATCGGCCCATCGCCGTGCAGGCCCTCCAGGCGGTGCACGGTCAGCTCGGTCTGCTCGCCGAGCGGCAGGCCGATGGCCTGGAAGAAGGCCTGGAGGGATGGATATACCACAGGTTGCATACGCGCCGGGCGGAGGGGCAGGGTGAAGATAGGGAATTTTGGGGAGCGTCCCCCCCAATTAATTCACAATTGCCTAACACCCCGGAAACCGGCCGTAGCGGTAAATTTTATAGGTTGGCTTCAGCTTCTCAACCCAAATCTCCGACTGCTATGCTCACACGGCTGCACCTCGCAATCAAAACCCGCAACATCCGCCACGCCGGAACCGCCAGCCACCCGGTGCTGATCCTGGGCGAAGGCTCGAACGACCGCCTGCACCATACCTTCGAGACGGCGGAAGGCCTTCAGGCTGGCCAGACCTTCTACCAGACGCTCGATGTCTCCGGGATGGACCTTTCTCCTTATGTCCAGTACATCCGCCTGGGCATCCGGGGCGGCGATGCCTGGTGGCCGGAGTTTATGTTCCTGTGGGGCGACATGCATCCCGGCCCGGAGCCTGTACCCGGCATCCAGGTGTACCCGATGGCGCTCCGGACGAAAAACCCGAATGTGCTGAGCACAGACGAGTCGGAGGGACGGATCTCCCTGCCCCTCAGCCAGGCGATGCTGGGCAATGTGTATAACCTTTTCACCCGCTTTCTGATCATGATCCGTACGGGTGATGTGTGGTATGCGGGCGCCCAGGATCCCATTACGCTGAGCGTTCATACGGCGCAGGGCGTCATGCTGGAAGTGGCCCTTTCCGGCGCTCAGCTCGGCGCCGGGCAGGTGTACCTGGATGCGCCCTATGCGCCCGCCCCCTTCAACGTGAACAGCATCCGCAGCATCGAGCTGCGGGCCAGCGGCGCCGACAGCTGGCTGCCGGAGCAGGTGTTCATCCTGGCCATCGCCGAGGAGCACGAGGACCACAAGCAGCTGTACCCGATGGTGTACCTCCAGGACTGGCAGGCAGCCGGCCTGCCGGCGATGAGCACCGACCCGGAGAAAGGCGCGGAGCGGGTAGTGCTGTATCAGATGTATATTTGAGGGGGGAGGGGATCGGAATGGCGGGCAGGAGGTGCAAGGATGCTGCCCGCTGGGAAGGACAGAAGCGGAAACCCTGCGGCAGCGATGTGGGAAAAGCGGCCTTGCTGCCTATATTGCCAATGCAGCAGCCCGGAAGACCGGGGCGCGCACGTATCATCCATCCGCAGACCTGCATGCTTAACATCCCCTTTCAGACCCTGGACTGGGCTTCGGCTGAAAAAACGGAACACAGCGGAGCATCCGGCGCAGCCACCTGGCAAACCCTTGAATTCGAGGGGCTTAGAATTCGTGTCGTCGTGTATTCCGCCGGATATGCAGCCGACCACTGGTGCCGGAAAGGCCATATCGTCCATTGCCTGGAAGGCGCGTTTGTCACCGAGCTCAGTACAGGCGAAAACGTGGTGCTGCACGCAGGCGACACCTTTGTTGTTTCGGATGATCTCAGCTCGCATCGTTCTGCCTCGGAGCATGGGGCCAGGCTGCTGATTATCGATGGGGATTTTCTGAAAAGTACGCAGCCACACCTCCTGGAGCGGTGAAGCCGCCAATCCGCTTCCCCGAAGCAAGGCCGCAGCATCGCATAGCTGCGGCCTTTCCTCCGATTGGGTTGTTCCGACGCTCATTCCCATCCGATTACTCCGGGCGTACGCATCCGGGCGCGTCAGCGGCTCTCCCGGGTACCCACGAGCAGGTCAGCCACCAGCTCCGGATATTCAAGCTGCGGATAATGGTTGCATCTGTCTACCAGATGCAGGCGGGCATTCGGGAAAATGGCCGCAAATTCCCTGGCCAGCTCCGCCCCCAGATACTTGTCGGTGCTGCCGAATATGACGGTGACCGGTTTGTTGAATCCGTTCAGCGCAGCGATACTGCCGGCGTTCCTCCGCACCTCGCCGGGCACCTGGCGGATGATGCGGAACATTGCATGCTTGCTGTTTCCTTTTCCCAGGAACTGCGGCAAAAACAGCGGCATATAGGTCTTCCGGATCCTGTCATCGTTGAAAAATGGCCTCATCTGCATCCTGAAGACCGGCTTGAACACCGCATCGAGCTTGCCGAACGGCGTACAAACGGCGCGTATCACCGGCGCGGAAAACAGGGTGATCGTCGGCGGCTCCCGCCGGGCCGGGGTGTGGTGATAATAGGTGTTCAGCAGAACCAGCTCTTCGATGGCATGCTCGTGATGAACCGCAAACTCGATGGCAGGAGGCCCTGCCATATCATGGACCACCAGCCTGACGGCATCCAGGGCAAAGAACGCCATCACAGCCTGTATTTCCCGGACCTGCTGCTGTGCCGAATACGGGTAGTGCCGGATGCCGGGCTTGTCTGAATCTCCCCACCCTACAAAATCAAATACAATGCACCGTTTCCCCCGTTTCCGAAGTTCCGGGATCAGGGTATGGTAGATGATCCGGTTGTCAGGGAAGCCGTGCAGCAGCAGATACGGGGTTCCCGATCCTGGATAGTCGACGGCGGATAGGCAGACCGTTCCTTCAACGGGAATCCGGTGGACCGTGCCTCCGTCCTGGCTGAATGCGAGGGGTGTCATGACCATTGCGGCGCTTAGCAGAATAACTGATTTTGACATGGTGTCAGCGGTTAACTTGCAGGCAAAGATGCCGGCCGGTTGCGCCAGGGTCATTGACACATGTTAAGAAGCGAGGGTTTTTCTGATTCTGCTCAGGGATTCCGGCGCAAGGCCCAGGTATTTCGCAATCTGATACTGCGGAAACTTCTGGAGCAGATACGGCTCTTCCGCGAGCAGCGCAGTATACCGCTCCTCGCCGGACTGGGTAAGCAGGGAAAAGGTCCGGTGATGGGTCGAAGTGTAGGCTTTCTGCGTCATGATGCGCCCGATCTCCTGGTACTTGCTGCCCAGGCTGAACAGGAAGCTCAGCCTCTCGAACGACAGCAGGGTCACTTCCGCGTCTTCCAGCGCTTCAAAGTTCAGATACGTGGGCGAGCGGTTCAGAAAGCTCAGATAATCGAAAGGGAAATAGTTTTCAAATTTGGAATCCCGGTCGTTGAAGTGAAAATTCCAGGTGAAGTCCTGGCCACTTTCATGCAGGTAGCTGGACCGTATTTTTCCGGTGCCGATGAAGCAGATATGGCTGCAGACTTCTCCGCTTCTGAGATAGACCGTTCCCTTGTGAATCAGCCGCCGGGTGCAGGCAGCCTGCAGCGCCGCTTTTTCGACAGGACTTATCGGGATGAACTGTTCGATGATGTCAACAAAGGTCATTTCCGCGATCTTGAATGGTCTTGGCGGCTGCCCTGCAGCATCAGCAAGATAATACATATGCAGCCCTGCGCAAGGCGTCCCCAAGGACGGCCCTGAGGCCTCCTGCGTGGGTCCGCAAGCCGACGCGCAGACCGGCTAGAGGTGTGGGTGCGCGTACCCGCTACATGGGCCAGCTCGGCCAGCGGCGGGGCTATCTGGTGATCTTCGAGAAGCAGCCCTCCAGCGTGCTGCCCTGGGAGCAGCGCATCCGGCGGGAGACGGTGCCGGCGGAGGGAAAGGAGATTGAGGTGTGGTGGATGTGAGTTTTTTTGCTGGGATGAAAGGTAGTCCTTGCTCGTGTAGGGATGTGCGTGGAGCTTGGCCTCTGGTCATGGGCGGGCATAGCCTGCTGGATAGCCGACACGAGGCGCGCAGCCTCGCGCCAGCGGGGGGGGCGCCAGTGGGTCCGCTACAGCTTGATAAACTGCCACCACTTCCGGTCTGCCCAGCGCTGGCGTGACCACTTCGGTATTTTTATGGGGATGTTGTCCGCTGTAGTTACCCCTAAGTCTATCAGCACCTGGAGTGCTGCGATACAGAGATATGAATGTAATCCTGTAGATGCCATCTCTATCGTATTGTCATTAACATATTGTAATTCAAAAAAACTCATCCCATCTGGAGTACCTATAATACACCACTCACCAGGTTTACCTTTATTGAAAACATCCAGCGTGATTTCCAGCCCGGTATGTGCAGATAACTTCGTATGAATTACCTCAAGCTCGGGCAATGCATTCACATGGATTTTTATGAGGCTCATTCCCATCTTATTGTCCCAGGTTTAGGGGTGGTTGTTATGCGTGCCTATGCAGTTGCCCAGGCTCGGAGATATGCCAGGCACGGCGCAAAAAGCTGAACTGCAGATCTATCCCCCCCTCACTCCGCCAGCAGCGCCTGCTGAATCTCCTGGAGCTTGAGCAGCGCCTCCACCGGGGTCATGCGGTTCACATCCACCCCCGACAGGATCTGGCGGATGCGCAGGGTATCGGCGTCCTTGAGTTCGAACATGTTGAGCTGAATGGCCCGGCGGTCCGAGAACCGGACGCCCTGGGCTGCCTGCTGGTCATGGACGCGGTTCTGCTCGAAATGCGCCAGCAGCTGCCGCGCCCGTCGCGTGAGGTCCGGCGGCATGCCGGCCATCTCCGCCACGTGGATGCCGAAGCTGTGCTCGCTGCCGCCCGGCTTGAGGGTGCGCAGAAACAGGATGCGCCCGTCCACCTCCCGCACCGACACGTTGAAGTTGCGGACGCGGGACAAGCGCCGCTCCAGCTCGTTCAGCTCGTGGTAATGGGTGGCGAAGAGCGTCTTGGCCCGGCGCTCCGGCGTCTCGTGCAGGTATTCGGCCAGGGCCCAGGCGATGGATACGCCGTCGTAGGTGCTGGTGCCCCGCCCGATCTCGTCGAGCAGCACGAGGCTGCGCGGCGTGGCGTTGTTGGCGATCTGCGCCGTCTCGTTCATCTCCACCATGAAGGTCGATTCGCCGCCGGAGAGGTTGTCGGAGGCGCCTACGCGGGTGAAAATTTTGTCCACCACCCCGATCCGGGCGCTTTCGGCAGGCACAAAGCTCCCCGCCTGGGCCATCAGGGTGATGAGCGCAGTCTGGCGCAGCAGCGCCGACTTGCCGGCCATGTTGGGGCCGGTGATGATGATGATCTGCTGCTGCTCCCCGTCGAGGAGGATGTCGTTGGGCACATACGGGCTTTCCACGGGCAGCAGCATCTCGATCACCGGATGCCGCCCCTGGCGGATATCGATCACATTCTCCTCCACGACTGCCGGCTTGACATAGCGCCGCGCCTGGGCGGTGCGGGCGAAGCTCAGCAGCAGATCGAGCTCGGCCACGAGGCGGGCCAGCTCCTGGAGCATGGGCAGATGGGGCAGGATCTGCTGCATCAGCTGCTGGTAGAGCGAGGCTTCGAGGGTCAGCATGCGCTCCTCGGCGTGCAGGATCTTGTCCTCGTAGGTCTTGAGTTCGGGGGTAATGTAGCGCTCGGCATTGGAGAGGGTCTGCTTGCGGATCCAGTCCGGCGGCACCTTGGCGGCGTGGGCGTTGGTGACCTCGATATAGTAGCCGAATACCTTGTTGTAGGCGACTTTGAGGGAGGAAATGCCGGTGCGGCGGCTTTCGCGCTGCTGGAGATCGACCAGCAGCTCCTGCCCGCCGCGGCGCAGCCCGCGCAGTTCGTCGAGCTCGGCCGAGACGCCGTCGCGGATCACGCCGCCATCGGCGAGGCTGCCGCCGGGCTGGGGCATGAGGGTAGCGGCCAGCAGCAGCAGCAGGGGCGACTCGTCGGGCAGGGCCTGGGCCTGCTCCGCGAGGGCGGGCGCGCCGAAGGCCTGGAGGGTTTCGCGGACCGGCTGGATCAGCGCCAGGGAATCGCGCAGCAGCGCGGCTTCGCGGGGGGCCAGCCGCTGCGCGGCGCTGCGGGCGGCCAGGCGCTCCAGGTCGCCCATGCGCTTGAAGAGGCCCGCCAGGGCCTGCTGATGCTGCGGCGACCGCACAAACGCCTCCGTCATGTCCAGCCGCCGCCGGATCTGGGCCAGATCCTTGAGCGGCAGCAGCAGCGCCCGCCGCAGCAGGCGCGCCCCCATCGGCGTCAGCGTCTGGTCCAGGGCGGCCGCCAGCGAGCGGCCCTCCGGATGCATGGGCTGCACCAGCTCCAGGTTCCGCACCGTAAACTGGTCCAGCCACACGTAGCCGCTGTCGTCGAAGCGGTACAGGCGGTTGATGTGGCTCAGGCCCGTCTGCTGGTTTTCAGCCACATAATGCAGCACCGCACCCGCCGCCACCACGCCGTGGCGTTCATCCTCCACCCCGAAGCCTTTGAGCGAACTGGTCCCGAAATGCTCCAGCAGCTTGCTGCGGGCATAGTCGTGCTGGAACACCCAGTCTTCCTGCCGGGTCACGTAGAGCTTCTCGCCGAATACCTGCCGGAACTGGCGCAGGTCGCGCCGGCTGACGAGCACCTCTGCCGGCGACAGGGTCTGGAGCACCTTCTCCACCTGCCGCAGCTCGCCCGAGAAGCAGAAAAAATCCCCGGTGGATACTTCGATGAAGGCGGCGCCGGCCTCCCGTGCTGAAGGAAACCATACCCCGGCCAGGTAATTGTGCCGGTCGGCTTCGAGCACCTTGTCGTTGAGCGTCACGCCGGGGCTGGCCAGCTCGGTCACGCCCCGTTTTACGATGCCCTTGGCCTGCTTGGGGTCTTCGAGCTGGTCGCAGACCGCCACGCGCTTGCCCGCGCGCACGAGGCGCGGCAGGTAGGTATCCAGCGCGTGGTGCGGAAATCCCGCCAGCTCCACTTCGGAAGCCGAGCCGTTGGCCCGTTTGGTCAGCACAATGCCCAGAATGCGCGACACCTCCACGGCATCCTCGCCGAAGGTCTCGTAGAAGTCGCCTACGCGGAAGAGCAGCACCGCGCCCGGATACTGGGCTTTGATGGCGGTGTACTGCTTCATCAGCGGCGTCTCCTTGTCGTCGTACGCCGGTTCTCCGTCTTTTCGGGGTCGGGCCACAGCAGCAGGGGTTGGGTGGAATCGGACAGCTAAGGTAATATCCCGGCACCAAAGGTCATGCAGGAAAATCGCGGGCAGCCGGCAGGAATAGGTAAGCGGAATGTAACCAGATAGTAAAGCTATCGTAAACAGTTGTATTACTTCTAAATCTGAACAAACACTGCAATGATGAAATCCATGCATGTATGGGTCCTGGGCGCTGCCCTGTGGCTGGCAGCCTGCGACGCGGACTTCTACCGTCCGGTATCTGTAGCCGACCTGCCCGCATCGATCCGGGTATATGTGGACCAGACGTATCCCGGCATCACCATCCGAGGCGCCTGGCGCGACGATGACGGCTACGAAGTGCGGCTCAGCAATGGCATCGAGCTGGAGTTCGACCTCAGCGGCACGTTCCTGTACGCCGACGACGACGGGGACGGAAGCGGATACGTGCCGGTGGCCGAGCAGGATCTGCCGCAGGCAATCCGGGATCACATCGCGGCCAATTATCCCGGCAGCACCATCCTCTGGGCCAAGCGCGACGATGACGGGTATGAGGTCAAGCTCAGCAACGGCACCGAGCTGGAGTTTACCCTGGCGGGCCAGCTGATCCGCGCATATCCGGACGACGACGGGGATGACGACGATGACGATGATGGCGACAGCTACGTGCCGGTGCCGGTCAGCGCCTTGCCGCAGGCGATCCGGGCGTATATCGAAGCCAATTACCCCGGCCTCGGCATCGCATCGGCCCAGCGCGACGACGACGGATACGAAGTATTCCTCAGCAATGGGCTGGAGCTGAACTTTTCCCTCGACGGCACCTTCCTCTACGCCGGCTGAGCTTCCCATTCAACCTGTAACACTGGTATGCTATGCATCTCTTACGCCTGCTGATCCTGAGCGCCGCCCTGTGGCTGACGGCCTGCGATGTGGACCTGTACCGCCCGGTGCGGGTAAGCCAGCTGCCGGAAGCCATCCGGAGCTATGTCGAGCAAACCTACCCCGGCAGCGAGATCCGCTGGGCCAAGCGCGACGATGACGGCTATGAAATCAAGCTGAGCAACGGCCGCGAACTGGAGTTCGACCTCGACGGCGTCTTCCTGCGGGAAAGCGACTGAGGGGCAGTGCCCTCCCTGCTGCCTCCGCTGCCGGCCGGCGGCGGGGGCAGCTGCTGTATATTGCCCCTCCCTTGTCAACCCGCTTCCCGGTTTTGCGTATCTTCGCAGCATGGACTCCCTATCTTTTCTGGAAACGCCCGTCGTGCTGACCCTGCTGGTGCTCACCAGCGTGGTCAGCTACCGCGCCTTCAGCGATCCCGGTCTCCAGCAGCAGCTGATCTTCAACCCCTACCGCATGGTGCGCACGCGGCAGTGGCATCCCCTGTTTACGCACGGGCTGCTGCACGCGGACTATGTGCACCTGGTTTTCAATATGTTTGCCCTGTATTCCTTCGGGGTCTGGCTGGAGCGGATGCTGGGGCCGATCGAATTTTTCGGGCTGTATGTCACGGCACTTGTCGTAAGCTGCCTCCCCGACCTGATCCGCCACCGCGACTTTCCGGGCTACCAGGCCCTCGGCGCGTCGGGCGCTGTGAGCGCGGTGATGTTCAGCTACATCCTCTTCGATCCGTCCGGCATGCTGTACTTTTTCTTTTTCCCCATGCCGGGCTGGCTTTTTGCGCTGCTCTTCATCGCCTACAGCATCTACGCCGACTACCGGCGCTACGACAACATCGGCCATGCCGCGCACCTCTGGGGGGCGCTCTGGGGCCTGGCCATGACGGCGATCCTGCGCCCGGATGCGGCGGCGCGCGTGCTGCGCTGGGCAGCTTCGCTCCTGAGTTAAACCATTCCGGCTGCCGGCGGGTTTAAGCGGTAAATACTGCCGATGCACGCTGCTTTCTGGTTCCGGCGCGACCTGCGCCTGGAGGACAATACCGGCCTGTTCCATGCCCTGCGCTCCGGGCTGCCCGTGATACCCGTCTTCATCTTCGACCGGGACATTCTGGACCCGCTTCCCCGGCAGGATGCCCGGGTGGAGTTTATCCATCAGGCGCTCAGCGGCATGCAGCAGCAGCTTGCGGCAGCCGGCAGCAGCCTCGTGGTGCGGCACGGCACCGTGCAGGAAACCTGGCAGGCCCTGCTGGAGCAGTATCCGGGCATCCGGGCGGTGTACACCAACCACGACTACGAGCCCTATGCCCGCAGCCGCGATGCGCATCTGGAGGCATGGTTCCGTGCGCGGGGCATTGCGTTTCATACCTTCCGGGATCAGGTGCTGTTTGAGAAGGAGGAACTGCTGAGCGGCAGCGGCAAGGCGTATTCCGTCTTTACGCCGTATTCCCGGAAGTGGAAAGATCAGCTGGCCGCCGCGCCGGAGCGGCTGGATCCGCAGCCGGCGGAGACGCTGATGGGCCAGTACTGGCAGCAGCCTGCGCAGCCCCTGCCCAGCCTCGCGGAGCTGGGCTTCAGCCCCGCCGGGATCGCCTTCCCGCCGCCGAAGGCCCGGCAGGATACCATCCGCGAATACCACGAGCGGCGCAATTTCCCCGCCCAGCCCGGCACCACCCGCCTGGGGCTGCACCTGCGCTTCGGCACCATCAGCCTGCGCCAGCTCGCCCGCACGGCCCTGGAACTCAACGAGACCTACCTCAACGAGCTGATCTGGCGCGAGTTCTACATGCAGATCCTCTGGAATTTCCCCCACGTGGCCCGGCAGCCTTTCCGCCCGGAATATGAGGCCATTGCCTGGCGGAATTCGGAGGCGGAATTTGAAAAATGGAAGACCGGCCGCACAGGCTACCCGCTCGTGGACGCGGGCATGCGCGAGCTGAGCGCCACCGGCTATATGCACAACCGGGTGCGGATGGTCACAGCCAGTTTCCTCTCCAAGCACCTGCTCATCGACTGGCGGTGGGGCGAGGCATGGTTTGCGGAAAAGCTGCTCGATTTCGAGCTGGCTTCCAACAATGGCGGTTGGCAATGGGCCGCGGGCAGCGGCACCGATGCGGCGCCCTACTTCCGCATTTTCAACCCTGAAGAGCAGCTCAAAAAATTCGACCCCGAAGCCCGCTATGTGCGTGCGTGGGTGCCCGAATACGGCACGCCGCTCTATCCGCGGCCGGTGGTGGACCACAAGCTGGCCCGCGAGCGCTGCCTGGCGGCGTACCAGCGTGCGCTCAAAGGCGCCGGGGAGCCGTTTTCCTAACCCAGGTCAATGGAACGGCACGGAGCCGGCGGGACCTTTGCGTCATCACCTAACCCGTCCTGATTCCTATGCATGTTCAGAAACGCCTGGCGCTGCTGCTGATCCTGTCCGCCGCCGCCGCAAGCGCCGCTGTTGCCCAGCCCGCCGGCCGGGAATGGAGCCTGGTATTCGGCATGACGCAGCCGCTCTTCCTCCGCGGATTCAATGCCGAAATCAACTGCTGGACGCCCAGATTTGTAGCGGATTATTCCCACGGCATCGAACTCAAATTCGACGGCAGCCTGTACGGCGGGGCCATCGAGGCCCAGCAGCTCGATCTCAAAGTGCCCCATTCGCTGGGATTCGGATTCGGCTACCGGTTTACACGGGGGCTGAACCTGCGCCTGGAGCCCAAGTGGCACGTGTTTCAGCTCTACTACGACGGCGAAGCCATGACCCGTGCCAACCGGATTGCCCAGTACAGCACCTTTACCCTGGGCCTGGGCGCCTACTGCCGCTGGACGCCGTTCCGGAACCTGCGCAGCGGCCTTGCCGGCCTGACCCTCGTGCCCAGCGTCCGCTACTGGCCTAATGTGGCCTCCACCCTCGAAAACGGCAGGCTCCAGTACGAAAACCGCCTCACCGGCCGGACCGAAACCCACACTGCCGCCCGGATCGGAGTATCCAACACGCCCTGGATTGTAAACCTCAGCATCGGATATACCTTCCGCTGAGGCAACCCGCCCCCGGCATGGCTGCGTATGTATCCCCGGACAGGCCTGCCTATGCCGGGGATTCTGCTTGAACATCTGAACCGGAAATTCGGGGTTCCGGAGCCGGAGGCTGCGGCCCTGCTGGATTTTTTCCAGCCGGTGCAGCTGAAAAAAGGGGCGCATCTGCTGGAGGTGGGCCAGATCTGCATGTTTTCGGCCTTCGTGGAGGCTGGCGCGCTGGTGTATTACCAGCTGGCAGACGGGCGGGAGCACGCCTGCGACTTTGCCTTCGAGCAGAGCTGGGTTTCGCAGATCAAGAGCTTCAACTATCAGATACCGTCGGAGGTGGGGATCAAAGCCATCGAGCCGGTGCGGCTGCAGCGGATTTCGCGGGACCGCATGCAGGAACTGCTGGCCCGCCACCCGCAGTACCACGCCATCCGGGGCGCAATCGCGGAGGAGTCGTTCCTGGAGATGAACGAGCGCAACCTCTCCCACGGCACCCTCAGCGCCGAGGAGCGCTACCTGCGGCTGATGCGCACCCGTCCCGATGTGATCCGCCGCGCGCCGCAGCATTACATCGCCACCTATCTCGGCATCCTGCCCGAAAGCCTGAGCCGGATCCGGAAGCGGATCCAATAGCTGCCCGCACAACAAAAAACGGCTTCCGTCCCAGAAGCCGTTTCCCGGTACAATAGGTTGCAGATATCGTTCAGGCCTCCGGCGGCGTGCTGCCGGCCTCGGGAGGGGCAGCGGGCTTGCGGCGGATGAGGCGGTAGATCGCGCCTGCCGCGACAACTGCGCCGGCGGCGATGAGCTTCCAGAATTTGGCGAGCAGGGCGAAGAAGCCTGCTTTGGCCAGGACCTTGCCGGCGACCAGACCGCCGATGGTGACTGCGGCGACCTCGTCCAGCTTCGGGTCGAAATCGTCGTAGCGGTAGCCCTCGTTGAACTGCACGGCCGCCTGAATGGCGGGGACATGGCCCTTCACTTCCGCAAGCTGCCCCATGTCTGCGATGGCATTGATCACCAGTACGCCTTTGCGGCCCAGGATGCGGATGTTGTAATTGAGGGTATGGGCTTCGCTGCTGCCGAAGCGGATGTCCTTGGCCCAGTGCAGCACATGGGCCTGTGCGTCGTAGTACGGCTCCGAAGCCCAGCCGATCAGCTCCACCCGCTCGTAGCCTTCGGCTTCGCGGGCGGCATTGGAGGCATTGGCATCGGCCTGCATATCGGCCAGCAGCTGAGCGTAGTCGATCTCGTCCGCGTCGCTGTCCTTCACATAGCCCAGCGGCGAGTACTGGATGTTGAAGGCCCAGCTGCTGGAGTCGAGGGGGTTGAGGCCCTGGGGAAAGAGCATGCCGAGGGTGCTGCTGTCCGGGGGATTGCCCCAGAGGCCGGAGAGCACGAAGGCGCTCTGTTCGGGGTCGAGGTACTTGAATCCCGGCGGCACGTCGAGCACGGCCAGGCCCGGGCCAAGGGCCACCTGGCCCGTCCGCCACTCGAAGGTCTGGTGGATGGAGTCGATGAACGCGCGCAGCTCAGCATCATACTGGGCGGCAGCGGGCCGGGCAGCAAGCAGCACGGCAACCGTAATCAGGAGCAAAGGGCCGGGGATACGCATAGCAACAGGCAGATCAGAAGGTCTTTGGGTTGATTTCCGGGAGCTAAGGTAGGGCGGTTCCGCACAGCGGCCAATTCTCCGGAACAGAAACCGTGACAACTTGTGTCAGGAGGGCTCAGGGCAGAAAGCGGGCCCGCTCTTCAGGGCTGGGCAGGCGGCAGGTTTCTTTCTTCCCAAACCAGCGGTAGCGGTTCCGGGCGATCCACGCATACACGCCGTCGCGGATGAAGCGCGGCACGAGCATCAGCCCCCAGGCCATGGACCAGGGAAAGCCCAGCAGCCGTGCGATGCGCAGCGCAGCTTCGGAGCGCTCGTACAGGCGGCCTTCGTGATAGAGGTACACCGTATCGCTGCCGCCGCCGCTGAGGATGGGCCGGCCCGCCAGCATCTGCCGCCCGGCCTCGTGCTGGTTGGCAGTGAAGCGCAGCACCCCGCGCCGGTCCCGCCGGATCAGAAAATCGACCGTGGCATTGCAGAGGTTGCACACCCCGTCGAAGATGACGACCGGCCCCGCCGGGCCGGATGCGGTTCTGTCCATGTTCAGTCCTCCTCCCAGCCTCCGCAGGCTGCTTTCATCTGTTCGATCGCGGCGGTCCGCTCTTCCCCTTCCAGCCCGAAGGTCAGCGCGCGGCGGATCCGCGTGCAGGCATCCTGCTGCTGGCCCCGCTGGCTGAGGATCTGGCCCTCGTAATAGTAGGCCAGGGCGTTGAGCGCGTTGATTTTCAGCGTCTGGTTTACTTTTTCCTGCGCCTGGTCGAGCTGGTTCTGCTGCAGGTAGCACCAGGCGGCGCGGTTGAGTGCGGCGAGCTGCAGGGTCTGGTTATTGGATTTTTCGGCGATGACGTCGAATTCGCGGATGGCTTCGGGGTATTTGCCGGTCTCGGAGCGGTAATATCCCAGGCTGTAGCGCAGGAGGTACTCCTCGGGGCGGCAGGCCACCAGTCCTTCGTAGATCCAGGCCAGCTCGGCGGGATCCTCTTTGATCAGGGCCACCTCGGCCAGCAGGTCGTAGGCTTCGCAGCGCTGATCCGGGTAGGAGTCGACCACCTTGCGCAGATCGGCACGGGCGGCATCCCAGGCGCTGTCCATCGCATAGGCGAATGCGCGGTTGAGCAGCGCCAGCGGCACCGTCGCCTGCACCGACGAATCGGGCGCCTTCATCTCGGCGGCAATTTCGAGCACTGCCGTGTAGTCGGCGATGGCAGCCTCATGCGCCTGCTTGCCTGCCTGCACAGCCGCGCGGCTGTAGGAGGCATAGGCCAGATACTGGTAGGGCTTGGGGTCTTTTTTCTTGTTTTTCCGGGGATTGAGCCGCAAGCTTTCCGAAAAATCGGCCAGCGCCTCGTCGGGCATGTTCATCCGGAAATACATCAGCCCGCGCTTATGGCGGAGCACATAATCGGACGGCGCAGCCTGAATCGAGTCGCTCAGGAGCTTGATCTCGTTGCGCAGGGCTGCCTCTTCTTCCGATACCAGCTTGAAGCTGAAGGGGATGTTGATCCAGAAGGGAATGGCGCGGTCGTCGGCGACTGCGGGCTTGAAGCGGAGCTTGGAGATGTGCTCCTCCACCGCGAGCGTAAGCGGCGCTGCCGCCTCGGTGACGAGCTTGTGCCGCACGTATTCCCCCTGCTCATTGACCAGAATCCGCACCACCACCTTGCCTTCGAGGCTCAGGCGCACGGCCGTTTCCGGATAGCCGATGAGCTTGCGCACCTCGTCCAGGTTCAGGGGCTGGGGCTCGCGGTCGGCATAGACAAACTGGTTGATATCCGGCTCGGGCAGCTGGGCCGCTGCCGCAGCTGCGAGCAGGAGGGAGGCTGCCAGGATCAGGGTCCGTTTCATGAGGAAGAAGTTGAGGTCTGAAAACGGATGCAAAGATACACGGAAGCAGCATATCAACCGCAGCCGGCGCAAACCGCCGCCGCTCACCAGCGCATGACGAGCTTGCCGGTCGTCTGCCGCCCGCCGAGCGCGGCATGCGCCTCGCCGATCTGCTCCGCCGGATAGACGCCGCCGGTCACCGGGCGCAGCACCCCTTCGCCAGCCAGCCGCACCACGCCCCGGAGCGTCTCCTGGAGATAGGCCGGGCGATGGTCGGCGATGCGCAGCATATTGACCCCGATGATCGATTTCGACTGGCCCACCAAGCCGATGGGGGAGTAGAATCCGAAGCCCAGCGCAACGCGCAGCTTCTGGAACAGACCCCGGGCATCGGTGAGCGAGGAGGCGCCGTACACCAGCATCCGCCCGCCGGGCCGCAGCAGCTGCATGCCCCGCTTGACGGAGGGCCCGCCCACCGGATCGAAGACCGCATCCAGCGGGCGTGACCCGCCGATGGCCTGCACCGCCTCCACAAAGTCGCGGCTGCGGTAATTGATGGGGTGCTGCACCCCCTGCTGCCGCAGGTAGGCCAGTTTTTCCTCGCTGCCTGCGGTGCCGTACACCGTGCAGCCCCGGTGCAGCGCCAGCTGGACCAGCGCGGTGCCCACGCCGCCGGCAGCGGCATGAATCAGCACCTGATCGCCGGGGAAGAGGCGCGTGATCTGGTCGGTCATGAAATAGGCCGTGCCGTACTGGGTCATCAGCGCGGTAGCTGCGCCGGCATCCAGCTCCGGCGGGATCTTCACCACCGCACGGGCGTCGGCAGCCGCGTATTCCGCATAGCCGCCGAAGCGGGTCAGGGCCGCTACGCGGTCGCCCGGCTGAAACAAGCCCTGCGCCTCGCTGCCAGCCTGCGCCACCGTGCCCGCTACGTCGTAGCCCAGCACCGCCGGCAGCGGCGGCGCGTCGCGGTAAAGGCCCAGGCGGGCCATCACATCGGCGAAGTTGAGCCCGAAGGCTTCCACCCGGATCAGAACTTCGTGCGGCGCCGGCACCGGGTCCGGCACTTCGCGAAGCTCGAAGGCGGTGCGCGCGTCTCCATGACGCACCAGTACGGCTGCCCGCATCGGTATTCAGTTAAACGGTTTTACGCTGCAACCTACAAAAGAATGCAGTTCAAGGCACGGGGATTTCGCCGGTCTCCTGCGATTCCTGCTGCTGCCACCATTCGTGAAAGGCATCCATCGAAAGCGGAAACCAGAACTCGTCGCAGTCGAGCTGCTCGCGGAGCGTGTCCGGAAGCTCCTGAAAATGAGCCTGCTGCATCTGGGCGAATGCCGGGTCGGCGTAGGTCTGCTGGAGGAACCGGGCGAAAATGGGCAGCGCCGTATTGGCGCCCTGGCCCTGGGCCATGGAGCGGAAGTGGATGCGCGGGTCGTCGGCGCCGACCCAGATGCCGGCCACGAGGTCCGGCGTGACGCCCAGAAACCAGCCGTCAGTCTGACGCTGCGTAGTGCCGGTTTTGCCGGCGATGTCCGTTTTCAGCCCGTAGCGCGTCCGGATGCGCTGCGCAGTGCCTTTGTCCACCACATTGCGGAGCATCGTGAGCATCAGGGCGGAGGTTTCGGGCGAAAGCACCTGCGGCGGAATCTCCGCCGGTGTTTCGTAGAGCACGTGGCCCTGGGCATCTTCGATCCGCAGCAGGTACACCGGCTCCGTTTTGCGCCCGCCGTTGACGAAGGCGCTGTACACGGTCGCCATTTCCCGCAGCGATACCTCGCCGGCGCCCAGGGCCAGCGAGGGGTAGGGCTGCAGCTCGCCGGCAATGCCCAGCCGCCGGGCCGTTTCCACCACCCGCTCCGCGCCTACCTGCTGCATCAGGCTCACCGCCACAATATTCACCGAGTGGGTCAGCGCGCCTTTGAGCGAGTACTCGCCGCCGTATTCCTGGTCCGCATTGTCCGGCGACCAGTTGCCGTATTCCTCCATCACCAGGCGGTCGTTGGGCACGTAATCGCAGGGGCTGAGGCCAGCTTCGAGGGCAGTGGCGTATACCACCGGCTTGAAAACCGATCCTGCCTGGCGGCGGCTGTTCACATGGTCGAACTGGAAGATGCGGTGGTTGATGCCGCCCACCCAGGCACGCACATGCCCGCTGCCGGGATCGACAGCCAGCAGGCCGGCCTGCAGCACAAAGAGGTGGTGCACAATGGAATCGGCGGGGGAAAGCAGGGTATCGGCCAGGCCCCTGGAGGTGTAGATCTGCATGCGCACCGGCTGCCGCATAGCCTCCATCGCCTCGGCTTCGCTGCGGCCTGCGGCGGCCAGGGCGCGGTAGCGGGGGCTTTCGCGGATGAGCGCATCGAGGAGGGGGGCCGCCATCTTGTTCCGTTTCTGCACGGTCCACTGGCGGTCGAAAGCAGCCTGGAGCACGGCCAGATGCTCCGCTGCGGCCTGCTCGGCATACTGCTGGAGGCTGCTGTGGAGGGTGGTGTAAATGCGCAGCCCGTCTCGGTAGAGGTTCCAGGTGCCGCCGCCGGGCTTGGCGCGGGTCTGGCACCAGCGGTCCAGTTCGAGGCGGAGGGATTCGCGGAAATAGGGCGCCAGGCCTTCGCTGTGGCTGCCGGGCGTATAGCGCAGGCGCAGAGGCAGGGCCGCCAGCGAGTCGGCGCGCTGCTGCGGGATCTGCCCGTAGCGGGCCCGCTGGCGCAGCACGACGTTGCGGCGCGCCTGGGCAGCATCGGGCGACTTGCGGGGATTGTAGGCTGTAGGCGCCTTCAGCATGCCCACCAGCAGGGCGGCCTCCTCCTCCAGGAGCGCGGCGGCAGGCTTGCTGAAGAAGCGCTGCGCAGCCATTTCAATGCCGAAGGCTTGATCGCCAAAGGGGACCGTGTTGAGGTACCAGGCGAGGATTTCGTCTTTGGAGCAGGCCGATTCGAGCCGGCGGGCCAGCACCATTTCGCGCAGCTTGTTGGCTGCCAGGGACCCGAAGCGGAAGGACTCGCGGGGGAAGAGGTTTTTGGCGAGCTGCTGGGTGAGGGTGCTGCCGCCGCCTGCGGCGGCGTCGCGCAGCAGCAGGCTGCGGAAGGCGACCCGGAGCAGGCTCCGGGTGTCCACGCCGTCGTGGCGGTAAAACCGCACGTCCTCCGTAGCCAGCAGCGCGCTGGTGAGGTGCTGGGGGATCTGGTCCAGGGGGATGCTGACCCGGTTTTCGATGAAGTACCGGCCCAACACTGCGCCGTCGATCGCGTATACAACCGAGGCTTCCGGCTGCCTGAGCCGGAGCAGTTCTTTACGGTCCGGCAAAGGGCCCAGCGCACCCAGTGCGACAGCCCAGTAGATACCGAGGTACCATCCGTAGGGGCAGAGCAGGAGGCCGGCGGCCCATGCCGCCGCAGGCCAGCGGCGGGCCCAGCCTGCCAGCCGGCCGAAGGCGGCTGCGATCTGCGCGGAAATCGGGGGTCTCATGCTGTGCCGAATCGGATCTGAAGCGGTTTCCTCTGCAAGATATAAACTTCGCCGAAACCAGAACGCCGGAGATACGGTTTAGTTGAAGTTACGTTCTATATTCGCGGGTCCGCTGCGCCGGCATAGCAGCACCCCTGAGCTTTTCCTGTCCCGAATGCAACATCTGATTCAACTCTTGCCCGATGCCATTGCCAACCAGATCGCCGCAGGCGAGGTGGTGCAGCGCCCTGCATCGGTTGTGAAAGAGCTGATGGAGAATGCCATAGATGCCGGTGCGACCCGTGTGGAGGTGTCCATCCGGGAGGCAGGCAAAGCCCTGATCCAGGTCACCGACAACGGCAGCGGCATGTCCGCCCAGGACGCGCGCATGGCCTTCGAGCGGCACGCGACCTCCAAAATCCGCTCTGCCGAGGACCTGAACCGCATCCTGACCTTCGGATTCCGGGGCGAAGCGCTGGCCTCCATCGCGGCGGTAGCGCAGGTGAAGCTGCGCACGCGCCTGCCCGGCGAAGAGCTCGGCACGGAGCTGGACATCGAAGCCAGCGAAATCAAGCGCATCCAGGCCGCCGCCCTGCCGCCCGGCACGACCTTCCAGGTCCGCAACCTGTTCTACAACGTGCCGGCCCGGCGCAATTTCCTGAAATCCAATCCCTCCGAGACCCGGCAGGTGCTCAACGAGTTTGTGCACATCGCCGTGCCCCGTCCGGAGGTTCATTGCTCCCTCACGCACAACGATACCCTGGTGTACGACCTGCCCGCAGCCAGCGTGCAGGAGCGGCTGCTGGCCATTTTCGGAGCGGAGCTGCGCGACAAGCTGCTCCGCTTCGACGAAGCTGCCGGCTATGTGCGGATCTGGGGCTTCGCCGGCTCGCCGGATGTGTACCGCAAGCAGCGCGGCGAGCAGCTGTTTTTCGTCAACAGCCGCTACTTCCGCAGCGCCTACCTGCACCATGCCATTGCGGGGGTGTACCAGGAGATGATTCCGAAGGAGACCCATCCGTTTTACTGCATCTTCTTCGAAATCAGCCCGGAGCATGTGGATGTGAATGTGCATCCGACGAAATCGGAGGTCAAATTCGACGACGAGAACACCCTCTACGCCCTGCTGCAGAGCGCGGTCAAGCGGGCCCTGGCCGAGTGGCACCAGAGCCCGGAGCTGGGCATGGCTGATAGCGAGCTTCGCCGGGCCATCTACGATTCGCGCCCGGCGGAGGAGCCGGAGGAGGATGCGACCATCGGCAGCATGTCGGTGCGGCTTCCGGAGCGGAAGGCGGCGGCGCCGCCGGACTGGCAGTCGCTCTTCGGGGCGCCGGCCGCAGGCGGCGGCCTGAGCCGCCCGGCGCAGCGTCAGATGACCCTGCCCGGCGCCGATCCGGCGCGGGAGCGCAAGGATGCCATTGCAGAAGATGCCTTTCTGGTGCAGTTTCAGCAGCGCTACATCGTCACGAGCCGCAACGACCGCCTGCTGATCATCGATCAGCGCCCGGCGCACCAGCGCATCCTGTACGAGCGCTTCCTGCGCGCGCGCGAAGGCGCGCCGCTGCCCAGCCAGCAGGTGCTGTTTCCGCAAACCCTGGAGCTGAGCGCCGCCGATTTCCTGGCGCTGCAGGAGGTGGAGGAAATCCTCCAGCGCATGGGCTTCGAGGTCAAGGAGTTTGCCCGCAACACGATGATCGTGTACGGGGTGCCTGCCGGGGTGGCGGCCGGCAAGATCCGGGAGATTTTCGACCAGATCCTCGAAGATGTGCGCGTAGCCGGAGCCGCAGGCTCCCGCAGCCGCCTGGCGGAGGGCATCGCCCGCGCCGTGGCGCGGCGGACGGCGATTTCGTCCAATCACAAACTGAGTCCGGCTGAAATGCGTAATATCGCCAATGAGCTCTTCCGCTGCGAAAATCCGGGCATTTCCCCCTCAGGCAAACCGACCTACCGGGAGCTTTCGTCTGTGGAGCTCGAAGAATATTTCCGATAAATCCGTTCCGGCATGCCGCGTCTTACTCCGACCGTCCAGCACCTGCTGCTGATCAACCTCGTCATCTTCGTCGCATTCCAGGCGCCGATGGAAAACCTGCCGCCAGCCTTCGCCGAGGGGATGTACCTGTATACCACCCTGTTCAAAAGCGGGCTGCTGGGCCTGCGCGACCTGCCTGCAGGTATGGAGGGGCTGTTTCACCCGGTGCAGCTGCTCACGCATTTTTTCACCCACCACAGCCTGTTTCACTTCATCTTCAACATGCTGGCGCTTGCGAGCCTGGGCCCGGCGGTGGAGACGGTGCTCGGCAGCCGGCGCTTTCTGTACTTTTACCTGTTCTGCGGCCTGGCCGGCGGGACGATGATCGCCTTTCTGGACCCCTCGCCCAATCCGGTTATCGGGGCTTCGGGGGCTATTTTCGGGGTCATGGCGGCGTTTGCCTGGCAGTTTCCCTACCAGCCGCTGAGCTTCTTCTTTCTGCCGCCGCTGCCGGCGCGCACGATGGTGCTCATCATTGCGGCCATCTCGGCGCTGCTCGTGGCCCTGCAGGCTACCGGCGCAAATCTGGGCGGCATGGGCGTCGTATCGCACTTCGGGCACCTGGCCGGGATGGCGGCGGCCATCCTCTTTTATGGAATCGAACGATTTTTGCCCCTTTCCAGAAAATAAGGTAGCATCGTATCGATCTATGAACTAAATTCAGCCGGTTGCGTTCTACCTGACAAAGTGCCTGTTCCCTTGAAGCAAACCATGGATATGAGGCAACAGCTCAGATCCTATCTGAGCACCTATCAAACCACCGGCTGGCTGGTGCTGCTGATGGCAGGCGGCCTGATGGCGCAGGGCCTGCTGTTCCTGACGCTCGCGGCCTTCGGCAAGCGGGAGCTCTACGATGGCATCCTGAGCAGCCTCCTGCTGCCAGCGAGCTTCGGGCAGTTTATCCGGCAGCCCTGGAGC
Source organism: Bacteroidia bacterium (assembly GCA_033765305.1). Lineage (GTDB taxonomy): Bacteria > Bacteroidota > Bacteroidia > J057 > J057 > RDXT01. The sequence goes on from JANRID010000040.1 coordinate 155,437, forward strand.
CTGCTGACCTGGCCCTTTTTCACCCCGGGCTTCGATCTGCTTCGGGTGCTTGTCAATATCCTGATTCTGTGGAGCTTCGGCCGCATTCACCAGCAGCTGCTCAGCGACCGGCGCACCCGGCGGATGGTGATCCTGGCGGTGCCGGTGATCGGGCTGGTCACGCTCGCGGTCTCTGCGCTGCTCTTCGGCGGTTCCGGCAAGATGTTATACACCTCCGGCATGATTTCGCTGGTGATGATGCTGGTGGCGTCTGCCTGCGTGCTGGTGCCGGACTATCCGGTGATGCTTTTCATCTTCGGCCAGGTCAAGATCATGTGGATCGGGCTGGTGCTGTTCATTCTGGAGTGGTTCTGGGCCGGCATGTTCCTGCCGCCTGCCATCGCCATCGCCATCGGCGGGGTGCTGGGGGTGCTGCATGTGGTCATGCTCCGGCGGGGCACCGACCTGACCGAGGCGCTGTGGGCGCAGTGGGAATCGCGCAGCGAACCGAAGCCCCGCATGCGCGTGAAGCACGGCGAGCGGCAGGCTGCCGAGCCGTCCGGCCCGCGGCGCAGCCCTTCCATTTCCCGCGAGCCCAAGCCCCAGCGGATTCCGCAGGAAGTGGTCGATACCATTCTGGATAAAATCTCCGCCAAAGGTTATGAAAGCCTCACCCGCGAAGAGAAGGAGCTGCTGTTCCGCGCCTCTTCGCAGCGGGATGGGGATGCCGCCGACTGATCTGCCGGCCCTGAATCCGCCCCGATGCCCCAGCCGCCCTCCGACCGACCGGTACGCAAGGTATTGCATACGCTGCGCAAGGCGGTGGTATGGCTGCTGACCGTGCTGTATGCGCCCGTATGGCTGCTGACGCTGGCAGGCTTTGCTGCGCCCTGGGTGCCGGTGCACTGGCTGCCTGAGCTGCAGCTGATCCCGCCGGTGGCGCTGGCCTTCCTGCCGTTTCACCTGGGATCGCTGCTGGTGCACCGGCGCACCATCCGGCGGCGCCTCTGGGCAGCAGGCGGCCTGCTGCTCTGCCTCATCATGCTGGCGCCTGACCTGAGCTGGCACAGCCCGGAGCGGCAGCCGGCCGGCCAGGCAGACCCGCAGCTGCTCCGCATTCTGTCGTTCAATGTGGGCACTTTCAGCTATAAGGGCGAAAAAGTGGACGAGGCGGCCGCGATGATCTCTGCGCAGCAGCCGGATGTGGTATGCCTGCAGGAGTTCCGCAACCAGCAGCTGCCCAACGGGCAGGCTGCCCTCGACTACCTGGGGCGGCAATTGGGCATGCCCTATTACGCATTCGTGCACCTGCCGATCCACATTCACGGCGCCGCCATTTTTTCCCGCTACCCGATCCTCGACCTCGATACCCTCTATATGCCCAAGCGGGAGATCAACAGCGGAATCCTGATTACGGTGGAGACGCCGGCAGGGCCGGTGGGCGTGGGCAATCTGCACCTCAGCTCGTTCCACATCGCGCGGCACCTGCGGGAGCTGCCCGAGTGGAAGGACCGGATTTTCCGGCTGCACAGCTTCGGGGTGGAGGTGCTCCGGCGCCAGCAGGAGAAGGTGGAGCAGGTGATGTCCTACACCCGGAGCTATCCGTACCCGCTCATTCTGACGGGCGATTTCAATGCGGTGCCGCACTCGCGCATCACGCGGCAGTTTTCGGCAGAGTTCCGGGACAGCTTCCGCGAAGCGGGCCGGGGGCTGGGCTGGTCCTTTCCGGTGCTGCAGGTGCTCGGCATCCGGATCGATTATCAGTGGATGAACCAGCAGGTCACGGCTGTCCAGCACCGCATTGTCCGCAGCCGGGTATCGGACCACTATCCCATTCTCGGCGTATACCAGCTGCGGTCCGCGCCGTAGCAGATTTGGCGCTTCGGACGCGGGGGCGTAACTTGCGCCAGCCGCTGCGGAGCCCCGGAACCGGTTTCCGCATTGCAATTCTATGGAACAGCTGCACGTATACAATTCGCTGACCCGCCGCAAAGAACGGTTCGAACCGATCAGTCCTCCTTTCGTAGGCATGTACCTCTGCGGGCCTACGGTGTACGGCCACGCCCACCTGGGCCATGCGCGCTCGGCGATCTGTTTCGATATCATCTACCGCTACCTCACGGCGCTCGGCTACAAGGTCCGCTACGTCCGCAACATCACGGATGTGGGCCACCTCGAACATGACGCCGACGATGGGGACAGCAAGGTGGAAAAACAGGCACGCCTGGAGCAGCTGGAGCCGATGGAGGTGGCGCAGCGCTACACCAATTCCTATCAGGAGGATATCGGCGCCCTCAACGCCCTGCGGCCCAGCATCGAGCCGCGGGCAACGGGCCATATCCCGGAGCAGATCGAGGCGATCCAGCAGATTCTGGAGCATGGCTACGCCTATGTGTCCAACGGATCGGTGTATTTCGATGTGAATGCCTACAACCGCGACTTCCAGTACGGCAAGCTGTCCGGACGGGATCTGGAGAATATCATGTCCGAGTCGCGCGAGGGGCTGGAAGGCGGGGACGAAAAGCGCCATCCGGCTGATTTTGCCCTGTGGAAAAACGCGGGCCCGAGCCACATCATGCGCTGGAATTCGCCCTGGGGCGTGGGATTTCCCGGCTGGCATATCGAATGTACGGCCATGAGCACCAAGTACCTGGGCAAAAAATACGACATCCACGGCGGCGGAATGGACCTGCTTTTTCCGCACCATGAAGCCGAGATTGCCCAGTCCAATGCCTGCAACTGCAGCCTGCCCGCCGAGCAGCACGACGAAGCCCGGTACTGGCTGCACAACAACATGATCACCTACGAGGGGCAGAAGATGGGCAAATCGCTGGGCAATGCGATCAGCCTCAAGGAGTTCTTCTCCGGCAGCCACCGCCTGCTGGAGCAGCCCTACGCGCCCATGACCATCCGGTTTTTCATGCTCCAGGCACATTACCGCAGCACGCTGGACTTCTCCAATGCGGCCCTGCAGGCAGCGGAAAAAGCGTACAAGCGCCTGTCACAGGCGCTGCGGCGGCTGGAGCGGATCGATCCGCAGGCGCGGCCCGCAGCCGTTTCCGATGCATTGGAGGAGCAGCTGGGCAGCTTCCTGCCGGATGTGCAGGCCTTCATGAACGACGATTTCAACACAGCCAAGGTGATCGCGCGGATGTTCGAGGCGCTGCCGGTGCTGGCGCAGCTGGAATCGCCGGAGCAGCGCAGCTTTCCGGTACGCCCGGAAACGTTCGCCGCTTTCCGCGATGCCTTCCGGACGGTGTTCACCGAATGGCTCGGCATGCGGCCCGAGCAGGAGGAGGAGGGCCAGGCAGCCCAGACCCTCGACGGGCTGATGGGCCTGATCATCGACCTGCGCGCGGATGCGCGCAAGGCCAAGAACTGGGCTATTTCGGATCAGATCCGCGACCGGCTTGCTGCGGTAGGCATCAAGCTGGAGGATGGGCCCGGCGGCACGAACTGGCGGAAGGAGTAGCGGGTAGCGGGTAGTGCGTAGTGAGTATTGAGTAGTGGGTAGTGCGTAGTGCGCAGCGGGTACTAAGGCGGCCTGCGGATCGCCCCTACGGATCAGAACGGCGCTTCTGATTTTCTTCCGTCTGCTGTCTATACGCTTGTCTCTTGTCCTGCTGCTTGATGCTGTCTGCTTGATATTCGCGGCATTCTCCATGCTTGTCTCTTGTCCCGCTGCTTTCTGCTCCCTGCTTTCTACTTGATACTTTCTACTTTCTACTTTCTACTTGATACTCAACCTCATGGCTCCGCAAGCAATCGCCCGCACCGGATGGATCTGGATGTTTCTGCTTATCGGCATCGGCGCAGGCTGCCAGCCCGATAAGCCGGGCAGCAACACCCCGCCGGCGCAGCCGGCGGTGCAGCAGGCAAGCGTGCCGGAGTTCCAGGCCGACAGCGCCTACGCATATATCGAGCGGCAGCTTGCCTTCGGGCCGCGGGTGCCCAATACGGCCGGTCATACCGGCTGCGCGCAGTGGCTGGTGACGCAGTTCCGGGCCTTCGGTGCAGAAGTATCGACCCAGCCTGCGGTGGTCACGGCCTTCGACGGCACCCGGCTGAACATGCAGAACATCATCGCCTCCTACAACCCGGCCAGCCGCGACCGCATCCTGCTCACAGCGCACTGGGATACACGGCCCTTTGCCGATGCCGGCACCGAGCGGCGCAATCAGCCCATCCCCGGTGCCAACGACGGCGGCAGCGGCGTGGCTGTGCTGCTCGAAATGGCCCGGCAGCTCGGCAAGCAGGCGCCTGCCATCGGCGTAGACATCATTCTCTGGGATGCCGAAGACTACGGAAACCCGGACGTGGCGGATTCCTACTGCCTCGGATCGCAGTACTGGGCTTCCAGCAAGCATAAGCCCGGCTATTCCGCCCGCTACGGCATCAACCTGGATATGGTCGGCGCCAGCGGGGCAACCTTCCTCAAAGAGGGCAATTCCATGCAATACGCCGGGCATGTGGTCTCGAAGATCTGGAATACGGCCCAGCGTCTGGGCTACGGCACGTATTTCTCCTCCCAGCGCGCCAATGCCGTCATCGACGACCATTTCTACATGGCGACGAAGGGCGGCATTCCCACAGCCAATATCATCGACCAGCGCCTGGGCGAAGGCTTCTTCCCCTACTGGCACACCCACCAGGACGACCTGCAGGCCATCTCCCGCGAGACGCTCAAGGCAGTGGGCCAGACAGTTTTGGAAGTGGTGTACCGCGAGCAGCCGGCGCAGTAACCGGGCTTATTCGCCCGGATATCGCAGGCCCCAGCCGCCGCGCAGGCGGTCCAGCCGCCGCATGATGCGCAGGGTTTCGTCCAGGGGCATGAGGGCCGACTCCGTGCGGCCTTCGCGGATGCACTGCATGGCCTCCGCCGCCTGATACTGCAGCCCGGTAGCCGGGTAGCCGCCGTCGAAGGTTTCGAGGATTTCGTCGTTGGTTTCGAGGATGGCCTGGCGGGCGCGCCAGAAGAGCGGCACCCGGATACGGGCTTTGTCGCCGCAGACTACGGCTTCCTTGGTGCCGTGGGTGTCGAAGCTGCAGCTGAGCACGGCCAGCTCGCCCTGGTCGTAGCGGAAGAGGTAGGCCGACTGCTCGTCCACGCCGGTGCGGCCCAGGTGGGCCAGCGAAGCGGTGTCCGCAGGTTCGCGGCCGAAGAGCATGTAGCTCAGCGATACCGGATAAATGCCGATGTCGAGCAGGGCGCCGCCGCCGAGGGCGGGGCTGTACTTGCGGTCTTCGGGGTCGAAGCCGGCGCTAAGGAAGGAAAAGTCGGCCTGGAGGAGGCGGATGCTGCCGATGCGGCCTTCGGCAATCCACTTGCGCGCCTGCACCCAGGCGGGCAGAAAGCGGGTCCACATGGCCTCCATCAGGAAGAGGCCGCGTGCGCGGGCTTCGGCGGCCATTTCTTCGGCTTCGCCGGCGTGCATGGCGAAGGGTTTTTCGCAGAGGACGTGCTTGCCGTGGCGGAGGGCAAGGAGGGTGTGCTCGCGGTGAAAGACGTGGGGTGAAGCTACATAGACGATGTCCACAGTGGGATCGGCTACGAGGGCCTCGTAGCTGCCGTGGGCATGGGGGATCTGAAACTCGGCGGCGAAGGCCCGGGCAGCTTCGAGGCTGCGGGAGCCGGCGGCCTGGAGGACGGCATCGGGCAGGGTCTGGAGGCCCTGGGCAAATTTGCGGGCGATCTTGCCGGTGGCAAGGATCCCCCAGCGGAGGGGTGCAGCGGTCATCGGGGCGGTTTTGGGGCGGAAGTACGGCATTTTTTCCGAGGCGGGCACACCGCGCCGCACGCTCCTCAGAGCAGCCTGTACTCCAGCGCGTACTTGATCATCGCCGCCGTATTGCGCACCCCGAATTTTGCCAGCAGATTCTTCCGGTGGCTGTCCACTGTCAGCGGGCTGATGAAGAGCTTGTCGGCAATTTCGCCGTTGGTGAGACCTTCAGCGATAAGGCTCAGCACTTCCTTCTCCCGCTGGGTGAGCAGGGGCAGGGCAGGCGCCGCCGAGGTCTGGGTCAGGGTTTCGGCTGCCTCCATCGACAGGTAGAGGCGCCCGCCTGCGGCGGTCAGGACCGCCTCTTCGAGCTCCTCCGCCGAGGCGTTTTTGAGCAGGTAGCCGGAGGCCCCCGCCTCGATCATGCGGGTGATATAGCTCCGCTCCTTGAACGTACTGAGGGCCAGTATCCGCATTTTCGGAAATCGCGATTTGAGATCTTTGCACAGATCGATGCCGCTCATGTCCGGGAGGTTGATATCGACAAGGGCTACATCGGCGGGCTGCTGCGCAAGGCGCTCCACCGCTTCGCGCCCGGAGCCGGCTGCACCGGCGATTTCGAGGGTGTCCAGCCCGCCGAGCAGGGCTTTGACGCCTTCGACCACCATCGGGTGGTCATCGACGAGGAATACGCGGATCATGCGGCAAGGGGGATTTCGATGTGGGCGGAGGTGCCCTGGCCCGGCGCGGTGCGCAGGTCCAGGACCCCATGCAGATACGCAACACGCGACTGGATGTTCAGCCAGCCGATGCCGGGCTGGCTGCCGAGCTTCGCCGGGTCGAAGCCCTGGCCGTCGTCTTCTACCGTCAGGCTCACACGGTCTCCGTCGCGCAGGAGCTGCACCAGCGCCTGGGAGGCGCCGGCATGCCGGACGGTGTTGTTCAGCAGCTCCTGGGCGACCCGGAAGAGAACCACCTCGGCCTGCCGGGGCAGCCGCTGCTCCATGCCGAAGGCCTGGAAGCGGATGCCAAGCCCGGTGCTGCGGCGCAGGTGGTCGCAGTAGTCCTGCAGGGCATCGCGGAGCCCGAAGCGCAGCAGCGCCTCGGGCATCAGATTTCGGGCGATGTGCCGCATCTCGCCGATGGCGGCGTCCAGCTCCCGGACGGCTTCGGCGAGGGCGCCGGCCGGCTGCTGTGCAGCCAGCGACTGCTTGATGCCCGAAAGCATGCCGCCGAGGCCGTCGTGCAGGTCGCGGGCGAGGCGGGCGCGCTCCTCCTCCTGCCCGTGGAGCATGGCCTGGGCCGTGGCAAGCTGCTTTTCCTGTTCGAGCTGGAGCACGTGCTGCTGCTCCAGCTTCAGCTGGGATTCCGCCCACAGCTTGCGCCGCCGCTGGCCCCGGTACCCGATGACCGCTGTCCCAAGCAGCAGGCTGGCAAACGCCAGCCCGCCCCAGCTCAGGCGCAGCCGCAGCTGCTGCACCTCGCGCTCCTGTTCGAGCTGGCGGATGTGGATCTCCTGCTCCTTCGTCTGGTAGCGGGTCTGGAGTTCCTGCAGGGCATGCACCAGCGATTTCTGGAGGTGCTGGCTGCGGAGGCGCAGGTACTCGTCGCGGTACCGGCGGAACGCGGGCATATCGCCCTCCATCAGGGCAATATCGGAGAGGGTAAGGCAGATGCTGTGCCGGTAGTGGTCGTCCTGCATGCTGTCGGCCAGGGCCAGGGCTTGCATGCCGAGGGTGCGCGCTGCGCCGAGCTGCCGCTGCTCCATGGCGAGGGCTGCCTGGCCGTGCAGGCTGAGCATGATGCTGCGGGGGATGCCGTTGCGGCGGGCGATGTCGAGCGCTTCGTCATAGAGGCGGACCGCGCCGGCCAGATCGCCCATGTGCTGAAAGTGGTCGGCGATGTTGCCGAGCGTATTGGCGAGCAGCTGGCCGATTTCCAGCTTGCGGGCCAGTTCCGCCGCCTGGCGGAAGGCCTCGTAGGCTTCTTCGCGCCGGTCGAGCCCCAGACATGCCGTGCCGATATTGGCCAGGCTGTAGGCTTCGCTGTGCAGGTCTCCGATGCTGCGGCTTTCCGCCAGGGACTGTGCCGAATAGGCCAGCGATTTCTCGAACAGCCCCAGATCGATGTACAGGATGGCGATATTGCTCCGCACAGTTACCGGGAAATGCGGGGGCAGCTCCACGCCCGGCATGGCATCCAGGCATTTCTGGTACATCTGGATGGCTGCCCAGGGGTTGCCGGTGGCATTCCAGGCGTTGCCGAGATTGTTGCAGGCGGCGATGTATTCCTTGCGCATGCCCAGGCGCTCGCAGTAGGGCAGGGCGGCTTCGCCGCAGCGGACGGCATCGCGGTAGCGGCCTGCTTCATTGTATGCAAACGACTGGTTGATCAGGCACCTGGCGGCGCCCCGGCTAAATCCGATGCGCTGTGCGAGCTCCAGCGCGCTGCCGAGGTAATGCAGCGCCGTATCGGGCTGGCTGGCGAGGTACAGCTTGCCGGTTTCCATCAGGGCCCATACCCGTGCCGTGTCGGTGCGGGCCGCTGCCGCGAGGCGGAGCAGGCTGTCGCGCTGGGCCGCAGTCTGGGCAGCGCCCGTGCTGCTCAGCAGCAGCAGGGGGCAGAATAGGAGGATCCGCATGGGCCGCATAGGAGCTGAATATACCGGTAAGGTCCGGCATATCAGGCAAATAGGCAAGCAGCCCATGCAAAATCCCCTTTTCGGGGGAGGACGGCCTCCGGGAATTGCAGGATGCCGGCAGCGGCCTGCGCGCCTGCAACGGCACGGGGGAGGAAGCGCTGCGCCCTTCCTCCCCCGCTCCGGATTCGGCATGCCGTTATCCGTCCACCCGTACCCGGATGACCGAGAAGAGCTTTCCCCGGTTCTGGGTATAGACCAGGATCGCCTCCTCGTTGTTCACCTGGTCGCAGAAGCGCGGGTAAAACTCGTTGCCGTACTTGTAGTCCTTCAGCAGCGGCTTGCGGGCTGCCACCTGCCCATCGATCCCCACCTGCTGCACATAGACATTGATGCCGTTGCGGCGGGGCTTGTATTCGTAGAAGATGTAGTTGCCCGAAGCGCCGCTGAGGTTGAAGTACGAGAGCGAGGTCTGCACATCCGACTGCTGCATCTTCTCCACGATGGAGGTCCATTCGATGGCGCCGTCGGCGCTGACGGAGGTCAGGATGACGTCGTCGTAGTGGAAGATTTCGCGGTCCACCCAGTAGCCGTAGATATCGCGGGTGGACTGGTAGGTGATGTAGAACTTTTCCGCCAGCAGCAGGACGCCGCCGTCCGAGCGCAGGATGATGCCGTCCACGGGGTCCATGTAGAAATTGCGCAGCTCGCGTCCGCGCTCGATCTGGCCGCTGGTGAGGTAATTGCGCAGAAAGCCCGGATCGAAGGGTGCGATGGTGTTGAGCAGCAGCTGGCCGTCGGGCGAGATCTTCTGCAGCATGGTGCCGGCAATCTGGTCGGTGCCGAGGTTTGAATAGAAGCCTGCGATATAGAGGTTCTCGTTCCGGTCCAGCCGGAAAGCCAGGTCGCTGATGAAGCGCCCGCCGAGATCCACGAGGATCTCGGTGCCCTGCATGGTCTGGATGTCGTAGCGGTAGATCAGGAACTGGAAGTCTTCGGCCTCGCGCACGATCGTGGACTTGTAGAATTTGCCCAGCAGGTACACATTGCCATCGTTGCTGATGCGCAGGTTGCGGATCCGGAAGCGGTTGTCGGGGTACTTCAGGGCAATCTCGCCGTTCTGCATCACATCGCCTTCGTCGTCGAAGATGTAGTACAGCAGCTGCTCCGACTCGCGGCGGGTCTGGAGGTTCTTGAAACAGAGCAGTTTGCGTTTATTGGGCGAATACACATACTGCAGGGCCACCTTCTGCTCTTTTTCGTTGGGATAGACCGACAGCACCTCTTCCTCGGCCAGCACGTCGCCGGCAAGGTTGTAGGCATAGTAATAGGTCTTCAGCACATTTTCTTTCGGGAACAGCTCCGTGACGAAGACGAGAATATTGGTCCCGATCACCGACACGAAATCTACGGTCTTGCGCCCGTTCTGCTCCATGACCTGCTTTTTCCACTCACGCCGGAATTCGGCATCATACTTGGTCAGGGTAATGAACCGGCTGCTGGCGGCGCTGGAGGGCCCCAGGGTTACCAGCCCGTTGTCGATGGCGGAATACTCGTAGAAGTCGGGCTTGGGCTCGCGGCGGCCCAGATCCAGCCGGGCGCTGACACGCTGTGCCTGCAGGGCGGGCGGCAGGGCCAGCAGCAGGAGGCAGAAAAGCCGGATACGTGCGGATTTCATGTGTCCAGATTGTTATGACGGATAATGCGCCAGGACCGGATGAACCGGAACACGCCGTAGGAGAGAAGCAAAGCGCCGATGAGCACATTGAAGGCCCAGGGGTTTGCGTGGAAGAACTCCCAGCGGATCGTGCCTACGGGCGGCGGAGGCGGCAGAAACTGCTTGATGGCAATGAACACGCCTGCGAACGCAAAGAACACGCTCATGAACAGGCCTAGGTATCCAACGAATCTGTACATACCGGGTTCGGATTGAAAGCAGATCCGGCGGCGGGCGTGCAGGGAAACTGATCAACCGTGCCGGATCCGCGATTGCGGAACGGAGCGAATTTGCCGAATTTCCCGTTCATATCCGAAATTGCCCTGCAGGAATCTGAATTCTATGCCCGGATCCCGTGTATTGCTTTGCTGCTGGCTGATGCAGGCGGCGCTTCAGGCGCAGCCGCTCTTCGACTACCGCGAAGCGCCTGGCCAGGCGCTGGCTGTCTGTGCGGCGCCGGGCGGCCTGACCTTCGCTGCGGGCGCCGGCGCTGCCGGCCCCTGGCTGACGCTGCTCGATGCCGCCGGCCAGGCGCGCTGGACCGTTTCGCCCGGCCCGCCCGGTGCCTGGGTCCATAGCCTCCTCCTGACCCGCGACGGCAACGCCGTGCTCTGCGGCACCGTTCCCGACAGCAGCGGCAGCACCGACGCCTGGATCTGCCAGACTGACCGCTACGGCGTCCTCATGTGGAGCCGCAGCTACGGCGGCCCCGGCCGCCAGGAAGTCCGCGCCCTGGTGCAGACCCGCGACGGCGGCTTCGCCGCCGCAGGCATGACAAGCCAGCCCGCCAACGGACCCGCCGACCTCTGGCTGCTGCGCCTCGACGCCGTGGGCCAGCTCCGCTGGCAGCAGCGCTACGGCGGCCAGGCCGCCGAACATGCCTACAGCATCGCAGAGTCGGCGGATGAAAGCCTGCTCCTTGCCGGATTTCAGGCCCAGGAAACCCCGGACCGCGCCGATCCCCTGCTGGTGCGGGTGGACCGCAACGGGCGCCTCATCTGGCGCCGCGCACTTCCTGCGCCGGGCAACGGCGTGCTCGAAGCCCTTGCCGAAACGCCCGACGGGCGCATCTGGGCTGCCGGCTGGAACTGGAATGCTCCGCACAGCAGCCTGGACGGCTACCTGGCCTGCTTCACCGCCGCAGGCCGCCTGCTGAACGAGCAGCACTACGGCACTGGCGCCAAGGACGCCCTCTTCGACCTGGTGCTGCTGCCCGGCGGCGGGCTGGGCCTGGCCGGACGCACCTACCTGTCCGATGGCGAAAGCCGGGGCTGGTGGCTTCAGACCGATGCGGAGGGCCGTGTGCTGCAGGAACGGGTCACCCAGGCCGGCGGTGCCTTTCTCTATGCCGCCGATCTCAGCCCGGAACGGGGGCTGGCATTCGCCGGTGCCTGCCAGGACCGCGCCGCCCAGCGCCGGGCGCTGGTGCTGCGCACCGACCTGGCTGCCAGCTTCGGATTCGAGCCGCTGGGAGACCCGGCGCTGGCTCCGCCGACAGATCCCAGCCCCGAAGTATATGTGCTGGCCGCAGGCATTTCCGCATTCCAGGACAGCACCCTCGATCTGCGCTTCGCGCGGGCAGATGCCATCGCCGTGGCAGCCGCCTGGCGCCGCCATGCGCCCGGCCCCGTCCGTGCCGATACCCTCACCGATGCTGCGCTGACCCTCGAAGCCTGGCAGAACCGGCTGGCGGCATTGTCCCGGACGGCCGGACCCGGCAGCCTGGTGGTGCTGTTTGTCTCCACGCACGGAGTAGCCGACGACGCCGGCAACCTCTTTCTGCTCCCGCATGACGCCCGCGCCCCGCATGGGGAACAGACTGCCCTGCCGCTCGATGCCCTGCTGGGGTCCGGGCCGCGCATCCTCATCCTCCTGGATGCCTGCCACAGCGGCGCTTCCGCATCGCGGATTCTGCGGGGTGCCGCTGCCGGCATTCCCGGGCTGGCCCTGATCGCTTCTTCGGGCGAAGGCGAGCTGGCCTATGAGCATCCGGACTGGCAGCACGGCGCATTCACACGGGCCCTGCTGGAAGCCGCCGAAGGCGCCGCCGACTACAACCAGGACGGCGAGATCCGGCTGCTTGAGCTGCAGCTCTACCTCAGCCAGCGGGTCGAGGCGCTCTCCGGCGGACGGCAGCATCCCGCCATGCCCGTCAATCTGCTGGGCAATCCGGTCTTGTTCCGTTACGTGCGGTAAGCTACCTTCGTACATCCCCCGAATCCCCCGAACCGGGCCCGCTCCGATGACTGCCGTATACACCCCCGTCCAACGGGCCGCCCTGCTGCTGGGCCCGCTGCTGTGCGCCGCCGCTATGTGGCTGATTCCGGAGGCTGTGCTGCCCTGGGCGGCACGGGCCGTGCTGGGCGCTGCGCTCTGGATCGCGCTTTGGTGGATTCTGGAGCCGGTGCAGGTGGAGGTGACGGCCTTGCTGCCGCTGGTGATCCTGCCGGTAAGCGGGGCACTGCCCATCCAGGCGGCGGCAGGCGCCTACGGCGACCGGCTGGTGTTCCTCTATCTGGGCGGGTTTGTGCTGGCCATGGCGATCGAGCGCTGGGGGCTGCACCGCCGGATCGCGCTGGCCATGCTGCTGCTGGCCGGCTCGGACGCGCGGCGTATGGTGCTGGCAATCATGGCCGCTACGGCGCTGATTTCCATGTGGATTTCCAACTCGGCTACTGCGCTGATGATGATGCCCATCGGCTTGTCGATGGCGCGGATGCTCGCGGCGGACCGTCCGGCGGAGGCGGAACGTCTTTCCAAGGCGCTGGTGCTTTCGATCGCTTATGCGGCATCCATCGGCGGCATGGCTACCCTGGTGGGCACGCCGACCAATGTGGTGTTTTCGGCGGCAGTGCGGCGCAGCTTCGGCATGGAGGCCTCGTTTGCACAATGGATGATGGTGGGCACGCCAGTGAGCGTGCTGCTGCTCCTGTCGGGCTGGTTCTACCTGGTCCGGTTCGGGTTTCCGCTGCCGGCTGCCCGGGTGGCAGGCAGCCGCGCGGCGATCCGGGCACGGCTGCGGGAGCTGGGGCCGCTGCGCCCCGAGGAGCGGCGGGTGCTGGCGGTGTTTATCCTGGCGGCCCTGGCCTGGATTACGCAGGGATTTCTGCTGAAGCGCTGGATTCCGGCGATCGATGATACGATTATTGCCCTGAGCGCGGCGCTGCTGCTCTTTCTGCTGCCGGCAGGCGAAGGGCCCAGCCGGCGCCTGCTGGACTGGGAGACGGCCGTGAAGCTGCCCTGGGGCGTGCTGCTGCTCTTTGGCGGCGGGCTGGCGCTGGCCGAAGGGTTTTCCGCCACCGGACTCGCCCAGTGGATCGGCTCTCAGCTCAGCCTGCTTTCGGGGGTACCGGCCTGGCTGGTGATGCTGACGGTGGCAGTGGTGGTATGCTATCTTTCCGAACTGGCCTCCAATGTGGCGACGGCCAGCATGATGATGCCGATTCTGGCCAGCCTGGCGCTGGCCATCGATGTGCACCCCTATGCCCTGATGGCCGTGGCGACGCTGGCTGCTTCCGGCGGCTTTATGCTGCCGGTGGCTACGCCGCCCAATGCGGTGGCCTTCGGCACCGGGCTCCTGCATGTGCGCGAGATGGCGCGCGCCGGGTTCGCGATGAACCTGCTCGCGATCGGCTGGATCGTGCTGGCGGCCCTTACGCTGCTTCCCTGGGCCTGGGGCCTGGACCTGCGTCCGTTTCCCGAGGCGCTGAAGGCTGCGGTGACCCGCCTGCCGGCACCTTGAGATTCAGTTGAATCCGTAGTTGTACGGCGCGGCGTTCCCTTTCCGGTCGATGATGCACCAGTAATAATGGTCGGACAGGCCCGGAACCCGCAGGCCGAAGATCCAGGCTTCGGCGGCCGATTCCCCATGAATCGGCGGGGGCAGCTCTCCCTCCGCCGGTTCTGAATCGGAAGCATCGGGCAGAAGGTCGATCTCGCCGCTGGCGTCGAGGTAGCGGCGGGCGGCCTGCTCTACGGCTGCCTCCCAGCTGCTGCCGGGATAGGAGCCATCCGGCTGCAGGCCTTCGACATGCTGGACGAGGGTGCGGAAGGATTCGTCGTGGGAATCGTCGCGGAGAAAACAGGCGATGACCTGATCGATGACGGAGGCCAGATCGGCCTTGCTTCCGTACTGGAGCAGCTGGCGGCGGTAGGCTTCGGCGTCGAGGCGGAAGACCAGGCCGGGCAGCGCCCACTTGATCCGCACGATGCGGCGGAGGATTTCATCCGGCGATGCGCCGTCGTCGTGCAGCACGTCGTCGAACCATTCGCCTGCGGCGGCGGTCCAGCGGAAACGGCTCCGGATATAGGCCAGGGTGCTGCGCTCGATGCTGGTGATCAGGCCGCCGTCGCGGGCCAGATCGAGCAGGTTCTGGGCGTCCTGGAGGGAAATGCGTCCGTCGCCCCGGCCTGCGGTGGCGGCTTCTGCTGCTTCGAGCAGGCTCCGGTCGTACCGTTCGCCCTCGATGATCCGGTAATAGCTCATGCGTCAGGGAGTTAATGCGGGCGGGCCGCACGGCCCGGGCCCAATGTACCGATTTTCGGAGTATCCCGGATTACGGGAATGTAAAGCCGCTCAGATGGTGAGGCCGCCGTCGGCGGTGAGGGCGGCGCCGGTGATGAACTGCCCGGCGTCGGAGGCCAGCAGGAGGGCGAGCCCGGCGATGTCTTCGGGGCTGCCTTCGTGCCGCAGGGCCTGCTTGCCCATGATCATCTGGTGGACGGCTTTGTTCTCGAACAGGGCCTGGCTGAGCTTGGTGCGCACGAAGCCGGGGCAGATGGCGTTGACGCGGATGCCGTCGGGGCCCCATTCGCGGGCCAGCACCTTGGTGAGCATGATGAGCGAGGCTTTGCTGACGCTGTAGATGCCGAGGCCGGGGCTGGGGGTGAAGCCTTCGACGCTGCTGATGTTGATGACGGAGCCGCCGCCCTGCGCCTTGAGGTGCGGGTGTGCGAGGCGGGCGAGCTCGAAGGGGCCTTTGACGTTGACATCCATGATTTTGTCGTAGGCGCGCCAGTCGATTTCGAGGGCAGGGCCGAAGACGGGATTGATGCCGGCGTTGTTGACGAGGATGTCCAGCCGCCCGAAGTGCTCGAGGGTCCGGGAGATGAGGCCGGGCAGTTCGTCGAGGCGGCCTACGTTGCAGGCGGCGGCGGCGGCCCGGATGCCGGCGGCGGAGAATTCGGCGGCTACGGCATCTACGGCTGCCTGGTCGCGGCTGCTGACGACGACGCTGGCGCCTGCTTCGCCGAGGGCACGGGCGATGGCTTTTCCGATGCCTTTGCTGGCGCCGGTGACGAGGGCGGTTTTGTGGTGGAGTTGCATTGCGGAGCAGGAGTAAGGTGCGCGGGCAGGGGATGCCTGGGAGGCAATATCTGATTTTTTTTGTATCCGGAAAGGCTGGGGAATGGACGGGCCGGATTTCGGGGGGTGCGGGGGCTGCGGGTAATCCGGCGCGGGCGTTGGGGAACTGGCCAAATCGAGAAAACAGGCTTATTTTCTCGATTCAAATCTAGAAATATTGCCTTTTTTCTCAATTTGATATACTGCTGCGCCGGATTTCGGGGCTGCGCAGGGGCCTGCGGGCAATCCGGCGCGGGCAGATCGGGATTTCCAGGACCGCTTCCGCAACCTTTCGCGCGGTTCCGGAGTAGTGGACAGGAAGCGTAATCCATCGCCATGCCCAAAAAAATCGTCGTAGCCGTCACCGGCGCCAGCGGCAGCCTCTATGCCCAGCGTCTCCTGCGCCAGCTGAGCGTCTTCCCCGATGTGGAAGCCGGCGTGGTGCTTTCCCGAAACGCGGCCGATGTATGGCAGCACGAGCTGGGCGCTCCGCCCGATATTCCCTTTCCGGTGTACGGGCTGAATGATTACCGCGCCCCCTTCGCATCGGGCTCCGCCCAGTACCGGCACATGGTCATCATCCCCTGCTCGATGGGCACGCTGGGCCGCATCGCGGCAGGCACCAGCGAGGATCTAGTCACCCGCGCCGCCGATGTGATCCTCAAGGAGCGCCGCCAGCTCATCTGCGTCATCCGGGATACGCCCCTGAGCCTCATCCACATCGAAAATATGCGCACCGTCACCCTGGCAGGCGGCATTATCCTGCCGGCGGCGCCGTCGTTTTATTCCCGCCCCCAAACCTTCGACGCGCTGGCCGATACCGTGACGCACCGCGTACTGGATCTCATGGGGCTGGATGCCGGCGCGTACCGCTGGGGAACTTGAGGAGAATACGTATCTTGAGCCGCATTCAACCCCTGCCCCATGCCTGCCTCTTTCTCCTGGCACCCCCTGACGCCCGCCGAGGGCCTCGACTCCGTGATTCGCTGGCAGCACTGCGCCGCGCAGTGGATCAGCCGCGCCGCCGTGGCCTTCCTGCCGCATCTATCCGATGATTCCCACACCAACATGGGCTGGGACAGCACGCACAGCGCCCTCACCGGCCGCCTGTTGCCCGGAGTCCTGCCCGTATCCCTGCAGCTGGATACGCTGGACCTCGTCCTCCGCATCCGCGATGCGGCCGGGGTGGAGCAGGAGGCCTGCTGGCTGCCCGAATACACCGACGCCGAAGCGCGCGCTGTGCTCTCCCAGATCCTCAGGCCGCTGGGCCTGAATCCGGATCTGCTGCCCGATACGCTGCATTATCCGCTTCCGCCGCTGCCGGCGGAGCACGGGGTCTATCCTGAGCCGGATCCGGAGGCCGCCCGCCTCTGGGCGGCCCTGCGCCACAATGCTCACGGGCTGATCCACGAGGTCATCCAGGCGTATCCCCAGGCGGCAGCACCCCGCATCTGGCCCCATCATTTCGACACGGGCAGCTATATCCCGCTGCGGGACGGCACGCGGGGCGTGGGCATCGGACTCTCGATCCCGGATGAAAGCTCGGCCTCGCCGTATTTCTATGTCAACTGCTGGGCGCAGGAAGGCAGGCCCGACCTGAGCAGGCTCGGCTGGAAGGGTCCCGGGCAGGTGGTGTCCGCCGGATGGAGCGGGCTGCTGCTGCCGCTGGAGGACCTGACGGCGCTCCCGGCAGCGGAACAGGCATCACAGGCGGCGGAATTTCTGGAGCAGGGCGCTGCCGCGCTGTGCCAGGCCGTGGAGGTCATGGCACAGGACTGAGCGCGGTATCTTGCTGCTGTTCAAAAGGCGGATGCATGCACGGCGCGGGCATCGCTCTTCCGGATTCTCCGGTGCGGCAGCCTTGACGGCATGCGGGATCCGGCTTTGACTGCCTGATGCAGCCAGATTGGCGGAATCCAAGACTGCGGGCGATCCTACGCCCCGGCAGCGCAGGTTGTTATGTGTCAGCCTTCGGACAGTTTCTGCCCTGGGGATGGATGTACCTTTATCTGGCATTCACACCAATGCCTTGATCTCACCCATGTGCCGGATACGCCTGATTCTGATGCTGAGCGGCCTATGTACCAGCCATTTCCTATATGGCCAGGGCCTGAGTCCGGATTTTTACGACAGGCTGGATGGGTTTTGGGGGACCTATGTGCACGAGGGCCGCGTGGACTACGCCCGTGTGCAGCGCGAGCAGGCTACTGTGCCCTGGGTGGCCGAGCTTGCATCTGCCCGCCTTCAGGATGCCAGCGCCGCCGGGCGGCAGGCATTTCTCATCAACGCCTACAACCTGCTCGTGATCCACGCCGCAGCAGAGGCCTACCCCATTGCATCCGTGCTCGACGTTGCAGGGTTTTTCGACCGGACCCAATATCAGGTAGCGGGCCAGTCTATGACGCTCAATGAGCTGGAGAAAATCCACCTGCTCAGCGCGTTTGGCGACCGGCGTTTTCATTTCGTGCTGGTCTGCGGCGCGGTGGATTGCCCCCCTATTGCCCCCACAGCTTACCGCCCTGAGCTGCTGGAGCAGCAGCTGCAGGCCCGCACGGCAGCTGCCTTGAACGACCCGGGCTTCGTACGCGTAGCGGATGCGCAGCAACTTGCCAGCCTCTCGCAGATCTTTGAGTGGTACGCCGGCGACTTTGGCGTCAGCACATCCAGCGCCCTCGACTACGTCAACAGCTACCGGCGCCAGCCCGTCCCCGTCGGGTATACCCTGAATTTTTATGCGTACGACTGGTCGCTCAATAACTGGACAGAGGATAACGGAATACCCCAGCCTGCGGCCGAGGCCGGCGTCGGCCCTGCAAATGCCATCCGCTACGTGGTTTCGGCCACCATCCCCCGGGGCCAGGTGGAAACCAAACTGTTCAACAACCTGTATACCCAAGTCACAGGCAACGGCACTGCAGCCCGCGAGCGGTCTACCTTTTTTACCACGTTCATCTCCTCGCTGTACGGGGTCAGCCACCGCTTCAACGCCGGCCTGGAGCTGCGCTACCGCCGGGTGCGCAACGAATCCCTTCCCTCCTCCGCCCTCAGCGTACTGGGGCCGATGGGCATGGCCCAGACCCGCGAAGGGCTCACCAGCATCGGCCCCAAAATCCGATGGGCGCCTGCACCCAGGTGGCCCAACTTTTCTATCCAGAGCGCCCTGTGGATTCCCCTGGAACGCGAGCTGGAAGGCGGAGGCGGCAAGCCCTACATCGACTGGAATGGCCCCGCCTGGTGGACCCAGTTTTTCAACGATTTCACGCTGGGAAGCCGTTTTTCGCTCTTTACAGAGATCGACCTGCTCTGGGAAGACATCGGAAAAGGACCCGCAACCCTCAACCGGATCTCTACGCCGGCGACGGTGATTCTCAGCTATTTTCCCCGTCCCAAAACTACCTTGTATACCCTGGGCGGTTATTCCCCCTACTGGAACCCCAGCTATGACTACTTCGCTCAGGCGGGCCTGGGCGCCAAGCAGCAGATTAGCCGGAAACTGGAGTTCGAGCTGCTCTGCACCTGGTTCACCAACTCCTTTTTGCAGCGCAGCGGGGGGCGCGCCGCCACCTTCAACCTCGGGGTTCGTTTCAATTTGGGATAATCCAACGCGCAACACATGGCAACGTTCAGCAGCGCAGGACTGCGGGTGGTTTTGCTCAGCACCTGGCTCATCGGCTGGGTCTGGGGGCAGGATACGCTGCGCTGCATCATGTTTGAGGGGCTGGACCGGACCCAGCCGGCGCTGCTGCACCGATTTGTGGAGAGCCGTCTCGGCGCGCCCCCTGACAGTGCGGTGCTCTTGGCCGATGCGCAGCGCCTGCAAAACCTGCCCTTCCTGAGCCAGGCGCGGCCCCGCCTGGACAGCGGGGGGGTGCTCTGCTTTGAGGTGCAGGAAGCCTGGACGCGTTTTCCCATCGCCAACTTTGGCGGCGTGCGGGGCAATGTGTGGGCGCAGCTGGGTCTGACCGATGCCCACCTGCTGGGACGGGGCCTGCAGCTGAGCGTATTCGGGCAGCTCAATGATGGCCGCCCCGGCGGACAGCTCTACCTGCGGGCCCCATACCTGGGCGGCAGCCGCTGGGGCGCTGCCCTCAGCCTGGTGCGCTGGGCCTCTACGGAGCCCCTCTATTTTGCCGGCCGGACCGTCTTCTACGACTACGACAACCTGAGTCTGGGAGCTACGGCGTTCTGGGAGCGAAAGCTGGGAGAAGCGTGGGAATTGGGGGCTACCTTTTTTGAAGAAAGCTACCGCAAAGACCAGCGCCACGAAGAAGAAGTCACGCCCGGCCCTGCGCAGGCGCGCATCCCCAAGCTGCTGATCAAGGCGGCCCAGCGCTTGGGCACCGTCGATCAGCATGCGCATCAGTTTGAGGGCTGGGACCTGACCCAGCATGCGCAGGCCATCTGCGACCTGCCTTACCGCAGCTGGTTTCACATCTACTGGGCCGATGCCCGCTGGTTCCGGCGGCTGGGGCCTGCCCACCGGCTCAACCTGGCCATGCGCCTGCGGGCGGGCCTGTCCACCAACACCGTCACGCCCTTTGCCCCCTTTGTGCTGGACAGCCATATAAACCTCCGCGGGTCGGGCAACCGCATCGACCGCGGCACCGGGGTGCTCACATGGAACCTCGAACTGCGCCAAACGCTGTGGGAGCCCTGGAAGCTGGCCCTGCAAGGCGTAGCCTTCTCCGACATGGGCAGCTGGCGGCAGCCTGGCGGAGCACTGCATGATCTGGTGCAGCCTGTTAATTTTCACCACTTCGCGGGGCTGGGGCTGCGGTTCGTGCTCAAGCCTGCCCACAACGCCGTGCTGCGCGCCGATTATGGCGTGGATCTGTACGCTCCTGAGCAAAGGGGCCTGGTGCTGGGGCAGTATTTTTGATTGCTTGACAGGATGCTGACCATTGAAAGCCGGGTGATTCTGTTTACATACTGAAGTGTTCCCCCAAACAGCCCATAGCTGGCCGTGCGGGTCTTGCATGTGCCTGCGGAAAAATTTGTCCGTTCAGCTGCGCACTTCGCTGCCCGATTGTTCGAAACGGGAGTAATTTTTGATTTAACTTGTTGATTTTCAGGATATATGTATTGAGGCAAGAGGCTTTCCCGTTCCGTTCGCAGTTTTTCCTGATTCGGCGCCAGTTTTGCCCCATCATGATGGCACGGGTCGCAATAAGAAATAGACTGAACGCCAATTGGGGGATGAGACGGCTGCTTGCGCCATTGGATAGCTGTCGGGCCTGTATACTGTATCCGTATCCGCCTGGCTGTCCGGGCGGCAGCCGTCCGGATGCCGGAATTCCCTACCTTTGCGGCCGCTATGCTGAAATTCTCCCTGCTGCACACCGACAGCGGCTCGCACGCGCGGGCAGGCCTGATCGAAACGGCGCACGGCCGCATCGAAACCCCCATCTTCATGCCCGTCGGCACGGTGGGCAGCGTCAAAGCCGTGACCCAGCAGCAGCTCGCCGATCCCATCGGCGCGCAGATCATCCTGGGCAATACCTACCACCTCTTCCTCCGGCCCGGCACCGGCGTCCTCGAAGCCGCCGGCGGCCTGCACCGATTCATCGGCTGGGACCGCCCCATGCTCACCGACAGCGGGGGCTATCAGGTGTACAGCCTCGCCGCCAGCCGCAAGCTCACCGAGGAAGGCGTCACCTTCGCCAACCACATCGACGGTGCCCGCCACCTCTTTACCCCCGAGCTGGCCGTGGACCTCCAGCGCAGCATCGGCGCCGATATCTTTATGGCCCTCGACGAGTGCCCGCCCTATCCCAGCGACTACGCCTACGCCCGCGAGTCGATGGGGCTCACCCACCGCTGGGCCGCCCGCTGCAAGCAGCGCTGGCTGGAGACGGAGCCGCGCTACGGCTACAGCCAGGCCCTGTTTCCCATTATCCAGGGCAGCACCTACCGCGATCTGCGCGAGCAGTCCACGGAATACATCGCCTCCCTCGATCTGCCGGGCCATGCCATCGGCGGGCTCTCGGTCGGGGAGCCGCATGAGGTGATGTACGAACTGACAGATCTCTCCTGCCGCATCCTGCCCGCAGGCAAGCCGCGCTACCTGATGGGCGTCGGCACCCCCGCCAACCTGCTGGAATGCATCGCCCTGGGGGTGGACATGTTCGACTGCGTGCTGCCCAGCCGCAATGCCCGCCATGGCCTGCTCTACACCCGCGAGGGCATCCGCAATATCAAAAACCAGAAGTACGAGCGCGACTTCAGCCCCCTGGACCCCGGCAGCGATTGCCCCGTCGACCAGGCCTACTCCAAAGCTTACCTCCGCCACCTGTTCAAGGCGGGGGAGTACCTGGCGCTCCAGATCGCGACCGTCCACAACCTGTACTTCTTCCTCTGGCTGGTGCAGGAAGCCCGCCGGCAGATTCTCGCGGGCACCTTTGCAGCCTGGAAGCAGGAGATGCTCCGCACCCTGGACCAGCGGCTGTGACAACGCCCGCCGCAGGCGGAGCGGGGGCCTGCTTCCACGGATGCCGGATTTGTGCAATACATACACGGCGCTGTGCCGGTTCCGGGGGCGGTGCTGCTGTGGGCGCTGACGCCAATTTCTCCGTTCTTGCCAGCCTGCCGCCTGGATACTTTCTGTCCGGTACATTCCGCCGGCCCGCAGCATTGCAAGTAATGCGGAAAAATGTAGTACCTTTTCGCGGATCATGAACGGATTCCGCATATACTCAGGACTGCTGCTGATGCTGGGCATGCTGTCAGGCGGGTGCCTGCACGCCCAGCAGCCCCCCATTCAGGTGCTTGAGGTGCCGGCAAGCGCTTCGTCCGACGCCTACGACGGCAATTATTCCCTCCTCCCCTACCTCTATGTGCTCCCCGACAGCGGAGGCCGCTACGGCATTGCCGAGGTGGCAGACAGCGGCATGCAGGCGAAATTCGCCCCGCTGGACAAGCGGCAGCTGGAGCCGTTTCAGCCCGGCATGTACTACTGGATCCGGCTGAGCCTGCGCTCCCGGCGCCCCCACGCCGAAGACTGGATGGCGAGCTTCAACCTGGGGGAGATCATCCACTACCAGCAGACCGGCGACAGCGCCTGGGTGCCGCTGCGCACCGGGGTGCTGCTCAACCTCCGCGACCGGCACCCTACCACCCTCGGCGGCAGCATCCCCTTTCTGCCCCTGCGGCTGCGTCCGGATACCCTGACCCACTATTATTGGCGCGTGTCGCCCGGGCGCTTCCTCAAAGCGACCTACCTCAATGCCTGGGACAGCCGAATGGCGCATCCGGCCTACATCATCCGCCAGCGCACCCAGGTGAGCCTGTTCGACGCGCTGGTGCTGGGCATGATCCTGGCCGTAGGCCTGTACCAGTTGGCTATCTTTTTCTATAATCCTGAAAAACAGTACCTTGCGCTCGCCTTCCAGAGCCTGGCCATGCTCTTTACGCTGGCATTCTTCCGGGATTACACCTTCGAATACCTCTGGCCGGATGCCGCTGCGGCGAATTACGCCTGGATCGAGTTTCCCGTGTCCTTTCTGCTGATTTTTTCCCTCACCCTCTTCGGCAGGATTTATACCACGTCGGAGATCCGGATCCAGCTGGCCGACCGGATCATGCTGGTGCTGGTGTATGCGTATCTCGTATTCTGCCTGATCGAGGGCGTGCTGGGGGGCTTTCTGCCGGCCGTGCGCTTCCGGTTCAACCAGGAATTTGCCGGACTGGAGCTGCTCCTGCTGCTGCTGGTCAACGGCATCTCCATCGCTACCTGGGTCCGCGCGGCGCGCCGGGGCAACCGGCAGGCGCGCTTCCTGCTCATCGCGCTGGTGGTGCCCATCATCGGCCTTACAATCCAGGGGATCATCAATGTTTCCTCCTCCGGCGGCGCACCGGGCTTCGACATGCTCACGGCAGGCTTTGCCTTCATGGAGCTGCTCTTCGCGATCGGGGTAGCTGAAAAAATCCGCGAACTGCAGCAGCAGAACGAGCGGGCCCAGGCTGAAAAGCTCGAAACCGAGGCTACGCAGCGCAAGCTGCAGGAAAAGGTCAACGAGCAGCTGCGCCAGGCCGACCGGCTGAAGGACCAGTTCCTTGCCAACACCAGCCATGAGCTGCGCACGCCGCTCAACGGCATCATCGGCCTGGCCGAGACCCTGCAGGACGGCGTAGCCGGCACGCCCAGCCCCGAAATGAAGGCCAACCTCGGCATGATCGTCTCGTCGGGCCGCCGGCTGGCTGCGCTGGTGGACGACCTGCTCGATTTCTCCAAGCTCAAAGACCAGTCCCTGAGCCTGCGCAGCGCCCCGGTGGACGTGCGCACCCTGGGCGACATGGTGATGCGCATCAGCAGCCACCTGGTCGGGCGCAAGCCCCTGGCCCTCCGCAACGATATTCCCCAGGATCTGCCCCTGGCCCTCGGCGACGAAAACCGCATTCAGCAGATCCTCTACAACCTGCTCGGCAACGCCATCAAATTTACCCCCTCCGGCGAGGTGTCCATACACGCCCGTGTGCAGGGGGCCGAGATCGAAGTGGAAGTGCGGGATACCGGCATCGGCATCAGCGAGGACCGCCAGCAGGTCATTTTCCGCGACTTCGAGCAGGGCGACGGCTCCAGCTCCCGCGAATACGGCGGCACGGGCCTGGGCCTGTCCATTACCCAGAAGCTGGTAGAGCTGCATGGCGGCCGCATCCGCGTGGTGTCGGAGCCAGGAAGCGGGTCTTCCTTCTTCTTTACGCTGCCGGTTTCGCCCGATCAGACCCTGCAGCCCCAGGCCGGGAGCTGGGTGGCCCGGCTGCATGCCCTCGAATACGTGCCGCATGCCGCCGTGGAAGAAGCCCGGATGGAGGGCAAGCCGCTGGCCGAAATCCGCATCCTCATCGTGGACGACGAGCCGGTGAACATTCAGGTGCTGAAAAATTACCTGGTCAACGAGCCCTACCAGCTCTTCTCCGCCGGCAACGGCCCTGAAGCCCTGGACCTGATCCGCAAGGAAGGCAAATTCGACCTCATTCTCCTCGACCTGATGATGCCGCGCATGACCGGCTATGAGGTCTGCCGCCGCATCCGGGAGGAATTTCTGCCCTCCGAGCTGCCGGTGATCATGGTCACCGCCAAAAACCAGCTGGCCGATCTGGTGGAAGGCCTGAGCATCGGCGCAAACGACTACCTGCCCAAGCCGTTTTCGCGGGAGGAACTGATGGCCCGCATCAAAAACCAGCTTACGCTGGGCCGGATTTACGAAGTGACCCAGCGGTTCGTGCCCAAGGAGTTTATCCGCACCCTCGGCTACGAGAGCATCATGGATGTGCAGCTCGGCGACCAGGTGCTGCAGCACATGACGGTGATGTTTGCCGACATCCGCGATTTCACCACCCTGGCGGAGACGCTGGGCCCGGAGGCGACGTTCCAGTTTGTGAATACCTATATGCAGCTCATGGGGCCGGTGATCCGCAGCTTCGGCGGCTTCGTGATCCAGCAGTACGGCGACGGCATCCTGGCCCTGTTCCCGCACAAGGAGCAGGCGCTGCTGTGCAGCGTGCGGATGCAGGAGACGCTGCGGATCTACAACGAAAGCCGGGGAGAGCAGCCCGTGCGGGTGGGGATCGGCCTGCACGCCGGTCCGCTGATCATGGGCATTCTCGGCGACCGGCACAGCGCCACAGCAACGACCATTTCGGATACGGTCAATGCCGCTGCCCGCATCGAAAGCCTCACCCGGCATTTCGGGGTCAAGATCATGTTCAGCGAAACGATCGTAGCCGAGCACAAGGTCTCTGCCGAGCTGGAATACCGCTACCTGGGCCAGGTGCAGCTCAAAGGCAAGCGCAATGCCACGAGCATTTACGAATGCTTCGGCGGCGACGAGCCGGCACAGCGCCGCAAAAAGCTGGAAACGCTGCCGGCCTTCAGCCGGGCCCTGCAGGCGTATGCGGATGAAGGCTTCGCTGAAACGGTCCGCCTGCTAAGCGAGATTCTGGCGCAGAACCCCGACGACCTGCCGGCGGCATTTCTGCTCCGGCGCGCAGAGCAGTACCTGGCCGAAGGCACGCCCATCAACTGGCAGGGCGTGGATGTGCTCGAATTCAAATAACCCCAGCAGTATCCCCCAAATCCAGCCTTATGAAAAAAGTGGTGATCATCGGCGGCGGCGTAGCGGGCATGAGCGCCGCCCATGAGCTGATCGAACGCGGCTTCGCCGTGGAGGTCTACGAGCGCCAGCCCGTGTACGTGGGCGGCAAGGCGCGCAGCGTGGACGTGCCCGACTCTGCCAGCCCGGGCCATCTGCCCCTGCCCGGCGAGCACGGCTTCCGGTTTTTCCCCGGATTCTACCGGCACATCATCGATACCATGAAGCGCACGCCTCTCCCCGGCCAGCCCGGCAAGACGGTGTACGACAACCTCGAAGTCTCGACCCAGAGCATTCAGGCCCAGATCGGCGAAACGCCGATCCAGGTGCCGGCGCAGTTTCCGCGCAGCCGGGCCGATCTCCGGAAGTTCATCAGCGCCATCGCCGCTACCCACAAGCAGTTTACGCCCGCCGACAACGAAAAGATGTTCGATGTCCTCTGGCAGATCATGACGTCCTGCCGCAACCGCAAGGACAACGAATACGAGCAGATGTCGTGGTGGCAGTTCACCGACGCCGACGGCCATAGCCAGGCCTACCGAGACCTCTTCGTCATCGGCCTGACCCGTACCCTCGTGGCCGCCCGCGCCGAGACCATCAGCGCCAAAACCGAGGGCAATACCCTGCTCGGCCTGATGATGCTCATGGGCGATCCCAGCGGACGCACCGATCAGGTGCTCAACGGCCCCACCAACGATGCATGGCTCTACCCCTGGCGCGATTACCTCCTGTCCAAAGGAGTGAAATACCACCACGGCCACAAGGCGACCGCCATTCAGTACGACAGCGGCACCAAAACCATCTCCGGCGTCACCGTGGCCGATGCCACCGGGCTGGTCCGGCAGGCGAGCGGCGATTACTACCTCTTTGCGGTGCCGGTGGAAGCCATGGCGGCACTCGTGAAAGATCAAAGCGCGCTGCTCAACGATGCGCCCACCCTGCGCCAGCTCCAGCAGCTGGCCCTTTCCACCGACTGGATGAACGGCATCCAGTTTTACCTCCGCGAGCCGGTGCCCATGCTGGACACTACCTTCGGCCACGTGCTCTACCTCCAGACCCCCTGGGCCCTCACCTCCATTTCGCAGGTGCAGTTCTGGAAAGGCTACGACATCAGCCGCTACGGAAACGGCGAGGTGAAAAGCATTCTCTCTGTGGACATCTCCAACTGGGAAACGGAGGGTCTGCTGATCAAAAAGCCTGCCAATGCCTGCACACCCGACGAGATCCGCGACGAGGTCTGGTACCAGATCCAGCAGTCGCTGATCGTGAACGGCGCTTCGCTGCTCAAAAGCCAGCAGGAGATCCTGATCAATTGGTACCTCGACCGGGACATCAGCTTTTTCCGCCTCAACTCCGGCACCCCGGATGCGCAGGTGGTGGATTACAACAAGGAGCCGCTGCTGATCAACGAGGTGAATACCTGGGGCATGCGCCCGGCTGCGTCAACGGCTATTCCCAACCTCTTCCTGGCCTCCGACTATGTGCGCACCTTTACCGACCTGGCCACGATGGAAGGGGCCAACGAGGCGGCACGCCGCGCAGTCAACGGCATCCTGATCCAATCGGGCAGCCAGTCGCCTTTCTGCCGCGTATGGGATCTGCACAGCTCGCTTGCTACGGCGCCGCTGCGCTGGCTGGACCAGCGCCGCTACAACCGGGGCCTGCCCTGGAAAAACGAAACGCCCTGGCTGTACGAGCTGCTGTTCAGGATTTTCCTGCTGCTGGACCGGCTGTTCGGGGGGCAGCAAAAGCGCCCGTGAGGCTGGCCCAAAGGCTGCCGATCCACTGGAGCGGCTGCAGCATGCCGGCATCCGGGTAGATGGGGCTGTGGCGGTCCAGCCAGCGGGTGAGGAAGCCGGCTTCCAGGGTGCCGGCAGCCCAGCCGTAGAGCCTGCCGATCTGGGGCAGGATGAGCCGCTTGTCGAGAATCTTCACGCCGAGGGCCTCCAGGTCGAGGCCGTGGTGCCAGACTTTGTGGATGTCGCCGGGCTGCAGGGGGTAATGGCGGGGGTAAAAATCGGGCAGGGAGACGAGGATGCTCACCGAGGGCAGGCGGGGATTGGCGAGGAGCGTGCCGATTTTGCCGAAGCGGGAGACCTCCGCGCCGCTGGCCATGGCCTGGGCGAACAGCACGCGGTACAGGACTTCGTTGAGGAAGTGCCGCTCGGTTTCGTTTTCCTGGAGCGCAAGCGGGGCATGATCCCGGTATCCATACACGATGGAGCAGTTGTGGGCAGCGTACCAGGTGGATTTGGAGGGCGCCTGGAAGTAGCGCAGCCAGTAGCGGCCCTGGATGCTGGCGATCTGGTGCTCGTTGCCCGTCTCCCGTGCGGCGCCGGCGAGTTCTGCGTGCAGGATGAAATCGAGGTTCACCGCCCGCCACCAGGGGCTGCCGGGCTGCGCATGCTCCAGGGGATTGAGCACGCCCCGCTGGATTTCCCAGCGCAGAAAGGCCAGCTCGGAAGCGCCCAGCCCGCGGCCTTCCTCCGTGAAGGCGTCGCCGAAGCGCTCGTAGAAGCGGCTGCGCATCTGGTAGCGCCCTTCCGGGTCGTTGGCGACCGCTGCTACGGCGGCGCGCACCTGCTGCTCGGTATCGGTCCAGCTCATGGGCTTGATTGGTTCGGAAATAGTTGATATTGTAGCCCGAATGTACTATCTTTCCGTCAAATCCCCTGCCTGTGGCCTCCTCCGAAATTTTGGATGATCTGGACTACCGTCCTACCTTCGGCATCCGCCTGCGCTTCCTCAAGCCTCCCGCCGGCCACAAGGCCGATCTGGTGATTGAGTACAACCTCTCGCCCGGTGTCAGCGGCCCGCTGCCGCACTTCCATCCGCGCCTGACCGAGACTTTCGAGGTGATCGAGGGCGAGCTGGACCTCATGACCGACGGGCGCTGGCAGACCCTCAAGCCGGGGCAGGTGCTGGATGTCACGCCGGGCCACCGCCATACCTTCCGCAACCGCAGCCATCAGCCGACGATCATCCTCACGTATATCGAGCCGCACGGCGGCTTTCTGGCCTTCTTCACCGACCTGTACCTGCTGGTGAAGGCCGGCAATTTCCGCAATCACTACAATCCGGTCTTTGTGGCGTGGTACGCCCAGCTGGAGCACAAGCACCGCAAGGATTTCCTGTCGGTGCAGCCCTTCCGCCTGCTGCTGCGCACCTACGGAGCCCTGGCCCACGCGCTGGGCATCCGCATGCCGGACCCGCCGAGGCCCATCGTCAAGCTCTGGCCCATGTCCGCCCGCGAAGGCGCGCACGTGCCCGCGGAGCGGGAGCGGGAAGGGTGAGGGGGAGAAGGCCCGCTTGCGCCGTTTCCGTATGTTTGAGCATGCGAACCCTGCACGAAATCAGGCAGACGCTCAGGATTACAAGCCGCAGTTCAGCGCCGCCTATGGCCTGAGCGGTATGGCCATTTTCGGATCCTACGCCCGGAACCCGCAGACCGGGGCAAGCGATGTGGACATCGTGGTCGAATTCAGCCGGCCCATCGGCTCGGCGTTCATCGATCTGGCTGAAGAGCTGGGGCAGCTGCTGCAGGAGCGTGTGGACCTGGTCTCGAAAAAGGGACCAGAGAGCGGTACTGGGAACGGATTGCCGAAGAGCGGGTGTATGTCTGACCGAGCGCCCGAACTGCTTCTGGATGATATACGTGGACTTATCCGGAGGATCAAGCCACTGGGATAGGGAGTGAAACGCAAATGTATTTGCATGTATCTTGATGCCACGTATCACAATAATCGATAAAATTTAATTTTTAATTAATTATTAATAATTTAAACCAAATTATAGCGTATCCCAATTTTCGATAAATATGAAACCTCCCACCCGAAGCATCGGATGGGCGCCGGGCAACCGGTGGTTTTTGGCTGGATTTGCCCATGCGGTCAAGGTCCAGGTGGACGAGGCGGAAAACAGGGTGCTGCCCTTTCCGTTTTTTCTGGCCGCCAAATATGATGCCTTCTTCGACAGAGGGATCACGGATGTATTTGGCAGCACAGATTTGGAGGATTTGGCGTATTTGATGGCGCACGTTTCTGATATCGTGGCGCAGATAACAAGCGCACACCAGGATGTCAGGATTCCTGCCCTCAGACGGGGGCCGCGCCGCAAAAAAAGATTGCCCTAGCCGGACCGTGCCGGAGCTTCCATCCGCCCAGCGGCACAGCGCCTGGTCAAACATAGGCATCAGCAACAGCCGCCGCACCCCAGTCAGTCCGCCGGCTGATGCAGGGCGATGCGGTTGCCTTCGCTGTCGCGAAGCAGATGACGGCCCCGTCCTGCGTCGGATGGTAGATCTCCCCCTTGGCCCCGCGTCCTGCGCAAGCCCCGCAGCCCCGCGCAGCTACCGGAGCAGCGTCACAGTGCCCGACTTCACGTTTCTCCCGCTGTTTCTGCCGTTCTGCACCTGATACTCCACAGACCATATATAGACCCCCGCAGCAGCGTTGTCTCCGTTCCAGCGCGCAGACGGGTCCTGGGCCGCAAAAACCCGATTGCCCCAGCGGTCATAGATGCTGAACTGGTACCACGACAGGTCCCAATACGCACGCACCACCGGTCCGAATTCGTCGTTGATGCCGTCGCCGTTGGGGGAAAATCCGGTAGGCACGTAGATCCGCGTCGCGCAGTCTGTGCTGACGGCGGTTACATACAAGGGAATGACCGTACAGGGCATGATCACCTCCACCGGATAAACGCCTTCCTGCCGCAGCACCCGGACCGAGTCGGTGCTTCCGTCCGCCCAGCGGAACAGTGCCTGGTCAAACATGGGCATCGGCACCAGCCGCCGCAGGTGCACCGGGGTGGGCTCAGCTTCACAAATGACTGCATCGGCGGTCATTTCCAGGGGCATTTCCAGGAGCCTGACCTCGTCGATATCATAATAGGACTGATGAAAAAAGCCGATTTGCTGCGCAGCAACGGTGCAGGAGGCGGCAGCGCTCCGGAACCGCCCCAACGGGCCTGTTATCCCCAAATGCGATTCTCCGCCCGCCGCTATAAAGCAGTTCGAATACCGGTGCCAATCGGTCATCATCACACTGCTGATCGGCTGGGATGAATCCGCAGCCGCCAGCCTGCCGCTGGCGAACGTGTTGGTGATGATCTGATTGCGGATCTCCCGGGTTTGGCGGATGCTGTCGTCCGAGAGGTAGATGCCGATGAATTTTTGGGGCGCGGTCCGGCAGTCCTGGGTGGCCGGATTGTCCACATGATCAAGCCCTTTGCTCCGTATCTGCATTTCAACGTAATACGCTTTCCCAGCCTGAAGCGGTGCTTCCAGCGGCGTGCCTGCGCCTTCGGAAACGAATACCCCATTCACCAGCACCGCGCTTCCAAGCCCCATGAACCCGTCGCCTGCATACGGCAGGAACTGCGTGCCCCAAAACTGCGAAGCGGCGGCCCGCTGGCTGGACAGGGGGCAGGCACGATGAAATAAATCAGGCGTAACAAATCTGGGATCGCCGATCACATACCAGGGCTGCGTTGCAACAACTCCATTTTCAGGCATCTGCACCGGGCAGGCGCCCACCGTTTCAAACCCGCCGTTCGGGATCAGATTCTGCGCAGACAGCCACTGGGAACTACACAGCAGCAAGCGCAGGCACATGCGGGCTGTACGCATCAGCATCCGCTGTATGTTCAGCGCCAGCAGGGATGTACCGGTCAGTTGCATGCGCATAGATGGGTTGCCGTTTGCACAGTCCTTGTAACGGGGCGTCTGCGCGAGGCTCCGCTGCTGTTTCAGCAAGATACGCACGCGCGGTCCGCAGTGCAAGTCTGTTCTGCAGTCCCTGTCTGGAACTGGCCTTCCCGATGGATTGGCAGAGCCGAAAAAGAGGAGCCGATCGGATAATTTGAAGTCGCCAATCGTTCAGATTGCGCAGACTTTGTTTGCCGGGCTGACCGGTTCCCAGCCGGAGGCGCAAAAACCGCCCGCTGCAGGGCTTAGCCCCGCAGCAGGGCCGATGGCAGCTCGAAAAATCTTCCGGGCAGCTCAACCGCCATGCATCAGGTTGGGCATAGCCTGGCCTCCGGCGGTGCCCTGAGCGGCCCGCAGCCGGAACCAGCACCGCCGCACCCCAGTCAATCCGCCGGCTGATGCAGGGCAATGCGGTTGCCTTCGCTGTCTTCAAATTCGGCTACAAACCCCCGGCTGCCGATCGAGGTCTTGGGATACAGCAGCTGCCCCCCGTTTGCGATGGCCCGCCGGAGCGTTTCGTCGATATCGTCCGTCGCGAAGTAGACGACGGCCCCGTCCCGCGTCGGATGGTAGATCTCCCCCTTGGCCAGCGCGCCTGAAATGCCGCTGTATTCATCCGAAAACGGGAACAAGCCCATCTCGTTATGATCGATGACTTCCTGCTCGAAGTCAAAGCCGAATACAGCCTGGTAAAATCCGATTGCCCGGCCAAGGTCATCGACCGGAATTTCAACGTACACGATGGGGTTGGACTTGCGGCGCATGGTATCGGGGGCTGCTGGGGGCGCAGCGGTTTGGGGGGCGTTCCCGCAGGAGCTTGCGTATGGCAGGCACAGCCCCAGCAGCAAAGCTGCCCATAGATGCGGAATGCGGTTCATGCCGGGATCTGCGCAGGCCTGGATACTGATTCCAGGCACCGCAAATATAGCACGTTTTCCGGCATGCAGCCCTCCGCCTGCGCTGAAATATGGCGGCCCGGATTGCGCAGCGCCGGAATCCGGAAGGCAGGGCCCGGCGCCCTTGCGCTGCAGCAGGCAGCTGCATACCTTGCAGCAGCAGGCATGCGCAGGCAGCTTGCCCGGCTCCGCATCCCCAACCGCCCAGGCCATGACCCCCAAGCAGGAAGAACGAATCAGAACCAAGATCAAGCAGATCAAGGCGGCGCTGGCAGCCGATAAAAAGCGATGGGGCGGCTTTCATCACGACGGCCAGGGGCTCCGTTACCTGCCGCCCCGGCTGTATCTCCAGCTGGGCGACTTTTCGGGCGGGCTCCGCTATCTGAACTGGTTCCGCAAGTACTTTCCGGACGATATGGGCTTCCCGGACTTCCTGTTCGAGTGGACCGTGATCCTCTTCAAAACCGGCAGGCGCAAAGAAGCCGAGAAAAAAGCGTTCGAGACGTTCAGGGCCAATACCTATCTGTTCGACAAGTTCTTCGGCAGGCCCGTCGTCCCCATCGAAAAGTGGGAATGGTCCAACCTGGCCCAGCCGGCATTTGCCGTCAGCTATTTCAGCTATTCATGCACCCAGGAGAACCTGCGGGATGTTGCCGCGTGGCTGGAAGGCCTGACGCAGTCCGGGAAATTTGCACAGCTGATGGACCAGTTCATCGGGCTGGCAACAGCGCTGCTGCACGAGCGGGACCCCGAGCGCCGAGGCCTGCTCCTGCAGCAGGCCCGCCAACTGGAATCAGAACTGTAAATGCCCGCATAGCCCCATGACCTTCCGGACCAGACAAGGCCACGAGATCCTGCTCGCCATGCTCCAGCCCGAAGCGCTGGAGGAGCTGCATGCCTATCTGGAGGGCCTGAGCGGCGATACCAGACGGCGCTTCGGACCCCATCCCTTCGACCTGCCCTCCATCGTCCAGCTGTATGGAGGCAGCCCCGAACACCGGGGATACATCGCCCGCGATCCGGCCTCGGGCCGGATCATCGCCTATGCCGTCGTCCGCATCGGCTTTCTGCCGCATGACGCCCCCCGCCTCCAGTCCTGCGGCATCACGCCCGACGCGCAGACCGACTGCACCTTCGCCCCGTCCGTCGCCGACGCATGGCAGGGCTGCGGCCTGGGGGACGGACTGCTGACGTGCGTCATTTCCGACCTGAAACAGCATACCGCCGTCCGCAGAATCATCCTCTGGGGCGGCGTGCAGGCCGACAACCAGCGGGCACTCCGCTACTATATGCGCAACGGCTTCCGCATCCTCGGCGCCTTTACCTACAACGGGGAAAACTACGACATGCTGCGGGAGATCTGAGCGGCCCCGGGCCTGTGCCGGCACGCACGGCAGGGCCTGCCTCATATATGAACATATTCTTCTGTGTAAGATGTTTGCCATATCGGGATAGGACGCTGCATGCGCAGTGCTGTACTTTACGGGTGCAAGTGACACCTTACAGCAAGATGATGCAGCCCAACCTGAATACCTTCGCCCGATCTTCAGCGCTGTTCCTGGCCGGCCTGTTTGCGTTTCCCGCGCTGAGCTGCGGGCAGACGGGAAGCGCCGGAGACCCCTTTACCGCGCTGAGCCAGGCCTGGGGGGCGGGCACGTCCGGCACCTATTACTTTCTGATCGGCGGTACCCCTTTTTCGACCTATGTCGATGCGGGCAGCGGCTGGATATTGGCCGCATCGGGTGCCGGCAGCACCGAAGAAAGCAGCTATTCGACCACCACCAGCCTGGCCCTGCAGGCAGATGAGATCCTGCCGGCCGCCATCTACACCAGCACCCTGGTCACGGCGGTGCGGATCAGCGCAAGCTCAGGGCCCGAACTGCCGTTCGACATCATGACAGACGACGCGGGCGTGCTCGCCAATCTGCAGAGCAATGTCACCCTCTCCGTCGGGACCAGCAGCGCGACCTGGACCGGCACCGGCACCTCCCGGGTGGAAGGGGGCTGCGGAAGCTCCTCCAGCACCCTGGATACGAGAATCTACCACTGCGGATGCAACGGCAGCGGCCTGCACTGGCTGGTGGCCGATGGCACCGGGCTGGAAAAAATCAGCTATGGCGAAAGCAGCCAGAATGACCTGAACCTCTGGATCCGGACGGACGCTCCGGTCTTTCCGGTGACCCTGTCATACTTTGAAGCGGCAGCGGAGGCCGCCGGCAGGGTGGGCCTGCGCTGGCAGACCCTTGCAGAGCACAACAGCAGCTTTTTTGCGGTGGAGCGCTCCAGCGACCTGAGAATCTGGGAGCGCATCGGCCAGGTGGATGCTGCCGGGACCTCGTCGGTGCCGCGCACGTATCTGTTTTCGGACCTCGATCCGGTTCCGGGGGTCTCGTATTACCGCCTGCGGCAGACGGACCAGACCGGCGCATACGGGTACTCCGAAGTCCGGGAAATCGCCGGGCCGCATGCAGTCCTCGTCCGGGCCTTCCCCAATCCTGCGGCTGCCATGCTGGCGGTGGAGGGCGATCCTGCGGAGCTGTCCGCGCTGCGCATCTGCAGCCTGACGGGGCAGGACCTGAGCCGCCTGGTCACCATGTTTCCGGTGCAGGGCCGCCGCCGCACCCTCGACCTGACGCACCTGCCGGCAGGCGTGTACCTGCTGACGGCCCCGCACCATGCGCAACGGGTGTATAAGGAATGAAGCCGGATCCGGCAAGCTGGGGCGCAGGCAGATGTGCGGGTGCGCGGGGCTGCTAACATCACTCCGCTGCCGCATCCTGTGAATGCGCCCGCAGGAGGCGGAGGCTTTCAGCGGCTGTTCCTTACCTTCCCCCCGCCTGCTTCCACAGCCCCAGCACCGCCTGGTTGAAGTCTGCCGACAGGCCCAGGGCCAGGGCTGCCGGCACGTAGAGCAGCGTCACCAGCGCCGAGCGCAGCACCAGGTCCAGCAGCGGATGCCCCATCTGCGGCAGCGCCAGCCCGATGAGCAGCACCGCTGCGATCAGCGCCGCCGTTTTGAGCGTTTGCCCGTCGAAAGGCTGCATGCGGTATTTCACCCACACATACCAGCAGCACAGGGCATTGTAGGCCAGCACCGAAAGCGCCGTGGCAATGGCTGCGCCGGTCTCCTGCATCAGCGGGATGAGCAGGAAGTTGCTGCCGATCACCAGCCCCAGCAGCAGCAGGTTGGCGTAGAGCTGGAAGCGGTAGTGCCGCGAATTGACGATGATGCCGTGGTTGAGCCCGGTGGCGACATTGATCAGCGAGGCCAGGCCGAGGAAAATAGCCGCACCCTCGCCCGAAGCATGCTTCGGCGAGAGCATGAACAGGTTGTCCAGGTTCACCCAGATCCCGATCATCACCCAGCCGCCGAGGATGAGGTTGTTGATGGCGCTCTTGTAGTAGAGCGAGGCCACCTCGGATAATTCATTGTTTTTCAGGTGCTTGGCCAGGATGGGCACCGCGATGGCGTTGATCGAGCGGGCCGGCATCTGGATCAGCGTGGAAATGTAGTACGCCACGGCATAGGTGGCTACCGTCGCCTCGCCGATCAGCCAGCCGATCATCAGCAGGTCCACCCGGTTGACGAGGATGGTGGTCATCTCGCCCAGCGAGGAGAAAAGCCCGTAGCCCGTCATGATGCGCATCATGCGGCGCCGCACCCGGTGCAGCCCCGTGCGGAAGCGCAGCCGCCGCAGCCAGAGCAGGTAGCCCAGGATCAGCAGGCCGGGGATGAATTCGCTGACGACATAGCCGTTGAGGAAGTCCGTAAACCCGATCCAGCCGAAATGATAGATCAGGATGAGGGCCATCTGCGCCACGCGCAGCCCCACATGCAGCGCGAAGGTGGGCACCACCGATTTCAGCAGGCTTTGCGAGAGCGAGGTCAGGAAGCGCTGCAGGGTATAGGCCAGGATGATGGGGAAAATGTAGGCGTAAGCCCCCGAAAACAGCGGCGAATTTTCCTGGTACACCGATTGGATCCAGGGCTGGCCGAGCCAGAGCAGCAGGGTGGCAAGCAGAAAGCCTGCCAGGGTGTACAGCGAGACAAACCACACAAACTGCCCTTCGGCCTCCGGGTCGCGGTGGTAGTAGGGGAAAAACCGCAGCACGATGCGCGTCACCCCCAGCTGCGACAGCTCGGAGCCCAGCACCATGAAGGTGATCAGCAGCTCCGTCAGGCCAAACTGCTCCTTCGTCAGCCAGGCATTGAACAGGATCAGCTTGTTGACCATGCCCAGCACCACGCCGAAGTAGGTGTAGAGGACGTTGCGCAGGCTCTGGCGGATCACAATGCCCATGAAGGGGGCGGATTAGGCGGTTGTGGCGGGAAATGCGGCTTATTTCAGCAAGTGGCTGATCATTTTGGTCAGCTCTACGCGGTTGACGGGGCGCTCGTTGCCGAGGATGGTCACCGCCAGGGCGCCTGTGCAGTTGCCGATGAAGGGCAGCCATTCCGGCGGACAGCCGCGGTAGGCGCAGAGGGCGGTCACCGACAGCACGGCATCGCCGGCGCCCACGGAGTCCACCACGCTCGTCGCCAGGGCGGGGGCGGTGTAGAACGAATCGCCGTGCAGGTAGGTAGCGCCCTGCTGGCCGAGGGTAATGGTGATGTCCGGGCAGCCGGTCACCTCGCGGAGGCGGTGGATCAGCGCCTGGAGGTCGCCGTATTTGTCGCCGAAGGGCAGCCGCAGCTCGTTTTCGTCGATCGAAATATAATCGGCGCTGCGGTACTTGGTGATGTAGTTGTAGCCGTAGTTGTTGCTGTTGGTCTGGGCGTTGACGGCCACATACAGGTCGGACGCAGCCAGGAACTCGCGAATGGCCGGAGTAATCATGCCGTGGCCGAAATCGGCGATCAGCACCAGGTCGTAGTCGCCTGCGACTGCTTCGAGGTGACGGAGGATGTCCTGCTCCACCGGCGGCGGCAGCATCGAGTCGTTCATGAACGTCACCTCGAAGACCTTGGTATTCAGGTACTCCGAGATATAGCGGCGCTTGGTGGGCGTGGGGCCGTCCTCGCGGTAGAAAAAGCGCACATCCACCCGTTCGTCGAGCTTGGGCTGAATCACTTCCAGGTGGTCCTGCTCGCGGCCGAGGCAGGTGATGAGGTGCACCTGTCCGGCAAACTGGTTGAGGTGGTTGGCGATGGCCAGCACCCCGCCGGCAAACTGGTCGGCCCGGAGAAACTTCGTGGACAGGGTAGGGGACTTGGAGGATTTGCCCAGCGAACGGATATAGTGGTACTCATCGATGATCGTATCGCCGATCACCAGCACCCGCAGATCCGACAGCGACTCGATGAAGCGGATGATGTCTCCCGCATCGTGCTGTTTCCGGAAGGCATACATGTATTCCTGCGCCGAAGGCGTCAGCGGGCTGAGGTGGGCGTTGATGAGGTTGGAGGAGGAAAAGGTGATTTCTTCCGTGAAAAACACATTGCCCCCCGCTTCGCGGACGGCGTCCACCTCCTCGCGGATCTTGCCGGTCAGATCGGCGTCGAAGTCCTTGTATTCCTGGCCTTTGACATAGAGGCTGGGCTTCAGCAGGCGGATGGCTTCGGTGGCGGTGGGCCAATAGTTGACCGCCACATAATCGACCACTTCGAGGGCGGCGAGCATTTCGAGGCGGAGCTGCTCGTTGAAGGCGGGGCGGCCGGGGCCTTTGTTGACGAAGCGGTCGGGGGTGAGGGTCACCACCAGCACATCGGCGGCCCGGCGGGCAGCCTCGAAGTGCTTGACATGCCCCAGGTGCAGCAGGTCGAATACGCCGTGGCAGTGCGCAACGGTCTGGCCTTCGGCTTTCAGGGCGGAGATGGCGGAGGCAAGATCCTCCAGGTCCATGATTTTGGCTTGGGGCATGGCAGGGCAGCGCTTATGCGCCGGGAGGCAAATTTGGGCAAATGCCCGCTGATCTGCAAAAATGCCTGCCGGATCGTCGCGGCAAACGTCCCGGCTGGTTGCCAGGCACCTGGTGCATCAGGTCCGCGCCCCGGCTGCCTGCCTGCTGGTCTGCGGAATCCGGGGGAGTTCGTTGTTCTTGAAGGTGAGCTGTACGATCCTGTCTTGTTCGGGCAAGAGCGCTGTCAGAGCCGGCCGATCTCCTCCTCCGACAATCCGGTATACCGCCTTATTTTTTCAGCTGTCTCCCCTGCCTGCTTCATGATTCTGGCCATTTCCATCTTCCCTTCCAGCAGCCCCTCAATTTTTCCCTCAATTTTTCCCTCGATTTTTCCCTCAGTAAAGGCTGTGTCAATCACCCCTTTCAGGTCGCGGTAGACCTTCAGGCTGTTTTCGTAGGTGTCGAGTTCGGCCTGACCCAGCCTGGAAAGCTCTGCTTTCTCGAATGCCTGCTCAAACACTTCGTCGGCGAAAATGGACGGCATGCGCTGGAAGTCTTCGAGGTGTTTGATGAAATACAGCCACTTGTCCAGGCGGGTTTCCAGCAAAGCCTCCGTTTTCTGGAAGTTGGGCATTTCGATGTACACGTAGGTGAGTTTGTCGTAAAACACCTTTCCGTGTTGATTTTTCAGCCTGATCGTGTGCAGGTATTCGCTTCGTTCAGGCTCTGTCTCGTAGTCATCAAAGGTGAAATCCAGAATACCGATGCAGTACACGGCGGCCAGGCTGTAGTTCCACTCGCCTTTCTCCGCCTGCTCCCTGATGGGGAACGTGGAGTAGTAGATCGTTCGTTCTTTAAAATAGTTTTGTTTGGCCTTCTGCAGCTCGACGATGAATTTTTCGCCCTTTCCGTTCTCGCAGTAAATGTCGTAAACGGCTTTCCGGTCCAGGTCCGTGATGCCGAGCTGTTCGTTGTTCTTGAAGGTGAGCTGTACGATCCTGTCTTTTTCGGGCAAGAGCGAATTGAGGAAGTCCATCAGCTGCGGCTTGCTGGCTTCCTCCCCGAAAATCTTCTTGAATCCGAAGTCGGTATAGGGATTGATGTACCTGGCTTTCATTTGGTTATCTGGATCACGCTCCAAACAAAGCTACGCGTTTTTGCCGTCCGGCACAAGGGATTGCAGGCAGACGGGCATGTCAGCTCCTCCGCTGTCAGAGCCGGCCGATCTCCTCCTCCGACAATCCGGTATACCGCCTTATTTTTTCAGCTGTTTCCCCTGCCTGCTTCATGATCAAGAAGAGGGGACGGACCGCGGACAATTCGGCGCTGGAATGCAATCACACGGGCTTTGCAGAAGTGTAAACCAATCTGTATGTTTGAAAGGCAAGCAGCCTTTCTTTCAGCCCTGTACCGCTAAGCCCTGCCAACGCCTATGCATCCCCTGAAAGCCCTCCTCGCCTTCCTGCTCGTGCCTGCCTTCCTGACAAGCCTGCACGCTCAGGCTCAGCGGAACAACTACCAGGCCCGGCTGGAAATCGACGACGTCGTGCTGCACGGTGCCGGACAGAGTCCGGCGGCTTTCGAGCAGTATTTCGATTACATGCCGGCCGACCATAAGCCGGTCCTGTATATGTACTACATTGCCCTGAAGGCTATCCGGGATGAGTTCTGGATAGAAGACCTGCGAAACCGGCTGGACCAATACCCGGATCACTTCATTGTCCCTCAGATCGGGCTCTCCATGTCTGACGGAAATAATCCCAACAGCAACTATGAGGACGAAGTTGCCGCCGGGCTCTACAATACCCAGATCAGCCATTTGGTGCGCGGCCTTGAAAAACTGGGCCGCCCAGCCTATCTGCGCATCGGGTATGAGTTCAACGGCTCGGCCTGGAACGGGTATGGGCCGGCAACGTATGTGGCCGCTTTCCGCCGCATCACCGATTCCATCCGGCAAGCCAATCTGGAAGTGGCTACGGTTTGGTGCTCGGTCGTCGGCGGGGGAACAGACAGTGATTACCCAAGTTATTATCCGGGAAACAGCTATGTCGATTGGTGGGCCATCGACCTGTTTTCCGTTACCGACTTTTCAGAAAACCTCACCAACAGCTTTCTGGCGGATGCACACAGCGCCAATAAGCCCGTGATGATTGGGGAGACGACTCCCCGGTTCATCGGAGCAGATGATTCTGCCGATTGGTACAGCTGGTTTACCCAGTATTATGCATTCATCGAAAACAATCCGGGCATCAAGGCGACCTGCTACATCAACTGGAACTGGCCGGAATGGACCTCCTTCCCGCAGTGGAGCACCTGGGGCAATGCCGAGCTGGCTGCCAACGACTTCGTCCGGGTCAATTATGTCCACAGGCTACGCCAGAATGCCTATTTCGGTGCCACTTCGCACGAGGCATTCCGGCAGGCACTGCCCTACACAGATACCAGCCCGCCTGCGGGCGTGACCATCCAGCAAGCAGGATCAGGCGAACTGCCCATCCGGTTCCAGTGGAATCCGGTTACGGACAACAGCGGTGTCGTGTATGAGGTATATAAAAACGGATTGCCCTATGCGACAACCTATGAAGCATTTTTCACAGACTACGAATATGCCGCCGGGGATACGATACGTTATGCCCTGAAAGCCATGGACTGGGCCGGGAATGCAAGCCCGGTGTCCAACGTGCTGAGCTATGCCCTCCGGGATACCATTCGCAAAACGGTCAATTCTACCTTCCAGGATGAATTGTTTCCGTGGAGTCTGGATACGTATTCAGGTGCTGCTTCCAGCTATCAGATTCCCGCCAGCGGCCCCCTGGCCATCGACATTGCCAACTCCACGCTGGTCAACTGGCAGGTACAGCTGGTTCAGGTATTCAGCATGCTGAAGCAGAATACCTACTTCATTCGTGCGAGAATGGCCGCTTCTCCCGGCGGCCAGGCCGTGCTGACCATTCAGCAGGCCGAAGCCCCTTTTCAGCTGCCCGTATTTTTCTCCGTCTCCGCCGGACCCGCAGCTGCCAATTTCAGTACGAATCCGTACACGGCCCCGGAAGACGATGAAATGCGGGTGGGTGTATTTCTGGGCTCCTTAAGCTCCGGTACAGATGTCACCATAGAAGAACTGAGCCTGTTTGAAATCGACGGCCGGAGCGGAGTGGTGGACAACATCCCGCCGCAAGCCCATGCGGGAGCGGATATTCTCTACACGGACCTGAACCAGCCGCTGAACCTGAACGGCAGCGGCTCCTTGGATCCGGATGGCAGCATCAGCAG
This sequence comes from Bacteroidia bacterium, assembly GCA_033765305.1. GTDB lineage: Bacteria > Bacteroidota > Bacteroidia > J057 > J057 > RDXT01. The sequence goes on from JANRID010000040.1 coordinate 196,643, forward strand.
CTATTCCTGGGAACAGCTCAGCGGCACCCGGGTGCTTACCCTCCAGCAGCCCGCTTCGGCAAACGCTGCGGTATTGGATATCATTCCGGGCGAATATGTCTTCAGGCTGACCGCCGTCGACAACCAGGGCGCTGTCGGTATGGATGAGATCAACGTCGTCATCGACAGCAGCCTGGTGAGCATAGACCTCCCGGCCGACGCCCGCCCGTTGCGCATCTGGCCCAACCCTTCGACAGGTCTCATCGAGCTCGGCTTGCCCGGGCCGCTTCACTCCGGCCGACTGCTGCTGCAGGTGGTGGATGCCCAGGGCCGCACCGTTGCGAATCAGGCCACCGCAGGTATCCAGATCCGGAATGATTCGATGATGCTCGACCTCCGGGACCTGCCGGCGGGGGCCTATTATATCCAGCTCTTGGTGGATGGAAAACGGTTTGCGGGGAAGATCCGGATGGAGTGAGGGAAGTGCGCGATGCCGATGGGGTGGCTGTGTCAGGCGCGGCGCAGTCAGCGGCTTGGATCGTCCGTACCTAGCCTAGGTTTGCTCCGCTTGCGAAGCTCAGCGCGAACCAGATGCAATGTAAGGCGAGCTGCCAGGCCGGACAAAGCCGGCAGGCGGATAGCGGATCTCAGTCTGGACAGCCGAGTCAGAACGGCATCATCTGGCTGAACAGGATCACAGAAGCAGTCTGATTCACCTGCTGGATGACGGTCCGGATTTTTCGGCTCATAGACCGGGTATGCTGTTTCGTATGATGCAATTCATAGAAATGTAATCAGGCATGGAAACATACGTATAACCAACCTGTTCTGGTTCAGATCTGCGTAAGCGGATCTTCGGGTAGGCCCTCACAGCGAAACCCCCCGCTTCCAGGGAATGAAATCATCCTGGCCCAGGCGCACCGCCGCCGGCGTGAAGTCCCCGCCTGCCGTCCGGATCACCAGCTCCAGCAGCGCTTCGCCCGTTTCGGCCAGCGTCGCCTCGCCGCTGATCATGCCTCCGGCATCGAAGTCGATCAGGTCGGCCATGCGCCGCGCCAGGTCGCTGTTGGTGGATACCTTCAGCGTCGGCGCGACGGCGTTGCCCGTCGGCGTGCCCAGGCCGGTGGTGAACACGATCACATTCGCGCCGGAGCCGGCCATGCCGGTGGTAGCCTCCACATCGTTGCCGGGGGTGCAGAGCAGGTGCAGGCCGGGGCGCTGCGCCTGCTCGGTGTAGTCGAGCACGCCGGTAATGGGCGAGGTGCCGCCCTTGCGGGCTGCGCCCGCAGATTTCATCGCATCGGTGATCAGGCCGTCGCGGATATTGCCGGGGGAAGGGTTGGCATGAAAGCCGCTTCCGGCTGCCAGGGCCTGCCGGCCGTAGCGGTCCATGAGGTCCAGGAAACGCCGCGCATCCTCCGGATGCACGCAGCGCGCGGCCAGCCCGGCCTCCACGCCGTGCAGCTCCGGAAACTCCGCCAGCAGTGTCTGGCCGCCCAGGACGGCCAGCAGATCGGCGGCGTAGCCCAGCGCCGGATTGGCCGTGATGCCGGAGAAGCCATCCGAGCCGCCGCATTTGAGGCCGAGGGAAATGCCCGAGAGCGGCGCCGGTGCGCGCCGCCATTCATTGGCCTGCGCCAGCCCGGCGAAGGTCATTTTCACCGCATCGGCGATGAGCTGGCGCTCCGAGCGGCTCCGCTGCTGCTCCAGCCAGTACAGCGGCTTGTCGAAACCGGGGTCCAGCGCGTCGAGCGCCTCGCGCAGCAGCTCCTGCTGCGCATGCTGGCAGCCCAGGCTCAGGATGGTGCCGCCCGCCACGTTCGGATGGGCCAGATAGGCCGCCAGCAGGCGGCAGAGCGCCGCCGAATCCTGCCGCGTGCCGCCGCAGCCGCCCTCATGCGTCAGAAAGCGGATGCCGTCCACGTGCGGGAAGACCCGCTCCGGCTGCGCAGAAGCGCCTTCGCGCAGAATATCGGCTTCCAGCAGCTCCTCTGCGCTGGCGCCTGCACGGCGCATCGCGATCAGCTGCTGCAGGTCCAGGCTGTAGGCCTTCGGCCGTCCAAAGCCGAGCGTTTCCTCCAGGTGGCTGCGCATCACCTGCAGGTTGCGGTTTTCGCAGAATACCAGCGGGATCACCAGCCATAGATTCTGCGTGCCGGTGCGCCCGTCGCGGCGGCGGTAGCCCATGAAGCTCCGCCCCGCAAAACGGCTGACATCCGGCGGGGCCCAGGCGGGCGCCGCCGGGAGGCGCTGCGGGTCGATGGGCTCGGCATAATGCTCGGTATTCTCCTGCGTGATGCGTGCGCCCGCCGGAATGGGCCGCGTAGCCCGCCCCACCGGCACGCCGTACATCCGCAGCAGATCGCCCGGCGCCAGATCGGCGGCGGCGAATTTATGCTTGCCCGGAATCCGCTCGCAGACCGTATAGGCCGTCTGCTCCAGCTGCGCGGTTTCTCCGGCTTCCAGATCCCGCAGCGCGACGATCAGGTTGTCCTGCGGGTGAATATGCAGAATCTTGCGTTTCATGCCGGAAAATACAGCAATGCGCGCAGCAACGCAACTGCTTTCCGGGCTCAGCCTCGCCCCTGGAAGCCGTTCATCGTTTTGTACACCCCCAGCACGGTGCCTACAAACCAGTCGAAGGCGCGCAGGGGCAGCAGGCCCCGCACCAGCGGGAGCAGGTAGATGATGCCCGGCATGCGCACGAATACCCGGTTGCGCTGTACGCCGCGCAGGATGCGCCGTACGGCCTCCTCCGGCTCCAGGATGGGAATCACGGAGCGCACCCCGGCAAACATGCCGGTGTTGATGTAAAACGGCGTGACCGTCGTCACGCGCACGCCTGTGCGCAGGCGCTCCATTTCGAGCCGCAGCGAGTCCGACCAGCCGATGACGGCCCATTTGCTGGCGCAGTACACCGACATGCGCGGATTGGCCACCAGCCCGGCTGCAGAGGCGATGTTGACGATATGCCCGGTTCCGCGTCCGATCATGGCAGGCAGCAGCTCCAGCGTCAGGTGCATCAGCGCCGAGGCGTTGATGTCCATCGAGCGGCTGATGTCGGCATGGGTATGGGCCTGGAAGAGCTTGCCTGTGACGATGCCGGCATTGTTGATCAGGATGTCCACCGGCCCGATGTCCTGCAGCACGTGCTGGGCAGCGGTGATGAGCGCCGCTGTATCCGACACATCCACCCGGTACCCGTGGGCCTGTCCGGGCAGGGCCGCAAATTCATCCAGGGTCTGCTGCAGCATCGGTTCCTGGATGTCCCAGACGATGAGATGCGCCGCGCCTTGTTCGAGGGCCCGTTTGCCCATCAGTTTTCCCATCCCGGACGCGCCGCCGGTGATGAGGACCGTCCGACCTTGAAAAGTGCTCATAGGCTCCAGTACATAAGATTCGACATGAATGCGTATTGCCAATTGAACGGCAAAAAAACTGGAGGAGTAGCACAGCAAAAAGGAGCGGATGAACTTCAGATGCAATGATCAAAGTCCTCGCAGGTCAGCTGATTTTCAGATCCATGATTTTTTCGCGGGTAAGGGGCTTGTTGAGAAAGCCATGTACGCCGTAGTGCCTTGCAGCATCCAGATCCCGCGGATTGCTGGAAGAAGTCAGCATGACAATTTTAACCTGATCCTTGCCTGAAAAATCCAGCTGGCTCCAGGCTTCCAGAAATTCAAACCCGTCCATAATGGGCATATTGATATCCAGCAGGATCAGGTTGGGCTTGTGCGCATCGGGCGCTGCCTGGCGGGTCAGCTGCGAACGCAGGTACAGGAGCGCGTCTTCCCCATTGAGGGCGCTGTGGGTATGATCTGCGATGCGGCTCCTGACCAGCAGCAGATCGCTGAGAAATATGCTGGTATCGTCATCGTCTACGAGCAGCACGCAGAAGAAATGGGCAGATTCCATAGGGTGGGCGTATCAGTGTTGCTTGAATTGAATCCGGAAGGTGCTGCCCTCGCCAGGCGTACTTTCTACTCCGATGCTGCCTCCATTCCGCTCGACGAGGTCCTTGATGAAATAGAGCCCGATTCCGGAGCCCTCGACCTGGGTATTCAGCCGCTTGAATAGCCTGAACAGCTTGTCCCGGTGGCGTGCCAGGTCGATGCCGCATCCGTTGTCGCTGACTTCAAGGATCAGATCGCCGGCTTGATGGCGGGTTCTGATGCGGATTTCAGGGCGCCGTTCTGCGGGCGTATACTTGACGGCATTGATAATCAGATTATACAGAATGCTCTTGAGGCCTGTGCGGGAATAATGCAGCACCGCTGCCTCCAGGTCCAGGTGAAACTGCGCCTGGCGCTGCGCAAACAGCTGCTCGTTTTCGGTCTGCACTTCCCGGATCAGCTCCTCGAATACCAGGTCTTCCAGGTCGTCGTAGGGGCTTTTCTGCATCTTGACTACTTCGGTCAGGGAGTTGATCGACTGCTGCACCCGGGCTGCGCAGCCTTGGATGCGCTGCACCAGCTCCGGGTCCGGAAGCTTGCCCTCGCCGATCTGTTCCTGAATCAGCCGCAGCAGGCCCTCCATGTTGCTGATGGGAGACTTCAGATCGTGCGAAGCCGCATATACGAAGGTGTCCAGATCCTGATTGACTTTGCGCAGGGCGCGGTTCGATGCCTCCAGCTCCCGGGTACGGGCGTCGATGATCGAAGTGAGCTGTGCGGGGGATTTCAGCGCCAGCGCCTGCGGCAGAACCCGCCAGAGGCCCAGTACCGCCACCCATGAGATAAGGGCCGTCAGAAACAGCATCAGCGCGCTGAGCCGGTATACCGGAAACCAAAAAATCACGGCATCGATCAGATGGGTGCTGCCGCAGGCCAGAATGAACAGAATAAACAGCCAGAATATACGCACAAAGGGCAGATCGCTGCGGCTGCGGACAAACTGGTAGAGAACCACCGGAATCGCAAAATACGCCGAACCGATCAGGATGCTCGATATGATGTAGGTCCATCCGTGAAAAGGGGTCCAAATGCCGCAGTTCCATCGCGCAGGCCAGTACTCGACGCCCAGTATAAATGAAATGAACTCGAGCAGTTTTTCCATAAGCACACGTTTCAGGGCTGCCCTCCAGATACTGAATATGATGTCTAAGATTATAAAAAAAATGAAATCAAACAAATATCCAATGCTGTAATATATATAATGAAAGACTGTTTATTCAATCAAAGATAAATTGAAATGCACAACAGACTGACCGAAAGTGATTTGCACACGGAAATCTGCTGCGGATTCAGTACATGTTTCAGGTCAGTCTCTACCTGGCGTGCCGGATGAATCGCATGCGTCAGGGTGCAGGAAACAGGTTCCTGGAGGCCTGGCTGTATCCGGACCGGGTTGTGCAGGAGAGGTGATACCGCCCTGCAAGGAGTACTTCAGTTCCGCTTGTCTGGCTGGCCGGATCGTCCCAGCGCCAGCGCAGCTCGGATGCGCTGGCCCCCGGTTCGGGCTGCAAGCCGCGGGATGACGCCCGCCGTACAAAGTCCCGCAGTGCAGCGCTGTCTGCCGCATAGTCCGACAGGCTGACGGAACGCGGAGTACAGTCCGGCAGCCAGTCCCGGACCTCAACCCACGAAAAGGAAGCTTCTGCGGTGGTAAAGCGCTGCGCATGGACCACCTCCCGGCTGCATCCGGAACAAACTGCCGGCAGGCGCGCCAGCAGCGCCTCGGGCGCCTCCGGGATAGTATCGCCCCGCGCATAGCGCGCGTTCAGCAGCGCCAGAAAGGCTGCTTCAGGCGGAAGCTGGCTGCAGCCCGCCGCCAATGCCAGCAGACAGGCTGCCAGCCGAAGGCTCATCGTTCGTCGTACACCTTCAGCCCCGGCACCTTGGCAGGATTGAAGGAGAAATCCCCGTCGCCCAGGCCCTGGTTGGTGCGCACCTCGAAAAACTCGTAGGTCGTGGAGGTCTGGCGGCGGTCGGTAAGGGTGATTTTTTCGAGCAGGTTCGTCTGCTGGTTGATCCACAGCCGGGCTTGGTTGTACTCCACCTTCGGATCGGCCAGGGCAATGTACACCTTGTGGCAGGCTACGCCATGCAGCGTTTCGGCGCCCTCGTAGCGGGGCTTGCCGTTGGCTTTGTAAATGGTGAACACCGACTCCAGGCTCACCGCTTCGCGCGGGTCGTAGGCCGTGATATTCACCTCCTTATCCTTTTTCAGATACACCCACTGGGTAATCTTGTTGCAGTAAATTTCCTGGTCGTCCAGCATCAGGACATACATGCCCCGCTTGTATTTGAGCTTTCCGGTCTTGCTCGGCGCTTTCTGGGCGGAGGCGGGATTGTCGACCGTGTACTTGACGGTCGCAGCAAAATCCCCCAGCGATTCGAGCTTGCTTTTGGACGCATTCAGGACATTCGTGGCCTTGGTATCCTGGGCGGCGGCGGAAAGCATCGATCCTGTGAGCAGCAGGACCCATCCGAGACGGATCAGAGAAGGGAAGGAGAGATACATGTCGGAAAAGACTTGTTGGAAAACCGGGTGCAAATATAGCAGATCCCGATCTTGTGCGCCATTACACAACGGTGATCCGCTCCGAAAATTGCACAAACGGATGCACCCCCGGGATCAGGCGCTTTTGAGCTCGGCCACCACGCGGGTGATGGAGCTTTTGGCGTCGCCGAAGAGCATCAGGCAGTTCGGGTAGCCGAAGAGCTCGTTTTCGATGCCGGCATATCCGGCAGCCATGCTCCGTTTGCTGACGATCACCGTTCGGGCCTTGTCGGCATTCAGGATGGGCATGCCGTAGATGGGGCTTTGCGGATTGTGCCGCGCCGCCGGGTTCACGATGTCGTTGGCGCCCACGATCAGCACCACATCGGTATTGGCGAAATCATCGTTGATGTGGTCCATCTCCAGCAGCTTTTCGTAGGGCACATGGGCCTCGGCCAGCAGCACGTTCATATGGCCCGGCATGCGGCCCGCCACCGGGTGGATGGCAAAGCGCACATTCACGCCGCGCTTTTCGAGCAGATCCATCAGCTCGCGGATGGCGTGCTGGGCCTGCGCTACCGCCATGCCGTAGCCCGGCACGACGATGAGCGACGAGATCGAGTCGAAGAGCAGCGCCGTTTCCTCGGTGCTGATTTCCTTGACCGAAATTTCGCTGCCTTTCTGCTGCCCGCCGCTGCCGGTGGTGGCGCCGAAGCCTCCCAGCAGCACGCTCACCAGCGAGCGGTTCATGGCCTTGCACATGATCTGGGTGAGGATGATGCCCGAGGACCCGACAAGGGCGCCAGTGATAATCAGCACGTTATTTCCCAGCACAAAGCCCGTGAGGCAGGCTGCGATGCCGGAGTAGGAGTTGAGGAGGGAAATGACCACCGGCATATCGGCGCCGCCGATGGGGATGACCGTGAGCACGCCCAGCGCGAGGGAGATGGCCAGCAGCACAAACACCGGCAGCGGGAGGGTTTCCTGCACGGCTGCCCAGGCGCCGAAGCCCGTTCCTGCCAGAAACAGCGCAAGGTTGAGCGGATGCTGACCCCGGAACACGACGGCTTTGCCGGAGATCTGCCCGTTGAGCTTGGCAAAGGCAATGTATGAGCCGGTAAACGTAACGCTGCCCACCAGCACGCTCAGCAGGATGGTCACCATGGAGACCATGTTCAGGCCGCCGCCGTCCTCCTGGGTCACGCGCCAGTATTCGGAAATCGCCACCGCCACCGAAGCCAGGCCGCCGAAGCCGTTGAAGAGCGCCACCATCTCCGGCATCTGGGTCATCTCGACCTTGTACGCATAATACAGGCCGATGGCCGCGCCGATAGCGATGCAGACCAGGATCTCGGGCCAGGCGAGCAGCTGCACCTGGGCCAGCGTCGCCAAGGTGGCGATCAGCATCCCGACAGCGGAAATCTGATTGCCCCGCCGGGCCTGATGGGTTGTATTCATCAGCTTGATGCCCAGGATAAAGAGCACCGAAGCGGTCAGATAAGCAAACTGGGTCAGAACTTGCATAACGCGGGAGTCTGGGGCCGGAGGATAAGGAAGCAGGAGGCCGGATCAGGATTTCTTGCGGAACATTTTCAGCATCCGGTCGGTGACCGCATAGCCGCCGAACACGTTGATCGAGGCCAGGATGACGGCCAGCATGCCGAGGATCTTGCCCAGCGAGGCGAAGCCGGAGATGTTGCTGCTCAGCACCGCACCGACCAGCGTGATGCCGGAAATGGCGTTGGAGCCCGACATGAGCGGAGTATGCAGGGTGGGGGGCACCTTGGAAATCAGCTCGAAGCCGATGAAGGTGGCCAGCACCAGGATATAGATCAGGATAATCAGCGCGTCCAGGGTCATAGGATCGGAGATTGCAGGGTGGGGGAATGCGCCAGGCTCAGGCCGGCTGGAGCTTTTCGCGGGTGAAGGCATGCACCAGCTGCCCCTGGTGGGTGATGAGGCAGCCTTTGACAATTTCGTCGTCCGGATTCAGGGCGAATCCTTCCTTCGTGGTCATGTGCTTGATCAGGCTGACCAGGTTGCGGGCGTAGAGCTCGCTGGCGTCGCGCGCGAGCAGGGCGGGCAGGTTGCTTTCGCCGATGATGGTCACGCCGCGGTGCGCCACCGTCTGGTCGGGCACGCTCAGCTCGCAGTTGCCGCCCGATTCCACCGCCATATCCACGATCACAGATCCGGGCTTCATCGTGGCTACCATATCCGCCGTGACGAGCACAGGCGCCTTGCGCCCCATGACGAGGGCGGTGGTGATCACCAGATCGGCCTCCCGGATGCGCTGGCGGATCAGCTCCTGCTGTTTCTGGAGGAATTCCGCCGACACTTCCTTGGCGTAGCCGCCTTCGACCTTCACCGCCTCGGCGCTGTCCACTTCCAGAAAGCGCCCGCCGAGCGATTCGACCTGCTCCTTGGTTTCAGGGCGCACATCGGTCACCTCCACCACTGCGCCCAGGCGCCGTGCAGTGGCGATGGCCTGCAGGCCTGCGACGCCGGCACCGAAGATCAGCACCCGCGCCGGGGTGATGGTGCCGGCAGCGGTCATCATCAGGGGGAAGATTTTCTTCAGGGCGCCGGCGCCCAGCAGCACGGCCTTGTAGCCCGCCAGGTTGGCCTGCGAGCTGAGGGCGTCCATGTTCTGCGCACGGGTGATGCGCGGCACCGCATCCATGGCCAGCGCCGAGATCCGGCGGGCTTGCAGATGCCGGACAAGATCCGGCTTGGTGTAGGCGTACAAAAAGCTGATTGCCAGCGCATCAGCCGGCAATGCCTCCATTTCTCCGGGAAGCGGCTCGTTGACTTTGAGCAGCAGGCCCGCCTGGGGCAGGATGGCCTCGGGCGAGGCCCCGATGCTGGCGCCAGCCTGGAGGTAGGCTTCATCCGGGAATCCGGCGGCCTCGCCGGCTCCGGTTTCGACCACGACGGTATGGCCCAGCTTGACCAGCGCTTTGGCCGAGTCCGGCGTCAGCGCGACGCGCTGTTCACGGGCTTTGCGCTCTCGAATGACGGCAACTTGCACGTATGGTTCCGGTTAGACTTCCTGACCGGTAAATTAATACATGAAACGCACGTCATGGCAAGCCCGGATGATAAATATCAGCGTTTGCCCTTCATTTCCTACCCCTGGAGCAGTCCGCGGGCGATAACGAGCTTCTGGATTTCCGAAGTTCCCTCGCCGATGGTGCACAGCTTTGCGTCGCGGTAGTGCTTTTCCACCGGAAAATCCTTGATGTAGCCGTATCCGCCGTGGATCTGCACCGCTTCATTGGCCGCCCAGACGGCCGTCTCGCTGGCATAGTACTTGGCCATCGCCGAGGCCGTGGTCACTTCCTGCCCGGTCTGGAGCAGGTGCGCGGCGCGGAAGGTGAGCAGCTCCGCTGCCTGGATGCGCGTGGCCATATCGGCCAGCTTGAAGCTGATGCCCTGAAACTCGAAAATCGGCTTGCCGAACTGCTCCCGCTCCTGGGCGTATTTCAGGCTGGCCTCGTAAGCGGCTTTTGCAATGCCGAGCGACAGCGCCGCGATGGAAATGCGGCCCCCGTCCAGAATTTTCATCGACTGGCGGAAGCCCTGCCCCGGCTCGCCGAGCACCTGCGAGCGGTGTACGCGGCAATCCTCGAAGATCAGCTCGGCCGTCTCGCTGGCGCGCATGCCCAGCTTATTTTCTTTCTTCCCGGGCCGGAATCCGGGTGTCCCCTGTTCGATGATGAAAGCGGTGGCATTGTTGGAGCTGCGCGGCTCGCCCGTGCGGGCGATGACCACGGCCACATGGCCGGAAATGCCGTGGGTGATGAAATTTTTCGCGCCGTTGAGCACATAATACTCGCCGTCGGGCACGGCGACGGTGCGCATGTTGGAGGCGTCGGAGCCCGTATTGGGCTCGGTGAGGCCCCAAGCGCCGATCCACTCGCCGCTGGCCAGGCGGGGCAGGTAGCGGCGCTTCTGGTCTTCGTTGCCGAACTTGAGGATGTGATTGGTGCAGAGCGAATTGTGCGCCGCGACCGAGAGGCCGATGCCGCCGCAGATTTTGCCCACCTCCAGCACTGCCGTCACATATTCCGGATAGCCGAAGCCGCTGCCGCCGTAGGCTTCAGGCACCAGCACGCCCATCAGGCCCATTTCGCCCAGCTCGCGCATGACGTCCAGGGGAAACTCCTGCGTCTCGTCGTAGTGGGGCACGAGTGAGCGGAGGCGCTCGGCGCCGTACCGCCGGATCATGTCGGCAATGAGCCGCTGAGGCTCGCTGGGCGTAAAATCCATGCCGGTCTGGGAAATACCGGAAGTCAGGGTGGCCATGGCAGATAAGTCCTTTTAAGTAACCGATCCCGAATGAACACATCCGGCCGGACGGTGCGGCGGGGGTGTCGAGGTATGCAAGGACGCACGTTTTTTCCGGAAAACCGGACGCATACCTCTCTTTTCTTAACGCGGATGCCGGGGCCTTTGTTGCCTGCGCCTGCTCAGGTTTCGTAGGACAGCAGGCTGTGAATATCGGGCGCGATCGGCTGAAGCTTGTCGGCACCCCGGAGAAAATCGAGCGAAATGATGAAGGAGAAACCGGCAACCGTGGCGCCGAGCTGCCGGGCCAGGGACGCCGCTGCCGCTGCTGTGCCGCCCGTCGCCAGCAGGTCATCGTGGATGATGACCCGGTCGCCGGGCTGGATCGCCTCCCGCACCGATTCGATGGTCGCCGTGCCGTATTCGAGGTCGTACGTCACCTCGACGGTTTCCGGAGGCAGTTTGCCCTTTTTGCGCACCATCACAAATCCGGCTCCCAGGGCTACGGCAATCTGCGGCCCGAAAAGAAAGCCCCGGCTGTCGATGCCGATGACCTTGTTGATCCCCTGCTCTTCCCAGTGTGCGGCAAGTTCTTCCACGCAGTCCTGCATCAGCCCGGGATCCAGGAAAATGGGCGAAATATCCTTGAACAGGATGCCTGGGATGGGAAAATCCGGCACTTCCCGAACGGCGGCCACCAGACGGTCTCTGAGCGTCATACACAAGCAATTAGAAGCATGGCGCGAAGATACGCAAAGTTACCGCGCGGGGCACTGCAAAGGGCAAGGCCCGGATGCGCTGCATCTGCATGCCCATAACAAAGCGCCGGCTTCGAAGAAAGCCGGCGCAGTGCAGGTATGCCATGCAGGTCTCAGTCCCGGCTGCCGAAGATCCGCAGCAGGAAAAGGAACAGGTTGATGAAGTCCAGGTACAGGGTCAGGGCGCCCATGAGCGCCATCTTGCGCGCGCTGTCCGATTCCGGATCGGCCGACTGGCCGATGACGAGCATCTTCTGCGTGTCGTAGGCCGTCAGGCCGGCGAAAAGCAGCACCCCGACACAGGAGATGATGTAGTCGAAGGTGGAGGAGCCGAGGAAAAAATTCACCAGCGAGGCGATGATCAGGCCTACAAGCGCCATCATGAAGATGGAGCTGAATTTGGCCAGATTAACCCGGGTCGTCAGGCCGATGAGCGCCATAGCGCCGAAGGTGCCGGCGGTAATCATAAAGACCTTGAACACAGACCCGAGCTCGAACACCACGAAGATGAAGGCCAGGCTGATGCCGTTGATGATGGAGTAGGCGGCAAAGGTGAGGCTGGCCGCCGCAAAGCTCATCCGGTGGATGCGGGCTGCCATGATGAAGACGAATACCAGCGGCGCAAACATGACGATCCACTTCATGGCGCCTGTGTAGAAGAACTGCAGCAGGGCCTCGCTCTGCGCTACATACCAGGCTGCGCCGGCGGTGATGGTCAGGCCCAGGGCCATGGTGATGAAAACCTGCCGGAGGAATACGCTCGCCTGGTCGATGGCATCGGCCCCGCGCGTGCGCGAGGCGGTGCCGGGCTGATAAGAGTTGCTCATGCTTGGAGATTCGCTTGATGAAGTCTGGTGTGGACAATATACGGATTTCCCGGAGAAAAGATGTGCCGCCGCTGCGGGCGCGGTGCCCGCAGCGGCGGCATGGGCAGAGGCGCCGGCGCTTACCGCGCTACGTCCACATCGTAGAAGTTCCACTCGTTGCCGGCAGTCCGGGCGCCTTCCAGCAGGTGGAAGAAGCCCATATCGTCGGCGATTTTGGGGAATTCGAGCGTCACGATCAGTACGGCATTGGCGGCAAGCTGAGTCGTCTGCGGATAGAAGGCGATGCCTTGCGCTTTGGCGAGCTTGTAGGTATAGCGCGGATTGGCATTTCGGTCCGTCAGGTAGAAGGCATCGGGGCTGCCCGGCGCGGAGATGCAGATCTCGTGCGCCTTGGGTTCGGGGTTGGCGATGCGCAGCGTGATCACAGTAGCGACCGGCGTAATCCGGACTTTCTCGATGGATACATAATTCATGGCCGAAGCGCCTACGGCAGGGCGCACATACTCTTTGCCGGATGCAGGCACCCGGCGCACGAAATCGCCGCCCCGTGCGGGGCCGCTTCCGGGCTTGCCGTAGAGATCGGTGATTTCCAGCCGGTCGGCGCGGGCACTGGCCGTTTCGGTGCGCTGCCGGCGCAGGTCCACGGGTTCAGGCACCTCCACCGGCCGCACATAGCGGCGGTCGGGCTGCTGGTAGGGCTGGCGGGCAGGCTGGCGGTAGCCGTCGTAGTCGGGCTGGGTGCCGGTGCCGGTATAGGGCTGTCCGGTGCCTGGGCGCGGCGTCTGGTAGCCGGTTTCGGCCTGGCGGCGGTTGCTGCGGGCCGTTTCCAGGGCCGGATCGAAGCTCAGCGCTTCGTTGAAGTCGTCCAGCGCTTCCTGGGCGCGGCCCTGCATCAGGCGGCTGGCGCCGCGGTTGTTGTAGAGGACCGCGTAATTGGCCGAGTTGGGGTTGGGATCGAGGATTTTGACCCCTTCATACTCGTAGGTGCCGAGCGAGGTGCTGTTGCCGCGGCGCAGGCTCTTTTCGATTGCGCGCGTGAAGTCGCCCTCCGCACGGACATAATCGCCCAGGATGAAGTAGATGTTGCCCCGGTACTCGTACACGCCCGGATAGTCGGGCGATTGGCGGGCGACATCGCTGAAGTACCGCAGCGCCTCTTCATAGCGGGCGGCGCGGTAGGCTTCCTCGCCCCGGCGCATGAGGTCGTCGGGCTGGGCAGATGCGGATGCGGCAGCAAGGAACAGCAGGAGAAAACCAACATTCCTGATCATGAATGCGTGTGTTTGACGGGTAGGATACGGCATGGCGCGCTGTTGAGTAACTGTAAACGGATGGGGAATATTGCTCAGTAGATCAGCTCTACGTCGTAAAAATTCCAGTAGCCGCTTTTCGGGGTCTGGCCTTCGAGCAGATGGAAGAAGGTAACGTCCTCGTCGAGGCGGTCGAACTCCGCGACGAACATCAGGCGTCCGCCGGGGCGCAGGGTCGTAGGCTGTTCGGGCCAGCCGGGCAGGTTGCGGATGGTGCGGAGCTTGTAGGTGCGCTTGAAGAAGCGGTCGGTCAGGTACAGGGCTCCGCTGCTGCCTACGCGGCCCAGGGCGAGCTTGAAGTCTTTGCTGCCTACGGCCTCCACGGTAAAGGTCACCTGCGTAGCGGCAGGGGTCAGCTTGATCTGCTGGATCTGCACGAAGGGATCGCTCTGGCGCCCGCCGATCCGGAACTGCTTGTCGTTGAAGGTGTACGTCGCATTCGGGTCCTTGGCCGGCTGCACGGCAGGCTGGCTTGCGGGCCGCGAAGGCGGCTGCTGGGTGCCGGGGCTGCTGGCCGGCGGGTACGACGGCGTGTACGGGTAGGGGTCATAGGTGCCGCTGCCCGGCCGCACGGGCTGGGTGGAGGGATAATTGGACGCGTAGGGGCTCTGCTGGCGCTGCCGGGCAATTTCGAGGTTTTTGCGTGCCGACTGATTGCCCGGGTCGATCTGGAGCGCGTCGTAGAAATACGCGACCGCAGCATCGTACAGGTTCAGCTTGGCCGCTGCCACCCCCATGCTGTTGCGGATCTCGGCATTGTTGGGATGCTGGCCCGCCGCAATGGCGTAATGGTCGATCGCTTCCTGGTACGATCCCAGCTCGTAGTAGGCCTCGCCGAGGAATTCGTGCACCTGCTCATGGTCCGGGTTGAGCGATACCACCTCCTGGAATACTCCGATCGCGCCGCGGAAATCGCGGCTGTCAAACAGCGAACGGCCCTCCAGAAAGCGCTTTTCGGCCTTGAATGCCTGGATCGTGGGGTTGGGTTGCGCGAACAGCCAGATGGGAATCAGCATGCACGCAAGCGGAAGAATAGGTCTCATTCTACTTGCCATTAGGTTTCATGCAAATAAAGATAGCCAAAAGTCTTTATTTCATCCGAATATACAAAAGAAAAATAAACGCTTTGCCGGAAAAAAAGAAAGCCGGAGGTCTCCCTCCGGCCTTACAACCCACATCCAAACTAACCCAACCTTACCAAAAATGCCGAATATGCTTTATTCTCCCTGTCCCAGCGAGAAGCCGCGCTCCCCGTCGAACAGGTACAGATGCTCTGTTTTGATGATGTCCAGCCCGCGCGCGTGCAGCCGCCCGAGGAGCGCCAGCACATCGTCGTACGATACCGGGCGGTACCGGGGATTCCGGGGATCCGAAATATCTGCCTCCGTCGAAACAAACCGGCAGCGCCAGTGATCGGTCAGGAAGGTGCCGGGCACGCCGCCGGGATAGACTTTGACGCCCCGGTTGGTGATCATCTTGAGGCGCAGATGCGCCGGCGCGAGGGATTCGAGGCGCTCGCCGAGGGCTTCCGGGCTCAGATGTGCCTCGTGCAGGAAGACATCGGCACCTACCAGCTCCTTGCGGGCTGCGCGGCGCTGCGGGGCGGAGCCCAGATCGAGCTGCATGGGCCGCGCCGTGTAAGACGCAGGCTGAAACACCCTCGGCTGCTCGCCGAGCCGCGCGATGACTTCGTCGCCGAACTCGCGGGTGCCTACCTTGCGGAAACTGGTGCCCCGCTGGAAGATGTCCTGCGTGTGGATGCCCTGCTCCAGCGTGCTCAGCCAGGCATTGGCGATCCGGTTGGCAGTGTCTGCCTGGCCCAGATGGGCCAGCATCATCACTGCCGCATTCAGGAGCCCGGAGGGGTTGGCGAGGTTTTTGCCTGCCAGATCCGGCGCGCTGCCGTGAATGGCCTCGAACATGGCGCCGTGCAGGCCGATATTGGCCGAGCCTGCCATGCCTACCGAGCCCGTCAGCTCCGCAGCAATGTCGGAGAGGATGTCGCCGTACAGATTCAGGGTTACGATCACATCGAACTGCGACGGATGGACTGCCATACGCGCCGCGCCGATGTCGATGATCATATGGTCGGTTTCAATATCGGGATATTCCGCCGCAATCTCCCGGAACACCTGGTGAAACAGCCCATCAGTCTGCTTCATGATGTTGTCCTTCGTCATGCAGGTCACGCGGCGGCGGCCATGAATCCGGGCAAAATCGAAGGCGTAGCGCACAATCCGCTCGCAGCCGGGGCGGGTGATAAGCTTTAGGCACTGCACGACTTCGTCTGTCTGGCGGTGCTCGATGCCTGCGTACAGGTCTTCTTCGTTTTCGCGGATGATCACCAGATCCTGATCCGGGTGCTGCGTCCGCACATAGGGCGAATATGCCTTGCAGGGCCGCACATTGGCGTAGAGCCCGAGCGACTTGCGCAGGGTGACGTTGACACTTTTAAACGAGCCGCCCTGCGGCGTGGTGAGCGGGCCTTTGAGGATGACCGGATAGCCGGCAATCGTCTCCCAGGTTTCGGGTGCCACCCCCGAAGTCTCGCCGCGCTGGTACACCGCCTGGCCGAGCTCGATTTCTTTCAGATCGAGCTGCGCGCCTGCTGCTTCCAGTACGCGGAGGGTAGCATCCATAATCTCTGGACCGATCCCGTCTCCCGGCGCAACCGCCACTCTCGTTTGTAGTGCCACCATGCTTGATTGTATTTATATCAAAAATAGAAGTTTTACTATTATTACGCAACTGTTTCCTCCAGGTTACGGCCCCAGGCAAATTTTTTTTTTCAGGGAAACAGATAATACCGTGCCCGTGCCTCGACGCTCCGGTAGGGCAAATCCAGCAGCCCCCATTGCCCTTCGGCGATCCAGCCCCAGCGTCCCTGCCGCCATTCGGCGCCGGCGCGCAGTGTCAGTGGGCGGTCGCCGTTGTTGAGATAGCCGAGATAGCCCGCCGCATGCAGCCACACGTGCCAGGGCCCCTGCCGCCAGGACTGGCCCAGGCCGAAGAGGAAGGCATCATTCTGATACTGCCGGTCCTGGTTGGTCTGCCACACATAGAGGCCGGCCATGCCGTAGAGGCGGAAGTGCCGCCCCAGATCCCGCCCGCCGGAGAGGTCGAAGTAGTAGCCGGGCGCATCGGTGTAGCGGGCGGCCTCCTTCTTGCTGGAGGAGGCGGTGCGCAGGCCTGCCCGCAGGGTGAGATCGAGGGGATGGCGCCCGGCGAAGAGCAGCTGCAGGTGGCTGTTCACATACAGGTCGCCGATGGCGCGGCGCTCATTCCAGTTGCGGTAGTACACATTGCGCTGCCACTTCAGGGAGTCGGAGACGGTGAAAAACTCCTGCGGCACGAGGTACAGGTCGAAGGCGGCGCGCTTCCGGTCGGGGCTGTAGGCCAGGGCGGCGGTGAAATTGCGGGTAAAATCGCCCGGCGCGCGGTGCAGGGCGCCGCCTACGGATACAAAGCCCTCCCGGATGATCCGGCCCTCCGGCAGCACGGGCACCGGCAGCGCATTCGGCCCCATAAATCCCGGCGAGAAGATCAGGTATTCAGTGAAATGGCTCACGCCATCCCAGCCTACATGCTGCGCCCAGTCCTGCTGCGAGGGCTGGGCCGCAAGCCGCAGGCCGAGCGCCAGCAGCATTGCGCTGAAAGTCAGGCACCGGTCGATGCGCATATTGCGTTATGGTGTAAATTGCTCCGGCAAATCAGCTGTCAACTTACGGGTTATGCGCCGCATTTTCTACCTCGCAGCATGCTGCACGCTGTGCTGGACCGCCTGCAAGCGGGATTCCAATCCGCCGGGCGCCTGCGCGCCCGCGCGCCTGGCAGGCGCTGCCGACACCTTCAGCTACCCGGTCCGCACGGACAGCCCGGCCTGGCCCTGGGGCTCCAGAACCGATCAGTACCGCCTGACTGCTGTTCCTCAGAGCCGGCTGGATGCCATGTCCACCGCCGGCATGATCGAAACCTGGCTCGACCACCCCATGCTTGCCTATGCCCTGCTGAACGCAAGCCTCTGGGAAGACGGCTTCGGCACCGTAGCCGACAGCTCCAACGTATTTCAGACCCTCAAAACCCGCAGCGATGCCGCCGCGCTGCTCCTGGAGCGGTATGCGCAGATGGAGCCCGGCTGCGCCCAGAACGATACCGGCGACCCCTGGCTCGACCATGTGCTGCCTTTCGCCTATCTGGAGATCACCCTTTCGCAGCCTGCGTTTCTCGATCAGCTCACAGCGGCGGAAAAAATCAGACTCATCGAGCTGGCGCTGAAGTGGTACGGCGAAAAGGACCGGCGCCCCGGGAGCTTCGGCGGGATCGGGCCGGTATGCACGGCGGCCCTGATGGGGCGCCTCATGCTCCGCGACGAGTATGAGCCGTATCTGCGCCTGTATTATCTGCCGGACAACAATTACGAGCACAAGATCCTGATGGAGCGCATCCCCCTGCAAGGCTATACGGTCACAGCCGCCGTGACGGCAGAAACGGCCCGCCAGTACCTGAAAGACAAGCGCTGATCAGGGCAGCCCCTGATAAAAGCGCTGCAGGACCTCCTGGGCGGGTTTGCTGTAGGGCGTGAAGCACTCGGGGTCCTCGTCCACATACGCGGCGTAGCTGGGCCATTTCCACCAGTAGGTGCCCCTGCACCAGGGCGCATCGCGCAGCACCTCGCATACCGCCTGGTAGCACCGGGCCTGATGCGCCTGATTCACCGCGCGGCCCTGCGCCTCGGCGTGGGGGTTTTTCCAGGGCGTGCTCACGCTCCGGAACCCGATCTCGGTGAACAGCAGCGGCTTGCCCGTCTGGGCAGCTTTGGCGGCGATGCGCTCCGCGATGGGCCGGAAGCCGGCTTTCAGTTCCTCCAGCGATGCCGAATCCTGCATGCTCAGCGGGTAATAGCAGTTGATGCCCACATAATCCAATTCCGCGGCGAAGGCCAGCTGCTCGAATTCCTCCCCCCAGTTGGCGGCGTAGGTGATGGGGCCGGTGTAGAGCAGCCGCAGGTCGCGGATGAGCTGCGCCCAGGCAGCGGGATGCTTGCGGGTGGCGTGCACAAATTCCACCCCGGCGCAGAAGAGATCTGCCCCGTGCAGCTCGCCCAGAATGGCATAGTGCCGGATCCAGCGGCGGTAATGGGCGAAAAAGGCCTGCCAGTCGGCCTCGGACTGCATATCCACATCGCCGGGCCAGGCCCCGGAAAACCAGATCTGCGGCTTCAGCAGCACGCGCATGCCCATCTGCCGGGCCTGCATCATGGCATCGGCCACGGCTGCGTCATTTTCGCCGCCCGCCCCGTTGAAGATCCGGAAGGCTTCCGGAGTCCGGACGTTCCGGCTCCCCGAATAGGGCACGATGGCGAGGGCGTTGCCGCCCAGCTGCCGGAACTCCGCCGTCATGTGCGCCGACATGCCGGAGCCATAGCCGTTGTAAATGGCGTAGCCTTCGTGGGCGAGGGTCATGCCCTTGTGCCAGGCCGGCAGGCTGCGCGGCGGCGTATGCCGGGGTTCCCGAACCTCCAGTCCGGCGAGGTAGCGCTGCCAGCCGGGCTCCAGGCTGCCCAGCTTGTCCGGATCGGGCTGCCAGCTTTTCCAGCCGGCCAGAAAGACCTCCTGCCCCTGCTCCCGGATCTGCCAGTCGCAGAAGGCCGCCGCCATCGCCGACAGCACATAGGGCGATTCAGTCTGGGCGGCAGCTTCGCTGAAGAGCTCCTCCAGCGTCAGGGTATTGTGCGAAACGGCCAGCCGGGCAGCCCAGTAGGCCCAGCCTTCCCGCAGCCAGCCGGGGGTAAGCCATACCGACATGCCGTCGAGGAGCTGGGGTGCGGCGGGCTCGCCGAGGGTTTGGGCCAGCAGCAGCGCCGCCGGCGCGGCTGGCGGCAGGCCCTGCCAGGCGGCTCCTGCGAGGAGGTGGATCGCTCCGCGCTGCGGGTCTGCGAAGTCCTGTTCCATGCGCTGGGTCATGAGGCCCATCAGCTCGGCGCTGCCGTAGGCATGCACCTCCGCGCTGAAATCTCCGGCGCTGCGGCCCAGCCGCCCGGCGGCGCTGGAGCAAGCGGCTTCGAGGCTGTCCAGCAGCAGGCGCATCGCATCGGGCGCCAGCCCGGCGCCGTGGGCAGCAAGGCGGAAATGCGGCGACTTCAGCGCGGAAGCAGCGGATTCCGTAAAATCCCAGTGCAGGACGGAATCCGGCTGCCAGGCATCGCTGTACTGCCCTGCCATGAGGCGGCTGCTGCCCTGGGTCACCTCATAGCTCCATGCGCTGCGCCAGATGCCGCCCCAGCCGGAGCTGCCGGCTTCGAGACGGTGCAGCAGCGCCGAGTCGGTATTGGCAAAGAGGATGCTCAGGGGCTGCTGCGGCTGCTGCGGATTGGGGCAGGCGGTCAGCTGCAGCAGCTGGTCCGGGCGGCTGAACTGCCGGCCGAGAAACTGAAACCCGTCCGCTTCGGGGCGGAAGGGAAGCTGTGCGGCCCAGGCCGCAAAGTAGCGGTTGGAGCGGAACGAGCCTGCCAGCATCACCGGCATGGCTGCCAGCGAATCCGCAGGCGCTTCGGTGTCGCTCCACACGCGGATGCGCAGGCGCTGCGAGCGCGCAGCCATGCCATCGAACAGCTGGCGGTAGCGCCGGGCCGCGGCTGTATCGGCACTGCCGTATACCACAGCCAGCCGCCCCTGGCGGCGCATGGATTCGCGCAGCTCGCGCGGCGTAGGCCAGGATGCAGAAGTCTCCAGGCCATTGCCGCGGGTCTGGCAGCCCGGGCAGGCGCATATGGCGAGCAGGACGCTCAGCAGCAGGGGATACAGCGGGGAAGCAGCCATCATCCGAAGGTACGCACAAATCCGGACGGTGTCGCAACATCGGCCCGGCTTTCCCGACCAAGGCACAGCCTCCATCGACGGACGCGCAGGAGGCTTGCGCATTCGGCGTCATTTGCCGTATTTACCTGCACGACAGCTACTGCTAATTCCTGCTCCCGTATGCAACTCCGCTTTCTGCTCCCGATTCTGCTGCTGCTGATTCCGGCAGCGCTTGTTGCCCAGTTCCCCGGCCAGCGTACCTACTGCAATCCCATGGACATCGGGTACCGCTACAACTTCGAGCAGGTCAACGACAGCATTTCCTACCGCTCCGGCGCCGATCCGGTCATCATCCTGCACAAGGATCAGTATTATATGTTCGTCACCATCCACAACGGCTACTGGCGCTCGCCCGACCTGGTCAACTGGACCTTCGTCACGCCGAGCCGCTGGCCGATGGAGGATATGTGCGCACCGGCAGCTCTTTCGGTGCGCGATACCTTGTATTTGTTCCAGTCCACCTTTCAGCAGCGGCCGATTCTCTTCAGCACCAGCCCGGAGACCGGCCAGCTGGAGTTTTACAACCGATGGCTGCCCCAGCTGCCCAAGGACATAGGCCCCTGGGACCCGGCGCTTTTTTACGACGAGGACCTCGACCGCTGGTACATGTACTGGGGTTCGTCCAATGTATATCCGATTTACGGAGCTGAGCTGGACAAATCCCGCCGCCTGACCTATGCAGGCCCCTATCAGGAAATGCTGTACCTGCATCCGGAGCAGCATGGCTGGGAGCGCTTCGGCCCCAACCACACCAGCGAGATCAAGCCTTTTACAGAAGGTGCCTGGATGACGAAATACAAGGGGAAATACTACCTCCAGTACGGCGCGCCGGGCACCGAGTACAATGTCTATGCAAACGGCGTCTATGTGGGCGACCATCCGCTGGGGCCCTTCACCTATGCGCCCTACAATCCGATCTCCTACAAGCCCGGCGGCTTCATGACCGGCGCCGGCCACGGCAATACCTTCCAGGACCGGCATGGCAACTACTGGAACACCGGCACCCCCTGGGTGGCCGTGAACTGGAACTTCGAGCGGCGGATCTCGATGTTCCCGGCGGGATTCGATGCCGACGGGCAGATGTTTTCCAATACCCGCTTCGGCGATTTTCCGCACTACCTGCCGCAGGGAAAATGGGACAGCAAAGACGCCCTCTTTACCGGCTGGATGCTGCTGTCCTACCGCAAACCCTGCACGGCGTCCAGTACGCGGGATACCTTCGCCGTGAGCCGGGTGACCGACGAGAATCCGCGCAGCTTCTGGGTGGCTGGCCGGAACCGCCCCGGCGAAACGCTGACCCTGGATCTGGAGCGCACCCAGGAGGTGCGGGCAGTGCAGATCAATTATACAGACTACCAGTCCAATATCTACTACAGTGACAGCAGCTATGTGTTCACCCGCTTCAGGCTGCTGCACTCGCCGGACGGCAAGACCTGGTCGGTGCTGGCCGATCTGTCGGGGGAAAAACGGGACCGGCCCAATGCGTACGTGGAGCTGGCTGCGCCGGTGCGCACGCGCTACATCCGGTACGAGCATGTGTACACAGCTGCGCCGAACCTGGCCATCAGCGACTTCCGGGTATTCGGTTCGGGGCTGGGCCAGGCGCCTGCCGTGCCGCAGGGCTTCACGGCGAAGCGCCAGGCGGACCCGCGCAATGCAGATCTGGCCTGGAAGCCGGTGCCCGGGGCCGTAGGCTACAACATCCGCTGGGGCATTGCGCCGGACAAGCTCTACCAGACCTACCAGCGCTTCGCAGACGAAGGGACCCGGCTGGAGCTGCGTGCCCTCACGGCCGGCGTCGGGTACTATCTGGCCATCGAAGCCTTCAACGAGAGCGGCGTATCGGCGCTGAGCCCGGTGGTGAAGATCGATTAGGGCTGTGCCGCGCCGCCGGCCAGGTAGAAGGAGCGGAATTCGGGATAGGTGACAAAAAAGGGCACGTTGGCGGATGCTTCGCGGCCTTTCGAGTCGCGCACATAGACAAACACGCGGTAGGCGCCGGGCTTGCCGGGTGCGCGGAAGCGCAGCTGCCGGCCCTGGCCCGGCTCGAAGAGCCCGGCGACAGCCTCCGGGCGCTCTTCACGGTCGCCGCCGGTGATGTGGCGGTAGTCCCCTTCCGGCAGAATCTCCCAGCGCACCTGCAGGGTGTCCTGCTCGGGGTCGCGTGCGAACACATCTGCCGTATAGGCTTGCCCGGCATGCAGATAGACCTTGTTGAAGGCGTTTTTGCCGTTGACCGTCAGGGAGTCGATCTCCGGGGCGCGGTTGGCAGGCCAGGCCCCCGACCAGAGATAGGCCATCATATCCACCAGACTCGTGGGGTGCCCGTCTTCCGAGAACATGCTGTGCCAGGTGTGCGTGCGTTCCTGCTTCTGGCCCCAGAGGAATACATAGGAGCCGAGGCAGCGGTCGGTATTGGGCAGGATGTAGCGCTCGTACTGCTCCTGGTTTTCAACGGCTTTGATGCTGGTGCTGCGCTCGATCGGCGCATCCCAGTGGGTTTTTTCGGCCTCCCAGGCGCCGCGGTTGCCCCATTCGGTGAACACGTAGGGGCCGCTCCAGCCGGTTTTTCCGGACTTCAGCTGCTCCGTGATCTGGGCGATTGAAGAAAAGGAATTGACAGCCAGCAGATCCAGATCGGGACAGTACTCCCGGATGCCCGCGAAGGAGCGTTCGCTGGCGAGGATTACTGCTGCCACCGGGTGGTCGGGGTCGGTCTGATGGATCATCTTCGCCGTCTCATTGATCGCCACCCACACGGACGGCTCGGAGTTGTGGAGTTCGAGTTCGTTGCCGATACCCCAGAACAGCACGGCGGGATGGTCTTTATAGCGGAGCACCTGGCGGCGGATGGAGTCCATCTGGAGCTGCACGAGCGCCTGGTTGTTGTAATCGAAGCCATAGCGGGCGGGCATCATGTAGAGGCCTACCATCACGGCGATTCCGCGGGCATGCGCCTGGTCCAGCAGGGTATCGAGCCCGTCGGTGGTGTACACCCGGATGGAGTTGCCGCCGGCCGCCTGCAGCTCGTCGAGATAGCGTTCGCCTACGGCGCCTTTGATGAAGAAAGGCTTGCCGTCGCGCAGCATCTGGAAGCCAGCTTCCGTGCGGAGGATCTGGACCCGTGCAGTGCGGGGCTGGCTCCACCGGTCGGGTGCGGCCGGGGGGGCAGGATTGCAGCCGGCCAGCAGCATGCCGAGGACGGCGGCCAGGCCGGCCATGCGGAATAAGCGGATAACGACTGGAATATGCATACCGAGGGATACCGTCATAAACCGGGGAAAATCGGAAAACACATCAGGGGTTGACAAGGCGCGAGGCAGAGACCACATTCCCGTCCGGGTCGCTGATATAGAGGTAGAGCCGGTACTTTTTCTGCTTGTCCGGAATCTGGAAATAGGCTACCGGCCCCTTGCCGATGTGGCTGAAGGGCTTCTGCGGCCCGGCGATTTCCTCTTCGGACAGATACCAGTTGTAGGCCAGGCTGAGGTTGCGGTTGTTTTCGCTGGCAGCGCGGTACACCTGCTCGCTGCGGCGGTACCAGACCGGATCGGCGGGCGAGATATAGGCATCGGCCAGCGGCGGCTGCACCGGCGTGCCGGTCCAGACTTCCTTCAGGGCATAATACCCCGGATTGAGGCGGCTCTTGAAGTCGGTGAGCCCGTACCAGGTGGCGGTGCCTTCCTGCTGGTCGCGCCAGCTGTAAGCGACGCCGCCCAGGTTGCGGCCGCGGTTTGGCTCGATGTGGTGCGTCCAGCGCGATGCATAGCGGATGGCTTTCTCGAAGCCGGAGGGCTCGTCGAGGAAGCCCCAGCGGTCGCGCGGGGTGCCTTCCGGCTCCCAGTAGCCATCGGGGCCGAACTCCGACACGATATACGGGGCGCCAGGGGCCCACCGCTGCATCACCGAGTCGAGCGAAGCGATCTGCCCCTCATACAAGGCATTGATCCCCAGGATATCCACCTCCGGCGCGTAGCGCTGGAATGCCCGCAGCGAAGCCGGCAGATCGTCGGTGTAGCGCATGGATACGAAGACCGGCCGGCCCGGATCGATGCGGTGGATTTCGGCTGCGAGCTGGTTGATCAGCCGAAGATATGCGAACCGCACCTCCGTCAGATAGGGCTGGCGGAATTTATGCTCCAGCGTCGTCCAGGTCTCGTTGCCGAGATTCCAGCCCAGAATGGAGCTCCGGTGCTTGTTGGCCTCCACTTCCGAAATCACTTCGCGGACATATTCGCGGACTGCTGCGGAGTCCCGCAGGTAGTTGGTTTCCGGATTGAACACGAAGCCGAATATCACCTTCAGGCCAAACTCGTCGGCGATGCTGAGCACATTGCGGTCATACATGCCCGGCGCGTAGCGGCGGATGGTATTGGCTCCCATCTCCTTGATCCGGCGGTAGTCGAGCTCCAGCTGCCGGCGCGTCAGCGGCGAACCGCCTTCGTACCAGTGCGGCATCGGGTGGTAGGCGATGCCTTTGATGTAGAACGGGGCGCCGTCCACGAGCAGTTCGAAGCCTTCGCCGGTTTTGCGGAGGTAGGGGCGTTCCGGGCGCGGCGGGCGGGGGGTACTGGCCACGGTATCGGCGGCCGCCAGGTCTGCGGCTGCCAGGCCGGATTCCCATACCCAGCCCTGAATTTCGGGGAAGCTGCTGTTGGCGGCGGTCTGCGCCGCCGAAAGCCACTCGAAGGAGGGCGGGCCGGGCAGATGCACCATCACCCGCTTGTCCATGGTGAGCGCAGCATCCCGGATGAGGCTGTACTGCTCCTGAAAGGGCTTGCGCGGATCGGCGCTTACCTCCACCCAGTCCACCGTTTCACGCAGCGCCTGCACCTCTGCCCGGCCGATCCGGGGCTGCACATCCCATACCCAGGCCACATTGGCTGCGCCTTCGCGGTGGAAGATCTGCTTCAGCCGGCGCCATGCCTCCAGGTGGCCGTCGCCCAGCAGCGAATCCGGAACACTGAGGCCCGTAAGCCACTGCGGATTGATGAACATCGGACCGTCCACGATGCGGATGCTGCGGGCAAATGCGGCCATGGCCGCATCGTACTCGCCAGCCTGGAGCCGGCTCAGCGTGAAGGCTTCGCCATTTCCCTCCCAGTTGATGAACGGCACACCGCCGCCCGCCTGAATGCTGCGCACGCGCTGCACCGGGAAGCCGCCGGCCGCCCAGCTAATCCGGAGCGGAGAGACTGCGAAGCGCTTGTCGTCGTTGCCGAAGGCCAGCAGCACCGGGCTGTGCTGCCCCGCTACCGAATAGGCAGTCGTATACACGCCTTCGTTGTAGGGGCTTACCTGATCGAACGCCAGGCGGCTCACGACCACCTGCGGGCGGCCGTACCAGATGCCGAAGCTGGCCAGCGCAATCAGCAGCACCGAAGCGAAAAGAATGTAGCCGCTCCGCATGAGCGGGTACACCAGGCGGTGGCGGAAACGGTACCAGGTGACGCGCACCGGACGGAATTTCTTCCCGTACAAGCCCCGGTACCAGCGCGCCAGCGCTTTCTGCTGCGCAATCAGCACCACAAAGCCCAGAATGATCACATTCGTCATCGCGAAGCCTGCCATCGCGAAGCTGTACGGATTCCAGTCGATATACAGGCCGTATGCAATCGCTGCCAGGCTCAGCACGCAGGCAATGATATTGGGAATGCTCAGCCTCAGCTCGTTGGTCTGTTCGTCGCCCTTGGGGGTGGGAATGTAGGGGACCTTGACGTTGAAGATCGAATACACAAAGCCCACCAGAAACACCCACCAGGTGCCGGCCCGCAGGGTGCCGCCCAGCACATGGAAGCCCCGTTCATGCTCCTCGGCCATCCACCGCTGCGAATACTGCCGGATCACCATCGAAGTGATGAAGAGCGGGATCAGCATGATCGCGAATTCCAGCAGGTCCACATGCCAGGGCACCTGCGAAGTAGTCAGGGAAATAATCGGCACCGAGATATCGATCAGCCCTACCAGCCCGTACAGGTAGTAAAACGGAAGGATGAAATAGTGCAGGAACTGGTGCAGGGTCAGCTTGCGCCACAGCTGGGGGAAGGTGCGGAAGAGCAGCTCGAACACCCCGCGCGACCATTTGATCTGCTGCTTATAGTAGGCCGACATCGTGGCCGGCACCAGGCCTTTGGTCAGAATTTCAGGGATATATACCGATTTCCAGCCTTTGGCGTGGAGCTGCATAGCCGTGTGCATATCCTCGGCCAGGCCGGGCGCATGGCCGCCGATGGAGTCCAGCGCCGAGCGGCGGAAGGTGCAGTTGGCCCCGATGGCCTGCGCCGTGCCGTAGCTGTTCATGGACATCATCATCGGCCCGTAGAACTGATACGTCTGTTCGGCGGCTCCTTTGGCTACGAAGCTTTCGTTGCGGTTGTAGTAGGCCTGGATGCACTGCACATAGCCCAGCTGCGGATCTTCGAAGTAGGGCAGCGCGCGGTCCAGAAACTCCGGCACCGGCACGTGGTCCGGGTCGAGGATGGCTACAATTTCCCCTTTGCAATGGTGCTCCAGGGCATAGTTGACGTTGCCGGCCTTGGCATTCTTCTTATCCTTGCCGCGGTACACATGGTGGACCCCCAGCTCTTCGCAGACTTGCTTGATGTAGGGGTCGTTGCCCTCGTCGCAGAGATAGGTCTCATGCGGATAGCGCACGGCCTTCATCGCCTTGAGCGTCTCGACGATCATCTCGTACGGCTCTCCGGGGCAGAAGGTCGTGACCATGTCCACCGTCCAGGCGCGCTCCGATACCGGGCGGGGCGGCACGCTCATGCTGTAATAGTGGTACCATTCGTGAAGCGACTGGAGCAGCTTGAATCCGATGGTAAAGTTCAGCAGCCAGTACAGCGGCGCATATCCGATGTGGTCCGGATCTGCAAGATAGAGGACGAAATTGCCCATGGCCGCAAGTCCCAGAAAAATGAGGATGCGGAGGGTCCATTTTTCCCTGGGAGTCGGAGCTTTGATCCGGATCACCTCCAGGTCCTGGATACGGGCGTCGTCTATGGTTCGGACTTCAGCCATAAATAGATACGCTGTTGTGCGTTCGTGCAGGAGAATGCGGGTATAAATTCAACCAACTGGTGAAGTATTTCCACCAGGGTCTTGCAAAAGTGGCGCTGAGATCCATCAGGACCAATCAAGCCTGTATTATCCGCTATATATCCGGTCCCAATGGTTTCAGCGCCGTATCATCGGGCAGAAATATCGGACTGGGCACAAGATACGAAGCATGCAATTACGCAATGCGGAAAATGGTCCGCCGGAGGCGAAACCGATGTAAGATCTGCCGGATATCGATCAGAAAATCGCAGGAAACCGGGCAGGATCGGCTTCCTGCATCAGGCTGTACACGGTCCGGAACACATCCTCCACCTGCGGCTTGGAGAAGTAATCCCCGTCGTCGCCGTAGGCCGGGCGGTGGGCCTGTGCGGAGATCGTCCGCGGCTCGGAGTCCAGGTACCGGTAGGCGCCCTGCGTTTCGAGCACCTGCTGGAGCATGTACGCGGTAGCGCCGCCGGGCACATCCTCGTCGAGCAGCAGCAGCCGGCTGGTTTTTTTCACCGACTCCACGATCCGGTGCTCCAGATCGAAGGGGAGCAGGGTCTGCACGTCGATGACTTCTGCCTCGATGCCGGCATCGGAGAGCTGGCGTGCAGCCTCCAGCGCGATCCGGCAGCAGGCGCCATAGGTGACCAGCGTCAGATCGGAACCGGCGCGCAGCAGCTCCGGCATGCCGAGAGGCACGGTGATGTCGCGCAGGTTGGCAGGCAGGCGTTCCTTGAGGCGGTAGCCGTTGAGCACTTCCACCACGATGGCCGGATCGTCGCCCTGCAGCAGGGTGTGGTACATGCCGGCAGCCTGCACCATGTTGCGCGGAACGAGGATGTGTATGCCCCGCAAGGCATGGAGCATCATGCCCATCGGCGACCCGGCATGCCAGATGCCTTCGAGCCGGTGGCCGCGGGTGCGGATGATGACCGGCGCCTGCTGTCCGTTTTTCGTGCGGTAGCGCAGCGTGGCGAGGTCGTCCGAGAGGGTCTGGAGGCCGTACAGCACGTAATCGAGGTACTGGATCTCGGCGATGGGGCGCAGGCCGCGCAGTGCCAGCCCGATGGCCTGGCCTACGATCGTCGCCTCGCGGATGCCGGTGTCCATCACCCGCAGCGGGCCGTATTTTTCCTGCAAACCTGAGAAGCCCTGGTTCACATCGCCCAGCTTGCCCACGTCTTCGCCGAAGGCCACTACCCGCGGGTCGCGGGCGAGCAGGCCGTCGAAGCAGCGGTTGAGGATTTCATAGCCGCTCAGCTGCTGGGCATCCGGCTCGTATGCCGGCCGCACTTCGGGCACCCGGAGCGGCGAGCGGGCCGTCTCGCTGTAGAGGTGCGAGTTGTATTCACGTGCCGCCCAGGCGCGCTGCGCCCGGTCCCAGGCTTTGAGGGCGTCGATGTCTTCGGATGATTCCTGCCGCACTATCACCAGCACCTGGTGGGCGGCGCGCAGCAGGTCCCGCCGGGCCGGTTCGGTGTGCTTGCGCAGTTCGGTGATGAGGTGCAGCAGCGCATCCCGCCGCGGCGAGCGCGCCGCGATCCGGCTGATGAGCGAAAGCAGCTGCGACTGATCCTGGCGGATCGGATGCTGATATTCCTGCCAGGCTTCCGATTTGGCCTGCATGACCATCTTGCGGTCCTCATGCTCCCAGGCTGCCAGCTCTGTTTCCGTGGCGAAGCCGCGCTCCAGCAGATAGGCGCGCATCTTCGTCAGGCAGTCGTAGGCCTTTTCCCATTGCAGGCGATCCTGCGTCTTGTAGCGCTCATGGCTGCCGGAGGTCGAATGGCCCTGCGGCTGGGTCACCTCCGTCACGTGGATGATGGAAGGCACATGCTGTTCCCGTGCGAGGGCGGCCGCCAGCTGATAGACCGCTACCAGTTCCTCGTAGTTCCATGCCGGCACCGTCCAGATCTCGAAGCCGCGCTCGGTGTCGGAGCGGCGGAAGCCGGCGAGCATGTCGGACAGGCTGCGCTTGACGAGCTGAAACTCATTGGGGACCGAAATCCCGTATCCGTCGTCCCAGATGGACAGCACCGCCGGCGCCTGAAGAATGCCGACCGCATTGACCGTTTCCCAAAAATGGCCCTCGGCGCAGCTGGCATTTCCGATCGTGCCAAAGGTGACCTCGTTTCCATTGTCCGAAAATCCGGTCACGATCTCCAGCTCCGGCAGCTGCCGGTACAGCACGGAGGCGTGGGCCAGCCCCACGATGCGCGGCATCTGGGAAGCCGTCGGCGAGGCGTCGGCCGAGGAGTGGATGAGCTGTGTGAGGTCGCGCCAGTTGCCTTCGCTGTCGAGGTTGCGGCTGGCGAAATGGCTGTCCATCTGCCGCCCGCCCGAATGCGGATCGGCCTGGATGTCGGGATTGGCAAAAAGCTGGGCGAAAAATTCCTTGAAGGTCACCAGCCCGCTTGCAAACGCGAAGGTCTGGTCGCGGTAATATCCGGAGCGGATGTCGCCCTTCCGGAAAGCCTTGGCCATGGCGATCTGCGGCAGTTCCTTGCCGTCGCCGAAGATGCCGAACTTCGCCTTGCCGGTCAGCACTTCCCGCCGTCCGATCAGGCTGGCCTGCCGGCTTTGAAACGCCAGCCGGTAGTCCCGGACTGCTTCGTCGCGCCCGAGATCCTCTCCTATCTGTGCTGCCATGCCACGCAGATCTGCACCCATGCTCGGCTTTTAAGCCGTAAAGTAGGCATTTTTGCCGCACCGGTGCAACCCATTTCCCAGGACAGCGCTGCGCCCGGCCCCGCCGATGGCAGCTGGTCTTACTGCAAATACTTTGAAATCAGGGTTTTATACTGCGGGAGTTTTTTGACCACCTTCAGGCGCTTGTCTTTTTTGACCATGGTCAGATTGTACCGGCCGGTCTGGAAGGCGCGCTCCAGCCAGGGGAAGGCTTCGTCGGGCTTTCCGGAGCCGATATACGAGAGGGCCATGCCGTACAGCGCGCCGGCTTCGCCGCCGTCGAGCTCCAGGGCCTGCGCGAACCATTCGCGGGCTTGGTCCCAGCGGCTGAGGGCCAAGGTAGCCTCGCCTGCCTCGGTCAGCACGCCGGCCTGGCGCACCGAGTCGGCCAGCAGCAGGGCCTGCTCGTAGTCGGCGATGCTTTTCTCATACTGGCCGAGCGCCGCGCCTGCGCGGGCCCGCCGCAGGTACACGTCGGCGGTGCGGATGTTGAGGCGGATGGCTGCATCCAGATCGGGCAGCGCCTTTTCAGGCTGGAGCAGCGCCTGGTACACGCGGCTGCGCTCGTTGTAGGCTTGGGCGAAATCAGGCTTCTGCTTGATGGCTTCGCTCAGGTCCGCCGTGGCTTTGGGCAGGTCCTTGAGGGTGTAATAGGCGATGCCGCGCTGGCAGTAGGCTTCCGGATAGGTGCTTTGCAGCTTGATGGCCTGGCTCAGGTACGGCAGGGCCTCGCTGTGGCGGCCCAGCTGCTGGGCGGCATAGCCCGCGCGGTACTGCACCGCCGCCGCTTCCGGATTGAGGGAGATGGCCTTGCGGTAGGCCGTCAGCGCGTCTTCGTAGCTGCGCACGCCGCTGCGCGCATCGCCGAGGGCCTGCCAGCCGGCCAGCAGATCGGGCTTGTAGCGCACGGCATTCTCGAAGTCGCGGATCGCCTCCGGCAGGTTGCCCATGGCAACGCGGAGCTGTCCCCGGTCGAAAAAGGCCTCGAAGAAGGTCGAATCCGATTCTACGGCGGCCTGATAGTCGGCCAGCGCCTCCAGCTTCTGATCCAGGGCCTGGCGGCAGCCGGCGCGCAGGTAATAGGCCTCCGCAAACGACGGGCGCAGGATAATGGCGTCGCTCAGCGGACGGATGGCGGCGGCGTAGTCCGCCTTGACTTTCAGATCGCGGCCCTGGTTGAAGAGGCCGGTGACGAGCGCGCTGATTTCCTGGGCCAGGGCAGGCTGCAGGCTGTTTTCCTGGGCGCGGCCGAAGTCGCGGGCGGCACCGGGCAGGTCATTTTCCTTCACGCGCAGCATCCCGCGCCGGTACCAGGCCTCGGCCAGCCTGCGGTCGGCGGAGAGGGCGCTGCTGTAGTCGTCGTAGGCTTTGCCGGAGAGGTTCAGCGCTTCGTAGAGCAGGCCGCGCTGGAGGAACAGATTGCCGTCGAGCGAGTCGAGGCGGATGGCTGCGCTGTAATCGGAGACGGCATCGGCGGTCTTGCCGCTGCGGCGGCGCAGTTCGGCGCGCATCACGTACAGCGCCGTATCGCCGTTCCAGAGGGCCAGCCCCTGGCTGTAGTCGAGGTCGGCCTGGGCCGTCTCGCCAGCCTGCTCCTGCAGGCGCCCGCGCGCGACGTAGGCCGGACGGTACTTGGGATTGAGCTTGAGGGCCTGCGTATAGTCTTCGATGGCCTGCTTGGGCTTCTGCTGCTGTTCCTGGAGCTGGCCGCGCAGCATGTACAGGTCCGCATCGGCCGGATGGTCTTTGATCTCGCGGCCCAGGTCGCGGACCGCGCCGGGCAGGTCCCCCTCGCGCTGCTTGAGCAGCAGGCGGTCGAGGTTCACCAGGTGGTTGTTGAGCCTGGCGATGCTGTCTTCGATGTCGCGGGCGCGGGGATTGACAGCCTGGGCCATTTTCCACATGGTCACGGAACGCTGGTACTCGGAGAGCTGGGCTGCCTGATTGGCGAGGCGCACCAGATCGCTGAAGCGCTGGCTGCGCTCCTCCTGGGCGCGCGCCTCCCGCTCGATGGCTTCCTGGGCCTTGCTGCGCTTGCGGAAGGTTTCCACATCGGAGTACAGGGCCAGGGCCTGCGAATAGGCCTGCACGGCCAGGGCGTAGCTCTTGCGCGCCATGGCCTCGTCGCCTTCCCGTACGTAGGAATTCGCCAGCTCCACATTCTTCTGCTCCTTCTGCTTTTCCAGCAATTCGATCTCTTTCCGCACCTGGCTCACGATCTCCTGCTGAAACTGCTTCTGCTGCTCGATCAGCCGGAGCTTTTCGCGCTGCTCCATGCCAACGGTGTCAGGCAGGATATTGGTCAGCTCCACCTCGTAGGTTTCTTCTTCGAGCGGTTTTTCGGGGCGGAAAAACACGATGCTTTCGATCACCACCTTCCACTGGTTCTGCTCCTGCACGGCCCGGACGTACGCCACGCGGCGGGTCGGCTGATACGGCGCCTTGAGCGTCTTATGGCTGCCGCTGAAGCGCGACTCGAAGTACACCTGCGTGTAGGGGTAGGGCTGCTCGTACACCTTGGAAGTCCTGATGGCGGAGAAGCTGATGGTCTGGTCCAGGCTTTTGGCGTAGAGCGCATCGAGGTCGCGGAGGTAGCGGCCGGCCTCCACATCCCGCGTCGTGGCACGGTCGATGGCGGAGGGGGAGATATCTTCTTCGACCACCGACTTTTCGGAGGCGAAGAGCTGGTTGGTGGAGGGGGCGCAGCTGTTGGCGATCAGCTCGTTGATCTCGGTAATTCCGAGCCCGTCGCTGGAAATGAGGTTCATCAGGCCCTCCAGCTCCCGGATCAGCAGTTCGGCCCGGTAGGTGATTTCCACTTTGTCGCGGGTTGTCAGGGCCGGGGTGCTTTGCCCGGCTGCGGTCAGGGCCATGCAGCAGAGCAGGCCGAGGGGCAGGAAACGGCGCATAGGAAAGCGGTTGGGGGTCATAAAGAGCCTGAGTGACATGGGATTGGGCGCCAAAAGATACTGGGGACTCAGCGGATTTGCAATTGCTCCGAGCGGTAGCGGCTTTTTTCCTCCGGCCCGGCAGGCAGCAGCGTGTCGATGAGCCACCCGGAATTGCTTTCGTTGCGGTAGTATTTCCGCAGCACCATCATCCAGCCGGGGATCTGGAGCAGGTGGTAGGTGACCTCGTCCACCTGCTGGTGCACCAGGGCGCCGTTGCGGACCGCCTCGGCAAAGGCCGACAGCTCATCGGCCCGGTAGCCGCCGTAGAGGTAGTTGCGGAGGTTCTGCGGATCGGTGAACAGCGTGCCGAGCGACATGAAGTCGGTCCCGTGCGCGATGGGGTTCAGATGCCGGGCTGTATCGGGGCCGGGGGCCGGCTGAAGAAAGGGTGCGCGGACCCCGCGGATGACCCATTTGGCCGCGCCGTCCGGCTGATGCTCCAGGGTCAGGATCAGCACCGGGCGCACGGGCTTGCCCCGGTACGTCATCCGGCAGGCCAGCTCGGCATACCAGTCGGGGTCGCGGAGATTGAGCCGGATCTCGGCGCCGGGCTGCGTCACCCGCGCAATGAAGCGGTTGATCATGGCGGCATCCCATTCCTGCTGGCCATTGAAGAGCGTCAGGATCAGCTCCTCCCGGCTGGGCAGCTGCTTCTGGCTCTGGCTCCGCAGGTGGCGCAGCACCAAGGTCTCCGGGTCGTAGTTGAAGCGCTCCACAAATTCGTCGAGGTGCTTGACCTCGAAGGCAAACACCTGCTCCTCCCAGGTGTAGCGCTGGGCCGAAAGCAGGAGCGGCGCCGCAAGCAGTGCAACGGCGCCGGCCAGCATCAGAACGTGCTTCATACTCAGCCTTTACGGGTATTGACCACCCCGATGTCGGAGAGGAAGACATCCCAGAGCTCCGTCACCTGGCCGCCTTCGATCTTTTCGTAGGACTTGAGCACCACCGTGATGTTCTTGCGGGTCACGTCGGAGTACACCGGCTTGCCCTCGCGGATGCCCGTGAAGCGCTGCAGGAAGGACACGACGCCGTAGTAGTTGCCGTCGGGGCCTTTGGTGAAGTTGCTCACATACGTTACATCGGACCAGGTGATTTCGACCTGATCGTATTTGAGCAGCTTGAGACGCTCCAGGTATTTGCGGATGGGGAAGCGCTGCTTCAGCTCGCTGCCGGCTACGGAGACCTCCACCTGCGCTTCTTCGTTGAGGAAGAGCGTCACGGCCTGATCGATGGAGCGGTTGGCATCTTCCCAGGCGGTGGTCTTGTTGGCGATGATGACCATGTACTGGTAGAGCTGGTTGGCCTTATCGACGGCCTTGCCCTTGAAGGCTTCGAAGTCGATATTCAGCTCTGCTTCTGCGGGCTTGGCCGGTGCGGGATCCGGGACCGGGGCGGTTGCAGGCGCAGGTTCGGGCTGCATGCGGGCAGCGGCGGTTTCCGTGCCGATCTGGGCATTCTTGAGCATGCCGGCGACTTCGGCAGGCTCGCCGAGCAGCAGGTAGGAGCCGTCCCGGCGCAGGATCAGCAGCACCCGGTTGAGGCGCACGACCACGGCTTCGGTTTTGCCGGATGGGGTAATGCGCACAGATTCAGCTGTTTCGCTGACAATCGCACCATTGATCACCTCTTCATCCACGGTCAGGAGACGGTCGGTTTTGCCGTCGGCGAAATTCACCGACCGCGTGCCGCCCGGCAGCGAGGGGTCGAAGATATGCAGCGTGCCGTCCTTGAAAAAGATCATGGCCAGCTGCTTGAAAGGAAGCATTTCTTCGGAAGCGTCGGCCCGGTCGGCGATCTTGCAGATGACGTTGCCTTCTGCCACGGCAGACACGAAGCGGTCCATCTGGCGGCCGTTGCGGAGGTAGAGGGTGCCTTGCTGGGCGTATGCGCTGCCGGCAGCCAGAAACAGGGCGGCAGCAGCGGTTCGTGCCAGGAGGGAGAGGGACATGACGAAAGTGCTTAGGGATGAATGGGAAGGATGGAATCCAAGGATCGGGGTATGGTGTAAACGCAGGCAAGGCCCTGCTTCGTACATGCAGCGGCGTGAATCTCAGCGGCGCGAGCCCCGGCGGGCGAAGAGGCTCATCAGCGACTGGATGTAGGAATCGCGGGTGTTGATGCTCTGGAAGTCGGCGCCGGAGCGCAGGAAGCGCTCCCGCGTGCGCGCCAGCCCGGCGCGGAACCAGGCTGCATAGTGCGCCCGCACGGCAGGCACGCTGCTGTCCACCCAGGCCGTTTCGCCGGTTTCGGCATCCTCCATCCGGATGAGGCCGGCCGGCGGCAGCTCCGCCTCGCGGTCGTCGTAGAGGTGCAGGCCCACCACATCGTGGCGCTTGCGCGCCAGGCTCAAAGCATCCTGATAGTCAGGGCCTTCGTGCAGGAAGTCGGAGAGAATGAAGACAATGCTCCGCTTTTTGAGCAGGTTCGTCAGGTGCCGCAGCACATCGGCCAGGTCGGTGCCCCGGCCCTGCGGCTCGTGGTCGATCAGCTCGCGGATGATGCGCAGGATGTGGTTCCGGCCTTTTTTGGGGGGGATGAACCGCTCCACCCGGTCGGTGAAGAGCATGGCGCCCACCTTGTCGTTGTTGCTGATGGCCGAAAACGCCAGCACGGCGCCGATCTCGGCCATGAGGTCCGACTTGAAGGCCGCCGCCCCGTCCTTGCTGCGCTGGGTGCCGAATTCGGTGGAGCCGCTGATGTCCACGAGCAGCATCACGGTGATTTCCCGCTCCTCCTCGAAGACCTTGACGAAGGGATCGTCGAAGCGCGCCGTCACGTTCCAGTCGATGTTGCGCACGTCGTCGCCGAACTGGTAGCTGCGGACCTCGCTGAAAGACATGCCCCGGCCTTTGAAGGCGCTGTGATAGCCCCCGGAGAACATCTGGTTGGACAGATCCCGGGTCTTGATTTCAATTTTGCGCACCTTGCGGAGCAATTCGGCAGTCCTGTCGGGCGTGGTTTCGGCCATGCGGATCGGAGCTTTAGGCAAATGTAGCAAATTCCGTGGAACTGCCGCGAACCAACCCCGAATACGATGCGCAAACTCCGCACAGAAGAACTCCAG
This sequence comes from Bacteroidia bacterium, assembly GCA_033765305.1. Taxonomy (GTDB): domain Bacteria; phylum Bacteroidota; class Bacteroidia; order J057; family J057; genus RDXT01. The sequence goes on from JANRID010000040.1 coordinate 232,855, forward strand.
CGGCTCAGCCCTGCGGACTACCGCGAAGCGGCCAAGCTGCCCGTCGCCGTGATCCTGGACCAGGTGCGCAGCATGCACAATGTCGGCTCGGTGTTCCGGACGGCGGACGCCTTCCGCATCGGGCAGCTCTGGCTCTGCGGCATCACGCCCCGCCCGCCCCACCGCGAAATCCACAAAACCGCCCTCGGCGCCGAAGATACCGTCCCCTGGCACGAGGCGCCCGATGCCGCCTCGGCAGCCTCCGCCCTGAAATCACAGGGCTACCGCATCCTCTGCATCGAGCAGACCGACCGGAGCATCCCCCTGCCCGCGCTGCGCCTGGACCCGCAGCAGCCGGTGGCCGTCGTCTTCGGGCACGAGATCGACGGCGTGTCCGAGGCCGTGCTGGCACTCGCCGACGCCGCCGTGGAGATCCCCCAGCACGGAACCAAGCATTCCCTCAATGTTTCCGTCGCCGCCGGCATCGTGCTCTATGCGCTTGCGCAGCAGCTGGGCGGCTGAAGGCTGGCGAGATGCAGGAATGATCGGCATGTGCTGCGGATGCATCATTCGGACTGCAGCACAACCGCATTGTTTGCGTAGGGGTTGCCGCCATAAGACTCAGCAGATATGAATACCCGCGAACGTTTTCTGACCAGCATCAAACAGACGGTGCAAGCGCTCGATCCCCAAGCTGAAATTATCCTGTACGGCTCCCGTGCGCGGGGCGATGCGCGGGATGATTCCGACTGGGATGTGCTGATCCTGGTGCCGTATGCAGTAGATCTCCAGGAAGAGCAGCGGTTCCGCCACAAGCTGTTCGACCTCGAACTGCAGTATGGCCAGGCCATTTCCACCCATGTCACTTCCATACAGGAATGGAACGACCGCCGCAGCGCATCGCCGATGTACCAGCATATGTTCCGCGAAGGCCTGCGGATATAGCCCCGCCCCTCAGCCCCGCAGCGACTCCCAGCGCAGCAGATACTTGCCCAGGATGTCGAATTCCAGGTTTACGCGGCTGCCCGGGCGCAGCAGGTGGAAGTGGGTATGCGTCCACGTGTAGGGAATCACCGCCACCGAAAAGCGGTCGCGCCCGGGATCCACGACCGTGAGGCTCACGCCGCTGACGCAGATGGAGCCCTTGGGCACCAGCAGCGGCGCAAACTGCGGGTCGAAGCCGAAGGTGATCCGCCAGGAGCCGTCCCGGTCCTCCACCGACAGCACCTCCCCCGTCCCGTCCACGTGCCCCTGCACAAAATGCCCGTCCAGCCGCCCGCCGGCCCGCAGGCAGCGCTCCAGATTGACCGCCGTGCCCGGCTCCCAGGCCCCCAGCGTGGTTTTTTGCAGGGTTTCCTCCACCGCCGTCACCTGATACCGCACCGCGCCGCCCGGCTCCTGGCTCAGGATGCGCGCCACCGTCAGGCAGGCGCCGTCATGGGCGATGCTCTGATCCACCCGCAGCGGCTCCTCCGCCAACACGGCTCCGATCGTAAACTCCCGGTTCGTGCCGGATACAGCCACCTGCTCCACCCGGCCCACAGATTCGACAATTCCTGTAAACATCCTGATATTCAGCCGTTATCGTACCAGCGTCACCCATCCCTTCAGCTCGATGGCCCGATTGCCCTCCAGCCGGAGCTCGTCGTAGCGCAGCACATAGTAGTACACGCCTTCCGGTGCTGCCTGGCCGCTTTGGGCCGTGATGCCGTCCCAAAGGTTGTTCAGGTCCGAACGCCCGGTATGCAGCAGCCGCCCCCAGCGGTCGAAGATCAGGATCTCGCGCAGCACCACATCGCGGAACGAAACGGGCCGCAGAAGATCGTTGATGCCGTCGCCGTTGGGCGAGAAGATGTTGGACATCACCAGCGAGGGGCAGTAGTCGAGGCAGACCGGCTCCGAGAGGTCCGCCAGATTGCCCAGCGAATCCACCGTGCGCACCGCATAGCAGCCCGCGAGGAATTCCGGATTTTCGAGCACAGTAAAGAACACCGTAGTATCCGTCCCGAAGCGGTCCCAGGCCAGCGTTTTGATCCGGGCAAATGCGCCGTCGGCTTTGGGCGCGAAGTACAGATACACCGAATCGGCATCTGCTGCGCAGTCCAGCACGGGCTTGACGATCCGCACCTGGACATTCTGAAGGTCGCAGCCGCCGCCGAGCACCAGCGCCGGGTTGCAGGGCGGCTGGTCGTCCCGCGCAAAGTCGCAGGCCACCTGCGAGTCGTTGATCAGGGGATCCTTCACATCGGGGAGCCCGTAGGTGCCTGCGGAGCGGATGAAATAGCAGTATTCCACCGCCGGATTCAGGCTTTCGTCCGTGTGCGTATGCACAGGCGCGCCGGTGCCCGGCACCGTAGCAATCAGCACAAAGGGCGCGCCTGCTGCCGAGCGCCAGACCTCGTAGCTCAGATTCTGCCAGGGCACATATTCCTCCCAGCGCAGCTCGATGTAGTTGTTGCCCCCGCCGGCGGCCGTCAGGAAGATGCTGGAACCCGTATTGAAGTCCCGCCCGGTCGGGGCGATCTGGCCCGTGGCGTCGAAGACCTCCACGCGGTAGTTGTAGCCCCGGAATTCCGTGTCGATGCCCACATCCGTGCGGGTGGTATCGCCGAAGGGCTGCGAGGCGATCTCGATCGCCGGGAAGGCGTTGTTGTTGGCCCGGTACAGGCGGAAGGTGTAGGGCTGGGGGAAGAAGGGGTCGATCTCCGGCGTGGACCAGCTGAGGAAAATCGCACCGCTCAGCGCATCCGTGACCGCTACGCTGTCGTTGGTCAGGTAGAGCGGTCCGTTGAGGATCTCGATGCAGGCCAGGTTGGTCGCGCAGCTTTCGAGCGACGGCAGGCCGGGCAGCTGCGGCACATCGTACACGGCCGTCACCACATAGCAGAGATCCTTGTCGAAGAAATCGGTCAGCCCGGTGAGCGAATCCACCCAGCTGCGGGCGGCGCCGTCCTGGAGGTATCTGACGAGGGTAAAGCCCGCATCCAGCGGCGTCATTTCGCAGCAGACCGTATCCTGCATAAACTGGCCGGCATCCAGCTTGCGGTAGATGCGGTAGCCCAGCACCTCGCCGCCGCAGACCGGCGGCAGCCATTGCAGGGCCACATTGCGGGAGCCCTTCACCGCCGTCAGCGCCGAGGGCGGCGGCGGAATGATCCGGATGGACACCGCCTTGTTGGCGGCCAGGGTCCGCAGGTTGGGGCTCAGCGAGTTGGAGTAGTTTTCATTGTCCGTCGCATAAAAGTCCACCTGGTACGGCTGGGTGCGGATATTGCTGCAGTTGGTGATCCAGACCACTTCGCCGCGGATGGTGTCCACGATGGAGGTGTTGTTGTTGACCGTGCTGACGGGCAGGGTATTGAATACGAAGGAGAATCCCGGGAAGGGATCGATGACGCGGCCGCTGAGGGTAGCGGGGTTGGCCACGGCGAAGGGGCCGTTGTTGCCGATGCCGGCATTGTTGAGGTAAAAATACAGGCTGTCGCTGCGGTTGGGGTCCCAGACTTTGAAGGGGAAGCGCAGTGTATCACCGGCGTACACGCAGGTATCGCGGATGGTTTCGATCACCGGCGGATCGTTGTTGCAGTCGATCACCCAGACCGCCATATCGCGCAGCACGGTGCCCAGCAGGCGGCCGTTGCGCCACTCCTCGATCACGATGCCGAAATTGTAGATCCCCGGCTGCTGCGGCGCATTCCAGGTCACGACCCCCGTAAGCGAGTCGATGGAGAAATCGCTGGTGCCGAACTGCGGGTCATCCGGCCAGCGGTAGCCCGTCGCCACGATGGGGCTGCTGCTTTGGGAGGGGTCGTAGTGGAAAGAAGGGGAAAGCTTGTACGCCAGCGAGTCGCCGTCCGGGTCGAAGCCGCCGGGGTTGTGGGTCCAGAGCTTGCCGATGCAGGCATCGTCCAGCGGGCGGTTGAGCAGGACGGGGGTATTGTTGCCGCCCAGAATCGGCGGGCTGATAAAGAGGCGCGTACCGACGAAGAAGGCCTGCTCTTCAGGCCGGTTCATATTGACCACCGACCCGTGCCGGGCGATGTCGTAGTAATAAATGTCGTATTCCCCCGGTCCGGGGAAGATATACGTGAACACGTAGATATTCTCCTTCACGGTACCCTTGACGGGGACGCCGTTGCGGGGATTCGGCACGGTGCAGTCATTGGGCAGCACCGTCATCTGCGGGCCGTTGGATCGGATCACATCCTCGATCAGGGCCAGCCGCTGGCGGTTGGGGCCGGTGCTCCACACCTCGAAATCCGCCGAGCAGCGGTCCACCCCTGCCGGTGCGGGGTCGGTATAGGTGGTCAGGGTGATCTCGTAGCTGTTGGGATTGTTGGGATTATTGCGCCGGGCGGTAATCTGGCCGGCGAGGTTGTGCGTAGCCAGCGCCGATACCGGCGCAGCGATCAGGATGATGCCCCAACACCACTTCAGCAGCATACGGACCAGGACTTTGTTCATGGCAACTGGTTTGAACGGGAATATATTGATCGGGGCCTAGTATTCAAAATGCAACCTCGCACAGACGGTAAACGGCTGCCGGGGCGCAAGGGTTTGAAATACGAGCTGCACAGGCCGCAGATTCCACAGGGTCAGCCTGCATAGGCGCGGCCTGCGGCCTCCACGGCATCCAGGAGCCCGTGCAGCACGGCTCCGTCCGTAAACGGATTCATCAGCGACACCCGCAGCCAGAGCCTGCCGCCGAGCCGGGTCTGAACCATGTAATACCGCCCTTCGCGCAGCAATTGCGTGCGGATCGCCTGATTGAGCGCGTCGCAGGCCTCCGGCTCCATGCCCGGCGGGGCATAGCGGAAGCAGACAATGTTGCACTGCGGCTCGTGCGCCAGCTCCATCGCATCCCGTGCGCGCACCATGCCGGCGAATTCCGCCCCCAGGCCGTACACAGTATCCACGTGCTCGGCAAACAGCTCCGGCCCGTAGGCATGCAGCAGGGCAAACACCTCCAGGCCCATCATCTGCTTGGTGCACTCGAAGGTGCGTTTGGCGAGGTTGTACCATTCGCGGTCCTGCGCGCGGTCCCAGAGGTAGCTGGCTTTCTGGGCGAAGGTATTGAAGGAAACGGCTTCGCTGCGGAAGAGCACGGCGGTAGCCAGGGCCGGGGTCAGCATCATTTTGTGGAAATCGACAACGACCGAATCAGCCAGCTCGATCCCTGCCACGAGTCCGCGGTAGCGGCGGGAAAAGATGGTAGGCCCGCCATGCGCGGCGTCCACGTGAAACCAGATCCCGTGCCGCTGCGCGAAGGCCGCGATGGCGGCCAGATCGTCGAAGGAGCCGGTGGCAGTGGTGCAGGCGCTGCCGGCAATGGCGATCACCTGCCGTCCGGCGGCCTGAGCCTCGGCCAGGAGGCCGTCGAGCAGCTCGGTGCGCATGCGGAAGCGGGCATCCACGGGCACTTTGATCACGCCGGCCTCCCCGAGGCCCATGACCTTGGCCGCGCGGGCCACACAGTAATGCGCCTGTTCGGACACCATCACGGCCAGCGGCTGCGGGGTAGCGCCTTCTTCCCAGGCATCGAAGCCGGTCTGCGCCTGGCGCGCAGCCAGGAGCGCGGTCAGGTTGCCCAGGGACCCGCCCGAAGTCAGGAAGCCCCCGGACGCAGGCCCGTAGCCCAGCTGGCGGTTCATCAGCCGGACGACCTCCTGCTCCAGCACGGTGCCGGCCATGCCCATTTCGTACACGCCCATGCCATTGTTGAGCAGGGCGCCCAGCAGGGCAGCCAGGGCCGCTGCCGGCGCTGCCGGCGCGATCTGATGCCCCACGTAGCGCGGCGACTGGGTGCGCACGGTCTGCTCCAGCACCCGTGCGAACAGCCCCGGCAGGGCGTCCGGGCCCTGGGCCAGCGGCTCCGCCGCCCAGGCAGCCCGCAGGGCATCGGGCTCCTGCCAGCGGATCACCGGCGCATCCGGCGAATGCCGGGCCGAAGCGAGAAAATCGGCCAGCTGATCGATCAGCTGGTGGCCGGTGCGGCGGAAACGCTCCGGGTCGTAAGCATGCTGAAGCAGCGAATCGGCACTGTGCATAGCCGGGTAACCAGAATGAGATAGGTAAACTGCCGTAAACATACGGCAAAACGCATTGGCAGATTCAAGGATTCCCGGCATCTTGCAGGAAGATTCACACCCATATATGCCAGCTGTCAGCCTGGAACTGGATCTGAACCGCTACGCGCCTGCAGCCGTGCGCAGCATCCTCGAAGCCCGCTTCCCGGCGGCGCTCCGCCGGACGCTGTGGGTGCATCCGGAAGACCCGGAGACCATCCAGATTCTGGATCAGCGGCTGCTGCCGCACCGTCTGGTGATCGTGGAGATCCGCAGCGCGGCAGAGGCCGCGGCCGCCATCCGCGAGATGTGGGTGCGGGGCGCTCCCCTGATCGGCATCACCGCCGCCTACGGCGTGTACCTGGCCTGCCTGGAGGCCCGCTGGAGCGGTTCCTTCCCGTATGAAACAGCGCTCCGGGAGCTGCGGGAAGCCCGGCCCACCGCCGTCAACCTGGCCTGGGCCCTGGATCATATGGCGGAGACCCTCCACGGCGTGCCGCCGGAGCAGCGGCCGGAACGGGCGCTGGAGGCAGCCGGCGCCCTCGCCGAGGCCGATGTCGCCATCTGCCACGCCATCGGCATGCACGGGCTGGCCCTCCTGCGCGAAGCGTATGCCCGCACCGGGCGGACGGTGCAGATCCTCACGCACTGCAACGCAGGCCGGCTGGCCTGCATGGAATGGGGCACCGCCACCGCTCCCATATATCTGGCGCACCAGGCCGGGATCCCCGTGCATGTGTGGGTGGATGAAACCCGCCCCCGCAACCAGGGCGCTTCCCTCACAGCCTGGGAACTGGGCCAGGCAGGCATTCCCCACACCGTCATCGCCGACAATGCCGGCGGCCACCTGATGCAGCACGGCCAGGTGGATCTGTGCATCGTGGGCACCGACCGCACCACCCGGACCGGCGATGTGGCCAACAAAATCGGCACCTATCTCAAGGCGCTGGCCGCCCGCGACTGCGGCGTGCCCTTCTACGTGGCCCTGCCTTCCCCGACCATCGACTGGACGGTCCGGGACGGGCTGGCAGAGATCCCGATCGAGATCCGGAGTGAGTCGGAGGTGTTGAATATCAGCGGATTCGATCCGCATGCCGCCCAGGTGCGGGAAGTCCGCCTGACCCCGCCGGGGACAGCCGGCCACAATCCGGCCTTCGACGTCACCCCGGCCCGGCTGGTGACTGGCCTGATCACGGAGCGCGGCATCGCCGCCGCATCGGAGGCGGGGCTGCTGTCGCTGTTTCCCGAGCGCCGGTAAGCCCGGCGGCTCAGGTCTGCAGGCCTTCGGCCAGCAGGTGCAGCTTGGCATACAGCTCGTCCATGTTGAGGGGCTTGGTCAGGAAGTCGTTCATGCCCAGCGCCTCCACCTCCGAGCGCGTATCCTGGAAGGCATCGGCGGTCAGGGCGATGATGGGCACATCGTGGCGGCGGACCGGCGAGCCGGGGTCGCGGATGATGCGCGTCGCTTCGCGCCCGTCCATGACGGGCATGTGCAGGTCCATCAGCACCACATCGTAGTCGTTGGCGGCGAGGAAGTCGAGGGCTTCGAGGCCATTGGAGGCGATATCGGCCTGGATCTGCTTGCGGCGCAGCACCTGGCGCATGAGCATCTGATTCATCGGAATATCCTCGACCAGGAGCACGCGCAGGTGTCCGAGCTGTCCGGGCTCCTGCTTCGGCGCTGCCAGGGGGAGGGATTCCGGGGCTGCCAGCAGGCAGGGAAGCTCGAAGGTAAAGCGGGAGCCTTCCCCGATCCGGCTTTCGACCTCCATGGCGCCGCCCTGCAGCTCGATGATGCGGCGGGTGATGGTCAGGCCCAGGCCGGTGCCGCCGTACATGCGGGCGGTGCTGGTGCTGGCCTGGCTGAAGCTCTCGAAGATGGCATCGAGCCGGTCCTGCGGGATGCCGATGCCGCTGTCCTCGACGCAGATGCGCAGGCGGCAGCGGTCTGCCTCCCGTGCGCGGGCCTGCACGTGCAGGCGCACGAAGCCCTGGTGGGTGAATTTGATCGCATTGCCCAGCAGGTTGATGAGCACCTGGCCCAGTTTCACGGGATCGCCCTGGAGGAAGTCCGGGGTATCCGGATGGATGAGGGCGCGGAGCTCGAGGGATTTTTCCTCGGCTTTCACCCGGTAGGTCTGCATGAGCGATTCCAGCACTTCGCTGAGCCTGAAAGGGACGGACTCAAACGTCAGCTTGCCTGCTTCGATTTTGGAAAAATCCAGCACCTCGTTGATGATCACGAGCAGGTTGTCGGCGGAGAACTTGATCGAGCGGGCGAATTCGCGCGCCTGGGGGTCGGCGCTGTCGCGGAGGATGAGTTCCGTGAGGCCCACGATCGCATTGAGCGGGGTGCGGATTTCATGGCTCATGTTGGAGAGGAAGTCCGACTTGGCACGGTCGGCGGCCTCGGCCTTATCCTTGGCCCGCACCAGTTCGCGGCTGAAGGCCTCGATTTCGGCGGTGCGTTCGCAGATTTTTTCCTCCAGGCTTTCGTTGAGCTGGATCAGCTCCTGGTGCTTCTGGTAGAGCTCCAGGGATTTGGCCTCCATGATTTCCTCGGCGGCTTTCCGGGCGGCCCGTTCGCGCTGGAGGATCCGCTTCAGGCTGTCGGGGGAGTCCATAGGTCAGGCGCGGGCACGGGTGAGGGTGAATTTGACAATCGTATTGTCGTCGCGGATCTGCTCGCGGTGGAGGTGGATCTGCTCGCCGAAATGCTGCATGCAGCCCTTGAGCAGGCCTTCGGCAAAATCTGCCAGGCCCCGGCCGGAGTGGTAGACGAGTTCCAGGACCTCCGGCGCCGGGCGTGCGACCCGGAAGGTGGGCAGCTCCGCGTCGGGGTAGAGCTTCTTGACCTCAACGTGGATATAGTCCTCGATGCGGGCCAGAAACGAAAATGCATCGGCGGCAGGCTCAAAAAAACGGCTGTAGGCCACGGTGAAGCGCCCGAACAGGTATTCGCCATAGAGCTTGAGCAGATCTGCCACGGAGATGCCGGAGCGGGCGCTCAGGCTTCCGACGAGCCGGACCATTTCCTGATGGTCGTAGGTGCCTACGGCGGTGTACACGCCGCCGGAGGGCAGCTCGGATTCGGACACGATGCGGTCGGCGGTCTCGAAGCCGAAGCGCTGCTCGACCATTTCGAGAAACTCCGTGAATACGATGCCTTTCATGCAGTGCGCGGGTGGGGGATCAGTTCGGAATATCAACAAGTTAGCAGCCCCGGAGCCGATTGTGCAAGTGCATGGAATTTTCCCGATGTCATATCGGAGGGCGGGCGGCGGGAAATCCGCCGGCATGGCGCAGCTGCGCGTGCATTTCAGGGTCGTGCGGGCCGTTTCCGCAGCACCGGAGCAGCTTGCGGAATGTAATGCGAAGCTGAAAAGTGTAGCAGGCGGCATAGAAGCAGACGCCCCTGCATCCGGAAGCTCCGGATGCAGGGGCGTCCATCTCTCCGTGCGGATCAGATCTTCCGCAGCTTCAGCTCGCAGTTCAGCGGAGGCCCGTCGTGATCGTCGTCGTCGTCATCGTCGTCATCGTCATCGTCGTCGTCTTCGTCATCGTCATCCTCGTCATCCTCGTCATCGTCGTCGTCATGCCCGTGGCGGCTGCCGTCGTAATGGATGAGCCAGATCTCGCCGGATTCGTTGTACAGGATGGACCAGCGGGCGTCGAAATCCTCCCAGCCGTCGTCGTCGCCGGGGAAATCGAGGTCCAGCACTTTGCTGCCGGCGATCAGCGACCAGTCGCCCTGCACGAGCAGACTGCCCTGGACGAAGATGCTCACGGTGCTGTCGGCGCCGATTTCGATGGTGAAGGCAGAAAGCAGGAGCGTATCGCTGTCGGCCGCGCAGAATGCGGTCAGCTCCCAGGTGCCGGCCAGATCGGCAGGCGTAGCCGTGACCGCATCCGGATGCACCTCCACCCGGTCGAACAGATCGTCGAAATCGTCGCAGGAGGCCAGCAGCACGCCGGCCAGCAGAAACAGGGAATTCACAACACTTCTCATACGCATGTGCAATACAGGTTAGGGATCAGATACTTGGAACACACCTGTATCGTATTGCCTCGATGAGCCTCGGGAAGACTGCCTATACAGACAGCGGCGGGAAGAAAAGGCTGCACAGATAACGCAGGGCCGGCATGCTTCGTATGCATCTGCGGAGGATTTCCCCTGCCAACTCCAAGATCGAGCGATGGATTCCCTGACCAGCACCCAAACTGCCGGCGGGTACTGCATTTACCGGATAATTTTTGTATATTGAGCCTATGAAAGGAATTGCTGTCACCTCTCATATCTCGATTGAAGACCTGCTGCGCGGCATCGAGCAGTTAGATGCTCAGGAATTTGATCAGATGATCGCTGTATTGCTGCGGCTCCGGGCATCGCGGCGGTCCACCTCACTTTCTGAGCCTGAATCCAGCCTCTTGCTGGCCATCAGCCAAAGCTTGGCGCCGGATCGTATGGCGCGGTATCAGGCGCTGGTTTCCAAACGGAAGGCCGAGCAGTTGGAACCTGCGGAACAGGACGAGCTGATCCGCCTTACAGATGAATGGGAATTGCTTACCGCCCAACGGATGCAGCACCTGATCGGTCTTGCTGCTATCCGGAATATCCCGCTGGAGCAGCTCTGCGCCGAGCTGGGTATCGAGGCAGTATATGAGTAATGCCAGAGTTCCGGATCAGATCCGCAGGCAGCTCATCCGCGAGGCGATGGGATGCTGTGAGTATTGCAAAAGCCAGGCAGCATTCGCCACGTATAGTTTTTCTATAGAACATATTATACCATTAAGCAAAGGGGGAACTCATGATTTAAGCAATCTAGCTCTCGCTTGCTAAGGCTGTAATAGCCATAAGTACACTAAAATTTCTGGCTTTGATACGCTTTCAGATGCACAGGCTTCTCTGTTTAACCCAAGAACACAGACTTGGACTGATCATTTTACCTGGAGTTATAGCTTTATCCAAATTATTGGCCTGACTCCAACGGGAAGAGTAACCATTGAGGCACTTCAGCTGAATCGGGAGCCCTTGCAAAACCTGAGATCTATCCTGTTTTCTGCTGGCAAACATCCCCCCGGCCAGCCCCCCTTCACACTTCCGTAACATCCCCGTAATCCGGAATCGCTTCCTTTGCGCAGGATTTCACCCTCTCCTGCCGCATGCGTATTGCCCTTATCCTGTTGCTGTTCGCCGTCCCGCTGTCTGCCGCCCAGGCCCAGCAGCCGCCCCGCCCCATCCGCCACGTAGTCATGATCGGCGTGGACGGCATGAGCCCCAACGGCATCCGCACGGCGAATACCCCGAACCTGGACCGCCTTATGCGCGAAGGCGCCTGGACCTTCCGCGCCCGCGCCGTGACCCCCAGCGTGTCCAGCCCCAACTGGGCCTCCCTCATCATGGGCGCCGATGTGGAGCAGCACGGCATCCACAGCAACGGCTACGAACGCAACGACTTCATCCTGCCGCCCGTGGTGCGCGGCAGCGAGGATATTTTCCCCACCATCTTCGGCGAGATCCACGCCCAGATCCCCCAGGCCGAAATCGGCGCCATCTACGACTGGGACGGCTTCGGCCGGCTCTTCGAGCAGTCGGCAGTGGACTACAACGTGTCCGCCGACGGCGAAGCGGAAACGGCGCTCAAAGCCGCCGAATACATCCGGACTGCACGCCCGGCCTTCTGCTTTGTGCACCTGGATCATGTGGACCACGCCGGCCACGCGCACGGGCACGGCAGCCCCAAATACTACCGCTCGGTGGAGCGGGCCGACTCCCTCATCGGCCAGATCCTGACGGCCATCCAGGAGGCCGGCATCGCAGGCGAAACCCTGGTGCTCGTCTGCGCCGACCACGGCGGCAAGGGCCATGGCCACGGCGGCCTCAGCGTGGCCGAAATGGAGGTGCCCCTGATTCTGCACGGACCGGGCATCCGCCCGAACTACGAAATCCCGATTCCGGTCTTCCAGTACGACCATGCCGCCACCATCGCCTTCGCGCTGGGCATTGAAGCGCCGTATGCGTGGATCGGCCGGCCCACGCGCTGTGCCTTCGAAGGTTTCGACCCGCCCGCCCGCAGCTATCCGCTGGCAAGCCTGCTCGAAGCGCCGGTGTTTCAGCATGCCGAGCAGGGCTACCGCCCGGCGGGAGGCCTGTTCCGGGGCGATACCGTGGTCCAGATCAGCCATCCGGAGGCCGGCGAGCTGCGCTACACCCTGGACGGCAGCCGGCCTTCGGCCGCGTCGCCCCTGTACAAAAAACCGCTGCCCCTCTCCCGCAGCACGGTGGTGAAATGCGCCCTGTTCCGGGGCGGCAAGCAGATCAGCGAGACTGCCGTCGCCTATTACCGCTTTCTGGCGCCGGGCCAGGCGCCTGCGGTGCGGTACCGCGCCTACCTGCTCGAAAACGCCAGCCGCCTGCCCGATTTCAGCCGCCTGAGCCCCGCCGCCGCCGGCAGCTGCAATGAAATCAGCTCCGAAGGCCTGCAGCTCCCGCGGGAAGAGCAGGTAGCGGTAGTGTTTGAAACGCAATTCGAGGCCGCAGCGGCGGGGGAATACGCCTTTTTCACCCGCTCGGACGACGGCAGCAAGCTTTACGTGCAGGGAAAGCCCGTCGTGGACAACGACGGCGACCACGGGGTAGCTGAGGTGAAGGGGACGATGCGCCTCGAAGCGGGCCTGCACCTGCTGCGGGTGGAGTGGTTCAACGGCGGGGGCGGCGGCTGGCTGGATGTGTATGTGCAGGGGCCGGACGGCATCAGGCAGGTGCTGCAGGGAAAGCCCTGACGGTCAGGATTATGCTTCGCTTGCCTGCAACAGCGGAGCTATGCGGCTGCGGAACCAGGCGGTGCGGGCCAGCTCGTGCGGGGGAATATGCTGCCGCTGCGTAAGCTGGGTGCAGTAGCTTTTCATCGGCAGATATTTGTAAAACGTCTCGAATACATCGCTGCTCAGCTCCTGTGCGATGCGAACTGCCTGGTCTGTATTTTCCTGCCGGTTTCTGAACCGGTTCTGCAGCGGGGAGCCCATGAATTCCGGTTCCCCGAAATACGGGTATTCTGTCCGGCGCAGGCTCAGCGAGGGGATGATCAGGTGGCTGACCTGGTTTTTGGCCTCGGTCAGCTCGGCTGTATAGCGCTGAATGTCGAATGGCACGCCCCGTGAATCCCAGTGCGCGGCCAGGTTTTCGGGGTGGTAGAGATAATTTTCGATGCTGTAATACTCCAGAATCCGGAGCCGGCGGTAATGCTTCCGGATCAGCTCCAGGTCCTCATCGCTGAGGAAGTCCCGGTCTGCAATCCCATGGTAGGGCGTTGTTCTGGCTTTGTGATAAACGCTGTTGCGGTTATGGTCCGAGATGAACACCGTATCAGGCATCCCGAGCTCCGCGTAGTATGCGCGGTCTTTATTTTCGACGAACCAGATCTGCATGTGCCGGAACAGCGAGGGCAGAAAGGCTTTTCCGACTGCAATCTCATAGAGTTCGGGATGGTCTTTGGGCGAGGGATGCAGTACCTGCGGCTGGTCGAAATCCAAGTCGTCGAAATCGATCACTGCCGCGTCCTCCGCTTGCCGTGCATACTCGATAAAGCCCAGGGAGTGGCTGGCGGTCCACAGCTGCGAGCGCTCCGGTATCCAGTGCTGCGTGATTTCCTGAAGCAGGCTGTACTGAATCCGGGTATTGAGGTGCAGATCCATTTCGTCGAGGAAATACACCGTATCCTGATACAGCGAATTGCGGCTGAGCAGATTGATCAGCAGGTTGAAAACCTCCTTTTCGCCTGCGCTGAGGTAATTGTAGTGGAGTTCGGAAACGCCTTTCTGGAATACAACCTGCGCTACTTTGCCTTCCAGCGGGGGAATAATCCGGGACAGCTGAAGCCGGGTACCGTTTCCTCCGCCGAAAATCCGGTCCAGCGCCGCATTGACCGGGGCGATGTATTTGCTTTTGATCTGTTCGCTGGAGGCGGTGGAGGTAAAAAACTCAGTCAGGATAGTTTCCGTAATTTTTTCAATATCGTTCTCGAAACGGCTGTCGCGGTCGATGAAGAACCTGGGCCGGTCTGCGTCGTCTTGAAAATCAAGTGATCCGCCCTGCCCGAGCGCGGTTCTGGTCAGCCGGGGAATCTGCCGGAAGCTGGTGCGTCCGTAAAATGTATGCTTGCCCAGTGCGGGAATCTGGCGCGCCGTGCTGTCCACGCGGTGCTCTCGGCCATCCTCGAACCAGATGCTTACCCGGGTTTCCTGACCGGGCTGTTTGCCGAAATATTCCCAGAAGGCCTGATTCTCATTAAATCCGCCTTTGATGGCGCTGTCGAAGAAGCTGAATGCGTCGAATATGGAAGATTTACCGGACCCATTGGAACCGATCAGCAGCACCAGCCTGCACCCCGCAGGGATCTGGCCGACCCGCAGATCAGTGAACCGTTTGAAATTGGTGCAATGGAGCGCTGTGATGTTCATCGCGGGGCTTCCGGCATGGCGCACAAGCGCCTGATACTACAAATTTACGGTGCGCAGGGCAGGATCGCAAGCATCATCCCCAGGCTGGCTGGCCCGGCTCCAGGGGCACACAGCCCTGCCAGCGGCCCGGCACCGGAATCCAGCGCAGCGCCTGTGTCATGCCGGCCTCCGAGCTGAAGTAGCTCCGCTCCGCCAGCTCGCGCAGCAGGGGAAAATCCTGCATGCCGGTGCCGCGCCGCGCCTCTGCATCGGCCCAGAGCAGCAGTTCCTCGCGCTGCGCCGGCTCCAGCATTTCAAAGGCGCGGCCGTGCCGCGCGAGGCAGGCCCGCCGGAACTCCGCCAGCGCGGCGACGGCCCGCTGCTGGTCGGCCTCGACGTAGCAGTCGGTCAGCAGCAGCTGCATGAAGGGGCCGGCCCCGGCGGCCTTCGCGCCCGGCGAAGCCTCCGTATCGGGCAGCAGGGCATCGGCGATCGCCTCCAGGAGGCGGTAGGGTTCGGCTTCCAGCACGCCTTCAGGCACGCCGGCATCGGATCCGCAGCTGCTGAGCCAGAGGCCGGGCCCCAGCAGGGCGCCGCCCGTCAGCAGGGCTGTGGCAGCAAGGGCATCGCGTCGGTTCATCGGGGTGGAATTACAGGCGTTGCTGTTTCATGGCTTCGGCGGCATAGCTGGCGGCGCGCGCCGTGAGCGCCATATAGAGGATGGAAGGGCTCTGATTGCCCGTGGAGGTCATGCAGGCGCCGTCGGTGACAAACACATTGCGGCAGGCGTGGAGCTGGTTCCACTCGTTGAGCAGGGATCGGGCCGGGTCCTTGCCCATGCGGACGCCGCCCATCTCGTGAATATCCAGGCCCGGCGCCTGCCGGCTGTCGCGCTGCTCGATGTCTGTGCAGCCGGCCACTTCGAGCATTTCTTTGCCCTGCTCCAGAAAGTCCCGCACCATGCGCTCGTCGTTGTCGTCGTAGCCTACCGAGGTGATGAGCAGGGGAATGCCCCACGGATCGGTTTCTGTGGGGCTGAGGCGCACGTGGTTGGAGGCTTTGGGAATGGTCTCGCCCTGCATGTACATGTACACATGCCAGGGTCCGGGCTTCGAGCGGGCGTCTTTGTAGGCGCCGCCTGCCGGGCGGGGGTGCTGCGCCGGGCCGCGGGCCCGCCAGGCGCCGGAAAAAATGGTGTATCCCCCTACAAAATCCGTGTCCTGCCGTCCGAGGTTGCGGAAATTGGCCAGAATCGGCTCGGTGGGGTTGCGTCCGTAGTAATACTGGTCCTCGAAGCCCGGCATGACGCCCGATACGGAGCCCCGGTAGTTGTGGAAGGCAATGTAGGTGCCCAGCAGTCCGCTGTCGTTGCCGAGGCCGTTGGGGAAGCGGTCCGAGCGGGAATTAAGCAGGATGAGGTTGGTGTTCAGCGCCGAGGCATTGACGAAGATCACGCGGGCGTAATACTCCAGCTCCTCCCGGGTGTTGGCATCGATGACCTTCACGCCGCTGGCTTTGCCCGCCGCCTCGTCGTACACGACCGAATGCACGACCGAAAAGGGCCGGATGGTGAGCTTGCCGGTTTTCTCTGCCCAGGGCAGGGTGGAGGAGACCGAGCTGAAGTATCCGCCGTAGGGGCAGCCGCGCATGCAGAGGTTGCGGGCCTGGCACTGGCCCCGGCCCTGCTGCGTGTGGATTTCTTTCGGCTCGGTGATATGGGCCCAGCGGGCATGCACGAGGTGGCGGTTGCCGTAGTGCGCCAGCAGCCGCTGTTTGACATGGGCCTCCACGCAGTTGAGTTCGAAAGGCGGGAGAAACTCGCCGTCCGGCATGGCCTCGATGCCGTCGGCATGGCCGCAGACGCCGATGAAGCGCTCCACATGCGCATACCAGGGCGCCACGTCCTCGTAGCCGATGGGCCAGTTCATGCCGTAGCCCTGCCGTTCCGGCGCAGTGAACTCGTAAGGGCTCCAGCGCTGGCAGGCGCGGCCCCAGGTAAGGGATTTGCCCCCGACCTGATAGCCCCGGATCCAGTCGAAGGGCTGCTCCTGGATGTAGGGATGGTCTTTGTCCTGGATAAAAAAGTGGGCGGTATCCTCGCCGAAGCCTGCGGCCTTGCTGATGAGGGGATTTTCGTCGAGAAACTTGCGCGGCATCGTGCCCCGGTGGGGCAGCTCCCAGGACGCCAGATGGGCGGTCGGATAATCCTGATTGTGAATCACCTGGCGTCCGCGCTCGAGGACAAGGGTCCGGAACCCGCGGTCGCAGAGCTCCTTGGCGGCCCAGCCGCCGGAGATGCCGGAGCCGATCACGATGGCGTCGAAGGTATTGGATTCCGTTTTCATCGGAGCGGGGATTGGGGGGAAAGATAGCATGCCGGGCGTTCCGGCGCAATGCGGACGCACAGTCCTGCGTGCGGGTGCACCCGGAGGTACACAAAGAAGACCTGACTTCGGGTTTCTCAGTGCACGTACTTTCCGAGTGGTGAATCTCTGCGTCTGGGTTTGCCACGGAGCATGATGCAACTATATGAGGCGCACGGAGACCGGCCTTACAGCATCAGCCCTTTGAGATTGTCCATGTACGAGCGGCTTACCCGTACGCAGTCGCCGTTCTGGAGGATGACCTCGAGCGAGGCCGGATTCTTCTGGAGTTCGCGCACGGCGCTGAGGTTGATCAGGGCTGAGCGGTGCACGCGGATAAACTGATGGGGATCGAGTTTTTTTTCCAGTTCTCCGATTCCGTAGGTGCTCAGGTAGCTCTGCTCGGCGGTCACGATGAGCGCGTAGTCGCCCTGGGCGGTCACCCGCAGGATTTCCCGCACGGCCAGGGATCTGAGCCGGGCTCCCTGCTGCACAAACACCTGCTCCGGATACGCCTGCCGGGGGCCGGAAGCCTCTGCCAGGTGCTGAAGCTGGTTCCAGTAGGCGGGAGTCACCGCCTGAAGTCGCTGGACCGCCTGCTGAAACCGGATCCGGGTATAGGGTTTGAGGAGGTAATCCAGGGCATGCACCTCAAATGCCTGCAAGGCGTACTGGTCGTAGGCCGTCGAGAAAATCACCTGCGGCATCTCATCGAGATGCGTCAGCACTTCAAACCCCGTCAGGCCGGGCATCTGCACGTCCAGAAAGACCAGGTCCGGGCGGAAGGTATTGATCTGGGTGACAGCATCCACCCCGTTGTTGCACTCGGCGAGGAGGATGAGGTCGGGGTAATCGGCCATATATTCCCGGATCAGCTGGCGGGCGGGGGCCTCGTCGTCCGCAATGATCACTTTTTTCATATGCTCAGCGCGCTGGAACAGGTTCGTGGACAGGTATTTCAAATGAAATCTGCAGTCCGCCGGGCACGGCAGGCTCGATGCGGAGTGCTGCGCCGTACATTTTTTCGAGGCGGGCGGCGGTATTGGCGAGGCCTACGCCTTTGCGCAGGAGGTCGCCGGGCTGCTGGCCCTGAAGGCCCACGCCCGAATCGGAGAGCTGGACCCGAAGCCCCTGCGCGGTGCCTGTCAGGCGCAGGCAGAGCCTGCCTCCCTCCAGTTTGGGGCTGATGCCGTGTTTGACGGCATTTTCGACCAGCGGCTGCAGGAGCATCGGCGGAACCTGATACTGCATCAGGGCCGGATCGGCCTCGATGGCATACTGGAGCCGCTCGCCGAAGCGGTCCCGCTCCAGCGCCAGGTAGTCTTCCACAAAGGTCAGCTCCTCCTCCAGCGATACCGTCTCCTGCCGGGCTGCCCGCAGGATATAGCGGAACATATCCCCCAGCCGGGCGATCATTACCCGTGTGCGCTCCTGCTCCGGCGGGACCGAGGCTGAAATCGTGTTGAGCGTGTTGTACAGGAAATGGGGATTGAGCTGGGCCTTGAGCGCAGAAAGCTCCTGCTCCAGCGCCAGCTTCTGGAGGGCGGCCTCCCGCGCCTGCTGCGCCTGCAGCCGCTGATAGGCGCTGTAGATATGGAATACCCCAAACTGCAGCGTATAAAACAGAAATGGGATGTATATATCCCACACCTGCCCCGCCTCCTTCAGGTGGAACAGGCCCAGGGCTTCGCAGATCCGGTAATAGAGGGCTTGCCATCCGAAGGTAAACACAGCCCCCAGGCCCAGGTGCAGCGCCAGCAGGCCCGGCAGCGGCAGGAGCGGCAGCATCCGGAACACCAGCCACCAGATCCCGCCCGTCAGCAGGAGCTTGAGCGAATAGTCCAGGATGACCGCCTTCCAGGGAAACCACGTGAAGCTGCTGTTGGCGGTCAGCGCCAGCAGGTACAGGCTTCCGCTGAGCAGGTAAAAGCCCAGCACCGCGAGGTATTCGCCCAATCGAATGCCCAGGAGCTGTTTCTGCAATACGGTTTTCACTGCGGGAGTCTTTGGATATCGGGATGCTGTCTGATGCCTGCAAGTTACGGATCGTTTCCCGGCGTTTGGCGATTTGTTTCGGTGAACAGCCCTGTGCGTCGCCCAATTCACCGTATACCCGCTCGCCGACGCAATAGGCTCCTTGCCGGAATCTGCGTCCGCATCCTGCATTCATTTCCCAGCTTTGTTCCATCAAATCTGTCTATCTATGAACTTTTCGACGCTCAGTGTATGGTGTGTGATGATGTGCAGCAGCGTGAGCATGCTGCTGGGCCAGGCCGGGCAGATCAAAGGCCGCCTGGCGGATGAGACCGGGGCGCCGCAGGGATTTGCTTCGGTGGCCCTCCTGAACGCCGCCGACTCCGCGATGGTCAAGGCCGGCTACACCCTTGAAAACGGCTCCTTTATCCTGGCGCCGGTAGCGCCGGGCACCTACCGCCTCCGCCTTTCGCTGGCGGGATTCATGCCCCTGCTTACAGACGCCGTATCCCTGGCCGAAGGGCAGACGCTGGACCTGGGCCTCCTCACCCTCAGCGCCTCCCAGGCCGCAGCCGTAGAGATCGAGAGCCGCCGCGCCCAGGTGGAAGTCACCCCGGAGAAGCTCGTCCTCAATGTGGAAGGCACCGCCCTGGCCACCGGCTCGGATGCGCTCAGCCTCCTGCGCAAGTCGCCCGGCGTCATCGTGGACCCCAACGACAACCTCGTCGTGCAGGGGCGCGGGGGCGTGCGGGTGTACATCGACGGACGCCCGTCTCCGCTCACCGGCGCCGAACTCGCCAATTGGCTCCGCGGCCTGCCCTCCGATGCCATCGAGTCCATCGAGATCATCACCCAGCCCTCCGCCCGCTATGAGGCTGCCGGCACCGCAGGCATCATCAACATCCGCCTCAAAAAAGACAAGCGCCAGGGCAGCCATGCCGCCCTCAGCCTGGGATGGGCCGTGTGGATTTTTCCGAAGTACAACGGCTCCCTCGACCTGAGCCACCGCACCAAAAAGGTCCACCTCTTCGGCACCTACAGCCACAACACCGGCCCGGTCCAGAGTTTCCTGCACTTTGTCCGCGAGCAGAACGGCCAGGTATTTGACCAGAATTCCACTATCATCTCCGACCGCAGCGCCCATGTCTACAAAGCCGGGGCGGACTTCAGCCTTGGCGACCGGCACACAGCAGGCATCCTGGTTCAGGGCAATCAGTCCGCCATCCTCGACGAGATCAACAACCTGACCCGGATTCAGACCCCCGGCGGCGAGCAGCTCGGCACCCTCCGCGCCTACAATACCAATGTGGCAGACCGCAGCAACTACACCGCCAACCTCAACTACCGCTACCGCGACACCGCCGGCACCAGCCTGACCGTCGATGCGGACTACGGCCAGTATGTCCGCGAGGCCCGCGCCGATCAGCCCAACTATTACTACGACGCGGCCGGGCAGCCCACCCTCACCAATATCTACAGCAACCGCACGCCTACGGACATTGCGATCCTTACGCTGAAGGCCGACTATGAGCGCAAGGTCTGGGGCGGCACCCTGAGCCTGGGCGGGAAATTCAGCGAGGTGATCACGGACAATGTCTTTGACTTCTACAACGTGATCGGCGGCGCCGAAATCCGCGACACGGCCCGCAGCAATCAGTTCAGCTACGAAGAGCAGGTGAGCGCGGCCTACGTGATGTATCAGCGTCAGGTGAAAAAGTGGGGATTCCAGGGCGGCCTCCGCGTGGAGCATACCTACTCCCTGGGCGTGCTGACGAGCGAGGTGCCCACCAGCAACGACCGTGTGGAGCGGAATTATGTCAATGTATTTCCAAGCGCCGGGATCTCCTTTTCGCCCAACCAGTCCCACCAGTGGTCGCTCAGCTACAGCCGCCGCATAGACCGGCCTAACTATCAGGATCTCAATCCCTTCCAGAACAAGCTCGACGAGCTGAGCTATCAGAGCGGCAACCCCTTCCTCAAGCCGCAGTACACCGGCAAGTACCAGCTCTCGCACACCTACCGCTACACGCTCAATACCAGCATCAGCTACAGCGATACGCGGGACTATTTTGCGCAGGTGACCGACACCATCGAGACGGTGCGGAGTTTTATGACCTCCCGCAACCTCGACCACGAGCGGGTGCTGAGCCTGAGCGTCGGCTATCCGTTTGCTCCGGTCAAAGGCTGGAATATCTATGCCAATGCGGGCCTGACCCACAGCGCCTACAGCGGGATTTTCGAGGAGGGCAAAACCATCAGCCTGCGGGCGACGTCCTTCAACTGCTTCGCGCAGAACACGTTCACCCTGCCGTACAAGGTCACCCTGGAGCTTTCCGGGTTTTACAGCTCGCCCGGCGTCTGGGCCGGCACCTACAAAAGCGCGGACTTCTGGGGGATCGAGGCGGGCCTGCAAAAAAGCCTGTGGAAAGACCGGGGCACCTTCAAGCTCAGCATGAGCGATCTCTTTCACAGCATGCAGTGGGCGGGTGTCAACCGCTTTGGCGGGCTGGTGATGACCGCCAACGGCGGCTGGGAAAGCCGGCTGGTGAAGGTCAATTGTACGGTTCAGCTCGGCAATGAAAATGCCCAGGCCCGCCGCCGCAAAACCGGCCTGGAGGAAGAAGGCAGCCGGGTGCAGTAATACGCCGGGAGGTCTGCAGCTTGCAGCGCTGGTTCAGGCGGGGTGCGTCAGCATCCAGGGCCTGGGCCAGCGCTGCGCATGCAGGCATGACAGCGCGCGGGTGCACACGGAGACATTGCAGCGCGCGGGTGTACACGGAGGCATTACAGACAGCGCGCGGGTGCACACGGAGACATGGAGGCACGGAGGTGCACGGAGGCGAGGTTTTGAGTTTCGGATTTTGAGTTAAGGGTTTGATTTTCAATTATTTAATTGCATTCGCGCAGCCATACACCCCAACCCCTTCAAGGGGGCGCTTACTCACTATGCAATACCAGTCTTCCGACTTGCGGGTTTGGCCGGGGCTTCGGCTCCGCTCAGCCGCCGGCCCCGCCCAGCGCCGCAGGCGCATTCCAGTCTTACGACTTGATACTGAATACTTTCTACCCCCCAAGCCCAGGCGCATCCGCTCCCACTACTCACTACTCACTACTCACTACTCAATACTCAATACTCAATACTCAATACTCAATACTCAATACTCAATACTCAATACTCAATACTCAATACTCAATACTCAATACTCACTACTCACTACTCACTACTCACTACTCACTACCCCCACTATTGCCAGATTTTCGCATATTGCACTGCCAAAACACCACAATCTCCCCGATCCCATGTCCAGCCCGTATGATCCCCAGATCACGGCCATCTCGCACGCCATCCGCGATGGAAGCTGCGTCGTGATCCTGGGCCCCAACCTGATATTCGACCGGACAGAAATACACGAGATCCTGAAGCAGAAGCTCGCCGCTGCCGGCTATCCCGATATTGCCATGGACGCCGACGAGCTGGTCTATCTCAAAGACAGCACCCAGCGCTCCGTGTATGCCGGCCAGCTCCGGGAGTACATGCAGGTCAGCGCCATGCCGGATCTGATTTCCAAGCTCGCCCGCCTGCCGCTGTCCCTCATCGTGACCCTCTCCCCCGACCGGATCATCGCGGCGGCGTTCAAGGCCCTGGGGCTGCCGGTGCAGGAGCAATACTACAACCACAAGCGGAACCCCGGCCCCCTGCCGCTGTTTGATGCGGAGCATCCGATGATCTACAACCTGTTTGGGCGGGAGGACAAGCCGGAATCCCTCATCCTGACCTCCCGCGACCTAGTGGACTTCATCTTCGATGTCGTAGGCAAGCATACCCTCCCCCGCGAACTCGACGACCTGCTCAGCTCCGAGTACCGGATGTTTCTGTTCCTCGGCTTCGACTTCAGCAAGTGGTACATGCGGCTGCTCTTCCGCCTGCTGCATCTGGACGAAAGCGACAGCACCGGATTCGGGCCTGCCGCGCTGCAGCTCGACGATACCCTCCGCAACTACTACGCCCAGCACTACAACCTCAGCCTGATCGGGCTGGATGCCGATCAGCTCGTCGATCAGCTGCTGGACCGCTGCGGCGACTGCCTCCGTACATCCGGCGCGGAGATGCGGCCCTTGGGAACACAGCTCCGGGACAAGGTAGAAGAAGACGATCTGGGCGGCGCCTTCGAGCTGCTCCGGGTCAACGGCTCCCGCATCCGCACCCGCGACGCCGAACTGCACGATCTCTGCATCATGCAGGCAGGCAACTGGGAGAAGCTGCGGCGGGATGAACACGCAAACCTGCTGAGCCAGGCGGATGCGGACCTCCAGCGCAGCAAGATCAAGGCCGCTCTCCTCTACATCGCCACCCAACTCGACGCCCTGCTATGACGCAAGATTCCCTCCGGCTCCGCTATCCGGGTACCCAGCCGTTTTCGAGCGCGTACCAGGATCTGTTCTTCGGGCGGGAAACGGCTGTGCGCGAGCTGATGCAGCGTATCCGGACCGCCTCCGTGACCGTGCTCCACGGCCCCTCCGGCCTGGGCAAGTCCTCCCTGCTCAATGCCCGGATGATCCCCATCCTGAGCGGGACGCTGGACGAATCCCTGCGGAAGCAGCTGATGCAGGAGCGGCTCGCCCTCCGGCAGCCTTACGTGACCCTGCCGGTACGCATGCAGAGCTACGACCCCCGCCATCCGGAGCAGGCGCTGATGCCCCTCGACCGGCTGGCCCAGGCCCTGCAGGCCGAGGAGCAGACGCAGGACAGCTACCTGCGCCAGATTCAGGCCGGGCCGGCGCCCACACTCTGGCAGCACTGCCGGCAGATCATGCTGCAGCGGCCCGATCATCAGGGCATCCTGCTGGTCTTCGACCAGTTCGAGGAGCTGTTTACCTATCCGGAGGCGGCGGTGCAGGCCTTCTCGGCGCAGCTGGCGGCCCTGCTCAACGACCGCATGCCCGATGCCGAGACCGCTGCCCTGGAGGCGCTCCTGAGCAGCCGGCCGGATGCCCTGCCGCCTGAGGCCGCTGAGGACCTCGGCCGGCCGCTGTCCCTGCGGGTGCTCATCGCCATCCGCTCCGACTATGCCTCCCTCCTCGACCGCCTCGCCGCCGATATTCCCTACATCCAGCGCAACAACTACGAGCTGCGCGCCCTCAGCCCGGAGGAGGCGCGGGAGGCCATCGTGCGGCCCGCCGCAGCGGAGGGCGCCTTCCAGTCGCCGGCCTTTGCCTATGAGCCGGAGGCCCTCGATGCCCTGCTGGCCTTTCTCGGCGCCGGCCGGCAGCGGGGCGGGGTGGAGACCATCCAGCTTCAGCTGCTCTGCAACCACCTGGAAGTGCAGCAGGTGATGGGGGCGGGCAGGACCCGCCTTGCCGAGGCCGACCTCGGCGATCTGCAGGAGGTGGTGGACAGCTACTACCGCAGCCGCATCGCCGCGCTCGGCGACGCGAAGGCCCAGCGCCAGGCCCGCATCCTGATCGAGGAGCATATGATCTTCGGCACGCGCCGCCTGACCCTGATCGAGGGGGTGGTGCGGCAGTATGCGGATGCGCCCGTGCTCAAGGCCCTGCTGGACTGCTACCTCCTGCGGGCGGATGCCGACGTGCAGGGCGGCCTGGTGTACGAGATCAGCCACGACGGGCTGGTGCCCTCCATTGCCAGGGCGCGGGAGGCCCGCCGGGCGGAGGAGCAGGCCGAGGCCGAGCGCCAGGCCCGCGAGGCGGAGGCGGCCGAGGCGCAGCGCCGCCGCGAGGCCGAGGCCCGGCAGGCCGAGTACGAGCGCGCCCGCCGCGACAGCCGCCGCAATGCCCGTCTCAGTGTGCTGTTCGGGGTGCTGATGCTGGCGGCTACGGGTGCGACGATCTGGGCGCTGTACCAGCAAAACAAACTCCAGGCCATTAACCAGGCCTTTCTGACCGGGTTCCGCAACCTGATGGAGCAGTATGAGTTTGCACAGGCCGCTGTATATTTGAAACAAACGATGGGGCTGGGCGGCGACCCGCAGGAGAGCCTGTATTTCGCTGCCGAGCTGATCTCCGCCTACCGCTATGCCGATACCGTCCAGGCGATCGAGCTGATCGGGGTTGCGGGTAACCATTTGGATAAACTCTTGTACCGCCGAGGCCAAGAACAAAGATGGATTGATAGTCCTGCGGGGACTCGAAGCAATACTATAACAGGGCAAAGTGTTCCGTTGCAACAGTGGATTGATAGTGTTCTTATATATATGGCGCCGGGGGATTCCCTGGCCTTGTGGCACCGCCGGTACAATCCGGAGCTGGTGCCTGTGCCGGGCGGCACGTTTTTTAGGGGAGAGGATCCCAATTATCAGGTCACCCTGTCCGATTTCGAAATCGGCCGCACGGAGGTCACCTGGAGGCAGTATGCCCTGTTCTGCCGCAGCACGGGCCGGGACCTGCCGGAGGCGCCCGACTGGGGGCGGCCGGCGGATCATCCGGTGGTGAATGTGTCCTGGGAGGATGCAGGCGCCTACTGCGAATGGCTCAGCCGGCAAACAGGCTGGCGCTTCCGCCTGCCGACGGAGGCAGAGTGGGAGTACGCGGCGGGGGGCGGCGCCACCGGGCGGACGGAGTATGCAGGCACGGACCGGGCGGATGAACTGGAGGACTATGCGTGGTACAGCGCCAATTCGGGCGGCCAGACCCACCCGGTGAAGCAGAAACAGCCCAACGCGCTGGGTTTGTACGATATGAGCGGGAACGTCTGGGAGTGGTGCCAGGACTGGTACGGTGAGTATCCTGCCGGGCCGCAGACGAATCCTGCAGGCCCTGCATCACGCTCGTACCGGGTGCGCCGCGGGGGCAGTTGGGACTACGACGCGGAGTTCTGCCGGGTCGCCGACCGCTTCAACTACATCCCCGCCCGCCGCAACTTCAACCTTGGCTTCCGCCTCTCGAGGACCCCTTAGATTCGGCCTTTTTTACCTTCTTACCTTTCGGCTCCGCTCAAGGCAGGCCTTCTGGCGCGGCTGGGGGGCTCCGCCGGTTTTTTATGCCCGGCGCCGGAGGCGGCCCCGCGCCGCGAAGCAAGGCGCAAGGGGCTGCCTCCGGCGCCGGGCTGCCGTGTGCAGGGGCAGGATATAGGCCATTTGCGAAAGTTATCCACCGGTCTCTGGTATTGGCAGGGAACTTGTGCCGCATGCGTCCGCTGTGCTGCATATATGCCGGCTGCCGGGCCCTGCAGGGGCCTGCGGGCCGCTCCGGAGACCCGCTGAGGGCGGCAGGCCTGCGGCATCTGGGCAGGTCCGGGGTGCGGCAGGCCTGGCAGATGCCTGCATAGCCGCCTGCAGCGCTGCCGCTGCGGGGTCTCCGGCCAGCCATATATGCAGCCCAGCAGCAGCTGCGGTGCTATATATGCATGCGCCGGGCTGCGCAGCAGCATATATGCGCCGCGCTCCGCTCAGCCGCCTGTCTGAAGAACCGCAAGGGAAGGCATTATACAACCCTTATAAGGATTAAGTAATTGATATTCGGCATTATACAACCCTTATAAGGGTTAAATATTTGATATTCGGCATTATACAACCCTTATAAGGGTTCGCAACCCTTATAAGGGTTAAGTAGATGATTTTCAGTATTTTATAAGCTTGACTCAAGCCTATGGCCCTTCGGGCCGGGCCCGCGCCAGGGCTTCGGCTCCGCTCAGCCGCCGGCCCCGCCCAGCGCCGCAGGCGCATTCCAGTCTTACGACGTGCGGGTTTGGCCGGGCTTCGGCTTCGCTCAGCCGCCGGCCCCGCCCAGCGCCGCAGGCGCATTCCAGTCTTACTACTTGATACTGAATACTTTCTACTACCCAAGCCCCAGCGCAGCCGCTCCCACTACTCAATACGCACTACTCAATACCCCCCAAGGCAGTCTTACTACTTGATACTTGATACTTCCTACTCCCCGCTCAGCAGCACCTGCCAGGCCCGGCCCAGCTCGCCGGCGCGGATCAGCGCCTGCGCATAGCCATGCAGGCGGAGCACCCCCGCCTCCGCACCCTCCGCCAGGGCCTGCACCACCTCCGGATCGGCGAGGGCGCTGCCGTCCCGGGCAGGCACTTCAAGCGCAGAAGCCAGCTGCGCCAGGTCATTGCCGGTCAGGACCGCGCTGTGGCGGATCTGCGGCGGCAGCCCGTCGAAGCCGATGGACATCGCCTGCTGGTCCTGCGGAATGGGGAAGACCGCCCCGCCGCTGGCGCGGCAGTAGAAGGCCCGGCCCATGCGCGCCATCAGGTCGATCTTGTGCGGATCGATCCGCGACTCGGCATCCAGCACCCGCTCTGCGATGTGGATCGCCACCACCTCGCAGAGGATGAGGTTGCCGGCGCCCCCGCCGTCGCCCAGAGGGATGATCTGCTGCACCCGGCACTCCAGCTGCGCCGGCGACTCGGCCACCCGGAAGGGCTTCACCCGCTCGGACGCGAGGGGCGTGAGCCCCGCTTTCTCAAACTCGCTCACCTCCGGCGGATATTCCACCCCCGCCAGCGACATCTGCCAGGCGATATCGTAGCTCACCGCATTGATGACTGCCTCGCCGGTGGCCTCGATATTGCTCAGGGTGTCCTTGACGCTCCGGTTGCGCGCCCGGCGGTTGGACGAGAAGACCACGATGGGCGGATTGGAACTGAAGCAGTTGAAGAAGCTGTACGGCGCCAGGTTGGGCGTGCCGTCGGGGGCGAGCGTGCTCACGAAGGCGATGGGGCGCGGTGCCACGATGCCCAGCAGGTACTGGTGCAGCTGGGGCTGGGGCAGGGATTCCGGAAAGAGGGTCATGGGCAATCGGCAAACAAAGCGGCAGCAACTTCGGAAAAAAGCGCCGCTTTTCCAGTGACCGGAATCACGCAGGTGCAGCGTGCTGCCGGTCATTTTTTTGCCCTGCGCTTGCCCCGCTGCCGGGGGATTGCCTATTTTGAGAACCTCACCCCCGCCTATGCCTGCTGCCCGTTCCCCCTGGTTCTGGATTCCGACCCTCTATTTCTTCCAGGCCATCCCCAATGTCCTGATCGTCACGGTGTCTGTGCTGCTCTACACGGAGCTGGGGCTGAGCAATCCGGAGATCGCCTTCTACACCAGCCTGCTCTACCTGCCCTGGGTGCTCAAGCCCCTGTGGAGCCCGGCGGTGGAGCTGCTGCGCACGCGGCGCTGGTGGATTGTGGCCATGCAGGCGCTCATCGCCATCTGCCTCGGCGGGGTGACCGGCTCGCTGGGCGGCAGCTCCTTTCTGCTCTGGAGCCTGCTGAGCTTCTGGCTGGCCGCATTTGCCAGCGCCACCCATGACATCGCCGCGGACGGCTTCTACCTGCTGGCGCTGCGGCAGGACGAGCAGGCCCTGTTCGTGGGCATCCGCTCCTTCTTTTTCCGCCTTGCCATGATCAGCATCAACGGCGGCCTGGTGGTGCTGGCCGGCGAACTCGGCCGGCAGATGCCCAAGCCTGCCGCCTGGCAGTACGCCTTCGGGCTGGCGGCGCTCGCCTCCGGCCTGCTGGCGCTCTATCACAGCCGCATCCTGCCCTTCCCGGCCTCCGACCGCCCCGGCGGCCAGACCTGGGAGGCCCGGATTCCCTTTCTGGAGGTCTTCGCCTCCTTTTTCCGCAAACCCGGCATCGGCCTGATCCTGGCCTATATCCTGCTGTACCGCCTCGGCGAGTCGCAGCTGGTGAAGCTGGCCCAGCCCTTCCTCAAAGCGCCCCTGGCCGAGGGCGGCCTCGGCCTCAGCACCACCCAGGTAGGCCTGGTGTACGGCACATTCGGCGTAGGCGCCCTCGTGGGCGGCGGCATCCTGGGCGGCATCGCCATTTCCCTGCACGGCCTGAAGCGCTGGATCTGGTGGATGGTCGCCGCAATCAACGTGCCCAATCTGGGCTACGTGCTGCTGGCCTGGCTCCAGCCGAACAGCATCTGGGCGGTAGGCGCGGCGGTGGTGGCGGAGCAGTTCGGCTACGGCTTCGGCTTCTCGGCCTTCATGATGTACCTCATGTATGCGGCACGGGGGGCGCACCAGACGGCGCACTATGCCATCGGCACCGGGTTTATGGCGGCGGGCATGATGCTGCCCGGCATGATCAGCGGCTGGATCCAAAGCCAGACCGGCTACCTGTGGTTTTTTGTGTGGGTGGTGATCGCCACCATTCCGGCCTTTGTCCTCACAGCCTTCATCCCCCTCGACGCGGAATTCGGCAAACGCCGGCCTGAACAGCCTGATCCCGATGAAATATCCTGAACGACAGACCGTTGCGCCCGCCGGATTCCCGGCGCCGGATCTCTTTCATCCCTGGGTGGAGGCGCAGCTGGCGCAGCTGAGCCCGGAGGCACGCATCGCCCAGCTGCTGCACGTGCCCGCCTGGTCTGGCCGGGCCCCGGAGCACGAAGCGGAACTCGCCGCGCTGGTGCGCACCTTCGGCATCGGCGGGCTGATCTTTTTTCAGGGCCATCCGGCGCGGCAGCTGGAGATGACCCGCCGCCTGCAGGCGGCTTCGCAGATCCCGATGCTGATCGGGATGGATGCGGAATGGGGGCTGGCCATGCGGCTCGACGGCACGATGCCCTTCCCCTACGCCATCGCGCTGGGCGCGCTGGAGGGCCCGGACGCAGCGGCGCTCATCCGCGCAGCGGGGGCCGCCGCCGGGCGGCAATGCCGCCGCATCGGCGTGCAGATCAACTATGCGCCGGTGGCCGATGTCAATACCCATCCGGCCAATCCGGTAATCGGGTTCCGCTCCTTCGGCGCGGAGCCGGAGGCCGTGGCAGCCTGCGCTGCTGCTTTCATGGAGGGCCTGCAGTCGGCAGGCGTGCTGGCGGTGGCCAAGCATTTTCCCGGCCACGGCGATACCCGCCAGGACAGCCACTTCGCCCTGGCGACGGTGGACCATGCGCGGGAGCGCCTGGATGCGGTAGAACTGGCGCCCTTCCGGGCGCTGATCCGGGCCGGCATCGGCGGGATCATGACCGGCCATCTGGCGGTGCCCGCGCTTGAGCCCGCGCCGGGCCTGCCAGCTACCCTGAGCCGCCGCGTGGTGCAGGCGCTCCTGCGGGAGGAAATGGGCTTCAGCGGGCTGATATTCAGCGATGCGCTGGACATGCAGGGCGTAGCGGGCCGCTATTCGTACGCGGAGACCATCGCCGGCGCGGCTGCCGCAGGCCACGATGCGCTCATCTTTGTGCGGGAGGTGCCGCAGGCGCTGGAGGCGGTGCAGGCAGCGGTCCGGCAGGGGGCGCTGAGCTGGGAGGAAATCGAACTGCGATGCCGCAGGGTGCTGGCATGCAAGCAGATGCTGGGGCTGGACCGCATGGCCGTGCCGCCGCTGGAAGGCCTGGAGACAGACCTGGACCTGCCGGCGGATCAGGCGCTGCTGGCGCAGATTTCGGCGCGGAATATCACCCTGCTGCGGGGGGCGCTGGCACCGCTGGACCCGCATGCCGCGACGGCGGTCATCTCGGTGGCGGCGGGTGTCCCGCAGCCGGATGCGGAACTGGCGCACCATGCCCTGGACAAAGGGGCAGGGGAAGGGCCGCCTGCGGCGGCTTTTCACGCGGATCTTACAGCGGCGCTGCGGGCCCGCTGCCTGCAGCTCTATCCGGACAGCAGCGCGGATGCGCTGGCGGCGGCAGCGGCCCTGCTGGCGGAGTCGGAGCAGGCGGTGATCAGCCTGCACCGGGTGGAGCCCCGGCCTGCGCGGGGCTTCGGCCTGGCGCCCGCAACCCTGAATCAGCTGAATACGCTGCTGAGTATCAGGCAGTCTGTTTTCTGCCACTTCGCCAATCCGTTCGCGCTGGAGCGGATCGGGCCGCTGGAGCGCTGCACAGCGGTGCTCACGTCCTATCTGGACAGCGTGCAGGCGGAGCGGAGCATGGCGCAGGTGCTGCTGGGGCGGCTGCCGGCCGCAGGCAGGTTTCCCGGCAGCGCAAGTGCGCTCTTTCGGGAACTTTCCTGACACGGACGGCGCAGGCGGCAATTTTCCGGGTGATTCACCCTATCTTTGGCAAATTTGCTTACCGGCTGCCCATGTATCTTCGCGGCAACGAATGGGAATATCTGAAGGCATGCCTCGATTCGGGCTGGATTTCGTCTGCCGGCGCCTTCACCGCGCAGTTTGAGCAGGCGGTTGCGGCCTACACCGGCGCGTCCTGTGCGGTCGCGGTGTCGAGCGGCACGGCGGCGCTGCACCTGGGCCTGCTGTCGCTGGGCGCAGGGCCGGGCGATTATGTGATTACGAGCAACCTGACCTACGTGGCCACGGCGAATGCCATCCGCTACACCGGGGCCGAGCCCATTTTCGTCGACATCGACGCGGCGGCCTGGCAGATGGATCTGGCGCTGCTGGAGGAATTCCTGCATACCCGCACCGAGCTGCGCGATACCGGCTGCCACCTGCGCAGCGACGGGCGGCGCATCGCCTGCCTGCTGCCGGTGCATGCGCTGGGCTGGACCGGCGATCTGGAGGTGCTGATGCGGATTGCGGCTGCATACCGCCTGCCGGTGCTCGAAGATGCCGCGGATGCGATGGGCGCCCGGTTTGCGGGGCGGCATGTGGGCACCTTCGGGCAGGCGGGCTGCCTGAGCTTCAACGGCAACAAGATCATCACCGCCGCCGCCGGCGGTATGGTGCTCACCTCCGACCCGGAGCTGGCGCGCCGGGCGCACCACCTGTCTGTGCAGGCCAAGGCTGCGCCGGAGGACTATTTCCACGACGATACCGGCTACAACTACCGGATGCCTGCGCTGCTGGCAGCCCTGGGCATGGCGCAGCTGGAGCAGTTGGACAGCATCCTGGCGCTCAAGCGTGCGCTTGCCGCCCGCTACGCAGCGGAGCTGGGCCCGCTGGAGGCGCAGTTTCCGGACATCCCGCCGGCCTGCGCGTCCAATCATTGGCTGGTCACCGTCATGAGCCCGCAGCGCGACCGCCTGCTCAAAACCCTGCAGGCTGCCGGGCAGGCCGCCAGGCCGGTGTGGTGGCCCCTCAACCGGCTGCCGATGTTCCAGGACGCGCCCTACATCAGCCGCCAGGACCAGGCGTATGCCGTGCACCGCCAGGCCCTGAGCCTTCCGAGCGATCCGGATCTGAGCGAAGCAGACTTTCAGGCGGTAATCCGCGCATTTCAGGCAGCGAAAGCGTGAGAAATATTACGCGCCCGCAGGTACTTCGGACACTTGCAGTATTTTTAGCGGCGGCGCAATCCCGGTTGCGGCCGCTATCACCTCTAATTGCCCGACATGGCTGATTACTTCGTACATCCTACCGCCCTGGTCGACGAACCGGTTCAGATCGGTGCGGGAACCAAAATCTGGCACTTCTGCCACATCATGGCCCGCAGCGAAATCGGCGAGGCCTGCAGCCTGGGGCAGAATGTATTCGTAGCCTCCGGCGTGCGCCTGGGCCGCAACGTCAAGATCCAGAACAATGTGTCCCTGTATGAGGGGGTCATCTGCGAAGATGACGTGTTTCTGGGGCCGTCGATGGTGTTCACCAATATCCGCAACCCCCGCAGCGGCGTGGTCCGCAAGGGCCAGTACACCGAGACCTACCTGGAGCAGGGCGCTACCATCGGCGCCAATGCGACCATTGTCTGCGGTATCCGGCTGGGCCGCTACTGCTTCATCGGGGCGGGCGCCGTCATTACGAAAGATGTGCCGGCCTACGCGCTGATGGTCGGCAACCCGGCCCGGCAGCTCGGCTGGATGAGCGAATACGGCCACCGGCTGCAGTTCGACGAAGGCGGGCTGGCCGTATGCCCGGAAAGCGGACAGCAGTACCAGCGCACCGAAAGCGGCGTTATCCGCCTCGCCTGAGCAGAATTCAGGGGTCCGGGCTTTGCTTCAAAAGCCCGGACTTCCTTACATGAACGGGCGCAGGCCTTGCAGGCACGCAAAAACCGAGTAAGTTTGTTACTCATTTCGCCTGCATGATCGAGACGC
Source organism: Bacteroidia bacterium (assembly GCA_033765305.1). Classification (GTDB taxonomy): domain Bacteria; phylum Bacteroidota; class Bacteroidia; order J057; family J057; genus RDXT01. The sequence continues at coordinate 265,577 of JANRID010000040.1, forward strand.
TGATTTCGTCCAAAACCCGGATCAAGCTGCTGATCAAGTTTTTCCTCAACAGCAGCACCACGGCCTACCTGCGGAATCTGGAGCAGGAGTTCGGGGAATCGACCAATGCGATCCGGGTAGAACTGAACCGGCTGGAGGGGGCAGGCATGCTGAGTTCGTTTCAGCAGGGCAATAAAAAAATGTTCCGGGTCAACCCGGCGCATCCGCTCTTTCAGGAAATCCAGAGCATTGTCCGGAAGTATGTGGGGCTGGACCAGATCGTCAGCGGCATTGTCGAGCGGCTGGGCGCCGTGGAGCGCGTGTACCTGACAGGGGCCTTCGCGCAGGGGCTGGACAGCGGGCAGATCGAACTGATCCTCATCGGGCAGGTGGACCAGGCCTATCTGGATCAGCTGGTCGAAAAGGCGCAGGCGATGGTCCGGCGGCGGATCAGCTACGAAGTGTACACGCCGGAGCGCTTTGGAGCCCGGATCAGCGGGCCCGGCCAGCCGGAGCCGCTGCTGCTCTGGCAGCGCGATTGAACCAAACTGTATTTCCAAGCAACACCAGAACTCATATGCAATCGGGGCAGATTATTCGGATCGGAACAAGCTGGCTGCTGGCATGGATCGGGGCTGTTTCCATCGCCCTGGCGCAGCCGGCGGTATCGCTGGGGCCCGACCAGACGGCCTGCGGCAGCGCAGTGCTCAATGCGGGGAACCCCGGCGCTTCCTACCTGTGGAACACGGGCGATACGACCCAGACCCTCACCGTCACGGCTTCCGGCCAGTACAGCGTAGCGGTCACCGATCTGAATGGCACCGGAAGGGATACTGTGGTGGTGACCGTGCTGCCGGTTCCTTCGCTGCAGGCGGCCGATGCCACCGTGTGCGGCGCGCAGAGCCTCGCGCTTTCGGCCCAGCACAGCGGAAATATGCTGGTCTGGTACGGCAACAGCGCCCTTACCCAGTTCCTCGGCACCGGCTCCCCGTCCGTGCAGCCTTCCGCCAGCACCGACTACTACGCGCAGAGCTATACAACGAGCTTCGCCGGCACCGCCGGCATTCCCAACAACACCGTTTACATTTCCGGCGGCTTCGCGACCATCCAGACCGGCTATGTCTTCGACGCCCTGTCCACCCTGATCATCGATTCGGTAGCGGTGTACGTCAACGTCCCCAACGTCACCCTGCGCGTGGATCTGTGGGGCAGCACGAATCTGCTCATCGACCGGCGCATCGTGACGGTGCCGGCCACAGGCAAGCAGTTCATCGACCTGGCCTTTTTCGTCCCCCAGGGCAATAACTACAAGCTGATGCTGACGCAGATCACAGGCGGCACCATCTTCCGCAACGGCAATACGCCGTATCCGTATCCCTTCACCTTGCCGGGCGTGGTCAGCATCAAGCGCCACACAACGACCGGCAACGACAACGTCACCACCTTTTCTTCGGTCTTCTACGACTGGCACCTGAGCCGGATCGCCTGCGCCTCGGCGGTGGATACGGCTTCGGTCAGCGTGACGGCGATCCCTGCCCTCGTCATGCCGAACGATACCATCATCTGCGACGGCAGCTCCTTCAGCATTCAGCCGCAGAATACTGCCGGCGCGGTCAACCTCTGGGAAACCGGCGATACGACGCTGGCGCTGACGGTGACATCCTCGGGCACCTACAGCCTGCAAAGCTACCTGGCGCCCCAGTGCGCCATCACGGACTCCATCCGGGTGGATTTCGAGAGCACGCCCGTCTTCAGCCAGATGTCCGATACGGTGCTCTGCGGCCCGCAGGCGCTGACGCTTACGGCGCAGCACAGCGGCTCCGTGCTGGCCTGGTACCGGAATGCAGCCGCGACGCAGCTCATCGGGTCGGGGGCGCCCACGGTGCAGATCGGCGGCGATACCGCCTTCTACGTGCGGAGCTTCGCGGCGCAGCCGGCCGGCGCGGCAGGCATTCTCAATGACCAGCAGTACGTTACGGGCGGCTTCACGACGATCCAGACAGGCTACGTCTTCGACGCGGTCAGCTCGCTGGTGCTGGATTCGGTGGCGGTGTATGTGAATGCGGCCAATACGACGCTCCGCATCGACCTGTGGGGCAGCACGAATGCGCTCATCGAGCGGCGGATCGTGACGGTTCCGGGCACGGGCAAGCGCTTTGTGAAGCTGGGCTTCTATGTGCCGCAGGGCAACGACTACAAGCTGATGCTGACGCAGATCACGGGCGGGAGCATCTTCCGCAACGGCAGCGCAGCGTATCCGTACCCCTTCACGCTGCCGGGTGTCCTGCGGATCAAGCGCCATACGACCGACGGCAGCAATACGATTACAGCCTTCTCCTCCGTCTTCTACGACTGGCGGGTGAGCCGCACGGCCTGCGCTTCGGCGGTGGACACGCTGAGCGTGGATATTGTGCCGGTGCCTTCGCTGGTCATGCCGAACGATACGATTCTCTGCGACGCAGCGTCCTTTACGATCCAGCCGCAGAATACTGCCGGCGCGGTCAACCTCTGGGAAACCGGCGACACGACGCTGGCGCTGACGGTGACGGTGCCAGGCACCTACAGCCTCCAGAGCTACCTGGCGCCCCAGTGCGCCATCACAGACTCCATCCGGGTGGATTTCGAGAGCACGCCCATCTTCAGCCAGCTGCCGGACACGGTGCTCTGCGGCCCGC
>JANRID010000064.1:0-36064 GCA_033765305.1 Bacteroidia bacterium
GTATTGAGTATTGAGTATTGAGTATTGAGTATTGAGTATTGAGTATTGAGTATTGAGTATTGAGTATTGAGTATTGAGTATTGAGTATTGAGTATTGAGTATTGAGTATTGAGTATTGAGTATTGAGTATTGAGTAAGAGCCTCCTTAAGGGGGTTGGGGGTGCAGACGGGCTTGCAGGCCCGACGGCTGAGCGGAAGCAAAGCATCAAGCGAAAGCCTTTGGCCTACCACGCACTCCCCCTACGCCCTACCCACTACCCACTACCCACTACTCACTACCATCTTCCTACTTCCTACTTGATACTTGATACTCACTACTCTTCCATCGTCCTCAGCTGCACCGCCGCCTGCATCCGCTGAATCACATGCACCTCCCGCTGCAGCTGCGCCTGCACCATCGCCTGAAACTCCTTCGTGTAGTCAGATACCGTTCTGACCCCGTTTTCCACCTGGGCCGAAGCCAGCTTCACCACCTCCGACTGCAGGCGGATAATCGCATCGTCCCGGCCGAGCACGGAGTCGATCCCGCCCAGAAGCGACAGGTCGCGCTGGCGGCCTGCCAGCAGCGTCTGATCCAGCTGCTCGCGGCGGATTTCAGCCTGTCGCTGCTGCACCCCGAGCAGCTCACGTTCGCGGGCCGTCACCCGCCAGTCCCAGGGCGCCCAAGAGACCCGCAGCCCCACGAGGTAGTAGGCGCTGAGATTGGTATTGAGGAAGTTATAGGGGTTGGGCTGGCCGGCGCCTGCCTGGAGGAAGAGGCCTGCCTTGGGCATCTGCTGCACCCGGAGCGACTGCGCGCGCAGGTCGAGCTGGCGCAGCTGCAGGTCGATGAGGCGGTATTCCGGGCGGCGGTACACGGGCGCAGGCTCCACGGCAGGAAGCGCTGCGGGCATGGCCAGCGCCGCGGACTCCGCCTCGGGCAGGCCGGTCCAGGCGGCCAGCATGCGCCGAAGGCCGACAAGCTCGGAGGCTGCCTGAATCTGCTGCTGCTCCAGCTGCAGCAGCTGCTTGTCGAGCAGCAGCAGGTCGCTGCGCAGCAGAATGCCGTTGCGGACCGCCGATTCGAGCGCGCCGCGCCGCTGGCGCAGATCGGCCTGGGCTTCCTGGAGGATGGCAGCCTGGCGCTCCATCAGCAGCACGCCGAAGAAGAGGCTGTTGACGGTTTCGTTCAGCTTGCGCAGCTCTACATCCCGCTGGGCCTCGTTTACCTGCGGCGTCAGCAGGTTCAGGGCGCGGGCATAGCGGACGGCACCTCCGTCGTAGAGCGTCTGCTGGGCATCCAGCCCCAGGCGGTACTGAAACTGCGGCGCTTCGATGGGCTCCATGCCGGGCATGAAAGCCGGGATGCTCACGGCGTCGGACTGGTAGGTGGCCTGGCCGGCGAGCGACAGCTGCGGCAGCCAGCGGGCAGCGAAGTTTTCGTCCAGCAGCCGGGCAGCCGACGCATCCAGCGCAGCCTGGGCCTGGAGCGGGCTGCGGGCACGCGCAGCTTCGTAACAGCGCTCCAGCGTCAGCGGCTGGCCCCAGGCCGTCGCAGCCCACAGCAGCAGGGCGGAGAAAGGCGCAATGACTTTAATCATTTTGCTTAACTTTTTGGTTAATATCGGGGCAAAAAAATTATTCCTGCTCAGGCGCCGGAGGCTGAATGGCCTGCATCACAAACTGCGGCACCACCAGCCGGCGCGCATCCACAAACTGATCGAAGTCGGCATCGGTCATGTTCATCATCCGCATCAGCAGCGGACGGGCGATATAGGGGAAAATTGTCATAGCCATGGTGTTGATGATCAGGTGCCTGGGGTCAACAGGCCGGATTTTCCCGGCGCTCATCTCGTTGAGCATCTGGTGAATGAACTGCATGGCCAGCTGCCCGGGCTGGGCAGGATTGTCCGTGATGAAGCGCTTCGCAAACTGGTCCGGATCGGACTGGATGGCATTGAGCACGAAGATGGGCAGGTGCGGATGCTCCCTGAGCAGGTCGGTGTAGAAGGAGACAAATCCGCGGATCTTGGCTTCGACCGGCTCCGGGCCGGACAGCAGCGCAGCAATTTTGGGAAAGAACTGGTGGAAGGCTTCTTCGAAAATGCGCTGAAACAGCTGCTCTTTCGAGCGGAAATAGTAATGCAGGAGCGCCTTGTTGATCCCTGCCTCCTCCGCAATTTCCGCCATCCGGGCCCCGCCCAGCCCTTTCTGGTAAAATACCTTCCGCGCCGCATCCAGAATCCGGCGCTCGGTGCTCTCTTCCCCTGGATTCTGATCAACAAGTTTATCCATATGGTTAAATCATACGGCGAATAAATAGCTTTGTTTTCATCCGTGCAAGCCCGAGCAAAAATTTTTTTATTTTTCCCCCGCATTCATCTGCATTCATCTCCCGATCATGCTGCGTCTCCTGCATACCTTTCTCAGCCTCCCCATCCTGCTTGCCTGCAGTTCCGGCCCCGCACAGGCGCCCGGCCAACAGCCCGCCGCTTCCGCCTCCCGCAGCCTGCCCGATCCCGGCGGCCAGGAACTGACGGTGGCCTTTTACAACATCGAAAACCTCTTCGACACCCAGGACGACCCGAAGACCGACGATGCCGAATGGCTGCCTGGCTCGGAGGTGAAGTGGGACGATGCCAAGTACCGCATCAAGCTGAGCCGCATGGCTGAAGCAATCGCCAGCATCGGATCCGGCGGCCCCGACCTGCTGGGCGTCGCCGAGGCCGAAAACGAAGCGGTGCTCCGCGATCTGGCCGCCCAGCCTGCCATCGCAGCCCGCAAGTACCAGGTTGCCCATGTGGAATCGGAGGATGAGCGCGGCATCGATGTAGCCCTGCTGTACGATCCGGCGAAGTTCCGCTTCGAGTCGCTGAAGGCCTACCAGGTGGACCTGCCCGGCGAAGACGACCGCACCCGGCCGGTGCTGGCTGTCGGCGGCAAGGCCGGCGGCGAATGGCTCTATGTGCTGGTCAACCATTGGCCCTCCCGCAGCGAGGGCCAGCAGGAGTCCGAGCCCAACCGCCTAGCGGCGGCCCGCACCGCCCTGCAGGCGGTCTCCGAGATCCGCAGCCAGCGCAAGGATGCGCATGTGATCCTGATGGGCGATTTCAACGACGACCCCCACAATGCCAGCATCGCCGAGGTCCTCGGCGCCCGCAGCGCCCCCGCCCAGCTGCCTGCCGGCAGCCTCTTCAACTGCATGGCCGCCCTCCACAATCCGGAATCTGCCGGCACCCTGACCTATCAGGGCAAATGGAACCTCTTCGACCAGATCATCATCAGCGAATCCCTCCTGCGGCCTGGCGCGAAGCTCCAATACGTGAGCGGCTCCGCCGCGATCCACAATCCCGAATTCCTCCAGGTGGGCGGCGACGGGCGCTCCAAGGATGCCCCCCGGCGCGCCATCTACCGCGGCGAGTTCCAGGACCGGGGCTACAGCGATCATTTCCCGGTTTATATCCGCCTCTCCACCCGGTAACGCCTGCTGCGTATGCGCCGCCAGATCCTGTGGCAGGCCAGTCTTGCCTGCCTGGTGTTAGCCGCCTGCAGCCGCCCGGCCCCGCCTGCTTTGCCGGAGCCCGGCACCAGCATCCTTGAGTCCGGATTCCGGGCCGAACTCGTTGCTGCCGAGCCGCAGACCGTGGCGCCGGTGGCCTTGACTTTCGACGAGGACGGCCGCATGTACGTGGCAGAAATGTACGGCTTCATGACCGATACCCTCGGCAGCGAGGAGCACCTGCCCAGCGGCCGCATCATCCGGCTCGAAGACCGCGACGGCGACGGCTTCGCCGAAACCTCCGATGTGCTGCTCGACAGCCTTGTGCTGCCCCGCGCCCTGCTTTGGGCCTGGGGCGGGCTGCTCTACGCCGAGCCGCCGGCGCTTTGGTTTGTACCCGTGCAGCAGGGCAGGCCCGGCCCGCGCCAGCTTATCGACAGCGCCTATGCCGTCGGGGGCAATGTGGAGCATCAGCCCAACGGCCTGTTCCTCGCCCTCGACAACTGGATCTACAATGCCAAAGGCGAATACCGCTACCGGCGGGACAGCACCGGGCACTGGCTGAAGGAACGCACCGATTTCCGGGGGCAATGGGGCATCGCCCAGGACGAGGCCGGCAGGCTGATGTACAACGACAATTCCAACGCCCTGCTGGGCGACTGGCTGCCGCCCCGCGCTGTGCCGGCCGGCAGCCTGGCACCCGCACCGGCCTTGTACAACCGGCGCATCGCCCCCGACACCCTCACCTGGCCCATCCGCCCCAACACCGGCATCAACCGGGGCTATCTGCCTCATATGCTCGACTCCGCCGGACGGCTCCGGCGCTTCACCTCCGTGTCGGGCGTGGCCGTGTACCTGGGCGACCGCTATCCGGAGGCCTACCGGGGCAATATCTTCGTGCCCGAGCCGGCGGGTAATTTCATCCGGCGGCTGATCCCCGCCGAAACCGATTCGGGGCCTTCGGCCCGGCCGGCGCAGCCCGGCACCGAGTTCTGGGCCTCCACCGACGAGCGCTTCCGCCCGGTGACGATCTGCAACGGGCCGGATGGCACGCTCTATGTGCTGGATTTCCACCGGGGCATCCTGCAGCACAAGACTTACCTGACCAGCTATCTGCGGGGGGAGATCCGGAAGCGGAACCTGACGCAGCCGCTGGACCAGGGGCGGATTTACCGAATTGTGCATGCGCAGAGCGGGCGCAGGCCCCTGCTGCGGCTTTCGCGCGCCAGCGATGGCGAGCTGGCCGGATACCTGAGCTATGCCGACGGCTGGCTGCGCAGCCAGGCGCAGCGCCTGCTCATCGAGCGGCGGGCGCATGGGCAGGCCAGCGCGCTGGAATCGCTGGCCCTGCATGCGCCGCAGGCGGTGACCCGCCTGCACGCGCTCTGGACCCTCGAAGGGCTGGGACGCCTGCGGCCCGCGCTGCTGGCGCAGCTGTGCAGGCAGGCAGGCCCGCAGACGGCAGCGCATGCGCTGCTGGCAGCCGCCCAGCTGCGCGTGCAGGAAGAGATCCTGCCGCTGGCCGACACCCTGGCCCGGCATCCGGCGCCGATGGTGCGCTGGGCGCTGGCGGTGTATGCATCGGGACTGGAAGGGGCAGCCGGCCATGCGCTGCGGACGCAGCTGGCCGCGCGCTGGCCGCAGGACCACGCCGCGCTCCAGGCGCTGGCACCGCCGCAAAGCGCCGCACCGGAACAGACCTCAGAGCCCTCGGAGCATGGAGCCCTGCTCTACACGCGCTGGTGCGCCGGCTGCCACGCGCCCGACGGGCGGGGAGTGGCCTATGCAGCCCCGCCGCTGCGCGGCTCCGAATGGGTGCAGGGCCCGCCGGAGCGCCTGATCCGCATCCTCCTCCACGGAATGGAAGGGCCGGTCGCAGTGGCGGGCGTCCGCTACGCACCGCCGGACATCCAGCCCTCGATGCCGGGGCTGGCCGCCAATCCCGAATGTACGGATACCGAACTGGCCGCCCTGGTCAGCTGGCTGCGGGGCTCCTGGGGGCATGAGGCCGGCGAGGTGCCCGCGGAGTTCATCCGGAAGGTGCGCGGACAGCACGCGGGGCGCACCGCGCCCTGGCGGGCGGAAGACCTGTAAATCAGCTATTTGGGAAGATTCAGGGGATCAGCAGCTCGCTGTCGTCTAGCAGATCCAGGAGCCCCTCGGGATAGACGCGGATGCCGCCCTGCAGCAGATCCGCCACCGGCTTCCACTGCGCGCGCGGGCCGCTGCCCTGCTGCAGCGATTCCTGGTGATACGGGTGCTTGCGGAGGAACTGCCCTTCAAACAGAAATACAATCTCATGGGTGCGTTTGCCGCCTTCAGTTAGCACCTGCTCCGCAGGGCCCAGGAAGGTAAGCGAGCCGATTTCCTCGCCCAGTTCGTCCCGGATTTCCCGCCGGATCGCCTCCCAGGTGTATTCCCCGAATCCGACCGAGCCTCCCGGCAGGCAGTAGCCTACCGAGCCGTCAGCAGCCGGCTGCTCCAGAAGGAGGATATCGTGATCACGCCGGAACACACAGCGGACCACCGGCCGGATCTGGCCCTGCTCCTGCACTTTTTTTGTAGGCTGAATCGCGAACATATGGGACAAGACGGATAGAGAACTCGAGCAAGTTCAATCCAAAAATAGTCAGTACATGAAAGAAAGCACCGCCGAAACGCGGCGGTTCATTACACCGGAGGTTGTGCCTGCCAGCCCGCGCAAGCCGGTGATTATCAAACATTCAACATGCATTGCGGGAAAAGGGCCCGGGCAGCCGGTCCAAATCTTCAGGATTTAATCAAAATCTTACATCCGGAGCCTCCCCCGGTTACGGCAGCACCAGCGCCTTGCCCTGCCACGCCGTACCGCCATCCGACCGGATGAAAACCAGCACCCACCCGGCGCCTGCAGGCAGATCGACCGGATGCACGCCGGGCCGCAGCGGCTCCCGGAGCAGTTCCTGACCCAGCAGGCTATGGATTTCTAACATGGCGCCGGAACCGGCGGGCACCTGATGGCGCAGATACATCCGCCCCCGGCTGGGATTGGGGCTGATGCTTGCCGCTGCCGCAGACTGGGGTGTAAGGGAAACCGCCGGACTGCACAGATTTCCGCTCCAGATATTCCGCTGGCAGAAATATTGGCGGATGGTCTCGGTATGCGCGCCTCCGTAAAGCACGGAATCGGCGTCGAGCAGCAGCAGCCCGCCGTCGGCCAGGCTCATGCCCGGCATATGGCCGTACAGTTCCTGCAGGGCAAGGCGGTCGCAGACGGTATCGCCCGCTTCAAGCCGGATCTGCATCAGCGTGGCAGCCCACAGTTCGCCGAGCGTGTAGATATTCACCAGCGGCGGCGGATACGTCATGCTGGTCATGGCCGTGCGTCCGGGCCAGAATTCATTGTGCCCGTCCCAGTCGAACAGCAGATGCCAGTTCCAGGGATTCAGGTCGTAGGAATACGCCGCTGCGAAGTAGTCCCCTACCCCTTCGTCGAGCCCCTGCCGCTCCAGTCCGCTGCGGGTGCCTGGCGAGGCGGCATAGGAGAGCGCATGGCCGTATTCGTGAATGATCACATCCGCATCTTCGGCATCGTCCACGCCGCCATCGCCGAGGAGGATGTACGACAAGGTATCGTTGGGCACGAAGGTGGACTGATCGAGGTCCGCCTTGCCATGCGCATCGGCCCGGAAAGGGCGGTTCTGGAGATTGGTGAAGCCCAGCCGCTGCACATAGCGCTGGAAGGTGTCGAGGTGGTAATACACCATCACATCTTCAAAGCCGTCCTGGTCCCGGGTGAAATAAAACGCGCCATCCGCCGAAACCGCCGGCGGGACGCTGAAGCTCGCGATGTCTTCGAGTTTCACATACGGCCCTTCCAGGCGGAACAGTCCGTCGCGCCAGGTGAGATTGCGCAGCACCACCGTATCCATCGCGGTCTCGAATACCGGGCTGTGCTGATCCTGCTGGTCGGTAAACAGCGCACCATAGGGTGCCATGAGCCGGGTGCAGGGGTTGGGGATGAATACGCGGCCTGTGCCGCTGGTATCGATGCCGGCATAGGCTGCCAGATCTTCCCGGTACAGTTCCCGCCCGTCCGGCCCGTGCAGGCCGATTTCCTCCGCTGTGCCTGCCCCATGCACCGTGCAGGCATATACCGGAATGAGGCCGCCCTCCGTATGCAGCCAGCCCCGCCGCACAGCAGCCTGCTGCACGCCCCCTTGCTCCCAGAACCGCTGCGCCATCACGCTGTCCGGCTGCCCGAATACCGGCGCCGCTGCCTCCCGGACCCTCACTGCCGCATGCATCACAGCGCGCAGGCGCCCGGCAGGGTCCACATGCGCCTTGATCCCGGCCCTGAGAATAGGCAGGCCTTCATAATACTGGCCGAAATGCCAATAGCGCCCGCCGGGGCTGTCCATCTGCCGCTCCAGGCGGAACTCGCCCCCGGCGGCACGCAGGTCCGGCCATTGCGCGAGCACCGCATCCAGCACTGCCGGCGCGGCATGCCCCGGTGCCAGCTGCACAGAACATGCCCGGTAGGCGGTCTGCGCGGCAATCGGCTGCCGCCCGGCAAGGAGCGCAAGCAGCATCCACAGGCTTCTGCTAGCTAAGTTCTTCATTTTCGTCAGATTCCACATGCAGGAAAACGCGGGCAAGCCGCAATTGCTCCTCCAGCGCCGGAAATTCGTCTGCCCGTATAGCTAACGTCTGGCGGCAGCGGTCGGTATAGCTGGCCTGCAAAATTTCTGCCGGACGCCTGTGCATCAGCCGGTTCAGCTCGGCGGTGCGTTCGTAGGGGTATTCGATGGTGAATACCACCCGCGGGATCACCTCGATCCGTTCTGCCCGGCTCAGCGCATCGTCTGCTGCGCCCCGGTACGCCTCGATCAGCCCCCGAACCCCCAGCTTGATGCCGCCGAAATACCGCACCACGACGATCTGCACCCGCGTCAGCTCATGGGAGCGGATCGAAGCCAGGATGGGTGCGCCTGCGCTGTGGGCCGGCTCACCGTCGTCATTGGCGCTGCTGTGCTCGCCCTGCACGCCGAGCCGCCAGGCATAGCAGTGGTGCCGGGCATCGTGATAGGCCCTGCGCAGCCCGGCCAGGTGGCGGGCCGCCTCCTCCCGGCTGCGCACCGGCGCTGCAAATGCCAGAAAGCGCGATCCCTTTTCGCGGAGCAGCCCCTCCGCCGGACCGGCCAGCGTGTGCAGAAAGCCGCTCATCCTGCGTGTTTTTCCTGCACCACAAAGAAGCCTTCTTCTCCCTGGGGCTGATACAAGGGCATGAATATCAGACCCGTGTACGGCGCGAGCACATCGCCGCCCCGGTCCTGGCCCAGCGGCTCTCCGGCATGGACCGGGTCGAAGTTGGTGTATCCCGGACGCATGCGGAACTGATCCTCCGGCCGGATGGCATGCCGGTACACCACCTCCAGCGCCGGCGGGATGTGCCGGGCGGCCCGGATCATGCGGGCCTCGTGCTGCGCGTAGCCGGGGATGTCTTCCGGGTCCAGGGCGCCGCAGCGCGCCAGCAGCAGGCAGACCGCCGCAATGTGGTTCTGCACCGCCTCCGGATCGTCGTGCTGCCCCGCCTCGAATGCCAGGCCGGTCCAGCCCCGGCGGTCCGCATACACATTCAGCGTCGAGGACAGGGCATTCGTCAGGTTAAAAATCACCGGTGCGTGCAGTGCCGCTGCAAGCTGCTGATTGCCTGAGCGGTCCGATACAATGGCGAATGCGGCGCCGGCGGCGGAGGTCGTGTGCAGATCCAGCAGCACCCGGCTTCGGCACGGCACAGCTTCGAGCCGTTCCAGGCAGGCAGACAGCCCGGCCAGCTCGGCAAATTCATATTCCAGCTGCTCCGGCGGAAGCTGGCGCACGGCCTGAAGCTGTTCGGCCGTCCACAGGCGGTTGAGGTCGCGGTGCAGGTAGCGCCGCCGCACGGCGAGCGCCTGGCGGTTGCCGCGCAGGCCGGCAAGCCGCCCGCGCAGCAGGTGCTGCACCGGCTTCAGCAGCCCGAATACGTATTCGAGGGCTTCCACGCCGGCAGGCTCGTTGCCGTGCAGCCCTCCGATGCAGCAGATCAGCGGGCCGGGGATGCCGTTGTCGATTTCTCCGATGAGTCTGGACGGGAGTTCCATCCTGCAAAGGTACGCAAGACTGCTTATTCCGGAGGCGTCCGGGACAGATCCGGACGGTTTTTGCCAGGTTCTGCATACATCCAGGCCGCCGTCAGCAGTGCTGCCAGGATGAGCAGCCACGATACGCGGCCCTGGAGCCGTCCGTAGACATTGGCAAGCGTGGCTGTCACGGCGGCATTGGCCAGCAGCGCAGCCAGCAGGCCGGCGAGGATCCGGCGGCGCGCCGGAGGGAGCTGCCGCAGGCGGCCCGCACCCAGCTGGTAGCACAGCCAGCCTGCCGAAGCAGCCAGCAGCAGACTGTGCAGCGTCTGCAGCCAGCCCAGGTTCAGGCGCTGGTTCCAGATATCGGTCTGCTGGCGGGCGTTGAGAAATACCGGATGCTCATGCGGCACATAGCGGCGGATGGCCTCCCAGGGCGGACTGCCGGGGCTGCCGTACCAGTCGGTTTCAAGGCCTTCCCCGAGCGGATTCTGGAGCAGCTGCGAGGCGGTGGACCGGAGTGCTTCGCCGGCCATCCAGAGCAGGTAGCGGGGGCTGCGGAGGGCATCGCCCAGCACATGCAGGTAGTCCTGCCGCACGGCCTGCCAGCCGCCGGCGCGCAGGGCCGGGCTCCGCTCCGGGTCCCAGATAAATTCCCGGCTGGAGCCGGGCAGCGCGTCCCGGTACCCGCAGAGCGCATAGCCCGCTTCCGGGCATCGCTCATCCAGAAAGGGTTTGAGCATGCCGGCATCCAGCATGCGGCCCAGCAGCACCACATGCCCCCAGCGGGCGAGGCGCCAGCCGCCGCCTGCGGCGGCGTTGAGGCTCAGCGCAGCTGCCAGCCCGATCGCCAGGGCAGAGAACCCGATGCCGTGGGCGCGCGCCGGCGCCCAGCGCCGTGCAGCCCAAGCCGCTGCAAGCCAGTCGGCCAGCAGGATGCCGGCCAGGATCAGCCCATGCGACAGGTGCGCGCCGGCAGCCAGCGCGAGGACCAGCGCCGGAGCGGCGGCACGCCGCCAGTCCGGGTCCAGCCGGAGGCAGAGCCAGGCCAGCACGCCGGCAGGCAGCAGCCAGTCGGGCATCAGCTGCGAGGTGTACCAGCCTGCGCCGGTGGCAAGCGCCAGCAGGCCGGTCAGCGGGAGCGCCCAGCGCTCCGCAAGCTGCGCATCCAGCGCTCCGCGCAGGAAGCGCAGCAGCAGCCAGGCCATGATCAGCCCCTGGGCCCAGATCACCGGCCAGAGGGTCGCGCCGTGCAGGCTCAGGACCCGGATCCACCCGCCGTACATCAGCGGCCGGTCTTCCGGCGCCTGCCAGCGCATGCCGCTGGAGAGATAGGTGCCGGTGTCGGCATACACGAGCGGATAGCCGTTGTACAGCGCCGGTCCGCAGAGCAGAAGCGCAGCGACGGGCAGCAGCAGCCAGAAGCGGGGGATGCGGAAACGCATGCCCCAAAGATAGCCGAATATTCTGGAGCGCCGTACCTGCGCAAGCAGTCAGAGACGCACCTCTTTGATCTGATAGTAAAACCCGTCGGTTACTTCGAAGTAGTACGTGCCTTCGTCGAGGCCGCTTACTTCGATTTCCTCCGTGCAGCTGCCCCGGAGCGGCGGGTCCTGCTCGTGGAAAAGCCTGCCGGAAGCATCGGTAACCCGGATCGTCAGATCCTCGGAATCACGCAGATTCAGCTCGATGCGGATTTCTTCGCATTCCGGCGCGGAGCTTCCGCGCGACGGGTGGACGGTAAACCCGATGGTCGAACGAACGGTATCAGTAGAAGAGCCAAGGCGGGGGGACTGCGTAAACAATGGCATGAGAAAACCCAAAACCCGAATTCAGGTAAAATAAGGCGATATTTGCAGGAATACACAACAAACTCCAACGAGGTCCGGATTATTATCGGCAAACCGACTTTTTTCACGTACCAATCGTCAATCCGTCCGCAAATATACGCCGGAGCCATTTCCGATTCACATTCCGCCATGTCCGAGAAACCCTTTGCACCTCCTGCCAGCCTCGAAGCAGGCTTCGCGGCCTGCCTGCGCCTGCTCGGGCGCGCGGCCGCAGACGAACGCTCCCCCATGCACACCGCCGCATTTGCCACGCGGGGCCCGGAAGGCTTCGGGGTCCGCACGGTGGTATTCCGCGCATTCCATGCCGCCGGACGCCTGCTCGACTGCCACAGCGATATCCGGGCCGGGAAAATCGCGGCGGTCCGGCTCGATCCGCGCGTCGAGTGGCTTTTCTGGCACCCCCGGCACCAGGTGCAGCTCCGCATCGCCGCGGAGGCCTCGCTGCACAGCCAGGATGCGGATGCGGAAACGGCCTGGCGCGCACTTTCCCCCGCTACCCGCCTGCATTACAGCGCCCGGACCATGCCCGGAACGGAAATCGGCACGGTTCAGGACGGAATCGGCGCTTATACAGCCTACGCAGATCTGCCCGCCGCAGATCCGGATGCCTGGTTTCCGAATTTCTGCCTCATCCGCTGCCGGATGACCTCGATGGAAGCCTTGTGGCTGAGCCGCGAAGGCCACCGCCGCGCACGCTTCAGCCCGGACGGCAGCGGCACCTGGCTGGTGCCCTGATCGGCTGCATTTCTTGCCCGGCATGATGCGCCATCTGCGCTTTCCGGCTATCTTGCAGGCCTTGCATCAATCTGAACCGCATGGAAAACCGGCAATATCTGCTCGCCAAGCGCCCGGTGGGCCAGCCGCAGCGCAGCGACTTCGAATACCGCACCGGTCCGGCGCCCGATCCGGGGCCCGATGAGGTGCTTGTCCGCAACCGCTACATCTCCCTCGACCCGGCCATGCGGGGCTGGATGAACGACGCACGCTCCTACATCCGGCCTGTGCAGATCGGAGAAGTGATGCGGGCCGGCACCGCCGGCGAAGTCATCGCCTCGAATTCCCCGCTGTTTGCACCCGGCGATTTCGTCTACGGCAGCGGCGGAGTCCAGGACTATTACACCGCGCAGGCCCGCCATCTCCAGCGCATCGATCCGCAGCTTGCGCCGCTGCCCGTCTATCTGGGCACGCTCGGCATGCCCGGCATGACGGCCTACTTCGGCCTGACGGAGGTAGGCCAGGCGAAAGCAGGCGAAACGGTGGTCATTTCCGCTGCATCGGGTGCCGTGGGAAGCGTGGCCGGGCAGATCGCGAAACAGCTGGGATGCAGGACCATCGGCATTACCGGCGGCGAAGCCAAGTGCCGCTACATTACGGAAACCCTCGGCTTCGACGCTGCGGTGGATTACCAGGCAGGATCCCTGCGCGACCAGCTCAAGGCCGCATGCCCCGACGGCATCGACGTGTATTTCGACAATACAGGCGGCGAAATCCTCGATACGGTGCTCACCCGGCTCCGCATGAAAGCCCGGATCGCGGTGTGCGGCGCCATTACCCAGTACAATTCCACGGAAAAAACGGCAGGCCCCTCCAACTACCTCTCCCTCCTGGTCAACCGGGCACGCATGGAAGGGTTTGTCGTGTTCGATTATGCGCCGCGCTATCCGGAGGCGCTTGCCCGCATGATTCCCTGGTATCAGGAAGGAAAGCTCCTGAGCCGGGAAGAAATCGTACCCGGGCTGGAAACGTTCCCTGAAACCCTGCTGCGGCTGTTTACCGGGGACAAAACAGGCAAACTGGTGCTGGCTGTGTAACTGTTCCGCATGAACCGATCCGAATTCCTCCGCCAGACCCTGGCAGCGGGCAGCGTCCTGTGCGCAGGCGCTGCGCTGGAGGCCTGCGCCCTGCTGGAAGATGCCGAGATGCAGGTCGGCGCCCTGGCCGAGCTCGAAGCCCGCGGCTTCATCGAGACCCGCTTCAACGGACGGAAAATCCTGGCGGTCTGGCTGGACGGCAAACCCGTCATTTTCAGCCTGATCTGCCGCCACAAACGCTGCACGGTGCGCTACCACGAGGAGGAGGCGCAGTTTGTATGCCCCTGCCATGACGGCCTGTACGACCGCTACGGCCAGGTGCTGGACGGGCCGCCGCCCGGCCCCCTGCGCCGCTATGCCGCCGAGATCCGCGACGGCGAGCTCTGGGTGCTCAACCGCTTCGAGCCGGAAGGCTAACGCTTGACCAGGTTCTGGTGCAGCACGCCGCCGGGATGCTGCACTGCCAGCACATACATGCCGGCGGGCAGCCCGGCTGTTTCGATCCGGAACGCAGTGGAACCCGGCACTGCTGCCAATTCCCCCTGCGCCGCCACGCGGCCCGACATGTCGCTCAGCAGGTAGCGGACCTGCTCCGCCGCATCTGTCTCATAATAGCCGGTCACATAGTGCGTCATCGGCACCGGCCCGGCAGCCAGGCTGCGGGCCATGCCTTCCGACGGCCCCGAACTGCCGCCCCGGAATGAGATCTGCGCCTCCGACCCTACCCCGCCGGATGCCGGCTCCGAACGGACCCGGTAGATGTTTTCGCCGGCCAGCGGGCGGGTATCGAGAAACAGGTACGAACCCGATCCTCCGGCCCCCGGTGCCGGGAAAATCTCGCCGATCGGCACAAACTGCACCCCGTCTGCCGAACGCAGCACCTCGAAGCGCCGCAGGGTGGAGATCAGGTCGGTGTGCCAGCTCAGCAGCACGCCTTCCCGCACGGCGCTGGCGCTCAGCAGCAGGTCGCCGCTGGGCTCGAGCCGTGTGCCGGCATCGTCCAGGTACAGCGTCCGGTGGTCGAGGTGGCTGACCGCATTGGGCGGGCATTCGTCCGTCTGCGTATTGCCCAGGTACTCGAATCCGGGCCGGTCGAAGGAGCCGTAATCGAGGCAGATGACCTCATCGCCCAGGTTGACGCCTACCGTTGCCGGGCTGCCCCCGAAGCCGCCCGCCCCGCCCGACGAGTTGCCGGTCGTCCACTGCATATCGCCGTAGTTGAACAGGATCTGGGTGCGGAAGGGCAACAGATGCCCGTTGACGCTGCGGATGCTGCCGTCGGTCAGCAGCACCTGAAAGGTGTTGCGCAGGTCGCAGGGCGTTTCGCACCCGAAATATCCGACTGATTCCCAGGAAACCACGAGATAATGCCCGGCGGGATCGAGGTAGTAGCGGATGGTGCCGCCCCGCGCCAGATCGGCGTCCGCATAAAACGGTGCGATCATCCGCGGCCCGGCCAGGCAGAACGCCTCCGGGGTATATTCGAGGAATTCCGACTCAAAGGTGAGATTGCCGTTGGAATTGATCCACACCCTTCGGTAAGGCGTGCCGTAGAAGGTGCAGGCAAAATTCAGCTCGACGAGCTGCGAGCAGTCGTCGCACTCGGTGCCGCCTTTGAAGGATTTCCAGGCTGCCGGCTTTCCTTCAAGATCATACCCCGTTGCAATCCAGGCGGGTGCTGGCGGAGCCTGGGCCGGGCAGTCGCCCGGGCAGGTGCTGGGCGATTCGCCGGGCCCGCAGATCCCGTCGCCGCAGGCGGGCTTGCGCCCTTCGAGCACGATGCGGTCCAGCCCCACCCCCCAGTTCCAGGTGTCGCCGTCGTCGTACACAAACCGGATCTGCGAAGCCAGGCCCGCAAAGGGCGTCAGATCCAGCTCGATGCGGCCGGCGTAGTCCTCCGGCTCCTCGTAGATGCGCTGCCAGGACATGCCGTCCCAGAGTTCGACATAGAAACTCCCCGCGCCGCCGAAGCGCTGGAAGCTGAGGTCGAAGGACAGCAGCAGCAGCTCGGTGAAGCCGGCGGAATTGAAACGGCGGGTGGTGAGCACCGCCCGGCCAATGTTGTCCGACTGTTCGTCGCTCACGTAAATCCAGGCACCGGAGCCGGGGTTCAGGAAAGGGCCGATCTGCCCGGCGCCGGTCTGCCAGGCACCGCCGTCGGAGGTTTGCGGAGCGGACCAGCCCTCAGGCAGCCCCGATTCGAAGTGTGCATCGAGCAGCGTATCGCTGCTCAGCCCCGGGCAGCGGGCCCGGGCATTGCCGGCCATGAGCAGCGGCAGGGCTGCGAGGCAGCAGCGGAGGAGGCCGGTCAGCCGGAGCGCTTTCATTCGGTGCGGAGGTCAAGCGAACGCAGTTCCGAATCGAGTTCGTCCAGCCGCTGCTCCAGCGGAGCGGCATCGAAATCCGGCAGGTCTTTCCGGAGGGCGATGCGCTCCCGGAGATCGGCGCGCTCGCGCTCCAGGCGGAGGCGGAGGCGCAGCACATCCGCACGGGCGGCATCGGCCGGCGACGGGTGCTTGCGCCGTTCGAGGGGTTCGAGCGCCAGCTCGATGCCCGTGACGGCGGGCGAGGGCGGCGCGGCCCAGGGCGCGGGGGTTTTGCGCACGCGCAGCGGCTGCGCGGGCGTGCTGCGCTGGGGCGTCAGCAGCACCAGCGCGGCGGCGAGGAGGATGGCGCCGGCGCCGGCGCGGATCAGGGTGCGCTGCAGCCGCTGGTCGGCAGCGGCATATGATCGGAACTGGTTGCGGCGGCTCATCACAGTACTATTACACTGCGATAATATTCCGATGTTCCGGTTAAATAAAGGGAATGTTGCCCCGGATATTACGCCGCTTGGACTGGCAGCACAATCGTCCTTATTCGTAGGTCTTGGTCATGCTGGCGGGCACCAGCAGCAGCACATCGCCGGCGCGCAGCGCCTCCGCAGCGGGCTTTTCGATGGACTCCTGCTCGATGGTACTGATAACCAGCACTTTCAGGAGCGGCTTGCTTTGCTTGAGGTACCAGACGGTGCCTTCGTGGAAGTCGGAGTGGAAGCTGCCGTTGAGATGGAGGAGCAGGCCGCCGGCGGGCAGGCCGCCGAGAATGCGCCAGGCCATCGTGGCATCTTTCAGCGCCTGCGCGGCGATGAAGTCTTCGGCGCGCATGGGGCCGTGGCCGCTCACCATGGCGCGCATGCGCTGGTAGGAAGGCAGCTCGTAGTCGATTTCAATGGGCAGCTGCGGCAGCAGGGCCTTTCCGGCAGGCGGAAGGGTATCGAGGGCGGCCAGCCCGCCGCGCGCGACCATGCGCGCGTATTCGCGCGGGGCATTCGTTGCCCAGACCTGCACGCCCTGGGTGCGGCACAGGTTTACCAGCGGAGCGTAGTCTGTATCGAAATTGGGCCACAGGCGCGTCTCCTGCCCCAGCCGTTCGCGGTCCCATTCCCCCGACAGATACCGGTCCAGCACCGTCTGCTGATCGGTCTCGAACATTTCCATGCCCACGGCCACCCGTTCCGCGCCGCGCTCCCGGATCAGCTCCGCCGCCAGCTCGTGCTGCAGCCAGTGCGCGATGGGGTTGTTGTGCAATTCGCCGAAGCAGATCACATCGGCATCTGCGGCCAGCTTGAGCATCTGGCGCCAGCTGAGCGCCTTGCCCTGGCCGTCGAAGAGGCGGTAGGCGGGTTTATCCTGTGCCATAAGCAGACCGGATAGCAGGAAGAGGATGAAAAACAGGGTCAGGCGGTACATTCAGGCATCATTGTTCAGGGCGAATCTGCGAAGATACATCCGAATCTGCCGATTCTCCGCGCCTGCTGCCGAAAATAGGCCCGGCCAGCCCGGTGATTTGTGTCAGCGCCGCCGCTGACCAGGGCACCGTTGGCAATCCGGCCCGGATGCGGTAATTTCCCGGTCAAACCATCCCCGCCTGTGAACCTCTCCCAAAGCCTCGCGACCCGGACCGCAGACTTTCTCGCTGCGCATCCGCCTTTCAGCCTGCTCCCCCGGCACGAGCTCGAACAGCTGGCCGGGCGGATCGAAATCCGGTTTTTCGGCCCCGGCGATGTCATTTTCGAAGAAGGCGGCGAGCCGGGGCAGGGCTTTTATGTCCTGAACAAAGGCCGGGTGGAGCTGCACAAATACGAGGACGGCGAGCTGCACCTCGCGGACGTCTGCGAGGTGAGCGACCCCTTCGGCGTGCGTGCGCTCCTGAGCGACAATCCCTACATCATGACGGCCCGCGTAGCGGAAGAGGCGCTGGTCTATTTCATTCCGCGCAAGCCTTTTGCCGAGCTGATGGAGCGCTACCCGAAGGTAGGCCTGTTTTTTGCCTCCGGCCTAGCCGCCGGCATGACCGTCGTCAGGGGGCAGGCCCGGCAGATGGAGCAGGTGCGGCGCGAGCTGTCGTTCCAGAAACAGCTGGCAGGCTTCCGGGAGGAAGATATTGTGTCGCTCAACCCCCACGAGGAGGTGGTCTTCTGCACCCCGGTCACCAGCATCCGCGACGCAGCGCAGATGATG
Source organism: Bacteroidia bacterium (assembly GCA_033765305.1). Lineage (GTDB taxonomy): Bacteria > Bacteroidota > Bacteroidia > J057 > J057 > RDXT01. The sequence continues at coordinate 17,743 of JANRID010000064.1, forward strand.
GCCGAATACCGGATCGGGTCCATCGTCGTCGCGGATACGCAGCTCTTTCCTGCCGGGATCATCACCAGCACGGACCTGGCGCGCAAGGTGGCCACCGGGCGGCACCGCATCGACGAGCCTGCTTCGGCCATCATGAGCAGCCCGGTACTGACCGTGACGCCAGGGCTCACCGTGGCCCGCGCCATTCTCACCATGGTGCGGCATCAGGTGCGGCATCTGGTGGTGACCGAGGACGGCACCCCGAAGTCGCGCTTTATCGGCATCGTATCCGAGCGGGATGTGCTGCTCTCGCAGTCGAACAACCCCGCAACCCTCGTCAAGCAGCTCCTCAAGGCACGTACGGTCGCCGAAATGGCTGAAATCCGCGACCGGGCCGAGCGGCTCACGCACGATTATCTGAAGCAGGAGATCAGCGTGGCGTTCATCAGCGAAACGCTCACAGAGATCAACGATGTGCTCATCCGCCGGGCTATCGAGCTGAGCCTGCGGCAGCTGGACGCCGAGGGCCTGCAGCGCCCGCAGGCGCCTTTCTGCTGGCTCTCCCTCGGCAGCGAAGGCCGCGGCGAGCAGCTCCTCCGCACCGACCAGGACAATGCCCTCATCTACGCCGATCCGCCGGAGGCGGACGCGGAGCACACCGCCGCCTACTACCTGCGCCTCGGCAAGGCTGTCACCGATATCCTGGAGCAGTGCGGATTTGCCCACTGCCCCGGTGAAATCATGGCCAGCAATCCGCAGTGGAACCAGCCCATGAGCGGCTGGAAGGCCCATTTTACCCGCTGGATCCAGGTGCCCGACCCCAAGGCCCTGATGCACGGCACCATCTTCTTCGACTTCCGGCCCGCATACGGCGAGTTCGGCCTGGCGGGCGAACTGCGCGACCACCTCGACGCCGAGATGGACCGCCAGAAAGGCTTCATCAACTTCCTCGCTGCCAATGCCCTCGGCAATCCGCCCCCGCTGAGCTTCCTCAACAACTTCATCGTGGAGCGCAGCGGCGGCCACAAGGATGAATTCGACATCAAGCTCCGGGCGATGATGCCCCTGGCCGATGCGGCACGGGTGATGATCCTGGACCGGCGGGTGCGCGGGGTCACCAATACCTTCCGGCGCTATGAGCAGCTGGCCGAACTGGAGCCCCAGAATGCCCGGCTGCTGGAGGAGGCCGGCATGGCCTACGAGCTGATGATCCGCTACCGCGCCCTCAACGGCTTCGAGCACGGCAATTCGGGCCGCTACCTGAATCCCAATTCGTTCAACAAAATCGAAAAGCAGACGCTCAAATACGCCTTCCGCACCATCGAGGAACTGCAGCGCATCCTGAAAACCCGCTATTCCCTCAGCATGTTCGGCTCCTGAACTTCCCCATCCTATGATTCCTGCCCTGCGCTCGCTCCTGTTTCCGGCCCGCCACCTCGAACGCCTGTGCCGCCAGGGCCAGGCACCGCCCGCCATATGCCGCTACCTCGCTGCCCGCCAAGCGGCGGCGCCCCTCTCCGCGCCCTGGAAACCGCTGCGGCTGGTGGTATTCGACACCGAAACCACCGGGCTCGATCCGCGGAAGGACCGCATGCTTTCCATCGGGGCCGTCAGCATTGTGCAGGGCAGCATACAGGTCGGCGATTCGCTGGAGCTGATGGTCAACAACAGCTCGCGCCAGGACCGCAAAGCAATCGAAGTGCACGGCATCGTGCCGTCGGAAACCCGCGAAGGGCAGCCCGAAGCCGCTGCGGTGGAGGCATTTCTGGACTATCTCGGCAGCGACGTGCTGGTGGGGCACCATGTAGGGTTCGACATCGCCATGATCGAGCGGGCAGCGCAGCGCATGGCGCCGGGATTCCGCCTCTACAACCCGCGCATCGACACCGCGCAGCTGCTCCGGCGCATGGAGGGCGGCAGCCCGGTGCATCAGCCGGGCTCGATGCAGGGCTACAACCTCGACGCGCTCTGCGAGCGGTACCACATTGCCAAAAATGACCGCCACACCGCCTGGGGCGATGCCTTTCTCACCGCCCAGCTGCTGCTCCGGGCACTCTATTTCATGCGGGACAAAGACCGCCGCCTGCTGCGGGATCTTACAGGAGGCTGACGATCAGACTTTTTCGAGCAGCGCATCCGCAAACCAGCCTTTCGAGTCGGTGAACTGCCGCTGAATCCGGAACCCGCTGCCCTCCGCCAGGCTGCGGATGAGGGCCGTATCGTACTTCTGCGACAGCTCGACCCAGACCGGCTCCCAGGCACCGAAGTCCACCTCCAGCTCCAGCGCGGCAATCCGCACGGTCTGGCGGCGGCGGCTGACGAGGTAGCTGCGCGTTTCGCCGCTGAGCGGATCGTAGGTGGCATAGTGGTCGAAGGCGCTGTGCTCGAAATCGGCGCCCAGCTCCCGGTTCATGCGCGAGAGCAGGTTGAAATTGAAAGCGCGGGTAATGCCCTCCGGATCGTCGTAGGCCTGCAGGATGACACGCGGATCTTTTTTGAGGTCGAATCCGATGAGCACCAGATCGCCGGGGCGGCAGGCATCGCCGAGGGCATCGAGAAAGGTGCGGGCTTCCGGCTCCGTGAAATTGCCGATGTTGGATCCGAGGAACAGAATCGCTTTGCGCTGCGGCGCCGCATCCTGGTTCAGGCGGCGCAGCGCCTCGAAGTATTCGCCCTCCAGCGGATCGACGGTCAGCTGCGGCATCTCCTGCCGGAGCGCCTGGGCCAGGCGGCGCAGCTCGCTGCCGGAGATATCGATGGGGGTATAGGCAAATGCCGCCTGGCGGCGCAGCAGCGCCTCCAGCAGCAGGCGGGTCTTGAGCCCGTCGCCGGCGCCGAACTCCACGAGCTGGAAGGCGCCGCCCGGCGCCATGAGCGCCTGGGCCAGCTCCCGGCCCTGCCGCTCGAAGATTTCATATTCGCAGCGGGTGGGGTAATAGGCCTCCATCCGCATGATTTCGCGGAAGAGTTCGCTACCCCGCGCATCGTAGAAGTAGCGGGAGGGCAGCCGCTTGGGCGAGGCGCTCAGGCCTTCGCGCACATCCAGCGCGAACGCGCTGGTGCTGACTTGAAGCTGATTCATGGGCTGGTACAATCCGGAGGGTTGAAGCTCAGGCAAGGCCGTCGGCGGCAAGGCGGAAGCCGCTGAAGAGCCATTGCAGATGCGGGTGGAAGAAATTGCGGTAGGTGGCGCGGATGTGGCCGCGGGGGGTCGCGCAGGAGCCGCCGCGCAGCACCATCTGCCCGACCATGAATTTGCCGTTGTATTCGCCCAGGGCACTGTCCTCGGCGTGGTAGCGGGGATACGGCAGGTAGGCGCTCTGGGTCCATTCCCATACATCGCCAAAGAACTGATGATCACCCGATTGCCTGGGAATTGGATGCAATGCGCCGAGGTCCGTGAAGTTGGCGGCAGCCGGAATCTCCGGCGCGTAGCGGCGGCAGGCGGCCTCCCACTCGAACTCTGTCGGCAGGCGCATGCCCTTCCAGCGGGCAAAGGCCTGTGTCTCATAGTAGTTCACGTGGGTCACCGGCTCCGCCGGATTCAGCGGGCGGAGCCCTTCGAGGGTAAATATCTGCCATTCGCCCTCCACCGGAAACCAGTATTTCGGCGCATCGGCCTGCACCATATTGACCCATTTCCAGCCTTCTTCGAGCCAGAAGCGGTAATCGCGGTAGCCTCCGGCCTCCATGAATTCCCGGTATTCGCCAGCCGTCACCAGCCGGTCGAGCACGCGGTACGGCTCCAGAAACACGCGGTGGCGGCCTAGCTCGTTGTCGAAGCAGAAGCCTTCCCCGGCATGCCCGATTTCATAGATGCCTGCCTCCATCTCCAGAAATGTCATCTCCGCCGGCGCCGGTCCGGACAGGCGGGGCTGTTCCGCTTCGCGGTAGGCCGGGAAGAGCGGGTTGTGGCCGAGGATGTACTTGATGTCGTAATGCAGCAGCTCCTGATGCTGCTCCTCATGCTGCAGGCCGATTTCCAGGATATAGCGGGCACGCGGCGCCGGATCGGGGTGCGCTTCCAGCCAGCGGGCCATGTGCGCATCCACATACTGCCGGTATTCGAGGACCTCCTGCACCGAAGGGCGGGTCATGTTGCCCCGGTAGGCGCGCTGCACCCGTTCGCCTGCGCCTTCGTAGTAGCTGTTGAAGAGGTAGGCGTACTTGGGGTGAAAGATCTGGTAACCAGGCAGATAGTCTTTGAGGAAAAACTGCTCGAAGAACCACGTCACATGGCCCATGTGCCATTTCGGCGGGCTCACGTCCACCACGGGCTGCACCACGCAGTCTTCCGGGCGGAGCGGCGCGCAGAGGGCTTCCGTGGCGCTGCGGACCTGGCGGTAGCGGGCAGCAAGGGTTGCGGGCGGGGAAATCAGGGCCGAGGGCAGCATAGGGAGGTGTCCAAGGGGTGAAACAGCAGCTCAATATACGGAATGGCAGCCATTCCGGATGCCTGCATGCGGCATTACCAGCCCCAGGTGCCGGGCGCGCCTTTGAAAGGCCCGCGCAGGTTGGGGGTGATCCATCCGCCGTAAAAATCGCCTTCCTGCGCCTGCGCGCGGAGTTCCCCTACGTAGCAGGCATCGGCTTTGGAGGCGTAAAAGGCCAGATACCCCGCCAGGGCCGCATAGGCCGCAGCAGGCTGCGGATACGCCCAGGCTGCTTTCGGCACCCGGCGGCCGCCGGCCTCCAGGTCGTAGTAGCGGGCCCGGCCTTTGAATTCGCACATTGACCCGGCACCCGCGGCGGGCGTCAGCAGGTCCATGCGCACATCTTCCGGCGGCAGGTAATACGTGGGCGGGTGGCTGGTCTCCAGGATGCGGTACGCACGCTGCGTATCGGCAATCCAGATGCCGCCGGTCTGGATCCGGATGCGCTCGGCAACCGGCTCCAGACGGGGCGGACGGGGATAATCCCAGACGGATTCAGCAGGGAGGGCCATGCATCTTCAGCTCAGGGCACGATCCTGACGCCGCGCCAGAAGGCTACCCGGCCGCCGATCTGCTTCGCAGCTGCGCTCGGCGCGGGGTAATACCAGGCCGCATCCTGATTGACTTCGCCTCCTACGGCCACATGGTAATAGGACGCGGTGCCCTTCCAGGGGCATACGCTGTGCAGGTCGCTGCTGCGGAAATACTCCTGCCGCAGCGAATCTGCCGGAAAATAGTGGTTTCCTTCCACGACTACCGTGTCGGCGCTTTCTGCGATGACGGTGTCCTTCCAGATTGCTTTCATATCCAGGTCTCTGATAACTAGGCACATACGGAGCCGGTACCGCACAGGCTCCAACAGAACTGCTGTTTTGTTCAACGGTCCTGCAGCCGGATTGTTTCCGGATTCCGGCCTGGATGCCGCCCTGCTGCATGCATTCCGCTGCCTCCCCTTTCCCGGGGAGGCCAATTTACCGGTTTCGCCGGATGGATTGCCGGCAGGTCCGGATGCCATCTTTGCACAGTCGGCCCAAACCAGCCCATGATATTTTCTTCAAGTCTGTTTTCACCCTTCAACTCCTCTACCCAACATGCAATCAGCCCGTATGATGTACCGCACGATGCTCCTGGCCCTGCTGGCGGCTGCGCTGCCCCTCCGCGCGCAGGAGTATTCGAAGACCCTGCGCGCAGGCGCCGCCACGGATGCCGGCGTAAACGGCATCGGCTACGAGTTTGCCGCCTCCATCAGCAGCAGCAGCGGCCAGTCCCGCAGCGTCGGGGGCTTTCTGGCGCTGCGCATGGACGCAGGCGGCATGCTCAGCGGCGCCCTCGCCGATTCCGTATCCGGCAAGGTGTACACGGTCGCCGGGGCCTCCGCACGCGGAAGCCTGCGCCTGACCTTCACCGCCGAAGACGGCGAAACTTTCAGCGGCTCCGCGCCTGCCGGCGCCGGCTCCCTCCTGCCCGTCAGCCTCGGCGGCCCGCTCGCCGGCGGACTGGGCACCTGGAGCGCCTCCGATGGCGCCTATTTCATCGGGGTGCCGGGCGGTGTGCTGCTTCCGCCGGATTTCGCCTGCAATCTGTGCCAGCTCTACCACTTCTGCAGCGCGCTTCCGCAGATTCCCTGCACAGCCTGCAAAAGCGTGTGCGGCCCGCCCAAGCGCAAATGAGCCGTTTCCGGCACCGCAAACGCAGCACGGGGGCCTTGCAGCCCCCGTGTTGCATATCCTGGGTATTCCGGAATTTTCCCGGGGTTTCTCAGAAAAACAGGCCGCCTTTTTTCTTCCGGCTGCTGCCTCCGCCCAGGCCCAGCACCCCCAGCAGGCCCCGCGTCAGCTCGCGTGCGACCGTGCGCCCCACCTGGCGCGCTACCGGGCTGGATGCAATCTGCTCCAGGGTGCTCTTTTCCTGCCGGCGGCTGCGCGTGGACACCTCGCGGGCTTTTTCCTGCTGCTGCTTCAGCTCGGCCTGCTGCGACTCCTCCTGCGCAGCGGCGATCTTGGCGCTCAGGATTTCGTGCGCACTCTCGCGGTTGACTTCGCGGTTGTATTTGGATGCCAGCTTCGACTGGGCGACAAGGGCTGCGATTTCGCTTTCCGTCAGCACATCCATGCGCGAGCCCGGCGCGCGCAGGCGCGTATGCACGAGCGGGGTCGGGATGCCTTTTTCATTCAGCGCGGTGACAAACGCCTCGCCGATGCCGAGCGCCGTGATCTGGTTTTCGATCTCGTAGAATTCCGTCTCCGGAAAATTCTGGGAAGCGAGCTTGATCGCCTGGCGGTCTTTGGCCGTGAAAGCCCGCAGCGCGTGCTGGACCTTGAGACCCAGCTGCCCCAGCACCGCTTCGGGCACATCGATGGGGTTCTGGGTGCAGAAGAAGATGCCGATGCCCTTGGAGCGGATCAGCTTGATGACCGATTCGATCTGGTCGAGCAGCTCGTCCGGGGCATTGTCGAAGATCAGGTGCGCTTCGTCGATGAAGAGCACCAGCTCCGGGCGGTCGGGGTCGCCGAGTTCGGGGAAGGAGGCGTAGATCTCGGCGAGCAGGCTCATCATGAAGGTGGCGAAGAGCTGCGGACGGTCCTGCAGGTCCGTGACGCGCAGGATGGAGATCATGCCCTGCCCCTGGCTGTTGACCCGGCAGAGATCGGCCACTTCGAAGGACGGCTCGCCGAAGAAGCGCGCCGCGCCCTGCTGCTCCAGCGCGATGAGCTTGCGGAAGATGGTGCCGGTGGATGCGGTCGAAATGCGCCCGTATTCTTTTTCCGCCTCTTCCTTGCCTTCGTCGGTGAGGTACTGGAGCGTTTTCTTGAAATCGTCCAGGTCCACCAGCGGCAGGTTCTGGTCGTCGCAGTATTTGAAGACCACCGCCACGACGCTGGCCTGCACCTCGGTGAGGTCGAGGATTTTGGAGAACAGCACCGGTCCGAATTCGGTCACGGTCGCGCGCAGGCGCAGGCCCGGCTCGTCTGAAAGGGACAGCAGCTCCACGGGGTTGCCGGCCGCCTCGAAGGGGATGCCGATCTGCTCGTGGCGTGCCTCGATCTTGGGGTTGGGCGTGCCCGGCATGGCGATGCCGCTCAGGTCGCCCTTGATGTCCATCAGCAGGGAGGAGACTCCGTTGCGGGAGAGCTGCTCGGCCAGCATCTGGAGGGTTTTGGTCTTGCCCGTGCCTGTAGCGCCGGCGATCAGGCCGTGGCGGTTGAGGGTGCGCAGGGGAATGCGGACTTTCAGGCCCGGCTGGACCTCGTCGCCGAGCATGGCGCCGCCGAGCTCGATGGCATCGCCTTCGAAGGTGTAGGCTTTGCCGACAAGCTGCTGAAATGCTTCTTGCTTCATACGTGGCAGGAGCTGGGGTACGGGCGGTTATTTGTAGCCTTTGGGGCCGTCTTTTTCGGGAAGGGCAATGGTGCCCGGAATGCCGAGCAGGGGGAACTCCTTGCGCAGGGGGTGGTAGGCGAAATCCTCCGGCAGGTAAATCCGGCGCAGGTCCGGGTGGTTGCGGAAGCGGATGCCCATCATATCCCAGGCTTCGCGCTCATACCAGTCGGCGGAGCGGTACAGGCCCGTAGCCGACTCGATCTCCGGATCGGACTCTTCGAGGAAGGCCGAAATCCGCAGGCGCTGCCGGTGGGGAATGCTCACGAGGTTGTAGGACAGCTCGAACCGTTTCCGGTCGGTGTAGTGGTCGGAAGCCGTCAGATCGGCGAGGTAATTGAAGCCGAACTGCTCCTTGAAGATCCGCAGCACCTCCAGCAGGTGTCCGGGCTCGATCTCAATGGTCATTTCGCCGGCGTAGCCCCGCACATCGACGATGTATTCCTGAATGGGGCTTTGGCGGATGGTTTCCAGAAACTGGCTCATACGTTCAATCTGAGGGTGACGCCTGAAGGATCAAACCTGGCTGAGGGTCAAAAGGTTGCAGAATCGGGGCCTTTCCAGACGGCAGGCGCCTGCTGCCATTGGAGGACCGTTTCCAGTTCGTCGGGCCGAAGATAGTGAAAGGCAACTGCTTTATCCAGCAAAACTTTGAGGCCGGTGAGCGAATGAAAGGGCACCCCCGCAGCCCCGAAGGCCTGCTCCGCTTCGGGGAAGCCATAATTGAAGATCGCTACGGTGCCCAGCACCTGCACCTCAGCCTCCTGCAGGGCGCGGACTGCCTGCACGCTGCTTTTGCCGGTGGAGATCAGGTCTTCGATCACCACGCAGCGGGTGCCGGGCGCAATATGCCCTTCGATGAGGTTGCGCAGGCCGTGGCCTTTGGCTTCGGAGCGCACATAGACAAAGGGCAGCTCCAGCAGCTCCGCCGCCAGCGCCCCCCAGGCGATGGCGCCGGTGGCCACGCCGGCAACGGCTTCCGCCTCCGGGTAGCGGCTGCGGACCTCGGCAGCGAAGCCTTCGGCCAGCGCGCGCCGCTGCGCAGGAAAGGACAGCACCTTGCGGTTGTCGCAGTAAATGGGCGATTTCCAGCCGGAAGCCCAGGTAAAGGGCGCCTCCACGCTGAGGCGCACAGCTTTGATGTTTAGCAAAATCTCCGCTACTTTGTCGGCAAGCACGTGTGCAGTCGATTACGGTATATCAGGCCGGGCAGCGCCGCAGCTGCCGCCCTGCGCCGCCAAAACTATGAAAATTTTCGCGCTTCAGCTGGCTTTGCAATTTGAATTGACCTCCGGGCAGGTATTTTCGGTGCTGCCCAGGCCCTGGGAGGAGGCTGCCGCGCTCCTGCGCGAAGGCCGGACCACCCCCGACCAGCTGCTGGCGGTCGAGGTGCAGGAGGCCGGCACCCTGGGCCGGGAGCTGTTCGAGCTCCAGCAGCAGCCGCACATCCGCGAGCAGCAGGCCGAGCTCAGCCTCTTTTTCCCCTCCCCTGCCCTGCGCGATCAGGTATTTGCCGAGTTCCGGTCGCATTTCCGCGAGGTGGCAGCCGCAGGCGGCATCGTCGTCAATGAACGGGATGCCTACCTCATGATTCACAACCAGGAGAAATGGTCCCTGCCCAAAGGGCACCCGGATCCGGGCGAGCCGCTGCACGAAGCCGCGCTCCGCGAGGTGCGCGAGGAAACCGGCGTCCGCACCCTCGAACTGGGGCCGCTTTTCACCCAGACCCTGCACACCTACCTCCGCAAAGGCCGCTGGCACCTCAAAACTACCCACTGGTACCTCATGCGCGGCTCCGCCGCCGAGCAGCCCTCCCCGCAGACCGAGGAGCAGATCGATGCGGCCGTCTGGATGAGCCGTGCCGCCTGGCTCGATGAGTCCCGCGACAGCTACCCCCTCACCCGCCAGCTGATGGAACAGGTCTTCTGGCAGGCGCTTCAATAACCTGAGCATCATGGATCTGTCTTTCCTCCGGACCCTGGCCTGCCTGAGCCTCTGCCTGCTGGCCGTACGCCCGGCAGGCGCCCAGATCGCCTACTGGCAGCAGTACCTGGGCGGATCGGGCTTTGACAAGGGCAAAAAACTGCTCCTGCAGCCCGACGGCACCCTGATTCTGGCCGGCGAGACCACCTCGCGCGACCGGCTGGGCAAGGCTTCGCAAGGCGGCAGCGAGGTGGCAGTGGTCAAATACGCTTCGCAGGGCATCATCCTCTGGCAGGCAACCCTCGGCGGCAGCGGCGACGAGATGCTGGGCGACCTGATTCAGCTGCCCGACGAAGGCTTTCTGCTGACGGGCAGCACCACCTCTGCCGACAGCGGCTCCGGCCGGGGCGGCAGCGATGTGTGGGCGGTCCGCCTGGACCGCAACGGCGAAACCCGCTGGTCGCGGCGCTTCGGCGGCAGCGGCGACGACCGCGGCCTGGCTGCGCTGGCCCTGCGCGACGGCAGCTTCCTCATCGGCGGCGAGTCCGCCTCCGCCAACGGCGACATGGCCTCCCCCCGCCACGGCGGCCTGGAAAGCTGGATCGCCAAGATCAGCTCCGATGGCCGCCTGCTCTGGGAGCAGCACTACGGCGGACGGGGCAATGAAAAAACCACCCACCTCGTGGAGCTGGAGGCAGGGCGCTACCTGGCCGTCAACACCAGCGACTCCCGCGACGGCGATGTGCGCAGCAATCTGGGCGTCAAGGATGTATGGATGTTTGTCTTTGACGACCGGGGCGCCATCCAGCGGCAGCAGAGCTACGGCGGCGCCGACAACGACGAAGTGCACAGCATCCTGCGCGACGCGGAAGGCAATCTGGTGCTGGCCGGCACCACCTTCTCCCCCCAGGGCGGCATGATCCCCTTCCAGCGCGGCAAAGGCGATGCCTGGCTTTTCAAGCTGGCGCCGGATGGCACGGTGCTCTGGAGCATCACCTACGGCGGGCCCCGCCCGGAGGGCTTCAGCGGCCTGGCGGCCTGCCAGGACGGCGGCTTCATCGCCGCAGGCGTCACCGAATCGCGCAGCGGCGAAGGCGACATCGAATACAATGCCGGCTACCTCGACGGATGGATCGTGAAGGTCGATGCCTTCGGCGGGCGGATCTGGTCGCGGGCGATCGGCTATACCGGCAAGGACCTGCTCGAAAGCATCACCGAAGCGCCCGAAGGCGGCTTTCTGGCCCTGGGCGCCTCGGTGCAGGATCTCCAGCATGTCAAGCCGCCGGGCCTCGGCGGACATACCGAATGGTGGATCGCCAACCTCAGCGACCCCAAGCGCCCGGGCGTGCGGCCCTTTGTCACGCCGCCTGTGCTCTACGGCACCGTGCAGGACCGCAGCAGCGGCAAGCCCCTCCAGGCATCCGTCACCCTGATCGACAATTCGACCCTCGACACCCTCGATGCAACCGTCAGCGCCGCAGACGACGGCAGTTTCGCCATCCTCCTTCCCGCGTACGGCCTCATCAGCGTGAGTATTCTGGCCCCCGGCTACCTGTTTTACGGCTTCGACATCCGCATGGATACCGTCATCCGCCGCACGACTCTCGAACACCAGGCCGGCCTGGAGCTGGTCCGCATCGGCAGCAAGCTCATTCTCAAAAATATCTACTTCGATGCGGGAAAATGGGACCTCCTGCCCGAATCCAATGCCGAGCTGGAGCGGATCGTGGCCTTTATGGCCCTCAATCCGCGGGTGCAGATCCAGGTGAGCGGCCATACGGACAACACCGGCGACAAAAACGAAAAAATTGCCCTGTCCCTCAACCGCGCCAACGCCGTCCGCACCTACCTGCTTCGGCGCAGCGTTGCCGAAAACCGGATGAAGGTCAAAGGCTACGGCATGTACCGGCCCCTTGCGCCCAACACGACCCCCGAAGGGCGGCAGCGCAACCGCCGGGTGGAGTTCGAGGTGATCAACCTGTGACGTTGGCGCTTCGGGTAATTTGCGCGTAATTGGCAGCCGATGAGCGTCCTCAAGAAACTTCTGGGGCAGACGGCCGTGTACGGCATCAGCACCGTGCTGTCGCGGCTGATGAATCTGCTCTTCATGCCCCTGTACACCAACCTCTTCCCGCCGGAGGTGTACGGGGTGTATATCAACCTCTACGCCTACGTCGCCTTCATCAATGTCGTGCTGACCTTCGGCATGGAGACGGCCTTTTTCCGCTTTTCGCAGGAGAGCAGCCGCCCGGAGCAGGACTACGGCGGAGCCTTCCAGTGGGTGGCCCTGGCGACGGCGGCATTTGCGGTGCTGGCAGGCCTGCTGCGGGCCCCCATCGCGGCCGCGATGGGCTATCCGGGCCAGGAGCGGCTCATCCTGCTGCTGGCAGGCATCCTGGCGCTCGACGCCCTGGCTGCGCTGCCCCTGGCGCGCCTGCGCCAGCAGGAGCGGGTGAAGCGCTTCGCCTTCATCACCCTCGCCAATGTGCTCGTCACCATCGCCGCCAACCTGGTGTTCGTGCTGGGCATGGGGCTGGGCATCGAATACGTCTTCGCCGCCAACCTGATCGCCTCCGCCGTACGGCTGGGCATGGCCCTCTGGGGCAATCTGCCTCCGAGGCTGCGTCCGGAGCGCGCACGGCTGCGGGAGATGATTTCCTACGGATTCTACATCATGCTCGCCGGATTCGCCGGGATCATGAACGAAACCCTGGACCGCGTGATGCTGCCCCGCCGCTGGACAGACGGCGACTGGTTCGACGGCATGGCGCAGACCGGCGAAAGCCTTACCGGCATTTACGGCGCAAACTACAAGGTCGCCATGCTCATCGCCCTGGCTACCCAGGCCTTCCGCTACGCGGCGGAGCCCTTTTTCTTCAAAGAGGCCGGGGAGAAGGATTCGCCGGAAACCTTCGCACGGATCTTCCACTACTACATGATCGCTGCGCTGGGCGGATTTCTGCTCATCGGCTCCTTCATGTGGGAAATCGTCTCCTTCAACGCCTTCGGACTGACGGGCAGCAAGACCTTCGTCAACCAGGCCTACTGGAGCGGCCTCAAGGCCATTCCGCTGCTGCTGGGCGGCTATGTACTCTCCGGCGCCTATATCAACATGTCCATCTGGTTCAAAATCACGAAGCAGACCCGCTTCGCGCTGCTCTTCACGGGCACAGGCGCGCTGATCACGATCCTGGTGAACTACTTCGGCATTCCGCGGATCGGCTACATGGCCGGCGCCTGGGCGACCCTGCTGTGCTACCTGGTGATGAGCATCCTGGTCTATCTCGCCGGACAGCGCTATTACCCCATTCCCTACCGGATGGGGCGGCTGCTGCTCTACGCGCTCGGCATTACGCTCGCCTGGCAGCTCAACGCCCAGATTGCGGACAGCGCCGGCTGGGCCGGCACCCTGATGAAAGCCGGGCTCTGCGCCCTGGCGCTGGGCGGGGTCGTGCTGGCCGAACGCATGGCGCCGGTGTTCGGAAAGGCATCCGCATAATGCAACATCCAGATATTCACGCTATTTCCCGACCCGCATGTACAGCGTCACCATCCGCGATCACGCCATGATCGCCCATTCCCTGCCCCACCCTGCCTTCGGTCCGGCCCAGCAGCTGCACGGCGCCACCTACATCGCCGACGCGGAATTTTCCAGCCCGGCGCTGAACGACCACCAGATCGTCATCGACATCGGCCTGGCCCATCAGCTGCTGTCGCAGGCGCTGGAGCCGCTCCGGTATCAGAACCTGGACACCCTGCCGGAGTTTGCCGGCGCGCTCACCACCACCGAGTACCTGGCAGCCTATGTGCACCGCCGCCTCTGCAGCCTGCTCGGCGGGCGCTTTCAGGGGCGGCTGAAAGTCACCCTGCACGAGTCGCATGTGGCCTCCGCCGCGTACGAAGCGCCGGCAGCATGAAGGCGCCGCTCCCCTGGGCGTTTCTGATTCCGCCTGCCGGCATGCTGTCCGGCGGCAATCTGTACAATGAGCGGCTCATCGCCGCCCTCCAGGAGGCTGGCGTGCCGGTGCTGCGCTGCGCCGATCCGGCGCAGCTGCCCGCCGCCGGCACCTGCTGGGCCGACACCCTGCTGCTGGACCGGGCCGTCGAAATTCCGCCGGGCCTGGCCCGCATCCTGCTCGTGCATCACCTGGACAGCCTCTGGCCGCCGGACCCCGGCGGCCAGTCCGCCGCCCGCGACCGCCGCCGCCTCGCCGGCTTCGATGCGCTGCTGGCCACCAGCAGCTTCACGGCGGAATACCTGCGGACCGGCCTTCAGCTGCCCCAGCCGGTGTATACGGCGGAGCCGGCCCCGCATCCGGGCATCCGGATGCCGGAAACGCTGCGGGCCGCAGCGCCCGTCTCCGCCCTGATGGCCGCCAACCTGATCGAGCGCAAGGGCATCCTGCCCCTGCTGGAAGGGCTGGCGGCAGCCGGGATTCCGCCCGGCCTGCCCTGGCGCCTGACCCTCTGCGGCAGCGATGGCCACGAGCCCGCCTACGCGGAGGCCTGCCTGCGCCTGATCCGCAGCCATCCTGCGCTGCGCGCGCATGTGCGCTGGATCGGCTCCGTGCCGCCCGGGCAGCTTCCGGACTATTATCACGAGGCCAACGTCTTCCTCTCGGCAGCAGGCATGGAAACCTTCGGCATGGCCCTGCAGGATGCCGTGCAGGCAGGCCTGCCGGTGCTGGCGGTGGAAGGCGGCTTTGCCGCCCGGCACCTGGCCGAAGGCATCACCGGCCATGCGGCAGACAGCCCGGCGCAGCTGGCCCGGCTCCTCGCGGAGCTGATCCGGCATCCTGCACGGCTGGAGGCGCTCCTGCGCGGCGCGGCGCAGCACCGGCCCTGGGCCGGGCATACCTGGCAGTCCGCCGCGCAGCGACTGCTTTCCCAGATTCCACCGGTCTGACACTCAACTCATGAGCGGATTTTCCACTGCATGGCTGGACGCCCGCTACCGGGCAGATGAAGCTGCCCGCAACCCGGAGACCGAAGCGGCGGTCTGGTCCATGTGCAGCGGCATCCAGCCGCTGCGGGTGCTGGACCTCGGCGCCGGCACCTGCGCCGCATTCCGGCATCTGGCGCCCCGGGGCCCGGCCCGCCAGCGCTGGACCGCGCTGGAGCAGGATCCGCTGCTCCTCGGGGCTGCGCAGCAGCTGCTGCCCGGCTGGGCAGCCGGCGCCGGCTACACAGCCGGCCCGGACGCCGGAGGCTGGGCCTTCCGCAGCAGCAGCCAGGCGCTGCATCTGCGCATGATCGGGGGCGACCTGCACAGCGGAGCAGCCTGGGAGGCTGCCGGGCCGCAGGATCTCATCGTTGCGCATGCGCTGCTGGATCTCTGCAGCGCGGAGCAGCTCCGGGCGCTGGCCGCCCGGATCAGCGGGCAGGCGCAGGGGCTCTATGCCCTCCTCAATTACACCGGCATGCGGGCCTGGCCGCAGATGCCGGAGGACGGGGCCGTGTTCGGCTGGTACGAAGCGCACATGCAGCGCCCGCAGCCCTTCGGGCGCGCATGCGGGCGCGAAGCGCCCGCCGTGCTGCGCGAAGCCTTCGCTGCGCTGGGCTGGCAGGTGCGCAGCGGCGTCAGCCGCTGGGTGCTGGGTCCCGGCGAACAGGCGATGCACGCCTTTCTTCTGGGGTTTATGGAGCAGTCCATCCCTGAAATGGCCGAAGGCCCCGGCGGGCTGGCGCTGTTCCGGCGCTGGCTGGCCGCCCGCCGGGCGCAGTCGCAGGCGGGGCAGCTCACGCTGGACGTGGAGCACGAGGATCTCCTGGCCGCAGCGCATGGCCTGCTGCCGGGCTGAGCCTCAGCCGGGCAGCAGGCGCCGCAGGGGTCAGAGCTTCATTTCCCAGCCGGGCTCGTAGGTCCGGCTCCAGTACTGACGCATGATCTCCGCATCCTGGATATGGCCGGTGGCGGGGTCGCAGATGAGCGTCTGGCCGCTGCGCTGGGCGATATTGCCCAGCATGGGCAGGGCCGTCGAGACATAGGCCTCGGCAATCGGCGAGTTCAGGCGGGCCTGGCCGCGGATGGCATCCACGAAGTTGACCAGGTGGCCCAGGTCGAGCTGCTCGGTCGGGCTGACGGGGTTGGCGGCATCCACCTGCTGGCGGCTGGTCCAGGAGCGGAGGGGCTTGTTGTCCAGGTTGTACACCGTAAACTCGTCGCCGCCCGGATACACCATCGAGCCTTGTTCCCCGTAGAAAATGACCCCGCGCCCGGAGCCTTCGATGGGCAGGTTGTTGCAGCTGCGGCCCTCCCAGGTGAGGGCTTTCCCGCCGGGGAATTCCATCGTGATTACCTGGGTATCAGGCGTTTCCCAATCATCCTGAAAAGCGTAGCGGCCGCCTGCGGAGGTGACGCGGGACGGGAAGCCTGCCTGCAGGCCCCAGCGCATGACATCGATCTCGTGGGTGCCGTTGTTGAGGGCTTCGCCGGTGCCCCAGTGCCAGAACCAGTGCCAGTTGTAGTGCACGAGGTTGTCTCGGAAGGGCTGCCGGGGCGCCGGGCCCTGCCAGAGGTCGAAGTCGAGGTGGGCCGGCACCGGCGCGCCCACCACGCCCTTGCCGATGGGCCCGCGTTTGTTGGCGTACCAGCCTTTGGCGAAATAGACCCGCCCGATGATGCCTTCATGCAGGGCCTGCATGCCTTCGGTCAGGTTGGGAAAGGAGCGGCGCTGGTTGCCCATCTGGATCAGGGCGCCGTAGCGGGCGGCAGCCTGCACGAGGAGTTCTCCCTCCGCCGGGTTGTGGCAGCAGGGCTTTTCGACATAGACCTGCTTGCCGGCGGCGGCAGCCATCAGCGCGGCGGGCGCATGCCAGTGGTCGGGCATGGCGATGACCACGGCATCGAGGTCCTTGCGCTCCACGAGCTTGCGGTAGTCGCGGATGCCTTTGGGGCGCTTGTGGCCAGCCTGTTCCAGCTCGCCGAGGGTGCGCTCGAGCACGCGCTCGTCCACGTCGCAGATATAGGCTACCTCCACATTCGGGATGGAGGCGCAGAGCCGGGCCAGAAAGGCGCCCCGGCTGTTGGTGCCGGCGACGCCGACGGTGATTTTTTCACCGGGCGGGCCGTTGAAGGCCAGCAGGGGCCCGGCGGCGGAGGCCAGGGCCAGCCCGGCGCTCGATTGCAGGAAGGATCGGCGGTTCATACAGGGAGGGGATTGGAGTAGCAGCGGGCAGGTGGCCGGAGCTCAGCGGCGTCCGCTGCGGATTTGCTCCAGCAGGGCTTCGGTGTCTTTGACATCTTCGCCTGCGGCCTTACCCGTTTCGATGGCGCGGACAGCCCACTGGTCGGCCTCGTCGGTCCGGCCGGTTTTGAAGAGCAGGGCGGCATAGGTGTCGAGGTACATGTAGTCCGGGGTGATGGACACCACCTCCAGCATGTGCGCAGCGGCGGCGGCCAGCACGTCCTGATCGTCGCTTTGCTTGTACAGCGTCCAGGCGATGCCGTTGATCTGGCTGTGGTTTTCATAGCCGGAGAGGCGCACGAGCTTGTCCAGGCTGGCGCCCATGCGCTTCCAGTCGCCGGTGCGCTCGTAGTATTCCATTTCCATGCCGAGCATCGACTGCTCGCGCGCCTTGCCTTCGCCGGGCAGGTAGGTGCTGGCGAGCTGCATGGCCTGCCGGAAGGCGGCCTCGTCCTTCGTTTGGGCGGCTTTGCTGATGCGCTGCCCGATGAGCGAGGTCAGCTTGTCGTCCACCTCGGCGGCGCCGGCGAGCTTGCGGTAGCGGTCGAGCTGGTCGAGGAAGTGCTTCTCGTACTTTTCGCCGGCATTGAAGCGGGCGAGCACGGCCCAGGCAGTTTCGCTGTAGAGGTCCTTCTGCTGATCGAGGTAGGCGGCTACGACATCGGCATCGGGCCATTTTCGCTTGTCGCCGGTGAGGAAGGACTGCTTGTAGAAGTCGGGGAAGCCGGGGTCGAGCTTGCCGGGGTCGCCGAAGGCGGGCAGCTGCCTGGCGGGGTCCATGGCGTCGCGGAGCTGCTGGATGAAGGCGCTGTTGTCCTCGTTGTAGCCGACGATGCGGGCGGCGAGGTAGCCGTCGGGGCGGAAGACGAGGATGGTGGGGTATCCGCTGACGCGGTATTTCATGCCGAGGTCCACGCCGATGCCTTTCTCGAAGTCGATGCGCATGGAGATAAAGTGCTGGTTGACGAAGGCGCCGACTTCGGGGTCGGGGAAGGTGTTTTTCTCCATGACCTTGCACCAGTAGCACCAGTCGGTGTAGGCGTCCACGAAGAGGTATTTGCCGCCTTGTTTAGCGGCGCTGCGGGCGGCGCTCCAGTCGCCGGTGAAGAAGCGGATGCCGGGCTGGGCGCGCAGGCCGGCGGCGGCGAGGAGGAGGGCCAGGGTGAGGATGCGGCGGAGCTGCATGGGGATGGCGGTTATGTGCGATGCATGCAAGATAGGGGATGGGGCAGGAAGTAGCAAGTAGCAAGTATTCAGTGTGAGTAGGAAGTACTTAGTATCAAGTAGGAAGACTGCCCTGGGGGGTATTGAGTAGTGGGTATTGAGTAGTGAGACTGGCAGCGCTTTCCAAGTAGCAAGTATTCAGTATCAAGTCGTAAGACTGCAAGGCAGTGCCTGCGGCACCGGACAGAGCCGGCGGCT